>NZ_JACHEN010000001.1 GCF_014205875.1 Anaerosolibacter carboniphilus
GAGGATATATTGTTCAAAAAGAAGAACAAGCAATTTAACGCAAATTAAATGGAATCATAACACTTGATTTAGCACATTTAGAGTAAATGGGCTTAGATTGTTATTGTCTAAGCCCGGTAAAATACAATATATGTTTTCGTAGGAAATTATGGTCTTCGATTTCCTAGATATGGGGTGTGCAGAGGGGATTCCCCTTTGCCGTATTCAGGAAGGTCCTCAGGAACCTGCATTGCAGGCGTCGAAGGAAACCTAGGGTTTCCTGGCGAAAACAAATTGCCGATAGGCAACTTTGTTCTTTGGAGCGTTAAATATTTTAATCGATAGAAAGGTGAGCATAATGAAAATAAAAAACATATCATTAAAACATATTAGTATTCCTTTAATTAAGCCTTTTAAGACAGCTTTGCGCACGGCGACCTCAGCGGAGGATACCGTAGTGATCATTGAAACCGATGACGGCAATGTTGGTTATGGAGAAGCTCCTCCAACAGCGGTAATTACTGGGGATACCAATGGAGCCATCATTGGGGCCATCGCCGATAACATCTCCAAGCAGTTGATTGGAGAGGAAATAGAGAATATTGAGCAAATTATGGATAAGCTCAATCGAGCTGTCGTTGGAAACAGCAGTGCAAGAGCTGCCATAGATATGGCAGTATACGATTTATTTGGAAAGTTATATAAAGCACCTATATACAAGCTTTTAGGAGGATATCGAGATACGGTGGAAACAGATATCACCGTAAGTATCAATGAACCAGAAGAAATGCGTGAAGACGCTCTACGCTATGTAACCAATGGATTTACAGCTCTCAAGCTAAAGGTAGGAATGGATATCCAAAAAGACATTCAGCGGGTAAAGGCTATTCGTGAGGCCGTCGGATATGATATAAAAATCAGAATTGATGCCAATCAAGGATGGCAGCCGAAGGAAGCGGTCAGAGGAATTCGCAGACTAGAGGATGCAGGCCTGGATATCGAATTGGTTGAACAACCGGTAAAGGCATGGGATCTAGATGGCTTGAAGTATGTTACGGATCATGTGGAGACGCCTGTCATGGCTGATGAGAGTATGTTTAGTCCTCATGATGCATTTAAGATTTTGAGTATGCGCGCTGCAGACTTGATCAATATTAAGTTAATGAAGTGTGGAGGTATTCATAATGCCTTGAAAATCGTTGCGATCGCTGAAGCCTGCGGTGTAGAGTGTATGTTGGGCAGCATGCTTGAAACAAAGATTGGCATCACTGCAGCAGCTCACTTAGCTGGAGCAAAGAAAAATATTACGAGATTCGATTTGGATGCACCCGCATTGCTGGCAGAGGATCCTGTGGTTGGAGGCTTGGAAGTGAAAGGACCTCGATTACTCTTGTCCAATAAGCCAGGCCTAGGTATCGATAGAATTGAGAAGTTGACAGACATATAAGCAAAGGGGGTGTTGGGAGGATTTCGAAAAGGCATGTTCATTGGAAAAAAAGGAGATTAGGAGGGGAATAATGTGTTAAAGAAAAGTTTTACATGGTTACTCATCGTAATGCTGGTGTTGGGGGTGCTGACAGGCTGTGGACAGAAACCAACGGCAACACCACCTGTTGAAGAGGCTAAAGGGGAGCCAATGGTGTTAAAGTACAACTTGGGTGAAGACATCAAAACCCTTGATCCACAATTAAACAGTGTAATCAATGCAGGTATCGTTCTTGTGAATACCTATGAAGGTTTAATGCGACTGGACAAAAATGAAAAAGCAATACCTGGAATGGCAGAAAAGTATGAAGTATCGGAAGACGGTACAAAATATACTTTCCACTTAAGAGATGCGTTATGGTCTGATGGGCAGCCAGTAAAAGCCCAAGATTTCGAATATGCATGGAAAAGGGCTCTTGATCCTGCATTAGCTTCAGAATATGCATTCCAGTTATATTATTTAAAAAATGGAAAGCAATTCAACGAAGGACAAGCAAATGCAGATGCGGTTGGTGTAAAGGCAGTAGATGATAAGACATTGGAGGTAACACTGGAAGCACCAACACCTTACTTCCTTGAGCTTACAGCCTTTTTCACCCTGTTCCCCGTCAGAAAGGATATGGTAGAAAAAGATCCTGAAAACTGGGCAAGAAACCCTGAAACAGCTGTTTCAAATGGACCTTTCAAGATGACTGAATATAAAATGGGAGAAAGCATCGTTATTGAAAAGAATGATAACTATTATGGCAAAGATCGTGTAAAGCTGGATAGAGTGGATATGGCAATGATTGTAGAGGCTTCAACAGCACTAACAGCCTATGAAGCTGGAGATATTGATTTAATTGATGATATTCCCAATCAAGAAATTGAAAGACTAAAAGCCAATGATCCTAACTTCGTGGCATTGCCATATTTGGCCAACTATTATTATATTTTTAGGTTGGATAAGAAACCCGTTGATGATGTAAGAGTGAGAAAAGCGCTGACGCTGGCCATTGATAGAAAAGCCATTGTTGAAAATATTTTGAAGGCTGGACAAAAACCCGCTACTGGTTTTGTGCCTCCAGGGTTATTTGATGCAAATGGAAAGGATTTTAGAGAAACCAATGGTGATTTTGGTATCGATCCAAATGCAGCAAACATAGAAGAGGCGAAAAAACTGTTGGCAGAGGCAGGTTTTCCAGATGGAAAGGGATTCCCAGAAATAGAGCTGCTCTATAATACCAGTGAATCTCACAAAGCCATTGCTGAAGCTATTCAGGAAATGTGGAAGAAAAATCTTGGTATCAATGTAAGCTTAGCAAACCAGGAATGGGCTGTATTCCAGACAACTTTAACTGAAGGAAATTTCGTACTTGGAAAAGGAAATTGGTTTGGTGACTACGGAGATCCGATGACGTTCCTTGATCTATGGACTTCCTATTCAGGCAAAAATACTACTGGTTGGAAGAGCCCAGAATATGATAAGTTCATCGAAGAAGCTAAAACAACGACAGGTCAAGAACGATTTGGAAAAATGTATGATGCAGAGAAACTACTGATGGATAACTACATTGTAATGCCAATTTACTACTACACAGATACAATGCTCATCAAAGAATATGTAAAGGGATGGAAGAAGTCAATTCTTGGTTATTTGTACTTTGATGAAGTCACTATTGAAAAGTAATGATTGATAAAAGAACGAGTCAATGAAAAGACTCGTTCTTTTTATCTTAGCTTTGTATTCTTCATGCTTTCGGGACTGGCAGGAATACCTTCGATGCCTAATTTTTCTGTGAATTCTGTGGTATCTTCATAGAATCTCAGACTATCGATGTAGTCCACATCCCGCTGCATTTGCTCAGGCATTAGATATGCGTTTTGTGTCTTTTCAATAATTGGATAGTCTTTTTTATTATAGGTGCTGTCAATGAGATTCTGGGCCTCATTGGCACCAAAGGATAAAGTATTTTTATCAGCCATTTGATTCACTCCCTATTTATTGAACCTTCTTTTCTAGTATGATTTTAGAAGATTGTAGGGGCGCCCATTGGGCGTCTGCATGGAGTCATTGACAAGCAGGACAGACGTGCAATGTACGCCCCTACAATTTTCTTGACCTTGGCACTTTATTGCGCATTCTTTATTTATGAGGTTTATTTTATAATGCGAAAATTAACAAGATCCTAAAACATACCTTAATATTATTATGGCTGTAGAGAAAAAAGATATGTGAATAAAATGAACTGATTTATTTTAGTTATTAGAAAGCTGGAACAACGGCACCTTTGTAGGTTTCTTCAATAAAATCCTTTACTTCTGGTGTTTGTAAAGTTTCTATCAGCTTTTTAATATTTTCATCGTTTTGATTATCAGGACGAGCTGTTACGATGTTTGCATAAGGAGAATCGCTGCCTTCAATGATAATAGAATCCTTCACAGGATTTAATCCCGCTTCCAGTGCATAGTTTGTATTGATGATGGATGCATCAACATCTTCTAAAGTTCTTGGTAACTGGGCAGCATCGATTGGCTTGAATACAAGATTTTTAGGATTTTCAGCAATATCCTTTTCTGTCGCTTCTAAGCCTGCATCATCTTTCAGTTTAATGATACCAGCTGTATCTAATAAGATTAAAGCTCTACCTTCATTGGTTGGATCATTGGGAATGGCGATTACAGCTTTGTCTTGTAATTCATCAATCGTTTTTATTTTCTTAGAATACAATCCTAGAGGTTCTACGTGAACTTTTCCAACACTAACAAGCTCGATGCCTCTCTCTTTTGAAAAAGTATCCATGTAAGGTACATGCTGGAAGAAGTTGGCGTCTAATTCTTTACTATCTAAAGCCAGGTTTGGGTTCACATAATCAGTGAACTCTACAATTTCTAATTCAATACCTTGCTCTTTCAGTAACGGCTTTACAAATTCAAGAAGCTCTGCATGGGGAACTGGTGTAGCGCCTACTTTTAATGTCACTGCAGCCGTTTCTTGTGTAGCATCTTTTGCAACATCTTTTTCTGCAGCTGGTGCTGCAGGTGTACAACCGCTAAACACAAAGGATAAAATGATCAAACCTAAGATGGATATGAGAATGCTCTTTTTCATGGTGAAAAACCTCCTATTTTTTATTTAAAATTTCTGCGACCTTATTGCCGCATAATTGAATGATTTGCACAAGTACAATGAGAACAAGTACTGTTGCAAGCATTACTTCTGTTTGAAAACGATGATAGCCATATCTAACTGCTAAATCTCCTAATCCACCACCTCCTACGACGCCGGCCATGGCCGAATAGCCTAAAATGTTTATCAATGTAATCGTAACGCCTAAAGCTAAGGATGACATGGCTTCAGGAATTAGCACATGAACAATGATTTGAAGGGGCGTAGCGCCCATAGCGATGGATGCCTCAATTACACCCCAATCCACCTCTTTCAAGCCACTTTCCACCACTCTGGCAAAGAAAGGAATGGCTGCGATCACCAGAGGGATAATGGCAGCGGTGGTGCCAATCGTTGTACCCACGATGAGGCGGGTGAACGGGATAATGAAAATCATCAAAATAATAAAGGGCAAAGATCTTGTCATATTGATCACATAGGAAAGTACGTTATAAACAATGGAATTAGGCAAAATGTGATCTTTTTCTGTTACAACAAGTACAATACCTAAAGGTAAACCCAACAGGATGGTAAATAAAAGGGAAGTAAACACCATATAAAGGGTATCCCATAGGGATGGTAAAAGAAGTTCGATGAGACTATTCATAATTAAATACCTCCACTCTCACTTGATTTTTTTCGAAATAATCAATGATTTGGCTCAAAGGAACTGTATTTCGATCAATTTCCACGGTAAGTTTACCGATGGGTTTCTCTTGAATCCATTCAATTTTACCTGCCAAAATATTTACATCTACTTGTAATTCTTTGATCAGCTTAGAAATGACGGGTTCACCAGCACTCCCTTGGGTAAAGGATAAACTAAGGAGTGTACCATTGTGCAAATGAGTAGGTAGATGTTGAATTTGATCCACGAAGTGTTTTGTAATTTCATTTCCCGGTTTTGAGAAAATATCAATAGTTTTTCCTTGCTCAACCACTCTACCATTTTCCAAGATGGTTACATCGGTGCAAACTTCTTTGATGACTTCCATCTCATGGGTAATGATGACGATGGTGAGGCCTAAGCTCTGATTGATTTCTTTCAAAAGAGACAGAATTTGCTTCGTAGTTTTAGGATCTAAAGCGGAAGTGGCCTCATCACAGAGTAGGACATCAGGATCGGATACCAATGCTCTTGCAATACCAACTCTTTGCTTTTGTCCGCCGCTAAGCTGAGAAGGATACACATGGGCTTTTTCCTTCAAGTCAACCAATTCCAGTAAGGCCATGACCTTCTCCTTCACCACATTTTCTGGTGTTTTATTTAGACGTAATGGAAAAGCAATGTTTTCAAAGACTGTTTTAGAACTGAGAAGATTGAAATTCTGGAAGATCATCCCGATCTTTTTACGAACCTTCCTTAGTTCTCCTGGAGAAAGATGGGTGATATCCACCTTATTGATCCAAACCTCTCCGCTCGTAGGTTCTTCAATTCGATTGATACAGCGAATCAGAGAGGATTTACCAGCACCGCTAAGACCGATGATTCCATAAATCGTTCCTTGTTCAATGGTTAAATTAATATCTTCCAAGGCAGTAACCTGGTTTTTTCCTTTGCTATAGATTTTTGAAAGCTGTTTAATTTGAATCATAACTTCACTCCTTTATAACTGTATAGTGTTAAAATGTAAAAGTACTCGATCTACCTACCTATCGATACATAGGCAGTGTTCGTTTTAAATAAAAAAGCCTCTTTCACAGAGAAAGAGGCATAAACATACATGCTGCTTTCTCTCATCTGCCAGTACAAATGTACCGCAGGAATTGGCACCGCTGCTTTAAATAAAGCCGGTTGCCGGGTTTCATAGGGCCAGTCCCTCCACCTCTCTGGATAAGAGATATCCAAACGTATTTAATTTTTATGCTTGTTAAACTAATATTGAGTATACGGACTTTTTAGAGCGATGTCAATATATATTTAAAAAAATTATTTTGGTTTAAAAAGGATATACTAGACAAATATAGAATATAACTATCAAGATTGATATTTGAGGTGATGAAATGACCTATCATTCTAAATTAAAGAATGAGTTTGTTGACGAACTTTTTGAGGCTGTATTGCTATTGGAAGACATAGAGGAATGCTATCGATTTTTTGAAGATATTTGCACGATAAAAGAAATACAAGCTCTGGCCCAGCGATTGAAGGTTGCCAAACTGCTGCGCCAGGATAAAACTTATCATGAGATCGAAGAAAAAACAGGTGCCAGTACGGCTACCATCAGCCGAATCAACCGTTGTCTACATTATGGGGCGGATGGATATAATTTGATTTTGGACAAGCTAGAAGAAGAAAAAAAGTAGGGATGAAAATGAATACTACATACATAAAATAGATGAAGCGACCAATCGTTTCATCTATTTTGATATAAGGTTCGTTGAGAAGAATAATATTGAGGTGGTTGAATGCCAGGACAAAAACTTTTACAGCAAAACGAAGGTTTTCTGGAAGCATGGGAAACCTATATAGCGAGAGGTATATTAAAGACAGAATTGATTCGGACTGTGATTGCTGATTCATGGATACGAAGTAGGAAGCATGGGGTAGATCCCTTATCCCAAAAGATAGAGGTAACGCTATCCCATGAAGAACTGCAAAAAAGATATAATCAATTTATGGCTTTGGTTCAAACCACGAAGCCTTTTATGAGCAGCTTGTATAAATTGGTTGGAAATGAAGGTCTGATCGTCAGATTGACCGATAAGGATGGTTATGTGCTGGAATGTATCGGAGACCAGGATCTTGTGAAAACCTATGGCAATCTAAGTATGTATAAGGGCTGCAATACAAAGGAAGAGGTCATCGGCACCAACGCCATTGGCACAGCATTAGCCATTGGTGGACCTATTCAGGTTTTTGGAGCAGAGCATTATTGTAAGCAATTTCATAATTGGACCTCTTCCGCATGTCCTATTCGAAACGAAAATGGAAGAATTATTGGTATTCTCAGCATGACGGGTCCCAGTTCCAATGTGCATCCCCATACATTAGGAATGGTGGTGGCGACGGCAGAGGCCATTGGAAATGAAATCAAGTTGGAAAGAACCAACAAAAGGCTGGATGTGGCCAATAAACATTTTTATGCCATTATGGAATCCATCTCTGAGGGTTTGATCTGCGTCAATTCCAAGGGAATTGTCATGGACATCAATCTTTTTGCCCGTAGATTGCTAGCCATAAAGGAAGAAGAGATCATTGGAAAACATATTGGCTGTATATTGGATGAGGTTCATGAGAGCAAGATCATCGATATGATTCATAATGGTAAAAAATACGAAGAAGAAGAGATGCATTTTAAAAGTGAAAGGAGAAAGCGAATCTCCTGTATTGTAAATGTAACGCCCATTAAGGGGCAGGATAGTAATGAAGTGGAGGGGACGGTCTTTACCTTTCGGGCTGCCAAGAAGGTCCATAGTCTTGTCAATAAAATTGTGGGAGCAGAAGCCATCTATACCTTTGAGGACATATTGGGCGGCAGTAAATTAATCAAAGAAGCCGTTAAAGTTGCATCCATTGCTGCCAATACGGATACGACAATTCTTTTGCTGGGAGAAAGTGGTGTAGGGAAAGAAATGTTTGCCCAAGCCATTCACAATGAGAGTATCCGTAGGAAAAGACCTTTCGTATTTTTAAATTGTGGTGCCATTCCTCGAGATCTGGTAGCCAGCGAATTGTTTGGTTATGTAGAGGGAGCTTTTACTGGTGCAAAACGGGGAGGACACCCAGGAAAATTTGAGCTGGCGGATAAGGGAACGATTTTTCTAGATGAAATTGGAGACATGCCTCTGGATGCCCAGGTGAACCTGCTGCGGGTATTGGAAAATAAAGCGGTGGTAAGGGTGGGCGGTCATGATGTAATTCCTGCTGATGTTCGGGTAATTGCTGCCACCCATAAAGATTTATTGAAGGAAGTGGAGAAGGGAAACTTCAGAAGTGATCTATATTATCGATTGAATGTTATGCCTATTCAGATTCCAAGACTTAGGGACAGAAAAGAGGATATCAAAATATTTATTGACTATTTTATAGATAAATTCAGTAGAAGAATGGGGAAGGAAATCAAGGATGTTCACCATAGCTTTTATAAAGCTATGATTCGATACGATTGGCCTGGCAATGTTCGGGAACTACAGAACGTGATGGAACTAGTCATGAATATGGTTGAGGACAAAGCGGATATAGGCTATGAAGATTTGCCAAGCTACATGAGGTCTGGTGAATTTATCAAAGAGCAAAGGTGGGGGATGAAAAATGATAGTTTTGACCTTGTAGAGATAGAAAAAAATACAATCATGAAAGCCTTAGACCATGCAGGAGGAAATATGGCTCAAACGGCAAAACTCCTGGGAATTGGAAGGAGTACTCTTTACAGAAAAATTGAGAAATATAATTTGGAGCATTTGTTGAAATAGTCTAAGTGTATCAAAATGGATCATGTGTATCAAAATTATACATTGTAGGACAAGTGAATTCTCTGACAATTGTATCAAAATGAAACATTACTTTGAAAAGTTGACTTTAGGTCAACTTTTTTTCATTTTTGCTTTAGAGAGATAAGAGGTGAAGTTCAGTTAAATCAACGGGTGAAATCGATGGGCATTAAAATTGAATAGGTTGGCATGAAAATTGCAATGTATATTTATAAAAAATTATAAAGAAATTTGCATTAGGAGGAACTTATGCGTCAAACGATGATTGTGTCAATACTGATTGTTGGGTTTTGGATGACATTATCTGAAAGGATTACCTTTGAATCTGTAGCCTTTGGATTGGCAGTAAATTTTATTATATATTTGTTATGTAAAGAATTTAAAATTCCTGCAGATGACAAAAAAGTTCTGAATATTAGTAGTGTGAGTAAATACTTGGTGTATCTATGTCTTCTGATAAGAGAAATAATTACCTCTAATATTCAAGTAGCAAAAATTGTATTAAGCCCACGGATAACGATTTCGCCTACCATATTTACTTATGAAACGAAGCTAAAGTCTCAATTTCATAGGGCTGTTTTAGCAAACTCCATCACCCTCACCCCAGGTACATTAACAATGGAATTACAAAACAATGTTCTTACGATCCACTGTTTAAGAGAAGAGTACGCCGAAGGCGTCATAAATTCAAAGCTTGAAAAGATACTTTTAGAAATTGAGGAGTAGGAAAATGAATAATATTTTTGTAATATCCTTGATCATTCTTACTTTGACAATCATTTTATGCACGATGAGAGCAATCATTGGCCCTACAGCCGCCGATCGGTTAATTGCTGTAAATGTGATTGGAACAAAAACAATCGTATTGATTGCTTTGGTTTCTTTAATCTTGAAGGAAACCTATTTTGTTGATGTGGCACTGGTTTATGCATTGATCAGCTTTCTTACTTCTATTGTTATTGCTGAATTTATTGAAGATGGAAGTGGGGGACACAAATGAAAATTATTTTAATTGTTTTTTTTATGACAGGTGGATTATTCTTTTTTACAGTAGGGACGATAGGACTTTTGAGACTTCCTGATATATTTGGCAGGGCTCATAGCGCTGCCAAATGTGACACCCTTGGAGCTGTCATGTCGTTGATGGCAGCCATGGTGTACAGTGGATGGACCTTTACGACACTGAAGCTTCTGCTAATTGTCCTGTTTATTTGGATTACAAATCCAACAGCCACCCATTTGATTGGAAGGGTCGCTTTTTTAAAAAATGCTAAGATCTGTAATGGAGTGAAAAATGATGAAAATATTTAGTATGATAATGATTCTATTTTTAGTGGGTTCCTCCATCGCTGTATCTATGATAAGAAACCTTCTAGGTGCGGTAATTGTGTTTATGACATATAGTCTTGTGATGGCTATTCTTTGGCAGCAGTTAAATGCGCCAGATCTGGCAATCACAGAAGCTGCCATTGGGGCTGGTGTGACAACGGTTCTTTTTGTACTAACGTTAAAAAGAATAAGGGGTGAGAAGAAATAGATGTTACGAATTGTGTTTTCTATTTTATTAACCACGATTATTATTGTTGGATTATTGATAGGGGTCAGTGAACTGCCTGAATTCGGGGATCCAGACAACCCTGCCCATAATTATGTATCGAAGAGATATGTAGAAAAAGGTGTAGAGGAAGCGGGAGGTTTAAACATCGTAACGGACATTATTTTAGACTATAGAGCCTTTGACACTTTTGGCGAAGCCACAGTTTTATTTACAGGAGTCATTGCTGTGATGGTTGTGCTAAATAGGAAAGATGAAAGATAATCAGTTGAAATGAAAGGGAGTGAACAGGATGAATCATACCATTTTGCAAGTTGTAAGCAGGATTATGATCCCTTTTATTCAGGTCTTTGGTATATATGTAATCGTATTTGGACATTTATCTCCAGGAGGAGGCTTTGCAGGGGGGACGATCATAGGTGCTAGCCTGATTTTTTATCGTATCGTTTATGGAAAGGAACGGACCAGACAAAAATTTTCCTATGATTTTATGATGGGTCTGCTATGCTATGCATTGATACTCTATGGAATTCTAAAAGGCTACAGTTTTCTTACGGGGGGGAATCATAGCCATCTACCCCAGTTGCCCCTCGGTATTCCAGGGAATGTGTTGAGTGGAGGGTATCTGTTTCCCCTAAATGTTTTGGTGGGTGCCACAGTCACGGTGACCATATATTGTCTTTTTACATTGTTCTATGAAGGAGAACTCTAAAATGGAGAAATTACTGACGAACTACTTTGAAACGGGTGCTATCATGTTGTTTGGGGTAGGCTTTGCTACCCTCCTGCTGCACAATAACCTGATTAAGAAAATTATTGGAATGAACATTATGGACACAGCCATATTTCTATTCTTTATTGCCAAAGGGTACATACCGGGAAGGGAAGCACCGATCATTCAAGGTGTTCATAGAGGTGTGGATGCATATATTAATCCAGTACCTTCTGCCTTGATGCTGACTGGGATCGTTGTGGCAGTCAGTACAACGGCTTTTGCATTGGCCTTAACAGTAAAGCTTTATGAGAAGTATGGTACGGTAGAATTAGACAAAATTGTTGAAAGAAGAGGTGGTTAGTTTGGCGATATCAAAAAATTTCCCTTTAATGATCCTATTGATGTTAATGATTAGTTCCTTTGTGATGCCTCTCGTGAAAAAGAACGCTGTTGTAAAAGGACTCAGTATAGGAACAATGTCGACGGCAGCAGGTCTGTCAATGATGACGATGGTTTATGTTCTGAAGAAGGGCAGTTTTTTCTACCGCATTGGGCATTGGGATGCACCCTGGGGTATTGAGTTTTATATCGGGCCTATGGAAGCGGCGGTTAGTGTACTGTTTACATGGGTTGCAGGGTTAATTCTATGGTATTCCTTATACAGTATTGAAAAGGAAATCGCTTTGGATAAGTTGCGTTTTTACTATCTTTTGGTGAATGTTTTAATTGGTGCGCTTCTAGGTATTGTTTATTCCAATGACATTTTTAACTGTTTTGTGTTTGTAGAAATCAGTACCCTGGCATCTTGCGGCATTGTGGTTATCAAAGACAAAAAAGAGAATATAAAAGCAGCATTAAAATATCTTATTCTTAGCTGTCTGGGTTCTGGACTTTTTCTCATGGGAATCGCTTTTCTGTACTCCATTACAGGAAATTTAAATATGACCTTTATCTATAAAGAAATTATGAAAGTGCAAGATGTATACCCAAATGTGATTTTGATTTCCGTTGTTTTGTTTACTGTAGGACTTGGTGTGAAGTCAGCCATGTTTCCCCTCCATACTTGGTTACCTGATGCCCATTCCAGTGCGCCGTCGGTTTCCAGTGCTCTATTGTCTTCTTTGGTCTTAAAAGGATTTGTGATTTTATTGATTAAGATCTTGTTTAGAGCCTTGGGATTTACATTGGTGAAAGAACTTCCAATATTGGATATGATTTTGATATTAGGCAGCCTTGGGATGATTATGGGTTCCATTTTTGCTATTCTTCAAAAAGAAATCAAGCGGATGATTGCATACTCCAGCGTGGCCCAGATCGGTTATATCTTCTTTGGAATCGGATTGGCCAGTGAGTTAGGAGTAGCAGTAGCTGTTTATCATATTTTCGGCCATGCGGTGACAAAGGCATTGCTGTTTTTATCCGTAGGGGCAATGATAGAAATGACAGGAAAAAAGAAAATAGAAGAATTGAAGGGAATTGGAAAAGAAATGCCAATTACTCTGGGGCTCTTTGCCATAGGGGCTTTGTCTATGGTAGGGATCCCGATTTTACCAGGTTTCATCAGCAAGTGGAATTTAGCATTAGCCAGTATCGGAGCGGGTAAACCTATGATGATTGCTGTTATATTGATAAGCAGTATTCTGAATGCTCTCTATTATTTTCCAGTGGTTATCCATGGATTCTTTGGAGAAGAAAATTTGAAAGAACGAATTTACAAATCAAAACAAAAACCTGTCAAGGAAATGCTGCCAGTAATTTGCCTATCCATAGCGATGTTATTTGTAGGCTTGGCTTCAGAGCCTTTGATTCAGTTATTTAGTCAAGGATTAAAATAAGGAGGAGAAGCTTTTGAACCATCTTATTCTGTTGTTTCCCGTGTTTCTGCCGTGCATATATGCTGTACTATATGGATTGGTCCGTTTTAAACAGGATAAACATAGAGAAATTTTTATAGGAACAGCGATCATAGGAAATTTTCTGCTGTTGATATTAACCCTTCAGAACGATCCATTGCCAGCCCTTCACTTGTTAAGGCTGGATCGGTTTGTAGATGTGTATTTTCACATTGATAAAATGGGGATATTGTTTTCATTGTTAGCTTCAACTTTATGGATTTTTACCATGTTTTTTTCTATGGAATATATGCATCATGAGCAAAATACAAAGCGATTTTTTTCCTTCTTTATTTTAAATCTCGGCATTATCATAGGTATTGCATTCTCGGGAAATCTGTTTACCATGTATATTTTTTATGAATTATTGACGTTGGCTACATATCCTTTGGTTATCCACGCGGAGACTGAGGATGCATTATATAGCGGGAAAAAGTATCTGATCTATTCTTTCTTTGGCGCAACCTTAATATTGCTGGGTATGATTTTATTGTATAGTATGACCAATGATCTAAACTTTGTAGCGAACGGAATCATTGGAAAGGCAGATGCTCATAACGAGACCATGCTTATGGTTGCTTATTTTGTCATGTTTATTGGTTTCGGTGTCAAAGCGGCTCTGGTACCCTTCCATTCATGGCTGCCATCGGCCATGGTAGCCCCGACCCCAGTGAGCGCATTGCTTCACGCAGTAGCTGTCGTGAAGTCTGGTATATTCGCGATTATTCGTGTCAGTTATTTTATCTTTGGGGCAGATGTGTTGCGTGGGATGAAGGGACATTTATGGATTAATGGAATGGTTATTCTTACCATTGCTTTGGGTTCCTTGATGGCTCTTCACCAGGACAATTTAAAAAAGCGATTGGCCTATTCCACCATCAGTCAGCTGGGCTATGTACTGCTTGGAATTGTGCTGCTGAATAAAAATGCGTTGATTGGCGGACTATTTCATTTAATAAACCATGCCGTTGTTAAAATTACTTTGTTTTTTATTGTGGGTGCTATATATTTTACTACAGAAAAGAAATATATTCATGAAATTAAAGGAATTGGCAGAGAAATGCCAATTACAATGCTTTGCTTTAGTATTGCGTCCATTTCCCTGATCGGAATACCACCAACCAATGGATTTGCAAGCAAATGGTTCCTGGCGTTGGGTGGTATTGCAGAAAATAAGCTTTTTTTCGTCATCATACTGTTGTTCAGTGCCTTTCTAACGGCGGGTTATCTTCTTCCTATTGTTGTAACGGCTTTCTTCCAGGGAGAAGAAAAGACTGCTGTAGAGAAGAAAGAGCCGCCTTTGAAGATTTTAGTCCCAATTGTTGTATTAACGGGAGTGACTGTCTTTTTAGGGTTATTTCCGAACCATGTCCTTCAATTTATAAAAAGTATAGCCGGAGAGATCATTTAAAGAAAGGTGGATGAGTAAAAGTGGATAAAATACTTTTAATGACTGTACTTCTCCTTCCTATAGTTGGTTCTTTAATAGGCTATGTGCTGGGGAAGAAGATGCCAGAATCGTATCGAGATCTGTTTAATATCGCGATGACAGGATTGGAATTTTTGTTGGTTACGTATTTATATAAGATCGTAAGTCACAGAACGGTAGAATTATTTATACCAGATATTATGGTCACGGGACTATATCTAAAATTGGATATGTTCAGGTATATATTTGTTTGGATTACTTGTCTTATCTGGTTTTTGACCACCATCTATTCTACCCAATATCTGATTAAATATAAGAATCGCAATCGATATTATGCATTTTTTATGTTGACTTTAGGTAGTACCATTGGTGTTTTTATGTCGGAGAATATTTTGAATCTGTTTACGTTTTTCGAAATTATGTCTTTTACATCCTATGCGTTGGTGATTCATGATGAGGATCAGTATGCCCATGATGCGGGACAAATCTATATTGGAATGGCTATCGGCGGTGGGTTAATCTTGCTGTTGGGCATATTTCTGCTATTTGACTATACAGGTACGTTAAATATCAGCGAATACCCGCTAAAAATGGCTGAAATGGGGGAGTTAAAGTACTTAATCAGCACATTGATTCTCATTGGATTTGGTATTAAAGCGAGTATGGTCCCTCTACATGTGTGGCTTCCCAAGGCCTATCCGGCTGCACCGGCTCCAGCGACGGCCGTGTTATCGGGAATTTTGGTTAAGACAGGTATCTTCGGTATTATGATTCTGTCTGGGTATATTATGAAGGAGGATAAAATATTCTCAATGATTATATTTATCGGCGGCTTAATGAATATGTTTCTTGGAGGCTTTTTAGCTATGTTCCAAAGAAATATAAAACGGATTCTTGCTTATAGTAGTATGAGCCATGCTGGTTATATTCTTGTGGGAGTAGGTTTGATGGGGATTTTAAAGGATCATAAGGCTGTGGCCATCTATGGTGCCCTTTATCATGTTGTCAATCACGCGCTGTTCAAAGTGTTGTTATTTATGGGCGCGGGGATTATTTATATGATTTTACAGGAACTAAGCATTAATGAAATCAGAGGCTTTGGAAGAAATAAAATAATGTTGAAGATAGTATTTTTGATAGGTATTCTAGCTGTCGCCGGGATGCCGGGCTTTAACGGATTTATCAGTAAGACACTGCTCCATGAAGCTTTGGCAGAAGCACATCATCTGTACCCGGGTATCGGATTTACAACGGCAGAAATTATATTTACCCTTAGTAGTGCCTTTTCCGTGGCTTACCTACTGAAAATATTTGTAGCAGTATTTATGGAAAAGAACGAAAGATATAATGGACAGTATAAAAGTCAGGTACGTGCCAGGGCAATTATTCCTGCCTTAATCATTGGTGGCATGATTATCGCGATTGGTGTGAGACCTTTTGCTTTGCTCCATGTACTGGATGGGGCTGTAGAAGCATTTGATGGTTATGGTCATCTGGAGGCCAATTTTTATACCCTTGGCAATTTGAAAAGTTCTGGAATGACCATTTTGCTAGGTATTGTTATTTATTTCGGTTTTGTGAGAAGATTCCTCAGAAAAGGCACTGGTGAAGAAAGCTTGTATGTGAATCCTGCATTAAACTGGTTTAACCTTGAAAACCATGTATATATACCCCTGGGTATTTATCTGTTTGAACTGATTTCTGATATGTTCCATTTTATCGATCAAAGCATGATCCGTCTGGTTAAAACAACAAGCGAATGGATCGTTGCCTTACAACATATTGAAATACGGCCAAATCGCTTTCGGGAATTGAAAAATAAGCTGACCAAGAGTCTTATTCAAAAACCGTTGCCGTCTATGGAGGAGGCTCCGTCAGGGGAAAGAGCAACGGAGTTTTCAATGAAAACAAAGGCATATGTCCAGGATGTGGTTCATGATATTGAAGAAGAAATATATAGTCTGTCAGATATGATGCAGAAAATAGGAAGAAATATGAATACTTTGATGTTTTCAGTCTTTTCCTTTGCAGTGGTTCTAGCCATCGCTTTGGTGGTCATGATCTATTGATGGATAGTAAGGTTGTAGGGGCGAACAGTGTTCGCCCGATTTTTTTGATATCGTAGGAAATTATGGTCTTCAATTTCCTAGATATGGGGTGTGCAGAGGAACTTTCCCCTTTGCCGTATTAAGGAAGGTGCTCAGACTGCTTTGCAGCCGTCGAAGGAAACCTAGGGTTTCCTAGCGAAAACAAATTGGCGATAGGCCACTTTGTTCACCGTGGGATAAACGGGCGGAATAAGCATACCTAATTATGGAAAAATTTTATTTTATGCTCAACGCATGATTCTGCTTGCTATAACCCCTACATTTTTAGATAATAATACAGGAGAAAGATGTCAGTGTATCCATCGAACAAACATTTGCATCTTTTCTGAAATTTTTATAATATGGATATAGGAAAAACAAAGGAACAAATCTGTGGTTGTTATATAATTAACATTCATAGAATTTGAAAGGAGTAATCAAATGGATTTATCATCTTTAAATACAATGCAGCGGATGGCTGCAGAAAAAACCGAAGGACCCCTCTTGATTCTAGCGGGAGCAGGATCGGGTAAGACCAGGGTATTGACTCACCGTATTGCTCATCTGATAGAGAACTTAGGCGTGTATCCTGGAAATATTCTGGCAATAACTTTTACCAATAAAGCGGCCAAGGAAATGAAAGATAGAGTGGAGACCCTTCTTGGAAGAGCTACGGACATATGGGTGAGTACTTTTCATTCAGCCTGTGTAAAAATATTGAGAAGGGATATTGACAAGATTGGATACACAAGGGATTTCACCATCTATGATGCATCGGATCAGCAGACCTTGATCAAAGATTGTTTAAAAGAATTAAATATCAATGAAGACACATTTTCTGTATCCATGGTACAGGGAAAAATTGGAGATGCCAAGGATCGTTTGATGACACCTAAGCGGTTCTTACAGGAATACATAGGGGATTTTCAAATGGCAACGGTGGGGCAGATCTATGAATTATATCAGAAGAAATTGAAAAAGAATAATGCATTAGATTTTGATGATCTCATCTTCAAGACCGTGGAAGTTTTTGTGAATAACCCAGATATACTGAGTTACTATCAAAACAAGTTCAAGTACATTATGGTGGATGAATATCAGGATACCAACCAAGCTCAGTATAAGCTAGTGAACCTGTTGGCAAAGAAGCATCAAAATCTCTGTGTTGTGGGGGATGATGATCAATCGATTTACAGTTGGAGAGGAGCAGATATCCGTAATATACTGAATTTTGAGGACGATTTTCCCGATGCCATGGTCATCAAGCTGGAGCAGAATTATCGTTCTACTCAAAAAATTCTAGATGCAGCCAACTGTGTCATTCGCAACAATATGGGCAGAAAAAATAAGGTGTTGTGGACAGATAATAAAACAGGAAACATCATTGACTACTACCGTGCTATGAACGAGCATGACGAAGCTCAGTTTGTAGCAAGTCAGATTCGATCCATGATCGAAGAGGATGGAAGAAACTATTCGGAATTTGCAATTCTGTATAGAACCAATGCTCAATCCCGTGTGATAGAGGAAATGTTATTAAGAGCCAATATTCCCTACAGAATTTTTGGCGGATTAAAGTTCTATGGCAGAAAAGAAGTCAAGGATATCATTGCTTATTTACGACTTATTCAAAACCCCGTAGATGACGTCAGTGTCAAGCGGGTCATCAATGTGCCAAAACGGGGAATCGGTGATCGTACCATCGAGAAGATTGAAGAATATGCGGGTAGAACAGGGGAAAGTTTGTTCAGTGCCCTGTTGGAGCCTGGTACGATCAAGGACTTTTCCAAAAGGGTACAAGCTGGGATTGAAAATTTTTCTGATATCATCCAAAAATACTATGATCGAAAGCATGAGATGGCTGTGACGGAGCTGATCACTGGTGTTTTGGAGGATTCGGGCTATATCGAAGAACTCCAAAAAGAAAACAGCTTAGAAGCAAGATCGCGAATCGAAAACCTCCAGGAATTTGTGTCTGTAGCTATGGATTTTGAAAAAAACAGTGAGGTCAAAACCTTGGAAGAATTTTTAGGTAACATTTCTCTGGTATCAGATATCGACAATATGTCCGATGATGAAAATACAGTGGTATTGATGACCCTCCACAGTGCCAAAGGGTTAGAGTTTCCAGTTGTATTCCTTGTGGGGATGGAGGAAGGAATTTTCCCAATTTCCAGGGCTGTTAACGATGACAGGGAGTTGGAGGAGGAAAGAAGACTCTGTTATGTGGGGATAACCAGGGCTGAAGAACGTCTGTTCATCAGCCATGCCATGATTAGAACACTCTATGGCCGAACCAATTATAATGCAATGTCCCGATTTGTTCAAGAAATTGCCGACGACCTAATCGCCATGGATCGAAAAGAGATCCAACGGAAAGAGCGGGAAGCTTTGGCGCCAGGACCTGGCATTTACCGAGGTGTAAGTCTAGGTGATAAACCAAAGCCTGTAAATCCGGAAAATAGTGGAGAAATCAAACCAGGCAGTAAAGTAAAACATGATAAGTTTGGCATCGGAACGGTGATTACTGTGAAGGGAAGCGGAGAAAAAGCAGAATTAACCATTGCTTTCGACAGTGCGGGGATTAAGAAACTGGCATTGGGCTATGCACCGATACAGCTTATTGGTTAGAGGTTAGAGGTTAGAGGTTAGAGGTTAGAGGTTAGAGGTTAGAGGTTAGAGGTTGTAGGGGCGAACAGTGTTCGCCCGTGAAGCATGATTATGATTGGAAGGGAAAAAAGAGACAGGGGAAAGGCTGAAAACCGCTGTCACCTGTCACCGAGTAGCTATAAAAGGAGGTATACCAGTGGATCAAAAAGAAGCATTAGCCAAAATAAATAATCTGAGGGAACAAATCAATCATCATAATTATCGTTACTATGTATTAGATACTCCGGAAATCAGTGATTATGCATATGATCAGCTTATGAAGGAACTTATTGATCTAGAAACTCTTTTTCCGGAATTGATGACATCTGATTCTCCAAGTCAGCGGGTGGGAGGTGTGCCTCTTTCGGCTTTTCAGCAGGTAACCCATACGATACCTATGTTGAGTCTTGACAATTCTTATGATCCAGGGGATTTACGGGAGTTCGACAAAAGAATTCGTAAGGCCATAGGAGAAAGGGTTGAATATGTTGTCGAACTAAAAATAGATGGACTATCTGTCGCATTAAGATATGAGGATGGGAGATTTGTGCAGGGGGCTACCCGCGGCGATGGCTATGTGGGAGAGGATATTACCCTGAATTTACGTACCATAAAATCCATTCCTCTTAAGCTAAAGGAAGAGGAAGATTTGGAGGTTCGTGGCGAAGTTTATATTTCCCGGGAAAAATTTGCAGAATTAAATCAGAAACAAGAGGAAAAAGGGGAGGCTCTATTTGCCAATCCTAGAAATGCTGCAGCTGGATCTCTGAGGCAACTGGATTCAAAGGTTACGGCTCAGAGACCTTTAGATATTTTTGTTTTCAATATACAAACTATGGAGCATAAGGTGTTTCAGACCCATTCGGAAGGATTGGAATATTTGAAATCTCAGGGTTTCAAAACATCTATGTATGAGATTTGTCAGGATATAGACGAGGTTATTGAACAATGTGAGAAGTGGGCTCGACAAAGAAATGAATTGCCTTTTGATATTGATGGTTTGGTGATTAAAGTGAACGATCTTCAATTGAGGGAGCAGCTAGGGAGCAAATCTAAAAGTCCAAGATGGGCCATCGCCTATAAATTTCCCGCTGAACAGCAGAAAACCTTTGTTCAAGATATCGTCGTTCAAGTGGGGCGAACAGGAGCTCTAACGCCTACAGCGGTTTTAGATCCTGTAAGAGTGGCTGGGTCGGTGATCAGTAGGGCTACCCTCCATAATGAAGATTATATTCGTCAAAAGGACATACGCATTGGTGATCGAGTTTGGATCCAAAAAGCCGGTGATGTGATCCCTGAGGTAGTGAGCGTTATTTTTGATGAGCGAACGGGGCATGAGCAGGAATTTGTTATGCCAAAGGCTTGTCCTACCTGTGGGCATCAGACGACGCGGCTTGAAGGAGAGGCTGTAACCAGATGTATGAATGCGGCTTGTCCTGACCAGCTAAGAAGAGGAATTATCCATTTTGTTTCAAGGAATGCCATGAATATTGAAGGTTTGGGGGAATCCATTGTAGCATTGCTATTGGATAATAAGCTAATTCAAGATGTGGCTGATTTGTACTATTTGAAGAAAGAGGATTTGATTCCCTTGGAGCGTATGGGAGAAAAGTCTGCTCAAAATTTGATGGACGCCATTGAAAAATCAAAAGGTAATGATTTGGAACGGGTGATTTTTGGTCTAGGAATTAAGCTGGTTGGAGAAAGGGCCGCGGGATTATTGGCAGATGCCTTTGGGTCCATGGATAGACTGATCCATGCAAGCTATGAGGAGATTACGGCAATACCGGAGATCGGTGATAAAATGGCTGAAAGTTTGGTGGCTTTCTTAAAGGAAGAGAGCAATTTGTATATCATTGGAAAACTTAAGGCTGCCGGTGTGAATATGGAGAACCAAACCATCAATGATGAGCAAGTAGAGAAAAAATTTGAAGGGCAAACCTTCGTGCTAACAGGTACCCTAGAGAAATATACAAGAAATGAGGCAAAAGAGATCATAGAGAGACTAGGTGGTAGAGTTTCGGGTAGTGTGAGTAAAAAGACCAGCTATGTATTGGCTGGAACAGAGGCTGGTTCTAAGCTAGACAAGGCAGTAGAGCTGGGTGTGAAAGTAATCGATGAGAATGAATTTGAAAAGATGCTCTAGGGGTGTAAGAATATAGGTGTAATTGGATTAACTGTGAAAAGGCATACGAAGTATGCCTTTTTTATACTTGCAAAAGTATCAAAATTTAAAAAAAGCTTGTCCAAAGTAATTGAAAAGTAAGATAAAGGTATGAGAATAAAAAAAAACTTGCAAAGGACATTGACGTGAAAGACTTTACAAAGACATAACAGAAACATAGAATAGTATTTATTGTAATCCTTGGAAATGCTATGCGGGACAAAAATGTTACAAATATTTAAACTTACTATTACGGTAAATCAGTTGAATAGTTAGAAAAATTCAGCTATTATAAATCTAAGAACTCCACAAGAAAAATCAAAATTAATATTCGGAAAAATGCAAGACAGTTTGCAATTGATGCAGTTTGTTGTAATAAAAAAAGCAAAGGGGTATCGTAGAAAAATTCCCCGATTCAGTCTGAAACGTGCATTTTTATTGTTTAAGGGAAATAAAAGCAAATGATTGACTTCGAATGAACGCAGTCAATCTTATTCTTTTGATTTTAAAAAAGATGAATGTTTTTTATTTTTTTTTAATTTTCATACAATATAGGCAGAAAGATAGAATGGAGGTGCGGTTTACCGAATTATCAGCTTTAGATGCAATTATCGTTTAATTTATGAAGGGAGTTGAGTTGTGTGGGCAGATTTCTTTTTAATAGGGTAGTATCTATGTTCGTTACCTTATGGTTAGTAGTTACATTAACTTTTTTCCTGATGCATGCAGTTCCAGGTGGTCCTTTTACGAGGGAGAAAGCATTGCCGCCGGCTGTTATTAAAGCGTTAGAGGCAAAATACAATTTAGACCAGCCGCTATGGAAGCAATACACAGATTATTTAGGTGGGGTTATAAAGGGCGATTTAGGGCCTTCCTTCCAAAAGGTTGGTGTAAAAGTAACAGATATGATCAAAGCTGGATTCCCTGTTTCTGGGAAAATGGGTGGTATATCTGTATTATTTATTCTGGCTTTAGGGGTACCGTTAGGGATTATATCCGCATTGAAAAATGGAAAATGGCAGGATCAAGTGATACGGGTTCTAGCAACCTTAGGCATTACGATTCCGGGATTTGTTTTGGCGACAATTCTTATCTTTGTCTTTAGTGCCAAAATGAATGTACTGCCATCCTTTGGATTAAAATCATGGAAGCATTATATCATGCCTGTGATTGCTTTAAGTGGTTATTCCTTAGCTTTCGTGGCACGGATGACGAGATCCAGTATGTTGGAGGTCCTTCAGCAGGATTATATTCGTACAGCTCGGGCAAAAGGACTTTCAGAATTTGTTGTTATAGGAAAGCATGCACTTAAAAACGCGATTATCCCTGTTGTTACTTATGTGGGACCATTGGTAGCTAGTATTTTAACAGGATCCTTCGTTGTAGAAAGAATTTTTGCCATCCCTGGTATGGGAAAATACTTTGTTGAAAGCGTGGGTAATCGTGATTATACTGTGTTGATGGGAATGACAGTGTTTTATGCATTATTCCTTGTTATTATGGTGCTTGTAGTAGACTTATTATATGGTTTAATTGATCCAAGAATCAAAGTTGGAGAATAGAAGGAGGTTATGAAATGGCTGAAGTAAACAAAGCTGTAATAGCAGATATGTGGCAACCAGTTTCCAGCGAGGAGCGAAACAGTGAAAAAATTGTAAGGCCAAGCATGACCTACTGGCAGGATGCTTGGAGAAGATTAAAGAAGGATAAATTGGCCATGCTGGGTCTTATTACAATTATACTTATATTTGCTATAGCAATTGTAGGCCCATGGGTGTCCGATATCACCTATTCAGATCAGGATTTAACAAGAGCCAATGAGGCGCCTAGCGGGGAGCATTGGTTTGGAACAGATAACTTTGGTAGAGATATGTATATAAGGGTTTTATATGGTGCGAGAATTTCTTTATTGGTTGCAGTAGTTGCAACGGTTGTTAACTTTTTTATTGGTGTGCTTTACGGCGGAATTTCAGGCTATGCCGGCGGAAAAGTGGATAATATTTTGATGCGTCTTGTAGATATTATTTTTACAATACCCGTTACATTATATGCCATTATTTTGATGGTTGTTATCGGTTCTGGTTTAAAAAGTATCATCATTACCCTGGGTACCATTTACTGGGTTACCATGGCTCGGGTTGTAAGAGGTCAGGTACTCAGCTTAAAGGAACAGGAATATGTGCTGGCAGCAAGAACATTAGGTGCAAGCACATGGAGAATATTGGTTAGACACTTAATCCCAAATGCTATGGGACCTATCATTGTAACAGCAACCATGATGATTCCTGGCGCAATCTTTACAGAGTCCTTCTTAAGTTTCATTGGTTTAGGGGTTTCCGCACCGATGGCTTCCTGGGGTTCTCTAGCATCCGATGCTTTGGGCGGATTAAGATCCTATCCTTACCAATTGTTCTCACCTGCAATCGCGATTTGTATCACGATGCTGGCATTTAACTTCCTAGGCGATGGTTTGAGAGATGCTCTTGACCCACGTATGCGTAAGTAGAAGAGGGGTGACGATACATGAAAAATGAGAAGATGTTAGAAGTGAAAGGACTTAGAACTTCCTTCTTTACCCATGTTGGGGAAGTAAAGGCCATAAGAGGGGTTAGTTTTAGTTTAGATAAAGGCGAAGCGATAGGTATCGTAGGTGAATCTGGCAGTGGAAAGAGTGTTACCTCCCTGTCTGTTATGGGATTACTACAATACCCAGGAAAAGTAATTGATGGAGAAATTCTTTTTAAAGGACAGGATTTAACAAAAAAATCAGATAAAGAAATGCAGTCCATTCGAGGAAATGAAGTTGCTATGATTTTCCAAGATCCAATGACATCTTTGAATCCCGTATATACCATTGGGGATCAAATCATGGAAGCGATTCGTAGACACCAAGGTTTGAACAAAGAGGAAGCTAGAAAAAAAGCCATTGAGATGTTAAAACTAGTAGGCATACCTTCACCAGAGAAACGGGTAGATAACTATCCCCATGAGTTCAGCGGCGGTATGAGACAAAGAGCGATGATCGCCATGGCTCTTTCCTGTGAACCAAGCTTATTGATTGCCGATGAGCCGACAACGGCATTGGATGTTACAATTCAGGCGCAAATTCTAGAACTGATGAAGGATTTAAAAGAAAAAATTAATACATCGATTATATTGATTACCCATGACCTTGGGGTTGTGGCCGATGTGTGCAGCAGAATTGTTGTAATGTACGGTGGTTTGATTATGGAGGAAGGGACAACAGAAGAGATTTTCTATAATCCAAAGCATCCATATACATGGGGGCTATTAAAGTCTATTCCAAGATTAGACCTGGGTGGAAAAAAGAGGCTGGTACCAATCGAAGGATCACCACCAGATCTATTGAAGCCGCCAAAAGGATGTCCATTTGCAGCTAGATGTCCCTATGCCATGAAAATTTGTATGGAGCAGCTGCCAGAGTTCTATCAAGTGGGTGAAAACCATAGAACATTGTGTTGGTTACAGGATGAAAATGCTCCTCAAGTGGAAGTTGAAACGGGTGTGCAAAGGGGGAGAATATAATGAGCAAAAAAAATAATGAAATCTTGTTAGAAGTAAAAAATCTTAAGAAATATTTCCCCGTTCGAAAAGGATTTTTTGGAGGGCAAACCCAGTATGTTCAGGCTGTAGATGATGTGAGCTTTTTCATAAGAAAAGGCGAAACACTAGGACTTGTTGGAGAGTCCGGCTGTGGTAAATCCACTACTGGTAGAACCATTATAAGACTTTATAACCCGACGGCGGGTGAAGTGATTTTTGGTGGGGCGGAAATTGGTCACATGAAGGAAAATGATCTTCATCCTTTCAGGAAGAAAATGCAAATGATCTTCCAAGACCCCTATGCATCGTTAAACAGTCGTATGACGGTAGGCGATATCATAGGAGAGGCTTTAGACATTCATAATTTGGCTACAGGGAAAGAGAGATTAGAAATTATCCATGAATTACTTCATAAGGTTGGATTAAATCCAGACCATGCGGTGAGATATCCTCATGAATTTAGTGGTGGACAAAGACAAAGAATCGGCATCGCCAGATCTTTGGCAGTGAGACCAGAGTTTATCATCTGCGATGAACCGATTTCAGCTCTTGACGTTTCCATTCAAGCTCAGGTGGTAAATATGCTGGAGGATTTACAATCTGAACTAGGTTTAACCTATTTGTTCATTGCCCATGACTTATCCATGGTAAGACATATCTCTGATCGTGTAGGGGTTATGTATTTGGGTAAATTGGTAGAGCTTGCAGACAGTGAGGAATTGTATAAAAATCCAGTTCATCCATATACCCAGGCGCTGTTATCATCTATACCAATTCCAGACCCTGATGTGTCTAAAGCAAACCAAAGAATCTTATTAGAGGGCGATGTACCAAGCCCACTGAATCCACCATCAGGCTGTAGATTTAGAACAAGATGTAAGTACGCCATGCCAAAATGTGCTGAGGCTATGCCTGAAATGAAGGATGTAGGCGGTGGGCATATGGCTGCTTGTCATCTGCTTTAAAAAGGAATAATGACTGGGGTGATATTCTACCCATCACCCCATTTCAAATTTTTTATAAAGAGAAGGATTAAACGAATAAACGGCGAATATAATTTTCTTAAGAAAAGCACGAAAAAAATTATATATAAAAAAAAATTCTGGCAGGGATTCAGCTTTCTTTGTCGAATACTATTTAAGATATTGCTGTATATTTTTTTGAAATAATAATTCAGATTATTCAGCATGATTACAGGATGGTAACAAAAAGTTGTACATTTTTTTAAAAGTTTTAAATAAATATGTATTAATACCGAAGGAGGTGATCTGGAGGTAGGAGACCAAGATTTCATTGTATCAATGAAATAGATGATGAAAAACATTAAAAAAACTGGGAGGGGATTTTTTTGTTCAAGAAAAGCTTAGCATTAGTACTAATGTTGGCGCTTGTTATCACAGCTGGTCTTGTTGGTTGTGGTCCTAAAGCTCCAGCAGCACCAACAGAAGAAGCAAAAGAACCAATCGTATTAAACTTCAACCTAGGTGCAGATCCTAAGACAATTGATCCACAGTTAAACAGTGCTCATGATGGCGGTAACGTAATCAACCAAACTTTCGAAGGTTTGATGAGAGAGGTTGGGGGCAAGATAGTAGAAGCTGCTGCTGAAAAAGTGGATGTTTCTGAAGATGGATTAGTGTATACTTTCCACCTAAGAGATGCAAAATGGTCTGATGGCCAGCCAGTAAAAGCTCAAGATTTCGAATATGCTTGGAAGAGAGCTTTAGATCCAGCTACTGCTTCTGAGTATGCTTTCCAATTATACTACATCAAAGGCGGTCAGGCTGCTTTTGAGGGAACTGGTAAATTAGAAGATGTAGGCGTTAAGGTAATTGATGATAAGACTTTAGAAGTAACATTAGAAGCACCTACAGCTTACTTCTTAGAGTTAACTTCATTCTATACTTATATGCCAGTTAGAAAAGACATGGTTGAAAAGGATCCAGAAGGATGGGCGAAAAACCCAGAAACAGCAGTTAGTAATGGACCTTTCAAATTATCAGAGTATGCTATGGGAGACAAGATCGTTCTTGTTAAGAACCCAGAGTACTGGAATGCTGCAAATGTGAAGCTTGATCAGATCAACATGGCGATGATCGTGGAAGAATCAACAATGTTAACAGCTTATGAGTCTGGCGAAATGGATATCATTGATAATATGCCAACACAAGAGATTCCAAGACTTCAAGCTGAAGATCCTACATTCTACAACTTCCCACAAATTGGAACTTATTACTATATCTTTAATAATGCGAAGGCACCTACTGATAACAAATTAGTAAGAAAAGCTCTTACTTTAGCAGTAGATAGAAAAGCGCTTGTTGAAAAGGTAACGAAGGGCGGACAGCTTCCTGCTACAGGATTTACTCCTCCAGCATTGAAAGATGCTGATGGCAATGAGTTCCAAAAGGTTGCTGGAGATTATGGTATTGATCCAAATGCAGCGAATGTAGAAGAAGCGAAGAAGTTATTAGCTGAAGCTGGATACCCAGATGGTAAAGGCTTCCCAGAAATCGAAGTAATCTACAATACAAACGAAGGTAATAAGGCGATTGCTGAAGCAGTTCAGGAAATGTGGAAGCAAAATCTTGGTATCAACGTGAAGCTTACAAACCAAGAGTGGGCTGTATTCCAAGATACAAGACATAATGGAAACTTCAGTGTAGCAAGAGCTGGTTGGTTAGGAGACTATGCTGACCCAATGACAATGCTTGACCTTTGGACTTCATACTCTGGTAACAACGATTCTCAATGGAAGAGCAAGGAGTATGACAAGTTAATCGAAAGTTCCAAGTTAGCTACTGGCAAGGAAAGATTCGATCTATTATACCAAGCTCAAAACATGATGATGGAAGAAATGATCGTTTGTCCACTTTACTACTACACAGATCAAATGATGATCCAAGACTATGTTAAAGGTTGGGAAAGAACTCTACTTGGACATATGTACTTTGGTAACGTAACAGCTGTTGAAAAAAAATAATATAAAAAAGATGGTATCCTCGGATGCCATCTTTTTTATATTATAAGAAAGTACACTTTCTTATAATATAAAAAAGATGGGGTGCAGGGGAAGTATTCCCATGCCGTAGTCGGAGGGAAACTAGGTTCCCCTAGCGAAGCACACACAGTGTGCATTTTTTATCACCATAACTTTCTATGTTGAATAGGATAATTATAAGTCATAATAAAGGAGGTTATGGTATGGTTGAATTAACATTACTCCATTGGATATATGTAGTTATGGTGTTGGTCATCCTTGGCGTGATGATCATGCGAAAGGATACGATCATTCCATGTATTCTTGGTGTGTTTCTCCTTGGTTTAGCTGGAACCAAAACAATACTAGGCGGAACCAAAGCGGTATTTGATTCATTTATTGTAGCAGGCACGGAGTTGTTAGGTATTATTGTTGTCATTTCCTGTATTGTTGCCATGTCAAAACTGCTGGAGGAAATTGGTGCCAATCGGTTGATGGTAACGCCTTTCAAGAAGTTTATCAAGGGACCGGATATTGCATTTTGGTTTATCGGAATCGTGATGCTTCTGGTTTCCTGGTTCTTCTGGCCTTCCCCAGCAACAGCATTGGTGGGAGCTGTGCTGCTGCCCGTGGCGTTAAGGGTAGGTTTGCCTGCCATTGGAGTTGCGATGGCAATCAATCTATTCGGTCATGGATTGGCATTATCTACGGATTTTGTGATTCAAGGGGCACCTACGATTACTGCTACTGCAGCGGGTGTTCCTGTAGAAGCAGTGATGGTGAAAGGGATTCCATTGTTCTTCGTCATGGGTATTGTCACCATCATTACCGCCTATATCATGCTGAGGCGAGATATGAAGAACGGAAAGCTTGAAAAGCCAATGATGGATGAAACAGTTGTAGAAGAGGTGCAGGAAACAAGGGGAATTGCAAAATTTGCGGCGTTTTTGGTGCCGATAGCATTTCTGTTGGATATTGTCGCAATGGTTATGTTTCAGCTTCGTGGTGGAGATGCAACCTCCCTTATTGGGGGAACCGCTGTATTGATCATGATCATAATCTGCGTAGTGGAATATAAGCAGAATGCATTAGATAAGATTACTCAATACATTCGAGATGGCTTTATGTTTGGTATGGAAATATTTGGACCCATTATTCCTATTGCGGCTTTCTTCTATATGGGAGAAGTTTCACCCCTTCAAGCGGTGCTAGGTGAAGGTGCATTGCCAGCGGGTTCTCAAGGGATTCTATCTGACATGGGTAGTGCTTTGGCTTCTGTTGTTCCTATGAATCGTCCTGTGGCAGCATCCATCGAGATGGTTGTAGGCGCCATTACAGGATTAGATGGTTCAGGATTCTCTGGCATGTCCTTGGCAGGTTCTTTGGCGAAAGTATTTGGTACGGCTATCCATGGAAGTATTCCTGTTTTAGCAGCCTTAGGACAAATCGGGGCTATTTGGGTAGGCGGCGGTACTATTGTACCATGGGGCTTGATTCCAGCTGCTGCCATTTGTAGGGTGCTGCCTATGGATTTGGCAAGAAGAAATTTCATACCCGTAGTTATAGGATTGGTGGTAACTACAATTGTGGCTATGTTCTTGATTTAATCTCTTTGATAGGTTGAAGAATTAGTATTTTAAGGGAACCTCAAACAGAGGTTCCCTTGATTACATTATGAATAAATATTACGATATAACCGTAGAGGCGTGCATTGCACGTCTGCTTTTTTTATCATTGCCCATTACAGACGCCCAATGGGCGCCTCTACATTTCCTTCAGAACGATTGGGTCCTTCCTACGAAGTGTCATCATTTCTTGATCTGTTGTAGGGTTGGACGACCCTGTCCAACCGTTGTTGCTATGGCATATTATTCTACGAAATAACAATACAAAATCTAAGCAAAGCGAATATAAGTATTTTATTTGCGATGAACCCTCCGTAGTATTCCTATTCTGAGTTTTGAGTAGATTCCACAGTTGTATTATGCTGTCCATAACTATGAGGCCGATAGTAAATACACTCCGGATGTGGAGATGAAGATGCAGATATGATATGAGTCAGTGCACATTTACCGTCTTCTTGAAAAAAACAATTGAGAGCACAATTAATATTCATCATCTGATCGCCTCCCTATATGTAGTATTTGTACTTTCAATGAATTCATGATATGTAAAAAATGTATAAAGAGATGAAGGCGTTTTTATATAGAATACTATGCTTCATTTTGTACATCATATAAGGAATGATTAAGGACGTATAGAAAGAGGATGACTTTCATAATCTAAGATGGAAAATACAAGCTGTCTTCAACTTTCAATTTACAACCTTTAATTTTCAATAGGGATTAAGGATGGTGATCCTATGATTTTTCCAGAATATGAGGAAACTGGTGTTGTATATCACATCGTTAGCTTGAATGATTTGAAAAATGTATTAAGACATGGCATTCAATATGATGACAAGGTGACCTATCGAACAAAGTATTATGAGTTTCATAAACTCATTGATGATCACAAAACTGAAAATATTCCTTCATGGGTTATTCGAAGAAAAGCGATTTTTGCAAGCCTCAATTATCCAGAAGATCATAAATTCCACGCTCATACTGCCATACTAGCCCTTAAAATCGAGCCTGAAAAATGTTGGATTGCCAATGAAAACTGTGCCAATGAAATCTATGAGCCCTTTATACTTCAGGAGATAGATGGTTTTTGCCAATGCAGAAATTATTTAGAAACTGAGGGCAGAAATTTGTTGATAAAATACTGGGATACTTCCTTAAGCTTTCTTGAAAATCAAGGATATCGTTATGATCGAAAGAAAGGCTATGATGCAGAAGTTTTAATTCAGCATGTCATTCATCCGAAGGATATAGAGATTAAATACATTTTATCGGATCATCAGATGTTGACAGTGGAAGAATGGAGAAAAAAATTTTGCAAATGTTAAAAGGCGCCGAATAAGCGCCCTTTAGCTTATAACTTAAGTTTTTGAACAAAGATTAGATAGAACCAGAGCAGCATAAAGCGCTTGCTGTGTCTCATAGTGATCCCTTTGGAGATAAATTCTATCCCTTTTAGGATTGATTTTGAATTCTTTAGTAAAGACACAGCTATTCTCTTCATACATGAGAAGGTCTGGAGATACAGGATCAAGATTTCCCATACTTCGCATATTTGAAAGCTCAGAAATTGATGGCGGACTCACTTGTATACCTGAAATATTGATGGATGAATTGAAAAAAGCACAGAGCTGTTTACGCAATAAGGCCGTATTATTAGCATTTGTTTCAACGGATAAGAGGCTTTGGAGTCCATTTAATATAGAAGCAATATCCATTGCTGAATACTTTATTTTTTTTCGTTTATTATGACCAAAGAGATTGATTTCTCCGTTCCATCGTGAATTGAGGTAATGGTACAATTTTTTTGCTTCTCCATAGAAGCGATCATATTGGGTAAATTTATATCCCTCTATGAGGGCCGTGATTGCTCTGCCGTGGGTTGCCAGAGAACTGATTTTAAGACCTTGTCGATCTCTGGATAATTTACCACCACCGACTTCTCTGGCACTCAACTCTGCGCAGAGTTTGATGACCAAGGGCTCAAGGGCCTCCTGCTGGTGCAGTTGGTGTGCCGTTTTAACCAACAAGGGAATGATAAAGGTGAGATCCTTTGTCTTAAGATCATATAGATCATCCTCTTGATGGCATAATACATGAAGAATCTGAGAGGACAGTTCACCGAAGTAGGAGGCTTGTTCCGTATCATAGTAGTTAGGGTAATGATTATAGTCATTCAATAATTCACAAAGGCTGGCATAGGCATGCATCATATGGATTTGATCTAACCAGCGAATCGGATGATCCTTGGTTTTCAAGAGGATATGATCCTTGTATTTTGACTTATCCTTTTTTTCAATAAATAGGCCTTGGTTGTTTCTTAGGTGCTGATGACAAAATTCTCCCTGCTCCATGGCCCCATGAAGGAAAAGAAGGCCAATAAATTTTTCATGGCCGCTGGAGGAGCGGCTTGAATCTGATAGGCTGTGATGGTATAGATATTTAGATAATTGAATCTCGCTGTTGATGAGAAGGGCTTGATCTAGTGGAGAAATATTCTTTTTAAAATGTTCTTTGTTCCAGTGTAGATCTTTCTTCTCAGCATTAAGGGCGCCCAGCATATCGGCGAAGCCTAAGTTACCTCGACTATATACAGCTCTTAAAGGGAAAAGTGCATAATTTAGATCTATGGAATGACTTGATGAATCTTCAGCACCTGGCAGCAGCTTATGAAGCTTATCATAGATTTCTTCAGAGAAATCTGCACTTATGCCCATATCTGATAGAAGGGCTAGGGAAAAGACATTTGAAAAAGAATAAAGCAATGCTTGTTTTTCTATGCTTTCCATGGTAGGAGTATCAAAAGCATCTAACGTCGATTGAAAAATCATTTTTTCACCACCTTAAAGAAAATTCATTTATACTATAGATATGCAAATAAAACAGAAAACTTACTTAAATCTATAAAGCTTCGAAAGTTTAGGGTATAATGTACCTAGTAAACATCATGGGGAAAGGTGAGAAAAAAATGAAGGTAGGAAAGCTAGACACTGATTTGCTGCGAAAGATCGTATTTCGACATATAACTTTTCAGAGAGAAGAAGTACTGGTTCGGCCTGGGGTAGGGGAAGACTGTGCCGTAGTAGATTTTGGAGATTATGCATGTGTGCTTTCTACGGATCCCATAACCGGGACAGCCAGTGAAGTAGGAAGGTTGGCCGTACATATTTCCTGTAATGATGTGGCCTCCAATGGGGTAGAACCTTTGGGATTGATGCTGACGATCATGGCACCAGAGGGAACTACAGCGGATGAGATTGAGGAAATTATGAAACAGGCGGGCAGAGAAGCCGGAAAGTTAAATGTGGAGATTATTGGTGGGCATACAGAAATTACTACGGCGGTAAATCGAATGATTGTATCAGCCACAGCCATTGGTAGACAGATCAAAAGTAAAGTTGTAGCTACTCGTGGTGCACAAGTAGGTGATCTGGTATTGATGACCAAGACAGCTGGCCTAGAAGGAACAGCTATTATTGCTCATGAAAAGGCAGATCAATTGATTGCATATATGGGTCCGGATATGGTGAACAGCGCAAAGATTATGATGGATAAAATCAGCGTGGTACCTGAAGGAATGATTGGAGGCGCAATAGGAACCAGCAGCATGCATGACATCACTGAGGGCGGATTACTTGGCGCTGTATGGGAGTTATGTGAGGCAGCGGGAGTAGGAATAGAAATCTATATGGATAAGATTCCTATTGCCGCAGAGACAGAAAGAGTATGCAAATACTTTGGTATTGATCCTCTGCGATTGATCTCCAGCGGCTGTATGTTGATGACCATCTCGATGGATAAAGAGAAGGATCTTTTGGAGGCTCTTAAAGAGCAGGGAATTCAAGGGACCGTTATCGGTAGAGTTACTACTGGAGGCAGATTCTTAATAGATGGGAAAGAAAAATTAGAAATTGCACCGCCTGAAAGCGATGAGTTGTATAAGGTGGTATAAGATTGAGATTGAAGGGGCGATTCATGAATTGCCTGAGGACCACAGACTGCGATAGCGCCCTTAGGCGCTTTTTTTATCCTTAATTTTAAGCTAAATTACAGATATTACATCTCGGTTACAAAACGGCAAACAAAGTTGACATAAGTTTTATACAAGTGATATAAATAGAATTAGGACGAGTGTTTTGTCGAAAAAAATAAGGGGTTTCTACATACAGATTACGTCGGGGAATATATGTCGAATATGTATCAAAGGAATGTCGAGTTTCGTTTCGACAAAGGAGGCAGGCAAATAAAATAGGGGGACGAAAGATGAAAAAACTGTTATCGTTTTTGCTGGTAATCACGATGTTGCTTGGTATGCAGACGACTGTTTATGGTGCAAAGTTTGAAAGTGATACCATCGAAGTTGTAGACGGACCAACCAACAAGAAACAAGAGGTATATGTAGCCAACTTGCTTATGGGTGGAAAAGATGTACTGACAGATGTACCTACAATGCTTTATAAGAACCGTACGCTGGTCCCTATTGCCTTCGTAGTAGAAAATCTAGGGGCGAAAATTCAATGGAATCAAGACAAATATGAAGCGACCATCACGACCAGCGACAAAACCATCGTATTAAAGATTGATAGTGCTACGGCCTATGTAAATGGATCGAAAACAACGCTTCCCGATAATGTACCGGCAAAGCTTTTGGGATACCAAGGGAATTTTAGAACGATGGTACCTTTAAGGTTTGTTTCGGAACAGTTAGGGATGAACGTAAACTGGATTGCAGAAACAAGAACTGCCGCAGTGGATTTAGAAAAACAATCGATTACAGGAATTACATATGAAAGCAAAGGAAGCAATAACTCTCAGATTCGTTTCAAGACCACTGGAAAAGTAAGTTATACTTCTATGTATTTGGAAGGAAGCAAAGTTGGCGGACAAGATCGAATCGTCGTTGACATACCGAGCGCCGTATTGAATGTTCAGGATAGCTCGATCTCAGTAGAAGGTAACGGACTCCTGCGGAAGCCTATAGGCGCCGATGGGGTCAGCGCTGTCCGTGCGTCCGTCTTTGAACCGGCACCTAGAAATGTTGTGCGGTTAGTAGTAGATTTGGAAAAAAAGAAGAGCTTTAATATAGGGTTTGATGCAGCTACTAATGAGTTGAAAATTGACGTATACAATCCATTAAATACGGTGAAGGAAATCGCTTTGGAACAGCGTAATAACATGGATGCTGTAGTGATTCGAACAGAAGATACGCCCCAATATAATGTAATGGATTTAGGCAATCGGGTAGTCATTGATGTATTGAATGCCCAGTTAAAAGCATCTAAGACAGAAATGTCCGTATCAAGAGGTAGTGTATCCAGGGTTAGAAGTGCTGTGTTTACGCCAGATCAAAACTATAGTGCAGACGAAAAAATTGTACGGGTCGTACTGGATTTAGAGCCCGGACAAAGCATAGATGATGTAGTGATTGAGGATGAGAACAAAGATATTCTGATTTATGTGGGTGGTAGACCGCTAGAAGGTGTTGATTACCGAAAAGAGACCTTTAGTAAATCAGTGCTAAAAATGAGTCTTCAGAATCGAGGAGAAGCTAGTATCAGTTACAATGAAAGCAGTAGGGAGTTAAATGTAAGAATAGAGAAAAGCAGAATTAATTGGGAAAGTACAAATCTAAATATTTCTGATAAAATTGTGGAATCCATTGAAATTGATGGCGAGTCAGATAATCGTTATTATGAAGTGAAGTTGAGGCTGGCAGCAGGAACGGGTTATACAGTGCAAGACCAAGGAGAGTCTTCAAATCATATTGTGCTTGGTTTTGAAAACTATAACCTTGGCAATTCAAAATATAATAATAAAATCGTCGTATTGGACGCAGGGCATGGTGGCAAGGACCCAGGTGCCTCTGGAGTGAAATTAGGACTAAAGGAAAAAGAGCTAGCCCTGGATGTTTCCAAGAGACTAGAGAAATTACTTCAAGACGCAGGATTTATGACATTTCAGACAAGAACGGATGATACGTATATTGGTCTCTATGATAGACCAGGAATGGCTAACAATTTAGGTGCGGATGCTTTCGTAAGTATCCACTTTAACTGGCACCCTGATCCTAGCGTGACAGGCGTACAAATGCTTTACAATGCTGACCCAAGTCGAGACAGCAAAACTTTCGCAAGAATTATGCAAGAGGAAAGTTTGAAGGAACTTGGTGCTGTAGATAGAAAGATCGTAGAAAGACCGAATCTTGTGGTGATTCGAGAAACCAAAATGCCTGCAGTATTGGGAGAGATGGGGTTCATATCCAACGAATGGGAGGAATCACAGATTGCATCGGAGGAATATCGTCAGAAGATTGCTCAGGCCCTCTTCAATGGTATTACGAGATATTTCGATGAGGTAGTATTAAAATAAGAACCAAAAAGATGTGGCCCTAGGGCTGCATCTTTTTGAATATATAGTCATTACAATTTTTTAATAAAGCCCACTCTTTGGGGTAGATATGATAATATAATATTGTATATAAAAGGAGGGAGAAAGAATGACGTTCATATTAGGATATCTGCTGATATTCTCAGCGAGGATTGTAGACGTTTCAATTTCAGTAGTTAGAACGTTGCTCATGGTAAGGGGGAAAAAGTTCCAGGCTGCTGCATTGGGATGCATAGAGGTTTTTATATATATTACTGTATTAACGAAAATCATGGGACAGCTAGATAACTTAGGAAACTTAATTGCTTATTCTTTGGGCTTTGGAACAGGACAGATTGTGGGGATCTTTATTGAGCAAAAAATGGCGCTAGGGGATGCTACAGTTCAGGTGATCACAAAAGAGGATGAGAGTCAGCTGGTGGAAATTCTTCGGGGTGAAGGCTTTGGTGTCACAGTAGTGCAGGGGTATGGGAAAAATGGTGTGAAACAGATTCTTCATATTGCCTTGAAAAGAAACATGCTGGCAAGATTCTTTCAAATCATGAAGGAGTTCGACAGCGAAGCGTTTATTACTGTCATGGATACCAAGGATATTCGAGGTGGCTACATGCAGCGAATGAAAAGAAAATAAGGAAATTTATTGTTTTAGACATAGTATGACCCCTTGGCTAATATAATTTTATTAAAGAAGATTAGTTAGGGGGTTAATCAATGAAACGCAATCGGGTTATTGCATTATTTCTAATACTATGCATGATGATAAGCCTTGCCGGGTGTGCAAACCCTATTCGCATGGTTAAAAACTTATTTGGTGATGATGAACAGGCTGCCTCTACCATCATTGAAAACGACCCAAATGGTCAAGGAGATGTGCAGCTTAGAGATACAGTATTGTATTATAAAGATGATAAAGGTTTTTTAATTCCTGTTATGAGAAAAATACCTTGGACTGAGGGAATTGCGAAATCAACATTGGCATCTTTGGTCGATAACCCAGCCAATCGGCAAGATATGGAAAGCATTGGATTGCTACCTGTCATTCCAGCCAATACCCAGATTCATGGGATGAATATTGAGAACGGATTATGTAAGGTAGATTTCTCTAATGACTTTTTAAATTATGCCAGCAAAGAGGAAGAAGAGTCTTTGATAAGAGCTGTGGTATATACATTGACCGAATTTGTTACGATTGACCGTGTTCAGCTTATGATTGATGGAAAGGTCCAGAAAAAGCTTCCTTTTGGCACAGAAGTCAGCAAGCCAATCACTCGGGACAACATCAACTATGTCAGCGCCCAACAAAGCAAGGATAAGGTTGTCGTATATTACGAGGGAACAACCAACGGGTTGGAAACTTATTTTGTGCCTGTAACCAAGGCCATCACCAAGAGCGATGATCTAGGGGTGAATGTGATCGATGCATTGGATGCATTGGTAGAAGGGCCACCAGAAGGATTAGGTCTATATACTCAGATCCCAAAAGGAACTAAGGTGATTAGTGTGGATGTGAACAATGCCATCGCCTATGTCAACTTTAATGAGGAGATACTGAAAATCAAAGATAGTGAAGAAACTGCAGAGCATGTGGTAAAATCTATAGCCCTTACCTTGAAGGAGCAGTATAATGATGTAGCAGCAGTAAAGATCCTTGCCAATGGCAAGGAAGTAGAAATAGGGACTTCCCAGGAAGAGGAACCCTTGGCAGTGCCTACCTTCGCAAATCAACATTAAAATCGAATCCCAGTGATTACTCACTGGGATTTTTATATTTTACTGTTCATAAATGCTGATAGAAAAGGATAGAATAATCAAAGATGTAATCCCAATCATTATATGGTACAATATGGTATATGAAAAATGCTTCCCTAGGAAGTACAAAAGAGAGGAAGATACACATGAGTCGATTTGATGGAAGAAAAGTAGATGAATTGCGGCCAGTGAAAATTACAAAGGATTATTTAGCATATGCAGAAGGGTCTGTACTGATTGAAATGGGAAATACCAAGGTGATTTGTACAGCTTCTATAGAGGATCGAGTTCCACCATTTTTAAAAGGCAAGGGCAGTGGTTGGGTGACTGCTGAATATTCTATGCTGCCAAGATCAACCCAAACAAGGAAGCCTAGGGAGTCAAGCAGAGGAAAAGTGGAGGGAAGAACTCAGGAGATCCAACGACTCATTGGAAGAGCCCTGCGTTCGGTAGTTAATCTAGAAGCCCTGGGGGAAAAAACAATTTGGATAGATTGTGATGTGATTCAGGCTGATGGGGGAACAAGGACCGCATCTATTACTGGTTCTTTTGTGGCTCTGGCAAAAGCTTTACATAAGCTCTATGAAGAGAAAGTCATCCAAACGTTACCTCTTAGAAATTATGTAGCCGCCGTAAGTGTAGGAATTGTAGAGGGAATCCCTGTGCTGGATTTATGTTATGAAGAGGATTCCAATGCCAAAGTAGATATGAACATTGTGATGACGGATATGAAGGAGTTTATTGAGGTACAAGGTACTGGGGAAGAGGCACCTTTTAGTCGTCAAGATTTGATGGCGCTTTTAGAATTAGGAGAAAAGGGTAATGAAGCACTGATTCAAATACAGAAAGAGGCTTTGGGTGAAATCGGAAGCCTGATAGGTGTTGAAGAAGAAATAGGGGGAACTGGCAATGCTGAACATGGTAATCGCATCTAAGAATAAGCATAAACTGGAAGAGATCAAAGACATCTTGGGAGAATTGCCTTTGGTGGTCCAGTCTATGGACGAAGTGGGATTAAGCCATTTGGAGGTGGTCGAGGACGGAGAGACCTTCGAAGAGAATTCCATGAAAAAAGCCAAGGAGATAATGGCACTGACAGGAAGAATTGCAATCGCTGACGACTCAGGCCTGGAGGTAGATGCCTTGAATAATCAGCCCGGGGTATACTCCGCCAGGTTCTCTGGAGAAGGTGCCACGGATCAGAAAAATAATGTTAAACTATTAAAAATGATGGAAGATATACCCTTTGAAAAAAGAACAGCTCGTTTTGTCTCTGTGATTTCTGTTGCCTTCCCAAGTGGGAAGGAGATTGTGGTCAGGGGAGAATGCGAAGGGATTATTGGCTTTGAAGAAAAGGGCAGCCATGGCTTTGGTTATGATCCTCTTTTCATCGTGCCGGAGTATAATCGAACCTTTTCTGAATTGGGTGCAGAGATTAAAAATAAAATTAGCCATCGGGCAAAAGCTCTAGAAAAACTAAAACGGGAATTTGTAAGGGTATTGGGAGGAATTTAGCGTGAGGATAGGGGTGATGAGTGATACCCATGGAGACATAGCGATTGCAGAAAAAGTGATCAGAGAGATGGAAAATCTGGATTTGATCATTCATCTGGGGGATCACTATGAAGATGGTATAAAACTGAAAGATAAAATCAAGATACCCTTAATAGGCATTCGAGGAAATTGTGATGGTTATTCATCAGGGGAAGACGAAATGGTTTACCAGGTGGAAGGACATAAAATACTATTGATTCATGGACATCAATATGGGGTAAAAAGCGATCTAAATCGGCTGTATTATCGAGCCCTTGAATTGGAGTGTGATCTAGTCCTTTATGGACATACTCATATCCCTGTCAGCATGACCTTTGGAAATGTGATGATTTTGAATCCTGGAAGTCTTAGTCTGCCTAGGGGTGGGTCTAAGCCTTCTTATGGTATTGTAGATATCAATGGTTCAGAAATCTATAGTTATATCATTGAACTATAGGAAAGAAATGCAGTGATAACGGGATGATATGGTATAAGGACTGTTGAAACGGTATATAATAGGATAGTAAAACATGGAAAGCATATAAATAACATAGATATGACTCGAAAAAGAGATATATCGAAAGGAAAATAAGATTAGAAAGCGCTAGTCACTGTTAAATCCTTGTAATGAATTTTGACGAAAGATTAAATATGAAGTATACTATTCTTTGTCAGTTCGGGGTGTAGCGCAGTTTGGTAGCGCATCTGGTTTGGGACCAGAGGGCCGCGGGTTCAAATCCTGCCACCCCGACCAAAAAACAGTTGACAGTTCAAGGTTGACAGTTTACGGTTGCTTGGGTAAGTATCTAGAGAAAAAAGACCCTAGGGAATGACTTGAAAATAACCGATAACCGCCAACAGACAACTGACAACCAAACGTGCGGATGTAGTTTAGTGGTAGAACTTCAGCCTTCCAAGCTGATCGTGAGGGTTCGATTCCCTTCATCCGCTCCAAACATGGGTCCATAGCTCAGTTGGATAGAGCAACGGCCTTCTAAGCCGTGTGTCCGGGGTTCGAATCCCTGTGGGCTCACCATTATTTTGGTGGCTGTAGTCAAGCGGTTAAGACACAGGATTGTGGCTCCTGCACTCGTGGGTTCGAATCCCATCAGCCACCCCATTTGAATATTCTTGGGGTATAGCCAAGCCGGTAAGGCACCAGACTTTGACTCTGGCATTCGTTGGTTCGAGTCCAGCTACCCCAGCCATTATGACCTATTAGCTCAGCAGGTAGAGCACTTGACTTTTAATCAAGGTGTCCCGCGTTCGAGCCGCGGATGGGTCACCAAAAACATAGTTGAAAGTTGAAAGAGACAGGTTGAAGGTTAAAAACACCTGAAAACATAATCCAAGTAACTTACAACTTATAACTTGCAACCTACAACTTAATAGTGTGCGGTTGTGGCGGAATTGGCAGACGCGCTAGATTCAGGTTCTAGTAGTCGCAAGACTGTGGGGGTTCGAGTCCCTTCATCCGCACCAAACATATGCGGAAGTGGCTCAGGGGTAGAGCATCGCCTTGCCAAGGCGAGGGTCGCGAGTTCGAATCTCGTCTTCCGCTCCAAAATTTCATGCGGATGTAGTTTAGTGGTAGAACTTCAGCCTTCCAAGCTGATCGTGAGGGTTCGATTCCCTTCATCCGCTCCAAATTATGGGTGCATAGCTCAGTTGGATAGAGCAACGGCCTTCTAAGCCGTGTGTCCGGGGTTCGAATCCCTGTGCGCTCACCATTTATATGGCGGTTAGCATATTGTGCTAACCGCAAACATATGATATGATATCTATAGATCATGCGTCCTTAGCTCAGTCGGATAGAGTCGCTGGCTTCGAACCAGTTGGTCGGGGGTTCGAGTCCCTCAGGGCGCACCAAAAATAAAAACCTTGGATTTCCAAGGTTTTTTTGCTTTGCATAAAAGCTACCGAGATTGCATATTTGGGGGTTAATGTAACACATTAATATAATCGTTTTTATAAGACTATCTAGCATAATAAAGTGCACTACTATAAAAATTAAGCGTGTCCTATCTTTAAAAGGAGTTGACATAAGGAATTCATTAATATATTATAATAATTGAAGATTCATTCATTAATTTGAGTTAATGAATAGGAAGGAGCATATTATGGCCAGAGTTACTGATCCGCAGAAAATCGAAGATGTAAAAAGAGCTGCAATGGAAATTGTGGTAGAGTACGGCTACCGTGGTGCGTCCATTGCATCAATTGCAAAAAAAGCAGGCGTATCAGTAGGATATTTATACCGCTATTACAAAAGCAAGGAAGAGTTGCTTGAAGATCTGATGAATACCCACTTAGGCGAAATTAAAAATGAACTTTTGGGAGATGCAATGGCAAGCAGCACAATCTATGAGTTTGTTTATAATTTGATTCATACAGTGTTCAGATTGGCAATAGAAGATACTATTTATGCCCAAATGTTAGCCACTTTAGTTTTGGATGTAGATATCGAGAAAATAATGGGTCAAAGAGATAAAGAATTTAAGAGTAAGGCGATCGAAAGAATCACTGAACTAGGGAAGCTTACTGGTGAAATTGGTGAGCATGTTGATGAAGAAGATATTATTCTAATACTTATGACGATACCGTTTAGATATGTACTATTGAAGATAAAAGAAGATCATCATGAACGTTTTTTTCAAAAGGAACATGCAGCGCGAATTGCAAAGATTTGTTTTAATGCGCTAGGATAGATAGTATTTTAAAATTAAGCATGAAATGAATGAATAATCATTTATTTAAATGTGAGAATCAATTTAAAATAGCATGCGTTTTAATGTTATAAATAAATGAAAAAACGTTCATTCAAATAATATGAATAAAAACAAAGACATAATAAAATTGAAAGGAAGGATATGGCATGAAAAGAGTTACTGCTGTAGTTGTTATGCTAATGATGATAGTTTCTCTAGTGGGGTGTTCTAGTGCAGATCAGCAAGAAACATCGGAAGAGAGGGCTGCGGCTGTAAAAGTCTTGGAAATAAAAGAAAGTCAGAAACCTGTAACAATAAAATACATAGGAACCGTAGATGCAAAAGAGATTACCGCTTATAGTTTTAAAGTAGGCGGGAAGGTAAAAAGAATTTATGTAGAAAAAGGGGATCACGTGACAGAAGGAACATGCTTAGCAGAAATTGATACACAGGATTTAGAATTTCAAGTAGCCGCAGCAAAGGCTACTATGGATACGGCAGCCTTGAACATCAAAAAAGCAGAGGATTCCTTGCGATATAATAAAGACTTATTTGAAAAAATGGACAGTTTATATACAGCAGGTGCCATATCAAAGGATCAATATGATCAAGCAAAGCTGCAAACAGAGGTAACAGAGACCAGCTATTATCAGGCAAAATCGCAATATGATGCCGCCAAAACAGATTATGAGTATAAAACAACCTTGATACAAGATGCGAAACTCTATGCGCAACAAAAAGGTACGGTTGTAGATGTTTTATTTGAAGAAAATGAAAGGGCAAATGGAGGTCAATCAGTTGCCACAGTTAGAAGCGGAGAGCAGGTAATTAATGTGGGAATTCCTCAACAAGATCTTAAGGCTGTTCAAATAGGTGCTAAGGTGTTGGTTGACGTAGACGGAGAAACGACAGAAGGGATTGTTACATATATAGCAGAAGCACCAGATACAGCGACTAGGACATATCATGCTGAGATTGAAGTAGCGAAAAAAGACTTTAGACTGGGAGCGATTGCTAAAGCTGAGGTAGCGATTGGAGAGCAGCAGGGAATATGGATACCTATGACTGCGGTTTTTTCCAATGGAGAAGATTATGTTTATATCGTGAAAGAAAGCAGAGCATTTAAAAGAACCATCGAAATATTGAATGTAAACGATGACAAGGTAAGAGTTAGTGGAATTGCAGCGGGAGAGTTATTGGCCATTAATGGAATGAAAAACTTAAATGATGGTTCAAAAGTTAGCATTGTAGAGTAGGAGGGGGAATTATGAACAAATTGATTCAGCAGCTAATAAAGGAAAGGCGAGTTACATTATTTTTAGCAGTAGTCATTGCAGTTGTAGGTGCATATAGCTATTATTTACTCCCTAGACAAGAAAATCCAGATGTCTCTGTACCTGTTGCTATGATTATCACTCCCTATCCTGGTGCATCTCCAAATGATGTCAAAGAACTTGTAACCAGTAAGATCGAAGATGAACTGGCTGAGTTGGATGGCTATGATAAAACCATTGGAGTATCAAAAGAGGGTGTGTCTATTGTTGTTGTTATGTTTCAAGATTATGTCGATAGTGATAAAGCACTACAGGATGTGCGAAATGCAGTAGTAGATGTACAGTCAGATATGCCCGGCGGGGCGTTGCCTAGTCAAGTGGATACAGATTTGATAGATACAGCTGGAATTATTATTAGCCTTTCAGGAGAAAATTATACGTATGAGCAGTTAGCATCCTTTGGAGAGCTTTTTGAAGATAAATTGGCTTCTATAGAGGGAATTTCAAAATTTAGTATCGAAGGAGAATTGGATAAAGAAGTAAAAGTTGATATAGATGTTGCTAAATTGAATCAATTAGGTATTTCTATTGTAGATATAAGCCAGATTCTTCAAGCCCAGAATATAGAGATACCTTCAGGAAATATTAAGTATGGAGATACAAAAATCACAGTAAAGACGCCAGGGATATATACTTCGCTAGACGATATTCGAAACACGATCATTGGTGTATCCTCTCAAACGGGTATCGTCACTAAACTATCAGATGTAGCCGATGTCTATATGGATTTGGAAGAAGATGCGCAAAAGTATAAGCAAAATGGAAAGAATGCCGTTCTGCTTACAGGATATTTTCAAAAAGGCAAAAATATAGTCATTGTGGGTAAAGATGTGAGGACTGCAATCGACGAGGTGAAAGCTGCATTGCCAGAGGATTTGATTGTAGAAGAAGTGATTTATCAGCCAGATGATGTATCAAAATCAGTAAATGATTTTATGATGAATCTAATAGAAGGAATCATTTTGGTCATCATCGTCGTTTTTCTAGGAATGGGATTACGAAATGCGTTGGTGGTTTCTACAGCTATTCCGCTATCTGTATTGATTACCTTTGGCGTAATGTTCTTAATGGGAATTGAAATTCATCAAATGTCTTTAACAGCATTGATCATTTCTCTAGGCGTATTGGTAGATAATGCTATTGTAATTAGTGATACGATTCAAGTGAGAATGGATCAGGGAGAAGAAAAACTGGATGCCGCTTATAATGGGACGACAGTATCTTCCATACCGATTTTTACAGCAACTTTAACGACAATTGCAGCATTTTCACCACTGCTTGGATTACCAGGCGCAGCAGGGAAATTTATAAGTGCTATTCCTATTGTACTAATTATCTCTATCATTGCTGCATACCTTGTCGCCATGTTTGTAACACCAGCTATGGCGGCGGTACTGTTTAAGAAAAGCAAAGTAAAAGAAGATAAAAAAAATAAGATAAAGAAATTTTTCTATAATATGCTGCAATTCGCCTTGGGACGGAAAGCCCTGGTGGTGGGCGTAATGATAGCAGCTTTCGTATGCACAGTTGTTATCTTAATGCCTCAGCTGCCTTCTCAATTTTTCCCATATACAGATAAAAATATATTTTATATAGAAATAGAATCGGAAGTCCCAGGAAATATTGAGGCTACAGAAAAATTAACGGATGAAGTTGTAAATCTCTTGTCTAATGAGCCAGAGATTACAAGCTATACAGTGGCAATCGGAACAGGAATGCCCAAATTTTACGTTACCATGAAACCTGCTATGCCTTCTGCAGATTTTGGACAGATGGTGTGCAAGTTCGATCTTGGTGATAAAAAGGAGCGAAGATTCAAAAACAAAGAGGAATTCGTTGACTATATACAAAAAAAATTAGATGAAAATATAGCCAATGGACATACTTCAGCAAGATTATTGGCAAATGCAAAACCTGTTGAAGCGAAGGCAATTGTAAAAGTTTCAGGAGAAAATTTAGATAGATTGAGAGAAGTTGCCGACACGTTAAAGAAAGAAATAGCGACCATTCCAGGAACTACAAATGTAAGACATGATATGAAGGATAAGAGTTTACAGTTACAAATAGAAGTAGATAAGGAAAAGGCCAGCAGCTTTGGAATTACCCAATATGATATTCAAAGGCAAGTAAATATGGCATTATATGGGAATAAGGCATCCGTATATCGTAGAGGAGGAAATGAATACAACATTCGATTGAAGAGTAATATTAACAGTGTATCAGAGTTGGAAAATATGGGAATCAAATCTTCAGCAACGAACAAAAAGGTACCGCTAAAACAGTTTGCCGCGGTAACGCATGAAAGAAAAATGGATGGGATCAATACTTATAAGAGAAAGCAAACAGTTGAAATCTTGATAAATGAACTCCCTGGTTATAGCCCTATTGAGATAGAAAACATCATTGAAAATGAAATTCTTCCCAAAGTGGACACTTCTGGAACAACGATCAGCTTTCATGGAGAAAGGGAAGATATAAGTGAGAACTTTAGTATTGTGGGCATTTTAGCTTTGCTCTGTGTTTTCATTATTTATGTTATCTTGTTGATACAGTTTAACTCCTTTATACAACCTGTTGTGATCCTTCTTACTGTACCGTTATCCCTCATCGGTTCAATAGCAGGATTATACCTAATGAATAACCCTTTGTCCTTGACGGCATTCCTGGGAATTATCGCACTGATAGGACTGGTCGTGAAGAATGGAATACTGTTAATAGAATATATCAATGATGCAAGAAAGCAGGGCTGCAGTATAGAAGAAGCTTGCATAGATGCAGTGGATAAGCGATTTAACGCCATTATTTTGAGTGCAACGACAACCGTCGTAGGACTGATACCTTTGGCACTTTCAGGAAGCAGCTTATTTGGTCCCATGGCGATTGCGTTGATGTCTGGACTAATCGTTTCTACATTTTTGACGATGGTAGTAATACCTGTTGTGTATAGCATATTTGAAGGTTTCATAGAAAACTGGAAAAAGAAGAGGGGGCTAAAAACTGAATTGACTGTAGAATAGCACCAATAACAAAGCTTGTAGCTAACTACAGGCTTTGTTTTATTTTTTGAACACTTCCACGAAATGGTATCCCATGAAATGAAAAATAATTCTTTAGTTTTTATGGATGCTGACGATATAATAATATGGAGACTATTTATTAAGTAACGGAAGAGAAGAAGGAGGACAAATTGAAAAAGCATGCACGATATATATTTATATTGGGAGTGGGAATTGGCTTGATTATTGCCTCTCTGCTAGGCTTGGTAGGAAATAAGATGGCTAATTACCAACATGAGGTCATGGGAAGGCTCGCTGCTGCCAACCAAGTAGGAGAGGAAGAAACCAGCAAAGATCAAGGAGAAGAGAAAAAAGAAGAGGTTCAAGTGGAAGCTGAGAAAGAACAGAACAAAGAATCCGAGACAGTGGAAATTTTGATAAAGGAAGGTTTATCCTCGGAGGAAATAGCAGAAATTCTATATCAAAATCAATTAATCGCTGATAAAGAGGATTTTAAAATTCTTCTGAACTTAAAAACCTTGGATACGGTGAAAGCTGGACAGGTGCTAACAGACCAAGGCATCATCAGCCGAGGATGGAAAATTACTCAATTGCTTAGCACTGTATCAAAAAAGTATGATAAGGCTGCAGAAAAGATGTATGAAGCTAAGCTAATAGACGATCAGGAGAGTTTAGCGTATATCATGGGCATATTGAGAGAAGGGAAAAAAGTGATTCCTGGGAAGAAGATAATCAAAAGAGGAACGAGTATGAATGAGATTGTTCAAATACTTATTCAATAAAACCCTCTGATCATGGAATGATCCGTAAAAGAGACTTTGGAAATCGTATGATTTACCATAGAGAAAGAATAAAACAAAAGATCCGTCCAATCATCTCTTAACTCCTTTTGGACGGATCTTTTTACTTTCTGACGATTATATTTCTCATCTCCTATGACGCCACAACCCCGAGATACTTCCGGCATGCTGCGATTGAGTTTATTGGCAGCATGAATAAAAGCTTTTTTTCCATTAAGATGGAATGACTCTCTTTTAATAGATTTGTTCTTTTTCATCAATCATCACCTCTTACTTATAGTATATCACAAATCATATCTGTTAAGCTATGAAGAATGAGCCAAATAAAAAAGTAAGAGAAAGGTGTAAGAATAAAAATAAAGTGCAAAATATGGAGAATTATGTAGAAAATTGTCAATGAATACTATATAATACTGATAAGCATCCATGAGATGACGGATAGAGAAGTAATGTTTTTACATTTCAGGCTTACCCGTAGATGGGAAGGAATAAATCTCTAGATGAAGGGTGTTCTAAAATGAACAAGGCAAATAAGAAGAAATTAAAGAGACAAACCCAGAGCAACAATACTGATCATAAAGCCGATGAGCCGGACCGCCCGTTGGAATTACATAAAAAACCGAAGTTAACACTTGTGCCCCTGAAAATTGCTTTGCTCTATCTAATTATTGGTGGGATATGGATCATATTATCCGATGAAATCCTCTCTCAACTTTTCACCCATATAGAAACCTTGACGATTATACAGACCTTAAAGGGCTGGCTTTTTATCTTGATTACAGGGGCTATGATCTATTTTATGATAGGAAACAGCCTGAAAAAAGGTGATTATTGGAGTGAAAAGTTGATTCAAAGCTATGAAGAACTGGAAGCCGTACATGGTCAGCTTATGGCTACAGAGGAAGCGCTAAAGGAGAAATATAGTGCCCTTTTGAAAAGCGAAATCGCGTTGAAGGATAGTGAAGAGCGATATCGATTGGCCCTGGAGGGGACCAGCGATGGTATTTGGGTTCATGATACAACCAAGGAAGAAAATTTTGTATTCAACCGTACGAAAGAAATTCTAGGATATGAAGAAGATGAGATGCCTAATACATTAGAAAGCTGGCAAAGCATCATTCATCCTGAAGATATTGTGGAGACAATGGAAATAAGAAGTAAATATCTAAGTAGAATGATACCTTCCTATGAGCATGAGTATCGATTGAGAGCGAAGACAGGAGAATATCGATGGATTGCCAGTAGGGGAAAAGCTGTCTGGGATGAGCATGGAAATCCTGTTAGAATGATAGGCTCCCACAAAGATATAACCAACCAGAAATTGGCGGAGGAAAAAATTTATCGATTGGCTTATTATGATAGTCTGACGGATCTGCCAAACCGGGTTGTGTTTGATGAAAGTCTTTCTACTGTTTTGGAGGAAGCAAAAGCAAAGAGGGAGATGACCGCATTACTTTATTTAGACTTGGATAATTTCAAAATGGTAAATGATACGTTGGGGCATATTTTTGGAGATCTGCTGCTGAAGAATGTGGGAGAACTATTGAAGCGATGCCTTGACGAGCGGGGGATTGTTGCCCGGGTGGGCGGTGATGAATTTTGTATCCTCTTATCAAGTATTAACAGTAAAGAGGAAGTCATTCCAGTGGTAGAGAAAGTTCTGGCAGCATTTCAAAACCCGTGGATATTGGATGACCGAGAATTCTATATTACAACCAGTATTGGCATCGCTGCATATCCGCTGGATGGGGAAGATCGTCATACGCTTCTAAGAAATGCAGACACGGCCATGTATGGTGCGAAAGATTATGGGAAGAACAATTATCGATTCTATACAGTGGACATGAACAAAAAGATTGTTGAGAAGCTTGAAATGAGTAATAGTTTAAGACGTGCCCTAGAGCGCAAAGAATTATTGTTATATTATCAACCTCAAGTTGATTTAGAGAAGGGTAAAATTGTAGGTGTAGAGGCCCTCGTTCGGTGGAATCATCCGATCTGGGGAATGGTGTCACCCGTAAAGTTTATTCCCATAGCAGAAGAAACAGGTATGATTATGGCGATTGGGGAATGGGTATTGCGAGAGGCTTGCAGTCAGAGCAAGAAATGGAGGGAGGCAGGTTACCCTTCTATAGGATTTGGAGTTAATCTTTCAGCTCAACAATTTCAACAGCAGGATTTAGTGGAAATGATACATAGCATTATTTTAGAAAATGAGCTAGAACCCCAACATTTAGAATTAGAGATCACGGAGAGTCTGGCTATGAAAGATTTAGAGCATACTGTGGACATTCTGAAGAGGCTTAGATCTCTGGGAATTAAAATAGCCTTAGATGATTTTGGGACGGGTTATTCTTCTTTAAATTATTTAAAACAGCTGCCTATTGATACCTTAAAGATAGATAAGAGCTTCGTAAATGACATTACCATGGGATCTAATGAAGAGGCAATTGCCAAATCCTTGATTACTTTGGCCCATAGCATGAGTCTTATTGTGACAGCAGAAGGCATTGAAACGAAGGACCAATATATGTTTCTTCAAGAGCAATGCTGTGATAAAGCCCAAGGGTATTTGTTCAGTAAGCCTTTACCTCCCGATGCATTGGAAAGATTGCTCGTAGAGGAGTCCGTAGGTTTAACATAGGGTAAGAGAAAAGTATATACATAACATACATAGGAATGAAAATGAAACTCTTGGAGCCCATCCATGAGTTTTTCTTTTGGAATCAAAATGACAGCTTTTCGTAACTCTTTTGTAACCATTCGATGAGGTGGGCATTATACAATATAACTATCAAGATTGTATACGAGCACAAGGAGTGGAAAAAGGATGGAAGCTTTATCAGGAGCGGTTGTTCAACAAGGCTTGAATCTAGAGCAGCAGGAGATGCTTTATGAGCGCTATCATAAGAATGTATATCATACCGTCTATCATTTATGCAGAGACAGAGAACTGGCTGAAGAATTAACCAACGAAGCCTACTTAGTAGCTTTTCAGAAGATTTATATGTTAAAAGACATGGATAAGTTTAAAGGTTGGATTTGCAGTATTGCTTTAAACCTAGCCAGAGACTATATAAGAAAGAATCATAGGATTTCTCCTGTTGCATCTGTAGAGCAATGGATCCAATCCTGCTATACAGTGGAAGACGAGGTAGTGGCAAAATTGGATCTTAACCAGGTAAAGGCAGCAATCAACGGACTGGATAGCCATTATCGAAATGTTATCATTCTAAGATACTATCATGATTTGCCCTATAACGATATTGCAAAAAGGTTGAATCTAAGTTGTGGAACTGTAAAAACTAGAATCAATAGAGCCAAAGGTAAGCTGCATCATCTCCTTGGAAAAAAAGATGGGAAACAAGAATTGCCAGCTTTATCTGCCATGTAAATATAGAGACAAGGGATTTCTTAGTGATATAATAACAGTAGATAGACTGAAGCGAAGGAGTTTTTCTATGAAGCACAAAATCTTGATTGTGGAAGATGAGCATAGCATCAGAAGTTTGCTGAAGGTAAGCCTGCTCCATAGTGATTATATAATTATTGAGGCTGCAACAGGAGAAGAGGGGTTATCAAAGGCTAGGGCTGAGGAACCTCAGGTGGTGATTCTGGATGTAATGCTGCCAGGGATGGATGGGTTTATGGTTTGCGAAATGCTTCGAAGGGAGTTTCGTAACATTGGGATCATCATGTTGACTGCCAGAGGTCAAGATACGGATAAAATCTGTGGACTGAAATTTGGTGCAGATGATTATGTAATCAAGCCTTTCAATCCTACGGAGCTTGCGTTACGGGTTGCTGCCTTGCTGCGGCGTATGGAAGGCGGAACAAAGACTACGGAAAGCAAGTATATTGAAAGACAGCCCTTTGCCATTGATATAGTGGGACGCAAGGTATTCAAAGAAGGAAGGGTGATTGAAATGACCCCAAAAGAATACCTCTTAATGAAATTATTTTTAGAGAATCCTGGAAAAGCCTTTACGAGGGATGAACTGATGAATGTGGTGTGGGGATGGGATTACATTGGGGATACCAAAATTGTAGATGTGAATATTCGAAGACTGCGAACGAAAATAGAAGATGATTCCTCCAGCCCTATCTATATTGAGACCGTATGGGGTACGGGATATAGATGGAAAGTGGAACAATGAGAAGTATAAAGAAGCGGTTAGCATTCGACTTTATGCTGGTTATACTGATTAGCGTCATCATATTAGAGCTAATATTGATTGGTTTTGTCAAGCATTACTACTATGCCAGCGTAGAAGATGTCCTCACCAATCAGATCATGATGTCCTCACAATTTTATTCCAGGTATTTTACAAATACCACGCTGGAGGATAATGTTTTAGACAATGTGGATGTGTTTTGGAAGCAGACTTCCGCCCAGGTACAAATTATCAATCCCGATGGAAAGGTTTTAATGGATTCCATCGGTTTGTCTATAAAAAAACCTATAGATAGCAATGACTTCAAAAAGGCGATGGAGGGTGAAAAAGGAACTTGGGTTGGACCGGTGGATTATGATGATGCGTCGGTGATGATGGTATCCTATCCCTTAAAATCTGAAGAGAAAATCATAGGGGTTATTCGCTTTATTACATCTTTAAGGGAGGCCGATGCCAGGATTCAAAGAATATCCGAAATTTTTATCGGTATTGGATTGCTGGTTATCTTGATTTCAGGGGCTGTAAGTTTTGTGTTGGCAAATAGCATTATAGGGCCTATTCAAGAGGTAACCCAAGCGGCAGAAAAGATGGCGGGAGGGAACTTTCGGGTCAGGAGTCAAAAACAGTTTGACGACGAAATTGGAAAGCTTTCTGATACGTTGAATTATATGGCAGGAGAGATTATAAAGAAGGATGAGCTGAAGAATGATTTTATCTCTTCTGTTTCCCATGAAATTCGAACACCCCTTACTGCTATCAAAGGATGGGCGATTGTTTTAAATAAGGGGGAGATCAGAGATCAGGAGACCATCCAAGAAGGATTAAGTATCATTGAGAAGGAAAGCGAGAGGCTCACCGCTATGGTGGAAGAGCTGCTGGACTTTTCAAAATTTGCTTCGGGAAAGATTACCTTGAACAAAGAAGAAACCCATATTGAAGAAGTGATACAATATATTGTTAATTATATGGCACCGCGGGCGGAGCGGGATGAGATTGACTTTGTTGTGGAATGTGAAAAAATGCTGCCTGTCCTATGGTTGGATGAAAATAGAGCCAAACAGGTTTTGATCAATGTGCTGGATAATGCCTTTAAGTTTACAGATCCAGGAGGGAAAGTATACCTTTCTGTACGAGAAGAGAGTGGTTTTATGCTCATTACTGTAAAAGATTATGGCTGCGGTATCAGTGAGGAAGATCTACCCAAGGTCAAAGAAAAATTCTATAAAGGAAAAAGCAGTAAATCTCAGAACGGGATTGGGCTATCTGTATGTGATGAGATCATGGCGCTGCACCAGGGTGATCTTGAGATTCTGAGCGAACTGGGTGCGGGAACGACAGTACGCATCCGTTTCCCTATATAAATGGCTTTAAAGAGGTAGGAGAAAAAGCATGAAAAAAATAATAATACTGTTGGCAATGTTATGGGCTAGTGTGGTGCTATTACAAGGGTGTACAGAGGTTAAGGTGGATACAGGAGAGGCCATCGGTTCGCCTCAAAATAAGTTAATTCCTATCAAAGGAACTTGGCTCATTGAGGGGATGAAGAAGATAAAAAACTCGGACGAAGGAGAATCTTCTCAAAATCCTTTGTTGGGGAAACAAGCAGCCTTTGACAAGAACATGGTACTACTCGGTAACGAAGTCTGTGAAAATCCAGAGTATAAAATCAGAAGTGTTCGAGCAAAAGACTACTTTTTATATACCTATCAGATTCCTTATAAGACCATTGGTTCCATGGATACTATGATAGAGATCATTTCTGTTACAGCCAATGGACAGCATTTTTATGATTTCATTTTGATAAGTGATCAGCAATTGATTGTCCACAAGGAAGACGCTTTTTTTTATCTGAAGCACATAAGTGCAGACGTTGATCCAAGAATGATAGATAAGATCGATGAAGAAAATGTACGCAATGATCCAGAGATTCCTGTGGTAGAGCCAAGCCTACTCCGATCAGGTGTATTGTTGGGATTAAGAGCTCCTGTTGCCATGGATGGATCAGAAACCCCAGGAAAAGATTGGGGAGGGGAGGAAACGGCCTATCGGACCCTATGGATTGCCGCGAAAAATAGAAAGCTATATGACTCACAAGAGATAAAGAATCTACTCGTTCCAAGGAAAAACGGGTTTTGGATTGTTGCTATTGACCGCAAAAAAGAGGAAGACTATTTGGAAGATCATCTTACGGCCCATTCTGTGGAAAGCAAGGTAGATAGATCTAAAAAGATAAAAGGAAGGGCTCCTCAGCAGTATGAAGACAGTTTTGGTGAAGAACCTGTGGAGAAGGAAGAAAGGGTACTTCATGGAAATCTGTTCAAGAGGATTCGCTTTATTGGTAATGATTATGCAGCCATAGAGTATCATCAATCATGGGAACAAAAAGCTGCTCAAAAAATTTATTTACAACTTATGCCGATTGACAATATCAATAATGGAGAAGGTATCTTTATTTCAGATGTTGCAGGAGAAGAAGGGAAAGGGATTCTTCTAAATTCTGCCCAGGGTTATTTATCTAATCTACATGGAGATGAAATTAGCAAGCTAGAGGACAAAATTCGGGAGGATCATTTTACGTTGGATCGTAGAAATGGCCATTGGATGATGAAAGGAAGACTGTATTATTCAGATATTCAAGAAGAAACTCCTTACTTTGAATACAGCATCAATATGATTCCTCCATCAAAGATTGTAAATTATGATGAATTGTATGTGTCATGGAATAAAATTAAGGAGAAGGTGCCAGAAGCAATAGATGCCTTTGTTTCGCCTAATAAGGAAATGGCTGTCGTTATTACAGAAAGCTTCATTTATGCTTATAGAATTATGAAAGGGGAACTAGTGGGAAAGCCTTTGGAAAAGATTGAACTTCTGAAGGGGGAAACTGTGGTAATGGCGGAGTGGGCTACAGGAAACTATGTGGAGAAATGGAAAAAACTTATCCACGAAGTAATCCCTTCTAAGGAATAAAATAATCCTACTGTGGGACGAGCAGGTTAGTAGAATATGTGAATAGCAATGTCTTTTATGTAGTGTTTTATGTAATTAGCGGAAAATATGATCAAAATAGACCACCTCGTAATAGAATAAAACTAGAAGAGTTTTTATAAGGAGGTGGGATCATGAACGATAAAAATCATTTCATGGACCGGGTATACAAGATTTTGATGAATTCCCCAGAACTCACAGATGCAGATCTAAAACATTTACCTGGGGATATAATCGGATTAAAGGTAGAAGATGGAGCGGAAGAATTACTTCATATTTATGAAAAGCTCGGAGAAGCACAGAAAAGAGATGTAATAAGCTTTGCCAAAAAGTGTTTGAAAGAAGAGCGTGGTAGTATGGCATAATAGCCAAGGAAGAGTTTCCTTCCTTGGCTATTATTTGTCTTTTAATTTGACGGCTGTGCCATAGACCATGATTTCTGCTGCACCCTGCATCACTGCTGTGGTAGAATATCGAATTGAGACAATAGCATCGGCATTTAAAGACTCTGCTTCCTGTACCATCTTGCTCATGGCTATTTTTCTTGCTTCTTCAATCATTTCTGTATATTCCTTCAATTCTCCCCCCACAAGATGACGAAAGCCTGCAATGATATCTTTCCCAATGTGTTTCGCTCGAATCGTGCTCCCCTTTACCAAACCAAGGGTTTCTATGATTTCTTTTCCTACAATCTCGTTAGTATTTACTAAGATCATTTTCATCTTCCTCCTTCTGATCTTTTATTCTTTCCCGGATGACTGCAATCAAAAGACCCACAGCACCGATGATACCAAGTCCTATGGCTATAGAAAAGAAGAAAGGAAAGAACGTAGTCGCTAGAAAGGGAAGAATAAAAATTCCCGCAAAATAGATGACGCCTGCAAATACGATCAACCAACTAAAAAACTTTATCATGATTTCATCACCTTCCTTCTTTTATAATATTATTCTTACCTTTATAGAAATAGATGCAATCAAAAAATAATTTAAACGACTTGATGACTGACTCCATCAAGTCGTTTAAATTATTTTAGCTACAGTGAAGTTCGTATTGGATATAATCAGTTTCGATTTGAAGAAGTTTTATATGCTGCACTGAATAGAAGCGATCGCATAGGCCGAAATCATTGGGTGCATATTCCACTGTTTCTTTCCCCAGAATGCCCAGGTAACGATCAAATCTAATAATATCTCCAGGCTTAGCAACTACATACATGTTGGCACTAGATGCCCCGTGACAATCGACGCTGGAACCTACATCCGAGGTGCATATGAAGCTGAAGATGAAATTGATCCTCCATGGATGATCACATCCCGTTCCTTCGGCACCTGCAAAAATGATTCTATAATATCCCGTTTTGCACTTTGTATTGGAATGAAGAATTTCTGAACCTAAAAAGCCGTCCTTTAACCAGATGTGGCCATGATGCTTCATATATCCGCCCCCTTCCACTACCAGTATATGATGGAATTTTAAAAAATGACTTTTGGAAGAAGATTCTATTTTTTATATACAATCTTTCCATCTAGAATGGTCATCAAAACTTCGGTATCTTTGATGAAATCGGGTTCGATGGTAAAGATATCCTGAGATAATACAACCATATCGGCCAATTTCCCTGGGGTAATAGATCCTTTGATATTTTCAGAGAAGGAGGCATAGGCAGCACCCATAGTAAATCCATAGAGGGCCTGGGCTACAGAAAGTCTTTGCTCAGGAAGCCAACCTTGGGATGGGTATCCTTTTAGATCTTTTCTAGTGACAGCAGCATAGATACCAGGTAATACATCGAAGGGCTCTACGGGACAATCGGAACCACAAGCCACGGCAATCCCTAATTCCATCATGGAACGCCAGTTATAGGAGGTCTTAGCCCTTGTTTTTCCGATGCGCTGCTCGACGATATGAAGATCATAATCTAGAAAGATCGGTTGAATATGGGCGATCACATCTAATTCCACATATTTATTTAATAATGTAGAATCTGTGATCTGGCAGTGAATAATGCCATGACGATGGTTATCATGGGGGTGGGCTTCCAATGCTTTTTTTATACTCTCAAAAACCATATACATGATACCGTCACCTATACAATGAATGGCAAGCTGCATACCACCTTGATGGGCGGTAAGAACTAAGTGGTCCAACTCATCTTGACTATAAACGGGGATGCCGCAAGTGCTAGGGTCGTCGCTATAGGGCTCTCTCAGGTAAGCCGTTCTCGCGCCTAGAGAACCATCACACAGCAGTTTGAGAGGTCCTAATTTAAAAAAATCATCTCCCTGCCCTGTACCATAGCCCAGGGACATGAAATGTTGGAGCTTTTCAAGAGTAGGAAGCAAGCACTGTTCATAGACCCTTATGGGCAATGTATGATTATCTCGCAAGGATTCATAAGCTTGAATAATCTTTATAAAATCCTTACCAGGCAAGGCTTCAAAATCATCGGATTGAACAGACGTGATCCCTTGTCGAAGGGCAAGGTGTCCACCTTGAAGGATCATGGATTTTATCTCTTCAAGATTTGGATCAGGAATATGCTTATAAATAAGATGGATTGCGTTCTCACGGAAAATACCTAAGGGTTCCCCATCTAGATCTACGTCAAAATGCCCTCCTTCCAATTGGGGAGTGACCTTGGTAACACCTGCCAAAGAAAGAGCTTTACTATTTACCACAACCACATGGCCACAGGCACGAGCAAAGACAATGGGATAATCCGCCGATATTTTGTCCAGGTCATGACGGGTAGGGAAGGTTTTTTTTGTAAAGTAATCTTGATTCCACCCTCTGCCTTGAAGCCAAAATCCATCTTTTTTTTCAATGGAAGATAAAAAATCTATTCCCTTCTGAATCAATGCTTCAATGGATGTGGTGCCTCGCAGGTCTACTTGATGCAGGCTAAGACAGTAATTTACTAGGTGCATGTGACTATCATGAAAGCCTGGCACGAGTAATTTGCTCTGAAGATCAATCATTTCGGTATGATTTTGTCTAAGCCTGATAATTTCATCACTTCTACCTACTTGAATGATTTTATTGCCTCGAATGGCCACCGCTTCTGCTTCAGGAAATGCAACATCCATGGTAATAATCCTTCCATTATGTAAAATCATATCCATTTTAGACTCCTCCTTCATTGGATTTTCATATATACATCATATACAGTAAAAATGGAAAAATCAAATAGAAGTATCAAAGGAAACCAATGATAGGGAAAAATAGATAAAAAGAAAGAAAATGGAATATATAAAATATTCAGAAATATATTGCATAAGCTTACAGTATAATGGTATAATAACTATAAGAAGAAATTCTTCTAGCAGATTCTAATTCACAGTAGTGGAAGGTAAGGATCATTTGTTAGGTTTAGTTTTCTTCAAGTCATTTGGCAGTGCACATTGGTTTTTAGAAGTTGGTAGTTTAATAATTTAGCAAATCAAGAGTATTTGACTAGAAAGAAAGGAATGGATGGTAATCGACTTAAGTAATATGGGTGATTTAGAGTCTGCGGGATAGCTGGTTCTTCAGTGTAATGGAAACACAGGAAGAACCAGCTATCTTTTTTTGCTAGAGAAGATAGGTTGTAGGGGAGATTCACGAATCGCCCTTGAACTATAGATACCAATCCACCTGTCATCCCTTGTAGGGAATGCCCCTGTGGCATTCCGTTTTTTGATGGAGGCATTGTTTGGATTATAATAATATGAGAAAAAGGAAAAAAGGTTACAAAAGCCTGGAAAATGAAAGCACTATGAATAAATAATAATATTTTGATTTAGTCGTTTACAAATTAAACTTTAGTGATATAATGGATATGGAAAAGACTTAGAATGAATAAAAGACCAATGGGAGAATCCATTGGTCTTTATGATGTTGTATACTTTTCCTAACGATAGGAAAAAATTACTAGGGTAAGAGACCGAACATAAATGGAATATGCTGCAAAAAGTTAGTTTACATGGCATTTTTATGTTATAATAGTAAGGATTATACATACCTGTATGAAAAAACTATTCTAATTCCCTTGTAAATTTTAAGCTCATTTTAAATATAGAGGAGGAACAAATTCAATGAGTTCAACTGTAGTAAAAAAGGAAAATAATGAAGTAACATTAAGAATTGAAGCAAGTGCTGGAGATTTCGAAAAAGCGGTTCAAAAAGCTTACACGAAAATGAAAGGAAGATTTAACATTCCTGGATTTAGAAAAGGTAAAGCTCCTAGAAAGCTAATCGAGCTTCAGTATGGTGAAGGCGTATTCTATGAGGAAGCCATTAATGAGATCTTCCCTGAAGTATATGACGAGGCCGTTAAAGAGCATAATTTAGAGCCCGTAGACAGACCATCCATTGACATTGAACAAGTAGGAAAGGGAGAAAACCTCGTAATTACTGCTGTCGTTACAGTGGTTCCAGAAGTAACCCTTGGCGACTATAAAGGTATAGAAGTAGGTAAAAAAGAGTATAATGTAGAAGAAGCAGAGGTAGAAAAGGAAATTGAAAAGCTTCAAGAAAGAAATGCAAGATTGATTGCTGTAGAAAGACCTGTTCAAGACGGAGATACTTTAATTATTGATTATGCAGGTTTTGTGGGTGAGGAACAGTTTGAAGGTGGTACAGCCGAGAAACAGACATTGGTTATTGGTTCAGGCCAATTTATTCCTGGCTTTGAGGAGCAATTGGTTGGTAAAACAATTGGTCAGGAAGCAGATGTAAATGTGACATTCCCTACAGAATATCATGCACCAGATTTAGCTGGCAAAGAGGCCATTTTTAAGGTAACAATTCATGAGATTAAGGAAAAGGAATTACCTGTATTAGATGATGAATTTGCAAAGGATGTTAGTGAACATGACACGTTAGATGAATTAAAAGCAGATCTACGAAAGAAGCTAGAAGAAACTGCAAAAAGTGGAGCTGAAAGAGAAACAAGGGATGAAGTGGTAAAAAAAGTGACAGATAACGTGCAAGTAGATATTCCAGAAATCATGGTAGAGCATCAATTAGATGATATGCTGAATGAATTAGATTATCAGCTGAGATTCCAAGGATTGAATTTGGAAACTTATCTTCAATATATGAATCAGAAACCAGAAGATATTAGAAACCAAATGAGAGAAGATGCATACAATAGAGTAAAAACTCAGTTAACCCTTGAAACAATTGGTAATATTGAAAACATTGAAGTTACTCCAGAAGAGGTTGATACAGAAATCGAAAAGTATGCAAAGCAGTATAATACAGAAATGGAGAAGTTTAAATCTTCTCTAAGAGATTCCGATTATAAGAATATCAAAGAGGGTATAAAGGTAAGAAAGACGATTGATTTTCTTGTGGGAAGTGCAACAATCGTAGAATAATGATAATGAATGGAGGTCAGAACCTATGCCTTTAGTTCCAATGGTAGTAGAGCAAACAAATCGAGGAGAAAGATCCTATGATATCTATTCACGATTATTAAAAGAGAGAATTATCTTCATAGGGGATGAGATCAATGACCATACTGCAAGCTTAGTGGTAGCCCAGTTACTGTTTTTAGAATCTGAAGATCCTGATAAGGACATTCATATATACATAAACAGTCCTGGAGGATCTATCACTGCTGGAATGGCGATATTTGATACAATGCAGTATATTAAACCAGATGTATCCACAATCTGTATAGGAATGGCTGCAAGCATGGGTGCATTCTTATTGGCGGCTGGCGCAAAGGGTAAGAGACTTGCTCTTCCAAATGCGGAAATCATGATCCATCAACCATTAGGGGGAACACGTGGGCAAGCAGAAGATATCCGCATTCATGCAGAAAGAATCTTGAAAATGAGAGATACGATTAATCGTATCTTAAGTGAGAGAACAGGGCAGCCGTTAGAAAAGATTGCGAGAGATACAGATAGAGATTTCTTTATGGAAGCTGCTGATGCTGTAGAATATGGCTTGATTGATAAGGTGGTCACTTCTAGGAAATAAGACAGGAGAGGTGGAAAAATGTCGAGATTTGATGAGAAGAAGCAGCTGAAATGCTCTTTTTGTGGTAAGTCCCAAGATCAAGTCAGAAGATTGATTGCCGGGCCTAGTGTGTATATATGTGACGAATGTATCGAGCTATGTCAGGAAATCATTCAAGAGGAATTTGATGAGCACATCGAATTAGAAATGACTGATTTACCGAAGCCACAGGAGATCAGAAATGTATTAGATCAGTATGTTGTAGGCCAAGATAGGGCAAAGCGAGCTTTGGCGGTAGCTGTATACAACCACTATAAAAGAATTAATCGAGAAGGTAAACCTGATGATGTAGAGCTTCAGAAGAGCAATATCGTGATGTTGGGGCCTACAGGATCAGGAAAGACATTGCTTGCTCAGACATTAGCGAGGATATTAAACGTTCCTTTTGCCATTGCAGATGCTACTTCTCTTACAGAAGCAGGATATGTGGGCGAAGACGTTGAGAATATTTTATTAAAGTTGATTCAAGCAGCAGACTATGATATAGAGAGAGCTGAGAAAGGCATCATTTATATCGATGAGATTGATAAAATTGCCAGAAAATCAGATAACCCTTCTATTACCCGAGATGTAAGCGGGGAAGGAGTTCAGCAGGCGCTACTTAAAATTTTGGAAGGAACCGTGGCCAGTGTGCCGCCTCAGGGAGGAAGAAAGCATCCTCATCAAGAGTTTATTCAAATTGATACAACCAATATCCTATTTATTTGTGGCGGTGCCTTTGATGGTATTGATAAGATTATCCAAAGACGTACTGGGCAAAAGTCCATGGGCTTTGGGGCAGATATTCAAAGCAATGTAAAGAAGGACGTTGGAGAGTTATTGAATCGAATTCAACCAGAGGATCTGTTAAGATATGGTCTTATTCCTGAATTTGTAGGGCGTGTACCTGTGATTGTAACGCTACATGAACTGGATGAAGAAGCTCTTGTGAAAATATTGATTGAGCCTAAAAATGCTTTAATCAAACAATATAAGAAGCTCTTTGAGATGGATAATGTAGAGTTGGAAATGGATGAAGAAGCATTGAAGGCCATCGCGAAAAAGGCGATCGAGAGAAAGACGGGAGCTAGAGGTTTACGAAGCATTGTTGAGAATCTTATGCTGGATGTAATGTATGATATTCCATCCCGCGAGGATATTGAAAAGTGTATTGTGACCAAAGAAACTGTTGAGAACAATACAGAGCCTACCTTGGTTCTTTCCGATGCGAAGAAAAGAAAGAGCAAAAAGAAAAAAGAAGAGACTGCTTCTTAGCAAGAAGGCGAATCGGTAGATTCGCCTTCTTTTAATTTATTCCTCCAATTTTTGTGCATTATATAAAGATTCTGAAGAGACATACTAAATTTAGCTACATAAAGTTCAAAATTAGGTTGAAAGTTGTAGGGACGAACAGTGTTCGCCCGCATGACTTAAGATTGAGGTTGATCTGTAGGGGCGATTCACGAATCGCCAGAAAAGCCGAGAAAGGAGGAAACAAAATTGCCTAGTGCCTTTTTTTTAGTTCAATTCTTTTTTGCGGTGATTATTGGGCTATATTTTTTAAATCTATTGAGGAACCAGAGTGGAAATAAATCTGCTATAGAGAAGGAATCAAAAAAAGAACTGGAAAGACTAAATGAATTAAAAAGCATATCCTTAACGATACCGCTTTCGGAGAAGACGAGACCCCAGTCTTTTAAAGAGATCATTGGGCAAGAGGACGGGATCAAAGCACTGAAAGCTGCCCTATGCAGTGTAAATCCCCAACATGTATTGATATATGGACCTCCAGGGGTAGGAAAAACAGCGGCAGCAAGACTGGTATTAGAGGAAGCAAAGAAGGTACAGCATTCACCCTTTAATTATCAATCCAAATTTATCGAGATGGATGCCACAACCTTAAGATTTGATGAGCGAAGTATTGCAGATCCGCTGATGGGAACCGTTCATGATCCCATCTATCAAGGAGCAGGACCCTTAGGGCAGTCAGGAATCCCACAACCAAAACCTGGTGCTGTGACCAAAGCCCATGGAGGCATTTTATTCTTAGATGAAATTGGAGAGCTGCATCCGGTACAGATGAATAAGCTGTTAAAAGTATTAGAAGATAGAAAGGTATTCTTAGATAGTGCATACTACAACTCGGAAGATTCCAATACACCCAAATATATCCATGAAATCTTTCAGAATGGGCTGCCTGCAGACTTTAGGCTTGTGGGTGCAACTACACGAACTGCCAATGAAATTCCGTCAGCCATTCGTTCTCGATGTGTGGAAATCTATTTTAGGCCTTTACTACCTGAGGAAATAGGAATCATCAGCAGGAATGCTGCGGAAAAGGTAAAATTTTCAATAGAAGATGAAGCTGTAGAAATTGTAAAAAAGTATGCCAGTAGTGGCAGAGATGCCATTAATATGATTCAGATTGCCAGTGGCGTAGTTTTAAATGAAGGGAGAAAGACACTGACTAAAAAAGATATGGAGTGGGTTGTAGAAAGTGGGCAATATCACCCAAGACCTCAATCAAAAATTGCAAAGGCACCTCAAGTGGGTGTCGTCAATGGATTGGCTGTGGTAGGGCCCAATATAGGGGTTGTATCAGAAACAGAGGCTACTGCCATACCTACAGATAAGGGGACAGGCAAGATTATCATTACAGGGATTGTGAATGAAGAAGAAGTATCCTCTACGGGAAGAAAATTAAAGAGAAAAAGCACAGCTCAAGGATCCGTGGAAAATGTAATGACTGTGATACGGAAAAACTGTCAAATCGATCCAAGAGATTATGATATTCATTTGAATTTTCCAGGGGGAATGGTGGTGGACGGTCCATCGGCAGGTGTGACAGTGGCAACTGCAATCTACTCAGCCATTACAAATAAAGAAATAGACCATCGTATTGCCATGACTGGTGAAATCTCCATTCGGGGAAAGGTGAGACCTGTGGGTGGCGTAGTAGCCAAGGTAGAAGCCGCTCGATTGGCTGGTTGCACCAAGGTTCTTATTCCTAGTGAGAATTGGCAGGATCGGTTTAAAGACATTGGAATAGAGGTGATTACAGTAGAAGATATTCAGGAAGTCATTCAACATGCAGTGGTCAAAGAACAGATTGAAGTAGCGTCTATGCCTGTCAATCCTATGATGATTGTCATGGCTCAAGGATTAGACAGTCAGAACAGCACCCTTTCTTAGGCGTGCTGTTCTTGGCTTTTGTTGTAATTTGTAGTACAATAGATAGAATCTAGGGAAATATGTGGGAATGACTATTGAAAAGAGTTTATGTTTTATATATAATTATGAATTGCACGAAAGAAGATTTAACATGCGGTAAAAGGTGTATATATTCACTAAACACTTATCTATAGGAATATAAAGAAAAACAATGAGAAAAATAAAAAGGTAATCCTTAATAAATGAGGAGTTGATAACTATGGAGGATCAAAAGACAAAAAAAGAAGTACTGCCTTTGATACCACTTCGGGGACTATCTGTTTTTCCATATATGGTACTACATTTTGATGTAGGAAGGGAAAAATCAATCAATGCTTTGGAAGATGCAATGGTCAATGATCAATTGATTTTTCTAACAACCCAAAAGGAAGCGGAGACAGATTTACCTACGGCAGAAGATTTCTATGAAGTAGGTACGATTGCTAAGATTAAACAAATGCTAAAGCTCCCTGGAGATGCTATTCGTGTGTTGGTAGAAGGCATCAGTAGAGCTAGAATTGTTCAGCTGACCCAAGAAGAGCCTTTTTTTAAGGCAGAGGTTGAGGAAGAAATGTCAGAAGAGGGATTGGAAATAGACAAGGAATTGGAAGCCCTTATGCGGACAGTACTGGATGCCTTTGAAAATTACGTAAGCATTAGTAATCGTATTTCACCGGAAATTCTCATGTCCGTTACGGCCATTGAAGAGCCAGGAAGATTGGCGGATGTTATTTCATCCCATATGCTTTTGAAAATTGAGCAAAAACAAGAAATACTAGAAGCCTTTCACCCCAAGGATCGGCTAGAAGTATTATATCGCCTATTGCTGCGAGAGATTGAAATCTTAGAGATTGAGAGAGAGATCAATGCGAAGGTAAAAAAACAAATCAACAAGGTCCAAAAGGAATATTATTTGAAGGAACAATTAAAGGTGATTCAAGAAGAACTAGGGGACCACGGTGGATTTGACGATGAGATTGAGAATTATCGTGATCGGATCAAGAAAGCAAAACTTCCTAAAAAAGTGGAGGAGAAGGTTATAAAGGAAGTGGACAGGCTTTCCAGGTTATCACCAGGATCAGCAGAAAGTGGTGTCATTCGTACTTATGTGGACTGGATATTAGATTTACCGTGGAACAAACAGACGAAAGATCGCCTGGATATTAAAATCGCTAAAGAAATATTAGACGAAGATCACTATGGGCTAAAGAAGGTCAAGGAGAGAATCCTAGAATATTTGGCGATTCGACAGCTGGCCAAGGAAATGAAAGGGCCGATTATTTGTCTCGTGGGGCCTCCAGGGGTTGGAAAAACGTCGATTGCTAAATCCATCGCCCGATCTTTAAATCGCAATTTCGTGCGAATGTCTTTAGGAGGCGTACGGGATGAGGCAGAAATCCGGGGGCATAGAAGAACCTATATCGGTGCGATCCCAGGAAGAGTCATATCTGCCATTAAGGAAGCAGGCTCAAAGAATCCTGTATTCCTATTCGATGAAATCGATAAGCTAACCAGTGACTTTAGAGGTGATCCAGCAGCTGCCCTATTGGAGACCCTGGATCCAGAGCAAAATAAAGATTTTACCGATCATTATTTGGAAGTGCCCTTTGATTTGTCAAAGGTAATGTTCATCACTACTGCCAATAGCCTAGGTACCATTCCAAGGCCTCTATTGGATCGAATGGAAGTCATTGATGTTTCAGGATATACAGAGGAAGAAAAATTGGTAATTGCCCAGAAATATCTGCTGCCAAAGCAGATCAAAGAGCATGCGATGACACCAGAAAATCTACAGATTTCTGAACAAGTCATTCGCGATGTGATCAATTATTACACTCGAGAATCTGGGGTAAGAAATCTAGAGCGGCAATTGGCTACGATCTGTAGAAAAGCTGTAAGAAGGATGCTGGAGGAAAAGACCAAAGTAGTACGAATTCAGCCAGGGAATCTTAAAAATTATTTAGGTATCCCAAGGTTTAGATATGAAAAAGCCCAAGAGAAAAATGAAGTGGGTATTGCCACAGGATTGGCATGGACAGTTGTAGGTGGTGACACGCTATCTATCGAGGTTATTACCATGAAAGGAAACGGTAAGCTGGTTCTCACAGGGCAATTGGGAGATGTGATGAAGGAATCTGCCAGAGCAGGTATCAGCTATATTCGTTCCAAGATGGAAGAGCTAAAGCTACAGGATGATTTTTATCAAGCCTTAGATATCCATATCCATATTCCTGAAGGAGCCATTCCTAAGGATGGACCATCGGCAGGGATTACCATGGCTACAGCAGTAATTTCAGCTTTGACCAATATGCCAATTCATAGAGAGATTGCTATGACAGGTGAAATTACCCTAAGAGGTCGCGTGTTACCTGTGGGAGGCATCAAGGAGAAGGTACTGGCAGCCAATCGAGCAGGAATAAAGAAGGTTCTGCTTCCCGTGTTGAACCAAAAAGATGTGGAAGAAATTCCTGAAAATGTAAGGAAAAAGCTTGAATTAGTATTTGTGGAGCATATGGACCAAGTACTGGAGCATACCCTTATCAGGAAGGAAGAAGTCAATGAAAATTAAGAGTGCAGAGATTGTAATTAGTGCCGTAAAGCCGTCCCAGTACCCAGAAGAAGATATTCCTGAGATTGCTTTTGCAGGAAGATCCAATGTGGGGAAATCTTCTAGTATCAATATGCTGACAAACCGAAGAAAATTAGCAAGAACCAGTTCAAGCCCAGGAAAAACACAGACGATTAATTTTTATCGCATTAACAATGAATTTAATTTGGTGGATCTCCCTGGTTATGGCTATGCAAAGGTATCTAAGAGTAACAAAGAGCAGTGGGGAAAGATGATCGAGACATATTTGACCAGTAGAAAAAACTTGCTCGAGGTATTTCAATTGGTGGATATTCGCCATAAACCCACGGATCAGGATCAGCAAATGTATAGTTGGATTAAGCATTTTGGTTTTAATGGTATTGTGGTGGTTACCAAGGCAGATAAGGTTAGCCGTGGACAAAGGCAGAAACATTTGAAAGAAATTCGCGAGACCCTGCAAATGAAGAAGGAAGATATTTTGATTCCAATTTCCGCAGAAACCAGAGAGGGAAAAGACGAACTTTGGTCTGTGATTCATGAGATTTTCAGGGTGAATGGGCATCAGTTATATGGTATGGATGAGTTGCCCGTTGAAGATGAGGAAAACATGGCAGATATAAGTGAAGAAGTGGAAGAAGAATAGGATTTTATACATGTAATGAAAAAGGAACAGCTGTATGCTGTTCCTTTTCATTATTCTTCTGCAACCTTTCGTTTATTAGCTTTTAAGAAAGGCAGGTCAAAATCTATTTCTGCCACCAGCATGCCTCCTACAATTAAGATACTACCGATGATTCCCCGATGATTCATGACTTCTCCAAGGAGAAGATAGGCAAATATGGCGGAGAAAACAGGCTCTCCTGTGAAAATGAGAGCAGTATGGGTGGTGGAGGTATACTTTTGCACAGCGTTTTGTACGATAAATGCGCCAGAGGTACATACAAATGCTAGGAATAAAATGGAAAACCAAGCATTGGCAGCAGTAGGAATGACAGGAGTCTCAAATAAAAGGCTAACAATGGTGCTGAGAATTCCTACGACACCAATCTGGAGAATAGCTAAGTTGATAGAGTCTACCTGCACAGCATATTTGCCCACGGTAATAATGTGGAAGGCAAAACAAACTGCACCGATTAAGGTATAAAAGTCACCGATATTTAATTGTAAGTTAGCATCTAGCGTTAATAAGCCTAAACCTACAATTGCTGATACCACGCCGATGATGGCAGAAAACTTGGGCAGTTTCTTTAAAACGAAAGCAGAAAAAATAGGGACAATAACCACGGAGAATCCAGTGATAAAGCCGGATTTTGATGCTGTGGTATAATTTAGTCCAAGGGTCTGGGTCCCATAGCCGGAAAACATGATGATGCCGATGAAGAGGCCATATTTTAAAGTAGCCCGGTCCAATTTCATCAAACGTTTATGAAAAATTAAGGCGGAGGTAATGGCGGCGATTAAGAAACGAATTCCTAGAAAGTTGAAGGTCTCCAGGGTTTCAAGGGAATTTTTTGATAAGATAAAAGAGATACCCCATGCCAAGGTTACACCAAGTAGGGCCAGATCGGCTTGATGCTGTTTCTTCATTATATACTCCCCTTTGATAATATTTCTAGTACCTAAATATTTTACCATAGAAACTAGATATTTTATAGATGAGAAAGAATGAAAAACATATTCAAAAAAGCAAAAAGGCACACTTTGTGTGCCCCATATGTATGGTTTTATTCTTCAGGTTCGAACATATCCTTGCTAACGCCACAGACTGGACATACCCAATCCTCGGGGATATCTTCAAAAGCAGTACCTGGTGCAATACCGCCGTCTGGATCGCCTACCTCTGGATCATAAATATAACCACATGGAATACATCTGTATTTTTGCATTGGACCTTCTCCTTTCATGTTTAAGCATTAAAGCAACAATCTAATTTGATTTTACCCACCATAAGGTGATTCTAAACAAAAAAATAAAAATCCTTTTCAATATTTATGTATATGTATGATTCTGAGCGATATGAGGAATTTTTAAAATATTAAATATTTTTATTTTTTAACAGGAAAACAGCATCTGAAAATGATATAATATGTATAAAATACTTCATATGTATAATAAATACGATATATCAGCTATCCATGAAAGATGATATATTGAAGATCAATAGAGAAAATTCATAAAGGAGATGATTTTATGTTAGATCCAAGAATTGAAAAATTAGCCTACAACCTTATTCACTATTCGACTGAATTAAAGCCTGGAGAGAAAATTTTGATCGAGGCCATGGGGTATGAGGTGCCTCTGGTAAGACAATTGGTAAAGGAAGCTTATAAAGTGGGTGCTGTTCCTTTCGTGACAGTAAAGGATCACCAGCTTCTCAGGCAAATTCTATTAGAATGTACGGAAGAACAAATGAAAATGATGGCAAGGTACGAGTTGGAGAGAATGAAGGATATGGATGCCTATATAGGATTGCGGGCTGGATTTAACGCCATGGAATTAAGTGATGTGCCTGGTGATAGGATGAAAATCTATGCGGAGCATTTTCTAAGTCCTGTTCACTCTGATCAAAGGGTGAACCATACAAAATGGGTAGTCTTAAGATATCCAAACTTCTCCATGGCTCAGTTGGCCAACACAAGCACGGAAGCCTTTGAAGATTTTTATTTCAATGTATGTAATCTTGATTATGGAAAGATGTCAAAGGCCATGGATCACTTGGTCGCGAGGATGGAAAAGACGGATAAGGTACATATTAAAGGGGAAGGAACAGACTTAACTTTCTCTATTAAAGGCATTCCAGCCATCAAATGCGATGGAAAACTGAACATTCCTGATGGAGAGGTGTTTACAGCACCGGTGAAGGATTCTGTAAATGGGATATTGTCCTATAATTGCCCTGCTGTATATCAAGGTTTTACCTATGAAAATATCAAATTAGAATTCAAGGATGGGAAGATTGTCAACGCCACAGCCAATGATACGGATCGAATTAACGAGGTATTCAATACCGATGAAGGGGCTAGGTATGTGGGTGAGTTCGCTATTGGTGTAAATCCTTATATCCTAGCACCAATGAAAGACACACTTTTTGATGAGAAAATCATGGGAAGTTTCCACTTTACCCCAGGCAAATGCTATGAAGATGCATCCAATGGGAATATATCCGCCATCCACTGGGATTTGGTATGCATTCAAACACCAGCCTATGGCGGCGGTGAGATTTATTTTGATGATGTGCTCATTCGAAAAGATGGGTTGTTTGTGATTCCAGAGCTAGCGTGCTTAAACCCAGAGAATTTAAAATAAGCGATGCCACAGCAAGAGCAGAGAGAATTTCTCTGCTCTTGCTTTTTGATAAGGGTCAGACAGCCCTATGCGGCAGTTTATGGTATATCTATGTAAATTTGACATTTCAGTGGAAATTATATAAAATTTTTAAAGGGTGAGAATATACATAGTAAGGAATGTCAGATACGTGGAGAAAGGGATAGAATCTATGAAAGCAATGCTGAAAATGTTTTTTATTTTTTTTAAGATCGGTGCCTTTACCTTAGGGGGTGGCTATGCCATGATTCCCTTAATCGAGGAGGAGATCGTCGCAAAGAATAAGTGGATTGAGACCGAAGAATTCATTGATATCATCGCACTTTCTCAGACCATACCGGGAGCATTGGCGATCAATTCTTCTACATACATTGGCTACCGATTGTTTGGCTTTCCAGGTGCTGTAGTGGGATGTTTGGGAACCATTATGCCATCTGTAATCATTATTCTGCTAGTGGCCACCTTTTTTATTCAATTTAGAAGCTTACCCCTTATCGAGTCCATATTCCGTGGTATCCGACCTGCTGTGGTTGCCTTGATTTTAGTGGCAGTGATGAAGCTAGGGAAGCCTTTGCCCAAAGATACTATAAATCTAGTATGGGTGATTGGCGTTGCATTGACCATTACCTTTTTGGGTGTGCATCCCATATTGATTATTCTAATGTCAGGAATCGCAGGGTATATTCTATTTAAAGGAGAAAAAAACGATGAGAATACTCGTTGAAATATTTTTAACCTTTGCCAAGATCGGTGCTTTTAGTTTTGGGGGTGGATTGGCAATGCTGCCCATGATAGAAGAGGAAATTGTACACAATCATCAATGGCTTACAGCCCAGGAGTTCATTGATGTGGTGGCTATCTCCGAAATGACACCAGGACCTATAGCAGTGAACGCTTCTACCTTTGTGGGATACAAGGTGGCAGGGGTCCCAGGTGCCATTGCTGGAAGCATTGGAGTAGCCATTGTTTCTTTTATGCTGATCACGTTGTTGGCCAAGTTCTTTATGAAAATCAAGGACGCAAAGGAAACCAAGGCTGTGTTCAAAGGAATTCGTCCTGCGGTCTTGGGATTGATTCTAAGCGCAGGGATCTCTATCGGAAAAACTGCTTTTGTTGACATGAAGAGCATTGGCGTAGCGGTTATTGTGTTTTTGGGTATTTGGCGATTTAAAGTCAATCCGATTCTAGGAATTATCGCGGCTGGTGTAATGGGAGCTATATTATTTTAGAGCATGGGCAGGATGAGATCAGTAGAGGCGCCCATTGGGCGTCAGTGGAGAATTATAATCATGAGCAAAGCGGTGCAATGAATAGAATGCAATATTTATTTGTTATGGATATAGAGCCTGCATGAGAAAGTGGAGGCTCTTTTTGTTTGCTGTAACAAGAACCAATGGATATTCAGAAGGGTTGGAGAAAACTACCATGGCAAAACCATTGAACTTTAGAGAAATCTCTTTATAATAGTAGAAGAGCATAGCTTTGGGGGAAGGTAAGAATGATGGGGAATCTAGGAGAGGGGGAAAAGGATGAGAAGGATACACTGGATGATCGGGTTTATATTGATTACAGCTTTATCAGCAGGATTCATATTTATGATCTTTCAATCCCAAGAGGTTTCCCCGGTGATCTATGAGGGAAAGGCCAAACTTGTGATTGGAGATCAACAGATTGAAGAAGAACCCTGGATCCGTTATAGTGACGATATTTTGTACATGCCCTATGATATTGTAAGCAATCACATCAGTAAAGATATCATCCTCAGTAAAGATCAGAAAAGAGTATATGTTCCATTGCGAGACACAAAGGCAGAGCTAGAGGATGAGGAACTCACAGGGTTTGTGAAGGAGAACGATATTCAAGTGAATATACCGACTCGGATAGAGGAAGGAACTGTGTTTATACCACTTACGCTCTTAAAAGAGATGTTAGGAATCCAAATCCGTTATATTGAGGAAGCGGCAACTGTTATTATCGATCCAGTGTCTATAGTGAAAAATGAGGGTGAGATCAAAGAAAACAGAGTCGGAATAAAGGAAAAACCTTCTTCATTAGGCTTCTCAAAAGCAGAACTAAGGCTAGGAGATCGGGTTGCAGTATTGGGTGAAGTCAATGATTGGTATCGTATTCGAAGTAATACTGGAGATCTGGGTTATATAGAAAAAAAGAATATTGAAGTTTTAGTCCCAGCGGAGCAGCCTATGATGCAGATGAATACAAAACGAGTGCTGGAAAACCAAGGGAGCAAAAAGATAAATGTGGCTTGGGAATATGTCCATGAAAAGTCACCTAACATAGGTGCTGAAAGCAGGATTCAATCTCTTGATGTGGTTGTGCCCACATGGTTTAGTGTTGCAGATGAATCGGGGATTGTGATGAACAAAGGGGATCGGCGTTATGTGAATGAAGCCCATAAAAAGGGTTATAAAGTATGGGGATTGGTTGACAATGGTTTTGACCCAAAACGGACCTCTAAAATTCTAGAAGATCCCCTGAAAAGAAAAAAAGTCATTGGACAGCTATTGCTGTATGCAAGCATTTATAATTTAGATGGGATCAATATCGATTTTGAAAACATTTACTACAAAGATAAGGATGCTTTGGTAGCCTTTGTAAAAGAATTGAGATATTATACGAACAAACAGAATATCATTTTATCCATGGATGTAACGGTACCCTCCAGCAGTGAGCAATGGTCAAAGGTATATGATCGAAAGGCACTGTCGGAGCATGTTGACTATATAGCTGTGATGACCTATGATGAACACTGGGCTACTAGTCCTATCAGCGGATCTGTAGCCTCTATGCCGTGGGTAGAGCGTGGAATTATTCGCAGCATGGAGAACATTCCATCTGAAAAGTTATTTTTAGGACTACCATTCTATACACGGGTTTGGAAAGAATATAAAAACGAAAATGGAAAATTGAAGGTGGAATCCAAAGCAGTATCTATGGTGAGAGCCAAAGAGATCATAGATGAGAAAAATGCAGCGGTTATTTGGAATGAGGAGCTTGGACAATACTATGCCCAATATGAGGAAGAAGGAGCAACCTATAAAATTTGGCTTGAAGATTCAAAATCTATTGCATTGAAGACTACTTTGGTAGAGAAGTATGGTTTAGCAGGGACTGCGTCCTGGAGACGAGGTTTTGAACGTCAAGATGTATGGATTGTACTGGATGAGATGATCAAAAGAGGAAAGAAATATCACGAATTGAGTTTCAAGGATAACTAGGGATGCTTTCCCTAGTTTTTTTTATGGGGTAAAAGAGGATTTTCAAGTGGTGAGCTATGAAGAGACGGAGCATTACCAAATCATGAGAAACTTCTTGAACAATACACGAAAAATGTTGGATATTTTGATGGCTTAAGACAACAACATATTTTCATCGAATTTACAAGCTTTTAACTTAGGGGGAGATGGACTAGTATATAATAAAATTAAGCAGGACAAAATTCCTAATTTTGAAGATTTTTTATGGAGTGAGTAAAATGGATCATCACAAAGCTGAGGATTTGAGCTACAAGCAGTTAGAAGAAATCATCGTCAAAGGGAACATTGACAATGTGTTTCAATGTATCATTTCTTTGAAGGATGGGAGTGTATTAGGCTATGAAGCGTTATGCAGGGGACCTAAGGGAAGCATCTTGGAAGATCCCAAGGAATTGTTCCATATGGCAAAGCGGCATGGCAAAATTATGGCATTGGAACGAATGTGCAAAAGAAAAGCTATGGAGAAGTTTCATAGAAAAGGCGATGGTCTAAAGCTATTTGTAAACATTGATCCCCTCTGTTTTTTGGATAGTAGTCATGGAGAGTTATTAGATGATTTTTTTTCGTTGGAGAATAAGGATTCTAGTCATGTTGTTTTCGAGATAACAGAACATACGTGTATTCAAGACTATAAATCTTTTTGCAATATCTTACATAAATATAAGAAACTTGGCGTGGATATCGCCATAGATGATGTGGGGAATGGGTATGCAGGCTTAAATTTGTTGGCCAATGTGGAACCCCTATATATGAAGATCGATATGGAGCTTATACGCAACATTCATAAGGAGCCTTTTAAGCAGGCGCTACTAAAGGCCATAGTGGAGTTTGCTGACAATACAAACTCTAAACTGATTGCAGAGGGCATTGAGAATGGAGAGGAACTGGATGTACTAATTGATTTAGGGATTCATTATGGACAGGGATATTATATCCAAAAACCATCTTCAGAACTCCTAAACATCCATCCGAGCATAAAAACTCGTGTTTTAGAGAGAAATCTGGCAAAACAGGACATCAAGTTAACGAATATTACGAACACTAAAATTGGTGAGATTAGTAAGCTTGTACCCCATATTTGTGTGGATACCCTGGGAAAAGATGTAGATCTGATTTTTCAAAAAGGGTCGACAGTTCAAGGGCTGCCAGTGATTGACCGAGACAAACCTGTGGGGCTGGTGATGAAGGATAAGTTCTATCAATATTTAGGAAAACAATATGGATATGCTATTTTTATGAAAAGAACCATAGAACGTTTAATGGATCAAGGACCGCTGGTGGTGGATTATGATACACCTTTGGATCGTGTTTCTGAAATCGCTATGATGCGGGAAGAAGAAGCCCTTTACGACTATATTATTGTAACAAAAGATAGCAAGTATTATGGTATTGTTACAGTGAAGGACTTGCTGCAGAAGATGACCGAAATCGAATTGAATCGTGCCAAATATGCAAATCCATTAACGGGCTTGCCAGGAAATATCATGATAGAGCAGAGAATTAGAAATGTGATTGCATCGAAGAACAAATATGCAGTACTATATTTTGATCTAGATAATTTTAAACCCTACAATGATGTCTATGGATTTGAAAATGGAGATAGGATTATTGAGATGACTGCTGCTGTGATAGGACAGAGAATGAAAGCTCTTGATTTTCATAGAGGTTTTCTAGGGCATATAGGGGGGGACGACTTTGTGGCCATCGTAGAAAATCATCAAGTGCACAGGCTATGTGAGGCAATCATCGAGAAATTTGATAAGCGAATCCTTGATTTCTATTCAGAAATAGATCGGAAAAAGGGCTATATTATGGCTGAAAATCGCCATGGCGCTATCGAAAAGTTTCCATTGATGAGCTTATCCATTGCTGTAGTGACAAATGAGCATAGAGATTTTGACAGCGTTTCTCACCTGGCTGAATATGCCAGTAGAATCAAGAAAAAGTGCAAAGCCTGCTGGACAAGCAATTATATGATTGGAAATACAGCAGAATAAAAATTGTTAACCATCCAAAAGGATGGTTTTTATTTTCCATATTTCCCGGGAAAACGACAAAACTTTATATATCTTTTATCATAAAAAACTTGCACATGCATATGAATAGGAGTAGAATGTAAGAGTGAGTAATCACTCATTTTGGAGGTGTTGATATGGAAGAAGAAATTATGACAACAGAGCAGAAAATTTTAGAAGCTGCGGTGGAGATCTTTGGTCAAAAAGGGTTTAATGGTACAACAACAAAGGAAATCGCTCAAAGAGCAGGCATTGCAGAAGGCACCATATTTCGCTATTTTCCTAAGAAGAAGGATATTCTCTATGGGATTTTACTGAAAATGCTAGAAGTAGTAGGGCCTAAAATTGTAGGAAGCGGATTGAAAGAAATATTTGAAAACCATGAAGAAAAAAGTGATCGGGAAGTTATTATGGCTTTCATACAGAATAGAGTAGCTCTTATCAAAGGGCATATGCCTTTAATAAAAGTGGTATTGAATGAAACTCAGTATCACCCAGAGCTGCAAGGTGTATTTTTTGAAAAAGTAATTCAGCCTGTCAAAGGAATAATCGATGAATTTTTTCAGGAGGGAATAAAAAAAGGGCGATTTAAGAATATTCCTCCTACGACGATGACTTTAACCTTGCTTGGATTTGCAGCGAGCAACTTGCTAGGGAATAACATACAGGTGTTTTCAAAGAATATAAGTCCAGATCAGTTACTGGAGGAAACTGTAGAAATATTCTTGAAGGGAATATTAAAATAGCATTTGGGGGAATGATCTATGAAAAGAATTGTATGGATGGCTCTTGTGATCCTATTTGTCCTAGCGGGTTGTGGACAAAAGGAAGATGACCTTTTGAGGTATACAGGCACAATAGAGGCTACTCAGTATGATGTGACAACGGACATCGGAGGGATGATCAAAGAACTTTATGTAGAAGAAGGAGATACTGTAGAAGCAGGCAAAGTGGTGGCACTTTTGGATGATGATACGCTGAACTATAGTGCATTACAGCAGGAGGCAGGTTATCATGCGAAGCAGGAGCAATTGAATGATATTAAGAAAGGTTCCAGGGAAGAGGAAATCGCCATTGCGGAACAAGAACTGCAAACAGCAGAAATCGCCTTAACAACAGCGAAAGAGCAGTATAGCCATCGACTAGATATTTATAACAATACAAAGACTTTGTTTAATGAAGGGGCAGTGAATGAGCAGCAACTGAAAGATGTCAAGCTTCAGCTGGATCAAGCAGAGGCGAATGTACAAAATGCAGAAAAAGGTATCGAAAAAATGCGTTCAAAGGTTGCGTTGGTGAAGAAAGGTGCAACGCAGGAGACGGTTAAAAGCAGCGAGTATAGCGTAGCCCAGTCAAAATATGCCTATGAACAGGCTTTGATCCAAAAGGAAAAGGTGAATGTGAAGGCAGTCAATCAGGGGGTTGTCTTATATAAGTATTACCATAAAGGAGAATTTCTCTCAGCAGGGGCACCTATCGTTACCTTAATGAATACGGAAGATTTGTGGATGAAGATTTATGTGCCTGAAAAAGATATCCACCAAGTCAAAATTGGTAAGGAAGTGAATTTACTTTCGGATACAGTAAAAGATCAGAAAATGAAAGGAAAGGTAGTATTTATTTCGCCTCAGGCGGAATTTACTCCATCGAATGTAACGACAAAGGAAGATCGTCATAATAGGGTGCACGAGGTAAAGGTGAAGGTGATAGAGGGCGCAGCACAGTTGAATCCAGGTATGGTTCTAGACGCAGATCTAGGCATAGAGAACTCAAATTAAGAAGGTGAAAAAATGGAATTTGCCATAGAAATTCAGGACTTGAAAAAACAATTTGGAGACTTTGTGGCCGTAGACGGGATTAGCTTTTCTATTCCCAAAGGAAAGATATTTGGTTTTCTAGGACCCAATGGTTCAGGAAAGTCAACGACGATTCGCATGCTGTGTGGTGTCCTAAGACCCACTTCGGGGAAAGGAACTGTTTTGGGACTGGATATCCTTCAAGATGCAGAAAGAATCAAGCAAAATATCGGTTACATGTCTCAAAAGTTTGGACTTTATGAGGATTTAACGATTCTAGAAAACCTTCAATTTTTTGCTGCCATATATGGTATACCTAAGAAGCAGCTAAGTCATCGCATCGATGAAATTCTAGACTTATGTGCCTTGCGAGGAAGGGAAAATGCCATTGTTGGAATACTCTCTGGAGGATGGAAACAACGGGTGGCCCTTGGGTGCTCCTTGCTCCACAGACCTGCATTACTCATTCTGGATGAGCCGACAGCAGGAGTGGATCCTGTGTCTAGAAGGGTATTTTGGGAAGTGATTCACACGCTGTCTCAAGAAGGGATTACAATTCTCGTGACGACCCACTACATGGATGAGGCGGAAAGCTGTGATTTATTAGGCTTCATTTATCGAGGCAAGATCATCACCCTGGGAACTGTAAAGGAGATTATGGAAGAGAACGACAGCAAAAGTATAGAGGACATATTTATTTCTTATGTGGAGAAAATCAGTGATATTAAAGTTAGAGGATCCTTCAAAGATATGAAGGATCATATGGAATAGGGGTGACTCCATGAGTTTCCAGCGATTTATGTCTATTGTTCGGAAGGAATTTATTCATATCAGGCGAGATAGGGCCAGCATGATTATTGCTTTTATTGCGCCGCTTATGATGCTATTTTTATTTGGATTTGCAGTGAAATTAGATATTGAAAATGTAGAAATGGCAGTGGTAGATTGGGACCAAAGCACAGCCAGCAGAGAATTTATACAGAAGCTCAAAAACACAGATTATTTTATAGATAAGTATTACGTGTCAAGTGACCAGGAGGCGATTGACCTAATTGACCGTGGATTGGTAAAGGTGGCTGTGATCTTTCCTTCAGGATTTGAAAAAGACATCCATAAAGGAAAAGAGGCAGAGGTACAATTTCTAATTGATGGTAGTGATTCGACAGTCTCTAAGACGGCCTTGCCCAGTGCTGTTATGACAGCAAACAATTATTCTGTGCAGCTGAAGACTGCAGAAATGGAAAAAAGAGGATATATGGCATCTGGAGGGCAGTCTGGTGTGGTGGCAAAGGCAAGGGTGCTGTATAACCAGGAAATGGATAGCATTAAGTTCACCATACCTGGTTTAATAGGCTTGGTAATTCAGAACATCACCATTATATTGACGGCCTTTGCTTTGGTCAGAGAGAGGGAGCGAGGAACCCTGGAGCAACTGATCATCACACCGATTCGTTCTATTGAGTTAATATTAGGTAAGCTGACCCCCTATGTACTCATCGGATTTATGAACTTTGGAATGGTCATGACGCTGGCAATTGTAGTGTTTCATATGGATATTCAAGGGAACGTACCCCTTTTATTGGTGTTGTCTGCCTGTTTCGTGATCTGTGCATTGGCCATGGGGATGATTATCTCCACAGTAGCTAAAACGCAATTGCAAGCCATGCAGATGGCGTTACTGGCCTTGTTGCCCAGTGTATTACTGTCAGGATTTGTATTTCCTCGAGAAGCTATGCCGAAACCTATTTATCTCATGGGATTTGCGATTCCCTTAACCTATTATTTAGAAATCATACGAGGTATTGTACTGAAAGGTGTGGGAATGAAATATTTCTATCAGCAGGTGATACTGTTGGTTTTATTTACGGTACTGCTGATTACTGTAGCCGTTGTGAGATTTAAGAAAAGATTAGATTAAAGGGCAAAAACATTTCCTTTCATTTTAGAATTTGAAAGGAAATGTTTTTTTCTAACTTGCTTTTTAGAGTGCATTTTTATAAGATAATACCATACGAACGCAAATTCGAAGGAAGAGGTAAATCAATGAAGAATCTTGTAATCGCAGAGAAACCCAGTGTAGCCAGGGATATTGCCAAGGTATTAGGATGCAAAGCAAAAGGTGATGGCTATCTGGAAGGAAATAACTATATTGTCACTTGGGCCATAGGGCATCTGGTAACCCTTTGTGAGCCTGAGGATTACGATATGACATACAAGGCATGGTCGATGAAAACCCTGCCCATTTTGCCTGAGGAAATGAAGCTAAAGCCCATCCGTACGACTTATAAGCAGTTTACCATATTGAAGAAGCTCCTGGGAGATAAGACAGTGGATACCGTTATCTGTGCCACCGATGCAGGAAGGGAGGGAGAGTTGATTTTTCGATATATTTATCAACTCTGCCATTGTAAAAAGCCTATCAAACGATTATGGATTTCATCTCTTACCGATGAGGCCATTCAAGAAGGTTTTAGAAATTTGAAGGATGGCAAGGAATATGATAGGCTATACCATTCCGCTAGAAGTCGAAGTGAAAGCGATTGGTTGGTGGGGATGAATGCTACCCGAGCGTATACCATCAAATATAAAGATCTGCTGACCATCGGTAGAGTTCAGACCCCTACTTTAGCTCTATTGGTAAACCGTGAAAATGAGATTCAACATTTTGTACCAAAGGATTATTGGGAACTGAAATGTGACTTTGATGGCTATCAAGGGATATGGTTTGATCGAGAGACAAAAGAAACAAAAATTGAATTGGAGGAAAGGGCCGAAGCTTTAAGGGTGAAGGTGGAAGGTAAAGAAGGGATTGTTGTCGAGATTGAGACAAAGAAAGTGGTGAAGAAGCCACCCCTTCTATATGATTTAACAGAACTGCAGCGGGATGCTAACAAACGCTATGGCTATACGGCAGAAAAAACGTTAAATATCGCCCAATCCTTATATGAGAAAAGGAAGGCCATTACTTATCCTAGGACAGACAGTAGATACCTATCAAAGGATATCGTGAAAAGCCTTAGGGGGAAAATTCAGAACTTAAAGGATACTAAATATGGCGAGCACACCCTAGATCTACTAAAACTTGAAAAACTGCCGATTACCAAAAGGATTGTAGATGACAGCAAGGTCAGTGATCACCATGCTATTATTCCTACGGATAAAAAAACGGATATAGAGAAGCTATCTGCTGAGGAAAAAAGCATATTTCATTTGATTGTGATCCGTTTCTTAGCAGTATTTTATCCTGATTATATTTACAATAGTACGACGGTTATCACAGAGGTAGAAGGAGAACCTTTCAAAACCACCGGGCAAATGGTGGTGCAAATGGGATGGAGAACCTTGGAGCAGGATGATGAGGAAAAGGAGCCCAATATTCCACAAGTAAAGAAAAACCAAAAAGTTTTAGTAAAAGAAGTAAAGCTAGAAAAAAAGCAAACCCAGCCACCCAAAAGATACAACGAGAGCATGCTGCTATCAGCCATGGAGAATGCAGGAAAATTTGTGGAGGACGAAGAGTTAAAGGAGCAGCTGAAGGAAAGTGGTATCGGTACGCCTGCCACCCGGGCATCCATCATCGAGAGGCTAATCAAGGTAGAATATGTGATTCGAGAAGGAAAGAATTTAGTTCCTACAGATAAGGGAATGAAGCTTATCGCCTTGGTGCCAAAAGAATTATCTTCCCCTGAAATGACAGGAAAATGGGAGAAAGCTTTGAACCAGATTGCCCAGGGAAAAATGGACCGAGAACGATTCATGGAGGGAATTCGCAACTTTACCATTTTCCTAGTAAGAGATGCCTATGAAAGGCAGACGAGCCTTCAATTTGCAAGACAAAAGAAAAAAGGATCATCTAGAGAAAATACGACAGAGAATCGGATTGTGGAAGAGTTAGGATCATGTCCTGCTTGTCAGCAAGGAAAGATTTTGGAGGGTAATAAAAGTTTTTATTGCAGCCGTTACAAGGAGGGCTGTAAATTTGGCCTCTTTAAAGAAGACAAGCTAATGGCTAAATATAAGAAAAAGATGACCAAGACCACGGTAAAGCAGCTAATCACAAAAGGCGAGACGATTATCAAAGGGATGGTTTCCCCAAAAAACCAAAAAAAATTCGATGGAAAAATCAAATTGAAACCCTTAGATACGGGCTATTGGGGATGGATGTTTGATTTTAGCAATAATGCTTCGGATATTCAGGAGGCTGGTAAGAAAGAAAAGGAAAAATAGAGAGAATGAAGAACGAAAAAACAGAGAGGGTGTAAATGCATCCTCTCTGTTTGTGTATAATTTTAAATTATAGAAGACCGATCCCATTTAAGAATACAAGGGCAATGAGAATGGGTGCTACGAATTTTGTAAGGAAGATAAACGCTCCAAAATAGCCTGCCTTCACACCTTCAGCTTTCACTTCTTCTTCGACAGATGATCTCTTCATATACCACCCTGCAAATAGTGTGATGAATAATCCACCTAAAGGCAGTAATAGATTATCTGAACACCAAATCAATAAATCCATAAAAGCTAATCCAAATAGTTTTGCCTCGGCCAACGGACCATTGGATAAAGAGCAGAATATACCAATTACTGTGATGATTAGAGCAGCGATGATCGTGGCTTTCTTTCTAGACATTTTTAAGTCTTCTGCAAAGTATGCAACAACAACCTCAAGGATAGAGATAGATGATGTCAAGGCAGCAACAGCAAGTAAGACGAAAAATAGAATGCCGAAGACGTGCCCATAAGGCATTTGTTGGAATACATTGGGTAGTGTTACGAAAACCAAACCAGGCCCTACGTTGGGTTCGATACCAAAGGCAAATACTGCCGGAAATATGGCTATACCAGCTAATAAAGCGATGGAGGTATCGGCGATCGTAACTTGGATAGCTGTTTCCCCAAGATTTTCTTTTTTACTGATATAGGAACCATAGGTGATCATGGTGCCCATTCCCAGACTGAGAGAGAAGAAAGCATGACCTAATGCAGCAAGAACCGCTTCTCCTGTTATTTTTGACCAGTCTGGCTTGAATAAGAAGGCTAAACCATCTTCTGCACCAGGAAGCGTAATTGCACGGATATCAAGAATGATGATGATAACAAGCAACATAGGCATTAATACCTTCGAATACTTTTCAATGCCATCTTTAATACCAGCCACAACAATCCAAGCGGTTAATGCCATGAAAGCGATCTGCCAGAAAATTGGTTTCGATGCAGAACTTATAAATCCTCCAAATATTCCACCTATCTGATCAGGAGATTGACCGGCGAAGGTATTTGCAGCTGCTTTGAATATATACTCCATACACCAACCTGCAACGACCCCATAGAAAGAAAGAATAACAAAAGCAGCAGCTACGCCTATCCAGCCTGTTAAAAACCAAGGTGTATTCGGCGCCAGCTTTTTGAAAGCGCCAATGGCATTCTTTTGGGCTTTACGACCAATCAAGAATTCAGAGAGCATAAGTGGAAAGCCGATCAATACAATACAAATCAAATAAACGACAATAAAGGCAGCGCCACCATATACGCCCGTGATATATGGGAATTTCCATATATTTCCTAGGCCAATGGCAGAGCCAGCCGCAGCAGCAATCACTCCAAATTTACTGCCAAAGGAATCTCTTTGAAGAGAGGATTTGTCCATTCAGTAAACCTCCTTTAATTAAGATAAAAACGGCTGATTCAGAAATGATCCGATACAAGATGAAGCCTAATCATTCAAAATTCCCCGAAACGTCTTAAAGAGATAGTATCATGGATAAAAAAGTGTGTCAATTATGTAATAGTTATTTCAAAAATTCAATATATATAAACTTTGTTGCATGTATCTAAGGATTAATTGTTGTAATGGTTCGAAATAATAAGAAAAAATGTATGAAGAAAGATTTATGACTATCATTAGGATTCCCCAAAAAAATATAAAAGCACACTTTATGAAAATAAAGTGTGCTTCAATGGACAATTAGACAAATAAGTTTTTATTCTTGAAACCTCGATAAGCCTGTAAGCTAGCCAAGGCAAATAGCAACAAGGCCAATAGTGGAGGAACCGTCACCAGTGCTTTTGCCACGCCAACAGAACGACCTGTGTCTGCCAGTACTTGGCTGACGGCCTGCTGATAGTTAGATAAAGCATAGATGCCATAGCGTATCCAAATAAATGATGTCATCAAGGCTACCGGAACGATGGAAAGGCTCATATACAAACCATTAATGGAACGATTTTTTACACCCCGTGTACCTAAGAATATAGGTACAAAAAATACAGCAGGAAGAATAAAGCCGAAATATTGTGGAGAAAGAGCTAAAAACAGAGCCGAAGTAAAAAGGAAGGTTCTATGGTATTTGTTTACCTCCTGCGTTTTCCCTTCAAAATCGCCCTTGGCTGCATGGAGATATCTCACATAGGCTTCTAGTTTGCTTAGGTTTTCTTTTTGATCTTTACTTCCTTTCAATATTTTTACAGTTTCCTTGCCTTTCTTGCACAATGCTTCATATACGTTTTCATAGCGTTCAGGAACTTCCAGTTTCTTATAGTTTGTTTCCAGAGAAGCTAGCTCATTGCGAAGCTTATCGCCTTTACTTGGAGCAATCACTTGTGGATTTGCTGCCAGGGTATTCAATTCTTTCATGATATCCATTAAATGAGATGTATGCATGGAATCACTCCTTATCTGCTGATCATTTCATAACTATAGTATGATTGATATTAGTGTATCATATTCTGACCTTTGTTGTATATGGACTGCTATAAAACTGATAGGATATGAAACGGAATCGATAATAAAACCCCACCTAAGGTGGGGTTTTATCCCTAAACTATTTATCTCCCTTCAAAAGGGGTCTCATTGTTACGGCGATGGCTATGAAAATTAGAGACCATGTAGTAACCATAAATCCCAAAGCTGCACCTGTCATATCATTACCTCCTTTTGAATTATATACGAACTGTTATTTTGTTAGTTTCAATCTCATCGGCATATTTAGTCTTGATAGATCTATATGACTGGATGAAACCAACAAGCATTACTGCAAATACCACAACTCTTGCGCCATTTACCCAAGGAACCAACTGTGGAGAGTTTGCAACGAAGGATGGAACTGCTTTGAAGTAACCAGCCTTGTAGAAGTCTAAATAGGAGAAGAAGATTAAAACCATGATTACGATAGGTGTTACTAGCTTGTGGAATACATTGAAGAACCATTTCGGTACCTTCCAGATTCCACCACGGTTCATCTCTTCAAATGCACCATCACCCATCAACCAAGCAGCTGCGATAATTTCGATTAGACCCAATACGATCAGCAGGTTTGAACCTACCCAGTTATCAACCTCAGTAAAGTAAGCTAAGTCAGCAGTCTTTGTTAAGATTGGCTCTAAACCAACTGGTAGACCCACGATGATGTATCCAAGGAATACCATCCAAGCAGCTTTACCTCTAGTTACACCTAAATCTTCTTCCATTAGGGCAACTAGATAGTTGTACATTGCGATGGCAGATGTGAATCCAGCGAAGAACAATAGTAAGAACCATAATGCTCCGAAGATCTGACCGCCAGCCATTGTTCTGAATACGTTTGGCAATGCGATGAAGGATAGACCAACACCAGCACCTACGCCATCTGGACCAAGGAATGCATAAGCGATTGGAATAACCGCTGTACCACCAAGGATAATCTCAGCAAATTCATTCAATGAAATTGTAGCTAAGGATGATACAACTACGTCATCGTCAGCTTTCAAGTAAGAAGCATAGTTACAAATGATACCCATACCGATGGACAATGTGAAGAAGATTTGTCCGGCTGCAGCGATTGCAGATCTCCAGCTAAGAGCTGAAAAGTCTGGGTTCCAGATATAATTCAAACCTTTCATGGAGGACCAGTCTGGATCTACTGGGCTACCAAGAGTTAAAGCACGGATAGCAAGGACGATACCAAATACATAAAGAACTGGCATCATTAATTTTGCCCAAGCCTCGATACCTTTTTGGATACCCCTCATAACTGCAAAACCAAGACCTGCAAGAGCGATGATCCAGAAAGTGAATACCATACCTGGCGATTGAATATAATTTACGAATACTTCTCCTGTAGATACTGCTGTATCAGCATATCCACCTGTAACAGATAGGAAGCTGTATCCTAATGTCCAACCGATAATATGGTTGTAGTAGGAGTTAACTAACAAGGTTACGGCGAAGGCAATCATACCTGCTAAAGAACCAATGATAAGAGCAGTTTTTGGTTTTGTGCCTTCTCTTGCCTGTAAGTAAACCATTGGTCCTAATGTACCATGACCATATCTACCACCGTAACGGCCAAGGTTCCACTCTACCAACATAACAGGAATACCGATAAGAATAAGTGCTGCAAAATAAGGAATCATAAATGCACCGCCGCCGTTGCTAGCAGCCTGATATGGGAATCTCCAGAAGTTACCCAAGCCAACGGCGTTACCGGCCATAGCAAGGATCAAACCTAATTTGGATCCCCAGTTCTCTCTTGAATTGCTCATAAGAGTGCTCCCTCCTTTTAAATTGTATGATTTCTATTTCAACTTCCATTATAATTAGTTTCAAAAAAATTAGCAATGATTATTTTTACTTTTCTGAATGTTTATAATTGGGAAATAATTGTTTGTTTTTTATCAAAGTATTCGTTATAAAAGGTATAAATTATATAAAAATATGAATAATTATTCAATATGTGATCGTGAAATCCAGAGAAATACTGGAAATAAGTTCTAAGATATATATTAAATAAATGATAAAATTGTTACAAAAATGTCAATCTTATCATAAAAACTGAATGAAGGAGGTGGAAATTTACCTATTTTTATGCAAAAATATTTTCAGATATTTGCAGAGATAATAATAATTCTTTTGTTTGTTGAAAAATTTTAACAGTACAAATTTTATTAAACGATATGCTGAAAGGAAGATTTAGAAAAGGAAGGGAGACGCTATAAGATGGTAGTAACTAGATTGACATGCTCAAAAGATTATGATATATTTTTTATAAGTGAATAATTTTTGCATTAGGTTTCCTTAGGGAATAATAGGGAAGTACGGTGTAAAACCGTCGCAGCCCCCGCTACTGTAAATGATGACGAAACCCCAACAAATGCCACTGAACCATCGGGAAGGCTGGGGAAGTAGATTGATTCATGAGCCAGGAGACCTGCCTATTGCTGATATCACTACCTTCGGAGGGAAGGTCAGGAAAGTAGATTCTACTGAATATATACCCTGTCTTTCCGGCAGGGTTTTTTGTTTCCCTTATAGAAGGTGATTGGTCTAGTTTTCAAACATTTTCCTTACTTTGTCCCCCGAATATCGGGGGATTTTTTTTATCTTTTAAAGCATGGAAATAATTCATTGAACTTACATTGATTTTGGAAAGAATTAGGCGTATAATAATATTGTACTCAAAAAGTACAAAAGTACAGTATGTCCTAAATTTGGAGAAAGGAAGGGGATATATGACAACCCAGAGTTCCAAAAAATACAGAAGATTGATGGAGAAAGCAAAAGAGTTGTTTTTTACACAAGGATATAAGCGCGTGACCATGGATGAGATCGCAGCAGAAGCAGGGATTAGTAAGATGACAATATATAAGTATTTTTCTTCCAAGGAAGACCTATTGCTAGAAGTGATCATACAGTGGAGCGATCAGATTCTATCAATAATACATGCAGATTTAGATAAGATTCCAACTGCTGTTGAAAAGATAGAATACATGTTTTCCTTTGGCGCAAGCGTTTCGAAAGAAATGCCCTTCGTGTTATATAAAGACATTATGGAGTCTCCTTACATCATCGCACGACTAGGGGAATATAAGAAAAAAGAGGTATTGGTACTATGGAAAAATATATTGGAGGAAGGGGTAAATAAAGGGGAGATGCGACCCATGGATGTGGATTTCGTATCTCACTTTTTATCAGATTTAACAGAAAACATTGACTGGCAAAGGATATTTGCAAATCCTTATTATTTAAATGAGGAAAAAGGGGTCAGCTGGCTGGTAGAGAATATTTATGATTTCTTTAAGTATGGATTATTAGGAAGGGGTAAGGGGTAGAAAAATATCAAATGGGATGAGTGGATATAGGAGGTGATCAAGGTGGAGAAAGAAATTTTAATGCGAGTAGAAAAGGTAAGCAAAACTTATCAAATGGGAGAAGTAAAGGTCCACGCTTTACAGGATGCAAGTTTTGAACTGTTTGAAGGAGAATTTGTTGTAATTTTAGGGCCCAGTGGATCTGGAAAGAGTACACTTCTGAATATTCTAGGTGGAATGGACTCTCCGTCAGAGGGCAGAGTATTCATCCATGATGAGGAGATAACCAATTATAATGATAAACAACTGACAGTTTATCGCAGAGATCATGTGGGCTTTGTGTTTCAGTTTTACAATCTGATGGCAAATTTAACAGCTAGAGAAAATGTGGAGTTGGCTACGGAAATTTGCAAGAATGCCTTAAATATTGATGAGATCATGGTGGATGTGGGACTTGGAGAGCGAAAGGACCACTTTCCATCCCAGATGAGTGGAGGTGAACAGCAACGGGTAGCCATTGCAAGGGCAGTTGCTAAAAATCCTGTGCTTTTACTCTGTGACGAACCTACAGGCGCTTTGGACTTTCAAACAGGTATTATGATCTTATCGCTGCTTCATAAAATCAATCGGCAGTTTAACAAGACGGTAGTTATTATTACCCACAATACACCGATTGGGGAAATGGCTGATCGCGTGATTAAAATGCGCAGCGGAAAGATTGTTGAAGTAAAGGAAAACACAAATCCGATACCGCCAGAAAGGATTGAGTGGTAATGAGAAAGCTGGATATACGACTATTGAGACTATTGAGGAATTCAAAGGGACAGTTTATTTCCATTGCCATCGTCGTTGCCCTAGGCCTATGTATCTATGTTTCGTTTAGTATGACAGCCATGAATTTGAAGAATACAGTGGATTATTATTATGAACTGACGAACTTCGGAGATATTTTTGTCCAGGCCGTTAAAATACCTGAAAGTGCGTTGCATAGATTAAAAGAAATCGAAGGGATCGAGGTTGTACAGGGACGGGTAAGTTTTGATGTTCCTTTAAAAGTGGAAAATGATAAAGAAAAGGTAAGGATACGAATCGTATCTCTTCCAGATACGGAGAAGAGAATCAATGACTTGTATGTTCTGGAGGGGAAAATCGTTGAGGGACAGCCCAAAAAGGTGGTAGTATTGGAGCAGTTTGCAAAAGCAAGAAAAATTGCTGTAGGAGATAAAATGACCGCCTATATCGATGGGAAAATGACGCAGCTGGATGTGTCTGGGATCGTAGCCAGTTCTGAGTATGTGTATCTCATGGAAAATGAACAGGCGCTGCTGCCTGCACCGGAGAAATTTGGTGTCGTCTATGTCAGCGAAGAATTTGCCCAGACGACCTTTGGTTATCAGGATAGTTACAATGAGCTTTTGATTCAAATAAAAGACCAGGATAAAATGGATGAGATTGTAAAAAAGCTTGAAGAGAGATTAGATCGATATGGTGTAAAGAGAATCATCGAACGAAAGGACCAACTAAGCAATCGGATGTTGACAGAAGAAGTTACCCAATTAGGGAAGACTTCTAAGACCGTTCCCTTGCTCTTTCTGTTGGTGGCAGCCCTTATTATTTATATCATGCTGATTCGAATCGTGAAAAATGACCGTATCTATATCGGTGTGTTGAAGGCTTTAGGCTATGGAAACTATGCAATATTGTCTCACTATGTGAAGTTTGCCTTGGTGATCGGGATTACGGGGGCTCTGATCGGGAATGTGACTGGGGTGATGCTTTCAGGTTTATTGGCTCAAGTGTATGTGATGTATTACAATCTACCCTTATTGAAGTCAGAAATTTATTATGTGTATATGATGTATGCCATTCTATTGACCAGTATTTTCTGCATCTTTGCGGGGCTTATAGGCGCCAAACCGGTGTTGGACATTATGCCAGCTGATTCCATGCGTCCAGAGTCGCCCAAAACAGGAGGTCGAATTTTCTTAGAAAAAATTCGATGGTTCTGGAAATATGTGAGTTTTAGCTGGAAAATGGTGATTCGAAATATTGCGAGAAGCAAAAGACGATTTGCATTTTTGGTACTGGGGATTGCGTTGACCTATGGGATTACGGTTGTTCCCATCTTTCAAGGCGGTGCCATGACCAACATGTTTACCCTCCACTATGGAGAGTTTCAAAAGATGGATTATAGCATTGATTTTAATAAACCCATGAATCGTAAGGCCATGCTTGAAGTAAAGCAATTGGCGGAGGTTGATTATATTGAACCGAAACTGGAATATCCCTTTGAACTCAGAACAGGCTGGAGAAAAAAGGTGGTAAGCATTATAGGGGTGCCTAAGGATACACAATTTTATGATTTTAAAGATAATCGTCAGCAATCTGTAAAGCTTCATGAAAAAGGAATATTTCTTACAGAAGGCTTGGCAAAGGCCCTGCATGTTAAAGAGGGGGATCAAATAACCATCAAGAACTTTATTCCAGGGAAAGACGATGTCAAAGTGGAAGTGAAAGGAATTGTGAAGCAATATCTGGGCGTCAATGCTTACATGAACATTGTAGAGATGGAAAATACCTTAACCGAAAAGGGTATGATTACGGGGGTAAATGTCAGATCAAAGGATCGTGTACAGGATAAAGTAAAGGATATCAAACATGTTTCTGTTGTACAGTCGGTGGATGATATGAAAAACAGCTTTTTGCAGTTTCTGGATGCCACAAAATATTCCGTCGGAATCATGATGCTTTTTGGAGGAATTTTAGGATTTGCCATTGTGTACAACTCTACGATTATCAGTATCGCAGAGCGGAGCATGGAATTTTCTTCCCTGCGGGTTTTAGGGTTTGAGAAGAAAAATATATATCAGATGATTACCAAGGAAAACATGCTGATGACGGTTATTGCCATTATTCTTGGAATACCGATTGGATATGGAATGTGTAACGGTATTGCGGAAGCCTTTAATACAGATATTTTTTCTATTCCAGTAATCTTAACGCCCAAAATATTTATCACAGCAGCTATTGCTACCGTTGGTTTTGTGTTCATTGCACAGCTAGCTACCCTAAAGAAAATTTATAGCCTTAATTTCATAGAAGCTCTAAAAAATCGTGTTTCCTAGGAGGGAAGAAAATGAAGAAAAAAATCAAATGGATTGTCTTGGCGGTTATAGGCATTATTGGTATTGCATATTTTGCAGCAGGAAGAAATCAAACGTTGGAAGTAGAGACTTTTCGTGTGGAAACAGGCAAGCTTGAAAAATTCATTGAAGAAGTGGGTACTGTAAAAATGGAACAGCAAACCACCATTTATGCTTCTGAAACAGGTAAGGTAGTAGAACTTATGGTCAGCGTAGGGGATATGGTAAAGGCGGGAGATGTTTTAGCCAAGTTGGATGAAAAGGAAATGGCCATTCAGTTGGCAGGACTTCAGGCAGAGAAGGATGCTGCTTTGGCCCAATATCAAGATGCACTAAGGCCCAGCGACGGAGAAGTCATAAAAAAGGCTCAATTAGCGGTAAAAACTGCTGAAATCAATTTTGAAGAAGCAAAACGAACTGCAGAGAACAATAAAAAGCTTTATGAAGCAGGGGCCATAAGCCATGAGGCGTATAAGGGTGCTGCAGCCAAGTTGGAACTGGAGACAGCGGCACTGGAAAGTGCTAGAAGTGACTTGGAAATAGCACAAAAGGGTATTTCTACTCAGCAGAAAAAGGAATTTGAAGCGAGAATCAATCAAGTGCAAGCACAAATTGATTTACAAAACCAGAAAAAAACGAATTTCGTAATCAAGGCAACCCAGGATGGCATGATTATGTCAAAGGAGATTCAGAATGGTACCTACATCCAACCAGGAATGGCAGTATTCGAGATCGGAAACAATAAAAATGTATATATTGAGAGCGATGTATTGATGAGCGAAATCGGCGATGTGCAGGAAGGTGGTACTGTAGTTATTTGGAATGATGATTTGGGCATTGGAGAAGTAAAGGGGACGGTGAGGAAAATACATCCCAAAGCCTTTAGCAAGATTTCTGATTTAGGGATCGAGCAAAAACGAGTGAAAGTAGAAATTGATTTGCCCCAAATGGAGCTGAAATTGAAGCCGGATTACGACATGGATATCCGCATCATCACACAAACAAAACCGAATGTCCTCTGGATACCAGAGAATGCTATCTTTGAATATCAAGGAACAGACCATGTATTCGTAAATAAGGATGGCGTAGCATCACTGAAAAAAATTGAAAAGGGAATGGACAGTGAGGAGCGGGTTGAAGTGATAAAGGGCCTGCAAGTAGGAGAAGAAGTGATTATATCACCAGATGAGACATTGAAGGAAGGCGTAAAAATTAAAAAGAAAGATCAAACTGAAAAAGCCCAGTAAATCTGGACTTTATGATTCATATTTCCTGTGTACAATACGTTCACCTAATGGATTATCACCCATATATTTCTCAACATACGCGATCAACTGATTTTGCTCATTGTTTGCAAATTGCAGCATCTTGTCGGCTGTGTAATCAATGACATTGGGTTCTTCACACTCTGAGATAATTTCGAATATTTCTGCAAGATGTTGTGCTAGCTTGTTTTCGGCTCGTTCAGAAGCGTCTTCGTCAGGAACGATGTTGTAATGGGCCATAGTCTTAAGGGCATCACATAAAATCCAAGCTGTTCCCTCTACAGTTTTTAATAAATTATTATGATGTTTCTGGTCATCAATTTCATGTTGCATAGCGTAACTCCTCTCTTATCCTATCTGCCTACGAACATTTGTGTACACATCTTGCCGTATTGGCCGCCTTCCTTTACACCGATGCCTATGTGGGTAAAATTAGGGTTTAAAATATTCTCCCGATGCCCTTGGGAATCCATAAGTGACTCATGGGCATTGGCTATGGATGGATTGCCAGCCAGGTTTTCTCCTGCGTAGATATATTTGATGCCATATTGCTTCATCATGTCAAAGGGACTTCCATAGGTAGGAGAATTATGGCTGAAATAATTGTTATCGATCATATCTTGGGATTTAAGTCTTGCCACCCTTGTGATTTCCATGTCTATCTTTAATGGATTCAGACCTTTTTTAACTCTTTCTGCATTTAGCAGGCGCAGCATATCTTCTTCATTGGGTGTAAGCTGAGTAATACTTTGCTGTTGACCTTCCATAGAAGGAGGGTCGATTTGAGGCTTTGCTTGTTTTGCTTCGATGGCGCCTACCTGTCCGTCATCTGTCTCTACCACATACCATTCCTCTGTGTCTCGAAGAACGTTGTATACGTTGCCTTTAGGAAGCTGCCGGATAATTGGATATTCAGCAGAATGACCTGTTCGAAGAGGGGCCTGATTGGCAATAATTTGGATTTTATCCACATTTCCTTTCTTAAAGATGGAGGATGCCTGTGGCGTGATCATAGGCTTCTGTTGGGCAGGTGCACAAGCAGCGAAAATCAGAACGCTCACTATGAAGATACTTAATATTTTTTTCATATTTTATCACCTCAATAGTATTATTTCCGACTTCCAATGAAACATGAATCGTCCGCACGGTACATCCGTAGCATATTATGGAAGGAAAAGAAAAAAGCGCAGATTTTCTGCACTTAGATTTTATATTTTTTGAGTTCGATTTTTAAATTGCTTGTTAAGGTTTCTAATTGATGGATGTAATCTGTTAAGTCCTTGATTCGATTGGAGTACTGAATAACGTTGGCGCTCATTTCCTGGGTGGCCGCAGAGTTTTGCTGGGCGATGGCGGCCAGAGAATGGATGTTTTGGAATACATCTGAAATCTGTTTGGTTTCTATAGATAAAGCTTCTACCAAGTGAACAATTTGATTGGATACAAAGGTGATTTCGTTTGTAGCCTTTTCGTTATCGGAGGCGACAGCGGCCAACGTTTTGTTGCTTTCTTCCAAACGATGAAATTGATTCGTAACCTGTTCTACCATGCCTTTCACATCAGATGTAAAAATCTGAAGGCTTTGGTTAATGGTTTTTACAGCATCCTTGGAATTCTCAGCCAGCTTTCGTATTTCTTCAGCTACTACGGTAAACCCCTTGCCCATTTCGCCAGCGCGAGCAGCCTCAATGGCAGCATTTAGTGCAAGTAAATTGGTTTGGTCAGATATTTGTTCCACGGTGGTGACGATGTCTATGATGCTTTGAGCCCGGTTGGACAAATCATCACCCTGGGCATTTACCTTTGCAAAATCATCCTTCATGTGGAGGAGCATTGCCGCTACACCTTGGACTTCTTGAAAAGAGGTTCGTATATCTCCTACAGCTTTCTCAAGTTGTTTCTTGCTTCCCGCTTCTTGTTCAGCCAACTTATTCAAATGATCGATATTATCGTTTAATATATAAACGGATCGTTCAGTTTCTTCTGCTTGATGCATGGCACCACTAGCAACCTCTTGCACCAAATCGGAAATGCCATCGGATACACCTTTCATTTCCTGAGCGATCTCCGAAAACTTTACGGTGAAATTATACATATCATCGGTGCCGCCCTTAAGAAATAAAAAGTCTTTCTTTACTTTTGTTTTCATATCGTTCATTTGATTCAAATAATCCTCAAAATTATCCCCTGTTTTGATTTGCGAACTGTTGGCAAAATCTAAGTCAGATAACATATCCAATTCGTTTTTGATGGAGCGAATGGGGGCGAGCAACAGGGTACTGACGACCAAGGTTATAACGAATACAAAGCCTAGAAGAAGTACGGTGTTTACAAATGGATTGTTACCTATTTTGATATAGGGAATGATCACGGAGAGCAAGGTAACGGCAGCTGCAATTTTAAATGGAATGCTCTTTACAAAACCAAAAGAAAGCAGGCGATTAACGGGATAGTTGGTAATCTGACGGTTATCCTTTTCTAGTTTAATTTTAATTCTTAAATAAGCTCTACCATCGGAATATGTACCTTTTTCAAGTATTTCTGTTTCGATTTTTTCCTGAAAAAACCCAGCACTGCCCTCTAACAATCCTAAGAAGTAATCGAACATCCCTCGTTTTGATTCATAAAGGATTTCGATTTCTTTTTCCCCAATTTCAGTTGCGATCAGTCTAGGTGGTTGTGCACCCTTAATCATTTTTGTCAATTGTGCATGCACATCATCCATCATCATGAGGAAGCCTTTTAGACTAAATCGTTCAAAATAGGAAGGAAACCAGGTTCTGAAGGTCTCAATATTGCTTCTTCCGATCTCTCGCCAGACTTCACCAGCAGATTTACCGACAATTTTTGCCACTTCATCTATAAGAGCCTTTGGCTCATGGTCAGGAATATCTTCTAAAGGGGTAATTACGCGATCTACTTCCCAGTCGATCTTTTGTCCAGCTTTTTCAACGGTAGATTTGCCGTAGAGCTTTTCTAAGCTTTTGATCCATGTAGATACTACTGTACCCTTCATATGTTGTCCTCCTTAAGGAAAGAAAGTTGTCCATGTATTATGTGTACACATATATTATAGTACATATTTCATAGGACAACAATCGACAGATAGAAGATATTACATAAAATTCAAAAAACTATGTATAAAATGAATAGAGCTGGAAATAATGACATTAGAAAAGTACATTCGATTTAAAAGTCAAATGACTTTTAAATACACCTTATTCCCACCCACAACTCATCAAAGGAAGAGGCAGCTTATCGGGCTGTCTTTTCCTTTTCAAGATGATTGTTATAAATGAAGGAATGTGATACAATTTACTAAAATCAGAGGATAAGCTGAAGATATATTTCAAAAATCCAAGAGAAACATGAATCTTTCAGTTTCTTAAATAATACATATGAAAGACGAGGGATGCTGTATGAGCTATATTCGAGATGGAAAAAAGCAATATGCATTTGATGAATTGTCTAAGCTGATTAAAGACAATACAGAGTTTGATGTAACCATGGATATTTCTACCCGGACAAAGCGAGAGGATGTACTTGCCTTTATTTTGCAATGCGATGCGGAGGCATTAAAGAAGGATTTGGAAGAAGAAGGGCTGGAATTGGACATTGATGAAGATGAGGAAGCCTTTGTCTCAGAATTGATGAACAAGGCCGATGAATATGCCGTTGAGATTGAAGAAATATTGCCTGAAGATCTACTGGCATACTATTATGCTTATGAATATGACGAGGATGAGAGTGTAATCAAGACGATTTTGGTGGTTTCCTTCGAATCCCTTGGAGAGCTAAAGCTAAGGGATGTAGGCAATCGATTGATTACTGTGGTTGGAGATTAAATATTTATTCCATAAATGAGGAAAGCTATAGAGAAATGATTCTCTGTAGCTTTTTATATTGTACAGAAAGGAAGCCTCCATGAAAAGATTTTATATACTAGTGGCTATGATTATGCTTTTGATCTATCTAGGAATGACCATGAATATCCAGAGCCTTTATCCAGACCAGGATCAACTCGCCAATATGTATCTCCGAGCTAAAGAGGATGAGGCTTATTTCATGGAAATCAAAAAAGAGATATGGAACATCTTAGAAGTGCAAACAAGCAACACAATAAAGAAGAATTTAAATGGATATATGAAAAACATTGCCAAGGTATATCGAGATGATAAAACAAGGGATTATGCACTGTTAAAGGAAGCTTTGCAGAACGAATGGAGAGAATATAGCTATCAACAGCTGAATTATAAGGTGGATATTTACTATCCTACTCCAGATGGTATTTGGGTTCGAGCACTTAAGGTGTACTCTCTGGAAAAGGACAACGCCATCATAGGCCATGGAAAAGAGGTTGAGGATTTACTGTTTATAAGGGAGAAGGGAAGATGGAAGATAAAGACGTCGAAGAAGATTAGCGAATTAATATAGATGTGTGACTATGAAATTAGAAAGTCATCCTTTGCGCTTGAATATGCTTAGAGATAATAAGCGTTTAAGGATACGTATCTATATAAAAACATAAACAAAAGCATTTCAGCTTAAATAAGTGAAATGCTTTTGTTTGTTGTAATATATATGTAAAGGAGGAGTGCTTACTGGTAGATTACTTTCACATCATATCGGGCGGTGTCATCAGCAGCGCTGGTTTCTAAGATAATAGGCGAAACCAGCATATGATCTAATGGCTGACGATCAGGTATAGATTCTTTCAGTGTGATGTTAAAAATGTAGCCATAATTGTCTTTCTTAACTTTAATATCCTTAATCAAGTGTTCTTGATGATCTCCTAAGCTAATTAAAATAAAGCTGCCACAGGTAAACTGATTCTTATAAATGCCTGTACTTCCTTGGGTAGTTTGGATCCATTCCTGTACCTCAGGCTCAAGCTGCTTCACATCATAAATAATCTTAAAATCCTTCATATTACTGGTCAATTCATCTTCAGTACAACCAATGAGTCCAAACATACTAATCATGCCCAGAATAAAAAACAGCAATAACTTCTTCACGATAATACCCCCTACGTCGTTCCCCCACATATATAGACGTAAAAAAAAGGAAAAAGTTGCATTGTTTTTATAAATATATAAAAATTTTTTTACCGATAAAAAGGACACATTGTTTGTGTCCTTTTTATCGAAATTTCCATTAATCTAAATCCTGGGGGAGCTGATCGCTTGTATATACCATACCGTTGGATGCATTTTCAACCAGTCGCTTGGTTATTTCGCCACCAAGCTGTCCACCCATTTGTCCTGCTTGCCTGGACGTGATTTCGCCTCCAAAGCTTTTATTGGTTATGTCCATATGAAGTTCTCCAGCAATTTCTGCCTTAAATTCATTCAGCGCAGCTCGGGCTTCTGGTACCATTGGTCGTCTTGTCATGTATTTCACCTCTTTTCTTATAAGCTATAAAAACTACTATTAGTATGGGCAGACATATTCCACAGTATTTTGGAAAATAGTAGAAAAAATTAGAAAAATTCTTTGTTGTAGGATAAATTTGAATGTGTTAGAATAAGCGTGGATAGTATCGAAAGAGCTATACCGTTGTTATAGATCGTCAAGATAATCAAAAAGATGAATTCTGCTCTGAGCCAATAGGACCGAGACAGGAAAGGTAAGATGGATGATAATGCCTTTTTGTGTGATGCTCAGAAAGGCTTTTTTTGTTGCCTTTTTGGGAAAACTAAGATCACACTCCTCTGTTTTGTTATGCTTGCAGTGGAGTGTGATTTCTACTGTAAGGAAAAGGAAGTGAGGAAATGAAATTTGGATTTATTGGAGCTGGAAAGGTTGGAATAGCCTTTGGCATGTACCTCAGAAAAAAAGGCTTTTCGATACAGGGTTATTTCAGTAGAAATCACATCTCTGCTCAAATTGCCGCAGAAAAGACAAATAGCCAGGCATATAAGAAAGTAGAACAGTTAATTTCTGAAATAGATTTTTTGTGGATTACCACACCCGATGACGAGATTCAAGCTGTGTGTAATCATCTGGCAGAAAGGAAGCTTTTTCGGGAAGGGCAGATCGTTGCCCATATGAGCGGTGCAGCACCTTCTATTCTCTTAAAGGAGGCACAGAAACGAGGCTGTCATATTTATTCCATTCATCCACTACAGTCCTTTGCTGAAATAGAGAAGGCTTTGAAAGACTTAGAGAGTACTTATTTTAGTATTGAGGGTGATCTTGAAAAAATGCACCTTATAGAGGCATTGTTTAAAAAGCTTGGGAATCCAATTTTTAAAATTGCAACAAAATACAAGGCATTGTACCATGCAGCTGCTTGTGTATTCTCAAATTATCTAGTGACGTTGGTAGATGAAGGATTGCATTATTTGGAGCGGATAGGTATTGATCAAGAAGAGGGTTTTAAGGCAGTGCTTCCCTTGATGATGGGTACACTACATAATATAGAAGCCATGGGAACAGCCAAGGCCTTGACTGGTCCTATTGCCAGAGGCGATCAGCTTACTATAGAAAGCCATATAAGGATTTTAGAAAATCAAATGTCTGAGTCCGTGGCTTTTTATAAAAGAATGGGTCAAATGACCTTGGATGTGGCATCGGTGGAAAAATTAAAGGATAAAGAGAAAATAGCAGCTTTAGAATATATATTGAAAGAGGTGTAAATATGACTGGAAAAAAATTTACTACATCGTCATTTATAGAAGGGAAAAAGAAAAATGAAAAAATTTCAATGCTCACAGCCTATGACTATTCTACAGCAAAACTATTGGATGAGGCTGGTGTGGACAGCCTTTTGGTAGGAGATTCACTGGGAATGGTGGTGTTGGGGTATGAAAATACCCTGCAGGTGACTGTGGATGATATCATTCATCATTGTAAGGCAGTGGCAAGGGGAGCCAAAAGAGCCCTGATCATCGCGGATATGCCATTTCTTTCCTATCATGTCAGTGTAGAAGAAAGTGTACGAAATGCTGGACGAATGATTCAGGAGGGCAATGCCCATGCAGTAAAGCTAGAGGGGGGAGAAGAAGTTGTAGATAAAGTAAGGGCCATTGTACGAGCACAAATTCCTGTGATTGGACACTTGGGTCTGACGCCTCAATCGGTGAACCTTTTTGGTGGCTTTAAGGTACAGGGGAAAAGTGAAGAACAGGCGAAAAAAATGATCCAAGATGCTTTGTTACTTCAGGAAGCAGGAGTCTTTGCCATCGTATTAGAGTGTGTGCCGGAAGCTTTAGCAAAACTGATTACGGAGAAGTTGAGCATTCCAACCATAGGGATTGGAGCAGGTAAATATTGTGATGGGCAGGTATTGGTAACTCAGGATATGCTGGGTATGTTTTCAGATTTTAAACCAAGATTTGTAAAGCAGTATGCTCAGTTAGGAGAAAATATGAAAATAGCGTGCAAGCAGTATATAGAGGAAATGAGAACCATGGAGTTCCCTGATAAGGAGCATACCTTTGCCATGGATGAGGAAGTGTTGTCAAAATTGTATTAAGCATGGGAGGAGAGGCAATGAAGATCGTTGAAACGGTTGAACAGGTTAGAGCAGAAGTAGCCAAAGCTAGAAAGGGAGGAAACAAGATAGGATTTGTACCCACCATGGGATATCTTCATGAGGGACATGCCTCTTTGATTCGAAGAGCAAAGGAAGAAAATGAATTTGTGGTAGTAAGTATTTTTGTAAACCCTACCCAATTTGGTGTTGGTGAGGACTTCGAAACCTATCCCAGGGATTTGGCACGGGATAGTGATATTGCAGAACAGGCAGGGGCTAATGTCATTTTCCATCCTACCGTGAAAGAAATGTATCCTTCAGAGTATAAAACCTACATAGAAGTAGAGGACATTACTGCTAAGCTATGCGGGACATCTCGACCAGGACATTTTAGAGGTGTAACAACGATTGTGAGCAAGCTTTTCCATATGGTGAAGGCAGATCGAGCTTATTTTGGACAAAAGGATGCGCAACAGGTGGCTGTGATTCAGCAAATGGTAAGAGACTTGAACATGGATATAGAGATCATTCCTTGTGCCATTGTAAGGGAAGCCGATGGACTGGCCATGAGCTCAAGAAATACTTATTTAAGTCCAGCGGAAAGAAAGGCAGCGCTAATATTGTCACAATCCCTCTTTCAGTCTGAGGAAATGATTAAAAATGGAGAACTTGATGCAAGAAAACTAAGAAATTGGATCAAAGAGAAGATTCAATGTGAACCTTTGGCGAAAATAGATTATGTAGAAATTGTTAATGGAGTGAACTTGGAGGAGATCGAAGAAATCAAGGGTGATGTCCTCATTGCACTGGCCGTGAAAATAGGGAAGACAAGGCTTATTGACAATATACGCTTGGAGGTATAAACCAATGATGCTAAATATGTTTAAATCAAAGATTCATCGTGCTACGGTAACGGAGGCAAATCTTAATTATGTGGGAAGTATTACAATAGATAAGACCCTTCTAGATGCAGCAAATATTCTTCCAGGAGAAAAAGTGCAAATTGTAAATAACTATAATGGTGCCCGCCTAGAGACCTATGTGATCGAAGGGGAGGCCAATAGTGGCGTGATTTGCTTAAACGGCGCAGCTGCCAGATTGGTGCAGCCAGGGGATAATGTAATCATTATCGCCTATTGCTGGGTGAGTCCTGAAGAAGCAAGAGCTTTAAAGCCGAGCATTGTATTTGTGGATGAAGAGAATAGAATTCTTGAATTGGCAGAGATTGAAAAGCATGGAGATATTAAATAAAGGATGTGTACCTAAGTGCATAGGAAAAAATCGTAGGGACGTGCATTGCACGTCCATTTTGTTAATATCTAGGAAATTATGGTCTTTAATTTCCTTACATAAAATCCTCCATAAGCTCATCAAACTTATGACGGATGTCAAGATCCTGTTCAACCACGGAAGTACCTCGCTCGCCAGGAAGCTTGCTGTAATAATCAGGATTGGTATTTTGATACAGAATGCCTGTGAAGAGGCCGTCTGTTTCGATATATTTGTTCATGGCTTTTTGAAAGTCTCCAATAGCATGATTTGGTTCATCATCCAGATTGACCAAATGATCTCTAAACCATTGATAAGTATTGGTCTTATTAAAGGTCACACAAGGGCTAAAAACATTGATAAAGGAGAAACCCTTATGCTGAATGGCTTTGATGATGATATCCACCAGCTGATCCTGATAGGCAGAAAAGCCTTGGGCCACAAAGGTTGCCCCTGCAGCTAGGGCTAAGATTCCTGGCTTTATTGGTGTCTCGATGGAGCCATAGGGGGTGCTCTTGGTGACAAAGCCCGTCTGGCTTAATGGTGATGTATGCCCTTTTGTAAGACCATAGATCTGGTTGTTCATGACGATGTATGTCATATCAATATTTCTCCGAAAAGCATGGATGGTATGGGCTGTGCCAATGGCGAAACCATCCCCGTCGCCACCAGAGGCGACGACAGTAAGCTTAGGATTCACAAGCTTGATGCTTTGGGCTACAGGTAGAGATCTTCCATGAATACTATGAAAGCCGTAGGCATTCATATAGCCTGAGATCCGTCCAGAGCATCCGATACCAGAAACAACGGCTAGATTATGGGGTTCAATATCCAGATGAGCCGCTGCTGCCTGTAAGGAACGAAGCACTGAGAAATCTCCACAGCCAGGGCACCAAGTGGGTGTAGTTTGATTGCTATAATCTTTTGCAGTTCCCATTATATCAGCTCCTTGATCTTATTATGGATTTCTTCATATTTAAATGGTGTACCATCGTATTTTAAAAGGCTTTCTATTTTATCATGGAAGCCCACTTCTTTTTTGATGATGGATGCCAATTGACCGGTAGCATTCCCTTCGATGACCAGTATTTTCTTATATTTAGAACATAATGCCTCCAATTGTTTCACAGGCATAGGTTTAATCATCTTGAACATACCATAGGCCACAGGATGTTGTCCTTCCTCCACTACCCGTCGAATCATCCCATAATTTGAACCGATGGAGAGAACCAACAAATCACTTTCCAGTTGACCATAAAGATCTATATGTTCCAGATCTTTTAATCCCTGGAGCTTATCTAGTCTCTTATCCATCATCTTTTTACGGTTTTCACTGCCCTCAAAGGGTTTACCGGCTTCCATGTGTTCTATGCCAGTTATATGATGCATACCAAAGGGTTGTCCTGGAACGGCTCTGGGAGATATACCATCGGCTGTAAAGGCAAATCGCTTAAAGGGAAGGTTCGTTTCTGCAAGCTCCTCTGATTTCAGCAATTTTCCCCGGTTAATTTGAATTTTTGAAGAATCCAACGTATCTATAGTCTGTCGGGATAAGCCTAAGTGAAGATCACTTAATATGAACACAGGGCATTGATATTGTTCTGCCAAATTGAAGGCCCATATGGTTTGATAAAAGCATTCTTCAACCGTATATGGAGAGACGATAATCGTCGGGATTTCGCCATGGGCACCATAATATAGGAAATCAATGTCACTTTGCTCATGTTTTGTAGGTAATCCTGTACTAGGACCACCTCGTTGCACATCTATAATCACCACAGGGGTCTCTGTCATACCCGCAAGGCCAATACCCTCCATCATTAAGGAGATTCCAGGGCCTGAAGTTGCTGTCATGCTCCGTACCCCACCATAAGCGGCACCCATCGTCATGGTAATGGCAGAGATTTCATCTTCTGTTTGAATCATGATTCCATTATAGCTGGGAAACTTTTTGGTTAAGTATTCCATGATCTCAGAGGAAGGCGTAATGGGATATGCTGCCATGAATCGACATCCAGCCATGAGGGCGCCAAAGCCAATGGCTTCATTGCCAATCATAGATGCTCTTTTTTCATTGTCTTGAGCAGGTTCCAGGGTATATTGCTGTGAAATAGAATGATGCTGTAGAGGAAGTTCATAGCATGCCGTTAGCACCTTCATATTGTTGGCAACGATTTCTTCTCCTTTTCGCTTGAAATTCTTTAAGACTACGTTGGCGATGGACTCCAATGGAACATGAAACAGCTGTCCAAGGAAGCCTATAATTCCTGTGTTTTTCATGATCGTATTGCCATATTGTTTTGCAATGGTTGTGAAAGGGATGGGGAGAATCGTATAGGATGACGGATCGATGGATGCGAGGATTTCTTTTACGGAGATGATGTCATCATAGATAAGTAAACCACCCTTTTTTAGTTTTGGAAGATTTATTTTGATGGATTCTTGATCAGCGGCGATCAAAATATCTAATGAATCTTCACAACTCAATATTTTATGTCTATGTATATCAATGACATAGTTTGAATGTCCACCCTTTATTCTAGAAGAAAAGGTTCTATAGCCAAATGCATAATAGCCTGCTTGAGAAAGGGCACGGATAAGCGTATCCCCAACACTGACGATTCCTTCGCCTTGGATACCGCCAAGCATGAGGGTTATTTTTTTTGCCAAAATTACCACTCCTCTGTTGAATTTTGATATCTAGTGAAAACAAATTGACATAGTCAATTTATTTCTAGATTATATATACCTATGAAGATACCTGACGAATCAGAAAAAATAATTCCATTTGTATTATATGTGCTCCCAATGAATTTATTAATTAGGCAGAGGAAATATATTACAGTTTATTGACTTGGAAAAGTGGCTATATAATCTATAGTTGATTTTGATAAGAGGAGGAATGATGATGCGTATAAAGGTGAAATTTCATAAATCTGAAAAGGAAACCATGGTTTATCGGAATACAACGATTCTAGAGGCCATTTTAAAAGAGGATATTGATCATCATCATGTATGTGGAGGCAATGGGTTTTGTGGTACATGTCGATGTAAGATATTGAAAGGGCAAGAAAACTTAAGCAATCCGAATCAAAAGGAATTGGCAAAGCTGGGAGAAGCAAACCTAAAGAAGGATTTGCGCTTGGCTTGTCAAGCTTTGGTGCAAGGTGATATTTCTGTGGAAGTATAGTTGCATTGAAATGTATACATAAAAAGAGGTCAAGGGGAGAATAATGTTTATATACAAATATGGAGGTGTAATCAATGGTTGAAAAAAGAACAGAAGAAGGACGACTAAACATAGGACAAATGCTTGTAAGAATTCTGGTTTCCATGATCGTACTTGCAGTTGTAGCATTTTTTACCCCTTATTTTTCGATAAGAGGATTTGTACCATTGCTTTTGGCTGCAGTAGTCATTGGTGTATTGGATTATTTGATTGAAAGGTTTACAGGTTTTGATGCAACACCTTTTGGCAGAGGAGTTACAGGATTTATTGTGGCAGCAATAATTATTTATCTAACAGGATACTTGGTGGCTGGTGTAACCGTAAGCTTTTTGGGTGCCATCTTGGCAGCTCTGGCTATCGGTATTGTGAACATGATTATTCCTGGAAGAAGTGTAATGTAAAAAACGCTTAGATTTCTAAGCGTTTTTTACAAGTAGAACTGTAGTAGGAATTTAACAATAATAGAATGCATAAATTGACGACATGTGGTAAAATATGTCGTAGAAGATGAAGATGTGATAGCAATGATTATTCATAATATAATTTAGAGAACATAGTGAAAGGGTGAACGTATGAAGGGGGACAAAGCAATTACAGGAATTATTGTGATCCTAACCATGGTACTCATGGGTGGTACCGTTGGTATGGCAACCAGTTACTATTTGATGAGCAATGCTGTAGACGCGGAGATAGAAGGGAACCAGTTTAAGACACTTGATCAAGAGCTGGAGCAAAAAAATGAGAAGCCAGCAAATACCGAGGAAATAGAAACCAAAATAGAAAGTCCAATAGAACAGAAACAACCCTCTGTGGAAATCCATACAGAACATATGGAGGAGCTTCAACAAGCCTTAGATATTTGGAAAGAAATCATGTTCCAGACAGCGAGGGGTGAATTATCCTATGAGGATGCTGGAAAACTTTTATATTCGGTATCTGGTGATATCTATAAAAGAAACCTACCAGAAGAATTTTCTACATATTGGTTGAGAAGTGCCATGAAGCATAGGAAGGATCCAGAAAATACGTTGAAAGAGATACAGTTTTCTGAGGTTGGACAGGAAAAGGATGGAGTGACCTTGGTAAGCGTTGCGGAAGTATATGCAAAAACCACAGCATCCTATCAGTTGAAACTTAAGAAAGAGAATGGACAATGGCGTTTTATTAGTCAAATTATACAATAGAGCTTGAGAATATCTCGGGCTTTTTTCTTTTATACTATTTGAGACATTCTATGGATGAAAAAGAGGAAGAAGTGTTAATGTTGTAGAAATGTATAAATTAGGAAAAAGATGAACAACCAAAGGAGAATCGAAAATGAAAAAATCGATGATCGTATGTTTTATATTATTATTATGCATGGGATCGGCCGTTTATGGAGATGATGCTGTGCTGGGGGGAAGAGGAAATACGGTCTATCCAATATATGATACTCAGGTGGAGATGTTGTCTGAGCATGTGGATATTGAGGTAAAGGGTGAGTATTCCCTTGTGCGATGTGAGTTTCTGTTTAGAAATGCAGGAGAAAAAGAAACTGTTATGGTAGGTTTTCCAGCCTATGGGACATTGCCGCCCAGAGAAGACCGAGCATCCTTTGGAGATGATGAAAAACTCTATGACTTTAAGACTTATGTGGATGGGAAAGAGCAGAATACGGTCATAAAGGAAGGCTTAAAAGAAGAAGGAAACAATCTAGGAAGGATGTATTATGCCAACTGGTATGTATGGGAAATGAAATTTGATAAGGGTCAGGAAAGAAGGGTAGTCAACACCTACCGCATAAAAAATTCATATGATTCTATTGGAGGTAAAACAGTAAAATACATACTGGAAACAGGAGCTACATGGAAAAACTCCATTGGATATGGAAAGGTGAGCATTCGTTTTGATCAAAAGATAGATCCTCAAAATATAAATATTGTGGACTATCAAGAATATGAAAATCAACCCAATGTCGCAATCGGAGTGTACCCTGAAGATAATAAAATCACTTGGGAATTTTTTGATTTGGAACCCGATTTTAATATTGAGTTATATTATCAAGAACCTATGGAAAGGCAACGATATTTAATTTTTGATTCAGTTGACAATGGGGAGAACAAGGAAAAGGATATGATAAAAAAGTATGGGTTGACAGCATACAAAGCCTACATGTCTAGCGATGATGAACGAGCTTTGGAGGCAATAAAGAAAGTAAATAGTTATAAGGAGCATGGGGATGAGGAAATCGCCAGTTATGCCCTAGAGGTGTCCAATTTCCTTGATTATTATCGTGGATTGATCCATATGAAGCGGGGAGATACGGAGGGTGCCATTTATTATTTGAAACTTAATGGCTTATTACAGGATAGGAATCTATACCTTTTAAGCCAGCTCTATAAGACCTCGGGAAACTTGGATCAGTATATACAAATGCTGAATCGAATGACCAAAGGAAATGTGTATGGAAATGTACTGAGGCTATGGGCAAATCAAGAACAACAAGCCTTACCCCAGGGAATAAAAGTGAAATATGACATTGATGACAGTGACGCAAAGGTGATAACATCCAAAGAATCGGTAGAAGAAGGCGTTAAAGCAGAAACAAAGAAACAAGAAGACTTTTCCTATAAAGGGTTTATTCTGTTTAACATGGGCATCGTAATTTTTATATTCGTGATCTTTTGGAACATAAAAAAAAGGTAGCGGAAAGTATATTTGGATATATATGATTATGAAGAAGTGAAAAAGAGCAGTTTGCAAAATATATGAAAAATGGTGTGAGATCGATGAAAAAGATAAATAAATACATTGTTTTGTACATGATGATCATGGGGGCGATGTGGTTTGTCCAGTTTAAAATGGTAGAGAATGGGATGAACATTTATGGACAAACTGAGAAGCGTCCTTTATCTACCCTAGTCGTTTCATTAGCCGAAGGACAAGATAGCAGCCAAGGTCAAGTTGATCTAGAGGTAGAAACATTGCCTGCCAATGGAGAAGAAATTACTGAGCAGCAAGAAAGTAAAGGAAAGCCAGCGTATTATACTGTAAAGAATCAGGTTTTATATAAAGGAAGTGGAGAGGAAAACAAGATTGCTCTTACCTTTGATGATGGACCAGATCCTTATTATACTGAGAAGCTGCTAGACTTTTTAAAGGAGCATCAGATTAAAGCAACTTTTTTCCTTATAGGTGCCCATGTGGAGAAATATCCTCATGTGGTTGCTCGTATTGCCCAGGAGGGACATGTGATTGGAAATCATAGCTGGGGGCATAAAAAATTTACATGGCTCCAGCCATGGGAGGTTCAAAGGGAATTGAAGAAGACGGAGGATCTGATCGATTCCATTGCAGGATATCATGCCAATATTTTTAGGCCGCCGTTTGGAACAATGAATAAAAAAACCTTGGAAAGGGTAAACGCTGCGGGCTATAATGTGGTAAATTGGTCGGTTGATACAAAGGACTGGAGTGGCATTCCCGTGTCAAAGATCTTGTATTACGTAAAGATGCAATTAAAACCCGGTGGGATTGTACTCATGCATAGCAGCGGTAAAAAGCAGGCTATGGAAAACATGCTGGCATCTTTACCAGAAATCATTCAACTGGCAAAAGAAAATGGGTATGAGTTTGTAACAGTTCCAGAGGTTCTTGGACTGGAAGAGAAAGTAGATACAAATCTTGAGGAAGAGAAACCAGGAGAGTAGATAGATATGCTTATAAAAACGGAAATATCTCAAACAATTTTAGAATTTTTGAGAACAGACTTACCAGTCAATCTCAATATTTTAGGGATATTAGATAACGTTCCTCATGTAGAAATTTATGTAGATCATGTGGAGCATCCAAGGGGTGTACTTATAAAAAAAGATTACTTCCATTATCTTTATACGAAAGAAGACCATTTTATTGATGCCGTGATGGATCAATTCTTTCGAGAAGGGTTTTATGGGTTTTCAGGGATAGAAGGATATATTGCAGAAAAAATTATGAAGAAATATGATGTGACCTGGACGAGCCCGTGCACCCTTTACTATATGCCAAAGGAGAATTTAAATTTGAAGCTTATCAAGAATCCTGTACAGTCTATTGCTCTAGAGGATGCAGCCGTTGTAGACCATTTTTACACTTATCGAAATGAACAGAGCCTGGAAACCATTCGGAGGGATATACAAGAGCGACCCTCTTCAGCGATTTATGTGGATGGAGAAATCGCCTGTTGGGTTCTTATCCATGATGATGATTCCATGGGAATCATGTACACCAAGGATACCCACAGGAAAAAGGGATATGCCGTAGATGTGACTATTGATCTTGCATCCAAGACCATAGAAAAGGGGAAAATGCCGTTTCTCCAGATTGTGGAAGGAAATAATATGTCTCCCGGTTTGGCAAAAAAGTGTGGTTTTGTTGAGTGGGGAAAAGTAACATGGTTTGGTATTGTGGCAGGTACTCCAAAGGAATTGATAGAGGGAAACAATAGGGAAAAGGAATTATTCTTGCAAAGCTTCCCAAAAGATGGAAAGGGTACTTATTTTATTCCTCAAGGAGCCTATGAGGGACGATACATTTTTCTTTATGGATATAAGGGTCAAGGTGTTCTCGACATAAAAGTGCAACTGGAGGAAATACAAAGTGAAGATACGCTGTATCAATGGTGTGGTAGGGTGGTAAAAAACTATGATGTACCTAAGGAGAAACAGAACGAAGCACAATCTATGGTCATGGGTATGATGACCCATGGAGAATCTCGATATAAGTGCTATGTTGGAAAGTGGAACGGAGAAATCGTAGCTACGGCTGCCTTGTTAGCAATGGACGATACGGCACAAGGACTATATTTCTTGAGTGTAGAGGATAAATACCGACGGCGAGGAGTGGGCACTGCCATGGTGGGTGAAATCCTAAAGCTTGCAAAAGAAAATGAGCAGGAAGTATTGTTTACCCAGTCACCTCAGGAATATGCAGGACTCTTCGAAGGTCTAGGCATGAAGCGGAGCCATCAGGAAGAAATATTCATTTAAAAGATTGCCCTTGAATGTTTCAAGGGTTTTATTTTTGATTTTTCAACAATTTCTTGGAAAAGTGAAACAAAATCGACAGGAAATACGTCTTTAAAAGAGAAGGCTATTTCATTTTATCTGGTAGTCCAGATTTATTGTGCCAGTTTATACTGTTTTTAAAAGGAGGGATCCCTATTACAAGTATGGTAAATATCCAGAATGTGCGGAAAGTGTACAGGGTAGGGGAAGAGAGGGTTGTGGCATTAAACGATATATCATTACAGATTCATCCAGGGGAGATATGCTGCTTTTTGGGTACTTCTGGTTCAGGGAAATCGACCCTTTTAAATATCATGGCAGGTTTGGAAAAACCAACAAAAGGTACCATTGCAATCCGGGGAAAGCAAATTGAAAAAATGAGTGAGAAGGAAATCACTAGGTTTCGCCAAAAGAATATTGGATTTATCTTTCAGTCTTATAACCTTCTACCGGCCTTGACTGCCCTGGAAAATGTGAGTCTACCCCTAACATTTCGGGGCATACCGAAAAAGATACGAGAGCAAATGGCGCTGGAGATGTTGGAAGCAGTAGGCCTCAAAAAACACGTTGCCCATAAACCATCTCAGATGAGCGGAGGACAACAGCAGCGGGTGGGTATTGCCAGGGCTTTTGTCAGTAAACCACCTATTATCTTTGCCGATGAACCCACGGGCAATCTTGATTCAAAAACAACAGAGGAGATCATGTCTCTCATGCTCAGGATGGCGCGGGAATATGAACAGACTCTGATCCTTGTCACCCATGACCGAAGCATTGCCGAATTTGCAGATCGCATTGTATATATTTTGGATGGTAACATTGAAAAAGTCGAAGAAAAGAGTCTGATAAAAGCGGAGGAACAGGAATGAAAAGGAAACTTATTTATATACTTATTTTTATAATTGTAATGGCAACCTACCCTATAAGTATTGTGGATGCTGAAGGGGGAACGGGAAGTCCTGATCTTGTGATTGGGAAAAATACAAAAATGCCTGTCTTCAAAGCAGGAGAAGAGGTGCGGCTGGCAATCCCCATAGAAAACAACGGCAGCGGTTTAGCGAGAAATGTAATGGTCACACCTGTCATCGATGATCCAAATAGCTACCCTTTTGACATTGATGAGATGGCTACCAAAAGGAAGATTTACCAAATAAACGGCTATGCTATGGATGAGGCAGTTTTCTATTTTAAAGTCAGAACCAATGTGGAAGAGAAGATTTATCCTCTCAAGTTTAGCATTGAATACTCCAGTCGAAGCGGAAGCACGTACAATCAATCAATTACTATAAATGTAAAGATAGAAAACAAGCTGAAGATACCTTCTTTACACCTAAATAGGGTAGAGATAGAAGGTAAAAAGCTGACTAGTGGTAAGACGAAATCCGTTACCCTGCATATTGAGAATACAGGAGATTTGACTGTAAAGGATATAGACGTGGGATTGGGGGGCTTCACCAATGACGGGCTAATCTTGGGAAACACTGTAGACACCAAAAGTATAAAAGTGCTAGAGGGACGAAAACAGCAAGGTGTTGTTTTTGAAATTGCTGCGGATTCCGACATGGAAAGCGGGACTTATAGTTTAGATCTTACCATGAACTATAAGGATGAATATAACAAAACCTATAAGAATGAGACCAAGATATATCTTCCTGTGGATGGCATTGGAGAGGGTGAAAATAATTTCTCTTTTGATAACATTACATATCCTGAAGGAACGATTGGTACAAATAGTGACTTTAAGATCTCCTTTGATCTGAAAAATATTGGTGATTCAGAAGCAAAAGGAATACAAGTAAGTGTTGATGGGGGAAATGAGATTTTGCCCAAATCATCTCCGGTAAAAAATATTAAGAGCTTAATGCCAGGGGAAAGCAGGAATTTTGAGTTCGTCCTATTTGGCAAAGAGGGGATTGAATCAAAGAATTACCCAGTAAAAATCAACGTTACCTATGACGTGATGAAAGGAAAGACAAAAACTACCGAAAGCATCAGTCAATACGTGGGTGTATTGGTCAATGATCAGGGCTCCAAGAGTGGTGTACCCAAGATTATTATTGATAATTATGATTACGATGGAGAATTTGTAAAAGCAGGAGAGGCTTTTTCTCTAAATCTTTCTTTCTTGAATACGAACAGAGGAAATGCCGTGCGAAATATAAAGGTAAGTCTTAGTGCCGATGACAACATATTTTCTCCTGTTGGCAGCAGCAATTCCTTTTATATCGATGAGATTGCTGCTGGCGGAAGGGTACAAAAGACCCTAACACTGAAGCCTAAGATAGATGCCAGTTACAAAACCTACAATGTAACAGCAGACATTGAATATGAGGATCATAAAGGAGAAAAATTGGCGGCCAAGGAGGTCATCAGTATTCCGGTTATACAAGAGGTAAAGCTTCTTGTATCGGATGCGGAAGTGCCCACGGAGAATTTTGTGGGGGGAGCTACAGGAATTTCAATGGATTTTTACAATGTAGGAAGAGCTCTAATTCGGAATTTGATGATACGAACGGAGGGAGATTTTGAAATAAGGGATGGTAGTCTATATGTAGGGAATTTAGAAGCTGGTAAGGACGATTATTATGATGCAACCATCATTCCTAACAAGACAGGGACTTTAACGGGTAGAGTAATCTTTGAATATGATAACGAGATCGGTGAGCATTACATCCAAGAAAAGGAATTTCAAATTCAGGTCATGGAAATGCCGGAACAATCCATGGATGATCCTGCCATGGAGATGCCCCAATCCAAAAAGGGATTATCTAAAAAAACTTGGGCAATTGTGATTACGATCTTACTGGGAGCCGGTGGCGGCGGATTTGTTTGGTTTAGAAAGCGTAAGAAAAAGCTGGAGGAAGTGACAGCCGATGAATAATCAGGATTTATTCAAAATGGCCTTAGGCAACTTGCTGCGAAGAAAGACCAGAACCCTCCTTACGATTTTGGGTGTCGTGATTGGAACCAGTTCCATTGTTGTCATGCTATCTTTAGGTATTGCCATGGATTACAGTTTTAAAGAGCAGCTTTCCAGAATGGGCAGTTTAAATTTGATCGACGTGAACAATTATGGATTTTACGGAGAGGGTATGGCACCTGGCGGAGGAAAAGAACTCAAGCTGGATGACAATGCAGTGAATAGTATTCGTCAGATTCCAGGCGTTCAGGGAGTCATGCCTATCAAGACAGCCTATGTGCGTATTGTAGCAGGAAAAATGGTGGGAAATCTTCCTGTCACTGGTATTCAACCAGAACTCATGGAGGTTTTTGATTTTAAGGTGGAGACAGGACGATTATTGATGGAATCGGATAAAGATGCCATTGTCTTCGGCAAACAAACGGCTATGAATTTTTATAACCCTCGCCTTCGAAATCCACAGTTCGGACCTATGGGGCCAGAACCTCCTAAGGTGGATTTGATAGGAAATAAGCTGACTTTAACCACCAGCTTGGACTACGGAGAAAGGCGAATGGCAGGCGCCGAGAGAAATCCTGATCAGAAGCCACCAAAGCTCTATAAAGTGAAAGGAGTAGGAATTCTTCAGGAAAGCCAGAATGAACAGGACTATAATGCCTACATGCATATGGATACTTTGAAAAAAATTATCGAGGAAAGCGAAAGAACAGAATCTGGAGAAGCGCAGCGACGAAGGGGAAACCGCCAAGACGATCAGTATGAACGAGTGAGTGTAAAGGTGAAAGATATCAACCAGGTAGAAGCCGTGCAGGAACAGATCAAAGCCATGGGTTTCCAAGCTTTTAGCTTGACGGACATGTTAAAATCCATGAAAGAAACTTCAAGGAAGATGCAAGCCATTCTTGGAGGCATCGGAGCAGTGAGCTTATTTGTTGCCGCCATCGGCATTACCAATACGATGGTGATGAGTATTTATGAGAGAACTCGAGAGATTGGTGTGATGAAGGTCTTAGGTGCAGATTTGACAGATATCAGAAAGCTGTTCTTATTGGAAGCAGGAATGATTGGTTTTGGCGGCGGCCTGCTGGGACTGTTGCTAAGCTATTTGATTTCCTTAGGACTGAATAAGATCGGGGGTGGATTCTTAGGCGGTATGGGTGGCAGCACAGGTATTTCAGTGATTCCCATTCAGCTGTCCATGGCCGCCTTAGCTTTTTCTACCATGGTAGGCATTATTTCTGGATTCTCTCCAGCCAGAAGGGCTATGAATCTGAGTTCTTTAGAGGCTATTCGATCTGAGTAAACATCGATAGACAGGGACGTCCTAAGTGGACGTCTTTTGATTTAGAAGTTATTGACATCAAGTGTAAGCACTACTATAATAACTACAATATGGATTGTTTATGAACTTGGAGGGGAGGAATTTTCTCTTGGAGAAGAGAGAACAGAAACGGCTGGATATCAAGGAAGATCTAAAAGGGGGAGAAACATGTACTCATATTTGTTGCAGGGTTTTATGCTAGGACTTGCCTATGTGGCACCCATTGGGATGCAGAACTTATATGTGATCAATACCGCTGTAAGTATGAAACGAATGCGGGCATATCAAGTGGCACTGATTACAACCTTTTTTGACATTTCCCTTGCTATTGCCTGCTTCTTTGGCATGGGGCTATTAATGGATCAATTTGTTCTTTTAAAAAAGGGGATTCTTTTGGTTGGAGGTGCAGCAGTAATTTACATAGGTTTTGGGTTGATACGATCAGTGCCGAAGATTCATCAAGGTGTAAATGTTAACAAAACACTCTTAGAAACAGCGGCAATTTGTTTTGCTGTAACCTGGTTAAATCCCCAGGCGTTGATAGACGGTTCTCTTCTTCTGGGAGGATTTCGCGCATCTTTGCCACCAGAGGCTTCCAAAGTATTTATATATGGTGTTTGTGCTGCATCTTTTACATGGTTTATGGGTTTAGCGACTGTTGTTTCTACTTTTAGAAGTATGATCAATAGTAAGGTGCTGCGTTGGATCAATTGGATCTGCGGAAGTATTATTATTTATTATGGGCTTAAGCTGTTATACGATTTCATAAAAATGATGTAGATAGACGTATTTGTAAACATTTTATGTAGAAGTGAAATTATTTTTTTCATCAATCATTCGTATATCGAAATATTGATTTAGGGTGTGAATAGGTAAAATAATTTCGGAAATGGGGGAAAACTATGATTCAAGGACATTATGGAGAGGTAGCATCTGTTATTACGGCAGTATGCTGGACGATCACAGCAGTGGCTTTTGAAAGCGCGGGTCGTAGAATTGGGTCATTATCAGTAAATATTATTCGTCTTGTTATAGCCTTTGTTTTGATTGGTTTATATACCTCTTTTTCTAGGGGTATGTTTTTACCCTTGGATGCTACCCGGGAAGCATGGATTTGGCTGACTCTGTCAGGGATGGTAGGCTTCGTCATAGGGGACCTATTCTTATTCCAAGCCTATGTAGAGATTGGTTCTAGAATCTCTATGTTGATTATGGCTACGGTGCCACCTATTACTGCATTGACAAGTTTTATCCTCATGGGAGAGACCTTAACCCTGATGGATTTGTTGGGAATGTTTATCACCATAGGCGGTATTGCTTTGGTTATTCTGGTAAGAGGAACAACGGAGGAGAAAAAGGTAGAGCTTTCCCATCCAATAAAGGGTTTGTTTTATGCTTTCATCGGTGCTTTGGGTCAAGCCTTTGGATTGATTTTAAGCAAATATGGTATGGGTGATTATAATGCTTTTGCTGCTACCCAGATCCGAATTATCGCAGGAATCATTGGATTTGCCGTGGTCGTTACATTTGCGAAAAGCTGGGGTAAAATTTATGAATCCTTCAAGGATTTTACTGCTATGAGAAATACAACCATCGGGGCATTCTTTGGCCCATTTTTAGGAGTATCATTTTCCCTTTTGGCGGTGCAGTATACGACCACAGGGGTTGCATCCACCATCATGTCCATCAATCGGATATTGATCATTCCAGTCTCTATCCTTGTATTTAAGGAAAAGGTGTCTATGAAGGAAATTATCGGAGCATTGATTACCGTGGCTGGGGTTTCTCTGTTATTTATGTAGGGATTCAGAAAGATATGGAGATGATATGGGCAGAGAATAAGCTTATTTATGACAAAAGAATAACAATAAAATGATTTGTGAAATTATAGAAGGATGTTTTGAAAATGGAGGGAAGCCAATGGAACTAAAGAGGATTAAGGATCAGATTTATTACATACCCAATGTGGTGAACATAGGCTGTATTGTCAATGGTACAGATGCGATCCTCGTTGATACAGGCTTAGAGGACGGGGTAGGGAAGAAGATTGTGAACTTGCTGGAAAAAGAAGGACTTACCCTGAGAGCGGTGATCAATACCCATTCCCATGCGGACCATTTTGGTGGAAATGCCTATATTAAAGAAAAAACAGGAGCGATGATCTATGCTCCTGCCATAGAAGAGGCGGCCATCAAGTATCCTTATTTTGAACCCATGTATCTTTTCTCAGGGGCAAACCCAGTGAAGGAACTACAGAACAAGTTTTTGATGGGGAAGCCTTCCCCTGTGGACTATGTGATTGGAAGGGAAGAACAGACTTTGGATGTACTGGGAATATCCCTAAAAATTCTGCCTTTACCAGGTCATTCCATGAATCAAATTGGTATTGAAATCGATGATGTGCTGTTCTGCGGCGATGTTTTTGTTGCAGAGGAAGTATTGCGTAAACACAAGATTCCATTTAATATGGATATTCAGAAACATAGGGAAACTTTGCATTGGTTGAAGGGTACGACGTATGAATGGTATATCCCCTCCCACAGTGGACCCATTCAAGATGCCAGAGGAATCGCAGAAATAAATCTACAGGTGTTGGAGGAGATCGATCAGTGTATTGAAGCTCTTCTGGTAGAGCAGCAATCTTCTGAAGAACTTGTACAAAACGTTTGTGATGCCTACGAGATTCAGTGTACCAATCTAGGCCAATACTATCTGTTCCATACCACCATCATGGCCCACCTTGGTGCCCTGTCAGACCAGAAGAAAATTCGATCCCAGGTAGAGAATAATCGGGTGTATTGGATGTTGTCGTAGAATGATGAGGCTGTAGGGATGGACGACTCTGCCCATCCGCTGGTAGTTTGCATGACAAAATGTTCCTATTGTAGGGTCGTCCGACCCTACAATAGGAACATTTTCATTTTTTTACCTGTGACACAGGCAAATAGATTCTTATCTTGGTACCAACCTGAACAGTGCTTTCTACCTCAATACGTCCCTTGTGCCTGTCAATAATCAACTTGGCTATGGACAATCCAAGACCGTGACCACCACTGGCCTTTGTCCTGGATTTATCTGAGCGATAAAAACGATCAAAAATATGGGGAATATCCTCCTTTGGTATGCCGGCTCCCGTATCCTCAATAACGATAACAATATGCTTTTTCTGAAGATAGGTCTCTAGGCGAATGATCCCGTCTGGAGGGGTAAACTTTGCACTATTGTCTATAAAAATTCTCAATGCCTGTTTCAGCGTCTTGCGATCTGCTTGAATGACAATCATTTCTTTTGATATATACTGGATATCATGGACAGTATCAATCAACCGCGTTTCCTTGGCAACCTCATGCATTAAGTCGTTCAAAACAAACTCTTCTATCTCTAGCTTTTGCAGGCCTTTGTCACTTCTAGCTAGAAATAGCAGCTTTTCCATAAGGGACTGCATATTTTCTGCTTCACCCTTGATAGCAACGATGGACTCTTCTAATACGGCCTTGTCATCTTTTCCCCATCTATCCAACAGGTTGGCATAGCCTTGAATCACTGCAATAGGTGTTCTTAGCTCATGGGAAGCGTCGGATACAAACTGATTTTGACGATCATAGGAGGACTGGATGCCATCGAACATTTCATTAAAGGTTTCCGCCAGCTCCTTCAATTCATCCTGGGAGCCCCTTACATCCAATCGACGGTTCAGATCATAGATGGTAATGTTCTTAACGGTTTCAGTCATGGTTTCGATGGGCTTCAACATTCTTCTGCTAATGCGGGAGCCGATGATGAGGATAATGATGGCGCCTACACCGTTTACGATCAGCAATACAAGGGCTAAAATCTGAATATACGTATTTTCAGTTTGCATATTTTTTTCCACCTGAAGGAAGAAGTCTTCATCATTTATGGAAACGGATTTTGTTAGTATCATGGATTGGCTATCCCTTTGATCCAAGACGATAGGGGTATCTAGCTGCCTAATGAGTTGGAGATTATTGGCGTCATTGTTTGTGGTGTAGATGATTTCATTTTTGCCGTCAAAAATATGAACCTGTAGATTTTCTTGTTTCGCTAAATTGGCAATTTTTTCTTGGGGGATTTGACCAGTATCATCCATATAATCCGTTAAGATAAATTGACTATTTCGCTCTATATCCTTGCCAAGCTGTTCTAATAGAAAAAAGCGAAAGCCTAAGAGAATACTGGCATTAGACAAGAGCAACAGGAGAGATATAATGAAAGCATAGACTACTGTGATTTTAAAGGTGATGGAGAAGCGAAAAAGTCGCCGAATTCGCTGTCTAGCCCCTTTGAATATCTTTCCCACAACATGCAAAATCTGACCCATACCAGTGAAAAAATGAGGAAGAGTTTTGAACAGTACTTTTATGCCATAAAAAATCAGTCGAATAAGCTGATATAGCAGTCGAAAAATCTTTTTTAGACTATTCATCTTTGAAAAGGTATCCCACCCCTCGAATGGTATGGATGAATTTTCGACGATACTTTTCATCGATCTTACTTCGTAGATATCGTATATATACATCTACAACATTGGTATCTCCAAGATAATCGTATCCCCATACTGCTTCCAGGATCCGATCTCGCGTCATGACGATATTCTGATTCTCCATAAGGTATTTTAGCAAATCAAACTCCCTTTTGGTTAAGTCGATGATCTCATCCTGGAATGTCACTAGATGTTGCTCTAAATCTAATTTTAAACCGCTGACAGAAAGCGGCTTCAACGATTGAAGTTGGCTTTTTTTACGTTTTAAGGCTACTCGAATCCTAGCCAGGAGTTCTTCGATAGCAAAGGGTTTGGTAACATAATCATCGGCACCTAGATCCAGCCCCATGACCTTATCCATCGTGTCATCTTTGGCAGTAAGCATGATGATTGGAGTTTCCATGCTTTGGCGAATACGACGGCAAACCTCCATCCCATTGAGCCCAGGTAACATCACATCTAATATGATAAGATCAAAAGTTCCCTGGAGTGCTTTTTCTAAACCTGATCGGCCATCATGGGTCAACGTCACATCATAGCCTTCATATTGTAGTTCCAATTCTAAAAAGCGGGCAATTTTTACTTCATCTTCTACGATCAAAATATTGGGGGCCTCCAATGTACTTCACTCCTATTCATCCATACTCTTTCTTCCATTATATCGTATTCTTTCACAATTAAACATAAATAACCTACATAGCCATGTAGGTTATTTCAGATAAAGAATTCAGGTTTTATTATTTTTCTTCTGTTTGGGGAGAAACCTCATTGCGAAGCTTATCTGTCATGTCATTAACGGCTGTAGATACTTTATCTAATACCTTGTTGATTTGCAGATCCTCCCCATCATTTTTTTCAATCTTGATCTTATGTTTTGTGAGTAAAGCTACAGGTAATCCAATCACTACAACCGGTGTAGCTACGATGGTGATGAGGACGGCAGCTGTAACGGATAGATTGATAATATTTTCAGTATCTTTTTTGATGACAAATTTTGTTTGATTCCCTTTTCGAAGAACATCCTTTACGGTGGCTACAAACTTGCTTTCACAGTAGGTCTTCTTTTCAGGACGAAGTTTGCTTCCCTTTTCCAAGTATACCAATGCTTCTACAAGGTCATTGTTGCATTGTTCCAAAGCTTCTTTAGCATCCTGGTAGCTTACGTTGGCTCTTTCCCTTAATAAATCGATCTTTTCTAATGTGATTGACATATTGATCCCTCCAAATATTTTTTGATAGAAGAAACGACTAGGATAATAGGGTTTTTGAAAATCAATGTTTTTCTATCATTGTTTTGATATAGTTAGTATAGAATAGGAGCATTAAAGTATCTTTAAAGAAAGATTAGAATTTGATTAGAAAATGGAAATAATGAAAGATATTATAAATCATTGGAGTGTGAGAAAATGAGGGTATTTATTGCCATAGAACTTGATGAGGTGTTAAAAGAATATTTAAGGGAAAAACAGCAGAAAGTAAGAAATTATAGTGAAAAGGGGAATTTCACTAGGATAGAAAACCTACATCTGACCCTGCGATTTATTGGAGAAGTTTCTACGGTGGATGTGGAGAAAATCAAGGAAGCGATGGAAGAAGCGGCTGAGAAGACAAATTCTTTTCAAATGACATTAGGATCTTTAGGGGAATTCCCCAGGGGAAACAAAAAAATCCTCTGGATTGGAATTGATCAAGGAAGGCAGATTCTTCAGCAGCTCTTTGCCAAGCTGGAGAAGAGCCTTGAAGAAAGAGGCTATCCTCGGGAGGAAAAAGGATTAAAACCCCACATCACTTTAGGGAGAGAGATTGTTTTACAAAAAATTTTTGGAGAGCTGTCAAAAGAGATCATGGTGGAGTCCAAGACTGTAGGGGTGAAGGCTATCACCTTGATGGAGAGTACCCGCATCCAAGGGGCTTTAACTTATGTGCCGATATATCGCAGAAATCTACAGTAAAATACTGTTTAAATAGAAAAGATTGAGGAATGAGTAAAATGGAATGATGATAAAGAAAGGGTGGGTTCCGTGGGAACGGATTATAGCAATGAAATAAAAGGATTTTTAAAAATTCATAGGGATTACTTTGAAACGGGACGAACGAAAGATGTAGATTTTCGCATAGAACAATTGAAACGATTAAAGGATGCCATCCAATCCTATGAGGGTGAAATCATGGAAGCTCTGCATAAAGATCTGCGAAAACCCCCTTTCGAATCTTTTGCCACTGAGATCGGTTATGTGAAAGATAGTATTGGATACACACTGAAACATATCAGAGGGTGGGCCAAGGGACAAAAGGTAAAGACACCTATGGTACACTTTGGTGCCCGAAGCGCTATCCATCCAGAACCCTATGGTACTGTATTGATTATTGCACCATGGAACTATCCCTTTCAATTAATGATTGAACCGATGATTGGAGCCATGGCTGCGGGGAACTGCATCGTGCTGAAGCCTTCAGAATACGCACCCCATGTTGGAAAGGTCATGGAAAAAATGATCGGAGAATGTTTTGATGAGAGATATGTCCGGATGATCATCGGTGATAGGGAACTGGCAACAGCCCTGGTCAACAGTGATTTTGACTATATTTTCTTCACGGGCAGTGTACTTGTCGGCAAGATTGTGATGGAGGCAGCAGCTAAGCATTTAATTCCCGTGACGCTGGAGCTTGGAGGGAAGAGTCCTTGTATTGTAGATAAGCATGGAAATTTGGCGGTTGCCGCAGAGCGAATTATTTGGGGAAAATTTGTAAATGCAGGACAAACCTGCGTGGCTCCTGATTACCTATTGGTACATAGGGAGGTCAAAGAAGAGCTAATGCAAAGACTTATCATGACGATACGAAAATTTTATGGTGATAATCCAGCCTCTAGCCCCGATTACTGTAGGATTATCAATAAAAAACATTTGAAACGGCTGGTGAATCTTCTAGAACAGGAAAAGATTATTACTGGCGGCAATTATGATCTCGATGATTTGTATATGGCTCCTACCCTTATGGATCAAGTGTCATGGGAAGATCCAGTGATGGCCGATGAAATTTTCGGACCTATCTTACCAATCATACCCTATGACGATCTAGATGATGTAATTCATAGGATCAATCAGAGGCCAAAGCCATTGGCCTTATATCTGTTTACGGAAAATCGCGAAATACAGGATCTAGTTATGCAGAGAATTTCCTTTGGTGGCGGCTGCATCAATGATACCCTCTCCCATGTGGCATCTCCTTATATACCATTTGGTGGGGTAGGGGCATCGGGGATAGGGGCATATCATGGAAAAAATAGCTTCGATCTTTTCTCCCATCATAAGAGCATCATGAGAAAAACGACAAAATTCAGTATTCCATTGGCATTTCCACCTTATGGGGAACGGATTCATTGGCTGAAGAAGCTAATGAAATAAAATGATTTTAGGAAAAGATTGACCAGGTTTACCAGTTTGTGGTATATTATATATGAAAATAACTTTTTATGAGAAGGAGGTCGCGTTTTATGAGAAATACTTTGATTGTTTACGTAGAAGTTTTTGATTTTTTGAATAAGAAAGACGACCTTCATCAAGGGTATTAGAGTATTCTTCATTATCTGATATTTTAAGCCGTAGGGTCGTTGCGACACTATGGCTTTTTAATTACATGTTGTATAGATTGTGATATCTATATGTTGTTATGAAAAGTCATAGAGCATTCCTGTGTTTCTAGAGCATAGGGGTGAGCTGTGGCTTTTTTTCGTTTGAGGATAGAGGTTAGTAGTTAGTGGTGAAAATACAAACCACTATCGTCTAACTATTAACCACAAAAGGAGGGAACAAAGTACATGAAGCATTTGAAACAACTATTAAATCCCTACAAAGGACTGCCTAAAGAGGTCTATGTGATTTTTATTGCAAGGATCATCAACGCATTAGGTTGCTTTGTGATGCCGTTGATGACTATTATACTGAAAGATAGCATTGGGTTATCAGATCAACTGGCAGGAGTATATATTAGCGCTGTAGGACTGCTATTTCTACCAGCTTCTATGCTTGGCGGAAAACTGGCAGATACCATAGGAAGAAAAAAAGTGATCGTATTCTTCGATTGTATGGCGGCCTTGTTCTACATCATCTGTAGCTTCATGGCACCATCTATGAAAATGATCTATATGATTATGGCTGCTGCTGCCTGTCTGGTGACGGCAGGGCCTGCCCATGATTCCCTCATGGCGGATATCACTACGCCCAAAAATCGAGAAAGCGCCTATGCCCTTTCTTACATGGGCTGGAATCTTGGTTTTGCCATAGGACCTTTTATTGGGGGTATGCTCTATGAGAATCATCTTCCATTGATATTTCTTGGGGATGCATTTACTGCCCTGTTGTCTCTTAGCTTGGTGATTCTATTTATTAAGGAAACGATCCATAAAGCAGAGGAGGAAATTACCGACGAAAGCCGTGCATTGGAGAGAAGGGAAGAGGGATCCATATTTGCAGTTCTTGCAAAAAGGCCAGTTTTGGTATACTTTGCATTGATTATCTTTGGGTTTAACTTTGTCTACTCTCAGTGGTCTTTCTTGATTCCCCTCCACATGCTGGAGAAATTTCCTGCCCATAAGGCGGAGTACTATGGCAGTTTGGCTAGTTTTAACGGATTGATTGTCATTCTTTTTACACCCTTGGTGACCTACTACTTTCAAAAATCAAAAAGCATACGACGAATGGTTTATGGGGGAGGCCTCTATGCCATCGGATTTGGTATGCTGGGCCTGTTCAATGGGTTAGCCCACTTTTTTGTATCTGCTTTCATCTTTACCTTGGGAGAAATTTTGCTGGCCATCAGCACGGCACCTTTTATCGCCAACCACACACCAGCATCTCATCGAGGAAGAATGAGTGCTGTGATTCCAATGATTTTTGGTATGGGGCAGACCTTAGGACCCATTGGCATGGGGCAGATTTTGAACTATGCCAGTATTGAGCTGGCGTGGCTTCTTATGGGTTGTGTAGGCATTGTTTTCACCATCCTCATGTTCATATTAGAACAGCAAGAGGAGAAGAAATGTTTTCGTGCAATAGAAAAGCAAGGATGCTAGAACAAGAGGAATAAAGTGAATGGGAAAGCCATAGAGATGAAGGGAAAGAGAGTTTTATGAAGAAATAGTAAAGCAAAGAAATAATGTGTGAAAGTTGAATAACTTAAATGTGTTTGGAGGGGAAGAGATGAAAGGGGAAAAAAAGAAGGTAATTTCCTTGATCCATCATGATTTTGAGGATCTGGAACTGTGGTATCCCATATTACGGCTGAGAGAAGAGGGTGTTCAAGTGGATGTTGTAGGGGAAAAGGCAAAGGAACAGTATGTTGGGAAATACGGTGTGCCTGCCTATTCAGACTACAGCTTTGGAGAGGTAGATCCAGCCCAATATGATGGAATCCTTGTGCCAGGAGGATGGGCTCCTGACAAGCTTAGAAGGTTTCCTGAAGTACTGGAGATGATAAAGAAGATGGACGAAGCGAAAAAACCTATCGGACAGATTTGTCATGCCGGATGGGTACTTATATCTGCAAAGATCCTCAATGGAAGAAACATCACCAGTACGCCAGGTATTCGGGATGATATGGAAAATGCAGGAGGCATCTGGCTGGATGAGGCTGTGGTAGTAGATGGTCACATCATATCCAGCCGTCGTCCACCGGATCTGCCGGAATATATGAAGGCTTATATAGAAGTATTGTTTAGATAAAAAGAGGTTTTGTTTAAAACTCAGAACATCTATGTTTCCTTTAGTAGGTGATGATGTGAGCAAACCGATATATCGAAAGAATGTACGTTTGAAGAATTATGATTATTCGCAAGCAGGCTATTACTTTATTACTATATGTGTTAAGGATAAACGCTGTATGTTATGGGAAGATAATGTAGAGGCGCCCAGTGGGCGTCCCAATTTATCCAATATCGGGACTATTGTAGCAGCAGGGATTGAAAACATAACAAGAATATATGAAAATGTCATGATTGACAAGTATGCCATTATGCCTAACCATATACATATGATTATAGTATTACGTGGCAAAGAAGATAGACGTGCAATGCACGCCCCTACCATATCACGGATTATTAATCAATTTAAGGGATTTGTGACAAAGCAGATAGGTTATTCAATATGGCAGAAATTGTTTTATGATCATGTCATACGAAATGAGCAAGAATATCAAAATATTTGCCCGTATATTGAAACAAATCCATTAAAATGGATGGAAGACTGCTATTACAGCAAATAATAAAGAAGATGCATCATTTATATTGTATGTCTATAAAAAAGGTCTAGCCCGAAGGGCTAGACCTTTATAATACGAATTGTGCCAGTAAACCGCCAGCTAGGAAGGAAATCACGAAGCTTCCAATCCAGATCAAGACGGATTCCTGCCAGCTTCTTTCTTTAAAGATTACCATGATGGCTGCAATGCAAGGTACGAATAATGTGATCACAACCAAGGCAATAACCGTTTGCAATGGATTTAATAGCCCTTGAGAAACCAAGTCGTTTAATCCAGCTGCACCGAAATCACGGCGAATGATACCCATGATAAAGGTCTGAGCAGTTTCCTTTGGAAGCTTTAGGAAGCCTTCGGTGATTGGGGCAAAAGTATTCATGATGGCATCCAAAGCACCGCTATATTGAAGTACAGTTACTACTATCGCACCTAGTACGAAAAGAGGACCTGCTTCCATGATAAACATTTTGGACTTGATATATGTTTTTCTTAAAACATTTGATAGAACTGGAATTCTCAACGGTGGAAGGTCGATCAGCAGATCTGTTGATTCTCCAGGCATAATTTTGTTCAGTGCCGTTCCAGTTAGTACGAAAACAACGAAAATGGTTGCACAATAGAGAAGGACAATCTTTCCGCCTAGAGGTGCAATTAATCCCACAATAACACCTAATTGGGCAGAACAAGGAATTGCTAGCCCCAATAGCATGGTGGCGATAAATCTTTCTCTTTTAGAGCCCAATAGCCTCGTAGTAATGGTGGCCATGGTTACACAACCAAAACCAAGGATCATAGGAATGATAGCGCGGCCATTGAGGCCTAATCCCGTGAGTAAACGATCAACCAAGGCTGCAATCCTTGGCAAATATCCAGAATCCTCCATGATGGATAAGATGAAGTAGAAACCAACTACCAAAGGCAGCAATAAACCTAGCAGGTAAATGGGTGCCATGGTAAGAACGCCAAACTCACCGATTAGCAACTGACCTATAAAAGAGGTCTCGCTTACAATCTTTGTCATGATGCCCATGATGAAATCATAGTAATACTGTCCCATGATGATTTCTTCTGTGATGCCTACCACGGTCTGCGCTACGAACACGCCTATTGCTTGGTAAGTTAAATACAGTGCTAGGAAAAGAATCGGGATACCTGTGATCGGTTTCAACATCCATCGGCCAAGTTTTGTCCGAAAGGATGCTCCTTGATCCGTAGTAGAGACAACGGCCTCGATTATTCCATCAATTCGGTTTCTTCTAAGTTTATAGATTTCTTCACGATTACCATATTGATTCTTTAGATTATGGCGTTCAAGAACATTTTCGTCTTCTTCCACTACAAGAAGTGCTTCTGCATTTACATCAACTTGATCTATAACTTTTTCCATTAAGGCCTTTATTTCAGGAATTTGATTTCCTGCTTTAGCTCTGCCCAAAGCAGCTTTCATTTCTTCCATGCCTTCCTTCTTAATGGCTGTTGTAGGAATAATCTCCACACCCAACTCCTTGGAAAGAAGATCTATATCAATTTTTAGTCCATTTCTTTTTACTTCATCCATCATATTTAAGGCAATCACCATTGGAGTACCCATATCGATAATTTGCTGCGTTAGAAACAAATCTCGCTCCAAATGGACAGCATCCACTACATTAAGAATCACATTAGCAAAAAGGATAACATCACGGGCTACCCTTTCTTCATCATTGAAGGAGGAGATGCCGTAAACTCCCGGTGTATCCATGACCACATCATCTTGATATTTGCCCACACTTATATCAACAGTTGTTCCAGGAAAGTTTGAAACGTCAACATACATGCCGGTTAATGCATTGAAGAATACAGATTTTCCTACGTTTGGATTGCCAGCTAGGACGATTTTTCGAGCCCCTTCAGGAATCTCCATGGTGCAAACAGGATTATGACAGTGCATTATTGTAGTACCCCCTTGTTTTTATAACGCTTTAATCGCTATTTTCTTGGCTAAATTTCTTCCTATGGCAATTTCCTGCATTCTATTTTGCAAAATTACAGGACCAGCAGGAAGTTTTTCTGAACAGATCAGTTTCGCACCTTCATAAATTCCCAATCGAATGGCTTGGGCTCTAATGGTTGCATCGGGAATGGTAACCACTTCAATTTGTTGACCTTTTGTGGCTAAATCTAATGTCATGCTATGTACCCCCTATAAATAAAATTAATAATTAATACAATTCTGTAATGAAAATCATTATCATCAGAACAGCACAAGTTGTGCATTTATTACAAGATAATCATACACTCGATGAGAATGATTGTCAATGTTATAAACAAAAATATCCTGTGATTTTCGTCACAAGATATTTTTGTTTTATATTATAAAGTGATATTCTTCTTCTGTATAGGGATAGAGAAAGGAAGAAAGACTAACATTGCCTGGAATAGGATGGCATATGAGCTTTGAATAGTGTTTCGCGATCATATACGAGATTTTTAGTTTCAATAGGCGTGAAAGCATTGGTTACGCCTCCACCGACCAACATGAAGGCCAAAGCCAATGTGATTAATGATGGATTTATTTTTTTCATCCATTATCCCTCCTTTAGGATGAATCCATTGTTTTGATGGACAGGGAATGATGTTATAATATCTATAAAATTTTGGATAAAATTCATAGATATATTTTAGTATTCACCAAATATTCGAGACCTATGAAAACAATGGTTGACTGTAGCACCAAGAATTTGTATGAAAGGAAAAAATTTTATATGGCACTTCTTAACAAATCGTGATGCTGCATAGTTTTCCATTGGAGATTTTAGAATTATGATATAATAAAATTATAAGCTTGGCACATTTAGGGAGGCATATCCTATGCTGGTGAAAGATCATTTGGATAACAAAAAAGTATTTGTAAAAGAACACGATGACATATTAAACGCGATTCTTGATTCTGCAGACAATGCCATTGTTGCCATCAATAAAAACAATGAAATCATTGTTTACAACAACTTTGCTGAGAAGATATTGGGTGCGAAAGTGGAAGCTAGTCTGGGTCGAGGTATATATCAAGTACTGCCGAATTCAAGGCTGCCTGAAGTCATAAAAAATGGTAAAGCGGAATTGGAAAAGATTGAAGTTTTTAATGATAGACAACTGATGATTCATCGGACACCCATTATCAAGGAGAAAGAAATTATTGGGGCGGTAGCGGTATTTCAAGATATCACAGATTTAAAAAGAGTTACTCAAGAATTGGAAATGGAAAAGCATATTTCAGAAATACTAAAGACCATATTAGACAATGCCTATGACGGTATTGTAGTAGTAGATGAAAATGGTGTAGTCACCATGATGAACAACGCCTATGCTGACTATCTTGGGGTGAAGAAAGAGGATGTTGTTGGGAAACACGTGACAGAGGTTATTGAGAGCAGCCGACTCCATATTGTAGCTAAGACAGGTATAGAAGAAATTGGAGAGATTCAAAAGATAAAGGGTAAAAATATTGTGGTTATGCGTATTCCTATCATAAAGGCAGGAAAAGTGGTTGGTGTTATTGGGAAGATTATGTTTAAGGACTTGAAAGAAGTGGGTATTTTGGCAAATAAAATCAACACAATCGAAAAAGAATTAAAGTATTATAAAGATGCATTGCGACAAGCCAGTGGTGTAAAATATAATTTTGATAGCATTGTAGGGAGCAGCGAGAAGATACAAGAAGCGAAATATTTAGGTGAAAAAGCGGCCCATACCAATTCCAATGTATTGATTCGAGGGGAAAGTGGTACTGGAAAAGAGCTTTTCGCCCATGCGATCCATGGTCGAAGCAATCGTGCCATGGGACCCTTTGTCAAGGTGAATTGTGCGGCAATACCAGCTGAACTATTGGAGTCAGAGCTTTTTGGCTACGAGGAAGGCGCTTTTACTGGGGCAAAGCGAGGCGGGAAAAAGGGAAAATTTGAGTTAGCCAACGGAGGAAGTATTTTCTTAGATGAAATCGGTGATATGCCCCACAGCATGCAGGCAAAACTGCTGCGGGTTCTTCAAGAAAAGGAGATTGAACGGGTAGGCGGTATAGAAAATATTCCATTGAATGTAAGAATTATTGCTGCCACCAACAGGAATCTGGAAGAGATGGTGGAAAAAGGAGAGTTTCGAGAGGATTTGTATTATCGTTTAAATGTGATGACCATCACGATCCCGCCCCTACGAGAAAGATCTGAGGATTTAGAACTCTTGATTCAGCATTTGATGACAAAAATTTGTGAACAAGTTGGAAACTATGTAACAGGTATATCGTCTCAAGCCATGAAGCAGCTCAAAAGCCATGGATGGCCAGGAAATGTCCGAGAGCTTGAAAATGTCCTGGAACGAGCTGCGAATTTGGTAGACTATGGAAAAGAGATTCAAATCAATCATTTACCAATATATCTGAAAAAGTCAGAGGCCAGTATCCATAGTGGTGGAAAACGGGAGTTAAAGGATATTTTAGAGGAAGCCGAAAAAGATGCCATTATTGATTGTTTGAAAAATACGGGTGGAAATCGGACCGAGACTGCCAGAATATTAAATATCAGTCGATCTAGCTTGTATGAAAAAATATGGAAATATGGAATATAGGGAAATAGAATAGAAGGGGTGTCTATGGACATCCCTTCTATTCTATTTCAATTTTTATGGAACTTATCAATCGCAAAGAGTAAGCCTAGCATTCCCAGGAACAAAAGGAATGAGCTGATTAAGAACTTGGGATGAAGTAATTGTGAAAAGGTTAATCGATCAAAATCATTACCCACATAGCTAAAAATCAATGTGGGCGGGATGGTGATGGCAGTGATGAGACCTAGCTTGAGGCTGAAGCGGTGTTGTCTTTTGTTTTCTAGGAAATCATCCAGTTCGTCCAGACCCTGTTTTACCTCACAGTAAAGAGCTTCATTCTCAAATAACGTAAACCAGTGTTTCCAGATGGCCATACCTAGTTCTGAATTTGTAATTTGAGTAAACCAGGCTGTATTGGTGAACTTAAGGATTTCAAAACGAATATGTTCGATCGTTTGTTTATAGTGAATGAGGGATTTTAACATACTGAGTTTTCTACAATAGTTAATCAGTGAAATACGCTGATATAGGCCAAGGATCAAGATGTCTAGATAATAGGTGGAAAAGTAACAGGGAATATAGGCTTCACAGATATTTGGTAAGATTTCATCGCCTTTCAGGTCCCTGTCTACAGCTAAAAGAATACCACCTTCCTTGCTAAAGCCGTAGATGGAGGATTTATGGCGGGAAAAATAGACCTGATCCTGATCTGATTGGCTTAACAACGTCATATTTTCTTTTTCTGGTTCATACAGACTGCAGCTTCTTAAAGCTTCCAATAGGTCTGTTCGCTCGCAAATCCATTGGTCTGTGGCCAAGGAATCTTTTTTTACACATACATAACTATAAAAAATCAGTCGATCGATATAAATATTATAGATATTTTCTTTATGGTCATAGACATTAATTTCACCAAGAAGGGTATCCAGAAGATCCTTTAGGGTGAACAAAGATATGTTTTTCTTAAATTGTATTCGTGCCATAGGATAGTCCTTATAGAGGGGACGAATGGGACGCATCAGTTGATTGATTTGAATCAGATCGTTTAGAGCCAATTGTTCCTTATTGCAGGCAATGGAGAAATAGAGAAAACCTACACCACCATGAAATATTTTTAGATAGATATTTTCAAAGGTTAGAGGAAAGGCAGCTTCATCACATAGGACTTCGAAAGATCGATAGGTCTCTAATATATTTGGTTTTAATGTAAAATCCAAACTGCTCAATTCCTTCAGCATATGGGGATGTAAGGACGCCACATCTTTTCTTTCTTTTTCATCTAAGTACATGGTAGGATACAGAAATTTTATAATGTGGGGAAGGAAGTATTCTGTACGGATATGATCCTCAACATTGCTATTTTGATAAACCTTTAGCTTCCATTGGCTTTCTTCATGGAGCAGGCACTTGACAATATTGGCGTAATTTCTGTCTTCGTAGATAAAAGGGTGGATAAAATACATTTTATAGCTGTGTATCATCGGTTGTTCCATAAAAGAATCCTCTCCAAGTGTAATATGTATTACAAGTATTGCCCATGGCAGGAATACTGATACCAAAGATGTGAACTTATGGTAAAATAGAAGCTAGAAAACCATTGATAAAGTAGGGATGTTGAATGAGGGCAAGAAGGATTACTTTATATAGAGGCATGACAGGCAGTGGCAAAACCACCATGCTGATGAATCAATATAGGAGCTGGATAGAAGAAGGCATCAGCACCCACCAAATTCTGGTATTGCTGCGAAATCGGAGACAATCACAGCTGTGGAAAGAATCCATTTGCCCTAGCTATTCGGCTAAGCTTAAACTATTTTCCTATTTCGGGTTTGCTCAGGAGGAACTGAAAAAATACTGGCCATTGATTCAGCAGGAAATACCATGGATGGAATCCCACCGGTTAGAACCTGTTTTTATGACCATAGAGACCTCTCAAAGCCTCATGGGGCGGATTGTGGACGAGCATAGAAGGAGAGGCCGCCTGCTAGATGTTCGGGCTGCCCAGGATCGGATCGCCATGGAGCTGATACATAATTTGTCCAAGGCGGCCATGGGAAATGTGGACTTGGAAAGGATTGGAGAAGTTCTATTTAGCACCCAGGCAAGCCAGGAAAAAATAAATCCCCTTGTTTATGGAGAGATGCAGGCAATCTGTAACCAGTACATGGAAGAGACCTTTAAAAAAGGGGTTCTGGATTATGGCATGACAGTCTATATCTATGATCGATATTTAAGAGGTATAGAGCAATATCGAGAGATACTGCAAAGACAAAATCCTTATCTGATTATAGATGATCTGGAAGAGGCGGTACCAGCAGAAGTTCGATTCATCCATGACCTCTTGGATGGAACGAAGGGGAGTGTGCTGTCCTATAATACCGATGGTGAAGTGACTCGAGCGCTAGGGGCATGTCCCGAGCTGATAGAGGAAACGATTTTTCCTTTATGTGAACAAGTAGAGCTAAAAATATGTCATACCAGTGAAGGCAATCTCCATCGGCTAGGGTATCAATTGAAAAATCATATCTTATTTCACGAAAAATCCGTGAATATGGATATACCCAACCTAGAATGGATAGAAAATGATTTGAGAAGTGAGATGCTGAATAGTATGGGAGAGAAAATTCTATCCTTGCTAAAGTCTGGGGTGGCACCTGGGGAAATTGCAGTCATATGCCCAACAATGGACAGTGTAACAGCGTACACTTTACGGCATCAATTGGAAAAAGCGGGGTATGATTTGGTTAGTGTTGCTAGAAACAAAAGGGCAATGGATCAGGTGTATATCAAAGCACTGGTTACGATGGCATCTCTTGCCCATCCCCAATGGGACTGCTACACGAACCCCGAGGATGTGGCTGTAACGTTGTCGGTGCTATTAGATCTAGACCTCATCCGCAGCCAGTTGCTGACAAAGGAAATCATGAAGAACAGACCTTATCAGCTTCCCATGGTAGAAAACATAGACGAGACCGTTGCAAGAAGGATCGGACAAGCCGCTTTAAAGAGATATGAACTGCTGAGGAGCTGGGTTATGAATTATATAAATGGAGGAATCCAAGATATTGAATATTTCTTTCAGAAGTTCTTTGGGGAAGTGCTTATTTTCTTACCCCATACGGAGAAACAAGGGTCCTTGTGCAAACAACTCATCGATTCGGCTGGGAACTTCCGGATGGTCATGGCTTCTCTTGGAGATAAAGATATTGAAATCAATCGATGGTTCATCGATGCCATCAAAAAGGGGATGAAATCCGCAGAAACCCTGGAAGAAATTGATCATAAGCGGCATTCAGAGCAGGTAATTCTAGTGACACCCTATACATATTTATCCTTTGGGTATCAGAAAAAAATTCAAATTTGGAGTGATGTCTTGTCTGAGGAATGGGCCAGCAGTGACGTGAAGGAGCTAACCAATCCCCATGTATTTTCACCCAAGTGGGATCGTGATCAGCCGTGGAATGATGATGTTGACCAGTATCATAGAAAAAGAAAGCTGGGAATTACAGTGAATAGATTGATGAATCGATGTGGTGCAAGAATCATTGTTGCGCAGAGCCTCTACAGCAAACATGGGTATGAGCAGGAGGGGATATTGGGCGTTGAATTATGGGAAATCTGCGGCAGGAAAATATTGAAATCATAGGGTGAAGAAAAACCTATGAAGAAAGGAATTTGTCGATGAGAGACATTCAATTAAGACCAGGACAAAAAGAGGTTTGTGACTATCGCGGAGGATTGTTAGGGGTCCCTTCTGTACCTGGGGCGGGAAAAACTTTCACCTTGGCTGTGCTGACGGCAAACCTCATCAAGGAAGAGCGACATTTACCTGGAAAGATCCTGATTGTCACCTACATGAATTCGGCGGTCACCAACTTTAAGATCCGAATAGGAGATTTGCTGGAGCAGCAGGGGCTTCCCAGAAATAAGGGTTTTGACGTCATGACCCTCCATAGCTTGGCCATGAAGATTATCAAAGAAAAGCCGGAGGCTTTATTTCTAACAGATGCGTTTATCCCTTTGGATGAGATTGAGCAGAACCGCATTCTTCAGCGAGAAACAGCCCAGTGGATCGAAGAAAATGATGCTATTTTTAAGAGCTTCATTGCTTTTCACGAAAAGGATAAAAGTCTGCAGGTGAAATTGAAAGTCGATCAATGGACGAAAAAGATCAACAATGTATGCAAAGAAATGATCTCCTATTTGAAATGTAGAGGTGTTGATATTCACCGCATTCCAGAGCTGTCAAAAGAGCTGCCCCAGCATTCCCTTTTACGGATGTGCTTGGCGGTGTACGATAAATATGAACGGTATTTACGTCATATGGGAATGATTGATTTTGATGATCTTATCGTGAAATCCATAGATTTATTGAAGCGGGATGAGGGCTTGAGGGAAAGATTTCAGGAGAAATATACCTATATCTTTGAAGATGAGGCACAAGATTCCAGTATTCTCCAAGAGGAACTATTGCGAATACTTGCAGAAAAAAGGGGAAATCTAGCTCGGGTAGGAGATAGCAATCAGAGTATCATGTCAACCTTTACCGTATCAGACCCCAAGTTGTTTAAACGATATTGTGAGCAGCCCCAAACCCAAGTCAGTAAAATATTAGTTTCCAGTAGAAACTCAAAGGACATCATTGATACTGCCAATTATCTGGTGGAATGGTCCCAGGAGCTGCATCCCATGGCATTATGCCGAGATAGTCTCGAACCCCAGATGATTTCTCCCGTCGGAGAGGATGATCCCTTCCCAAACCCCAAACCTGAGGGTTATACCATTGGAAAAATCCTAGCCAAAACCCGGAGAGAAGAACTGTTCAAGATTGCCAAGAATGCTGAAAAACAACGGGATAAGGGAAAAACCATTGCAGTATTGATTCCAAATGGATATATCATGGATGAAATGAAGGAAATCATGGATCAGCAGGAGATCCCCTATAGGGAGGTCAGCAGTTTTCCTAAGGAACGAGCGAGAGCAACAGAGGCTTTGGGATGTATCCTTGATTATCTTGCCCATCCCGATGACCAAGAAAAGTTTATCCATTTGCTGATCCAGTACCTGCAGGTAGAGATAAAGGAAGATGAGGGCTTACTGAAATTCCTATCCAACTGTTACTTAGAGAATATTTTCTATCCTATGGACCATGATATCTTGGAAAGGGAAGTACCCCGTGAAATTTTGGACAGTCCTAACTGGAAGCAGCTGCTAGAAAATATTTATATGTTGAAGCGATTTATGGAGGCCAGTACAGTGGAGCCAGAAGCCTTGATACTGCATATTGCGGAATGCCTGCATTTTGATGAAGAACAAATAGCTATTGCACAAAAGGTGGCCTTGGATGTTCAATATATGATGCTTCTCAATCCAAATTGGAGAATGGCAGAGCTGGCCGCCCAGTTAAAATACATAAGAAATACTTACAACTATTTCGCAAATTTAGTCTATGAGCGAAACGGATTTATGGCAGAACCAGGTACCATCAACTTGATTACATATCATAAAAGCAAAGGATTAGAGTTTGATACCGTATACCTTACCTGTATGACCTCGGAGGAATTCCCAGCAAAGCTGGAGGATAAATTTCGAAGTGATTATTGGTTTCTCAAACAAGATTATAAGAATCCTACGGCTGTGGCCAAGGCAGAGCTGGATGTGCTCTTAGGAGAAGTCCATTCTCTATCTCCTATCGAGAAGGCCCGCGTCGAAACCATTCAGGAAAGACTGCGGCTTCTTTATGTGGGGATTACCAGGGCAAAGGAAAATCTGCTGTTTTCCTGCCACGAAGCCTATGACTCAGATTTTGGGAGAAAAAACGTGACACCTTCCCACTATTTTCATATATTGAAAAACTACATTGAGGAGAAGCGAACCAATGAAGGAAACTAGACTTGAGCAGCTTTATTTTAGTCAGTATGGACTTCAGCTATTTCAAGGCTGTCCCTTACGATTTAAAAAAAGATATTTAGAGGGACTGACTTGGAAATTAAACAGATTGGCGAATTCCGATGTATTCCATGGACAGGAGCAAGGCAGGCTTTTTCATATTTTGGCAGAACGCTATTTTTTAGGTATTCCTACAGGTATTGAAAAAATACATCAGGAGAAGACCCTTCATCAATGGATGGAGGCATTAAAGCTGTTTCTGCCAGTGCTCCCAGAAAATCAGTATTTTCCTGAATTTGAGCTGCGACTACACAAAGGGGAGGTAAAGCTCCAGGGAAAATATGATCTCATCAGGGTAGATCGAGAGGGAAAAGTGACCATTTTCGATTGGAAGACAGAGGAAAAAATTCTTTCCTTGCCCAAAGTACAACGGAGCTTTCAGACCATTCTTTATCGCTTTTTGATGGTGGAAGCAGGTGCTGCCATACTTAGAGAAACTGTCAAACCTGAAAATATTCACATGATTTATTGGCAGCCCAACCATCCAGGTAAAGCTATCAAGCTTGCATATACCACTGAATTGTATGAACAGGATAAAAAATTTTTGGAAAGTATGATTAAGGAAATAAAAGCATTTGATTTCGATGCTTATCATAAAGAGCAAACAGATGTAAAAATCTGTAGATATTGTGAATATCATAGCATATGCCATAAGCAGCCTGGAAATTACGACAGGATTCTAACTGAAGATGAGGATAATGGCGAATAAAGTTGAAAGATTTTTTTGTATTTTTTGAAAAATTGGAAGGGATTTTTGGAAAATGCTAGAATTAATAAAGCATGAAAGAAATTACTCCTTTCTTTCAAGTTCGGAAAACTGCTATGGAAATGGGCACGATATCGTGCCCAAATTTTTTTGCATCTATTATTCTAAGCCCTGCTGTTTTTTCTTTTTCTCTACAAGGTTTTCAATGGCATCGCCATCGGCTACATGTTCTTGTGTAAAGCTAATCCCAACACCTACTTCTTCTCGGTCATCGAGGGTAGGTATTTTTTTACCCACAATTCCTTTTTTGGTTTTCCTTGTCATAGCCATCCTCCTTAAAAAGTATTCAACAATTCTATTCAGAATGTGATAATATTATTATGCACAAGGGAAAAAGAAACATTCACATCATAAGGAGAGAGCACATTGGAGCAAGGTGATCTTTTTACAGAGGCGTTATTGCAAGAGATTTCAGAAATCGATGAATTGTATGAACGGGATTTGCTGTGGATAACAAAAAAGATCTATGCTTATTATGCACAGGGAGAATATAGAGGAGAAGTAACATGGTCCAATCGGTTGAAAACCTCTGGTGCCAATATCCGATATCAACCCAAGTTAGATCAAGCCATCATCCATGTGAACAAACAATATGCAGATAAATTCGGGAAAAGAGAATTGATTGAGATTCTAAAGCATGAGCTTGCCCATTATTATCTATATAAGCAAGGAAAGATGAAGCATGGACATGGGGAGATTTTCACAAAGGTATTGAAGAACATTTTCAACAGTCATTGTGTCACAGCAAAATTTAATGAAGAGATGTATCGATATACTTATGCCTGTAAACGTTGTGGAAGCATCTATAAAAGTACCAGGAGAATTCAACGACCGATATACTGCGGAAAATGCACGAAGGGAAATGCAGGAAAAATCACAGAAGAATTTCGAATGGTGATGAAAAACTAGAAAATTGTTCATACTTGTTTAGCGGAAGAGTACTTTGGAAATACTCCTGTAGTGAATAAAAGCTATAAGGAGGTACCAATACATGGTGGTAAAGAATGATATGACAGCGGATTTCCTAAGATCGGCCTATGGCGGAGAAAGCATGGCCCACATGCGATATCTTATCTGGGGTGATGCAGCAGAAAAAGAAGGTTTTCCAAATATAGGAAGACTCTTTAGAGCGATTGCATATGCAGAGCAGGCTCATGCAGATAACCATTTCCGTGAACTGGGTGATAAGAAAGTAGATTTCAGTGTAACGGCTGGTGCAGTTTTTGGTATGGGAAAAACAGTTCAAAATTTGCAGGGTGGCATTGATGGGGAGTTACATGAGATTGAGCAAATGTATCCAGTTTTCTTACATACAGCCCGATTCCAGGAAGAAAAGGGCGCAGAGAGAGCATTCCACTATGCACTGGAGGCTGAAAAAATCCATGCCCAACTTTTCCAGGAAGCTCAAAATGCAGCAAAGGAAGGCAAGGATATGGAAGTTGGCAATATTCATGTCTGCCCGATCTGCGGACATACGGTTGCCGATCATCTGCCAGACCAATGTCCCGTTTGTGGTGCCAAAAAAGAGAAATACAAGACTTTTTAATGAGCTGTAGAGATGTTTGTTGACATAGTAAAAGGATCATTTGCTTTAACATAAAGCAAATGATCCTTTTGTTGTTTATATAGATTTAAAGCTTTCCTCTGTGGTGTTCTCATCAACGATTTGAATCTTTTCGTAGCCTTCCTTTTCTAAAGCTTCAATCTTTTTTCCCAGTTTCTTTTTATTTACATAATGAATAGCCGCGATATTTTCTTGAGCGATTAAGCTTTCAGAAAGTGCAATGGCCTTATCTGTAAATGTTTCATCAAGCACGATAAGCGCAATTTTTCTTTTATCTCGTTTGGGTATGGTAAAGCCCCTTTCCTTTAGTATGGCAACGATTCGTTCAAACCCAATGGCAAAACCGACGGCAGGAACCGATTCATTTTGGAACTTACTTAGTAAATTGTCATATCTTCCGCCTCCTGCGATGGAACCTTTAAACTCATCACTGACAACTTCGAATATGGGCCCTGTATAATAGCCCATACCTCTTACCAGGGTGGGATCAAATAAAATCGAATAATATTTAGCAGTGACATCCATAATCTTCTTCAAATCTCTAGCATAAGGGCTATCGAAGTTTTCTAAATCAATTTCTAAGCTGCTGATTAATTGTCGGATGGTATCATCCTCGAATCCCTTCGTTTGAAGATCGCTGATTACACCAGATGTACCTATCTTATCTGTCTTATCCAAAGAAATGCACACGGTATCAAATTGGCTTTCTGTAAATCCAGCAGCCAATACCAATTCTTTCAATAATCTTCGATCATTAATCTTTATGGTAAAGTTTCTAAATCCTAAATCATATAATGCTTTTGGTACGGTTAGCATTAAATCGATCTCAGCATAGATTGTTTTATCTCCAATAATGTCTATATCACACTGGGTAAATTGGCGGAATCTACCCTTTTGAGGTCTTTCAGCTCTCCATACATAGCCTGTTTGAAAAGCTTTAAAGGGCATGGGCAATTCATTTCTGTTATTGGCATAGAATCTACTTAATGGCAATGTCAGATCAAATCTTAGTCCCAGATCACATAGGGCATTCTCAGATAGGTCGTTGAAGTCCAACTTATTGCCGCGTTTGAGGATCTTAAACAAAAGACTGAGATTTTCCCCGCCTTCACTGTTGGTTAACAAATCTAGATTCTCAATACAAGGCGTTTCGATTTGGGTATACCCTCTTGAAAGGTAAGCATTACTAATCACGTTTCTAACCCAATTACGAAGCTCCATATCCTCTGGTAAGACATCAAAGGTTCCTTTTACTGGCTTTGCACTAAATTTCATTATATATCGCTCCTCTCATTTTGTGAAAATAAAAACCCATGCAGTTATTGTATCTGCATGGGTAAATATACGACGATAATGTAATCCCATCACCACAGATACAATTCCTACAAATACCTATAGGCCTGTATCTATGGAGAATTTAATTTCTTCCATAAAACAAGCCTAGCTGTGATGATGATGGATGAATAGGTTGTTAGATTGTTTTGATCGTTTCATTTCCTTCACTCCTTAAATTATTTAGAACTATATCATACTTGTAAAAATCTTTCAAGACCTTACTTTTATTTCCTTTTTAGGAATTAAGAAGGGATTTTTTATTGAGTTGTCTAATATATAAGGATTATAGAAAGGAAGGATCGTTATGAAATCGAATAAAAACTACATTATTTCTACCCTGGCAGCCCAGATGATTATGATTCCCATTTTACTTACGTTAGGGCTTATCGGTCTGGGCCAGGTTTTAAGGATATCAGGTCTGGGAAAGGATGCTGCAAGCCTCATGTATATCCTACTGGCTTTTTTAGGCTCCTTCATCGTAGGAGGCGTGGTTGGATATATTTTCTCAAAGCAGTCTAAAGAGAAAACAGATGCTGCCAAAGTGAGGTATTTGACACCCCTATTTCCTATTGTGTATGCCCTAATCTTTGCAGTTCTTGCGGTGGCCCTTTCAAATGGCAATTACAATTCGCAGTGGTGGGGAATCTATGCCTTTAAAAACCCATTCTTTATTATTTTTGATTTTATTCTTGCCTTTATTGGCCTCCATTATATTATGCCAGTTGCAGAGATATCGGGATATTTAGGTTTTGTCGTTGGCCTTCTTCTAAATGAACGGATAGCAAGAACATCTATAAAGGATGAGATGGCGAGAAATTTGAAAATTTCATTTGCTGCCTTAAGTGTAGTTGTGGTCATCTTTATTGGTATCAGCAATAAAGATATTATACGGGATGGTATCACTGAATTGCAGTACGGCGAATCAACGGTGGGAAATGATTTGACTGAATTTGATTTGATGGAAATAGCTCCTTTTAAGAAGAATAATGGGTTGGCCAGATTAGATGGAAAAGCATCCCTTCAATTTGAGAAACTAGATGAAATGCCGCGACTAGATGGAGCCACAGCAGCCTATCCAGTGTATGGAGCCTTTGTGGAAGCCGTATACAAAGGCCTTGACGATTACTATAAGAACAATATGGATAATTATGAAAAGGATGTTTACGAGGCCTTTGTTTCTAGTCAGCAGTACCCCTTTAATATTGTCCAGTGCTCCAAGACCACTGGTGCTTACGAAAGATTGATAAATGGGGAGTCCGATATTATTTTTGTGGCAGAACCATCGAAAGCCCAAGTGGAGATGATAAAAGATAAGGGCGATGCGTTTGTACTGACACCCATTGGAAGCGAGGCCTTTGTATTTTTCACAAATGTAAAAAATCCAGTGGAGAATCTCACCATCCAGGAGATACAGGATATTTATGCTGGTAAGATCATCAATTGGAAAGAAGTGGGTGGGAAAAGCAAAACGATATTGCCCTATCAACGCCCTGAAAACTCTGGAAGCCAGACGATCATGGAAAACAAGGTGATGAAGGACGTTAAAATGTTGGCGCCAACCAAAAAAACTTATGCAGGAGGCATGGGGGAGATCATCAGCGAAGTATCGAGCTATAAGAATGCGAAAAATGCGATTGGATATTCTTTTATGTACTATTCGTCTACAATGATCAAAAACAACCAGATTAAATACATTTCTATCGACGGAGTTAAACCTACCACAGAAACCGTTCGAAGTAAAGAATATCCTTTTACCGTTCCAGTGTATGCTGTGACCTTGAAATCCAATACCAATGAAAATGTAGGTAAACTTATGGATTGGATCTTATCCGACGAGGGCCAAAGCCTTGTTGAAAAAACAGGCTATGTGCCTGCAAAGTAAATTACTGATAAAGGAGGTAAGGCAAATGAGCTTAATAAAACCCCAAAAATTGAGTTGTGGAGATAAGGTTGCAACGGTCAGTCTGTCTTGGGGCGGTGCTGGAGACAGCGATATCTTATGGCGTTATAACATTGGCAAGAAGCGATTACAGGACGAGTTTGGCCTGGAGGTTGTTGAAATGCCCCATACATTGAAAGGCTCAACGTATGTGTATAACCATCCAGAAAAACGGGCAGAGGATCTCATGCGCGCTTTTGAAGATACATCCATAAAGGCAATTTTCTCCTGTATTGGAGGGAATGAAAGCGTTAGGATGCTGCCATACATTGATTTCGATGTGATCAGAAATAATCCTAAAATTTTCATGGGATACTCCGATACTACAGTAACTCATATGATTTGCTATAAAGCTGGTATTTCAAGCTTCTATGGCCCATCTATCCTAGCGGATTTTGCTGAAAATGTTGAGATGTTTCCATATACCAAGCATTGGATTGAAAAGGTGCTGTTCGATAATGCCGTAATCGGAAAAATTGAACCATCTCCAATTTGGACAAGTGAGTATTTAGCATGGGAAGAAAAAAACAAGAATACTAAGAGAAAAGTTCAGCCGAACAATGGATACGAGGTTCTACAAGGCCAGGGGCTTTCCAACGGCCCCTTAATCGGTGGTTGTATCGAGGTGCTTGAGATGTTAAAAGAAACAGCAATTTGGCCTTCAGCTGATGAATGGCAGAATAAGATCTTGTTTTTAGAAACATCCGAGGATAAACCAAGCCCCGAATATGTGGAGTACTGGTTGAGAAACTATGGCTCACAAGGGATACTACAGAAAATCAACGGAATTCTTTTTGCAAAACCTTATGATAATCTTTTCTACGAAGAATATAAGGAAGTTATTTTAAAAGTTATAAGAGATGAGTTGAGGCTGATAGATTTACCAATTCTATATAACATGAACTTTGGCCATACGGCGCCGATTACCGTATTGCCATATGGCACCATGGCTGAAATCAATTGTGAAGGGCGTACGTTTAGTATCACAGAATCTGGTGTAGTGTAGGGAACGACGCCCTCGTCGTTCCTTTTGCCTGCTTCGCACTATTTAAGGATTTAAACTACATTTATTTATATTTTCCTGTAAATAGCAGGAAGAAGTGTATTCCTGCTACGAGTAGAAGGAAATAAGAAATAATTTTAGGAACTGTATAATTTAAAACATTCATAGAGGCAATAATAATGACGAATAACATACCAATGGTATAGACGCTAGTTTGCAGATTGCTATTTTTCAAAAATATCATCCTCTCTTTAATAGGGGCTTTTTATCATCAAAAAGGCTGTTACTTTCTTGTGTCATGAATTCGATATAGCCTAAAGCATCCTTTCGTCTCTCAAAAATAGATTTGTAATAAGACTTTTTGTTACCTTTCCGTAATCTCATTGATTCATAAATAATCTTATGCCATCTTTGAGGAACTATCTTTAGCGCATATTCACCTGCTCTGATCTTTGAGGTTATATCTTTTTCTCTGAATGTATAATAAAGACGAGAAACCCCTAGAACACCCCATTCAATCATTCCTAAACTGGTAAATAGACCTATATATTTGATAGACCAGAACTTTTTACAATCATTTACCCAATTCTGCCAATAGGTGTTAAGATTATCTCTCATATTATTCATTAAGATGTCCCAGTTTACAGCATAGGTAAAATACTCAGCACCTGGACCTTTCATAGCGATGCCATATTTTTTTAATTGATAAGCATCTATTGAATTTTGGTCAAATGTCCTAAAACCTTGAAATTTGCCGTCATTAAAGCGAGGACATGAAGCTTCGCCATTATTTAGAGATTCTAAATCATCCTTCATTACATACATTCCGTCTAAAATTGCTTTGGGAAACCTTCTTTGCATATCTCTATGAATTTCTTTCAGAATACGCATATCTGTTGCAGTTACTTTCCGCTTTACGAGCGCAATAAAATCAATATCGCTAAATCCATCATAAAATTCTCCTAATGAGGTAGAACCGTAAAGATAGTATGCTTCAAGGAAATTAGGTAGTTTCATCTCAAGTAAAAGAAAATATTGTTCTAATACCTTATGGATCGTTTCTGGGATAGTATCCATTTTATCTTCCTCCAAATAAATTTTTATGATGTATAATGAAACGACCAATGTACACCAAATGAGACAGTGAGAAGGAATAAGTTAACCAATATGAATTTTTTTCAGTTCACTGGTCATATCATTCCACAATGCATAAGATTGTTCAATACCTTCAGAATAACTACCTAATTGAATAACTTTTAATAATCTTTCACCACATTTTTCAGGTTTTATATTAAAATCCTTAATGAAATGCAGTGTTCTTTTTCGACTAGGAAAATAGGTTCTGTTCATAGCAAACAGGGCTTGAAGAAAATGATCAATCCCTATATCCATTGCAAAGTGATAAAACAGTACGTCTTTCCTAATTACAGCACGTTCTAAATCTTCTACATCTTCTAGTTTATTCAGATGATATTGTATAAGCTTTTCTGCTAATTCATCAGGATATTTGAATAATCTTTGTTTCAATGAATAGAGAAAATCATTTTTATCATATAAAACATTAATATTTTTTAACATGGCGCAGCGGCCTATCGGATAATAGTAATTATCCAATTTGTCCGGATAATCTCCATTGCATATAGCTTCTATATCACTTAAAGTTTCATTTACGGTAAAATACATTAACCAGGTTTCAACACCATTTATGAGTACAAAATCTCCAATTCCCCAGTGTTCTCCTTCAAAAACATTGAGTTTCCTTTCTTGTAATAGGTCAGCCAATGGATCTATCAAAGCATGTTTTTTCTCAAGCTCGGGTATTAAATCACAATATATAAAAATATCGATATCACCCTCACCCGCTTTTGGGAGTGGCGTTTTGTTACCGCTGATACCAATAGATTGCACCTCCTGCATTGTCGAAATACGATCTACTAGCGAGTTTACTATTACTTCGGTAGCATAGGACATGTTCTTTCCTCCCTTTAGAAATATTAACTTCTATTTGCACAATATAAAGAACAGGGGCTACGATTTAAAAAAGCCATGTTCATTTCATACGACATTTTTACATTTATTTTTTAGTTTGTTACAATCGTTTAAGTGGACAATTTGATGACGAGTAATAGGCATAAGAAGTATACCAGCCTGTAGCCGCTCAAAATTTTTGGCAAAAAGTCTCAAGATTTTTGTCAAAAATTTAATGTATAAATTAAGGCGAATATGTACATAATATACATTTTCGCCTTAATTATTATTTATTGGTTTGTGTTAAAAATATACATTTAACCCTCTGAGGTAGTTCTCAACGTCCAAATTGTTTCCTCTGATTATTATTTCGCCATTTGAGGGGACATACTCAAATATTAAGCACGCATTCCAATTGTTTTTAACTCTGATTGTATTGTCATTACATAAGTCAATAAGCAACTCGGATTCACAAGTACTCTGTATCCGTTGAAGGATTCTCTTTTGAGCTTCTGTCACGGTTTGACTTATGGGAATATCGAGTGCTCGACTATTAGCACACTGTCTATATTTCGGGTCATTTTTAATAGTCTCCTCGCTCGCTATCCCTCTTAAAGCCGTTTCCATGTCTTGTATTAAATTATCCAAGTTGTCTTTGCTCTTATCCTTGCAATTGAATTTGTGCCTTAAATATCCTTTAACTCCAAAACACCAATCAGTTTCATAAGCAACAAAACTATTAGACACCGCTCTCGTCTCCTTGTTTTTACCTCTTGTTTTCTTAAAGTTTAACATGATGACGTTGTTTGTTGCAACTGTTTTTGGTATTGGTTCTGTGTATGACCTATTATTTTTCAATTCAGTTTCCAAGGCTCTATTTACTTGTTTAGCTACCTCTCTTTTTGAGCTTGGGGAAAGTCTATCATAAAGACCTCCAATGCTTGTTGGTTTCCTACCTTTTTGCTTTGGTTCTAAAGAAAACAACTCTATTACTTTGTTGTATATTTCATTTTTCCAATACTCGGGAAGCTTGGAGTATTTTGAAACAAGCTCTTTTGCATTGTCATAGTTTACGCTTATTTCAAAGATATTTGATAATACGCTATTCTCTCTTTGAATAGTATCCATTACAAGCTCCCTCCTTGCTCCCAAAGAATTGTATTCTCTGAATACTTAAAAACAAGGGATTGACCTGTTTTGTCAGTTACTTTGATAGAGTACCTATTCAGTAGCTCCAACGATACTTTTTCAACCTCAAAATTTTGTTTAATAAACTCTAATACCTTGAATTGCTCTACTGTTGCAACCTTCATACAGAAGCCCCCTTTCTTTTGGGCTTTCTGCTTGCAAAATCTAAGGTTATAACATTGTCTTTAACAGTTTTTTTAGATACTTCATGGGTATTGACATTTCTTTTTGACTCATGGGACAGCTTCATATTCAAATAGTCCAAAACATCTTCTTTGTCCCTATCGGAAAGCTTGTTAAACTTTGCTACCAAGTAATTTCCACTTTGTTTTATAGCCATTAAATCGAATTCCGTATTCTGAAACATTTGTTGTCTTTCTGCATCTGTCATTAGAAAGCTCCTCCCTTCGTTGGAGGATTGTTACTTTCTAAGTTGTCGAAAAATCTTTGAGCGTATCTACCTACAGAAGCTTTACTAATACTTTCGCCCTTGCTTTTTAAAAAGTTTGAAATATCGGCATAACTCATTCCATCTATTAGCATTTTCTTTACATCTTCAATATATGGTGATGTCTTAACCTTAAATTTGCCGTAGTCTCGCCTTGTCCTTCTCTTTTTATCAAGATTGTTTTCAGCTTCGATTATTACCACTTTTAAACTACTACTTAGACCTATTTCGTCAATAAACTCATTGAGTATAGTAACGAGTTTTTCTAAATATTTCTCATCAACGATAAGATTATTCATTTGCACGCCTCCTTGTATAACCCCGCGGAGTATGCTAAAATAAAATATAGCAATGCCCTTACGGGTGTTGTCGTAGTAGGGAGTCCAATTCTTGTTTGGCGACAGGGTGGACTTCCTTTTTACTTGGTTTTTTTAATTTTTAACTCAATCTCAACTTTAAATTCTCCGTTTGAGTAAGCCTTCATGAAAGCTTCAAGAACATCATTCATTTTGACTTCGTTCTTAACGCAAGACATCTTGAAATCCTTTTGAACATTTTCATCTATAGTTGTTGTAAATGTCTTTCTTGCCACAAGCTCACCTCCTACTCCTATTATATCAAATTTCACGCATTTGTAAACATATTTTTTATGTTTAAACATATATTATATGTTTCACGTGAAACATTTTTGACAAATATTTTGAGAATAAGAATAGGATAACGATAGATTTATTTATCTCTCAGAGCGTCCTCTAAGATTGATTGAATTTCTTTTGTATCCTCATTACTAATACCAAGGAAAGGTCGTTCAGGAACTCTTATCGTTACTTGCTTTTTGGTAAACCATTTACCTCCCACTCTGATTTTTAATCCATTCTTTGTTTTTGCTCTTATAGTCCGTTTATCTCCAAACTGATGAGTGCGTGCATATATGGTATTTGTTCCGACTGCTGCACTGCTCTCATCAGACTTTGACCTAATGGAATTTTTAAGTCTTGCACTATCTGACAAGGTTGTTCCACCTTGCTCCCTTGCTCTGATAGACTTTTTCCATTCTTTTCCCGAGGGTGATTTTTGGTCTTTAAATCTTTCCCTTGTGGTAGTTCTCAAACTCTCTGCTATTGCTTGGTTAATGCCTTTAAAATCAGTGTTTTCCATGTTTTTTAAAGTCTTTGTCAACCTTGCAACGTCACCCTCTAATCTTATGCTGTTCATATTGCACCCCCTGTCCACTTAAAAATCATTTTTGACAGCGTTAGCACGCGTGTTAACGGGTGTAAATCTATTTTTAGATATGAAATATCACTCAAGCATCTAAAATTAAATTACAGGGCATTTTAGAGCTTATCTTCCATATTTTTTGACTTCTGCCTCTGTAAGTCCTAATAAATCACTTACACTGTTTCCATTCTTGGAAATACTTCCACCCTTGGAATAGTTGTCATCTTTCAAATATTGCAGTTCTCCCGTTGGTACGACTGGCAACGCCTGCTCAACAAACTTTTTAAAGCTATCAATATCTTTTAATACAAGTTGTTCCGCCCATTGTCTTTGGAATGGAGCTATCTTGCCACTACTTAGAGCCATTTGCAGAAGGTTGTCACATTCTTTTTTAAATGCTCCATTTACAAACATTCTAAAGCCTTCCACATCATCAATACACCTTTGCATTGCCCAATCGCTTTGACTCTCTGATATTTGCCCTATGGATAGAGCTATTTGCACCAGTTCTTGACTTTCTGATTGAGTTTTCTCAAGTCTCAGCTTATTGGCTACTATCTCACTTTCTGTCTTGTCTTTCTTTAAGTCCTTGATAGCCTTTAATATTTCCTCTATGGTTGCATCTTTCTTTAGTCCCAACTCAACAGCAACCGTAAAAAGATTCTCTGACATTTCCGTTGTTTTGTTTAAGTCATCAGCTTTCTTAGTTTCCTCTAATCCTTCCATGTTTTCAACTCCTTCAATGGTATTGTTCATACTGTTTATAATCGCCTCCATACCGTCTATGGCAGGGGTATTTGTGAGAGCAACCGAGTGAAGCGTTACGGCTTTTTTATCCGTCTTGGTGACTAACACAACAGGGGAGAGGTATCTATATTCTTTGTTCTGTAGGTACTCTTTCGCTCTTTGTGTCCATTCAACCTTTGCATATATACCGTCACGCTTTAAAATTAATTCCTTTATCCAACCGCCCGCAGGAGCTTGCACGTCCTTTAATGTTTGATGTTCATAGTCCACCACTAAATCTATGTTTCTATTCTTAAATTGATTTTTCATGGAGTAGTAGGAGTTTTCATCAACATAGAAGTCACCTTTTTGAGACTTTACAAAACCTAAAGGCAATATCTTAATTTCATCAGGAACGCCCTTTACATCAATGGTATTAGCGATTATTAATAGATTGTTTTTCAACGCTTTTCACCTCTTTTATTCTTAGTGATAGGGGAGGGAGCATCCGCAAGAGATGCCCCTATATTTCTGTTTATTCTGCAACTTCTCCTGTAGAGCCATAAGCCAACTGCCACAATCCATAGCCTGCATTGCAACGAGCATCAACGCCATATATGTACTCTTTTCTAAAGAATACATTATCGTCATTATCCTTATCCAAAGAAACGAATTTAGGCTTTTGTCTGTCTTGGAATACTAAAGGCTTTATAGCTCTTTTAGTACATAGTAGATACCATTGGTCAGGGTGGTCTGCAAGCTCTGGAACAACTAAAAGCTCACTAGTATCTTTATTGACGTTGGTACTTCCTCCGATGGTCTCAGCAAATAAAATTTGCCTTGCTACCGCTTCATTTTGTGGAGCTACAACGAGAAGGTCAGGAATGACTTTTAACGACTTTCCGTTATCTCCCTTAATGGTCATCATTTGTGCTCTTGCTTCTGCATAGGTTGTAGCACTTAGCTTTTTAGTTCCTTTGTTGCTCTGAATTAACTTACTATCCCCTTGAGGGTGATTGTCTGCAAAGAAAATCTTATCGTCATAGCATTTGTTTGTAAAGCCTTGTCCTAACAATGTAAATACAAGCTCGTCAGGGTGACGGCGTACCATTTGAGCCATGTCCTGAATTAAAGGCTTATACACGCCGATTTTATCATCTGCAATGTCATTTCTATTAACAGCAATAGTAAGCTCAAAATCCTTGTTTTTAATGGTGTAAGTATGGGCACTTAAATTTTGAATCTGCCTGTCTCCAATCCATTCCCTCATGCTTGGAATTTGTCCAAACCATGCATAATTTTCGTCACTACTTGCTGAAGGCACTTCCATTGCAACCTTTAAATAATTTTGTTCCGTTTCCTCAATGGTCTTGTTAAAGATTGCATTGAAGTTCGTAAAAAGGTCTCTTAAATTCTGTTGATTGATTATCATTTTTATTTTCCTCCCTTATTATCACATATTTCTCTTATCCATCTTTCTGACAGTCTGTATTTCTTGGATAACTCTCCGTAATTAAATCCTGTAAATTCCTCCTGAATTGACTTATTTCTCACTTCCCTGATTAGTATTTCAGGTTTAGGAATGTAGACAGTTGCTCCTCCTAATTCTTGAGCAAGTTCGTATAAATTTTCCGACCCGATTATCTCCGCCCATTCATTGTATGGATAGGGAATTAAATCAGGGGTCAATTTCTGTTTTAATTCATTTATCAAATTATCCTTCATACCCTAACCCCCTTTTCTTTTGATGTCTAAATTATACAATCAATTCACAATACCAATACATACAAAGCACTTCTGAATTTTAGTTCATGTATTATAAGGTATTGACTTTTCTTATATAGGAATTTAAGCTGATTGCAGGAAGAAATTTTACGCATAATTATTCATAATATACAATGACTATACATGAAATTTGTCCTTTTACTGCATCCTAAAATTCAGTTTTTAAAATTGCTGAAAGCCTTGATATTATTACTATGTGACACATTTGTATAGAAAAGAGAGTTTTGTCACTTTGATTTTTGAGTATTTTTAATTATTTTTACGCACTCATTAACGCTCTTTTTAGCTTTTTAAATTTCTTCTAACGCTTATCCTTCCTGTGTTTTACTCTTTTATAATTTTTAAGACTAACGCTCAGTAACGCCGCGTGTGCACACCTTAAATAAAATAGAGAAGATTGCTCCGTTTGCGGAATTGCTTAAAAATAAAAAGTGTCCTCAAAGTCTTATATTTAAAGGCTTTAAGAACACTTTAATATTAAATGTTACAATTCTATTACAGTTCTCAAAATAGCTGTCAATTAGTTTTGAGTTGTCCCGCCTGTTCCCCAGACTTCCCAAGGCTTCCCATGTTTTCCCGGGTGTTCTTTTTATATCCTATGTTTTTGTCATATATTTTGATAACTCACACAGCCACGGTCTTTTTTCTCCAAAAATCCAGCAGCCAAATAGATTTGGGATGTTCTGTGACTCCACCATCAGTCAATATTCTACTTATCTGAGCCTGCCTAAATTTACGTTTTAAATCTTCCTGATTCAAGTTTTCAATGATTTCTTTTGTTCGAACACCAACTGAATTACGATAGTTTTGCAATTCCTTCAAATTTATTTCATTACTGAAAGAAATGATTTCCTCATCGCTCATTGCATTACCCGTATCCTTAACGAGGGTGTTCAATTTTTCTAGCCATTCATCATTTAATATTTGTTCTGTATCAGCTATTAAAAGGTTGGCGGTTATGTCCTCTATACGAGTTATATGCCAAATATTCCATGCAATTGTAACATCTTTTATGGATGGCATCGTGCGGAAAGCTTTTTCATTCAAGTCTTCCCAGATTTCATCCATGTAAGAAGAATCCTGTGTTTCATAAATTTCTGATGAATGAACAGCAGAATGCAATGTATGTAATAATGTTTTTGCTTCTTCAATTTGACCTTCTTTTAAAGCTTGTTTTAATAATGCTTGTTTGGGATTCCAATATTGGCTAACACTAATCATTTGATACCCTCCCAGAAGAACTATGTAAAAATTTATTCATTTCCATATACGAATTCAAAAGGATATGGGTGTTTACTACATAGGAAAAAATAAAGGAGTTTTTATAGACGTATAGTAATATACAACTATAAAATATATTATTTTAGTGAAGAAATCTATTGAAAAATAATTGAAAGCAAGGTGATATTGTGAATACGGATCAAGTTTCTGATGAGTTAGCTGTAAATAATCTGCAAAACTATATGAATACGTATGGAATACTTTCTTGCAATCTTAATAAATACTTGCCTGCTATTGATGAGGTTGGTGGAAATTGGAATGCAATAATAACTTTAATAGAGCAACGTGAAGTATTTCACTGTAAAGCTTATCGAAAAAGGACTACGTATCTTTCTAAAGAACTGTATTATCTACTTAAGCCACATAAGCAACAAACCGCCTCTTTACCCGATTTTAGCAAAAAAATACTGAATTTTTTGTCTGAATATGGTCCAGCAAATACGACAACTATAAAAAATGTATTGTTTTTATCAAACAAAGAATTTTCGATACACTTTGATTTGTTGCTTCAAGAGATGCTAGTTACAGTAATAAAAAAGGACAGTACTATAAATCAAACCTGGTCATCATTTATTTGGGGGACATATACTGACTGGGAAAAGACGACAAACTGTTACAGAGACAAAGATGATGAATATCTCATTGAATTACTATCCAAAAGCCTAAGTAGTAAAGAGATTACAAAATTAATGGGATAGCATTTGAGTATTGATAAGAATTATAAATTTAGTTTGTATCTGATCTTAGCTTATATCCCTGCTTTATAAACGGAATGCCACAGGGGGCATTCCCTACAAAAAGTTATGATTTCCTGTGTTACAAGGATCGGACGACTCCTTCTGACCGTTAAGTTTGTCTCATCTTTTTACAATAAGATATAACTTTTATATACCATTATACCATTTTATTACATATATTGGTGATTTTGTATATATACGATGAAGATGGACCCTGATTGACTTAATTAAAGTTTAAGGCAAGCAGGGTCCATCATTATCCGTATGATAATATGGTCTTTTTAGATTAGAATACTAACTCAAGCTTTAACAATCTATCCTTAAGCTCTTCAATAATCTTCTTCTCTTCCTCGTAGTCCTTTGCTTCAAATGTAACAGACAATCGCAGAAATGGGCCTGCATCGTCCCATGGAACGGTGGAGATGTGGGCTTCCTTGATCAAGTAGTTGGAGACCTCTTCTGCATTTTGAAAGACAATTCCAGACTTGGTACCCTTGGGGATCGGTACATAACAGTAGAAGGTGCCCTTGGGTTTTTCTGCATCAAAGCCTACTTCTCGTAAGGCCTTTACTAGTAATTCATGTCTTCTGGAATACCGATCGCAGTTGACTTGGGTGATCTCTGGATGATTTAAAGCAGTGATCCCGGCCTTCTGAATAGCAATAAACTGACCAGAATCAGCGTTGTTTTTCACATTGCCATAGGCCTCGATGATCTTGGCATTGCCTGCGATAAAGGCGAGGCGCCAGCCAGTCATGTTGAAGGCTTTGGATAAAGAGTGAACCTCAGCACCCACTTCTTTTGCCCCATCCACCGATAGAAAGCTTAAGGGCTGGTAACCATCGAAGGTGATGGCACCATAGGAAGCATCGGAAATGACGATGATATCATTTTTATAGGCAAAGTCCACCACCTGCCTGTAGAATTCTTTCGTGGCTACTTGACCTGTGGGGTTGTTGGGATAGTTAATATATAGAAGCTTCGCTCTGTCTAAAATGTGATCGGGGATGCTTGAAAAATCAGGGTAGAAATTATTTTCTTGATACAAGGGCAGATTATATACTTCGCCGCCCAGGTGTTTTGTATTGGTCCCAATGACAGGATATCCAGGGACTGTCGTAAGGGTAATATCTCCAGGATTGATAAAGCATAGGGGGAGTATGGCTAAGATGGATTTTGCTCCAATCCCATGAAGAAGCTCTGTATGGGGATCTATATCATTTACCTTATAAACCTGCTGTAAATACTTGGCGGCTGCTTCTTGAAAGATCGGAATACCATTGTCTGCATACCATCGATTTTCTGACTTACCGGCTTCAGCAGCTAAAGTGTCTACCACCATGGAATCAGCAGGGAAATCAGGCTCGCCTATACCAAGGTCTATAATAGGAATCTCCGGATGTTTAGCCATGGCTTCAGCCTTGGCCTTTTTTATTTTCATAAACTTATAGCTTTTTTTCGATGTATCAAAATCCTTACCGCCTAAACGGTCGGCAATCTTATTGCGAATAAAATACATGATAAGTCGTCTCCTTTCCCGCGAACCTGTGATAACGGAGTAACAGGAATAAATATGCCTTTTACTATCATATTCCCAAGGAAAGAAAAGTGTTCAATGGTAGGAGGGATGAATCTTAAAAAATAAGAGTCACATCCTTATAAGGGGGCACATATACTGATAAAAATGGTTTCTTTTTCGACATGATAAAGGAGGACTACCCATGAAACAGCTAATTCCATTTACAAAAATGAATGGTACTGGAAATGATTTTATTATTCTTGATCATCGAGATAGGAGGTTTGAGGACAGAATATTGAAGAAAATAGCCAAATCTACATGCAGAAGGGGCTTAGGGTTAGGGGCAGATGGACTGCTTTTACTGGAACCTTCCAGAACAGAAGTCGATTTTACCATGCGTATATTCAACGCCGATGGGAGCGAGGGTGAAATGTGTGGAAATGGGGCCCGATGCATGGCAAGATATGCCTATGTAAAAGGGATTGGAAAGGAGCATATGATTTTTGACACCTTGGCAGGACATGTAGAAGCGAAAGTTCAAGGGAGGGAAGTATCTATCAAGCTAAATGATCCTTCGGTCATTGAAATGAAAAAGAATATAGATTTAGAGCTGCCTATGGTTTGGACCTACATAGAATTGGGAAACCCGGGCGTGCCCCATGCAGTGGTATCTTTCAAAGGATTGCAAGATACACCTTTAGGTGAACTGCAGGCTTTAGGAAGGCGACTTCGTTATCATGAGAGCTTTCCGAAGGGTGCTAATATAAACTTTTATGAAATATTCGAAGATAACAGTGTTCTTGTACGGACCTATGAAAGAGGTGTAGAGGATATCACCTTGGCCTGTGGAACAGGTTCTGCCTCAGTGGCGATCGCCTTGGCACTGGAGGGAAAAATGAAAGGGGCTTCCGTACAAATTTTGACTATGGGGGGGCCTCTTGAAATAAATATCGGGCAGATGGTCCCAAAAGTTCAAAACATTTATCTGACAGGCGAGACAACCTTTGTGGCTGAAGGGTGGATATGTGATGAAGCTGTGGAAGAATTTGAAGAAAGGAGGGGATAAGTTGATTTTATAGAATCCAATAAAGAGAAGGAGGGTATTTATGAGAAGTATGAAAACCAGAGGATTAGGGTTAGTACTGGTGATGATCATGGCTGTTTTCCTATTGGTCATGGGAGGCACAGCCTTTGCAGATGGTGGCGAAGGAGCACCAGCACCAAGCTTTGGCATGTTTTCTTTACTGCCCCCATTGATTGCAATCATATTATGTCTTGTTACAAAGGAAGTATTACCATCGATATTCATTGGAATTTGGGTGGCAGCGACCATGTTGGCAGGCGGAAATCCTGTAACAGGCTTTGGAAAAACGGTGGAAATGCTATGGAACAATCTAGGAGATCCCTGGGGAGCCCGTATTGTATTAACAGGCTTGGCCATGGGTGGCTTAGTAGGGATTATGTGGGTTGGTGGCGGTATTGATGCCGTCGTCCAATGGATAACATCAAAAATCAAAAGCAGAAAGGGAGCATTGCTGGCCACGGAACTTGCAGGATTCATTATATTTTATGAAGATTATGTAAATACGTTGGTGGTAGGAACCGCCATGAGTCCTATTACAGCAGACTATAAAATTTCCAAGGAAAAGCTTTCTTATATTGTAGATGCTACAGCGGCGCCAGTAGCCTGTATCGCTTTGGTATCCTCGTGGATTGCTTATATGACGGGGCAGATCGGTGCACAATTTGATGCATTGGGTATCACCTATTCAACCTATGGTGCTTATGTAAAATCTATTCCTTACATTTTTTATAATATTGTTGCCCTCATTCTGCTTACCTATGTCATCTGGTCAGGACGAGATTATGGACCTATGCTTGCAGCTGAAAGGAGAGCTATTTCTACAGGGAAAATTCTTCGGGATGGTGCGCAGCCTCTAAGTGCAACAAAGATGGATGAAGAACTGATACCTTCTCATCAATGTCCAAGAAGGCTGATGAACTTCTTTATTCCCATTGGCTCATTGGTGTTCCTGATCCTTTTCCTTATGATAAAGACTGGAGGATGGCCTGGCGTATCGATTACAGCGGCTATTGCCGATGCCAGTACGTCTATTGCCTTGTGCTGGGGTTCCTTTGGCGCATTGTTTATCACCATTGTACTCTATAGAATACAAAACCTTGCTTCTACCAACAAGATATTCAAAGGTTGTATGGAAGGAATGCGAGCCATTGTTTATGGTACATTGATTTTAATCTTTGCATGGAGCATCGGTTCTGCCATCAAAGAAGTGGGAACAGCAAAGTATATTGTCAGTATTACCCAGGGGATTATTTCTCCAGGGATTATACCACTTATTACCTTTATCGTTGCCAGTATGATTTCCTTCTCTACGGGAACCACCTATGGAACCATTGCTGTGATGATGCCCATTGTATTACCCATGATCCATGAGTCGTCCTTGGCAGCTGGGATTGATCCTATGACGTTCCTATTTGCCACCATCGGAGCTGTATTTGGCGGCTCTGTATTTGGAGATCATTGTAGTCCCATTTCTGATACTACCATCATGTCCTCCATGTTTACAGGATCGGATCATATGGATCATGTGAATACCCAGATACCTTATGCCTTAATGGGTGCCGTGGGTGCTGCTGTAGGATACGTAGGTGTAGCGATTGGATTGCCAGTGTGGGTTAATTTGCTTTTAGCAGCAGGTGTAACCTTGATATTGTTTAGGTTAGTGTCAAAACCAATTGATATGGAGCATATACAACAGGAGGAATAAGAATGAAATCAAAACCGAAGCCATTAAAGCCAGGAGATACCATTGGCATCATCGCCCCAGGAGGACCATCGACTAGAGATGAATTGGAGAGAGGCGTTCAAGTCCTTCAAAACATGGGTTTTCATGTGACATTGGGGGAATCTGTATTTCACAAAAGGGGATATTTAGCTGGAGAGGATCATATTCGGCTAAAGGATATTCATCAGATGTTTCAGAATAAAGGGGTGCAAGGAATCATTTGCATGCGTGGTGGGGACGGATCCGGAAGGCTTCTGGATCGCATTGACTACGATGTGATTGCAAAAAATCCTAAAGTGTTTGTAGGCTATAGTGATATTACAGCACTGCATATTGCTTTTTTACAGGAAGCAAAGCTAGTGACCTTCCACGGGCCTATGGTGACCTCAGATATGATTACAGAGGGTTTTAACGAGTATACGAGGGAAGCATTTTTAAAAGCAATTTCTTGGGAGAAGCCTTTAGGAAAGTTGAAAAATCCTGAGGAGGACACTATGAAAACCATTGTAGAAGGGCGAGCTTATGGAGAAATCGTCGGAGGAAATCTTGCCTTGGTCACATCTACCATGGGTACACCTTTTGAACTGGATACAAGAGGAAAGTTGCTCTTCTTAGAGGATATTCACGAAGGTGTTTACCGCATAGATCGGATGCTAAATCAGTTGAGACTGGCAGGGAAGCTGCAGGAGGCAGCAGGAATTATTTTGGGGGAATTTTTGGATTATGAACCAGAAAACCCAGAAGATAGCTTAACTTTGGAGGAAGTTATCAGTGATTTGGTTGTGCCATTGAATAAACCTGCCATCATGGGTTGGAAATGTGGTCATGGAAACTACAAGCTGACGATTCCCTTAGGCGTCAAAGGGGAGTTAAATGCGACGGACAGACAAATTAGCATCGTAGAGACAGCTACACAATAATGCCATGGGGTCCTTCGGCCCCATGGCATTATTATCTTTTTTCTAAGACTTTCATCATCATTGCCGGTGTTACGGTCAGAGAATAAGGAAGATTTAACCGTTCTGTGTATTTATGGGGATCCTTACCCAGGGTACTGATATTGATCACAGGAACATTGAGCTTTTCCAGCGTATCGATGGGCAGATCATAGGAGATTCCCCATAGAGGCATGTTAGGTTTGAATTCATGGACAATGGATTGACCATTCTTTACCCCAAAATAGCTGTTGTCAGAGAGCCCTGGGAAAAAGGCACACGGCTCAAGGGTTGTATCAAATTCAGATTGGGCATAGGCAATGAGCTCATCCACCAAGGCTAAGGCCGCTGCCTCATCATTGGTTAGTCCTTCATTAAAACAACTGGGATAATAGGGAGGTGCAAAGAGTAATATAATCAAAGGATTTTTCTCAGGATAATAGGCATAGGTTGCATCAACGATTTTGATGGTCAATTCCCGTTCATCCTTCACGCCTGCTTCAATCCATTGAGGAATTTTTTGATTTAAATATTGAATCAACACATCCCCATGGGTTTCTAGGGCTCTCTGATAGACTTCTTCATAGGTTTTTACTTCTACTTTCCATGGAGGGATTTGAAGCGGATAAGAGGATTTACTGAGGTAAGCCGTTACTTGCTTTGCTCTTTCATCAAGAACAGAAGCAATCGCTTCTTCAGCAACTTTTTTCAGCTTATCTAGAATGATTTGGGGTGTGTCCCGTAAGATCATCCAATTGTAATAAGCCACTGCTGCCCTTGGAATTTGTACAGAATAAGAATCCTTTAAATCCTTTTGTTTAAGGCAGGATGGAGGTGGTGTGACAAAGCTGCCCCAGGATTCGCAAAACTGGGCATTTGCTTCGATTCGTCGGTTAATCTCTGAAAGAATCAAATTGGGGTTAAGACCAGAATAGGGTTCACCCACATGGGCTTCTTTCCCAGCACAATAAATCATGGGTAGAAGCTTACCAATGGAGCCTGTGTAGAGGTATTTTTTTGTATCTCCCGTATATAAAGGGAAGAAAGGCTCTGTATTGATGACCAAGCGATAATCTAGATCGTGGGCATCAGCCAGGGCTAGTAGCTTTGAAGATGATCCCAGCATCCCCCTGGAATTTCCCTCTTCATCAGGTACAGCTAGCAATAACAGATTGCAATCCAATTTTTCGGGATGGATAGCATAGTAACGGAGAAGCTCTATTTCGATGGCCAGGCCACATTTCATGTCCATGGTTCCCCTGCCAAAGAGCCAATCTCCAGAATCTAAGTCGGCTCGAGCATCATCTGGAAGATTCACCTTGTGGAGCTCTTTGATCAGTGATGCTGGATCAAAGGCATAGTCTTTGAGATATCCATATTCATCAACGGCTACCACATCAAAATGACTCAGTAAGATGATGGTTTTCTTTGTAGGGCTAGGATTTTTCAGTAGGGCAATGATGGAATACAAATCATGTTCGGGAATATGGTGGAGCACAAGATGATTGGGATTGTCATGAAAGTAAGGGAATTCATTTAATATATGATATATGACATGGGCCATATTTTTTTCATCAGGTGATTCAGTAATACTTGGACATTGGACAAGCTTGAGTAAGGTACTATAGATATTTGATTTCATAGATGATCCTCCTTCCACTCTTTGCTGAAAGTATTCGATACCATTTGTAGTATTTCCTTCATTTCCAAGAAACGAACAAGGTGCTATGGGAAAGCATAGCACCTCGATCATTATCTATAAGATTTCAATATCCGCATTTAACTTATAAATGACATCTTTCCGTTCAACGATAAGGGTAATTTTTTTTCTCAGCTCCTCATCCAGCTTGATGTTTTGGAGGAGTTCTTTGGTAGGGTTGATGGTAATCGGATGACCCACCAGCTTTAACATGGCAAGATCGCCATTGGTATCACCGTAGGAATAGCTTTGGGATAAATCAATCTGATATTGATCAACAAATTCCATGATGGCTTTGTGCTTATTTTCAGAATCCCACATTTGCGCGATTTCTCCAGTGTAGTTATCCTGTTCATCTAGAAGATATTCTGTGCCTCTAAAATCAGTGATTTCATATTTTTTTGCCATTTTTTCTACCAGGAAAGAGGGGCTTCCAGAGATGAAAATCACCTTATGACCATGGCATTTGTGCCAGGCGATCCTAGCACGGGTATATCGATAAACACGATCTCCCTTCAAATTGATAACTTGATCAGAAATGAAATCTATGTTGTGTTTATTCAGACCCTTCATGGAATCAATATAGATCTGGGCCAATTCTAAAAGATAATCGTCGTAGTTACCTTGTCGTTTATCCCAGTCTTCATAAGTATGTTTTGCATGATGATGCCAAAGGGCGGCATCAATTACTTCATACTTAAGGAGCTTTTTGAAATGCTCAACCATGAGAGAATCACGATAAAGGGTTCCGTCAATATCAAAAAAAGCAGCGACTGTACCCATAGACACCTCCTAAGAAAAATGTGGTATTTATAGTATATTCTATCATATTCTAGATTACCAACGAAGTAAACAAAAAAACAAGGTATTTTTTGCTAATACTTTTGAATTAAAGTATGAATCAAAATAAATGGACATAAGAAGTCGTTGGTTTAATTTTCAAAAGATTTTTATTATTGCTTGCTTGTATATGGTTTTTTTGGGTAAAATTTTAATAAGAAAATTTTTTAGTGAAGGTGGGATAGGATATGTTGAGCTCTATTATTATTGCAGGATTCATTACAATGATACTATTTGTCACTTTGGAAAATTTTCGTAGAGATATGACCCTAAAGCATATCCTTACAGTCAATGAACGACTAAGAGAGTTTATATCTGGTTATCTGGGTGACCTGTCAGGATTTGATGTATTCATGGTAAAGAGCTTGAGAGATCGCATTCGAGAAGACTTTATGCACCAGGAGCAAATTGATCATTTCGAGATATCTATGATCGATAGCAGGCATTTAAAGATTGCCTATGAGATCGATGGAACAAGGGAAGAAGTAGAAATATCTACAGCTTTAGGAAAGGTGGAAATCACAGAGATGACAATGCCTGAAGAGGTGGAAGGATTCGAGTAAAAGCGTCGATAGGTTTATTTTAAATGGAATACGGATACAACCGTTTCTATAGAAGTTGACAAGGCTTTCTATGCAAAAGATAGAAAGCCTTGTCTATTTTTGAGGGGATGAGTTATTCAGTTCATGCCAGCTCTTATAGAATCTTTGCTAGGTATTTACCCATATTGGTAAGGGTAATCTTTGAATTTGTATACTGTACCAATTGTTCACTTTGCAAGTCAGAAATAAGCTTTCTAAGTTTACGATCACCGCTTATGAGGTCTTCTAATGATATATTTTGGTCATCAACCTGATTGACTGCAGATTCTTTCTCGTAAATCATTTTTAATAAAGTGATTTTATCCATTTTGCCATAACCTTTCCTAGAAAAATCTAATGGTACAATGCAGTTAGAGGACTGGGGTTTAATATTATTGTATATGACTAAGGATTTTTTTCAATAAGGTATAGGTCACAAAAATAAAATGGGATGTTGTTCCTAGAAAAGAAGTATAAGACCGTGAAAACTAGGACATGGGAAATTAACGGATGGTGACAAATTTCCATTTTCCAGATTGAAAGCGAAAATATACGAGGGCCCAACGGACCAGTTGATCGGCAAAAACGGCCATCCAGGCGCCAACAAGGCCATAACCCATGACGCTGACCAATATATAGGAGAGTACGACACGGACTCCTAAAACACCAATAAAGGTAGAGAACAGAGGAAATACGGTATCACCTGCGCCACGGAGTCCACCCGCCAGAATAAACTGAGAAGATTGGAAGGGCTGAACCAGAGCGATAACTTTTAGAGCCGTGGACGCACTTCGGATGATTTCAGGATCTCTTGTATATAATCCCACAATTTGAGGACCAAATACGAAGAAAATAAACGCCATGAAGGAGGAAATGATAGAACCGATTTTTCTTGTTTCTCGGGCATATTCCTGGGCTTTATCAGGTTTTTGAGCACCTAAGCTTCTGCCCACAAGGGAAGAGGCAGCGATGCCAAAAGCTTGACCTGGCTGAAATGAAAGGCCTAAAATACTCAAACAGATCTGATGGGCTGCAAAGGTAACTGTTCCCAAAGCGGCAACTACTTTTACGAACAGAAAAATACCTATTCGTAGAGCCATTTGCTCTAAGGATGCAGGAACACCAATTTTTATCAGATTATATATGATATCCTTACTTAATCGAAAGGAACTTGTGAGGTTGATTTTAATAATGCTTCTGCCATTCAAAATATATCGAAGAAGGATAATACTTGCCAACACATTGGAAACTGCAGTAGAGATGGCAGCACCCGTTACACCCAGCTTAGGAAAACCCAATAGACCATAGATCAGTAGGGCATTCCCGAGGACATTTATAAAATTTACCCGTAGATTGACTTTCATTGGAAGCTTCGTGTCTCCGGCTCCTCGAAGGGCAGCGGATAGGGCAAAGGTAAAGCCTTGAAAAATGAATCCAACCATGATGATCCTAAAGTAGCTTCTGCCGATGGCAAGGGTATCCGCCTCCGCACCCACGAAAGCCATGATGGGATCAGTAAAAATAATGGCCAATAGAGAAATGGGTAAAGCCAATAAAAGTTGATTTAATAAGATGATATGTTTTACTGTATCTTCAACTCTTTCATGTTGTTTAGCTCCTAGATAACGAGCCACCATGGCTGTTCCGCCCACATTAAGGGCTTGAATGAGGGATAACCCGATGAAAACAGGCTGATTGGTAATTCCCACAGCGGATACAGAGGCAGCTGCAACTGCAGGATCGCTCTGTCTACCCAGCATCATCATATCGATCATTCCAAACAGGGAACCCAATAGCAGTTCAATCAAAACAGGCCAGGCGATGGTGATAACATCCTTACGCACAGCATTTGAAAACAATAGAGCAAAGAGTCGATCTTTTTTTTCCAGCATTTTGTACATCGTAAACATCTCTTTTCGAAAATGAATTATAGTGAATATATGAGAGAAAATAAATATTTAGACTCTCTAAATATAATATCATAGTTGAAAGTGTTTTACTATAAAGGACATGGAAATTTCTAGATAAATTTACCTGTTATCACACTATGCGTTTTGAATAATTTTTTTATGTCTGCATATTTGCTTGTTATACGCGTGAAAATGAATGAACCCTACATAATTGTGCACGAAATGTCGGATCGGTAGATTTAATTTCTGTTATGCTATTCATGAGAGGGAGGTCATGTAAATGGATTTGCTTGAAAAAATGAATGGGGCATTAAATTATATTGAAGAAAATCTTACGACTGATATTGATTTTAAAGAAGTAGCTAGGCTGGCTTTCTGCTCGGAATATCATTTTAAAAGAATGTTTTCTTTCATTGCAGGTGTTACGCTGTCGGAGTATATCCGTCGCAGACGCCTTACCCTTGCAGCATTTGAGCTTAACAACAGCAGCATAAGGATTATTGATCTTGCAATTAAATATGGATACAACTCACCAGACTCTTTTACAAGAGCTTTTGAAAGTTTGCATGGTGTAACACCGTCAGAGGCTAGAAATAATGGTCAATCACTAAAAGCCTATCCACGAATGACCTTTCAATTATCTATTAAAGGAGGAAGTGAAATGAACTATCGCATTGAAGAAAAAGACGCATTTCGCATAGTGGGTATCAAGAAAAGAGTGCCTATCATCTTCCACGGCGTGAATCCAGAGATTGCCGCTATGTGGAAAACTTTAAATGAAGAGTTAATAAATAAACTTAAACAACTTTCCAATGTGGCGCCTTTGGGGCTGATTCAAGCATCCACGAACTTTTCTGAAGGGCGAATGGAGGAAAAAGGAGAGCTTGATCATTATATAGGCGTGGCAACGAAGAATGAGTGTCCAGATAACCTGGCGCAGCTCGAAGTTCCTACCTCAACATGGGCTGTATTCGAAGCAGTGGGACCATTTCCTGATACGCTGCAAGATATCTGGGGGCGTATCTATTCCGAATGGTTCCCATCCTCAAACTATGAGCAGACAGAAGGGCCAGAAATCTTGTGGAACGAGCATAAAGATGTAAGTTCACCAACTTTTAGAAGCGAAATATGGATACCGGTTTTGAAAAAGAAATAATGAAGGTGACCTACAACGAGTCGAATTTTTATCAAAAGGTTACAGGTGCCTATAAGCATAGTGTGAGATTGTTATTTATGAATGAATCTATGAAAAAATCGATGGAAAGAGGGCTAGTTTTAGCCCTCTTTCTATACTGTTCTCCAAATACCTAATTTTACATTTTTTTATTTCCTATAGAAAACTAGACAATTCAAGTAATCATCCGTAATAATATATAGAGGAAAAGATTAAAGTGAAAAGGGGAGAAAGATGATGATGACCACAGAACAAAAATTATTGTGTGCGATTGCCCACCTTGGGTGGGTGGTGGCTTTACCCATATTGGCACCATTGGTAATCTTGATATTAACCAATGATACCTTCGTAAAAAATCAAGCAAAAGAAGCCTTAATTTTTCAGATTGGGGTAGGGATTCTGACCGTTGTATTTGGCATTCTATCCATTCTACTTATCGGGATTCCTCTTTTATTGATATTGCTTGTAGGTGCGTTGATTTTCCCAATCATAGCCGTGGTGAAATCCTGTGATGGGGTAGATTATTCCTATCCAGTTACAGGAAGTGTGGCACGAAAGTTTTAAAGAATAGAATATCAATAAGGACCAAAGGGCATGTCCTTTGGTCCTTGTTCTTTCATAGCGATGACAGGGATGAAGCCAAGTGTTTTTCGATGATTTCTACAATCTTGTCCTTTTCTTGAAGAATGTCCACTGCATCCACATCGATTTCAATCAAGGGTGATAAAGCGTATTCATGGCGCCACTGGGTGTATTTTTCATTTAGTCTCTCCCAGTATTTACGGGGTACAATGAGCTCATATTCACGGCCTCGGGTCTGAATATTCTTGATGGCTTGATCTACAGAGCATTTTAAATAAATCATTAGCCGAGGCGGAAGGGAATGCTCCAGCATATTATCTAATAAGGTAACATAGGTGGTGTACTCTTCCTTGCTCATGAAGCCATCTTCGTAAAGCATGCTGGCGAAAATACGATCACCAAAAATAGAACGATCTAGAATACCGCCGCCGTTTTTATGTACGGCTTTAATCATTCGAAATCTTTCGTTGAGAAAATGAATCTGCATGGTAAAGGCCCAGCGGGTTTTATCCCGATAAAACTTATCCAAGAGAATCTCTGTATCAGGATTACACAGTTCATGGAAGGTTGGAATATTTAGTTCCTGTTCAAGAATTTCAGCTAAAGTTGTTTTGCCGCAGCCTACAACACCGTCGATACAAATCACTGGATTCATCCTCTCTCTCCTTTGATTATTCATAGATTATGTATCATTATATCAAATCATGGAATGGTATATCAATTCTTTCTTCCTTCCCATGAATCTGTTTGCATTATGGGTAAGATGTGGTAGAATTTGATTAAAAGTCGTAGGTTCAGGAAAACCTATAACTAAAGCTGAAAAAGGAAAAGGTGGAACAATACATGGTTGAGATCGGCAGATTTAATAAATTGAAAGTAGCAAATTTCACTGCAATTGGTGCATATTTAGATGCAGGTACAGAGGACCCAAAGGATAACATATTGCTACCCAATAATCAGCTTCCAGAAGAGGTTGAGGAAGGTGATGAATTAGAGGCATTTATCTATAGAGATTCCAAGGATAGACTGATCGCTACGATGAAGAAGCCTTTGGCAGAAGTGGGCGATTTGGCATACTTGAAAGTAGTACAAACTTCTGATATTGGAGCGTTTTTAGATTGGGGTTTAGAAAAGGATTTATTTCTGCCCTTTGGAGAGCAAAAATATAAGGTGCAAGAGGGCAGAAGCTATCTTGTAAGGTTATATATCGATAAAAGCGGGCGGATTAGTTCCACCACTGACATTGAAAAGTATTTAACCACAGACAGTCCTTATAAGAATGGAGATCAAGTTACAGGAACGGTTTATCAGGTGAAAAAGGAAATCGGCGCTTTTGTAGCGGTGGATAATCGTTATGTAGGTCTGATCCCTAAGAATGAATATTTCCATGATATACGGAATGGGGATGTAGTTGAAGCCAGAGTAGTGACGGCAAGGGAGGATGGAAAGCTGACCCTTTCTCCTCGGAAGGCGGCCTATAAGCAAATGAAAACAGATGCAGAGACCCTGCTGGAGATTTTGGAAAAGAAGAACGGATTTATTTCCTTAAACGATAACAGCAGTCCTGAGCAGATTAAGTATCATTTGAACATGAGCAAGGCAGCCTTTAAGCGAGCTATAGGAGCCTTGTTGAAACAAAATAAGGTAGAGCAAACAGAAGATGGATTACGATTGAAATAGGGTGCCCAGAGGGCACTCTATTTCAATGTTTAATGCTTTTATGTTAGAATGGAGATAGTCATTACAACATTTGGAGGCATGGGTATGGAAAAGGTTAAGCTACTGCATTGTGCAGATTTTCATTTTGATACGCCCTTTCGTGAATTGGCAGGTGTAGAGGCTGAAAAGCGCAAGGAGGACTTAAGAGAGACCTTTGGCAGGGTTGTGCAGATGGTCAAGGAGGAACAGGTGGACGTGCTGCTGATCAGCGGAGATTTTTTTGATAATGATCGGGTCATGAAAACAAGCCTAGATCATATCATGAAAAAATTTGAAGAGATTTCGAACGTCCGGGTATTTATCTCTCCAGGCAATCATGATCCCTATACGTACAAATCCTATTATCATCTTGTACAGTGGCCCAAGAATGTCCATATCTTTGACTCAAATTTAAAGGGGATTGTCATTCCGGAACTAAATCTATGTGTCTATGGGGTGGGTTTTTCAAAATCCCATGAAAAGCAGTCCTTAATCCAAGGATTTCAAGTGGAAGACAAAAATATGCTCAACATTATGGTACTTCATGGTGAGGTGGTATCCGAGGGACAAGGGAGTGATTACAATCCAATTACCGAGAAGATGATCAGTGATAGTGGATTGGATTATCTGGCCTTGGGACATAAGCATGGTTTTTCTGGCATCATGAGGGCAGGGGAGACCTTCTGGGCCTATAGTGGAAATCCAGAAGGAAGAGGCTTCGATGAGGTAGGCAGCAAGGGAATTCTCCTGGGTACTTTGGAAAAGAGTCGATGTGATTTGGTTTATCGAGAGATTTGCAAACGTAAGTATATGGTAGTCAAAGTGGACATAGAGGGGTTAGATACTTATGAAGAAATTTCAGAAAAGATCAAGGAACAAATTATTGATTCTGAGAGAACCCAGAATTTATATAAGATCATACTAACTGGGGAAGTAAAAGAGGGTTTTACCATCCATCCAGAAGTTTTGCGAGAAAAGTTGTTTTCTACGTTTCACAATGTAAAAATCGTGGATGAAACTACGCTAGCCCTGGATTATGAAGGTTTGGCCAATGAATTTTCTCTTCGGGGCATCTTCATTCGAAATATGATGGAGAGGTTAAGTCAAACTCAAGATGAAGAAACAAAGAAGCGGATAAAGAATGCATTGAAGCTAGGAATTCAAGCATTGGGTACAGGGGAGGTGAACATTGAGTGAAGATAAAACGTCTACGGGTTGCACGTTTTGGTAAATTGAAGGATCTGGAGATACAGTTGGAGGATGGATTAAATATTATTTACGGTGAAAATGAAGCAGGGAAAACAACACTGCAAACCTTTATGAAGGCGATGCTGTATGGGCTGGGGTCTTCCAAGAAAGAGATCAGGGATAATGAGCGGAAGCGGTTTTTGCCTTGGAATGGAGACGACGCAGCAGGTGAATTGCTTTTCCAAGATGATCAAGGGAAAGAGTTTCTGATTAAAAGAAGCTTTGGAGAAAAGAAAAAGAAGGACGACATCCTTATTCTAGATCCCATTTCCGGGGATGAAATAAGTTTTGTTGATAGAGACCAACCAGGCCTATCTTTTTTTGGTATGGGGGAAGAGGCCTTTGAAAAGACAGTATTTATTAAGCAGCTTCATAGTCAAGTGGAACGGGACAAAGAGGATGAGATCATGAAGCGATTAACCAATCTTCATCAAACGGGAGATGAAGATACCTCATATCATAAGGCCATGAGTGCTTTACAGTTGGCCCGCAAAGGTTTGATAGGCCAGCGGAAAATGGGAAGATTGGATGAGATGAAGGCAGCCTATGAAAAATTAAAGGAAGCCTGGGGAACCGCAAAGAACCTCCAAGAAGAAAACATTCATGATCAGATGACTTTGAATCGTATTGGCGAACAAAAGAAAGCCTTAAATGATGAGATCATAGATTTGGAGAAGAAAAAAAGGGAACTTCGCATCATAGAGCAGAAACGAGAGTATCTGGAGTTACGTCATTATTCAGATCGGATCAAGGCGTTGACGTTGGCCCTTGAGGAAAAACAGAGGGTGTTTAAGGAGATCAATGAGTCTCATATCCTCGATTTAAGACACCAGTTTAGACAATGGAAGGAATTGAAAAGACAAGGTGTGGAGTTCACAGAACTATCGAGAATGATAAAAGCCGAGTATGAAGAGAAAAGAGCCTATCTCCAGCATTTCCAGAAAGATGATGTAGAAGAGGATCTGGAGATCAAGCTGACGCAAATGATTCATGAGAGGAAACAATTAGAAGAGCGCCTAATGAATTGGGATGCTCTGGTAGACGAAATCCAGGAACTGGAGATGAAATTACGGGGGGAGCGAAACAATTTAGGCGTCTTAAGGAAATTTGAGGACGTGACTCCCAATGAGGAATTGGACATTTATGACAAAGAAGAACAGCTTAAAGAACTGAAGGCGAAATTGTCTGGAGACCAGCAAAGAGAGCATCTTCAACTCAAACGGAAGATGTTAAAAAGCAAAATAAAGAATAGTGTTTTCGCCTTAGGGATAGGTATCCTTGCTTTGATCGTAGGCGTTATTGGCGGCTTGAAGATGAACCCTTCCTTCTACATATCCAGTGGGATCGGTTTGCTGCTAGGGATTTCCGGATGGTTCGCTAGAAGAAAGGTATGGAAAGAACTGATAGATGTTGAGGAAGAAATCTCTGTTATTGGAGATAGTCATAGTATAGCGAAAGAAATGGAAGGGATTCGAAAAAAGCTTGGAGAGATATACTATCGCCTTGGAATCATGGATTTCCAAGAATTTCGGACCCACATGATGAGATACACAGAGAAGAAGAATCACATGGAAGAACTTCGGATTCGTATCGAAGAGCGTAAGAAAAATATAAATGGGGAGAGTACACAGGAATTAAGAAACAAACTGAAGGTTTTGAAGGGCGATATGCAAAGAATTTTTACCCGATGGGATTGTGATAGTCTAGAAACCTTCAGTGAGCGTTTTAAAAACTATAAGAGAATTCTTTCTGAACAGGAAAGGACGGAGAAAGAACTTAGAGATATCGTTGAAAAGATCCGGCAGATTGAGCTGCAAAGAGAAGAAATTGAAAAGGATTTACAGAATCAATTGAAGCTCATCACAATAGATGAGACAGAGATAGAAAACGGTATAGCCAGAATGTCGGAGGGCTTAAAGGAAATCAGCGACCTGGAGAGAAACAAGAACTCCTTGGAGGATACCTTTAAAAGCCTGTTAAAAGGGAGATCTTTTGAGACTATTCAGGAGGAGCATAAGGCTTTTGAAGATCTGATTGTATTAGAGGAAGGGACAACAGAGGAAGCTTTGGAAGAAAAATTGAAGGAATGCCATCAGCAGTTGATTGAACTAGAAAAGCAAATCAAGGACCTTGAGCATCACATCCAGCATCGCTTTTCCCATAGTCGCAGCGTGGCAGAACTTGAAGAAGAGATAGGGATCGTGGAAGCACAAATCTTGGAGCTAGAAGAGGTGGCTGCTGCCATAGATTGCAGCCTGGAGGTGCTCGAAGACTCTTTTCATGAGATTCAGCGGAGCTTTGGACCAAGACTAAACGATTCTGTGGGAGAAATTTTAGGACAAATCACCCGGGGAAAATACGATGAACTCAAGATTTCAGAAGGATATCATGTGAAGATTGTAGATCCAGTGGAGGATAAGATCAAGGAAATGGACTATTTCAGCAATGGTACCTGGGATCAAGTTTATTTCGCCATGAGAATGGGAATTACGAAGTTGATTTTTGACGGAGCAGCAGTGCCAGTCATCATGGATGATGCCTTTGTCCAGTATGACGAGGGCCGACTGGGAGCTGTTTTGAATTATCTTTATGGATATGCAAAAAATCATCAAGTGATCCTGTTCACATGTCAAAAGAGAGAACTTGATTTATTAAAAGGCTTTAATGATATAAATTATATTTATTTATAGTCAGGAGGACAGCTATGTTTCATGCTCATAGACCGATCCGCATCATGCTGGATATGGATGGTGTATTATCGAATTTTACAAAGTTCTATCTATCTGCTGCCCATGAAAAATATGGAACCCCCCTTGTACCGGTGGTAACCCATTGGAATTATTCCGAGGCTGGCATTGGTCTTTCCCAAGAAATGGCCATGGAGGTGTGGAAAACCATCTTAAGTATAGAAAATATGTGGGAAGGCTTGGAGCCAATCATTACCGAAGAGGAAAGAGAAATCCTACAGGAAATGATCCGAGATCCCCAGTATGAGTTTTATGCGATTACAGCGAGACCCCAGACCCCTGGAAAATCAGTGCTTTTACAATGCTACCAATGGCTCGAACAGCATATAGGTAAAGGCATCAGCGTCGTTCCAAGAAGAGATAAGGTAAAAACCTGCAAGGGTTTGGATATTGATTATGCCATCGATGATTCCCCAGTTTTTGTAAAGGAATTGATGGAAGGTGAAGTAAACGTATACCTTCGAGATCAGCCTTACAATCAGGAAGTAGAAGGCGTACCCCGCATGTATTCTTTGAAGACCTTCTTGGAATTGATTCAAGAAGAAAGAAAATTAGCAATAGAACAGACCAATGAATAATTGCAGGGAAATGTGACATAGCAATAACGGTTGGACAGGGCCGTCCAACCCTACAAAACCACTGCAAATCATGTTTCTGTAGTGAGGAGTGATGCCCCCATCGTTCCGAAAAAGATAGGGATTCAAAACCACGGAACGGCGAGGGCGCCGATCCTTACGAAGTATTGATCACAACAGTAGGAGCGAGATTTCCAGTCCGGTTGTGATACTATATTTGATTATTGTCCATTAAGGGTCTGCATGTATAAAAAGCAGGTCCTTTTTTATTGAAAATCAATATAATAGCCTAACAGATTCTTTAATTTAGTCACAGACGTGTAGAAAATTAATATAATACTAATAAAAGGGAGGGAGTATATTGTCCAATGCAGAGGATTTTAAAATTGATTTTTTATGGATTATTCTAATTGCATTGATTTTTATTTTCGGAACTGGCCGGGGAACGCCAGGCCCAGCGGCTCCCATCGTTATACCAGGATAGATACTACAGACATGATTAAGGAGGCGTTTTTGTGTTTTCACCTGATCAGTTGGATATGCTGATGAAGGAAGCCATGGCGGAGTTGGGAAAACATGATCTGAAGGGACAAGGGAAAATAGGCAGGAAGAATAATCTTGTAGGAGTGAACGGACGCTTGACTACAGCCCAGGCCCTCGTGATCTTGGGGATTTTAGCTGGGTCTTTAAATGTGTTTTCTGTACTGGTCGACGCAGATCAAGTGGTAAGTATCGTACTCAGGGGGTCTCTAAAAAAAGAGGAAAAAAATGAAATCGACAATATTATGGCGCAAATTGGGCAGCTACCCTTTGATGATGTGGTGAAAGCCATGCTCAAAAGAATAAAATAATTATTTTTCTTGATTCCCAGCTCTCTCCCCATTGAAGCTGATACGCCTTAAAGGAATAGGTCGGATTGCATTTGCTCCAACAGATAAGCTCTGGATCGTCATCCAGAGCTTATCTGTTTATATTTATACCATCCGTATGCTGAACTGAGGACATGTAGACATGCAGTAACCGCATTGGATGCATCGATCGGTGTGAATATGGGCTTTCCCATCATCCTCAATGGTGATGGCATTGCTGTGACAGACTTTTATACAGCTCCTACATCCATTGCAGTTAAATTTCGTAACCTTTGGATTTTTCATATTCCTTATCTGGAGAATACCCTCAAGATTCGTTTCTCCTTGGAAATATCCAACGTTATATAGGACTTCCTCCTTGCTCACCATACCTAGGGCAATGGATGAAGAACCTTTTACACCTCTTCCAAATTCCATGGCATGGGCAAAGCTATTCATCAAGGTACCACCCCCAAGAACCTTCATCAGATAGACACCTTTCCCGTTTTCAGCATTTTGTTCTACAGCCTTCTGCATTTCTTCAGACGTTCCGCCGAGAATGCCTCTGCCTTCATAGTTTAAGAGTGGAAAAAGGATATCAATGTCGTTTCGATTGGCCGTGAACTTGGCAACCTCCACATTATGGGTGGCGATTCCAACAGCTCTAATCAAACCCTTTGCCTTATAGTCCTGCAGACATTGGAGGGCACCTTTTCGATCATCAAATACCTCAATACCAGGACGGGCAGCATGAAGGTGAAAGATATCAATATAGTTCAATTTAAGTTCTTCTAAGGCTTCCTCTATGGCAGCGGCCATTTCTTCGTAAGAAGAAGCCGTAGATTTCGAAGCGATGACAGGGCGGATGTTTGTCTTTTCCAAAGCGCGGCGAATTTGAGGATAGGTTTTATACATTTGAGCCGTATCCACAAAGCCAATTCCTTTCTCTAGCGCTAAGGCAATTACCTCAGCGGCTTCTTCCAAAGGAACATTTTTTTGAAGGGGACCGATAGGCAATGCCCCGAAACATAGTTCGGTTACCTCGATGCCCGTAGCACCCAGAATATTTTTCTTCATAGATCAGACCTCCTACAACAGTATGATATTTAGATATTCGAAATAATTCCATAGAATCCTTCCCGAATGCAAAAAATATCTTGGATATTTGCAGGAATTATTAGGAAAACTGCTGAAAGGATAAGAAATAGGAAAAGCTGTAAAGGAGTAGATCATCTTAAGAAAGAATGGAGAGAAAAGGATGATGCAGGAGAAATTATACCGTCGCATGGAAGAACAGGTATTAATATTTGATGGGGCCATGGGAACCATGCTATTGGCGAGAGGCTTGAAAATGGGACAATGCCTTGAAGGCTTCAATTTGGAGTGCCCTGACATTATATTTCAAATTCATAGAGAATATATTGAGGCGGGTGCGGATATCATTCAGACTAATACATTTGGTGCAAACCGTATACGGCTCAAAGATTTTCAGATGGAAAGCAAGCTGATGGATATCAATCAAAAGGCTGTGGACATTGCCTACAAAGCTGCTAAGGATGCTTGCTTCGTAGCAGGAAACATAGGCCCGGTCGGAAAGCGGTGGAATGATGTAGGGGAAGAAGAGATCTACCAGGCATTTTATCAGCAGGCAAAGATTCTGATCGACGAAGGTGTAGAACTGATCAATATAGAAACCATGACAGACTTAAGGGAAGCTCTTTTGGCAGTGAAGGCTGTAAAGGATATAAAAGACATACCTACCATTTGCTCCATGAGCTTTGGCAAGGGTTTAAAGACTTTCGATGGCAGCACTCCGGAAAAAGTTGTTCAATGTCTTATGGAGAAGGGGGCAGATATTATAGGGAGCAATTGTGGCAGTGATATCTCGGATATGCTGATGGTGATGGAAAAAATGATTCAAACTTCTTCAGGATATTGGATTGTCCAGCCTAACGCTGGTATGCCAAAGAAAATTGAAAATCAGATGGTATATTCCCTTACACCTGAAGAAATGGGCTGCTATGGCAGAAGGTTTGCGGAGTTGGGGATAAACATCATCGGAGGGTGCTGTGGCACCACACCGGCCCATATTCAAGTGCTTCATGAAGTGATTACATCTATGAAGTGATAAAAAAGGAAGAAAAATTACATTTCTTCCTTTAAGATATTCACTAGATTTTTTACAATTCGTGCGGTCATTCCCCAAATGATGTGGCCATTATACTCATAGAAAAGTTCCGGATATTTTCCTACTTTCCATTTATAGTTTTTGCCATTTTGAATCATATGGAAGGGAAAATTATCATGAACAGAAGCATTGATATAAATAAAGTGGTTTTCAGGTTCTGTGTTAAAGAAGAAATCCAAGGGCACTGTAAAAATACTGCCAACCTCCGACGGATTAAAATGAATTTCTTCAACATTTGTTTGAAGTAGGGTACCTAAAAAGGGATAGAGGATGGTATTAAATGGAGTGACCACATAGTCCAATGGACCAATCATTTCTAAATCCTCTATGCCGAGATTTAATTCCTCCGAGGTTTCACGAAGAGCAGCTTCTTCAGGCGTCTCGTTTTTCTCTATTTTACCACCAGGAAAGCAAATTTCTCCCGGTTGATTTCTTAAATGAGCTGCGCGAACTTCAAACAAAAGGTGAAGTTCTCCTTGAACTTTAACAATAGGAACCAGGATGGAGAAACGTTGAAAGGTTCCTTCTGGCTTTGATATTCTGTGATGGATGGTGTCTTTCATTTTTTCAAATTCCATGGATTCACCTGCCTTAAATATTGAAGTTAATGTTATTGATTAACTTTACTATAGTATTAGTATATAATATCGTCTATCTTTAGAAAATATTTTCGTTGATAAAATAAATAACAATATGACATAAAATATTAAGATCGTTTTATCATAAAGGAGGCTATCATGCCTAGTACATATTATATTTTTAGTATATCCATCCTTATCTTTACTGTGGGTTGGAGTATATATAAACTAAAATGGATCACCCTGGATGCTCTTGCTGCCCTGTGGTTAATTGGGTTAGCCAGCGGCATAAACGGATTTTTCTGGCTCTTTCCATTGGGTTACTTTTTGTTAACGGGAAGCTTATTGACCAAGCTGCAAACAGATTATAAAAAAAGGATTAAATCTAAGGAAAAATCAGCGAGAAACTGGAAACAATTGTCTGCCAACGGATTTCTTGCAGCTGTGTCGGCTTTTCTTTATTTTCTGCTGCATGAGCCTGTGTATTATTATATCTATATCACAGCCATCGCTGTCAACCTTTTCGACACATGGTGTGCTGAGACGGGAACGCTTTTTCCAGCAAAAACTTACTCTCTTTATAAGTTAAAGGTGGTACCCCAAGGGGTATCTGGAGGGATCACGCTTGGAGGAACCCTGGGAGGCTACATAGGATTTCTAGGCTATCTTATGATGGTCTATATCCTGAGTTGGCTGGGATGGTTGCCTCCGATAGCGGGACAAATCTACGGATTAATTTCTATCAGTGGGATTCTGGGTGGTTTTTTCGATTCATTCTTGGGAATATTCGAAAATGAGAAGGATTTTGAGGGGGTGTATAGACATATTCAAAAGATTGCTTGGCTTCAAAACAATATGGTAAACTTCCTATCTTCTGTATTTGGATGTTTGATATTTTTCATTTTCTATCTTTATCTCTATGGAATCGCTTAAAGTCTATGCATATATTTTGTGGGATTTGTCTAAAATACCAGATAAAACGAGATAGGAGGTAGAGGTATGGATCATTTAAGTATTATGAGCATCCGCGTAGACCATCGGACAGATTCTGCGCCAAAGGTACAAGAAATATTAACCAAGAATGGAGATATTATCATTGGAAGGTTTGGGATTCATGATCCTGGAGAAGTAAACCATGGATTGATCACCCTCAATATTCGATCAGACATGGGAAGAATTCGGAACATGGCAGACCAGTTGGAAGGTTTAGATGGAATAAAAGTAAATCATATGCAAGCATAGTTTTTTAATATCTAGGAAATTATGCTCTTCAATTTCCTAGATATGGGGTGTGCAGAGGGGATTCCCCTTTGCCGTATTTAGGAAGGTGCTCAGCCTGCATCGCAGGCGTCGAAGGAAACCTAGGGTTTCCTAGCGAAAACAAATTGCCGATAGGCAACTTTGTTCATTTAAATAGGACAGTTCGTCGTAACGAACTGTCCTTTCATGTCATTAAAAAAAGATAATTTGAACATCACTATCTTATCAAAAAAATGCCAAATAGGCAAGAAAAAATGTGAAAAATTAAGAAAAAAACATCATACATTATTTTGAAGAATTGAAGCCTATGACAAAAGATAAGGAGAGATTTGAAAATATAGCGCTTTTCTCTTAAAATTGTTTTACATTGAAAGAAGAGGAGGCTTAGGATATGCCGGTGACAAATCATCCTGACTATCAGTTAGAAAAAGATCATTTAGAGGAAACGATTGAATGGATCGAAGGAGAGAAAGAGTTCCTTGAGGAATATGAGGGGATTCTAAAGGAACGGTTAAAAGAAATACGAAAATCCGTAAGGAGTTTAACCGATGAAAGATTGATTGCCAATCAGCAGCTCTATAACATTGCTACCAAGGATATTGGGAGCCTAAACAGGAGCAAAGACAATCCTTATTTCGGACGCGTTGATTTTCAAGAAAATCGAAGGGAAGAAAGAGAAACCATTTATATTGGAAAATATGGACTTCACGATCGTGACAGAGAAGTTCCAGTGGTGGTTGACTGGCGAGCACCCATTGCAGATATTTATTATAGTAGCCATAGCCAGGAGGTTTCCTATAAATCTCCCTCTGGAGAAATCAAGGGGAACATGTTTCTAAAACGTCGATATGAAATCGATGAGGGGGAACTAAAGGAAATATTTGATGACAAGACCTCAGAAGATAGAATTGAAGACAGCCTAAAGGGGAGGAGCGGATTCCTGACAGAGGCCCTGAACAAGACGACACAAGGAAGACTCAAGGAGATTGTGGCCACCATACAGGATCAGCAGAACAAGATCATTCGGAGTGAAATGATTCGACCATTGGTGGTGCAAGGCGTAGCGGGAAGTGGAAAGACCACCATTGCGCTCCATCGGATGGCCTATCTTATTTATAACAATCGAAGAAACACCGATGCAAATTACATGGTCATTGCACCGAATAAATTGTTTTTGAACTATATTTCCGACATATTACCAGATTTAGGCGTAGAAAATGTTTTTCAAACAACCTTCGAGGATTGGGCTTTGGGGTTGCTTCATAAGAAGATCGGGATCACCCAAAGCTCAGATAAATTAAACTTGCTGATGAACGGAAATACAGAGGAAGTGGAGACGATCACTCTCGCATCGAGGATGAAGGGCTCTTTACTATTTAAGAAAGTTATTGATAACCGCTTGAAGCAATTGGAACGCAGCCTGTTGCCCTCGGTGAATTTATCGATGGAAGGTATAGATTTGCTTACCTACGAAAAAATTCAGGAGGTGTTTCTGACCAGTAGTGTACATTTGTCTTTGGTGCAAAGGATTGGCAAGTTGCATGATTATCTGAAAGGAAGATTGAAAAAGGATATCAAGGAAGTTCATGAAAGAATAGAAGCAATTTATGATCAAAAGATCCGTACCATAAAAAATCAAGCAGAAGATATAGAGGCCATTCGAAAGGATATCATCGCCCTCTACGACGAAAGGGATAGAAAGCTTGAAAAGATCAAAGACAACCTTCCTGTTGTCATAGAAGAATACATTGGAAAAATTGTGCAACCTGATACCTTCCAATTCTATAGAAGTCTATTTGATAAGGACGAAGAGCTGGAGAAGGCATTTGCTAACAAAATAGGGCAGGATATGTATGCAGAGGTTTGCCGTCATACCCTGGAGAAGCTTATCAAAAATGTCTATGAGAATGAGGATTTAGGCCCTCTGGCATATATCCATATCAAGCTCTTTGGCATAGAGGATAGAAATCGATACGCCCATATCGTAGTGGATGAAGCACAAGATCTGGATGAGTTTAAGATGAGCGTGCTTCGGGAGATATCCATGAATGATTCCTTCACCTTCGTAGGTGACTTATCCCAGGGGATTTATTCCTACAGAGGGATCAATAACTGGGAAAAAACCATGGAGAAGGTGTTTAAAGACAAGGAGTATAACTATCATCTCCTCACGACCAGCTATCGGTCAACCATAGAAATCGTAGCTTTAGCCAATGAAGTGATTAAACAATGCAAGGGTTTGGAGGCTGTGTTGGCTGAACCTATTTTCAGACATGGGGAGAAGCCTATTCTTCATCAATGTAAAGATGAGGCAGCAGTTCTCCAACAGATGGTTTATCAAATCAAGGCATTGCAGCAGGAAGATTTCGGATCTATCGCTGTGATTTGTAAAGATCTCCATAGCACAGAAATGGTATATGAGTGCTTAAAGGATCAATTTGAGGATATTCATTTGATCAGTGACCATGTAACAGATTTCCATGGAGGGGTTGTGGTGATTCCATCCTACTTATCCAAGGGATTGGAGTTTGATGGGGTACTCATCCATCGTGTAGATCCATCGACCTATGCAGATACGGAGATGGATATAAAGCTATTGTACATAGCAATTACCAGAGCACTCCATAGGGTCTATATGTATTGCATTCAAGAACGAGCAAAGGTATTAGAGAAATCCAGGGAGTTCTATGGGGTGAAATGATATGGTATAAATATATTTTCACATACTTTTTCCACATTTGTCATAATTTTATTCCCAATTCTCTTCTTATAATAAGGTTGTAACAAACACCAAAACCAAATGCAAAGGAGAGAAAAAAATGAAGAAAATGTTAATGATGTTTTTGGTAGGAATAATGGTTTTTGCCAGTATGGGAAGTGCTTATGCAGCAGAGACTGCAGACAATCAAGCAAAAACTGCCAAAGTGGAAATGCTCAGAGCACTGCAGGATGAAATTCATCAGATCAACGAGCTAAGAATGGAACGACTTGATGTGCGGAAAGAGATTGTCGAAAAACATGACACCATGCTAGACCTCTACATTGAAGCAAAGGAAAACGGCAATAAGGAGTCGTTGGTGGCAGCCAAAGAAGTGAGAGCACAGCTTAAAGACCTTAACGACGAGCTTCAGGCAGTACATAACCAGATAAAGACGGCACGACAATCATTAAAGGAAGCAAAGAAAAATGGAGATACAGATCATGCAGAAACCTTGGCTAATGAAATTATTTCCTTGGGTCAAGAGTTTGATAACAAACTGAGTGATAAGGTGAACCTGTTGGAAGAAATCATCAATATTCTTTCATAGGACAATGAATGCAGGCAAGGGGATACTTTACGGAGTATCCCCTTGATATGATTATGGTAAAAGAATATTAAAATTACGGATGGAAGAAAGTTCATGATATAATGAGGCTGTGGAGGTGATGGGATGAAGCATATCTTTGTTGTTGATGATGAACGAAATATTCGAGATTTGATTAAAAAATATTTGGAAAAAGAGAACTATATGGTTACACTTTTTGAAAATGGACAAAATGTAATTTCGGAAATTGTAAGATTAAAGGCAGATCTACTCGTGCTCGACATCATGATGCCTGGAATCGATGGATTGGAGTTGTGTAGAGAGATTCGAAAGAATAGCGAGATTCCTATCATATTCGTATCAGCTCGGGATGAAGAAGTAGATCGTATTTTAGGTTTAGAGCTAGGGGCAGATGATTATTTGTCCAAGCCCTTTAGTCCAAGAGAACTGGTTGTGAGGATCAAGAATATATTTAAGCGTCTGGATAAAGGTGTTATGGATAAAGTAGAAGAATTGATAGTGAAGGATATCAAAATAATTTGTGATCGACGTTATGTGGAAAAGAATGGGTTTGAACTAAAGCTGACAAACAAGGAATACGACTTGTTTGAATTTCTAGTGAAATATAAAAATGTACCCTTTACCAGGGAGCAACTACTGGAAAAGGTATGGGGCTATGATTACCTAGGCGATATGCGGGTGATCGATGATCTTGTGAAAAGATTGCGAAAAAAACTGGAAGAGGTAGAGGCGATACTTACAATTACTACCGTATGGGGATACGGCTACCGTATCGATGGGTAAAGCTATGAAAATTGGACAGAAAATACAGATCACTTATTTTATCCTTTTGATTGTCACTTTCTTAATTACAGGACTTACCTTCAGACAATTACTTCATCGGTATTTGATAAATGAGGCAAGGGATCAAATGAGAATAGAGGCCAAATCCATTGCTGAAACACTAAAAAAAGTATCTCTAGAAGATCCAAAATTTAGGCAAAATATTATTGTTAAACGAAACTTAAAGGTGGCAGGGCGCTTCATTGATTCCAAAGTGATTGTATTTAATCAAAATGACCGTGTCGTCTATACAAACATAGAAGAGGTAGACAAAAAAACACTGAGGTTGCTGGGTGATCTGAACAGCGTTGTAACGAGAGATTATGTGATGGAACGTGTGCCCATTACCAATGAAAAGGGAAATTTGAAGGGGAATGTAATACTGTTTTCAAAAGTAAAAGACTTGATGGAACTAAATCGCCTATTGAATAGAACACAAATGGCAAGCTTTGTTGTTGCTTCAATTATTGCTATAGTCTTGGGTATGTTTCTGCAGCAAAAACTTACGAAGCCTATTCGTGATTTAAAACATCACATGACCTATTTCTCTTTGCAAGACGATAAGGATACTGTATCTATTAAAACTGGAGATGAAATTGAAGAACTGGCAGTATGCTTTTCAGACATGACAGCCCGGCTAAAAAAGTATGATAATCAGCAAAAACGGTTTTTGCAGAACACCTCCCATGAGCTCAAAACACCTCTCATGTCTATTCAGGGATATGCAGAGGCCATCAAAGATGGCGTTGTCGAGGGGAAAGAAATGGAGGAGAGTCTAGAAATCATCATTGACGAAAGTCAACGACTCAAGAAAATTGTAGATGAAATGATGTACCTTATGAAATTGGATAATGTAGAAGAAACCTTCTGTTACGAGAAAGTTAGCCTTCAAGAAATAATAAATCTTGCGATTAAGAGTGTAAAGGCATTGGCTGATGAAAAGGGGATCCACTTTCATTTAGGAGGAGATTGGAATCATATAGGCTGCTTCGATGGGGAAAAGTTGAATAGAGCTTTTATCAATATTTTATCCAATGCTATTCGGTATGCGGAAAAGGACATCCGTTTAGAATGTAATGTTCTACATAAAAAGGTAGAAATATATATTATGGACGATGGACCTGGCTTGAAGTCTGGGGAAATGAAAAAGATTTTCGAACGCTTCTACAAGGGAGACAATGGAAATACAGGCATCGGATTATCCATTACCAAGGCTATTGTGGAAGGCCATCAAGGGAAAATCATAGCCTATAACAATGGGGACAAAGGTGCAGTATTTAAGATAGAATTGCCTTTAAATGCCTGACGATATATTGAAAAAACTCACCAAAATGGTGAGTTTTTTCAATATATACGAAATTATGGGCACATGATTTTCTACTGAGCTATTCATTATATGTAAGTCTTTCCTTATTTTCTTCAAAATACTTCTCCACCAAATGGATAAGTTTTATCATAGAAGGAACAGTTTCTTTGCTTTTATGATAGATCATGTGATAATCATATTTCCAACATTTATCTTTCAGTTTAATTTCTTTGAGGCGGCCGTCTTTGAGCTCTTGTTTTACTGCAATATAGGGCAGGATGGCAATGCCATGATTTGCTTCCACCAAGTATTTGATGGTTTCTACGCTGCCAATGAGCATGGAGGGCTGAAAGTGCAAGGAAAGATCCTTATAAATCAACTCCGCGAATTCATAGAGCTTGGATTGGTAATCATGGGTAATAATATTTTGCTCCAGTAGTTGATCGCGGTTTGGTGCATTTGAATTCGCTAGACTGTTTTCAGGGGAAGCTACCAAAACCACGCGATCTTCCCAAACTTTATGATAACGGATGTTTGGATGCTCCGCAACAGCACCACCGATAATAGCAAAATCTATCTGATTGAGCTTCATCAGATTGTGGATTTCGTAGGTATTGCCAAGCTGAAGATTGATGCTTACCCGTGAATAAAGTGATTTGTACTGACTGATAATTTCAGGCATTATAAAAATGGCGGATGCGTTGCTGCATCCAATAAATAAGCTGCCCCAGATGTTGTCTTCCATTTCTTGCATTTTATTTTCAGCTTCTTCTATAAGATGAAAAATTTTATTCGTATACTCATAAAGAAGCTTACCATGGTCATTGAGATAAATATGTCTGCCGAGGCGATCAAACAAAGGCATGCCCAAATCATCTTCAAGTTTTTTTATCTGCATTGAAATAGCAGGCTGACTGATATGCAGCTGGGTAGCAGTTTTGGAAAAACTTAGATTTGTTGCTACAATATGAAACAGCTTGAGATAATGTAAATCCATATACTACCTTCTTCCAAATGTTAATTTCAGTTATATCCTACTACAAAATCTATAGGTTTGCCACATATAATTCAAAATAGAATGCACATAATAATAGAGAATAATCTAAAGTAGGAGGTATAGATAGGATGAAAAAGAAAATTGTTGTAGAAAACAATTTAGAAGAAGTAAGGGATTATCTGGGGCAAAAAGGATATGATGTACGAACCATGTATAGAAATGATACTTTGGATGATATTACCAGTGATGCCTATGAAGCCATCGTTGTATCAGACTTAAATAATATGAACCTGTCAAAAGGTCTGAAAGCAAAGACTTCTATTATTGAGGCGTCAGGACTAACTCCAGAACAGATTTACCAGGCCATCCATAATAAGGTAAGATTCTAATGTGTAAGCCTAGGTAGAGTACCTAGGCTCTATAATTTGTGTTGACATAAAGTACAATGTGTATTATTATATTAAATAACTTTATAATTATGCATGATAGAGGTGTGCCTGACAAGAGTAGTCTAGGGAAGACGGTAGAGCAGTCGAAGATCCTAGAGGAAAGGGGATGGCACCGAAGGATAAATTCGCTCTAGAGTTTATTCCTGGTTTCAGGGTTAAGAGTCCTGCGACTGTCACCAGTGACGCTGGTGGAGCGCTATCTTGTTTGTGTTCATAAGCTTTTTTGTGCTGTTTTTGTGAGACAAGCAATTGGTGTTCTGCGCCAATTGCTTTTATTTTTGTGTAAATACGAAGGAGGCGTTTATTCATGGCAAGAGTTGTGGTAATTGGTGGAGGATGGGCAGGCTGTGCTGCTGCCGTTGGTGCTGCAAAAGCTGGTGCCAAAGTGGTGCTATTAGAGAGAACAGATATGCTTCTAGGTACAGGACTTGTTGGTGGAATCATGAGAAACAATGGTAGGTTTGCTGCTACGGAAGAAATGATCGCCATGGGCGGTGGAGATCTATTTCAAATATGTGATCAGCAAGCAAGACATAAAAATATTGAATTTCCAGGTCATCATCATGTAAATTTATATGACATTGCCGATACTCATGGGGCTGTGATGACTCACTTAAGGGAATTAGGTGTCGAAATCATATTTGAAGCCAGAGTCGATAAAGTGAAGATGGATGGCTCAAAAATAGTAGCAGTCAGTGACCAAACTGGACGTAGCTTTCAAGGGGATGCTTTCATCGATACGACGGGAACTGCTGGACCTATGGGGAACTGTTCGAAATATGGAAATGGTTGTGCCATGTGCATTCTAAGATGTCCTAGCTTTGGAGGCCGTGTAAGCATTGCGAAACTGGCTGGGGTTGAAGAGATGGTTGGAAAGAAGGCAGATGGTACGATAGGTGCCATGAGTGGCGCATGCAAGCTCTATAAGGAATCACTTTCCCAGGAAATACAAGAAGAATTAAATCGAGAAGGTGTGGTTATCGTTCCGTTGCCAGAGGAATTGATTGAGAACCATTTGGACGCAAAAGCTTGTCAACAGTATGCGCTTCCTGAGTTTAAAGATAATATCATTCTGTTGGATACAGGCCATGCGAAGTTGATGGGACCATTTTTTCCTCTGGAAAAGTTAAGAAAAGTTCCAGGTTTTGAATATGCAAGATATGAAGATCCCTATGCTGGCGGAAAAGGAAACTCCATGCGATACTTCAGCATGGCACCTCGTGGTAATGACTTGAAGGTAGACGGAATCGACAATCTTTTCTGCGCTGGAGAAAAGGCAGGGCTCTTGGTTGGTCACACTGAAGCCATTGTGACAGGGATTTTGGCGGGTCATAATAGCGTTCGATATGTCATTGAAAAAGAACTGCTGGAGCTGCCAACAGAATTGGCTATCGGGGATGCCATTGCCTTTGTAAGGGAAATGATGGCTACAGAAGAGGGAATGGGAAAAAAGTATACCTTCTCAGGCTCCATCTATTTCGAGAGAATGAAAAAGAAAGGCCTTTATACCACAGAGGTAGAGATACTCAAAGACAGGGTGAAGGCGTTGGGATTAACAGATGTATTTAACATGAAGCTGGTTGAAGAAGTAGACATTGAGATTTTAGAAACACCACTTTGTTCATAATTTTATAGATAAGGTTAGAAATCAAAGCAGGCAATATCAATAAGGGGGAAAAAGATATGGTTCAACTGACGGCGCTGCATTATATTTACATTTTTATGGTTTTGATTGTGATGGTGACCATGGCTTTTCGAAAAGATACGGTATTGCCATGTATCATAGGTCTCTTTGTCATGGGTTATGCATCCTCAGGAAGTCTTGTGAAGGGTGTACAGGTAATCTACAATGCGCTAATTGCCGCAGGAAAAGAGTTTTGGGGAATTATCGTGGTTATTTCCTTGGTTGTTGCCATGTCCCATGCACTGAGAGATATTGGTGCAGACGAACTGATGATGCGTCCTATTAAGAAGTGGATGACGAATCCAACGGTGGCGTTTTTTGGACTGGGCTTTGTCATGATGCTTTTCTCTTGGTTTATATGGCCATCCCCTTCCGTGGCTTTGGTAGGGGCGATCATGCTGCCGGGAGCTATTAGAGCTGGTTTACCTGCCATTTGGGCAGCTGTAGCCATGAATATTTTCGGCCATGGTGTTGCTTTATCCAGTGACTATTTTATCCAAGGAGCACCAGCCATTACGGCAAAGGCAGCTGCCATAGCAAATCCTATGGAACTGATCCAGGCCAGCATACCCTTGTGGTTGACGATGAGTGTTGTAACGGTGGGATGTTCTTATTTCATGATGCGCAAGGAGATGAAGACCTTTGAGACCGTAGCGGCAACAGCTGAAATGGAGAAGCCTGCAAAATTATCCATGGGTGTTTGGCTGGTGGCGGTGAGTACGCCGCTGGCATTCCTAGTAGATGTTTTTATCATGTATAAGTACCAACTACGAGGTGGAGATGCAACGGCATTGGTAGGCGGTACAGCCATCTTAATTATGAGCTTTACAGCAATCATACAGCATAATTTTATTAGCTCTTTTGAAAAAATTACCGATTATATTAGAGATGGATTTGGATTTGGGATTAAGGTGTTTGCTCCAGTCATTATCATCGGTGCATTCTTTTTCTTGGGCAGCGAAGGTACAGCCAAAGAAATTCTTGGTGAAAATGCTACGGGGTTATTATCGGATATGGGGTTATATTTAGCAGATCGGATTCAGCTCTCTAAACTGCCAGTGGCTGTAATTCAAATGGTGATTGGTGGGATCACTGGTTTAGATGGTTCAGGATTCTCAGGACTGCCATTGGTAGGTGCCTTGGCTCAGACTTTTTCATCTGCCATTGAGGTAAATAAAGGAGCTCTAGCTGTTTTAGGGCAAATATCAGCCATATGGGTTGGGGGAGGAACCATTATCCCTTGGGGAATTATTCCTGTGGCTGCCATCTGTAATGTAAACCCTCTGGATTTGGTTAGAAAAAACATAATACCTGTCTGTATTGGTTTTGTGGCAACTTTGATTGTGGCGCTGTTTATTCTATAGGTTAAATATGATATGCTTAGAGGAGTGCGAAAATTTGTAACTCCTCTATTTTCATTTATTCTTAAGCTTGTTTTGTAGATTTTGATGAAAGTATTTTATCCTGTAGGGGATCGTTGTGAATTGTTCGTCTAAAATATAAGCTTTTACAATCACGTATCTATGAGGAGGCTTATGCTGTGAAATATATATTAACAATTGTTGTGATAATAGCCTCTTTGCTTGTGAGCGTTGGGTGTACCAAGGTTCAAGAAGTGGAAGTCGTAAAGGCAGCGGATACCCATGTATCACAAGAAAGTACCGTTGAAGTCAGCAAAAAAGAAGAACGAGTAAGCTTTTCGGTTGCTTCTCTGCCTGATGGGGTAATGAAGAATATGAATGGTGTATCCTGGAAGCCTGAAAGTCCTGTGGCTATGGACCAGCTGGCTTATGTGAGGGTATTATATTGGGGATTTGATGACCAGAGCCATGAAGGAGAACTGGTGGTCCATAAGACTGTTGCTAAAGAGATCATGGAGATTTTTCAGATCTTATATGAAGCAAAGTTTCCTATAGAGAAAATACGATTGGTGGATGAATATGAAGGAAATGACGATTTATCCATGGAGAATAACAATACATCGGCATTTAATTTCAGAGATGTGGCAGACAGCAAGGGGGTGTTATCAAAGCACAGCTATGGAGTTGCCATCGATATTAATCCCATACAAAATCCCTATATGAAAGGGGAAAAAGTATCGCCTGCAGCAGGGAAAAGCTATCTGGATCGTGGGGAGATTCGAAAAGGAATGATCATCAAGGGGGATGTCTGCTACAAGGCTTTCAAGGATCGCGGATGGACTTGGGGTGGCGAGTGGAAGACCATGAAGGATTATCAACATTTTCAAAAGTCCATACCACTGAATTGATTCAAAAGAGTAAGGCAATAAAAGACTCTGATGGAATTTCTTGCCCTTGATTTACATATATTATCGTGATACGCTAATGGAGGTAATAACGAAAAAGGAGGAAATACGGTGATTTTAAAAGCAATTATACTTGGCATTATTGAAGGACTGACTGAATTCTTACCAGTTTCTTCTACAGGGCATCTCATTATCGCCAGTAAGTACATAGACTTTACAGGGGAATTTGCCAACGTGTTCAACGTGGCCATTCAAGTGGGTGCAATCTTTGCAGTAATTCTATACTTTAAAGATAAGATTTTTCCAAAGGCCAATAATATTCGACAGGCAAGGAGCGTATTCCGATTATGGACCAAGGTTATTGTAGGTTTTATCCCTGCAGCAATACTGGGATTTTTATTTGATGATTATATCGATGCCCATTTCTTTAATCCAACGACAGTTTCTATTGCTTTGATTGTGGGGGCAATTCTTTTGCTGGTTGCAGAGGCAAAATTAAAAAGGGTACAGGTACGTACCACGGATGAGTTGACCTTCAGTCAATCTTTCATTGTTGGGGTGGCTCAGTGCATGGCCCTGATACCGGGCATGTCACGATCTGCATCTACCATTATTGGGGGATTATTCCTTGGCTTATCCAGGGAAGTGGCAGCAGAATTCTCTTTCTTTTTGGCCATACCGACCCTAATGGGGGCTGCGGCCTATAAGCTTATGAAGGCTGGATTTGCTTATACACCTTATGAATGGATGGTTATACTGGTAGGAACCGTGGTATCTTTTATTGTGGCCCTGCTGGTCATCGCATTGTTTATGAGCTATATCAAAAGGAAAAAGTTGGCACCTTTTGCATACTATCGAATATTGTTAGGTATTTTGGTGCTATTGATGGCATAATGAAAATCCCATGTTGTATTGACAACATGGGATTTTTTATTGTTATTCAATGTGAATACCCTTTTTTATCTTTGGATGCTTGGTTTTTGGAAGTATTATGGTCAGAATGCCATTGCTATACTTTGCTTTGATCTGATCTTCAGCGATGGGGCCTACATAGACGGATCTTGCCATCCTTCCAGATCTTCTTTCTTTTCTTACATAGCTATTCTTTTCTACGTTTACTTCCCGATTTTCTTCAACAGATATGGTCAGATAATCGTTGTGATAGTCAAGATGGATCTGTTCTTTGTTGATCCCTGGAATTTCAGCTTCCACAACAAAGTTTTCATCGTTCTCTTTTACATCCATCTTCATACCCGTTGCAAGATAGCCCAAACCAAAATCATCTTGGAACATTCTTTCGAATAGTCGTTCTAAATCGCCAGGTCTTCTGCCAAAAGGAACCAAACCGCCCAACACAATCACACCTCCATGAATCTTCTTATATATTACCTTTTTTCAAAGCTACTTCCCATATCAATTTATGCAGTTTGGATGAAAAGGGACATATTGAAAAAGAAGATATTGTCAACTAGAACGATATCTGAAAGCAATACCCAGGATAATGATATTTATGAAGCATTGGTATTTGTAATTCAGCTTTGAGTAGATTATGGAGGTATTGTTTGAATAATAGCAGACGAAGGGCATATAGCAGAAACTGGGGAGTGTCAATCAAAAGTAATAGATTTTGCTGTCGAAAGTTGCGAAAATAATTGTTAGATATTTCTTAAAATTACATATATCATATAAAATGTATTATTATGTAAAAAATTATGGAAACATTTGGTCTTATGCAAGTGGTCCGAGGTGTGAAGTAAATATAAAGCAAGGGGGAAAAAATATTGAAAATGCTTAACTTTAGAAAAATGGGTCCGAAAAGCAAACAAAAGAATGAACATTTTGACATGAAAACTTTAATCAGAATAGCAATGTTAATGGTGGCCATTATGGGTATTAGCATTCAAGGATCATTGATAGCCTTTGCAGAGGCCCCTACGGTGACATTTGCAAAGGGCAGTAATATGCCTGCAGAAGTAGCCAAGGCAGCTGGCAGTGGGGCTAGAGTAAGTGTACTTAAGGATGGGAGAGTTTTGGTTACAGGAGGAGAATATGACAGTGCAACATGTAGAGGAAATAAAACTTGGTTTTACAATCCGCAGACCGACACATGGACAGAAGGTCCAAACTTACCTGAAAATAGGCGGTATCATCAACAAAGTACCCTTCCTGATGGCAGAGTCGTTATTACGGGCGGATGGAAGAGTTGGATTCAAGATTTGGAGGCAGGCGATCAAACTTGGTTGTACGATCCGTCTACCAATAAATTCAGCTGGGGAGGGGCGGTTGCGTACATATATCATCATAGGCAGAAAACCTTAAAAGATGGGAGAGTTATGGTTGCCGGGGGATATATTCGCAATAACGATCTTGGACGTGATTCTCGTACTTACGATATTCGGATATATGATCCGAGTCAAACAAAATGGGAAAAAAAATCAACATTGGTAGGATTTTGGGAGTCTACTAGCCTTACTATGGAAGTTATGGAAGATGGAAAGGTGTTTATCGCTGAGAGAGGGCGTATTAATATCTACGATCCTGTAACAAATGAAGTTAAAATGCTGGATAACCCATCCATGGGCTACAACAATGCATCTGTAAGCACTATCTTGGATAATGAACACATACTTGTGCTTGGCAATGATGAAAAAAAGACAGGATATATATACAACTACAATAAAAACGAATGGAGTACCATATCTATTCCAATTGAGGTTAAAGATGATAGGAATCCGATGGTACGCTTGGCCGACGGACGCAGTATGATTATGCTGGACAATGGAGAAACATGGTTCGTTGAAAGCAATGCAAAACCGACATTGACAATCAATGCACCTACTGAAAACCAATATTATAGTGTGAATGAAACCAACATCATACCCTCCATTGTCGTTTCAGATAAAGAGAATGAAACGCTGACGTGTAGATACTATATTGACACGGAAACCACTGCAAGGGAAGTAAAAACTGTAACTAGCACAGCTACAGCTAAGACGGTTAATTTTAGCCCCATAAGTATCGCCTCGTTAAGCGAGGGAACTCATACTATAAAATTTGAAGTAAAGGATGGACTAGCTACTGTCACCTCCAGTGCCAAATTCATAGTGGATAAAGCACCTATCTTAGGCTCTATAACTATTAACTCATCTGCAAATGAAATAACGGTTACAGGCTCTGCAACAGATAGCGTTTCAGGCCTGAATGCCACGCCATATCGATATACTATAGGGTCCAATGTTAGTCCATGGATTACCAGTACAACCTATACCCAAAGATCTCTAACACCGAATACGGCCTACACTGTAAAATTTGAAGCTAGGGATGCGAAGGGACATATTGCATCTAATACACAAACGATCTATACAAAAGCCGAAGTACCAAGGATTAGTATTGAAAATTCAACATCCTATACACTGGATATTAAAATTGCTGATAATAACCCAGCGAGCACTGTATATCAAATCGTAAACACGGCTACCAATAAATATTTAACATCTGCTGGGGATGAAACAACTATTCCCACATGGATAAGACCCAATAACAAAATACTTACTGTAAGAAATCTATCTCCCCAAACTTCCTATTCATATAAGGTACAAGCAAAGAATGAGGCAGGGGTTGAAACGGGATTTAGTGCCCCAGCTACCGGGACGACTTTGGTTACGCCGCCGCCAAAGGTGGGAGAGCTTACTGCCACCGTGGAGATGAATAGTATTACAATCTATTGGAATCTGGTGAATTATGCAACATCCTACGAAATAGAAGGGGATGGCGTCATCCTTGGTAGCGTACAGGGAACAAGCTTTACCCATACAGGCCTTATCACGGGTACGGAGCACGTCTATAGAGTTAGAGGTAAAAATGGAAATGTGGCAGGGCCATGGAGTGAGCCTATCAGTAAATCAACCCTTCCTCCAGTGCCTCAGGCACCAGCTAATATCAATACATTCGCCACAAGAAATAACATTACTGTGACTTGGAACTCTGTAAATGGGGCTACAGCCTATGATATAGAGGTAGATGGCAATATCATATCCAACGGAAACAGTACAAACTATGTCCATGCTGGCCTTACACCCAATACCAGTCACAGCTATCGAGTAAGAAGTATTAACCCCGCAGGGAAGAGTGAATGGAGTAATATGTTAACCGTCATCACCCAGGATGAAGCCCTCCCCATACCACAAAATATAGAGGTAGAGCCATATAAAACAAAGGTAATTATCACATGGAATACAGTTCCTGGCCTCACATATCAGATAGAAGCAGACGGAAATATCAAAAATACAGGAGCTTTATCAGAATATGTACACGATAATTTGATAGCAGATACAGAACACACCTACCGGGTAAGATCTGTAAAGGATGGCAGCTACAGCGATTGGAGTAGACTAATCATCGTAAGAACAAAGGCAGATATCTTTACAGTACCTTCAAACATTCAAGGAGATGCCAGTGATAAGGAGATAAGGGTGTCTTGGGAAGCTGTAACAGATGCCGATGGTTATGAAATAGAAGTGGATGGGGTAGTTGTTGGTAATGGAAATAACACATCCTTTATTCATAGAGGGCTTGTACCAAGTACAAATCATATCTATAGAGTAAGAGCCAAACGAGGCGGAGAGGTAAGTCAATGGAGTGAAGTTTTGTCCATAACAACCTATATACTCCCTGAGCCACAAAATATAGTGGTAGATACGACAGAGACAGAATTGAATATATCTTGGAGTCCAGTATCAAACGCCAATGGATATGAAATAAAGGTAGATGGAAATAGCATCAAAAACATTACAGGAACTTCCTATACAGTTACGGGACTTTTGAAGGGAACCCAGCATACTGTATCTATCCGTGCTGTAAGTACCCAAGGGACAAGTCGGTTTACCACACCTATTACGGTTTTAACAAAGGGAGAAAGCACTAGAATTCCTCAAAATATATCTGCTATTACGACCAAGGATCAAATTACATTGATATGGGAGAAAATCAATGGCGCCGAGGGATATGAGATTAAAATAAGTGATCAGGTGATCACAGGAATAACAGGTAATACATATTTTCATAAGAACCTACAACCGAATACGGAGTATACCTATAGGGTTAGAATTGCTACGGCAGATGGTTCTGGACAATGGAGTGAAGCTGTAGGCATAAAAACCATGACGGAAGACCCTGGCATCCCAAGTAATCTATCGGCAGCAGCTTCTACTTCTACAGTACTGCTAACATGGGATAGTGTATCAGATGCAGAAGAATATGAAGTTCAAATAGACAATGAAATTGTTAGCATTGGACTCACTACGAAATACCTACATAGCGGATTAGCACCCAATAGTCAACATACCTATAGAGTAAGAAGTAAAAATAAAACAGGTTTAAGCCCATGGAGTGATGCTATTACAGTCACAACAAACAGCACGCAGCAGGAATATAGGGTAATGGGTAGCATAGGAGAAGAGAAAAACTTAGTAATCGCAGCGTCTAACATCACAAGCTTTAAAGGATATACCTTTACACTTACCTATAATCCAGATGAAATAGAAATTGTGGATCTGTCAAGCTTAACCGCTAAAAAGGACGAAAATACTGGCAATATTGTCGGAACAGATATAGAAGTGATCCAAAATCAACCGGGAATACTGCAGTTTAAAAAGCTAACCAATATACCAGCGGGACAAGCATACACCGGTGTGATCAACAGTATTCGATTCAAATTAAAAACAACCAATGAAGTTACTATAACCTATACCACCAAGTAAACATAGTAAACGGCAGTTTTCTGAGCAGAGAGAGTTCAGGAGAGAAGCTAATTTGTTAAGTCAAAAAGACATTCAAAACTAAAGAGTTGAAAAGGGGGATAAGCATTGAGAATATTTGGTTTTAGAAGAATATCGAGAGCAGAAAGTAAAAGGCAAAATGGACATTTTGGTAAGAAATGTCTTGCACTGATGATGATAGTTATTAGTGTATTTGCTTTAATACCTCACAATGCAGAGGCTTCGGCAATAGATCTTGTCTGGGAAGATGTCCCTGGTCTTACTAATGTAAATTTATGTGAATCAGGCTATTGGTTCAGTAGCGGAAAAGTATATAAAGGTCAATGGGAAGATACTGGAGACACCGAAAGATTTAAAAACTCAGTTAATACAGGTATTACTTACGATGATAGCAGATATTATTATCGTGTTATCAAGTTGAATAATGGTCCATGTGTTCAAATACTTAAGGACAGAGATAGATTGGTTAGAATTTTTGAAATAAACAAACCTGTAGAGTTTATACCAAGCACTGAGAGTATCCTTGTATATATGGCAAATGCTTCATATAGTACAAATATTACAATCCAAAGAGCATTAAAGCCTTCAAATCTTGTGTGGGAAGATATTCCAGGATTAACAAATGTAACGAGAGGTAGCGGTTCAGGATACAAATTTTCTGGCGGAAAAGTATATGCAACATCAAGTTGGGATGATGATAGAGAATACTTTAAGAGTTCTTCAGATACTGGAATTACATATGATGAGAGTACATATTACTATCGTATGTTAATAGTATCGGGAAGTAGTAGTGTAACTATTTATTGTCCAGGGCAGATTGATGTTTATCAGTATAATAGAGCTATTGACTTTAGTCTAAGTAATAGCATTATTTTGGTTTACCCATATAGTTCAGGAAGCGCAAATATTACAATACAAAGAGCAGTAAAGAATAATCTAACTACTTTAAGTGTAAATAATCCTATCGAAAATAAATATTATGGTAAGAATGATACTAGCGTTGTACCGTCCATTATAGTTTCCGACAAAGATAATAATAATGTGACATGTAAATACTATATTGATACTGAGACCACAGCAAGGGAGGTAAAAACTGTAACTAATACAGCTACAGCTAAAACAGTAAATTTTAATCCAATAAATATGACTTCATTAAGTGATGGAAATCATTCGATTAAGTTCGAAGTAAGTGATGGAATAGCTACTGTCACTTCACTTGTTAGATTCAAGATTGATAAGTCGTCGCCCGTCTTGGGAACTGTAAGTGTTAACTCTTCTCCAAATCAAATAACGGTAACAGGATCTGCTACGGATAGCCTTTCAGGCCTACATGCTACGCCCTATCGATATACTATAGGATCAAATATTAGTTCATGGATTACTAGCACATCCTACACGCAAGGTTCTCTATTACCTAATACAGGATATGCGGTGAAATTTGAAGCTAGGGATGCAATTAGTAATATTGCATCTAGCACCACTCAAACAATTTATACAAAAGCTCTTATGCCCAATCTTTCTATCAAGAATGCAACATCTTACACACTGGATATTGAAATAAATGATACGAATCCAATAGCTACCGTATACCAGATCGTGAATACGGCTACCAATAAGTATTTAACGTCTGCTGGAGATGAGACAACGATTCCCACGTGGATAAGACCCAATAACAAAATACAGACTGTAAGAAATCTATCTCCTCAAACTTCCTATTCATATAAAATACAAGCAAAGAATGAGGCAGGGGTTGAAACCGGGTTTAGTGCTCCAGCTACGGGTACGACTTTGGCTACGCCGCCACCAAAGGTGGGAGAGCTTACTGCTACTGCAGAGATGAACAGCATTACAATTCATTGGGATTTAGTAGGTTATGCAACCTCCTATGAGATAGAAGGGGATGGAGTCATCCTTGGCACGGCACAGGGGACAAGCTTTACCCATACAGGCCTTATCACAGGCACAGAACACATCTATAGGGTTCGAGGTAAAAATGGAAATGTAGCAGGACCATGGAGTGAGCCCATCAGTAAATCAACCCTTCCACCAGCACCGCAAGCACCAGCTAATATCAATACATTTGCCACAAGAAATAACATTACTGTGACTTGGAACTCCGTAAACGGAGCTACAGCCTATGATATAGAGGTAGATGGCGATATCCTATCCAACGGAAACAGTACAAACTATGTACATGCCGGACTTACACCCAATACTAGCCATAGCTATCGGGTAAGAAGTATTAACCCCGCAGGGAAGAGTGAATGGAGTAACATGCTAACCGTCATCACCCAGGATGAAGCCCTCCCTATACCACAGAACATAGTGGTGGAGCCATTAAAAACAAAGATAACTGTCACTTGGAGCATGATTCCGGGGTTAACCTATCAGGTAGAAGCAGATGGAAATATCAAAAATACAGGAGCTTTATCAGAATATGTACACGATAATTTGATAGCAGATACAGAACACACCTACCGGATAAGATCAGTAAAGGATGGCAGCTACAGTGACTGGAGCAGGCTCATTATTGTAAGAACAAAGGCAGATATCTTTACAGTACCTTCAAACATTCAAGGAAAAGCCGATGATGCAAAGATTTCGGTTTCTTGGGATGCAGTAACTAATGCAGAAAGCTACGAGATAGATTCCGATGGTGTAGTTATTGATAACGGAAACAATACCTCATTTATTCATGAGAGCCTGAGTCCTAATTCTAGCCACACATATAGAGTAAGGGCTAAGAACGATAGCGAGGTAAGTCAGTGGAGTGATCCACTCACAATTTCTACCTATGCGTTAAGCCAACCCCAAAATGTAATAGCCAACGGTGCAGAGACAGAAATCGCTTTATCATGGGATCGTGTAGCCAATGCCGAAAGCTATGAATTAAAAGTAGATGGAAATACCATCAGAAACATCAATGGTACTACCTATACAATCACAGGGTTATTGAAAGGATCACAATATAGTATTAGCATAAGAGCTGTCAATAGTCAGGGAACCAGTGCATTTACAACACCTATACTTGTATTAACCCAAGGCGAGGGCAATACGGTACCACAAAACATAGGGGCCATTCGAGCAAAGGATCAAATCGCATTGATTTGGGGAAATGTTGTGGGAGCTGATGGATACGAAGTGAAAATTGGCGATCAAATCATAACTGATTTAACTACCCCGGCTTACACCCATAAAAACCTTGTTCCCAATACAGACCATATCTTCATGGTAAGAAGTATAAAAGCAGGTTTACCTGGTCAATGGAGTGAACCGATAACGATCAAAACCATGTCGCTAGATCCTGCAATCCCAACCAATATAACAGCAGCAACGACAACATCTACAGTACTATTAACCTGGAATAGTGTAGCTGATGCAGAAGAATACGAGGTACAGATTGGAGATGTAGTCAAAGGGGTTGGAGCATCCCTCAAATATCTTCATACAGGTTTGACACCAAATACCCAATATACCTATAGAGTACGGAGTAAAAACAAGACTGGTGTCAGTCCATGGAGTGAGCCAGTAACTGCTATGACCAGTAGTTCTACCCAAGCGTTTAGAGCAATTGGGGCTGTTGGAGAAGAAAGGGATCTGGTTGTCACAGCTTCTAATATTACGAACTTCCAAGGCCATGTATTTACGCTAACCTATAACCCAGATGAACTGGAAATTACAGACGTATCGAGTTTGACTGCAAAGAAAGATGAAAACTCAGGGAACATCATAGGGACAGATATTGAAGTCATACAAAATCAACTGGGAATATTGCAGTTTAAAAAACATATGATTATTCCCCAAGGACAAGCCTATACAGGAGTAATCAACAGCATACGATTCAAGCTAAAGACAACAAATGAAGTAATCATAACATATACCACTAAGTAGGTAGAAAGGGGGACCCTATGAAAAGAAAATTTACATATATTGCTAGGCTGCTTGTATGTCTGTTTCTTTTTACAAATATTTTTACAGTGGAGACGGTATCCGCTTTAAGTAAAATAGATGTGTCCGGCTTCATTCAGCAGATGAAGGCTTCCAACAACAATACAGATGATGAAATAGAGGATACAGTATTTGATAGTGTATACGGCCAAAACGAAGAAATAGAATTATTAGGAGATATACCTGAAGAAACTGTAATGAGCGCTGTTTACAACAAAACAAATCAGATTATTGTTAAGTATAAGGACACATCCGATTTAGACTCTAAAAGTGCTGGCAGTCAAATTTTGATGAATTTAGATTCTTATCTTGATAAAGATAAAAAGCCCAAGCAAGCAGAGGAAAGAATATCGAAACTAAAAGCAAATATAAAAGATGAATTGAAACTAAGAAGACTTGATACAAGGTATCGTTTCAAACATTTAAATATTGATGTGCTTGAGACAGAAGAAAAAGATCTGAATAAGTTGGTCCAAAGGCTGAACAAGGCATCAGAAATTGAATATATACAGCCGAACTATAAACTTACCATAGTGGCTGCCTCAGCAGATCCTTTATTTGAACAGCAGTGGGGACTATATAATGTTGGGCAGGAAATAGGAGGAGAAATTGGCAGGGCAGGTGTTGATATTAATGTCCTTCCCGCCTGGAATCTGACAAAAGGCAGCAGGGAGATTGTTGTAGGGGTGCTTGATTCAGGAATAGATGTTAATCATGAAGATTTGAAAGGGAATATATATACTAACCCTGGTGAAATAGCAGGCAATGGTATTGATGATGATGGCAATGGATATATAGATGACGTACATGGCTGGGACTTCTTTAATGGGGATAACAGTGTGTATGACGGTGCAAATTTTGATATGCATGGTACAGCCGTGGCGGGCGTTATCGCAGCGCAGGCGAATGGAAAGGGAACGATAGGTGTAGCACCGGAAGTTAAAATTATGCCGTTGAAGTTTATCCATGGCACAACAGGCTATACTTGTGATGCTATAAAAGCCATTGAATATGCCATGTCGAAGGGAATAAAGATTATAAACTGCAGCTTTGGAGGCTCAGATAACAATTATGCCTTAAAGGATTCTATAGAAAATAGTGGGATACTGTTTATCGCGGCTGCTGGAAATCGAGGCGGAGATACCCTGACACATCCTACCTATCCAGCTTGTTTCAACTTGCCGAATGTACTGGGTGTTGCATCCATCAATAATGAAGGGGTGAGGAGTAAGTTTTCTGGTTATGGGAAATACATTGATATTGCAGCACCAGGGGAACAGCTACTTACGACAATGCCAGAAAATAATTATGGACCTTTTACAGGGACTTCAGCCAGTACTGCTCTGGTAACGGGTGTTGCAGCATTGTTAAAAAGCTATGAAAAAAATCTTAACTACAGGGAAATTACAGACAGAATCATGAACAATGCTGTAGTGTGCAACACCTTACAAGGAAAGGTAACTTCAAACGGCAGGATGGATGCATATGGAGTTCTAAGCAATGTCAAACCACAGCCAGATCCATATGTGAATCCGGAGGGAGATCCTTTAGACCCTGGAGACAATGCGTTTAATAATGATTCTTGGTATACGATGGATCAGCTTTCTAAAATTAAAGAACAAATCCACTATGGAGAAAGTGGTGTAAATCCAGCCACCGGGAACTATTCCTTTACAGTCAATGATATGGAGATGGATGCCCCAGGATTTAAGATTAATATTAGTAGGACATATAATGCCAAGGATGAAGAAAAAGGAAGTATGGGCCGGGGCTGGACCTTTGGCTTTCAAGGCAGCATATTTGGGGAAAATAATATCAGGGTAAGCCTTCCGAATGGCAGTGTACAGATGTTTAAAAAGCAATCAGACGGTACCTATAAGCCAGAAGACAATCGAAGTATATTTATCAAAAATGCCGATGAAACCTATACACTGACTACAAAGGATCAATATAAATATTATTTTAATAAACAGAGATTCTTAACACGTATGATGGACCCCAGGGGCAACGAAGTAAATATCAATGTGGACAGCACTGGGAAAATAGCATCTATAACGGATCAGTTGGGACGATCCTATCAGGTTACTTACAATGGCAGCGGACAGATTCGTGAAATCAAGGATCCAATAGGCAGAATCACAGTATATGATTATCAGAATGGGCTACTCAGCGTGGTTACAGACCCTGCAGGAAGCAAGATGAGGTATAGCTATGATAGCCATGGTTACCTTACAGAAATTAGGGATCACAACAATACCCTTATAGAAAAGCTGACCTATAATCATACGACCGGATATGATCAAGGAAAAGTGATTCAGGCAGTGGATGCTTATGGTAGTGTGGCTATGTATACGTATGACACGACAAATAAAAAGACAACGGTTGTAGAAAATAGCAGTGCTCGGACTTGGGTCTATTGGTATGATGCGAGCAATTATATTACAAAACTGCAGGACCCGGAAGGACGTGTAAAAGAAACCCAATACCATCTAACAGATGGTGAAAATAAGTTTGGTGACGTAAAATCAGAAAAAGATGAATACGGTAACCAAACCTTCTATGACATAGATCTGAAAGGGAATGTGACGAGAATTACCTATCCCGATGGAAGCACCAAGACCATGGCATATGATGAGAAAAACAATCTTATTAAAGAAACAGATCAAGAAGGAAAAGTAATCTATTACATCTACGATGAGAGCAAGGTATATCTATTAAAAAAACTGGAATCTTTTATTGGTAGCGACCAAGCATTGGATACAGTCATTATTCCTCAAAGCTATACGGTTGCCAGTTATGTCTACGGAGAAGCAGAGACACAGCTCAGCTTAGAGGATATGTTTTCGTGGAAAACAGGGGACAAAAGCAGAGCTACGATTCTTGAATCTGTATATGGGAAAGAGCAAAAGCATATTAATCAGTTCGATATCGAAGATCTCTTTTCTTGGAAAATGAAGGATGAAAATGAAGCTACGGTTCTTGAATCGGTATATGGCGAAGAACAAAAGAACCTAGAACAATTGCTTTCACCGCTGAGTGTACTAACTGTAAATCCAAATGATGTCATCAATCCAGAAAACTATGCAATAACCACCTATACGTACTATTCGAATGCTGAGAGTCAAGCCAACGGTTGGAAAGCAAAAGGATTGCTCAAAAGTGAAACAGATCCGGAAGGGAATATCACTACATATAGCTACGATCAATATGGAAATATTGAGACCATAAAGGATGCTGAAAATCATGTAACGACTCTCTACTATAATGCCATTGGCTGGAAGACAAAAGAAGTAACACCGAAAGGGTACACCACGAATTATTTGTATAACAAAAATGGACAACTGGTAAAGATCATAGAACACGAGGGGGAAACAAAACGAATTGTATATGATGTGCTTGGAAGAAAAATAAAGGAAATAGAACCAAATCAATACGCAGCCGCAGATGATGATACCATAAACTATGGATATAACGGAAATTATGGCAGGCGATACGAGTACTTTGAAAATGGACTTCTAAAGGCAGAAATCGATCCTATGAACCATAGAACGGAATATACTTATGATGTTTATGGGAACATGAAGACCAAGCTGCTTCCTTCTGGAGGAATGTATCTTTATACTTATGATAAATTAGACAGACGTACGAAGGTGCAATTTTGTGAAGCAGCAAATGGAGAGGCGAAAACCTTAGAAGAGTACGAATACGCAAAGACCTTCGATAACAAAAAGCAAGTCAAGTATACCCAATATCTTAATCATAAGGATAAGGCAGTTACCATCACCAGCTATGATTATATGGACAATGTTACTTTGGTAGAGTATCCCGATGGAAACGCTGAAAGTAGCTCCTATTACTTAAATGGAAAGCTTAAATCCAAGACACTGAAAAACGGTAGTACTGCATACTATTATTATGATGCGTTAAACCGTTTAATCAAGGAGTATATCCCCCTAGATCATACGAATGATAACTTGCGTTATACATATAGAGCCTATAGCTATGATCGATCTGGGAAAAAAGTTGGGGTAAAGATAGGGATAGATGGCGTTTATCTTGAGGATGAACCTCAGAATCTTATTACTTTCAGTTACCTCTATGACAAAAATGGAAGGATAAGTGAGGAACGAAGAAGCAGTGGAGGAAAGATTGTCTACACATATGACGGAGATGGAAATCCGATCAAAAAAGAAGAATACATAGACAACCAGAATAAAAAGATTACAGCGTATACATACAATCATCGTAAGCAGAAAAAGACAGAAACCCTACAAGTCCGAAGCGGGGATATATATGGATATGACAGTGGAAGTAACACGACGATTCCTTTAACAGTCACCTATGCCTATGATAAAAATGGAAATTTAAAAGAAGTCATCAATGCTGAAGGCATAAAAGTAACCTACGAATATGATGAAAACAATAATCAGAAGAAGATCATCAATCATAGGATAGATGAAAGCGGAAAGCCAGTAGCTATTACGACAGAGACATTCTACGACTATCAGGGTCAGCCTATCAAAGTGATTGACTCCAATGGAAATGTTACGGAATATGAATACGACAAAAGGGGCCTCCTTGTTAAAACAAAGAAACCACTAGGTGCAGTATCCTATTATCAATATGATATTGCAGGAAGAAAAATAGGAGAAGTAACGCCTAAGAATTATGATGCACTCCTTGGTTTTGATCAAATGAATCGCTTGGTGTACACCTATGATCTGATGGGAAGAGTGCTGACAAAAGAATATTATTATAAGAACACACAAGGTCAGTGGTTACGCATCGTATCCAAAGCTTATCAATATGATAGGATGGGACAAGTAACAAAAGAAATGGATGCTTTAGGATATAAGAATGGTTATGGTACATTCATGACCTATGATTTGGGAGGAAATCTAAAAACAGTTGTTGAGCCTGTGTCTAAAGATCGAAACAAACCTTATAGCATGAAGTATGAATATGATGCCTTGGGAAGGAAAATATCAGAAACCAACGGCAAGGGTGTCATTACGAAGTACAAATATGATACAGATGGGAATATGCTGCGTATTAGCAGACAAAAGAACAGTAATGTAGCGGAGATCATTTTAGAAGAAAACACCTATGATTATCTAGGCGACATGATAAGTAAAAAGGATCACTATGGCAACACGATGACGTATACTTACACTACCTTTGGAAGTATAGCCAGTGTCGAATATCCTTTTGATAATACCATCGAGAGATATAAAGAAAGCTACCAGTATGATAAAGCAGGAAGATTGATTCGTACAAACGCTGCATCAGGAAGAGAAACAAAAAATGTGTTTGATGAACTGGGCAGATTGTTAAGCAAAACCACAAGCGGATCAAACAACGAAAATGCCATTACCATAAAATATACTTATGATCATAATGGAAATCAATTAAGTGAAATGGACGGAAATCAAAATATAACAACATTTACTTATGACGAATTAAATCGATTGAAGACAGAATCCTACATGGTAGCAGGCGTCAATAAGCTTAATCAATATACCTATGACTTGAATGGAAATATCATCCTCACAACAGATTGGCGAGGCAATCAGTATACGAAAGTATATGATCCTCTTGATCGATTGATTGAAGAGAAGGATCCATACGGAAAGGTCATACGGAAATTAGAATATAACGATAATCATCAACAGATCAAAGACGTAGATGCCCTTGGAAATATAACTGAATTCCAGTACGACAAAAACAACAGGTTGATTTACACCAAAGATCCAATGGGAAAAATTGAAGGTATTTCCTATGATGATGTGGGAAATATGGTGGCGAAAACAGACAAGAATAACAGAACCATATCCTACAGCTATAATGAGGATAATAAGTTGATTGAGGTTGCTGCGCCTGATGGAAGCAGGACAAAGTATGGATATGATTTCAATGGAAACATGATCACAAAGACAGATGGAAACGGTAATACCGTAACCTATGAATATAACAACCGTAATGTATTGATTAAGGAAATCATGCCCGAAGGCAGATCAGGTGAAAAAGGGAACTACATTTATCAAGCTGACAAGGTAATCAGTTATACATACTATGGTGACGGAAATCTGAAATCAAAGGTAGATCAAAAAGGACAGAAATTTGACTATGGTTATGATATTCATGGCAGGGTTAAAAGGGAAGTTGTGAATGGGCAAACAAAGAAAGAATATACCTATGATTCAAATAGCAATATTCTTCTAATGACCGATGCCCAAGGAACAACAACCATGAGCTATGACGCGGAAAATAGGTTGCTTACGAAAGATGTTCCAGGACAAGGAATCATTCGATATACCTATGACCTCATAGAGGGTGTAGCAACTGGAGAAATAAAGAGTTCTGTAACGGATCCAAAGGGGAATATTACGTTTAAGACCTTTGACAAAGCAGGAAGGCTAAAGACTGTAGAGAATAAGAGTGAAGCAACACAGTATGCCTATTACGATAATGGCAGCAGGAAAGAAATCAAATACCCTGGAGGAATATCGGAAACTTATGAATATTCCAAACGGGGAGAAGTAACAAAACTCGTGAATAAAAAGGCAGATGGCACGATCATTGAAGAATATGCCTATACCTATGATGACAATGGAAACCAGCTGACCAAAATCGATAAAAGGGGAATTACAGTCTATACCTATGATAGCATGAATAGGTTAAAAGAAGTAAACGAGCCGAATGGAGCAAAGACTACTTTTGACTTTGACAAAGCAGGAAACAGAACATCCCAGATAGAAGTAGTAGGAGGAACCGTTAAACTTACCAACTATACATACAATAATCTAAATCAGTTGGTAAATGAAGCGGCACAGATTTCAGGCAAGACCACAGAAACAGAATATCGTTATGATGCCAACGGCAACCTTGTGAGTAAGGCAATCCATGAAATAAAGGCTGTTAATCAGAATCAATTAGAGGGAATATTCTTCTCAACAGCTGGAGACGGAAAAACCACTGAAATCACGTTATATCAGTATGATGAATATAACCAGATGATGAAGACAGTCACAGGGAATAAAACCATTACTTATGGATATAGCATGGAAGGTCTTAGAGATAAAAAATCTATTACCTCTGTAAACGCTGAAACAGGAGGAATTGCCGAAGAAAAATCTAACTATATATATGATGGTACGAAAGTCATTTTGGAAACCGATGGGTCGGGTAAGGTTTTAGCAGAAAATGTTTATGGGCTCAATCTTATCACGAGAACAGCCAACAATGAGCGGGCATATTATCTCTATAATGCCCATGGTGATGTTACAGCCCTTACAGATCAAACAGGCAAGGTTCTTGGAACTTACCAGTATGATGCCTTTGGAAACATCAAGGAAAAGACCTATCAAAAGTCAAACCCATACACATATGCAGGATATCGATATGATGAGGAGATGGATATCTACTATCTCAATGCAAGATATTACGATCCTAAGATTGCAAGATTTATCACGCAAGATACATACAAAGGACAGCTTAACGATCCATTGAGTCTAAATCTCTATACCTACGCTCACAACGAGCCAATCATGTATATCGACCCGACAGGACATTCAAGAATAGATGCAATCACAGGTGCAATTGCAGGAGGACTTGCAGGTGGCATAACGGGCGCAATAGCGGGTGCAATAAGTGGCGTTGTAGAAAAAACGAAAGATAGAGATAGAGACCGAAGTGGTGAAAGTAGTACTAAAGGTTCTTCCAATGTTACTGGTAGTTTGGGACCTAGCCTAAGTAGTTTCTTTGGAAATCCAGTAGGTATGGCAATTTCTAATGTATTAGAGGCGGTCAAAATTCACTATAGAAAGAGTACAAGTGATGTGGATGGAAGCAGTAGGTCATCGATTTTAGGTAGCAGCACAACAAGGTGGAGTGCAATAATTGCTTCTATAGATCCAGATTTTTCTAAATATAAACATAAAACATTGCTAGAAGACATTAAACAGTTAAAGGCAGGCTCAGTGCCAATTGGAATATCAGAGGATGAAATACAAGCTCGAGCAAATCAATATGTTAATGATCTACTAGAAAGGATTTTACTTGAAAATGATGGATATTTATTTAAAGAATCGGTTTTGTCTTATCGAATTTCGGACCTCGAAACTCAACTTAATAGATATAAAGGGATTGATTATATAGATAATTTAAAATCGGGTGTTAACTATATAGAGCATTTTAAATCAAAAAACTTGAAAGAATTTATTTCTGAATTTGAATCAAACCATATTGATGAGTTCGCTGTCGATTTAAGTGATATAATAAAGTACGGAATGGAAAAAGAGATTACGGTTACTATTAATCAAATTAAGAATTTAGGTGACTATAAATATTTAATCCATGATAAGTATGCAAGAAATACTTTTATGCAGGAGCTAGACTTACAATTTGATAAACATTCAAAAACCAATATTAAAGTATATAACGAAAAAGTTAATAATGAAATATTGCAGACTAAGATTCTTACAAGAATTATGGAAGTTAAATTGATTAATAGTAATTATGAAAAATCAAAAACAAACTATGAAATTTTGAAGGAGAGTGTAAGGAGAGAAACTGAAGAGTATTTTAAAAAAGAAGCTGAAAAGCAATTAGAAAAGTTAAAGAATGGATTTCATGGCTATCCCCTGAGTGCGTAAATGATTAATAACTAAGATAAGGATGTGAAAACATGAACAAAAAAAATATAAGCATGATAATTAGTGTATTTATGATTGTATTCATCTTAACTTCGTGTAATTCAGATTACAATAAACAAGTAAAAGCATATGAAGCGTTATATGATGAAACGATGAGTTTGGTAGATTCGGAAAATGTGTATAAATCAATAAAAGATAATAATCTTACATCTAATCTAGATGAACTAAATAGATTATTGGAGCATATTAAAGAAATCTTGCCAGATGATAAGCTTGATGATTTTTTGTTATTAAGAACAAAACATGATATATTAAAGAAAGTAATTGAAGGTGGGCTTAAATGGGAATCACTAGATGATTTAGATAAACTATCTATTAAAGATAGCATTGATAGATTTAAGCCAAAACAATGATGAAGGTTATGCATAAATAAATTTAATATATATAGTATATCGCAATACTAGTGCAAGCCATATCTTGTGTGGTGATTTTAAAGAATACATGCAAAATACTTGGTGTTTGTGTATTAAGGTGAATTTAAAAACGCATCACACTCCATATTCATGGCATGCAGAGGAAACAACACTAGGAAATTTTGATATGCTGTATCTCTAGAATGATATTGTTACTATGAGAATCTACTACAGAGCCTTATGTATAGGGGAATATACTCTCTATATATAAGGCTTTTTCCTTTTAAATGGATATGTGTAATCCCATCTCAACTCCCTATCATTTTGAAAAAGGAAAAGCGAAGGCTATGCAAGATTTAATACTGATAGGCAGGATATGTATTACATTAGATAAATAAATGTTGATAATCCGCTTTGAGATGATCATTTCTTAAATGTGATTCTGTTATATAAATTTCTTAAGATTTTTTATATTTAAAGAGCGATTAATATAATATTAATAGACAGATGAAGAGAAGGAGGTAGTATTTTGAATACAAATAAAGCGATGAGTATAATGGAATTTATTAACCTACCAGAGTTTCGAGAAAACAATAAAAAAGGTAAACGTAAAAAGAAAATTAAAAAAGTCATAATTGTAAATAAGAACGATCGCAACTTTGTAAAAATACCGGTAGAATTTCTGTACTCGAATAACTTTGATGGAAATTACAAAATTCAGCTAGGGATTATAAAACTATTTCAAAATAGAAGTATTCGGGATAAGAAACCCAAAATTCATCTCAAGAAAGTGGCTAAATATATAAATATGAGGCATCTTGAGACAGCAAGAAAAGTTTTGAAAGGAATTGAAGAAATGAAAGTTATTAAGGTTTACAGAGTTGAGGAAAGTAATCTTTATAGTATTAGATATAGATTTAATGATTATGAGTTTGGAAAACGCCTAAGATTAAATCCAATTTATGGTGATATTGATTTATACGATAACTGTAAATTCATAAGAATATGTAGAGATTTTTTTTATAATGGATACTTTCCAAGCGCATTACTGGAAATACTGTATTATTACTTGGCATATAACATAAAAAGAGGTTTTAATAGAATTTCTAATGTTCAAATATGCAATGACTTAAGGTTAAATGAAAAAACATTACAAAGAAATCTCAAAACTCTTGAAGAAATGCAACTTATAAAAAAGCATACAGGAAATGGTAGAGGTAAAAAAACAGAATACGAACTCATTAAAGATGCTTTGATAGATGAGCCTAGAAAACAAACATAAGGCTCTTTTCTTTTAGGTATTCATTCTATGTGTATATAAGGTCTAGTTCTGCAATTAAAGAGACATTTTATAATCAAAGGTAGACTATTTGTAAAAAAACATAGACATTTTATGAATTAGGTAGACACTTAATAAGTTATGGTAGTCATTTTATGATAATATTTAAATATAATACTTAGAAAAAATATTAAAATAAAAATATAAAGAAAAAGAATATAACATAGAAAAATCTTCGATTTTTCACCATTTTCTTTTTTAAAAAATACTCTTTCTAAACTTCTATAGATTCTTTTCTTTAGTAGCCTATTATTATATTTAAGAAAGTAGGAGTATAAAAATGAATGATATAAGAATAGAAAAGATTCAATGTCCTTATTGTGACAGCAGTGGAAAATACATTTTAGAGAAGAATGAAGAGTCACTATTATGCTTTCATTGTTTTAGATTTATAAATATTTCATTTAGGAATGAAAAAATTGAATATATAAAATCTACTAAAAAGCATAGCATGTTTAACTTTGGGAATAGTTCTGTATATAAATGGATTCTACAATATGCCTATTGGAAATCCGAAGAAGGTATAAACATAAAAAAACTGATTGAAAATATTGAAAAACTAAATAAAGAGCTTCTTAATCCAATGATAGATGTTCTTAGTAAAATGCTATTTGAAGAAAAGAAATTAGTGTTACTTAATAAAACACAAGGAAGAGACAGCTTGAACCTACTTGAAATTATAAATGATACTGATGAAATAAATAAAGAAGAGATAATCGTTGTTTTAGCTGAACACAAGAAAAGATTTTTTGATGAGATTTTCCTGTATAATAGACTTGATAATTTTCACGAGAGCATTTATTAGTGAAAATTATGCTTAAATACCAAATAAAAAACCTATTTAAGAGCTACACAGACTATCCTGTCAATTTTAATTTAAAGGTATGATGAAGTAATGATTAATGAAGTTAGAGAACGATTTAAGAGCATCTGAGAGCTCTAGAGGCCAACAATGAAGTATCTACAAATAGCAAAAACAGCAAAAGAGAAGATAATGGTGTTTAAAAGCGACGAACTCATTTAATCTTCTCTTTTCTTTACTTTTTTGAGTTTTAAACTGCTAGGATTAGAATCATTAGGAAGAAATTGAACCTGATCAATATAGGTCTCCATTGCCATATTCACTAATTCATTACGAGAATAGCCACTTTTTTCTGCTAATGAGTCATATTTATCAAGTAAGTCCCGTTTGATTCTTACAGTAAAAGTAGTTGTAGTATCCGTCTTTGGCCTTAATATTATCTTTTTATCCATTCTAAGACCTCCCTTAGTTGAAAGTATATTATAAAAAAAGAGGTAATAATATAACACAAAAAATATCACAAAAAGTAGCACGTATTGTGGTACAATCATGTTATTAAGAATTTAGTCAATCAAATTAAGGGGGTTTAAAGTAGATGGAAGTTTTCTTATTGTATTTCCTACTTTTTTTATTAGTTGCTGTTCTTATTGCAGCAATAGTTGGTAAGATAGTAGCTAAAAAGAGTGGGTTGGTTGTTCTAAAAAAGCTGATATGTATAGAGGGATTAGATATTAATAACGTAGAGTACATAGTTGAGTTGTATAACGAATATCTAATGTTTAGACATCAGGAGCGAAATGTAAAATTATCATTAGAAAAGATAGAAAACGTAGCACTACAGTCAGAATCTGAAATAATTAATACTAATAAAGGAGTTTTAAAAAGGGCCTTAGTAGGGGGAGCGTTATTAGGACCTGCTGGCGCAGTAGTAGGAGGAATGACAGGACAAAATAAAGTTGATAAGGTTTATCGAAACTTTTTAATGATTAGCTATCGAAATAATGATAGCTTAAATCACATTATTTTAAAACGCTCTGAATCTGATAAGACGATTAGCAAAACAGCAGTTGATTTTGAACTGAAAGCATTTGCTGATAAAATTAAATCAAAGATTCCTAATTTGAGTATTAGTACAACAAAAGAGCTATAGCAGAAGGTGCCATATTCTCAAATGTATGGCACCTTCTTTTAATTGATGGGAAAATAAATTCTAAATTGTATTCAGATCATAACCTTTTCAATATGTATGTTTGATATTATGGCAAAATATTTGAAATTATGTAGCCATAATTCGGAGTCGAAAGTACACCTCTGTCTTAGTCTTATTATACTAGCTTTGGCGTGTATTTATCAAATCAGGTAGGATTCAATAATAAATATCACAAGATAGATTAAGATGGGATAATGAAAAAATAGATTTATTCAAAAATATTATGTACAATAATTTCCTCTCCCAGTACAATGGCCATATGAAAGCATATGGTCATTGTATTAGGGAGGTTTTTTTATTATGGAATTAAAAATTAAGAACGTTGTGGGATATGCTCGTATTAGTACAGAATCACAAAAAGATAATACTTCTATTCATGAACAAATAAAGCGAATTAAAGCATATTGTATTAGCCAAAATTGGAACCTAATAAATATATTCTATGATGAAGCAAAATCCGGTTCCACAACTGATGAAAGAGAACAGTACAATAAGATGCTAGAATTTATTAGTGATGAACAAAGCTCAGTAAATGCTATTGTAGTTTTTAAAGCAGATAGAATTCATAGGAATTTGAAGAATCTATTAATAATGATTGAAGATGAGTTGGAACCTTATGAGATTGCATTTATTAGCGTCTCTGAAAGTTTTGATACGTCGACACCGCAAGGGATGCTCATACTTCAAATGTTAGGTAGTTTTGCAGAGTTTGAGAAAAATCTTATCAATGAAAGAACAAAGACAGGAAGATTAGCTACAGCGAGAGAAGGTAAATATGCAGGTGGTAAGATTCCATTCGGATATGAGGTTAAAGACAGTAAATATTTAGTGAAAGAAGATGAAGCAAAGATTATAAAGACAATTTTTAAGATGTACTCAGAAGGAAAAAGTTATCGTTATATAGCAGAACATTTAAATAATACATCTGACATCACTGGAGACAGTTCTGGATGTTCTAGAGCATATCCTAAGAGATGGAGTAGAACCTCAATATGTTATATATTGACCAATAGCACATACATTGGAGTTATGACTTATGATGGTAGAAAAGAAAAAAATAGAATTAAAAACACTTCTTCTATCCCTTCTATAATATCTAAACCCCTCTTCAACAAAGTTCAAAAACTGCGTAAAGAGAAATAGAATTGTGAAATAGTATCCTTTCCCAAAATAATTATTTCGATTTCTTTATTTTCAAATGGCTCTTAATATAATATCCATAGAATGATAAATAGATAGATGGGGAAGTAAGGTGTTTTAGATCACATTCCTTTTAGGTTGAAATAAATTGGCTGTTAATATCTTTGTGGGTTCTAAAGACTTACACTACAATGCAAGTGCCATTAATAAAACCTAAAGGGATGTACCCCTATTAAAAGTCTTTACATGTAGTATCAATCATTGATAGTAGATGTAAGAACTTTTTAACCTTGCAGAAGAGTGAATTAGCTTAACTATCGATGCGAAGCATACTGCTTTACGCTGTTATTAAGGGTGCTGACATTCTAAAATGTACGCAGGGAAACAACTTTGAAAAAACAATACAGAAGGAGGTAATTGATATGCATCCAAAGCTGAAACAGATTTATGTGGGGGTAGATACCCATAAAAGAACGCATACCGCTGTTATTGTTAATTGTTTTAGTGAAAAGCTAGGAGAGATAACCTTTGAAAACACTCCCCCTGCCTATGAGGAACTTTTGAAAGAAGTCAAGAAACATACAGGGAAGGGAATGACACCAATCTTTGGATTAGAAGATACGGGAGGATCAGGGAGAGCATTAGCAGTATATCTCCTAGGAAAGAAGAAGATTGTAAAGAAGGTGGATGCGTCTTTAAGTAGCTCAGAGAGAAAGAATCAATCCATTACCCATAAAACAGACAGTCATGATGCATTATGTGTAGCAAGGGTGCTAGTAAGCAGACTAAATGAACTTCCTAACGCAGACCCACAAGATATATGCTGGACATTATCCATGTTAGTGGGGAGAAGGAGCGCTATCGTAAAGGCGTCCACAGCATTAAAAAATCAGCTTCACAACTATATCACCCATCACTACCCAAGCTATAAGAAGTTCTTTAGTGTCTTTGATTCTAACTCTGCCTTAGCCTTTTGGGAACACTATCCCTCCCCCTCTAAACTAAAGGGTGTGACAGTTGAAATTCTAGGAGAATTACTTAGAGTCCATAGCAGTGGATTCTTCTCCACAAAGAAGGCAGAGGAAATCCTATCCATTATAGAAAGAGATGGAGACACATCCACAGAACTACAAGACAGCAGAGATTTTATGGTATCTACAACAGTAAGACAGCTAAGACAGAACCATGAAGAAATCAAAAGGATAGAGTTAGAGATCAAGAATATCATGGATAGATTAGGCTACAAATTAGAAACCATGATAGGGATAGAATTAGTAACAGCTGCATCCTTGGTGGCTGAGATAGGAGATATACACCGATTCTCAAATGCAGATAAACTGGCAAAGTATGCAGGAATCGCACCCGTTAAATATTCCTCAGGGGATAAGGATAAGTCCTTTAGAAATAGACAGGGCAATAGAAAGCTGTATGCCCTATTTCATGACTTAGCATCAAGGCAAGTATGCTGTGGGAGGAACAAGGATAAGCCTGTGAATGCAATATTCTATGACTACTACCAAAAGAAAATGTCAGAGGGAAAGACCCAACATCAAGCCATAATCTGTATCATGAGAAGATTAGTCAATATCATCTATGGCATGATGAAGAATAAGACAGAGTATGTACATCCAACTCTTTCCAGTAAGCAGACAGCATGATAAAATGAAGGTGTGTAATTAAAGCACACCGTTAAAAATAAAAGACCTATTACCTCATTAAGGATATTACGATCCTAAGATTGCCAGATTCATCACACAGGATACTTACAAAGGAAGCCTCAACGATCCATTAAGTCTAAATCTCTATACCTATGCTCACAATGAGCCAATCATGTATATAGACCCTAGCGGACACAAAGAAATCAGAGGAACTAGGATTGAAGATGATGAGAGAGAGGATAGGGAAAGAGATAGAGATAAAAACCAAAACAGTGGAAGTAGCAGCAAAGTATCTTCCAATGTTACTGGTAGTTTGGGAACAGCTATAAGCAGCTTCTTTGGAAACCCAGTGAGTATCTCCATCTCCAATGTATTAAAGGCGACATATTTCTTATATGGGAAGAGCACAAATGATGTGGATGATACAAAAAATAGAAATAATGCACAAAGTACAGTAATGTATTATTCTTACCAGACGAATAATTATAAAAATCCAACAATAGTCCATAAAGATGCTGGGGAGCTAACGAAATATGGAAATCAGGTGTATTTAGATAAAAAAGGAAACATATATATCGAAGTACATGGAGACTATGTTCTAGCGGACGAGTATTTAGGTCAGAAAGTAACATTGAAAGATGTATATTTGTTGTATAATAGTCCATATTCTGATGGAGTAGCCAGTCCCAACGAACCATTGACTAAGCAAGAGATTACATTCAAACCCAATGGATACGACGTGAAAGTAGTATGGCAAGAAGAACGATTAAAAGATTTAATGGAAAGATATCCTGGCGAGTATCTTGACATGTTTTTCCTAGGACAGCAACATTCAGTTGTATATCAAACCACAAAGCTATTGGGAGCAGGATCAGGCGATACTGCTAAGAACAATACAGCAAGTAATCCAACAAAGCCAGCAGCAGACTATAAAGATGCATATAAAAAAGCAGGTGAGGGAACGACAAGCACTGGTTATAGATATGTTAGTGAAGGCGAGCTAAATGTAATAAAAAAGACTGGAACAATACCGAATACTGATAGGGCAGGAAACCTTAAAGATGTGTTTGTATCTCCAGTAAAATATGATACTGTTGCTGGTGCTGAAGAAGGGCTTCAAATAGGTAAACAAAATCCATTTGGAGCTACAGAATCGCCGATGTATAGGGTTGAATTTAATACCAATGGCATTAAATTCAGATATGGCGGTAATGTTGAAGGTGGCACAGGTGTAGAGCTTATTACTGAACAGTCAATACCTGTTGACTTGAGTAAAATATTCAAATTAAAGTAGAAAGTAGGTAAAACCAGTGAGTATATTTCCAGATACAATAAAAATTTTAGTTTTAGATAAGGATTCAAAGAAGCCAATATCGAATATTGCAACTAAAATAAAGGTTTTCGCCAGTCATAAAAATGATTATAACTTTATTTTACCGCTTTCTGATGAAATGGGATATATAAAGATTACAAAAGACTGGCTAATGGAGGAAATTAAAAAAGAACAGGCACTTTTTGTAATGGATTATTCTTCAATGCTTGAAGATTGTAAACCACAAATTGAAATATCAGTATTAGATACCGAAGCTTTATCAAGGGCAGTAAACGCAATGTATCTTTTTCAAGACGCTACTGGAATTAGTGATGATGAAATAGCCAAGTATAAAAATGCTGATAATTCAAAGTACGTTCCTTGTACTGTAAACAGTAAACTTGAAAGTGTAAAGTCTCTTGATGTAGATATTCTTTTGAAATTAAGAGCTTGAAATAGTGCAAAAGCAGGACGACTAATAAAAGAAAATGTCAGAAGGAAAGACTCAGCATCAAGCCATAATCTGTATCATGAGAAGATTAGTCAATATCATCTATGGAATGATGAAGAATAAGACAGAGTAAGTCCATCCAACTCTTTCCAGTAAATAAACAGCATGATAAAATACAGATAGTGGTATGCTCTAAAGAGCATGCCACTTTAGTAAAGACAGAAATTATGAATAGGCAATCGGAATGGGGTCGGTCATATGGATGAAATTGAAAATGAATATTCAAGTAAAGCAACTATCCGTGGGAATACTTATCTATTTGTGGCTGAAGATGCTATAGATGTTATAAAGAGATGCCATGAGCTTGATAGAAGAATACTAGGTATTGATTCATTCATAATAACAGAACATGCTACCAAGTCGATCTTAGAACATTGTTTAGACTGTTCCTTGCAAAAGAATAAAGACGGTTGCTGGACTATTGCAGAAAACTTTATTCGAGAAAGAATGGACTTAGGAATGGTATTTGAAATCGTATACGACTAGACATAAAGATGTAGAATCAGATGCATCTTTTTAATAAAGCGACGTTATTACCTCATTAAGGATATTACGATCCTAAGATCGCCAGATTCATCACCCAGGATACCTACAGGGGAAGTCTTGGTGATCCACTAAGCCTAAATCTCTATACCTATTGTGCTAATAATCCAATCAGATACTATGACCCCACAGGCTTTGCCTATGTGTGGAATCGATTTGGAGAAATCATAGGCACCACATCTGGAGACAAAGACTACACCGATTACAGTCAAGAGGCTACAAATACCAGTGGTGGCGGCCATATGATGGACAAGGAATGGAAGAACGATAAAAGTAATAGGGATAGAAGTGATAGAGATAGTCGTAGCGGAAGTAGTTCTGTATCATCTGATGATATTAGAAATTTTAATCCAGCTATAGGTAGTTTATTTGGAAATGCAGTTAATATTCCGATTTCCAATGTAATAAATATTGCCAACATATTATATAGCAAGAGCACAAATGATGTGGATGGAAACAATAGAACATCAAGTACAGGAGGTTACTATTCATCGTTAGCAACTGGCAATTATGGAATGAATGGTAACAGACCGATTTTATTAGCCTCTAGTGGTGGTTTGTCATTATCGGGAATATTTGCAGGTGGAACGAGTAAGAGTACTACAATTAAAGGCAATAATGGCTCTTTTGTTATTCAAACCATTGATAACAAAGGCAATCTTACAATAAGCTTTTATCAAGATTATGATGATTTACTACCAAGCTCTAAGATCACCATAACTAAAGAGCAATTAAAAGCTATGCAGTCCCCAGAATACTATTTAATTTATCAGAATAGTCCAGAAGACCATTCCGACATGTTTGATGAAGGCTTCTTTAAACTTACACAGCAACAGCAACTTGATGCATTGAATTATTATCAGGCGTACTTTGAACAAAGTGGGACATCTAAAGAAGTTATAAAGCAAGCAGTAATTAACCTTACTTTTGCAGTAGTTGAAGGATATCTTAGTCGTGCTCCAAAGGCTACGGTTAATACTGTCGATGACTTTATAAAAACAAATGTAAATTCCAATTTCCAACAAAACGTTAAAAATGCTTTTACATCTGATGCTAAGGTGACAACTCTAGCAGATGATGTGACAGTATATCGCTATCATGGTGGAACATCAAGTGGAAAAAGTTATTGGTATACTCCCAATCAAACTTTAAACCCCGGTGCAGACTTAGCATTACCATCAGGTAACACATATCAATATATGGATACGTATGTAATCCCAAAAGGTACGACTATACTTGAGGGTACTGTAGCCCCCAATTTTGGGCAACCTGGTGGAGGATACCAGTTTTATGTTCCTAATCCAACGGTAGTAATACCAAAATAAAAGAGGAGGCATCTCATGAAATATACAATTAATAGTTTTCAAGTTGATATTATAAATTGTATTAACTTGTGCAAGGCGGAAATAGTTAAAAGAAAAAAGGATATAAGTGGAGAAAGTACTATGGAACAGCTTGAAAATGTCATTTTACCAGAATTAGAGGCATTATTACAAAAAGCTAAAGTGGGAAATTTGCCCCCAAAAGCAGATAGATATTTAAATTCTTTCGCAAATGCATTTAGAGTATGGGGGTGGGATATGGAAACACCAACGGAACTATTTGTAAAATTAACTGAATTGAACAATAATTATAGGGATTTAGAAGAATAATGACATTGGCTTACATTAATATTGATACACTTATTGTATAAATATAGTTGCCATCAGATGTCGAGGGGATGGAGTAAATGGCACTAAATTCTGTAGTCAGTCAATAATTGATTCTTTTACTTCATCTAAATAACAAAACGCACCACCCTCCATTTCAACGGTATGCAGGAGAAACGACACTAGGATATTTTGATATTCTGTAATGATATTGTTACTATTAGAATTTTATACGGAGCCTTATGTATAGGGTAATATACTCTATATATAGGGCTTTTTTCTTTGGGGGGAATTTTTTTACGTATCTGTTGCCTGGGATGACGCTTTAAAATAAGTTTTAGCCAGCATATGTATTTAGGAACATGTAAATATACTATGCAGTATAAAAAATAGCTTGAAACAAAGGCTGTGCAGTCTGCCACTAAGATAAACGGTAGGGAAAGCTGTAGGAAGTCCCTGTTGTTTTTAATAATGCGACATGGGGACGGTTCTACCCTGTCGCATTATTCTTTTTTTGTCTTAAATAAGCAAGACCACAGAAACAGAATATAGATATGATGCCAACGGCAACCTTGTGAGCAAGGCAATCCATGAAATAAAGGCTGTTAACCAGAATCAATTAGAGGGAATATTCTTCTCAACAGCAGGAGACGGAAAAACCACTGAAATCACGTTATATCAGTATGATGAATATAACCAGATGATGAAGACAGTCACAGGGAATAAGACCATCACTTATGGATATAACATGGAAGGTCTTAGAGATAAAAAATCTATTGCCTCTGTAAACGCTGAAACAGGAGGAATTGCCGAAGAAAAATCTAACTATATATATGATGGTACGAAGGTCATTTTGGAAACCGATGGGTCGGGTAAGGTTTTAGCAGAAAATGTTTATGGGCTCAATCTTATCACGAGAACGGCCAACAATGAGCGGGCATATTATCTTTATAACGCCCATGGTGATGTGACAGCCCTTACAGATCAAACAGGCAAGGTCCTTGGAACTTATCAATACGATGCCTTTGGAAATATCAAGGAAAAGACATATTCAAAACCTAATCCATATACTTATGCTGGATATCGCTATGATGAAGAAATGGATCTCTACTATCTCAATGCAAGATATTACGATCCTAAGATCGCACGTTTCTTGACAGAGGATACTTACAGAGGAAGATTAAGTGACCCACTGAGTCTGAACCTATACACCTATTGTCATAATGAGCCAATCATGTACATAGACCCAAGTGGACATAAGGAAACTATTGGAATCACTAAAGATGATAGAGAGAAAAGTAAAAGTACATCAACTAAGAGTACATCCAGTAAAAGTAGTACGAGTCAAAGCAGTAAGACTAGTACCAGCACAAAAACCACCACAAAAACCACCACTACTACAACTACTAAACCAACAACGACTAGTAAGCCGAATGTAGACCTCACGATAGCAGATGTACAAAGAGAAAAACAAGAAAGTAGGCAACAATCTAAGCCAGCTAGTACGCAAACTTCTAAACCAGCAACAACAAGTTCACAAAGCAAAGCAACAAATATTGTTGAACCTTCAAAAAAGGAAAAAGAGGACAGAAGTTCTAGAACAAGTAGTAGCTCTACTAAGACGTCTGGAAGTTCTAATCCAGATGCCCTTGTTACAAAATATGGATTTACTGCAACTGCATATGATTGGTATGTGACAGAGAATGATGGAGCTATAATGACTGGGTTCACTGATGGTGCCGCATATGCTCCGAAAAGACCACAAGATTACAATTTCCCATTCGAAAAGAACTATGACCAGTATTATGCAGCATATGATGTAGGAGTAGTATCCAAGCAATACCTAATGGTGACAGTTGCGACAGCTGAAGCTGTTGCAGGGCCAAAGTCAACTGCAACATCATCAAATCCGTCAAAGCCAGTAGCAGATTATGGGCAAACATATAAGCAAGCCTATGGGACAACTGGCAAAGGCAGGGATATCGTTGGAAGTACTTTTAATGATATTAAGCCCACCCAAGACATAGTTAATCCAGAAAAAGTGTTAGAATATGCAAATAAACTCAAAACAGGGCAATATATAGAGCCTATTGAAGTTGTAGAAATACCTGGGAAAGGTAGATATATAGTCGAGGGACATCATAGGTATGCTGCAAGTCAGCAAACAGGGATACCTGTAGAAATTAAAGTTAGACAGGGAAATGGGCCTACAGGACTTCCTGACTGGAGTGAAGTTCGATGGAAAAATTACATTAATGAAGACCAATTCTGGGGAGATTAATGAGCATTTGAGGAGGATTTATGAAAATAATTAAAAGTATTACATCTAAAGGTATTAATTATAGTGATGAAGCTGGTGAAGAAAAATTCATTGATTTCGAAGAATGTAATGAAAATTGGATACAGTACAGGAAAAGAACTGAAAAACTTGATGATGAAAAGTTGGCTAACATAAAAAACAATGATAAATGCATAGGGCAAAGGGATATTTGTGCAAATCCAATCTTTATTGAGTTTTTTACAAGACCATTTACAAGATTTGAGTTTAAAGAGTCAGATGAATATCCAGACCCAAAAGAAGCTTTTAATTGTCTCCAAAATGAAATCATTTTAGCTGGATGGAAGACTCTTGACCTAAGTTAGTTTCCAAAGATTATTACTACTCTTTTTATCAAAAATGGCTCTCTACATTGATGACAGAGAATAACAAGAAGACGGGAGAAAATGGTGCTGTCTAGTCTATTGTTTTAACAGGGCTAACTTCCTCTTACTCACTTCATAATTAAATCAAAAGTGGCTTCAAAAACATAGACCTAGTAAGACTGCCCATCAAGATGTTTCAATTGTACTGTTTGTCAGATACATTAAGCACTTAAACTCGTCGCATAATAATAATTCTGTAGTGAGTTAACAATTGAATAGCTAAACATAGGGTCAACGGACAACGTTCGTTGGCCTTACTCTTAATAAGCACTGGAAAATCAATTAAAAGAGAACTTTTACCCAAGGAATAGTATTGAATTGAATAATATAGGACAATCAATGGCTTGAAGCACTTATTATCTCATTAAGGATATTACGATCCAAAGATAGCAAGATTCTTGACAGAGGATACTTATAAAGGTCAGTTAAATGACCCATTAAGTCTAAATCTCTATACCTACGCTCACAATGAGCCAATCATGTATATCGACCCGACAGGCCATTCTAGAATAGGTGCAATAATAGGAGGGATAGCAGGTGGCATAGCGGGCGGAATAGCAGGTGCAATAAGTGGCGGTGCAGAAAAAACGAAAGATAGAGATAGAGACCGAAGTGGTGAAAGTAGTAGTAAAGATTCTTCCAAAGTTACTGGTAGTTTTGGAACAGTCATAAGTAGCTTCTTTGGAAATCCAGTGGGTATCGCAGTTTCTAATGCAGTAATGGCGGCCAATATTCATTATAGGAAGAGTACAGATGATGTGGATGGAAGTAGTAGTACATCAAGTACAGGAGGTTACTATTCATCGTTAGCAACTGGCAATTATGTAATGAATGGTAAAAGACCGGTTTTATTAGCCTCTACTGGTGGTTTGTCATTAACGGGAATGTTTGCAGGTGGGACGAGTAAGAGTACTACAATTAAAGGCGATAATGGCTCTTTTGTTATTCAAACTATAGATAGCAAAGGTACTCTTACAATAAGCTTTTATCAAGATTATGATGATTTACTACCAAGCTCTAAAATCACCATAACTAAAGAGCAATTAAAAGCAATGCAATCTCCAGAATACTATTTAATATATCAGAATAGTTCAGAGGACCATTCTGACATGTTTGATGAAGGCTTCTTTAAACTTACACAGCAACAGCAACTTGATGCATTAAACAATTTTCAGGCGTACTTTGAACAAAGTGGGGCATCTAAAGAAGTTATAAAGCAAGCAGTAATTAACCTTACTTTAGCAGCTGCTGAAGGATTGCTTAGTCGTGTTCCTAAAATACCAATAAAAGACTATACTGAAATTAATAATAGTGGAATACATAATGGATATAGTAATAAGGTTATGCTTGGGAAATATGATGGTGGAGGCCCAACGAGCTATATTCAAAAAGCAAAGGATTTAGGATATGCATACTTTGATCTAGGCGAGGAATGGGGTAAAATAAAGACAAAATTTAGTTTAACTAACGATAGCATGTTTAAATTGTTTAACGAGCCATTTCTTGATGATGGGATTAATGCAGGAAAAACATTTTCATTCTCTCATAATCCTATAGGAGATACTGGAGCGTTGGGGATGGAATATAATTATCTTAAAAAAAATGGTTATGTGTATAATCCTAGTACAATGACTATGACTCCTAAAAAGTAAAGGAAGTGAGGTGTAATAATGGACGTTAATAAACTATATGATTTGGTTGAAACTTATTTTGGATACAAGGCAAATATGTTGTATTTAGATACAGATAAGAAGGAAGTAGCCTGTATGTTATATAATTCTTTCTTACTTAAATGCAATCTAGATGACCGATATGGGAGATTTGGAGCTGGGATTGTATTTGGAATTCAAGAAGCGACTATAACAGAATTTCTAGGAAAAAGATGTTCTCTTAATAGTGATGAGAAGTCAATAAGAGAAAGTTTAAAAATAGTTGATGATTACTGTAGATTACGATTACCAGATAAATTCTTAGATGCATATTATAAAGCATATGTTACAAGTTAATGTGAAGAGTTTTGACTTGTAATAAAAACCTTATTCAGGAGATTTTAATATTCTGCATATCAGAATGATATTGTTATAATGAGAATCTAAAATAAAGCCTTATGTATATGGGATATACTCTCTATATTTAAGGCTTTTTTACGGTCATGGCGATGTAGTGCAATTGGTGGGTGAAAATGGTAATATAGTAAATAGGTACTCCTATGACGAATGGGGTAACATCCTAGAGAAGCAGAAAATCATTGAAAACTCTATAAGATACGCTGGTGAGCATTGTGATAAAGCGATTCTTTAGATCAAGATTACCAAGGTTTTTAGAAAAATAGGAGTGATATGGTGCAAAAGGAGAAATTAATCAATGTTGTTAAAGAAAGATGGAAGTATTACTTAATAGGATATATTGTAGGATATATATTTCCGCTTATATACAGTGGAGTGCCTGACATTAGATATTTATTTCCGATAAAAATAATGAGTTTTGTTTTTGCTTTATGGATAGGAACTTCTCTATATTATGCATCCTTGAAGCTCCCAGTTTTTGTTACTGCATCAAGGTCAATGAAGTATATAATAGCAGGAGTCATATTAATAATAATAGCCTATTTGTTAAAAGAAGTAATCTACGAAACTAGTGGCTTTGATATAACACCATTTATTGGGATACCTGAATAAATAAAGTACACGTATTCAAAGGAAGGTACTGGTGATATGAATAGAAAAAGTCTAAGTTTAATTGTTAGTATGTTTATGATTGTCTTTATCCTAACGTCGTGTACGTCAGATTATGATAAACAAGTAAAAGAATACGAAACGTTATATGACGGAACAATAAGCCAAATAGACTCTGAAAACGTGTATAAATCAATAAAAGATAATAATCTTACATCTAACATTGAGGAACTAAATAAGCTATTGGAGAAAATTGAAGAGATAGTGCCAGATAATAAAATTAATGATTTTCTAGTATTAAGGACTAAGCATGATAGATTAAAAGGAATAATCGAAAAAGGACTTAAATGGGACTCATTAGGAGACTTAGATAAACTATCTATTAAAATTGGTATTGATTCACTTAAACCCAAACAATGATTTAGGCAGACGAATAAGTTGAGTTTATTTAAAAACGCACCACCCTCCATATCAGAGGTATGTAGGAGAAACAACATCAGGAGTTTTTGATATTCTATATCTCTAGAATGATATTGTTACAATTAGCATCTAATACAGAGCCTTATGTATAGGGTAATATACTCTCTATATAAGGCTTTTTTCTTTTGATTGGATATGAGGACTCCCTTCCAGCCCCCGCCTCTATGAAATTCAGGATAGTATTAGCATGTCGTGATTAGGTGTGGTATAAAATTTCCATATGACACGGAAGTACTATTTCTTTAGGATATTTAAATAGTAAAGGACAATAAGTAACTATAAATTGCTATTTACATTAACTTCTATGAAAATGCTGTCGATAATTGAGGTTATTTGTCGCATGATTGTTGAAGGTGTAGTATCTTGCATGTTGAATAATATATATATAATTTTTTATAAATAAAATGTTATAGCGATTACCCGTATATAAGGAGGTACATATGAACTTTGAACAACTACTAAACAATTTTGAAAAACTATTACAAAATGAAGAGAAGGCTATTAATACACCTAGCTTGCAAATTAAGGGGAATGTTTTATCTTTTAAAGATTACTTCATACAGATTAGCAACATTTCCCAAGTTTCAATAGCACCCGTAGCAAAACAACCATATCCTATTTTAGCTTTTGTATTAATTGTATTTGGACTTATGCTGTTTACGGTGGATAGCAGTTTTGGTGTAATGTTGGGAATGTTACTTGCGGGATATGGAGGATATATTCTGTATAAGGTTCATACTAGAAATGCTAACAGAGGAGATAATCTGACTATTGGGTTGAACTCTGGTAGTGTATTTAGGTTTAATTTTAAAAATAGGGAATTTTTAGATGAGGTAATGGAAGTATTGCAAAGTTGTGCTAATAATAGGAATTCGAATGTCATCATTGATTTTCAAAATTCTGTTGTGACAATGGGAGATCAAAATCGTGTAGTAGTAGAAAAATTATGATTGAGGGGAAACCATTATGGGACAAAACACGAATATTATTAATTCTGTTGTTACTGTTGGGAATGGAAATATAGTTCAGGCACATATTCACAAAGATCCTGTTAACTGGGACTTATTAGAAAATGAGCTTTTTGAAATGATACATAAGCTGCCTAAGGATTCAAATGAATTGAATTCCGTTAAAGATGCTTATAAATACACGATAAAGAAAGATAGGAATAATCTGATAAATTTTATTAAAACTCATGCAATTGATTTTACATCCAACTTATTTAGTAATGCAGCCAGTGTATTTTTAGTAGAGTTTATAAAAAAATGCGTGTAGATGGAGTCCGAGGACTAGGAGATCAGCGAATTGATGTGAAGAACAAAATTTAGAATAATGGTTTACAGAAAAAGGGCATAATCGTTGGCCCTTTTTCTATGTCGAATTTCTTTGAAAAATATTAAAGTAGACATATGCACTTCACGACTCTAAGATAGCGAGGTTTATCATGTAAGATGTTTACAAAGATAAATTGTCAGGGCTACTAAGCTCAAATCGATACGCCTACTAAGTTAACGATCCAATCAGTGACTATGTTATTTCGCAAAGTTGAGTTATTGCAAGAAAATAATAAGAATTAGTCATATTTAATGAAGGAATGTTTACATTAGCAATGTGGCTTTTCTGATTAATAAGGTGTTTTCTATGGATATTCAATGTGAGAGTCAGCCTAGGAGGAGTTAGAACAAGCATATACTAGCGTATTAGAAATATAAATATAAATAAACATTCTAACTTTTAGCAGTATATATTCGAAAGAATGATGATGGAAAAGAGGCTGATTACATTTAATGATTTTTGATAAAATAAATAATAAAATATCAGTAAAAAGTAGTGTTTTCACATAAGAAAGGATGACAAACATGGGCAAGCTTCCGAAAAGCTTTTACGAAGGAGATACATTAGAAGTAGCAAAGGGGTTATTGGGGAAGGTGTTGGTCCATCGGAATGAGGGTGTGGAATTAAAAGGAAAAATTGTGGAGGTAGAAGCATATATTGGAGCCATAGATAAGGCTGCCCATTCCTATAATAATCGGAGAACAGAACGGACGGAGGTTATGTTTTGGTCTGGAGGATATGTGTATGTTTACTTGATTTATGGAATGTACTACTGCATGAATGTGGTGACGGGCAGGGAAGGGGAAGGTGCAGCGGTGCTTCTAAGGGGGTTGGAACCTGTACAGGGAATCGAGCAAATGAGTATCAATCGTTATGGAAAGCCCCTTGAAACATTAAAACGAAGTCAAATCATTAATCTGACCAATGGACCAGGAAAGCTATGCAGGGCCATGGGAATCACAAAGAACAATTATGGTGAGCCTTTGACGGGAGATAGAATTTTTATCGAGAATATAAATTTGAAAGAGGAATTTGATATAGGTGTGTCTAAAAGAATCAATATTGACTATGCAGAGGAGGCCAGGGACTTTGAATGGCGATTTTTCATCAAAGGGAATCCTTATGTTTCCAAAGGATAGAAGATAAAGGATAGGAAGAATTTATATTTTGAGATAATTTAAAAAAATAATTGCAATATCGATTCTTGTCGTTTAAAGTTAAACTATATATCTTTAGGAGGATCAAAATGCGTATAAAAATTATAACGGATAGTTCCTGTGATTTGCCAAAACATTTGGTTGAGCAGTATGATATCGGTGTTGCACCCCTACATGTTTTTATAGACGGAAAAGATTATACCGACGGCAAAGATATTACCCATAAAGAATTTTATGAGAAGTGTAGTACTGCCGAGACTTTGCCGAAGACATCCCAGCCAGCACCTGGAGATGTGTTACATATGATTCAAGAAAGTCTGAAGGAATATACCCATGTTCTTTCCATCAACCTATCCTCAGCCCTTAGTGGAACCTATCAAACGGTGAATATGCTGAAAGAAACTATTGGCGAGGCTTTAACAGCTTTTGATACAAAAAATGGGTCATTAGGGGTAGGGATGCAGGTATTAAAAGCCTGCGAGTTGGTGAAAGAGGGATTATCTAAATCAGAGATCATAAAGAGATTAACGGAATATCGAGAGAGTATGGATACGCTTGTGTATTTAGAGACCTTGGAAAATGCGGTAAAAGGCGGAAGGGTAAGCAAATTCTCCTATATCGCTGCCAGCATGTTGAATGTAAAGGCGATTGTTTACGTAGATAAGGAAGAGGGATCGGTTAAGGTAAGAGAAAAAATAAGAGGCGAAAAGAAGGCCTTAAGATATATCATTGATGCAATTAAAAATAAGAATATTGATTTCTCTGATAGGGTGATTGGGATTACCCATGCGGATTGTTTAGAGCGGGCAAACGAATTCATAGAAATGTTAAAGGCAGAGGTCAATCCAAAGGAGATACTCCTACATTCCATGGGTCCCGTGATCGGTACCTATGCGGCTCGAGGTGCTATCTATGTCTGTTTCTAATTGTTAATAAAATGCAACGAATTGGTTAACAATTCATTGCATTCCATATTTTGAGGGTTACCCCCGGTAGGTATATAGTTTATACTTGTACAAAAGGGGGAATAAGACATGAAAAAACTGTTAATTGGTTCGACATTAGCTTGTCTCCTATTTGTTTCAGCAAATACAATCAACGCTGAAGCTGCAGTCAGTACCCATACTGTGGTATCAGGAGATACATTATGGAAGATCGCAGTGAAGTATGAAGTAGGTGTGAAGGAGCTCATTCAAGCAAATCCACAAATCTCAAATACCAACTTGATTTATCCAGGGATGAAAGTAAATATACCTGCTGACAGCCCTGAGGAAACTTTCGAAAAGGAAGTAGTACGATTGGTTAATGTGGAGAGAGCAAAGAATGGTTTACAGCCATTAAAGGAAAATTGGGAGTTATCTAGAGTTGCAAGATATAAATCGATGGATATGAGGGACAAGGGATATTTCTCCCATACGTCACCAACATATGGGTCACCATTTGATATGATGAAACAATTTGGTATCAGTTATTCTTATGCCGGTGAGAACATTGCCATGGGACAGAGAACACCAGCGGAAGTTGTGAAAGGCTGGATGAACTCTGAAGGCCACCGTAAGAATATACTAAGTCCGAACTTCACTGAGATTGGTGTGGGCTATGCTGTCAACAGCAAAGGCAGTACCTACTGGACACAAATGTTTATAAAACCAAGATCATAAATAGGAAGAAGCTATAGCTGTGCTATAGCTTCTTTCATACATATAAATTACTCCATAGGCAGTGCTTCATAAATGGTGAAATATATTATCTGATCATAATCGCCTACCTCTGTGATGCGATAGCCTGACTCTACGATCAAAGTTTCTATGGCTTTTCGCACCTCACAGTATGCATCCCATCTTTCATCCTGTCCCTCTTCCGCTGTTGCTGTTTCGTAAATCCATTGAATATGATCTTCTTCTAAAATAAACTCACCGTGTAGTTGAGAAAATTTCTCCTGGAGCAGTGTATGTAATGCACTTAAGCTCATTTGCAGCACTCCCTTCATTGATTTAAAAAAGAATATATTATCATTATACCACCATTTGTCCATAGATACTCTGGAACTAGCTATATACAGAATATTTATTATTAAAGAAAAGAACGATATAATAAGAACATAAGGAATGTTATATAGGGGAGGAGATAGAATGGGATTTAAGATTGCCATTTGTCAAATGATGGTGACGGAAGATAAGGAGAAAAATGTAGAAAAGGCGGAATCGATGATTCGAGAAGCAGCAGAAAAGGGTGCGAAAGTGGTTGTTTTACCAGAAATGTTTAACTGTCCCTACGAGAACAAATACTTTCCTTTATATGCTGAAACCTATCCGGGAAAAACGACAGAACGCCTATCCCTTTTGACATCAGAGATGGAAATTTATCTAGTAGCCGGTTCTATACCAGAGCAGGAAGGGGATATCATTTATAATACATCTTTCATATTTGGCCCAAAAGGGAAATTGATTGGCAGACATCGAAAGATGCACCTTTTTGATATCGATGTGGAAGGTAAGATACGATTCAAAGAGTCTGATACACTAGGCTATGGTGAGGATATTACCGTGGTGGATACGGATTTTGGTAAAATGGGTGTTGCCATTTGCTACGACATGCGTTTCCCAGAGTTGATGAGACTGATGGCCTTGGAGGGCGCGGAAGTTATCATCGTACCTGCGGCTTTTAATATGACCACAGGGCCGGCCCATTGGGATATTACGATAAAGGCTAGAGCATTAGACAATCAAGTATACTTTGTGGCTGCATCCCCTGCAAGAAATATGGAAGCATCCTACCATGCCTATGGCCATTCCAGTATCGTAAGCCCTTGGGGAGATGTGATCGCTCAAGCCAATGCGCAAGAAACTATTCTTTATGGTGAGATCGATTTAGAATTGGTAAAGAAAGTGCGGAGAGAGCTGCCGCTTTTGCAACATCGAAGGACGACATTATATGATGTAGTAAAAAAATAGGATGAGGTTGAGAGTTGGAGACGGACGTGATTGTTTCCCAGCTTTAGGGGCGCCCATTGGGTGCCTAAAAGAATAATTGACAACGAAAATGGACGTGCAATGCACGCCCCTATAGTCCATCCGAATAGTTTGAGTTTTTTACGACGGTAGGCCATTAAGATTTTGAGCAAAAACAGAAAATAGCCAGGTTCTGGCTATTTTCTGTTTTTTGATCGGCTTGTGATTTCTTCAAGTACTTGTTTATTTTCTCCTGTGCCAAAATTTTGTTTTGCTTGTTCCACATCGATAGCCTCATTGGTCAGTTGGTATTTGCTTTTTGTTCGAATGATCCTTAGAACAGATTCATTGATTCGTTCTTCAGGAATACGGCCATCTTGGACGGCTGTTTTGATAATGTCCAAAATTTTTATCTGAGTATCATAGGTATGTCCTGCTATGAAAAGATCTGCGCCGCCATCTATGGACAACAAGATGGATTCTTTTAAATCTTTTTCCTTCCCTACATAGGCTGACATTTCTACATCATCGGTGATGATTAAGCCTCCATAGCCCAATTCCGTTCTCAATAGGTCTTTCATCATCAGTGCAGATTTAGTGGCGGGCAATTCTGATGGGTCTATGAGAGGAAAGGCCAAGTGACCCACCATGAGTGCATCCACACCCTCCTCAATGGCTGCTTGAAAAGGAATGAGTTCGCGACGATGCAGCAGGTCCTTCTCAATCATGATTTTGGGAAGCTTCCCGTGGGAATCTACCACAGTATCACCATGGCCTGGAAAATGCTTGGGCGCTGCAATAACGCCTGCTTCCTGTTGACCTTGGATAAAGTGTAATCCATGTCTTGTAACAATGTCTGGGGTGCTGCCAAAGGCTCTGCGAATCAACAGCTTATTCTCCTTCGATAGAACGATATCTAAGACAGGAGCATAGTTGAGATTGACACCCATCGCTTTTAACTCACTGCCTATGACTTGTCCCATTTGATAGGTTAAATTGGGGTCATCTATCTGTCCTAGGAGCCTAGCATCAGGAAATTTGGTGCCTCCATCGGGCAGCCGTGATACGGTACCGCCCTCTTCATCTACGGAAATGAAAAGAGGCAAAGGATTTTGGCTGTTCCAGGATTTGAGTTGATTTGTCAGGCTGACGGCTGTATCAAAATCTTTATAATTTCTTTTAAACAAAATGAAGCCACCGACCTTATTCTCCTGAATCAGTTGTTGCGTCTGTGGCGTAGGAGAAGCTTCTTGAAAGCCAACAATTAACATCTGACCAATTTTTTCTTCAAGGCTCATCTGATCCAATAGGGTTTGGGCAGGATCTGTTTCCTCAGGTGGATTTTCGTTCTCTTCTATAGGTGCTTCGGGTAGAGTCTCTGATTTCTCCCATAGTCCAGAACACCCAGATAAGATTGAAAAAGTCAGGATTAAAGTTAGGAATAGACTCAACGAAAGATTTCTATGACCCATGGTTTCACATCCTTATATGTACTAATTGATATTATATGCAAAGTAGTGAAGGAATACAAGGTAAGCACTATTTTCTTTGCGTAATCCATACAGCTTGTGGCAGACATGTCAATCTGAAATATAAGCATGCAGGCGCTTATTAGATCGTTTAGAAGGATATGATTATACAAATAATGAATAAAAATGCATAAACATAGTATAATTTATCGTTGTGCCAGGATAACGTTTTCATAAAATTCGTTGAAAGAACTTGGATTGAAAAGAAAAGCTGGATGAAAAATTATTCGAATATTATTGAATGGAATGAATAAATATGATAAAATAACTTCTATAAAATTTTTCTGAAAATTATAAAAATTTAACAAAATCTATGATCCAGCAGTTTTGGCTTTCCATATACTGCAATCTGAAAGGGTGGGAAATAAAATGAGTGGAAATGGATTACCAGAGAAGCAGGGGTTGTATAACCCTAGTATGGAAAAGGACAGCTGTGGGGTAGGGTTTATCGCGCATATCAAAGGGAAGAAGAGCCATGAAATTCTCCAACAGGGATTACAAATACTAAAAAATTTACAACACCGTGGGGCTGTGGACGCAGATGCTACTACTGGAGATGGCTCAGGTGTCTTAATGCAGATTCCCCATGATTTTTTGAAGATAGAAGCCAAAAAGCTGGATATTGAGCTGCCAGAATATGAGGATTATGGGGTAGGAATGATCTTTCTGCCTAGAGAGCCCCACAGTCGTATATTCTGTGAGGGGGTTGTAGAAAGGATTCTGAAGGAGGAAGGACAGAAACTACTGGGTTGGAGAACTGTACCCATCGAAGAGGAGGCCTGTGGTGAAGCAGCTAGAGCCACCAGACCCGTGGTGGTACAAATCTTTATCGATAGGAATAAACAAACCAAAGAAGTATTTGAAAGAAAGCTTCTAATGGTTAGAAAGCGGGCCCAGAAAGCGATCCGTGATACACAAAAACCCTATACAGAGAGTTTTTATATCTGCTCCCTTTCTAGTCGAACCATCATTTACAAAGGTTTGATTGCTGGCTGCAGGCTTCAGGAATTCTATGCAGATCTGACAAATTCCATGATGAAGACGGCTATTGTGATGATCCATGAAAGATATAGCACCAATACTTTTCCTTCATGGAAGCTGGCACAGCCCTTCCGTTATATTGCCCATAACGGGGAGATCAATACGATTCGTGGGAATATCAATTGGATGCAGGCCAGGGAGGGCGTGATGCGTTCAAAGCGATTTGGCAAAGAGTTTTCTAAAATATTACCTATCATGGAGCCAGGAGGAAGTGATTCGGCGTCCTTTGATAACGCGGTGGAGCTGTTTGCAGCCAATGCCCACTCACTGGAATACATCATGATGATGTTGATCCCAGAGGCTTGGCAAAACGACTATAAAATGGACAGGGAAAAAAGAGGTTTTTATGAGTATCATGCCAGGGTGATGGAGCCATGGGATGGACCTGCCACCATTGCGTTCACTGATGGGATAAAAGTGGGTGTAACTGTAGATCGAAACGGATTGAGGCCCGCTCGATATATCACAACCAAGGACGACTTGGTGATTATGGCATCAGAAATCGGCGTTTTAGACATAGCACCCGAGAAAATTTTAGAAAAGGGATGTCTTCAGCCAGGAAAGATTTTATTGGTGAATACAGAAGAAGGTCGAATTATTTCAGATGAAGAAATAAAAGCAGCGGCTTATCAACGAAAGCCCTTCGGCAATTGGGTAGAGAAAAATCGAATGACATTAAAAGACATTGAGAAGCCTTTTGATGGAAAGAAAATGAGCTTTGAAACCTTGCATAGGAATCAGTTGGTTTTCGGGTTTACAAAGGAAGAATTAGAAAAAGTTCTTTGTTATATGACTGAAAATGGAAAAGAACCTATTGGATCCATGGGAATAGATACGCCACTTGCCATACTATCTGAGCGTCCTCAGCTATTATTTAATTATTTTAAGCAGAAATTTGCTCAGGTAACCAATCCACCCATTGATCCAATTCGAGAGGCCTTGATTATGTCTCTGATCCAGTTCATAGGCACCCATGGAAAACTGTTGGATGAAATCGAAACTGAAAAAGATAATAAATACATTTTACTAGAACACCCTGTCATTCTGAGTCATGAATTGGAAGGTATTTGCAGTCTGTATACAGAGGACTTCCGCTCTGCTACCATTCCTTGTATTTTTCAGGCAGACCATGAAGGCAATGGATTAAGACACGCCTTGGATTATTTATGTAAGCGGGCAGAAGAGAGCGTACGGCTAGGCTACAACATTCTCGTTTTAAGTGATCGCAATGTAGATATGTACAATGCGCCGATTCCCAGCTTATTGGCATTAGGAGCTGTTCATCACCATTTGGTGAGAAAGAAGCTCAGAACAGCCGTAGATTTAATCGTTGAGGCGGGGGATGCAAGGGATGTAATGCACATGGCATTGCTGGTTGGATTTGGTGCCAAGGCAATTCATCCCTACATGGCTTTTGAGTCTATCGGCCATATGGTGGAAAAGAAGGAAAATAAAAAACTTACAAGCTTGGAAGAAGCGTTTATCCATTATAGAGATGGGATTTCTGAAGGATTACTGAAGATTATTTCAAGAATGGGAATTTCCACATTACAGAGCTATTGTGGAGCCCAGATCTTTGAAGCCATAGGAATCCATCAAGAGGTGATCGAGGAATATTTTACAGATACGCCGGCAGTACTTTCAGGTATTGGATTAGATGAAATCGCCAAGGAAGTGCTGGCTAGACATCAACGCGCTTATCGTGAATTTGGAAAGCTGGATGCAGGAGGAGAATTATCTTATAGGAAGGATGGAGAATATCATATCCTGCATCCCGATGCTATTCGTGCCTTGAGAAAAGCAAGTATAGAAGGAGATCTGCAGAAATATAGGGTATATGCCCATGAGGTGAATGCACAAAATGAAAAGAGAGCTACCATTCGCAGTCTATTGAACTTTAAAAAGATAAACAGCATTCCACTGGAATCGGTAGAACCAGTAGAAAATATATTAAAACGCTTTCGAATTTCAGGAATGTCCTTTGGCTCATTGAGCATGGAGTGTCATGAAACCTTGGCCGTTGCCATGAACAGGCTGGGTGGCGCAAGCAATAGTGGAGAAGGCGGTGAAGATCCACGGAGATATGCCTTGAATGGAAAAGGCCAAGACCTCAAGAGTGCTGTAAAACAGGTGGCTTCAGGAAGGTTTGGGGTAAATATCAACTATCTGGTGAATTGTAACGAGCTAGAAATCAAAGTAGCTCAGGGCGCGAAACCCGGGGAAGGGGGTCATCTGCCAGGCGATAAGGTAACGCCTGAAATTGCCAGAGTTCGACATTCAACACCTGAGATTGATTTGATCTCACCACCTCCACATCATGACATCTATTCCATTGAGGATTTGTCCCAGTTGATTTTTGACTTAAAAAATGCAAACCCAGAAGGACGGGTGGGCGTAAAACTAGTGTCTCAAATGGGCGTTGGAACCGTAGCAGCAGGCGTTGTAAAATCCCATGCAGACTTTGTACTGATTGGTGGTCATGATGGAGGATCTGGCGCAGCGCCCATTAGTTCTATGAAATATGTTGGATTGCCATGGGAGTTAGGGTTGGCAGAAGCCCAGCAGACACTTTTGTTAAACAATTTAAGAGGTAAAGTGACCCTTCAGGTGGATGGAAAGATGCTAACAGGAAGAGACGTGGTGATTGCCGCCCTGTTGGGAGCAGAGGAGTATGGATTTGCTACGGCGCCATTGATTGCATCTGGATGTGTGGTCTGTAGACAATGCCACCTCAATAAGTGTCCAGCAGGTATTGCAACCCAGGATCTTAAATTACGGGAAAACTTCAAGGGTGAGCCTGAGCATGTGATGAACTATCTCACCTTTGTAGCAGAAGAAGTCCGAGAATACATGGCTCAGCTTGGATTCAAGACCATGGATGAAATGATTGGCAGAGTAGATGCTTTGGAGATTGAGAAGGTCAATTTGGGAAAACTTAAGGATTGCCACTTATATTCTTTATTATATAAACCAGAATTACCTTCTCGTATTGCAGGGAAATGCGGAGCTCCTCAGAAGTTTAATAAGGACGGGTTATTAGATAATAAAATCTTAAAAGATACTCTGTTGGCATTGGAAGAAGGAAAGAATATCGTCCACCATTTGATGATCAGAAATACAGATCGTTCCTTTGGAACCATGCTCAGTGGGGAAATTGCACGATACTATGGGGAGCAGGGAGTGGCAGAGGATGCAGTAATGATCGGAGTAAAAGGGTCAGCAGGACAGAGTTTCGGTGCTTTTACGGTAAAGGGCTTAACCCTAATGCTTGAGGGAGATGCCAATGATTACTTGGGCAAGGGATTATCAGGAGGAAAGATCATCGTGATTCCTCCTGAGGGAATTACCTTTGAGCCTAGTAAAAATATCATTGCTGGAAACACGCTGCTGTACGGAGCCACCGCTGGTGAAGCTTATATTTCTGGGCGAGTAGGTCAACGGTTTTGTGTACGAAACAGCGGTGCCGTTGCAGTAGTTGAAGGCGTTGGAGATCATGGCTGTGAGTATATGACAGGAGGCGTTGTCGTGATCCTCGGCACAACAGGAAGAAATTTTGGTGCAGGTATGAGTGGTGGGGTCGCCTATGTGTTGGATGAAGAAAATGGGTTTAGAGATCGATGTAATCTGGACATGGTGAGTATAGAGCGCCTTGAGAGCCCAAAGGACGTGCAACTGGTAAAAGACTTAATTCATAAGCACTATCTCTATACCCAAAGCGACAAGGCCAAGAAGATATTGGGGCATTGGAATGATTACCAGAAAAAATTTGTAAAGGCGGTTTCACCTGTTTATCAAAAACAGATGGAGCAAATTGGCTAGATCAGCGATGAAACAAGGATGCAAATGAATATTTTTCATTATGTAAAAGAGTAAAAACTTTTATTTCAAAAAGTTTTTACTCTTTTTTGTGGAAGCTTTTAGGGAGAAAAATAAAAATTCTAAAAATTAGAAATAGAAGAAGGATTATGAAAAATAATGTTGAATATTTACTTGCATAGACATGTAGATTGTCGACAATAGACTAATGATTTTCGTCATGATTACTACATTCAGTGAATATCTTGTACACAAGGAGGTGAATTATGATAATCAGCTCATCTGAATATAAAAGAGAGAACTTATGCAGTATTGTAGTTGAATATATCAAAGAAGCTATTTTGGCAGGTGTATATAAGGAAGGGGACCATATATTAGAAACTGAAGTAGCCCAAGCATTGGGCATTAGCAGGGCACCAGTGAGGGAAGGTATAAAGGAACTTGAAAATGAAGGGATCGTCACCGTTGTTCCGCGAAAGGGAACTTACGTTACTCAATTTGCCATTGAAGATATCAAGGAAGTTTTTGACATTAGGCTTTTGCTAGAAAATAATATTCTAGAGATTTTAATAAAAGAAAACAAGCTAACAGAAGAAGATTTTAATACATTGGAAAATATTATTGGAGAAATGGTCAACATCGTAAATGGAACAGAAGATGTTGTTAAGAAAGCGATTCATATCAATAGAAAAGATATGGAATTCCATCGATTTATCTGGCAAAAATCAGGAAGCCACAGGCGGGTGGAAATACTGGAGAGCATATTTTTTCAGTTGAGGATGGCGATGCTATACGACACAAATAAGACAGGTAACTTACTGGTTACGGCAACAGACCACTATGAAATCATCAAGCATTTACGAAGCAAGGATTTAGAGAAATGTAAGAAGGCACTAAAAGAACATATCATATCCTATAAGGAAGGCAAGTTTTAAGGATTATTATCGCAGTATAGATTGTCGACAATAGACAGTCTACAATGCGAGATATAAGAAAAGGAACGTTGAAAGGGGAGAGGGACAATGAATAAAACCTTATATTTTGAGGTCCAAGAGTATAAGGAAAGGCTTCGGAAAACAAAGGAGGCCATGCAAGAAAAAGGTATTGATATTCTGATCGCTACAGATCCTGCAAACATGAACTACATTACTGGATTTGATGGATGGTCTTTCTATGTCCATCAATGCTTGGTGATTATGGCAGATCGAGATGAACCGATCTGGGTAGGCAGAGGACAAGATTCCAATGCAGCAAGACTCACCACATGGTTGCAGGAAGAAAGCATTCGACCTTATACGGATGACTATGTGCAATCTCTTATTAAGCATCCAATGGATTTTGTATCGGATATCATCAAAGAAAAAGGATATCAGGATAGGGTTATTGCCACTGAAATGGATACCTATTACTATACTGCAAAATGCCAGGAAAGATTGGCCCTTGGACTGCCAAAAGCAAAGTTTATAGATGGAACAAATCTAATCAACTGGGTGAGAATTATTAAATCCGATGCAGAAGTAGACTACATAAGGAGGGCAGCACGAATTGCTGAAAAAGCAATGGAAGCAGCCTATGGGTCAATTGATGCAGGTGTTAGGCAATGTGATGCTGCTGCCAATGTATATCATGCACAAATAAGCGGAACAAAAGAATTCGGCGGAGATTATTCTGCCATTGTGCCATTGATGCCTAGTGGTATAAGGACCTCAACACCCCACTTAAGTTGGACGGATGAGCCGTATAGAAATGGAGACACAGTCATTCTTGAATTGTCAGGATGCTACAGAAGATATCACTGTCCGTTGGCAAGAACAATGATTATTGGAGATGCACCACAAAAAGTCAGGGATTTAGCATCTGTCGTAGTGGAAGGTATTAGCAATGCATTGGAAGCCGTCAAGCCAGGAATTACTTGTGAAGAGGTAGAACGTGTATGGGCTAGGAGTATTGCAAAGAGTGGATTTATTAAAGATTCTCGCATTGGCTACTCCATGGGGCTTAACTTCCCTCCAGATTGGGGTGAGCACACAGCAAGCTTTAGACCTGGAGACAAAACGATTTTACAGCCCAATATGACATTCCACATGATCCCAGGGATTTGGCTTGAGGATTGCGGCGTTGATATTAGTGAATCCTTTAGAGTTACAGAGAGCGGATGTGAGACCTTTACAAATTATCCAAGGAAACTATTGGTGAAATAACAAGCTGGCAATACTTTGAAACCTATAGGCCCTTGAAAGGAAGGCATAGGTTCTATAGAACAGGAAAATGTTTTCATCAAAAATGGAACATATGCCTTCCATCAAAATATTCCCTATGTTCTAGTGTTACAGTGAAGGAGGGGGAAAATGAATAAACTTTTCAATAAAACCTTATCCAAGTTTGAGGAAATTATATTAAGCTATTCAGTCATTTTAATGGCTGTCGTATTGATTGGAAGTGTCATAAGCAGGTCCTTATTCAATAGAAGTTGGACCTTTGCCGAAGAGGTGGGGCAGTCGTTGGTAATCATTGTTACCTTCATGGGAATTGGCTATGCAGCCAAGAAAGCGAAACATATCAGTATGTCTGCTATCTTTGACCTCGTAAAGGATAAATACAAAAAAATGTTCATATATGTGATTTCCAGTGTAACTTCGATTTCTATGTTCTATTTAACCTATCTAGGATTTCAATATGTACAAAAGGTGCAACAGCTGGGCAGGGTTACACCAGCCCTAAGAATACCCATGTATTTGATTATAACGGTTGTGCCTATAGGGTTCCTATTAGGTGGGATTGAGTATGCCAGAACTTTTATAATCAATATAAAGGAGAAAGAAATATATTTATCTAGTGAAAAAATACTTGGTCAAGATCATGAAGAAATAAGTTTTTCTGAACCCGATGATATAGAACATTCTCATGAGAATGAAACGGGCAAGGGGGTGTAATGATGGTTTTACTATTAATGAGTATCATGGTTGTTTTGCTTTTGTTAAACTTTCCGATGCTTATACCCATGATTGTTGCACCCCTTGCCGTATTGGTTGTATATTTTCCGAATATCAATCCTTTGCTCGCGACCCAGCAGATTATTGCAGGCGTGCAACCTTTCGTTCTTTTAGCAGTACCGATGTTCATTTTTGCCGCTGACATCATGTGTGCTGGACAAACAGCACGACGACTCTTGGATTTTGTTGAAACCTTTGTTGGACATATACATGGTGGTATGAGCATCACAACGGCTGCCACCTGCACTTTGTTTGGTGCGATTTCAGGTTCGACTCAGGCAACGGTAGTAGCGATCGGTAAACCTATGCGGAATAGACTCCTTGCCATTGGCTACGAAGATGAAGATACCATCGGATTGATTATTAGTTCTGCCATCATTGCCCTGCTGATACCACCAAGCATTTCTATGATTATGTACTGTGTTGTAACAGGTGCTTCTGTAGGAGATTTATTTATTGCAGGCGTTATACCTGGTTTGCTGATATTGGCATTCTTTGCGGTATACAACTACTTTCATGCAAAACGCAAAAACATTCCGAGAACGGTTAAACTTACTTGGTCTGAAAGAGTAAGCGCCATTAAAGATGCAGCAGCTCCCCTGGGTTTCCCAGTGATTATTTTTGCTGGTATTTATTCCGGATTTTTTAGCCCTACAGAGGCTGCAGCAGTATCCGTACTCTATGCAACCATTTTAGAACTATTTGTGTTTAGAACCATTAAACCCAAAGACTTTCCTCAAATCGCATTATCTACTGCCGTCGTAACATCTGCCGTATTTGTTCTCGTGGCTGCAGGATCGTTGTTCTCCTGGGCTATCTCCTATGCAAAAATCCCTCAAATTATTACAGCAACACTATTAGGGCCAACACCATCTGCACTAAAGATTTTAACGATGGTTACCATATTCTATTTCGTAGGATGTATGTTTGTTGATTCCATCGTTGTCATCATTATATTGACGCCAATCTTCTATCCTTTGGCTTTAAAGGCAGGGATTCACCCTATCCATCTAGGGATCATTGTTACATTGCAAGCAGCCATCGGGTCCATCTCACCGCCCTTTGGATGTAACATATTTACAGCCTGTGCTATATTTGATCGGCCGTATCTGAAGGTTGTCAAAGGAATACCCCCCTATATGATTATGCTGATCATTATTTCAGTATTGGTCATTACGTTCCCACAACTTTCCTTAATGCTTGTGCCATAGAAAATCAAAAATTCGACTGAGGGTGAAAAGAATATGTTTGATGTGAAGAAAGAGGTTGCATTATTGTATGATGAGTTAATCAGATTACGAAGAGATTTTCATATGCATCCCGAATTAGGGTATGAAGAACATAGAACATCACAAATTGTCTGCGACTATTTAGAGGGACTGGGATTAGAAGTAAAAAAGGTTACAAAAACAGGTGTTGTTGGATTGCTGAAAGGCACAAAGGAAGGAAGAACTGTGATGTTAAGGGCAGATATAGACGCTCTCCCGCAAGAAGAGAAGACCGGTTTAGATTATCAGTCTATACATAAAGGTGTCATGCATGCCTGTGGTCATGATGGTCATACGGCCATGTTGCTGGTAGCTGCTAAGATCCTAGCAGGCCACAGGGACGAGATCAAGGGGAATGCGAAATTTATATTCCAGCCCAATGAAGAAGAAGCTGGGGCTCTTGATATGATCCATGAAGGTGTTTTGGAAAATCCCAAGGTGGATGCTGCTTTTGGCATTCACCTGTGGACACCTATTGAGAGTGGAAAAATAGGATTGGCAAATGGGCCGGTTATGGCTGCTACTGAAGAATTTGAAATCAGCATTGTGGGAAAGGCTGGACATACATCAGCACCCCATACGGCATTAGATCCTATTTTAGCAGCTTCCAATGTGATACAAAATCTGCAATCCATCCAAACGAGGGAAATCGACCCCCTATTGCCGATTGCCATCATGGTAGGAAAAGTTCATGGGGGAAGTGGTCGTAATATTATTGCTGATCGAGTAGAGATTGGAGGAACCATAAGATTCCTATTCAAAAATGAAGAAACAGAGAAACAGATTCTTTTAGAGAAGTTTGAGAGGGTCATAAAGGGTACCTGTGATGCCATGGGCGTACAATATGAATTAAAATTCATACCCAGCAATCCATCCTTGATGAATGATGGAAAGATGGTTGAACATGTGAGAAGGGCGTCCAAAGAAACCTTTGATGAAGTAGACAATGTGGTGGCGTATAGGTGTTTAGCAGGAGAAGATTTTGCGGAGTTTACCCACAGAGTACCCAGCGCCTTCTATTTTGTTGGTACTGGCAATGTGGAGAAGAGCACCCATTATCCCCATCATCATCCGATGTTTAATATTGATGAGGATACGATGAAGTATGGCGTAGAAATGCATGTAAGATCAGTTTTGAACTTCTTGAATGATTAAAAAAGTTTGTCGTTGTCGACAATCTACACTTAATTTGTCGACGAAAGAAATAAAAAATGAGGGGGATTACAATGAGAAAGATCGTTTCAATGATGCTGATTATGGTTTTAATGATGTCATTAGCTGTAGGATGTGGACCTAAACCGACTGCTGTTGAAAATCCAGGGGGCCAGGAAAATGGAGCAGATACGAAACCGCAAGAAACCTATACATGGAGATTTGCCCATGAAGAAATTGATGGGAGCGTGCAAGACTTATATGTAAAAAAATTCAAAGAAATCATTGAAAAGAAATCAGATGGAAGAATTAATATCGAAATTTACCCTGTAGGACAAATTGGTGATGCTACGCAGCAGTGTGAATTGTTGCAAAATGGTGGGATAGAATTTGGTATCGTATCCCCAGGCAATACGGGTACGATTGTTCCAGAAAATCAATTGTTCTCACTTCACTTCCTATTCACAGACGATATGGATAAAAATGCAGAGATTTTTAAGACAAGTAAAGCCCTCAACGAAATGCTATCCAATAAGTATTTAGAAAAGAATATCAAAGTGTTAGCGTACTGGACAGAAGGAGCTATGCAATGGACATCCGGCAAGCCTGTCAATACGCCAGCCCAATGGAAAGGCTTCAAAATGAGAACAATGCCTTCTCCGATGATCGTTGCAGCCTACGAGGCCTATGGAGCAAATCCGACGCCTGTTCCATATATGGAAGTTTACAGCGGCTTGCAATTAAACATGATTGAAGGTCAGGAGAATCCATTGTTTGCAATAGAAGAAATGAAATTCTATGAAGTGCAGAAAAATTTAACACTGGCCAACTCAAATCTATATGTAACAACAACAGCTGTAAATCCAGACTTTTTCAATTCTCTACCGAAGGACATACAAGATATGATCCTTGAGACTGTAGATGAAATTAGAGATTATTCCTTTGAAATTCAAGCAGATCTTAACGGAAAAGCTTTAGATAAGATTAAGGAAAAAAGTGAAATCAGTATCGTTGAGCTAACTGCTGAAGAAAGAGAAGCCTTTAGAGAAGCGAGCAAGACAGCATATGATAAATATGTGAAGATGGTAGGACCCCATAGTAAAGAAATTTTAGATACGTTGATCGCAGAGGTAAAGGCCATAGAGTCAAAATAACATTGAAAAACAGCTTGGTACAAGGGAAAGAAATTTCCCTTGTGATATTTTCAAGTGCGGGAGAGTGTAAAAGGAGGATAAGATATGAATCTATTTCCAGATGCGAAAATTTTGGATGTAGACCTATCCAATAAGGAAATCACAACAAGAGTTTTGGCCGGGGAGATATATAGGCTTTATCCAGGTGGTTCAACATTGGGGCTCTATCTTGCGATACAGGAAATGGAACCAGGTATTGATCCCCTATCACCTGAAAACATGCTGATATTTTCCGTATCTGCCATGACAGGCTTACCCATTAGCGGCATCAGCAGATTGAATGTCACTGCCAAAAGTCCTTTGACGGGGACCATGGGAGACAGCCAAGCAGGGGGTTTTTTTCCAGCACATTTAAAGGCGAATGGATGGGATGCCATTGTATTCCGAGGAAAAGCAGAAAAACCCCTATATCTGTACATAGAAGGAGACAAGGCTGAACTTAAGGATGCAAAAAATCTTTGGGGGAAAGTGACCGGTGAAGCAGAAGAAATCATTCGAGGAGAAATTGGAGACAAAGAGGTTGAGATTGCTCAAATAGGCCCTGCTGGAGAAAATCTTGTGAAATATGCATGTATTATCAATATGTGCAATAGAGCCAATGGAAGAAATGGGATGGGCGCTGTCATGGGATCTAAAAATTTAAAGGCAGTGGTTGTAAAGAAAGGTAAGGCTGCTCAGGCCTTTGACCGTGAAAGGTTCCAAGGATTAGCGAAGAGTGTAGCGGAAAGATTGAGGGAAAACGAAACGGTGGCTGGATTAGGGAAATATGGAACGGATGGAGACTTGGAAGGTTTCCATCAAGAGGGATTTTTACCTACGAAAAACTGGACCACAGGCTATTTTCCTGAAGGGGCAAATAATATTACAGGGATGACCATGTATGAAAGCATCTTGAAAGAACGGGATACTTGCTATGCATGTGCTGTTAGATGTAAAAGAGTTGTGGAAATACCAGGGGTAGTAGATCCCCTTTACGGTGGGCCAGAGTATGAGACTTGTGCAACTTTGGGATCATACTGTGGAGTAACAAGCTTGGAGGCTGTAGCTTTCGCAAACCAGCTTTGTAATATGTATGGTCTCGATACCATATCCTGTGGCGCAACCATATCCTTTGCCATGGAATGCTATGAAAAGGGGCTCATTAACGATAAAGATACCGATGGTTTGATTTTAAACTTTGGCAATCATGAGGCAATGACTGCTTTGGTTGAAAAAATTGCGAAAAGGGAAGGGGTTGGAGATCTATTGGCGGAGGGCAGCTATAGGGCTGCACAAAGAATTGGAAAAGAAGCAATTCCATTGAGCATGTCCGTAAAAGGACAGGAGCTGCCAGCCCATATGCCTCAGTTTAAACCTGCTGTAGGTCTAATCTATGCCGTGAATCCTTTTGGAGCGGATCACCAATCCAGTGAGCATGATGTATTCTTGATGATGCCACCTGATAGCAGAGAAAGAAGACGATTGGCTCAAATTGGGGTTTGGAAGGGATATGATAACCCATCTGTAATAGATGACGAGAAAGTTAGATTTGCATTCGATAGTCAAAAGTTCTTTTCAATTTTGGATACCCTTTGTTTATGCCAGTTTGTATGGGGACCTGCATGGGAATTATACGGACCAGATGATATGGTGGACTTATGCAAATATGGACTGGGATGGGATACATCTATCTATGAACTCATGCTGGTAGGAGAAAGACGGATCAATATGATGAGATATTTTAATGCTAGAGAAGGATTCACAAAAGAAGATGACCGACTCCCTCAAAGGATATTTGAACCATTTAAGGATGGGCCATCGAAAGGCATATGTGTTGATAAGGAAGACTTTGAAAAAGCTAAAGAACTGTATTATGAATTGGCAGGATGGGACAAAGAAACTGGAAATCCTACGGAGTCTACGTTAAGAAAGCTATCATTAGGCTGGTTGCTGGAGAAAGATCAAGTTGAAAGTCTTGCTTACTAAATAGGGGGGAAGGTCTTGGAAGTAAATGTGAATAACAAGATGCTCTCTATTCCCGATGGCTATACAATCAGCATGCTTTTACAACATATTCAATTTTCTAAATCTGTAGCGATATTTATTAATGGCAGGCAGTTATTAATGAGAGAATATGACCATTACCCATTAAATGAGGGAGATAAAATTAAAATCATAAGACTTCTAGGTGGCGGCTAAATTGATTATCGAGCTAGAGGAGGACATTATAATGTTTAAGACCCCAAAAGATATCGACCATTTATTAGAAAAACATATGCATTACAGAGAAGGATGCTTGAATTTAATCGCTTCTGAAAACTATGCCAGTGAAAAGGTGCGTAGTTATTTAGGCTGTGATTTCGGCAACCGATATGGTTGTTATGCTACAGAAAATCCTGAAGAACGAGAATATACGGGGAATCAGTATATTCATGAATTTGAAATGGCTACCCATGAGCTCGTAAAAGAAATATTCAAAGCAAAGCATGTGGATTTGCGGCCCATCGGTGGGCATATGGCTGGAATGTCTGTTGTGCTTGCACTATTGGAACCTGGAGATCTTGTGATCGAAGTAAGTCTAAAAGATTGGGGACATGGCTTGGTTGGTCCCATGTGCCAGGTAAGGCAGTTTGATGAAACCATCAATGTAGCATATATGGAATTTGATGAAGACAGGGCTGTAGATGTTGAAAAATTAAAAAAGCAAGTCCTGGCAAAGAAACCGAAATTAATTATATTTGGAGGCTCTGGTACATTATTTCCTGAACCTATTCGCCAGATAAAGGAGATTGCTGATCGTGAAGGTATTCTATTGGCCTACGATGCGTCCCATGTCACAGGGTTAATTGCTTCAGGTGTGTTTCCAAATCCATTGGAGGAAGGGGTGGATATTATGTTCGGTAGTACCCATAAATCCTTTCCGGGACCCCAAGGTGGATTTGTTGTATCCAACAATGCAGCCCTAATAGAAAAAGTAGGGAACACCCTTTCACCTTCTTTGGTGACAAGTCACCATTTAAATCGTCTTCCTGCTTTGGCAACATCCATATTGGAAATGAAAGAATTTGGTGAAGCATATGGGGAACAGATTGTAAAAAATTCAAAGGCATTGGCGAAAGCCCTAGATGACCATGGCTTTAATGTCTTAGGGAAAAGAAGAGGTTATACAGAAAGCCATTTACTATTGGTTGATGTAGGGGCTCATATTGACATGGCGCCAGCAAAGCATTTGGAAAAAGCAAAAATATTATGTTCTGATGACTTCTCAGGAAACAGCCCTGAAATAAGAATCGGTACACCTGAGGTTACGCGAAGAGGGATGAAAGAAGAAGAAATGAGAGAAATTGCAAGCTTTATCAAAAGGATTCTGATCGACAAAGAGGAGCCTGAGAAGGTAGCAGAAGAAGTCGAATGCTTCAGCAAGCAATACAATGGATGTGAATTTTCATTTTGAGAAGGTAAATGAATAGAGTTATCTGCTGATAAAAAATTTTAAGCAAAATGCGAAGGGATATCGTGGCACCTTTATTGGTATGCTACGACATCCCTTTATTTTGTCAGATTTCATAGTCTTCATTACATTTTAACAGAAACTAAAGAATGGTCTATATAAAGCCACTGATCTATTAATATTTTCAATGAATGAAATGGTTGAGAATGATTGTCTCCGTCGTCAATGGCTGATAAACTGGAAGAGAATGTAATTCAGTATGCTAAGGGGGAATTGTAAATGAGACCAGCAATTATGGAACAGGTAGAAGCTTTAAGGGGAATTAACTCAGTTAAAATCAAGGAAGCCAGTGAGGCAGGAAAAAAAGTAGTGGGTATGTATTGTGTATTCTCACCTCAAGAAATTGCTTTGGCGGCTGATGCCATCTCAGTTACTCTTTGCGGGACGAAACAGGAACCCATTGAATTTGCGGAAAAAGAGTTGCCTAGGAATCTATGCCCATTGATCAAGTCAAGCTATGGCTTTGCCATCACCGACAAATGTCCATACTTCTATTTTTCCGATGTACTGCTGGCAGAAACAACCTGCGACGGGAAAAAGAAGATGTATGAGTTGATGGGAAAAATAAAGCCAATGCATGTCATGAATTTACCTCAAACTTCCCAGGGAGAAGAAGCTTTAGAATTCTGGAAAAAGGAAATGGTTCATTTCAAAAACTTCTTGGAAAAACAATTTGGAGTAGAAATCACGGATGAAAAATTAAGAGATGCCATTCAATTGGTGAATAGAGAGAGAAAAGCCATGAGAAGACTGCATCAACTGAATGCCCATAAGCCAGCCCCTATGACTGGTATGGATATGATGCTGGCCCAATGGCTGAAAGGCTTTAATGTGGATAGAGAAGCAGGTATTGAGCTTATTGAGAAGCTAATTGAAGAAGTAGAGGGACAAATGGAAAAAGGAATTTATGCCTTTGATGAAAAAGCACCACGGATCTTATTGACAGGATGTCCTATCGGCAGTGGCTCGGAAAAAGTGTTGAAAATCCTAGAAGAATCCGGTGCCAGTGTCGTAGCGTTAGAAAATTGTACAGGATACAAAGGTTTAGATGTACTGGTTGACGAAGAGAAGGAGCCGATTGTGGCTCTGGCCGAAAAATACTTATCTACACCATGCTCCTGTATGACACCAAACAGCGGCAGACTTGACTTGATTGAAAGATTAGCAAAGGAATACCAAGTAGATGGTGTCGTAGATTTAACATGGCAGGCTTGTCATACATATAATATCGAATCCTTTACCGTAAAGAATTTTGTGAAGGATGTATTGAATCTTTCATTCCTTCAAATAGAAACGGATTATTCGGACTCTGATGAAGGACAAATCAAGGTAAGGGTAGAAGCATTCTTAGAAACAATCGAACAAGGAAAAGGTGTACAGGATGCGGTGGCTGTAACCCAGGAATAAGTGAAACTTACAGAGGGAGAAAAGAGATGTTTAGTATTGGAATCGATGTGGGGTCTGTGGCAGCCAAGGCCGCGGTATTCGACGGACAAAATATTATTGCCAAGGAAATAATTCCTACAGGATGGAGTCCTAGGGAATCTGGAGCCACCCTTTTTGATCAGCTTTTAAAAATTGCTCAAATCGAGAAACATCAAATCAAAAAAATTGTCGGCACAGGATATGGGAGAATAGCCTTACCCTTTATCGATAAAAAGGTAACGGAGATAACTTGTCATGGCAGAGGGGCTCATTTTATTGATTCTGGCATTCGAACGGTGATTGATATCGGCGGGCAGGACAGCAAGGTGATTAAGCTAGATGCAAAGGGAAATGTAGTAGATTTTATTATGAATGATAAATGTGCAGCAGGGACCGGAAGATTTTTGCAGGTAATGGCCCACGCATTAGAGATGGATGTCAGTGAACTATCTTATATTGGCAAAGATGCTTCTCCACAAAATGTAAATAGCATGTGCACAGTGTTTGCAGAATCTGAGGTAATCAGCCTTATGGCCAATGGGGCATCAAAGGAGAGTATTGCCGCTGGTTTGTTAGAATCTGTATGTAAAAAGACCTATTCCCTTATTGGCAAGGTAGGCACAGCAGACAAGGTTTTCTTTTCGGGTGGAGTGTCGAAAAGTCCTTTATTGAAGGAACTTTTAAGTAAAAGGATAGGAACAGAAATCATTTCATCGGATGTATCACAATTTTTGGGTGCAATTGGTGCGGCTGTAATCGGCTACGAAGAATAATCTATGGATATAATGTAAAAAGGAGAGACGAACTTTTATGTTCGTCTCTCTTTTCCTGTTTTTTTTCAGAATTTTCATATGCTTTTTTGGTATAGATCCTATGACGAATAGGCATTGGCTATTTGCTAAAAAAAGAAATATACTAGAAATCAAAGTGGGGTTGTAAGTATTTGCCATTGGTGAGAGCCTAATAAAGCTTGTTTTCATATAGAAAGGAGGGACTGACGTGGAAATCAAAAAAATTTCCAGTGCAGGCACAATGGAATCAAGCGATATCTTTGTGTTGATTGAAAAGGGAGATCATGGGATTGAGATAGATCTTAAAAGTTCAGTAATCCACCAGTATGGAGACCAGATTCTCAGTGTGATAAAACAAACATTAGAATCTATTGGGTTAATAAATGTGAAAGTTGCAGCCAATGATAGAGGCGCCCTTGATTGTACCATTCGAGCAAGGGTATTGGCGGCGGCATATCGCGCAGCAGAGTCTGTAGAATATGATTGGAGTGAGTGATCGTGGCAGTGAAGAAGGATAGGCTTAGAAGAACAATGATGTTTATTCCAGGTAATAATCCCAGCATGATGTGTGATCCTCATATCTATGGTCCAGATTCCATCATGTTTGATTTGGAAGATTCGGTTAAGCTTGCTGAGAAGGATGCAGCACGATTTCTCGTTTATCATGCCTTAAGGACCATTGACTTTGGAGAGGTGGAAAAGGTTGTCAGAGTCAATCCGTTGGATACGCCATTTGGTAGAGCGGATATTGAAGCGATGGTCAAAGCTGGAGCTGACATTATTAGACTACCTAAAGCGGAAACGGCACAGGATGTTATGGCTGTTGATAGGGTGATTACTGAATTTGAAGAGAAATATGGGATAGAAAAAGGCAGTGTTGGAATAATGGCAGCCATCGAAAGTGGTCTGGGAATTATCAACGCATATGCAATCGCTACAGCAAGCCCTCGATTGGTGGGAATGGCTATTGGCGCTGAGGATTTTGTAACGGATCTAAAGACAAGTAGATCACCGGAAGGCACAGAACTTTTTACAGCACGTAGCATGCTGTTGTTTGCAGCTAGGGCAGCAGGCATCGCCGCTCTAGATACGGTTTATTCTGATGTTAACAATGAAGAAGGCTTTCGCAAGGAGGTCGAATTGATAAAGCAGTTGGGCTTTGATGGAAAATCCGTTATTAATCCAAGGCAAATAGCACCGGTTATTGAGATTTTTACCCCAACTTCTGCAGAAATTGATTTTGCGGAAAGGGTCCTTGAAGCAATCAAGGAGGCAGAAGAAAAAGGTCTTGGCGTCATCAGTCTTAATGGCAAAATGGTGGATAAACCAGTGGTAGATAGAGCCCTTCGTACGCTTAAACTCGCTGGGGTCGCAGGCGGCTACAGAAGGTCTTAGGAGGGACATGGAGATGATGAACATATTAGATGTTGATATACCAAAATACATAGAAGGTGTAGGGACATTGAAAGCCTTCGACGGAAAGCGTCATAGTGGAACGCCCTATGAAAAAGAAGGGTTAAAGGACTATGGGATAAAAAAGAGCAAGGTGATGAAGGATCTTGAAGAGGCTATCCGTCAATCGGGATTGACAGATGGGATGACCATTTCATTTCACCATCACTTCAGGAATGGGGATTATATCGTCAATATGGTACTCGAAGTAATCGCAAAAATGGGACTGAAGAATCTGACAGTGGCGGCCAGCTCCCTTACAGATATACATGTGCCTATGATTGAGCATATTGAAAACGATACCATTTATAGAATTGAGACAAGTGGTATTCGCGGTGAGCTGGCTAACGCTATTTCAAACGGATTAATGGAGGTACCTGTATTGTTCCGATCCCATGGCGGACGCGCTTATTCCATTGCCTCGGGAGAACTTACCATTGATGTGGCCTTTCTAGGGGTGGCATCCAGTGATATTTTCGGAAATGCCAATGGCTTTAGCAGAGAAGGCAATAATGATGCCGCCTGTGGTGCCCTTGGATACGCCATGGTGGATGCCCAGTATGCAAAAAAAGTTATTCTGCTGACGAACAACATCGTACCATTTCCAAATACGCCTTGTGCCATACCGCAAACCAACGTTGACTATATTGTAGAAGTCGAGGCCATTGGTGATCCAAAAGGAATTGCATCGGGCGCCACACGATATAGTACCAATCCTCGAGAACTGCTGATTGCCCAGAATGCTGCAGATGTCATCGAAGCGTCGGGTTATTTTGAAGATGGATTTTCATTTCAAACGGGAACCGGTGGGGCATCTCTGGCAGTGACTCGGTTTCTTAGGGATAAAATGCTGAAAAAGAATATTAAAGCGAGTTTTGCTTTAGGCGGCATTACGGGACAGATTGTCAAGCTTCATGAAGAAGGGTTGATTCATAAACTTCTTGATGTACAAAGTTTTGATCTTGGCGCGATTGAGAGTATCCAGAGGAATGCGTTCCATCAGCAGATCGATGCCCATTATTATGCAGGACCTGGCGTTGAAGGGGCCGCGGTGGATCAACTGGATATTGTTGTACTCAGCGCACTAGAAGTAGATGTTAACTATAACGTGAACGTTCTAACAGGGTCTGATGGGGTGATTCGAGGCGCAATCGGAGGTCATCCAGATACAGCAGCAGGGGCCCGTTTAAGTATTATCGTGGCACCACTGATCAGAGGAAGAATTCCAACGATCTTGGATCGTGTGAATACGATTGTCACCCCGGGAAGTACTGTAGATGTGATTGTAACGGACCATGGGGTTGCAGTCAATCCCTTACGGACTGACTTGATCGAGAATCTAAAAAGCGCAGGCATTCAGGTTTTTACCATTGAAGCATTGAAGGAAAAAGCTGAGAAGATTGTAGGTAAACCCAAGCCTATTCGATACGACGATAAAATTGTCGGTGTTGTCAGTTACCGCGATGGTAGTGTTATCGATTTGATTCGGAAAGTATCAAGATAAACGGGCGATAAAGGAGGTAGGAAAAATGATTAAGCTTTATGATACAGGCGTGTATTTGGTTAACGGTAGAGAAATCATTGAGGACAGCGGCGATGCCCACGTTGCACTACTGAGCAAGGTAGGCAGGGAAATGACGAAAGAGCAGGCACGCCAAGGTACAATGGCCTATTCTATCTTAGAACAACACAATATCTCCGGCAGCATGGATAAATTGAGAATTAAGTTTGACGCGTTAGCATCCCATGACATCACCTATGTTGGCATTATTCAGACTGCGAGAGCAAGTGGACTTGAGAAGTTTCCAGTTCCTTATGTTCTCACAAATTGTCATAACAGCTTATGTGCTGTAGGGGGAACCATCAATGAAGATGACCATATGTTTGCCCTTTCTGCTGCGAAGAAATATGGTGGTATTTATGTGCCTGCCCATCTAGCTGTTATTCATCAGTATATGAGGGAAATGATGAGCAGATGTGGCAGTATGATCTTAGGTTCCGATAGTCATACACGCTACGGCGCTCTGGGTACCATAGCCATTGGCGAGGGCGGTGGTGAACTGGCAAAGCAAATCCTGAACAGGACTTATGACCTCAAGCGTCCAGAGGTGGTTGCAGTATATCTGACCGGTACACCGAAAAAGGGTGTCGGGCCCCAGGATATTGCCCTTAGTATTATCGGTACAGTCTTTAAAAACGGTTATGTGAATAACAAAATCATGGAATTTGTAGGAGATGGTATTGAGGGTTTATCTGTAGAATATCGAAACGGAATCGATGTAATGACCACCGAAACCACCTGTCTTTCTTCAATTTGGTGTACCGATGAAAAGGTCAAGGATTATTTTTCAGCCCATGGAAGGCCAGAGGCCTATGAAAAGCTTGATCCGGCTGAGGTTGCCTACTATGATGGTCTGATTTATGTCGATCTCTCTAAAATAAAGCCGATGATTGCGTTGCCCTTTCATCCTAGCAATACGTATACGATTGAAGAACTCAACGCCAATCCTATGGACATTCTTAAACACGTGGAGCAGGAGGCAATTCAGCTGCTTGATAATCCCCATATTAAGCTCGATCTGACGAGTAAAGTCAGAAATGGCAGCATTTATGTGGAGCAAGGTATTGTAGCTGGTTGTGCTGGTGGAACCTATGACAACATCGTCGATGTGGCGGATATTATGTCAGGATATTCAACAGGTAATGACACCTTCTCTATGAGTGTGTATCCGTCAAGCCAGCCTACATATATCAATCTAGTAAGAAATGGCGCCATTGAAAAATTGATGAATGCAGGCGTTATCATACGATCCGCATTTTGTGGCCCTTGTTTTGGTGCTGGGGATGTTCCAGCCAATAAAGGACTATCTATTCGTCATACGACCCGTAACTTTCCAAATCGTGAGGGTTCAGTGCCATCAAATGGTCAAATCGCATCTGTGGCACTGATGGATGCCAGATCCATAGCGGCAACGGCTATCAATGGGGGAAGGCTTACTTCAGCCACAGAGATTGATGTGGAATATACGAAACCGGCGTATCAGTTTAGCAGCGAAGTATATAGGAAGCGGGTTTACAATGGTTTTGGCAAGGCAGATCGCAGCATAGAGCTAAGCTTAGGTCCCAATATTGCTGATTGGCCGACATTCCCTGCTTTAACAGAGCATCTTCTTTTAAAGGTAGTTTCTTTTCTAACAGATCCGGTTACAACGACAGATGAACTTATTCCTTCGGGAGAGACCTCATCCTATCGCTCTAATCCTCTTAGACTGGCAGAATTTACTCTTTCAAGAAAAGATCCTTCCTATGTAGGTAAGGCAAAAGTGGTATATCACTATGAAAAAATGAGACGGGAGGCAAACAATCCTGCTGATGCATGTGAAGACTTAAGAGAGATTTATCGGAGCATTGCCCAAATAGAGGGTAAGTCATCGATTACTCCCCAGGAGATTGGGATCGGTAGCACCATTTATGCAAATAAACCAGGGGATGGTTCAGCACGAGAGCAAGCAGCATCTTCACAAAAGGTACTGGGCGGTTGGGCCAACATTGCAAGGGAATATGCGACGAAGCGCTACAGATCTAATCTTATCAACTGGGGTATGCTGCCCTTTATCCTTGAGAGTGCCCTAAACTTTAAGAATGGAGATTATATCTATATTCCCAATATTCGAGAAGCTATTGAATCAGAGAAAGCAACGATCAAGGCATATGTGATTGGGGATACAATTCAAGCAATGGAATTAATCCTTGGAGACTTGACGGCGGATGAAAGACAAATCCTTTTAAAGGGATGTCTGATTAACTATTATCGTGAGGATCACGCATAATGCTAATTGTAAGTATTGAGGGTGTATTTATTGAATGCTGTTTTGCAATGGCTTCACTGACAATGAAAGCCAGGACCAAATCACATTCTGAATAAATAAAAAAAGGGAGGAAAGAAAAATGAAAAAAAGATTTGTACTGTTCATGAGTTTGTTCTTAGTGCTCTCACTTGCGTTAATGGGATGTGCGCCAAAAGCACCAGCAGCTAGCAAGACTGAGGGTTCCGCAGAAGATGAATTTAAATTTGAAAGAAAAATTGAGCTTGTTTGTCCATGGGGCGCAGGTGGCGGTGCGGATTCTACCCTTAGAGCCTTTGCCTCCGCACTTGAAAAGGAAATTGGCGTTCCAGTTGTTGTCAATAACGTAGAAGGTGGCGGTGGCGTTAAGGGTGTCGAATATTCAGCAAAGCAGCCAGCCGATGGATATACGTATATGCTTGGAACCCAGTCGTTACTTTTGGTTAACATGCAAAAGCTTTCATCCGTTGATATTTATAAAGAGTTTATACCTGTAACAAAATTAGTGCATGATACAAATGTTATTGTTGCTTCTTCTAAAGCGCCTTATACAAACTTTGATGAGCTAGTTGAATACATCAAAGCAAATCCTGGAAAAGTTAAGTGTGGTGTTATGACGATTACGGGAGTAGATGCCTTTACAGTAAGAGAAACCTTTGAGAAAGCAGGGGTAGATGTCCCACTTGTAGCTTTCAACAATGGTGCGGAACTCAATGCCGCAATTATTGGTGGACACGTAGACCTTGCAACGGTTGGACCTGCTGAGGTGAAAGGGTTGGTAGATTCAGGAGATATGAGACCAATTATTGTTGCTTCTGAAAAAAGACTTCCTATGATTCCAGATGTTGAAGCTACAGGAGAAAAAGGTATTGAATCCTATCTTGGGCCGATGAGAGGTATTTTTGCAAAACAAGGAACGCCAGAGGCAGCAATCAAAGCATTTGAAGCAGCTGCTGCAAAAGCACATGCAAGCGCTGAGTTCCAAGAATGGATGAAAACTGTTGCCCTTGATCAAAGAGCAGGTTATGCAAATGCCGCTGACTTCCAAGCAATCTGGACAGAGCAAAACGAAACACTCACAGAACTATTTAACAAATACAACAAGTAGTACAGTATAAAAAAAGTGTGCATAGATTCAGGGCAGTATGGGCTGCCCTGAAACCTTAGATTATAAGGAAAGAGGGTTGATTATCCTTGATACTGGAACTATTATTTAATGCTGCCTTATTGATCCTGTTTGGTTACTGCTATTATTATATTGGAGCAACTATGCCGGTTTCTGCTCCTACTGAGTTAGGTGCAGAGCAGTGGCCGCAGCTTATTCTGGGTGCACTTATTGTTTTAATTATAGTGAATATGTATAAAATCTATCGATCAACTCCCGCTGAGAAGCGTGGCGCAGATCAGCTTAAGAACATAAAGCTTCAGTCTGTTTTAAAAAACAAGCTATTCATAGGAATGGCAATCATTCTCGCTTATGCTTTTTCTCTTGAAGCAGCAGGTTTTATCCTTAGTACCTATATTTTCTTCATGCTTTATGCCCGATTAATTGGCGAAAAACGAATGAAAGTGCTTGCAAGCAGCGCATTTGTGACAACTTTTGGAATATACTTTTTGTTCGCTAGGGGACTTAGCATTATGCTCCCTAGAGGTTATGGTATTCTTAGAGACTTTGCGCTAATGCTAGAATCATTCTAACAGATAAGGAGTGTGAATTATGGCCGACATGTTAATTTCAGGTTTTCAGATTGTGTTTACGCCTTCGACCTTTTTTCTTATCTGTGCCGGTACTGTCTTAGGTGTTATATTTGGTGCAATGCCAGGCGTAAGTGCGTCTATGGCAGTAGCCTTGGCGATGCCCTTCGCCTATGCTATGAGTCCCATTATTGCCATTGCTTTCCTCGTGGCTGTTTACTGTGCATCCATCACGGGAGGTGGTATCACAGCTATTCTTTTTAAGATTCCAGGAACACCCTCCAGTGCACCAACCACCTTTGACGGCTATCCCATGGCGTTGCAAGGCAAGGCAGGTAAAGCCCTTGGAACATCCCTTGTTTGTTCTGCAATAGGTGGTGTTGTGGCGTCTATTGCCATGTTTTTATTAGCGCCACAGCTGGCAAATGTAGCACTGAAATTTGGACCTGCAGAGCTTTTTGCCGTATCTTTTTTAGGACTTAGCGTATTGACAGCTCTAGATAGTGATAATATCATTAAAACCCTTATTTCTGGACTGATAGGACTTTTCCTTGCGACGATCGGCATGGATCCATTATTAGCAATCCCTCGATTCACATGGGGTAATTCTACTTTACTAAGCGGTATAGAAATGATCCCGGTGATGATTGGCATGTTTGCGATCACAGAGGTATTAAAGCAGACAGATAAACCTTCGAAGCTTGTTGATACAGGTTCAGGTTCTAAGGTTAAAACAGATCTTTTGACTTTTAAAGAAGCATGGACAATTAAGTGGACGATTATTCGTTCTTCTATCATTGGTACCCTTGTTGGTATTTTGCCAGGGGCTGGTGCTACTATCGCCTCTTTCTTAAGCTATACAACAGAAGTAAAAGTATCCAAAACGCCTGAGAAGTTTGGGCATGGAGCTATTGAAGGGATTGCAGCCTCAGAGACAGCAAATAATGCAGCGACAGGTGGATCCATGGTTCCACTGTTAGCCCTTGGTATTCCAGGAGGAAATGCAGCAGCTATCATGATGTCAGCCCTTGTGTTAAAAGGAGTTCAGGTTGGACCGCTGCTTGTTAAAACACAGCCAGATTTTCTATCCAGCGTATTCTCTTCTATGATTGTCACAAATATCATCATGGTTATCATCGCCATGGGTATTGCAAAAATATTTAGTAAAATCCTCAAGGTGCCCTATAGTATCTTAGGACCTGCTATTGTGTTGTTTGCAACTATCGGCAGCTTTGCCCTTCAAAACAGCACTGGAGATGTTATGCTTATGGCAATCGCGGGCATACTAGGATTTGCATTCTCTAAATTTAAATTTTCCTCTGCTGCCTTAGTTCTTGGACTTGTTCTAGGGGGCATGACGGAATCTAATTTAAGAAGAGCGATCTCCCTTGAAAATGGAGATATAATGACAGTTATTTCAAAACCTATCACGGCAACTTTATTGTTGGCCTGTGCTGTCATGCTGATCTATCCGACCATCAGCGGCATGATTAAAGCGAAACAGAAAGCAACTGCATAGGCAGTATGATCCCTTTCAGTATGCAGATCGTTTATAGAGGCCGCTGGCGGAAGATACGCCGCGGTTTTTCTATAAACATACCAAAAAAGATGTAACCCTTTCAGTTACATCTTATCAATCAATCATTTGAGAAATTGTATAATTGAGGAATGATTTCAAGGGAAATTTTATAGAACTCTTTTGAAGCTCTAGATAAGGGAATATCCTTTGAATACGCGATGATTAACTCCCATGAAGGCGCATACTTCTCTTCAATAAAATAGTAATTTGGGGAATATGTAGAGCCAAAAAGTTCGCAATAGCTGTGGGGAACGAGGGTAAAGCCCAGATTATCTCTAACGAGGCGAGATGCGGTTTGGATACTTTTGGTTAGATACTGGGTTTTTACATTGATATTTGCATTCTCTAGGATTTTGGTAGTAACCTGTCTCGTCCGTTGACTTGTATGGGTCAAGATATAGGGACGGTTAGCCGTAAGCTGTATATCGATATAGGGTCCCTGCTTGTCATTTTTATAATAAGCATGTTCATTAATAGGGTCATTAGGAGGAACAGCCAGGAGAAATTTCTCTTCATGAACAACGTTAAATTTTATTCCCGGGTTATTAATCGGAGAGTGTAGAATACCGACATCAATTCTTCCCTTAAGAATTTCGTCTTCTATTTCAGTGGACACGCTTTCCACAATGGATAGTTCGATTTTAGGAAATCGATTGGTGAAAGTAGCTAATAGTTTGGGAAGAACAAAGGAGCCCAGGTGAGTGGTCGTTCCCACTACAAGTTTTCCTATATTCATATCATTAATATTTGAAAATTCGATTTCAAGCTCTTTATAGAGCTGAATGATCTTATTTGCATTTTTAATATAGTATTCACCTGCAAATGTTGGTTTCAAACCTTCGGAAGTACGCTTAAATAGTTCTATACCGAGATCGCTTTCTAATTTAAGAATACACCTGCTTAATGAAGATTGGGCAATGAATAAACGCTCTGCCGCTTTCGAAATGTTACCGTATGCAGCCACTGTGGTAATATAAACCAGCTCTTTAGGTATCAAATGAGTTCGACCTCCCTTAGTGTCTTAATGCGCTTGCTTCGCTGAAATTAAGGGTCTTTAACGTGTTAATTCATTATATAATGTGTCATCTCTACTTGTCAATTCAAGCAAAGATGCTGCCATGCAAGGATCAATTCGCAAGAGGGTGGTATTTAATGTATAGTTTTCTGATGACAATCATGATTGGTGCTTTTTTTGGCTATCTCTTTACAAGGTTAAAAATTCCAGGAGGAATGATGGTAGGTAGTATTGTGGCAGTCTCTACATTCAATATTACAACGGGAATAGCTTATATGCCAACGATGGGCAGAATAGCAGCACAAGTAATTGCTGGAGCTTTTATTGGTATTGGGGTAGAAAAGAGTGATTTGATGCGGCTTAAATTTATCTTTAAGCCAGCTATTGTTCTGATTTCAGGCATGATGATACTCAACATTGTTTCAGGACTTCTGATATATCAATTCAGTCCCCTAGATTCGGTAACCGCATTGATGTGTGCAGTTCCTGGTGGGATGAGCGACATTCCGATCATTAGTGGAGATATGGGGGCAGATGCATCTAAGGTAGCGGTGATGCAGTTTCTTAGATTGGTGACAGGAATAGGTGTTTTCCCAGCAGCAATTGCTAGGATTGCTAGGGACCAGGGTGATGGCAAAGCAGACAAAGAGGAAGCCTATGAAAGAGTTGCATCCAGCACAAAGGATATGCAATCATTTGGTATGACCATTATTGTGGCATCCGCTTTTGGATTCCTTGGAAAAAGTATAGGGATTACGGCAGGCACATTGATCTTATCAATGATTAGCGTTATTACGCTAAAACTTTTGACGGGTAAAGCATGGATGCCAAGATGGGTGAGACGTTTTGCCCAGGTCCTCGCTGGCGCCTATATCGGCTGCAACGTACAATATGCTGATATTTTGGAAATGAAATTTCTTGTTATACCTGCAATCATACTTATTTCAGGATATTCATTGGCGTGCATTATCATTGGATTATTTTTGCACAAGAAGTTTAATATGCCAATGAAGGAAGCCATGTTAATAGCCACACCCGCTGGTGCATCAGATATGGCTTTGATTGCTTCTGACATCGGTGTGGAAAGTGCAGATGTTATTGTTTTACAAGTCATTCGAATGATCGTGGTCGTATCTATTTTTCCTCAGATTGTTCATATGATCGTGAAAATTGTTGGGTAAAGTAACAGTAAAATAATAATTAAGGCAGGTGAGAAAAAGTGATAACAGAGCGTAGGCTACGCTGTATTGAGGAGGCAACAGCGTTGTTCCTGGAGTGCGGCTTAACGATACCACACAACGTAACCTATAGTATGGGTTTGTTTTATGGTAACCAGATTATCGCCACAGGTTCCTTGTCAGGTGATATGATACAGGGCCTGGCAGTTTCACCGAGGTATCAAGGGGAGGATTTATCTGCAAAAGTGCTTACACATTTGATGAACTACGCAGTGATTCATGGAATAACAGCTTTGTATCTCTTCACCAAGCCAACCAATACAGACAAGTTTGTTTCGATGGGATTCAATATTGTTGCGATAGCCAAACCTTACACTGCCCTTCTCGAATGGGGAGCACCTGGCATTAAAGATTACATACAAAAACTTGCGAGTATCACAGATGATGATCCAGGGGAATCCTCGGCAATCGTGATGAACTGCAATCCCTTCACGCTAGGCCACTTATCACTCATTGAAACGGCGGCAGCCAGAGATAGAAAGGTGTATGTACTTGTCGTTGAAGAGGACTTGTCCGCTTTTCCATTTCAAGCTAGATTTGAAATGATTAAGAAAGGCACTGCCCATTTGTCAAATGTTGTGGTTATACCTGGCAACCGCTACATCGTTTCATCGATGACATTTCCATCCTATTTTACCAGGGATAGGGACCTTGCGGCAGCCCATTGCGCTATAGATGTGGAGATATTTCTAGAACATATTGCACCAGCCCTTGGGGTGACGAAACGTTATGTAGGAACAGAGCCATTTTCACCTGTTACAGCAATATATAATCAAACGATGAAAGAACGTCTTACTCCAGGAGGTATTCAGGTCATTGAGGTCGAACGTATTACCTATGGTGATCAGGTGATTAGTGCCTCTTATGTTAGGAGACTTCTGGCTGCAAATAAACTGGATGAGATAAGAAAATTGGTGCCAGATGTTACTTTTGAATATTTACTTTCAGATGCAGCTGTGCCAGTCATCCGCAGTATTATAGGTGGTGTGGGCTATTGCGAAGATGCGTAAATTTTCATGTCTGATGAATAATAATTTCTTCAAGATGGATAAAAGTTTTATGAAAGAGGATGTGGGTATGGGAAAAAATGATTTTTGCCTAAAAATTGCTGAGACAGCTATAAAATCCATGCTCTATGAAGTGTCAGCTACACCGAAACCAGGGCTTGTAGACAGGGCGAATTCCGGCGCTCATCGAGATATGGATTTTTTGACATTTATGTCTAGCAGTGCTGTCTTATTCGATACATTTTATCATTGTACTTTAGAAGGAATAAACTTTACTTCGGAAAATTATCGAGTTTTGCTGGAACGCATTCGACCCTTCGGAATAGAAGGAGAGAAAAAAATGTTCGCAGCGACCAATGGGGTGAATACCCATAAAGGATTAGTGTTTTCTCTGGGGATTATTGCAGCGGCTATGGGCTCTTTATACACAGAAGAAAAAGAATACAAATCCGATGCCCCTGAGATTTGTAAACGCGTCCAGCAGATAGCTGTCGGCTTATGTAAGGAATTGGATGCAGCATCGAAGAAAAGTGAACAAACTTATGGAGAGAGACTATTTGAAAAATATAACATAAAAGGCATTCGTGGCGAGGTAGCGTCAGGATTTCAAACAGTTATGAAGTATGGATTGCCTGTGATGAGGAAATACGCAACCCAAAATGAAGATCTTAACAATGCTTTCGTACATGTTTTGATCCATCTCATGAGTAAGACTGAGGATAGCAATGTGCTGGGAAGGCATGATCACGGAACCCTTGAATATGTGAAGCAAAATGCAGAGATAGCCTTACAATTAGGTGGTGCATTTACAAAGGAAGGCATGGATTATATTACATCGTTAGATAGAGAATTTATAAGTAGAAATATAAGCCCTGGGGGCTCAGCAGATCTGCTGGCGGTGACCATTATGTTATTTCTATCAGAACAACAGTTTTCATCAAATGAGGTTAAATATTGGGAAAAGGACTTAAAAAGGATGAATATAAATGATAACAAATAATGATGCGTTATTAAAAATACTTGAAAGCAGAGAGCAAAGAGCGATTTATCAAAGCAGATTAATCAAGAGATATCATTCTAGTCTTGTTTCCTTTACGCTGAATATACCTGGTTCACAAAAAGACAGCGAACTGTTTCGTGAAATCCATCATGCAGGTATGATCGAACTTCTAAATACCATAAAGGACCGAGCGGCTATATTGTATCATGAAGTCAAATTCACAGAAACAGGTCCGGAGGGCTACATATGCGTCAATGCGGATGCTATTGGGCTAAAGCATCTCACCGTCAACTTAGAAGCTACCCATGCATTGGGAAGGCTTTTTGATTTTGATGTCTTTAACGATCAATGTAAGCAGATTAGTCGAATAGACGTTGGCTATAGTGAAAGAACATGCCTGCTTTGCAGCAAAAATGTCCATATCTGCCGTAGGGAACAGAATCACTCTATAGTTGAACTTCTAGAGAAAATAAATTCTATGGCAACCATATATTTTGGCTAATATGATATTTTTTAAACGGGTTTAGTATTTCATAGCATCTATCCATAGGGTAGATGCTATTGATATTTTATAGGAGTTTATCTATTGGAAGCTTTAGAATATATGTTTAAGGCATACTATGGGAGTTCATCAATGCTTAATGATGACACATTGGGTAAACTATGAGCATCGATTATTTTGTAGAAGGGAATATTTTCATGTAACGTTTACTATTATTTCATCGTTATTATTATTGAAAACATTCTGGCCAGGAAAGAAGGTGTTAACCGATATGTTTGAGAAAGAAAAACTGGAGAAAGCACAGGAGGGTGATTTAAAGTCTATTGAAGAAATATGTTCCACTACCTGGGGAGCCCTATACCGCTTTGTCTATTTCAAAGTGCAAAACCGTGAAGAAGCAGAGGATATTACACAGGAGACTTATGTGAAAGCCCTCTCCCATCTGCAAAAAAATAATATTCGGCTGGATAAATATATTGGCTTTTTAAGAACGGTTTCGTTGAATGTTTTAAGGGATAAGTGGCGGAAAAAGAAACGTGAAGGGATAGATGTCAATTTTGAAAATGTAAATCCAGAGGCAACCGCATTAAAAGATCCTACAGAGAATTTTGCACAACGTATGCTGATAGAAAACGCATTAAACAGGTTAAATGAAGAACAGCGTGTTGTTGTTGAGCTGAGGATTATCAAAGGCTATTCCGTAGATGAGGCTGCAAGAATAATGAACAAAAAAGAAGGAACCATTCGTGTATTACAATATAGGGCCTTACAAGCTCTTGCCAAAATACTAAATGATAATGACCAGTGAAAGGAGGCCAAATAGATGGAAGATAAAGAGAAGATTTTATCTGATTATATTGATCAGTTGAATGCAGAGAGGAAGCCGAAAGAACATGAGAATATAGTGGGCTCACCAGAATTAGAGGAACTTTTTGACACGGTGAGATTGATACGCAGTTTAAAGGAACCTGCCTTTCCCAATAGCGATTATGCCAATAAACTTCCTAGTGCAGTGAAGCGTCGATTATCTCATAAGACTTTAATAGTAAAACCGAGGCGGCCATGGTTTATGGGTGCAGCAGCTGTTGCTGCAGTGTTTATCATAGTTGTGATGCTGAATGCCATGCTTCCCTTTGGAAGGACGAATATTGTCTATGCCATGGAACAGGCCTTTCAGGAAATACAAGCATATCATGGATTCATGGAAATTGTAGAGATCAATGGGGAGGGGAGTGAATTTACCCAAGTCAAAGTGGAAGTATGGGCAGACAAAGAAGGCAGCTATTATGTGAAAGCGTTGGAAGGTGCTCAAAAAGGTTTAATCACAGTAAATAACAGTCAGAAAAAATGGCAGCTCCGACCCGAGGAAAAGGAAGTATATGTTTTCTCTGCTTTTCCTGATCCATACCGATTCACTTTTGAGTTGGGAAAAGAAGTAGAGGACGTAAAGAATGCCTTGGAAGCGAAAGTTGTTGGAGAAGAAATCATTGCAGGAAGAAAAGCTTCTATCCTAGAGGTAGTACCTAAGGGAGGTGCAGCTTATCGGATATGGGTAGATAAAGAAACCAACCTGCCGTTACAAAAGGAAAGCGCAATGCAAAATGGACTGCAGTATAGAGTTACTTATACGAAGATGGATCTTCGAGAGGATATACCTGCAGAACTGATTGCGTATAATCTTCCCAGTGGTTTTAAAGAAATCAACACAAAGCCAGAACAGATTGTAACCAATCTGGTAGAAGCTCAGGAAATTGTGGAATTTGTACCTCGAGTACCAGAAAATATACCACCAGAATATCACGAAGATAGCATCACCGTAGAGACAAATACGAAAACAGTGAAATTAAATTATGTGACAAAGGATCAATCAAAAAGGGTTGTACTTCTGCAAAATAAATCTATCAATGGGTTTAAACCTGCCTCAACTGCTATGATAGGAAAGATTGGGAATAGTACTGCTGAAATACAATCACCGATACAAGAAGGGATTGGGATACTTGGTGGTGGTGGACCTTATGCTGGTGTAACGGATATAAGTGCTATCCGCTGGCAACAGGACGGTTTTGAATATGCAGTGGCAGGAAATGTATCATTAGAAGAAATGGTTGTATTTATCAAGGGCTTAACAGATGGTACAGTTGAGATACCTTCAGATGGGGAGAAGGCATCTATGAAGCCACAAATAGAAGTTCCCATGGATTTCGAAATTGAAGAGAATGAACAAAAAAGTGTTGATGGCGGTCACTCGCCTTGGAAACTTGATCCTGCTTTTGTCGCTCAAGTCTTTGTGAGCTTGAAAATTTCACCTGAAGGCATTCAAGGCGAATATCCAATCAAAGAAGAGGCATTAAAAGTTATTCAAAACACAGGCAAAGAGACAATTGTAGAGATCAGTGGAGATAACACACCTATAAGGAGGGTATATCTGAAACGTTTGATAAGACAAGACGCAACAGGAATATGGACTGTGGTGGGGTATGATCCTGTGGATGAAAGATAGGACCTTTCTAAAAAATGAGGCAGGATATGAAACTTTTTTAAATTAAGTTCGTCTAATGGTATGTAATGAAATAAAAGACATACAAAATAGGGGCGTTGCCCTATCTGTGAAAAATTTAGGAGGAAATTGTTATGATGACCATGTTTCATAGAAAATCATTCCTACGATCTGCGACTATTCTAGCAATCGTTGGAGTTACTTTACTGTCAGGGTGTACCACAAAGGATAGCAATATCGATGGCACGGGAGAGAATAAACCGACTGTGCAAGAAGATAGTCAGGAAATAATCATGGCTGATTTTAATGCCCTTTTAGAAAGCGATCCCAAGGCTGATGCTGTGATTGCATTTATGGATAAGAATATTTCCAATGTTTCAAAAGAGAATGCATCTGTAATGGTTACTAAGCTTGAGGAAGTTCAAAAATCTGGCTTGTCAGCATTGGAAGAGAAGTATTTCAATGGGGAGACAATCCAAAGTAAGATGGGCGAGATCTATAGGTCCGAATTCGATTTAGATAAGATTGAGGAGACACAGGATGAAGAACTTAAGAAACTTTTAGTGGAAACAAGTGATTCAGGCTATAAGGTTGAAACGGCAGAAGGTAGCTTTTTCCCTGTTATTAACTACGAATTCTATAAAAAATACAGTTCCTATGTATCTGAAGATATGAAGGATTATATCGATATTATGTCCGTGGAATCCAATCATGTTCCTGTAAAAGATGCAGCCCTTATAATTGGATGGGATGAAATGATAACGAGAGCTTTAGCTCAGGAGAAGTTTGCTGAGAACCATAAAAACTCGGTAAAAGCCAGTGAGATAGGAGAGCTTCAAAAAAGATACCTTACCTTTATGCTTTACGGCGCAAACAACACACCGCTTTTCAGTTATGATTCAAAAGTGATGGTTCCAGATGCAAAAGCTGCCTATTTAAATGCTTTGAAAAGCGGGGGAGACAGTGCATTGATGCAGAAGTTAGGAGAATATATGGATATATTGAGTAAAACCAATTATAAATTATCAGATGAAGCAGAAAAATTTAGGAAAGATGCGGTTGAAAGTAAGACCCTTTAAACAGGATGATTTGTTCCACGATGATTTATAATTATATTGTATATATTGGTGTGCTAGGATGAGTATCTGGCACACCGCTTTTGTTTTTATGGAGATGGGTTATTCTTCCGACAAAATGTACCGTAGTTTTTCAAGCGCGCTATCCCTAGTAATACCATGGGAAAGATGATACCTAAACCGATACTAATGATCGCATAACTGCTTGATATGAATTTCCTAATTACCACGATATTGGGAAAAGCGACTACAGCCAGCATTAAAATGATAACTCCAACGGGTATAACCAATCTTCGATAATTGGCTAATCCAAAGATTTGAGCGGCGCCTAGGGATGAGGCATAATAGAAAAGAGATATTTTGCCAAAACTTCCGGCTAACCACAGTAATACGGCCAATGGTTGCAGGTTTTCTATAAAAGCCAGCTTTATGTATTTGATTTGCTCATAAGTAGGGTAGATATGTTTTGCTGCCAAATCTACTCCAAATACGGCAATGGGTCCAGTTAACGGGCCTACGAACAACGCGCTGATAATTAATACGGCTCCAATATTAGCTTTTCTAAGTACAGTTGGCGAACTTAATGCTGGCTGTATCATTCCGATAACCACGATCTCTGCCATCAGTGCTATCAATGGAATACTCCCTAGCAAAACTGGAGAGATACCCTCTTCCATGATTGGTAATAGATGTTTATAGTCCTTATCAGGAAAAGACATGCTTGATGCCAGGATGCCTGCGATGATGAGGAGTGGGAGGAGAACTTCGTTAGCCCTTAGGAATATTTCTAATCCCATAAATGTGGCATAACCACAAACCAATAGGAAAATAACTCCGAAAATTAATGAAGGAGTTCGCAACATAAAAACTTCTGTCATAAAGTTCATCAAGGCACGGAGCGTTATGGCCGGAATTAGAAAGAAATATCCTACATATATTAAACCAGCTATCTTACCGAGGACTTTTCCCATAAGGGTACAAGATAGTTCTATCAGCGACTGTCCTGATGCACTTAGCCCTAGCGCGGTGAGTATTGAAGCGGATATGAGCCCAGGAATTATTGCCATCAGTAAAGAAAGCCATCCATCCCGTCCCGCCATATTTAAAACTACTGGTACAAATAGCAGGTGGCCTGTTACTGTAATTGAACTGACAATAATAAGACGCAGTTGATGTCCAGTGATTTGAGGTTGTTCCATCTAGCTCATCTCCGTTGAAATTATTTTAGCAGTTTTTCCACAGCCTCTGCCACTGGCTTAAAAATGGCTTCAACGCCTTTGGTCGGATTGGGCAAGGCCCAGTCAAAAACCTGGCCAAAACTGTAAACGATCGCAATAACCATCAGCATAAAATACACACCTAATTCCCTCCACATCTTATTTCTTACGAAATCGGGTACTTCCAGTGCCATCAATACCCCAAAAACCAAGATCAAAGCAAATGCCATTTACTTCACCTGCTTTCTACTGTGATGGGATTGGAAATCATTCCGGTTCCACGAATTTTGGTTTTAACCTTCACGTTCACTTGAAGGTTGGAATAAATATCCTGCCAATTTTCTTCGATGTTCTTCCATGCTTTGGGGTATTTCCGATGGACGGCTTCACCAAATCCAAAAACATCGGTTCCCATGTTCTGGGTTTTGTGTACCGTGTTTTTAATAAGTTGTTTGATTTCATCAGAAGCCAACGCTTCTAGTTTTTTGATATCTTCCGGCTTGGCCAAAGATTCCGAATCCTCCATGGTACCCACATTTCCCTCAGCCTTGACTTCCAAGGTAATGGAGATATTATTCTCTGTGACGGAGGGAATAATTTTTGTCTTGGCCTTCGTCATTTCAAAGGAAAAATTCTCCTGTTGGCTGCGGGGCAGCTTCAAGGGCATTATACCTACTTTGGACTTATTCATAACATAGAGAAATCCACGGGTTTCGGTGTCAGTAAGCCAACCAACCAGCTTGCTTTTACGGAAGATGGCAGCACCTGTAGGCCTAACAAAACTCTGTGGCTGTTCATTACCGACTGGAGAAGGCAGCTCTTCAGGTGTAGGAAAGACTTCTAATTTTCCTGCCACTGGATCACGGCCAGTGGATAAAAGAGAATAGGCAAATTCTTTTACATCAGGCACATAGGTCTTGGAAACAATCGGTAACGATTTCTCCGATATTCCAGAGAGCTCCTGGGATAGTGTTGATTCGAACTGCGGCAGACCTTTTTCAAAGACCTTTAGGGCATCCCCTTTAGCAATATAGAGCAAGTTACGCATGCGAAGATCCTTGTGGCGCAGGAGCAAATCCATTACTTTATCGACGCCATCCTCTTTAGCCAACCGTTCTCCGATAATGACGATTTCAGAATGGGCGAGAAACACAAAGCGGGATGACCTAGCGGATATATTTTTTTCAGCATCAGACAAGGTTTCTCCTAACTCTGAAACTATCCAAAAAGGAGCGAGGGTCTTCCCACCGCCTCCTTCTGTGCCTCCACCCATCTCAGCAGGCTTATATACGTAGGAAATGGCCCGGTACATGTCCCGGCCATTTATGGTAACCTTGTCAAAGCCAGTAGCACCAACAATGGCCAGTTCATCAATTTCCTTACGATCCCAGCACCCCGAGGTAAGTAGTATGAGAAAAATTAAAGGCAGAAAAATTACCTTTCTCACGAACAGTTCCCCCCTTTTTTCTTACGAATCACAGCTACTGCTAACAGCAAAACAGGAATTAGCAGTTCAAAGGTGAAGGCATAAACAGGAAAGGTCTTGCTGATTAACTCTACCAATTCTCGAGAATTCTCATAAATTATCGATGACCATGCAATCAGAATGATACCGACAGGGGTTACCAGGGGTTTGTAATTCTGAAGATTGAACCATTGAGCAAGGGCCAGAACACCACAATAGTAAAAAATGGCGATTTTAAGCATTAATCCAGCCACCCAGACCAACATGACCAGCGCTTCCATCCGCTCCAGCACCTTGGCTATCTGGCCATAATCGGCCAGGGTGAAATAAGGGAAGGTTAAGTGGCTGCTCAATTCTGCACCAAAGGCACCCACGGTGGCAATCGTATTTAGCGTTAAAACAATGCCAATCAATATAACCGCATATATGCTGGCTTTTCTGCCTTTTGTCAGCTGGGACAAATTAGGGAGCATCATTAACATCAAAACAATTTCCCCCCGCCAGGCTGAAGGGGGAAGTGAACCTCTAATTATAGGTTTAACCCCATTCTCCAGAATGGGGACTAAATTGGTTAATTCTATATCACTGAGTACAAACACAACTAGACCCAGATAGGAAATCATAAGAAGAGGGAAAAGGAACTGATTCAGTCTACTGATGACTTCCAAACCGTTTCGGACTGCATAGGCAGCCAGCCATACGATGATAAATGCGAAGACCACTCTCGGTGTTTTAGGCAGAAAGGTGGCAATCATAAAGTCCGCAAACTCACCGACGATAATGGCATTTGTCCAGATAAAAAAGAAGATGTAAGTCAAATTGATCAGATGCCCTAAGACAGGCCCAAATACTTTGGGGCTGTATTCAATAATGTTTTCGTGGGGAAAACGCTGCCCTAATGAGGTACAGACCCAGGCCACCATCAGCCCGAAGATAGTGGCTAAAAATAGGATGGATATCCATCCATCCCGGCCAGCCGATTCTGCTGTTACTGCTGGAACAAACAGCATTGCAGTAGAAGATACGAGGGTAAATAATAACAGACTAAACTGACTAGCGCTTATTTTACCTTGATCAAGCATCTTTTCCACCATCTTTCCCACTCCCTTTTTTCCCTGGTGAAGGAGTTTGAGGTTTTTGGAAAAAGCCCTGCCTCACAGGGTCTTTAGACCCTATCATGCGCGGTCTCGTAAACATGGCCCACCAGGGGAAGCGGACAAAGGAGTCTTTCAGGTCCCTCGAACTCAAGGGTGCTAAGGGTGAAAGGAACGGTACCCCAAAGGAACGAAGGGCACAGAGATGAATTAAGATGGCTAGCAGTGCCACCATGATACCAAACAGGCCTAAAGCACCTGCCAGAAAGATGATGGGGAACCTAACGAGGCGAACAGCAATAGAACCTTCCATGGAGGGAATCGTAAAGGAAGCAATGGCAGTTAGTGCCACGATAACGACCATAATTGGGGATACCAGTTTAGCCGTTACCGCAGCCTCACCGATAACTAAGGCTCCTACAAAACTAATGGCAGTGCCTACTGGGCGAGGCAAGCGGACTCCCGCCTCTCGAAGAATCTCAAAGGTGGCCTCCATGAGAACGGCTTCCACGAAAGCTGGAAAAGGTATGCCTTCTCTAGATCTGGCAATAGAGATTAATAGAGATGTGGGAATCATTTCCTGATGGAAAGAAGTAATCGCAACATATACTGAGGGTCCGAGCATAGCAATAATCAATGCGATAATCCGCAGTAGGCGGACAAAGGTGGACCAGGGATAACGGTTATAGTGGTCCTCGGGGGAACCAAGAAACTGAGGGAAGGTGTAAGGAACCAATAAGACAAAGGGCGTATTATCCACCATGATGGCGACCTGACCTTCCAGCAAACTGGCAGCCACTTTATCTGGGCGCTCCGTAACGTTCATCTGAGCAAATGGAGTAAAAGGTTCGTCCTCAATGAATTCTTCAATATAGCCGCTTTCCAGAATAGAATCGGTATCAATTCTTGAAAGTCTTGTTCTGACTTCCTCGACGACCTTATCATCGGCAATGTCTTTGATGTATAGGATGAGTACATCGGTTTTCGTTAATGCACCGATTTTCATGGCTTCTGACTTCAGCCGGGATGTTCTAATACGTCGGCGAATATGGGCAGTATTCACCCTGATATTTTCCGTAAATCCATCGCGAGGACCTCGGACCACGGCTTCGGTTTCCGGCTCTGCCACTGCTCGGGACTCCCAGCTCTTAGCATTGAGGATCAAAGCTTGTCTAGAACCATCCAAAAGCAGAGCGGCAGTTCCGGTCATGATATGGTCTGCCAACGCATGGATTTGATTTGTCTCAATGATCCCACCAATGGTTAAAAGCCTATCCTTAACAAGTTTATAAGCATTGCGCGAATTTACCTTTCCGACCTCGTCAATCCATAGGCTGTCCACCATCAATGGGTTCAATGCACCATCAGATATCAAACTGGTATTCACTAATCCATCCACGTAAATGATTGCAGCCTTGACAGGATTAGTGCCACCGATTGTATATTCGCGAAACACGATATCACTGCAGTTATCAAAAATTTCTTTGAGCTGTTGTATGTTTCGGGTCAAATTGGTAGAAATGGGGATATCCTCTACCAAATGTTCGCCTTTTTTATTCGATCGTTTCCCATCAGCTAACTTTTTCAGTTTTTTAAATATATTTCTAAGCATTTGCTATCAGTTCTCCCAGCCGTAGTAGTACTAGATTTCTCACTTTCACATTATTATTACTTTTTATTATGCTCTATATTCAGATTATCGTTACCCCTGCCGGGATTAAATGCTTTTTTAATTCTAAAAGTGTTTGTAGAACTAGGCATTCTCTATTTGTCGAACAATCTAAGCCCACCTTAAGAAGAATATATAAAGAGCATTTTCCCTTTCATGTAAACATATAAAATTAATGATAATAAAAAGCTGCAGTAGGCTGATGGCTGTAGTTCTCATTATGCATAGTATTGGTTTTCATTTAAAAATAGGGAGGGAAATCAATGGAATATTATGTGGGAGAATTATCTCGTCCTTACCTCAGAACCCTTAGTCTTATGCCCGAGAATCAAGAGACACCCATTCACTTTCTAAAAACATGGATTACACCAGAGAAATATTTTTATAGAAGAAATCATTTTTCATATCCCATGCTCTCACCCCATGCCTTCTTTCTTCCGATTACAGGGGAAGTAAAACAAACACTTATTTTCCCTTACTGCTATTTAAAATCTCTTTCATCAAAATCTGTAACAATGGTATTAGAATGTTCTGGGAATAAGAGGAGTAGATTCAGCCCAAGGGTGTATGGTGAACAATGGGAAGATGGCGCGATTAGCCAAGGCGTATGGAAGGGCGTAGCACTAAGGGATTTATTAAATATGTCAGGACTAAACAGTGCAGCAGTAGAAGTGGTATTTGAAGGATATGACTATGGAAAAAGGACTGATATGGAAGGTATTTTTCACTACGCAAGGAGCCTTCCTATGGAAAAAGCAATGCATCAAGATACTATTATTGCATACGAATTGAATGGTAAGTCTATACCATACGCACAAGGAGGTCCCTTTAGATTAATAATACCCCAATGGTATGCAATGGCTTCAGTGAAGTGGTTAAAGCAAATTACAGTGATTGACCATAACTTTGATGGACCCTTTCAAACGGTGGATTATATATACTATCCGCATAAAGAAGACGACATAGGGAAAAAGCCTGTTACAAATATAAAAACCGATTCTATTATTCAGCAACCCCTGAGCTATACTACGCTAGATACTGGTGTTCATAACATTAATGGCATAGCTTGGACAGGGTATGGAACGATTACAGACGTAGAACTTAGCTTTGATGAAGGCACGACTTGGAAAAGAGCAAAACTAAGGAAGGATACAAATCAGCAATACGCTTGGACATTTTGGGAGTATCAGTGGAATGTAGAGGAAGAGGGAGAATATACAATTATGTGTAGAGCGAAAGATTCGACCGGCGGAGTACAACCTTTAGAAGCAGAATGGAACAGAAAGGGATATGGATATAATGCAGTTTATACAATTAAAGTTAAGGTTGAATAGGCTGGTTTAGTCTGATAGAAAATATGTCATATCTATAATGAGAATTTATAGCTTGCACAAATTTTAAATAAAAACATATTGTACTACTGAAGATAGATACTTTTGCTTTGTTTGAATGGCTTGCCATACAAAGAAACAGGGAATCGATCTAATCGCTACTGCTTTGAACATTGTGTAAGGGGGACAAACTAAAATGAAGCAAATTGTCAAGTGGGAGAATGGTCCAGTAACTTGCGTGCCATCGGAGAACGGAGTACTAATCTGTAAAAAAATGCTAGATAAGCTGATAAGACCTGTTAATTTACCGAGAAAATGGTCAGAACTGTCTTATCCAGGAGAAAGTAGAGTACCTCAGGGGGTGGATCCAAGCGCAGGCTCGTGGTCGATGTATTTTTTCAAAAGAGACAAAGATGGTCGTTTTATAACATCTAGTGGGCAAGAAGCAAGTTTTGAAATTCAACATCCAGATAACTTTAATTTTGATGATATGCTCATTGAGGTAAAGGAAGTACTTGACAATCTAACGCCCAAGCAGAAACAAATAGCAGAATATTGGGGGAAAGGACCAGCGACAAAGCAATGGACGCCCATCATTGAGCGATTGATGGACACCTACGGATTTTCACCAGTCCGCGCAGCGCGAGTCCTTGCAGCAGTACAAGCAGGTATCAATGATGCATTTGTAATTACCTGGTATTTCAAGTATCTCTGGGATATACCCCGTCCTAATCAGTTGGATCAAGGGCTTGTTACTGCAATAGCTACTCCAAAGTTTCCTGGCTACCCATCGGGGCATTCAGTCATATCAGGCGCTGCAGAGATAATTTTGAGTTATTTCTTTCCAACCGAGGCAGAAAGATTAAAAGAATTAGCAGAAGAAGATGGCATATCTCGCCTATATGGAGGCGTTCATTTTATTGCTGATATTACTGAAGGGTTAAGGCTTGGGAGACAAATAGGAAGTATCATCGTCGATCAGTTAAGAATGCAGCATGATTTAAATCAAAGTATGATTGACATACCTATTATAGCGGATAAACATGCTGAGTTACCTCCACCACCATATGAGCAAATTATTCCATCACCGTCAGGAGTTGGATTGTGATTCATCGCTGTTAGTATAACCATTTACGACAAAAAATCATGAATGCCATACAGTGCTATGCTGGAGGTGTTTATGATTTTTTATTATAAATTGTGGCAGAAACAATGGCTCAGCAATAACTTGATGAATTGACAATAATAATCAAATCGGATAGTATATTATACGTAATAAAAATATTCGACATCGAAATATTTTGAATCGAAATAAAAGAGGTGAGAAATCAATGGTGCTAGATGAAAACAAAATGGATCTGCGTATATCTGTTATGAAACAATTATTTGTGCTACATAAAAAGTTTATGAATACGGTGTTGACAGTGTTTGCAGACGACGAAATTTCAAGAACAGAAATTATGATCCTCATGTTACTTAAGAAAAAAGAATATAGGGTAACCAGTTTGGCGAAGGAAATCGGTATTCCCGCCAGTACGCTGACTGGGGTAATTGATCGTTTGATCAACAAGGGTTATGTAGAAAGGTATAGAAGTACAGAGGACCGTAGAGCTGTGATTGTTGGCGTAGGTACAAGGACAAAAGAGAAAATTGAGCAGGTGAATGAAAAAATACAGAGTTTGGCAGCAGCGACTGGGCATGATCTTCCAGATGTATGGTGGGAAGACCTAAAACAGAAACTGAATGAAGTGGAAAAAATCATAAAAATGCTGGATGAAGAATCTACTTCAATATAGGAATGGGTACTTCCTTAGGATGCTAGATAATTATGACAATGATCCATGATATATAAAAAAGTTAGGGGGATGTATGTGAGAAAAATTGTACCAATTGTTTTAGCGATAACTTTAGTATTAAGCGGCTGCAGCGCAAATGCAGTGAAGGAAGTCTCGGCAGACTTGAATATGACAAAAGTAGATAAACCTGTTTTTCTTATGGCTGGAAAAATAGATACCACTGAGAAAGCGGATATCACTTCGAAGGTTTCAGCAAAGGTTTCAGAAATTATGGTGGATATTGGATCTCAGGTAAGCAAGGGAGACCCCTTAATAAAGCTGGATACAAGAGATTTGGAAGCACAGGTGAAGCAAGCGGAAGCGGGAGTGAGTGTTGCCCAGGCGAATTTAGATAAATTAAAAAAGGGAGCACGCCCTGAGCAAAAATCCCAAGCTGAAGCTACCCTTGAAAGTGCTCAGAAAGCCTACGAAAATGCACAGAATAATTATGATCGTTTAAATCAATTGTTTCAGTCGGGTGTTGCTTCAAAACAGCAGATTGAAACTGCTGAAACGCAACGAATTGCAGCAGAAACTCAATACAAAGCTGCAAAAGAGCAGTTGAACATGCTTAACAATGGAGAGACCAAAGAAACGATTCGCGTCGTAGAAGCCCAGGTAGATCAAGCCCAGGCCGCTTTAGAAATAGCGCAGGCACAGCTCAGTAATGGTATGATTCTATCACCGATAACTGGAACTGTCAGTGCGAAAAATATTAACGTGGGTGAAATGGCTTCCATGGGAACGGTATTGGTAAGCGTTGTAAATGAAGCAACTGTGACAGTGAATGCATATCTTCCTCCCCGTCTGAAGGATGAAGTGAAGGTTGGGCAGGAAGTTATAGTGAAGGTGTCTGAGGTGCCAGAAAAGATGTATCTAGGAGAAATCACGGTAATCGACCCTGTTATTGATGCAAAGTCAAGAAGCATCCTTGTGAAGGTATCCATAAAGGATAAGGACTCAGCTTTGCAGCCAGGAATGTTTGCTGAAATAGGACTGAAAAAGTAAAGGCAGGTGTAATGGATCATGAATGGAAAAAGAAAAGTACTACTATTTTCAATACTAGGAATTATTGTGATTTCTTTGGCAGGGATCGGTGTTTATTATTGGTTTAATAATACTTATTATGTATCTACAGAGGATGCCAGAGTCACTGGAGATCTTGTGAAGGTAAGCCCTCAGATATCAGGTAAACTGTTGGAATTTGATGTGGAGGAAGGCGATAGGGTCATAGAAGATCAGATCTTAGGTCGACAGGAGATGGTGAACCTTGCGGATACGAGCATAGACTTATCTTTGCTTAGAGCACCTAGCAATGGTATTGTGACAAAAAAACAAGGAAACATTGGAGAGATGGCATCTCCAGGACAGACCCTGGCAGTGATTATTGATCCTGATCAGCTATATATCAGTGCAAATATTGAAGAGACAAAACTGAACAAGGTAAAGCCAGGACAAATTGTAGATATTTCTATTGATCAGTATCCCGGTATAAAATTTTCAGGAAAGGTAGATTTTATCGGTTTGGCAGCAAATTCAACTTTTTCTCTTCTCCCAAGCTCTACAGGAGGGACATTTACGAAAACAGTACAAAGAATACCTGTAAGTATTGAAATTGATAAGAACAAATATCAGCTATTGCCAGGAACCAATGCAATTGTTAAAATTCACATAAAATAACGGGGTGACACAGAATGCATGAAAAAAAGAACGGCAGATTAGATCATTGGTTGGCATTGTTTGTAGTCATCGTAGGAACTTTTATGGCGATTCTGGACAGTAGTATTGTAAACATTGCGGTACCGAAAATGATGGCAGTTTTTGGGGTGTCACTGGATGAAGTAAAATGGATACTGACGTCATATACCTTGGCTTTGGGTGCTATTATTCCGTTGACTGGATTTCTAGGCGAAGTATATGGCTCCAAGAAGGTATATATGTTTGCCTTGGGGATGTTTACATTGGGCTCCCTGCTATGTGGATTTGCCTGGAGCAATACGTCAATGATTGTATTTAGAATTGTTCAAGCACTAGGCGGAGGAATGATTATGCCTGTGGGGATGTCCATTATTTATCAGATCATTCCACCGGAAGAGCGAGGACTGGCTTTAGGATTCTGGGGCATTTCAGCCATGGCTGCCCCTGCCATTGGACCAACATTAGGCGGGTATATCATAGAACATATGGATTGGCGATTAATCTTTAATGTCAATGTACCCATCGGAGTGGTAGGCGTTATCTTAGCAGGAATTCTCCTAAAAGATACGCCTACCAAACCTGCCAAGAACTTTGATTATATCGGTTTTTTGTCCTCTACGATTGGAATTGTCAGCATCCTGTATGTTTTAGGAGAAGGCTCCTCCATCGACTGGAGCGATATTAAAAACCCAATGTTGTTGACCCTTGGAGGATTAAGCCTTGTGCTATTTGTTGTGAATGAATTGACTCATCCAAATCCTCTCTTGGAATTACGGATTTTTAAAATTTTCGACTTTACCCTTAGTCAATGCATCACTTGCATTTTGACCTTTGCCTTGATGGGAGGAACCTATGTATTACCCCTATTTCTGCAGAACTTGAGGGGATATACAGCCATGCAGACAGGAATGATTTTGTTTCCGTCTGCCATCGCCGTAGGCATTATGATGCCCATTAGCGGTGGTCTGTTTGACCGAATCGGAGCAAAGCCTGTGGTGTTACCTGGATTGTTCATCCTAGGAATAACATCCTTGAAATTGGCCCATCTAATCGATATGAACACCAGCAAGGAAGCTATTTCTTGGATATTGCTCGTCAGAGGGCTTGGTCTTGGTCTGGCGATGATGCCCATCAGTACTGCGGGGATGAATGCTGTACCGCCACAACTGGTGGCAAAAGCATCGGCCTTGTCAAATACCATTCGTCAGATTGCTGGTGCCCTCAGTGTGACCATCATGACGACGCTGATTCAAGGGAATCTGAATACAAACTATGCCCGTATGTCAGAGCAGGTTAATGCATTTAATCAGACTTCACTGGATTATATAAAGCAGCTGCAGAACTATTTCATGGCAAGTGGTCTATCCCAAAATGAAGCTCAGGGAGCCGCCCTGTCGATGTTAAATGGTATGATTCAGAAGGATGCTTACATCAATGCCATGAAGCATGCCGTAGAAATATCGGTGATTGCAGTTGTCTGTGCTGCCATCATGGTACTATTGATGCGCAGCAAGAAAAAGCTAAAGGGGCCGAATGACAAAAAGGCAATGGATGGTGAAATGCCTGATGCGATGGCAATTCATTAATAGAAATACCACCAATTTACAGAACAATGTAGAGGGTGGTATTTTTGGTTTTCGTGTTACAATATTGAACTGGTTATGCAAGCTGATGATATGGACACAATAAAAAGAGAAACAGAATACTTAAGGAGTTGATGGCAATAGACACTAAAAAAAATTTTAAAAGGGTGGGTACCCATGATGGTAGATTCCACGCCGATGAGGTAATGGCAACTGCAATTTTGAAAAAGGTTTTTGAAATTGAAATCATTAGAACAAGAGATCCTCAGAAGCTAGGGGAACTAGATATCGTATATGATGTGGGTGGAGGGGATTTCGACCACCATGGCATCGAAAAAGTCTATCGAGATGATGGGATACCTTTCGCCGCCTGTGGTCTAATATGGAATAGATTCGGTAGAGAAGTGATAATCATGGAGGATCCATCCTTAACCAAGGAGGAAATTGAATCTGTTTTCTATTATGTGGATAGGTTCCTAATTGAGGGTATTGATGCTCAAGATAATGGTGTAAGGATAGCAGATGAAATGATTCCTTCCATGAATATATCAACGATCATATCGGGATATAACCCGCCATGGTATTCAGAAAAAATGGAAGACAAAGCCTTTCATAAAGCCGTAGAGGCAGCCATACCTATTTTAGAAAATACAATCAAGCGTAGATTGGCTGTAATAAAGGCAAGGGATATCGTTGTACGAGCATATGGAAACAGAGAGAGACCAGAAATTTTAGTTCTTGATACATATTGCCCATGGGAAGAAACTGTTCAAGAAATTGATGAAGAGGGTGAAGTTGTTCTTGTCATCCATCCAGATAAAGATAAATATGCAGTACAGACCATAAGAGGTCAGGATGGTAGAACGAAAAAGCATCTGCCGAAGTCTTGGGCCGGCCTGGAAAATGGGAAGCTTGCAGCTATAACAGGGGTTGAAGATTCTGTATTTTGCCACACTGGAAGGTTCATTGCAATTGCAGAAAGCTTTGAGGGAATAATGAGACTAGCAGAGCTTGCAATCTATTGTAGTGACGAGGAAGATTGAAATATTTCTTTGATTTGATAGAATTGATTTATGAAGTATGCTCAGCACATCTTGAAGATTCGTTGGAAATATGTTAAGCTAATAGCACATTTAGAAAAGAGGTGTAAGCGTGTATATTGCTAAGATGAGACTCCGTTGTTTAGTTTAATACAAATAACTAAATAAAAATAAGGTTTCAAATGCCTAATGCTGTAGGCTTTTTTGTTGTACCTTATTTACGGATTCTTGCAATGAACATTCGAACACCTTAGATTTATCATTTATTATGGACATTCAGCACAATATTGCCTCAATGCAGTTTTTGTGTGTCTATATTCAATAAATACTATATAAAGGTTGCAGATGAAGCATGTTCATTTGCAACCTTTTTTATATTAAACTCAGACTGTTCATTTTCAAGAATTCACATCAGATTACTAAATGAGGTGAATTTGAGGATATGTATACGAAAAGTAATAAGAAAAAAGATAGAGCGAAAGAATCAATCAGGAAAAATCAAAGGTTATTTAGATGTCCAATATGCGGTGAAGCGATGGGTATGAATCATGCCTATAGTATGATTTGTAACTCAAAACACTGCTTTGATTTATCTAAGAAAGGCTATTTGAATTTATTGACATCCAGATATAAGCCCGTATATTCCAAAGAATTATTTGAGGCCAGACATAAAGTCTGTGAAGCTGGTTTCTATGATCCATTTATAAATGCATTAGCTCAAATAATTGGAGAATATCAAAAAGGAAAAGAGCTGAATATTTTGGATGCGGGATGTGGCGAAGGATCACACCTTTATAGGCTTTCTCAACGAATTGAAAAAGATGCAAGATATACTTTTATGGGCGTAGATATATCAAAAGACAGCATTCATATCGCTGCAAATAACAGCAGTGATATTATTTGGAGTATAGCTGACTTAGCGAGATTGCCTTTTCAAAACAGTAGCTTTGATGTTCTGCTAAATATACTTTCCCCTGCTAATTATGAAGAGTTCGAACGAGTATTAAGCAATTCTGCGATCATCATAAAAGTAGTCCCAGAGCCGCAGTATCTGAAAGAACTACGAGAAACGATTTATAATGACAGGAAGGATATGCATTATTCCAATAATAAAGTAATCAACTATTTTAGCCAAAGATTAGATGTGATGGATATTCAAAATATCAGCTATAAATTTGCTGTCGATGAAAAGCTCTTACCATATTTGATTGAAATGACGCCATTGACATGGGGCAAAAGTCCAGAAAGATTAAATGGTATATTTGAAAAAAATATATCTTCTATCACTGTAAATCTCGCAATAATCATTGGCAGAAAGAAAAAGTGAGATGAATCAAAAATGAGAAGGGATCAGTGTGATTGATCTGCCTTTTCAATCAATCCATAAAATCCATAGAAGATTCATGAAGACAGGACAGTTGATCAACTGTCCTGTCTTCATCTTAACAAAATCTTTATACCATCTATTCTACTCTTAACCCAATATTTACAGCGACATAGATAAAATAGAAATATAGATAAACTTGAAAGGGTGGTGTATATGAATTTTATTCAAGTTATTTTTTTAATAACTGCAGCAGCTTTACTAGTATACTTGTTCTTTGTATTGATGAAGGGGGAAGAATTATGATGAATATTATTACTCAGATCGTATTGTACCTAGTTATATTGGTTTTGCTTGGAAAACCATTAGGCAAGTACATGGCAAAGGTATATGAAGGAGAAAAAGTGATCTTAAGCCCTGTATTAACGCCAATAGAAAATTTTATATATAGGTTGATAGGAACAGAAAAAGACCACGAAATGAACTGGAAGGAGTACTTGAAAGCAGTTGTAATGTATAGTGTTTTTGGGTTTTTGTTTGTTTTCTTCATACAAAAATTGCAAGGAATATTGCCTTTCAATCCTGAAAAATTAGGATCTGTACCATCGGATCTTGCTTTTAACACTGCCATGAGCTTTACAACGAACACAAACTGGCAGGCATATGGTGGAGAAACTACTTTAAGTTATTTTGCACAGATGGCCGGACTTACAGTGCAAAACTTCATATCTGCAGCGGGTGGAATGTCTGTATTATTTGCTTTGATACGAGGATTCAGCAGAAAAGAGACCACAAAAATCGGTAACTTTTGGACCGATATGGTTAGGGGAACATTGTATGTATTGTTACCACTGTCTATTATATTAACACTTATGCTTGTTTCCCAAGGTGTGGTACAAAACCTTAAACCTTATCAACAGGTATCTCTTATGGAACCAGTCGTGCTGGAGGATGGATCCGTAATTACTACCCAAACGATTGCAGTGGGACCTGCGGCAAGTCAGATTGCCATTAAACAATTGGGGACAAATGGAGGAGGATTTTTTAGTGTCAATTCAGCCCATCCTTTAGAAAATCCAACACCATTGTCAAATTTATTGGAAATGCTGGCCCTTTTACTGATACCCCTAGCCTTATGCTTCTCCTTTGGGTATCTTGTAAAAGACATGCGCCAGGGTAGAGCAATATTCATTGCCATGATGATTGTATTCGTCCTATGCCTTGCTTCAGTAGTGACCTTGGAACAAATTGGAACACCACAATTGAGTCAAAATAATCAAGTTGATTTAGCTTATTCCATGGATCAATCCGGCGGAAATATGGAAGGAAAAGAAGTAAGATTTGGAATCGTGAATTCTTCTATATGGGCTACAGCTACCACTGCAGCTTCCAATGGTTCTGTAAATTCAATGCATGACTCTTATACGCCATTGGGAGGATTACCTTTAATGCTTCTTATGCAGCTTGGAGAAGTTATATTTGGCGGCGTTGGTTCAGGACTATACGGTATGCTTTCCTTTGTGATCGTAGCCGTCTTTGTTGCTGGACTGATGGTGGGAAGAACACCGGAATATTTGGGTAAAAAGATTGAGCCTTTTGAGATGAAAATGGCATCCCTGGCCGTATTAATCCCACCGGCGGTAGTATTAATAGGAACTGCTATGGCAGCTGTAAATCCTGGTGTTATGGATTCGTTAAATAATCCTGGGCCCCATGGATTCTCAGAAATACTTTATGCATATTCATCGGCAGGAAATAACAATGGTAGTGCCTTTGCAGGATTTAACGCAAACACGGTATTTTTAAATATTACACTGGGAATCGCAATGATGCTGGCTAGATTCGGACCAATGCTGCCGATGATTGCCATAGCTGGTTCCCTGGCAAAGAAGAAAACCATACCTGTAACTTCAGGTACGCTTGTTACCCATAATACACTATTTATAGGCCTGCTCATTGCCGTCGTATTAATGGTTGGTGCATTAAGTTTCTTCCCAGCGTTAGCATTGGGACCTTTGGTAGAACATCTTCAGATGATATTTAGATAGTGTGATTTATGAAGGGAGCTGTAGAAGATGAAAAAAGAAGATCATAGATTTGTCACAAAAGATATCTTTATCAATGCTATAAAAGATTCCATATATAAGCTATCACCAAAAACACAAATTAAAAATCCGGTCATGTTTGTGGTGTATATAGGGGCACTATTGACAACGGGGTTATTCTTCGGGGCATTATTCGGCTATGCAGATGCTGATGCAGGCTTTATATTTGGGATTTCAATCCTACTATGGTTTACTGTCATTTTCGCAAATTTTGCGGAAGCCATTGCAGAGGGTAGAGGAAAGGCTCAAGCTGAAAGTTTAAGAAAAGCAAAGAAAGATGTGGCAGCTAAAAAATTAGAAAATCCAAATAGAAATGCTTCTTTTGAAATGGTCAAATCCTCAGAACTGAAAAAAGGAGACATTGTATTTGTAGAAGCAGGTGAGCAAATACCCGCTGATGGAGAAGTAATTGAAGGTGCAGCATCCGTTGATGAGAGTGCAATCACTGGGGAAAGTGCTCCTGTTATAAGGGAGTCTGGTGGAGACAGAAGCGCCGTAACAGGAGGAACGACGGTGTTGTCTGATTGGCTGATAATAAGGGTGACTGCAGAAGCTGGAGAGAGTTTTCTCGATAAAATGATCGCCATGGTGGAAGGCGCTACAAGACAGAAGACACCAAATGAGATTGCATTACAAATATTACTGACAACCCTTACAATTATTTTCTTGGTAGTAACAGCAACGCTTTATCCCTATAGTATTTTTGGGGTAGAACAGAGTGGTAGAGGAGAAGTTACATCCATCACTGCCTTGATTGCATTGTTGGTATGCCTGGCGCCTACTACGATTGGTGCGCTTTTATCAGCAATAGGTATTGCAGGGATGAGTCGGTTAAATCAAGCCAATGTATTGGCAACATCAGGTAGAGCAATAGAGGCTGCTGGGGATGTGGATACATTGCTATTGGATAAAACAGGAACGATCACATTAGGAAATAGAAGGGCCAGTGAATTTAAACCAGTACAAGGTGTAAGTGAAAAAGAATTGGCAGATGCGGCACAGTTAAGTTCATTAGCAGATGAAACACCAGAAGGTAGAAGTATTGTAGTTTTGGCAAAAGAGAAATATGGTTTAAGGGGAAGAAATTTGAATGAATTAAGAGCTAAGTTTATTCCTTTCTCAGCTAAAACGAGAATGAGTGGTGTTGATATTGGAAAGGATGAAATTCGCAAAGGGGCTGCTGATACAGTAAAAAATTATATTGAAAGTAAAGGTGGAAATTTCCCAAAGGACTGCAAAGAAATTGTAGAGTCTATTTCAAAAGCAGGTGGAACTCCCCTGGTTGTTGCTAAAAATGACAGGGTACTTGGCGTTATTTATTTAAAAGACATCGTAAAATCTGGCGTAAAAGAAAAGTTTGAAGACCTGAGAAAAATGGGTATTAAAACGATTATGATAACAGGTGATAATCCATTAACTGCAGCAGCGATTGCAGCTGAAGCAGGTGTAGATGATTTCTTAGCTGAAGCAACGCCGGAAGCAAAACTTGAGTTAATTCGAGAATACCAACAAAAAGGTCATTTAGTCGCCATGACCGGTGATGGTACAAATGATGCACCGGCACTGGCTCAAGCAGATGTAGCTGTTGCCATGAATACAGGAACCCAAGCGGCTAAGGAAGCGGGAAATATGGTGGATTTAGATTCAAGTCCAACAAAACTTATAGATATCGTGAGGATAGGAAAGCAGTTATTAATGACAAGAGGTGCGTTAACGACTTTTAGTATTGCAAATGATATCGCAAAATATTTTGCCATCATACCACCATTGTTTGTAGGCATGTATCCAGTGTTGAATAAGTTAAATATTATGGGTTTATCAAGTCCGGAAAGTGCAATTTTCTCAGCAGTGATCTATAATGCCTTTATCATTATAGGATTGATTCCTTTAGCATTGAAAGGTGTTAAGTATCAAGAAGTGCCAGCAGATCAGCTGTTAAGAAAGAATTTACTTGTATATGGCGTCGGTGGTATCATTGCACCATTTGTTGCTATAAAGTTAATCGATATGCTTATTACAGCCATAGGTATCGTATAAGGAGGGTTTTACATGAAAAATAATGTGGTGAAACAGTCTTTAAAATTTGTCTTGGTGATGACGATCATAACAGGCTTCATATACCCCCTTGCCTGTACTGCGATAGCACAAATAATTTTTCCAAATAAAGCGAACGGAAGCATTATCTATAAAAATGATAAACCTGTAGCATCAGAATTGATTGGGCAAGAATTTACATCTGATAGATATTTTTGGTCAAGACCTTCAACTACATCACCCACTCCCTATAACGGAGGTTCTTCTTCTGGGTCAAATAAAACCCCGGCAGGAAAGGAACTAGAAGATATGGTGCAACAAAGAATCAAGCTGATTAGAGAGCTGGACCCGGATAACAATCAAAAAATACCTGTTGATTTCATTACTGCATCTGGAAGTGGGCTGGATCCTCATATTTCACCAGCAGCTGCCCTTTATCAAGTAGATAGGATTTCCAAAGTTAGAAATATTGACAAAGATACACTAATTCGTTTGATTGATAAAAATACAGAAAAAAGACAATTAGGTATTTTAGGTGAGCCAAGGGTCAATGTTGTCAAACTGAATATAGACATTGATAATCTGTAATAGTTTTATTACAGCATGGAGGGGGATCATATGAACCATGTTATAATAGGAGGAGATAGTAAGGCCTGCAGGGACTTTATCCATATCGTTGCAGGCGCTATCGATCATCTCACAGTAATTTTTCCTGAAACTCAATATGCTCAAAGTTTGCCAGCAGATTTCCGAGGAAACTTGGTCATAGGAGATTTAAAGGAGGAAAGTACCTTAGAAAAAGCAAATATATCAAGTGCAGATACAGTTTTCATATGGACAATGGATGAAGATATCAATGCTTTACTGGCAGTAACGGCGAAACGGGTGTATAATGTTAAAAATGTGGTCGTATATACTTGTGAGACTAACAATAGCAAACTCTATGAAAAATTTGAAATAGATACAGTTACTATTCATAAATTTTTATAGGCGTTTCATAAAATGCCCAAGTTCATTAAAAGTAGGGTGATGAATAATGGATAGAAGTGGTATGAAAAATATCAACTTGGAAACGAGGCCGGATCCAGAGCAATTGCTAGCGAAAATAAAGTCCGAAAACGACCTTAAGTCTAAAGGTATGTTGAAAATTTTTTTTGGCTATGCTGCCGGCGTTGGAAAAACCTATGCAATGCTGGATGCTGCCCATGTAATCAAGAAATCTGGTATAGATGTAGTTGTCGGTTATATAGAGCCCCATACTCGTCCAGAAACTTTAGCTCTCCTGGATGGATTAGAAGTATTAGAAACAAAGGATATATTTTATAGGGGTATTTATATTAAGGAATTTGATTTGGAGGCAGCACTAAAGAGAAGACCAGAGGCTATGCTAGTTGATGAGCTGGCCCATACCAATGCGCCAGGTTCTAAATATAAAAAAAGATGGCAGGACATATATGAATTATTGGATGCGGGTATAGATGTCTACACAACTGTCAATGTCCAACATATTGAGAGTTTAAATGATATCGTTGCAAGTATAACAAATGTGTTTGTAAAAGAAACAATACCAGATAAGGTTTTCGATGAAGCCGGGCAAGTTGAGATAATAGATATTGAGCCAGAAGATCTTCTAAAGCGATTCGAAGCGGGAAAAGTCTATAGAAAAGATCAAGCAAAGAGGGCACAAAACAACTTTTTTCAGAAGGAAAATTTAGTTGCTTTAAGAGAAATTGCATTGCGAAGAACGGCTGATCGTGTCAATAAAGAAGTTGAAATTGCCCGATTATCTAAAAAAAATGTAAAAATATTACCCACGAAAGAGTTATTGTTAGGGTGTATCAGTCCATCGCCTGCTTCTGCAAAAGTGGTTCGGACGGCTGCTCGGATGGCAGATTCCTTACAAGCAAAATGGATTGCCGCCTATGTTCAAACATCAGAAGATAAATACATGGATAAAAAGATTCAAGAACAACTGCAAAAGAATATGGCCCTTGCAGAACAATTAGGGGCAGAAGTCGTAAAATTACATGGTGATGACATTGTGGAACAATTGGTAAACTATGGGAATCTAAGAAATGTAACGAAAATCGTAATTGGACGAAACCAAAAACCGAAAAATGCTTTATTCAATATTTTTAAAAAAGATATTGTAAATAGACTTCTGGATCTCACCTTATATATCGATGTTCATGTTATTCCAGGTACGCCACAGGATTATCAGAATAGAAAAAGAACCACAAATAAAAATGCTGATCTACTTTTAAAATTTACATTTTCCAAAATTGATTTTTTGAAAATTATAGGTGTGCTATGTTTGGCTACAGCTTTAGCCTATGCTTTTTATGCCGTAGGATTCGCTGAAGCAAATATTATCATGGCGTATATCGTTGGTGTGCTTGTTATGACGCTTATAACAAAGGGGTATTTAATGGGCATGATCGGATCTGTTTTAAGCGTATTGGCATTTAATTATTTTTTTACTGAACCTATATTTACTTTTTCAGCATATGATGCTGGTTATCTGGTTACTTTTCCCATTATGCTTTCGGTAGCTTTATTTACCAGCACTTTAACTTCAAGAATCCAACATCAAATGGTAACGTCCTTAAAAAGAGAAGAATATACGCAAATGCTTTATGACATCACGCGCAGCTTTTTAAATGTATCCAGCAGAAAATCCATTGTAGTCAAGGGAATTGAGTATCTTACCAGCATTTTAAAGAGAGATATCATCGTATATTTAAGTGATGAAGACGACAACTTAATGGAACCGATTCTGAATACACAGGGTAAAAGGACCCAGGATTTATTGGATAAAAATGAAGAAGCGGTGGTGAATTGGGTTTTTAAAAATGGGAAAAATGCGGGTGTTGGAACTGATACTTTGCCAGGCTCCGTTGCTTATTATGTACCAATAAAAACCCATCAAAATATAATGGGGGTAATAGGTGTTAAATGTTGTGATGAGATGCTTGATATTGATCAACGTCATTTTTTAGAATCAGTAACAGCTCAAATGGCAATTGCTTTGGAAAGAGAGAGACTTACTGAACAGCAGGAAGAAACAAAAATAGAAATTGAAAGAGAGAAATTAAGGAGCAATTTATTAAGAGCTATATCCCACGATCTGCGCAGTCCTTTAGCTGGTATTGCAGGGGCAACGACAACGATAATAGAAAATAAGGAAACATTGGATCAGGAAACAATGAATGAGCTGCTGAATGGAATATATGAAGATTCAGAGTGGTTAACGAGATTGGTTGAGAACCTCCTTAGTATGACAAGGATTGATGAAGGAAAATTGCAATTGAGAAAAACTCCTGAAATGGTTGAAGAAATCATATCTGAAGCGATTCAGCATGTAAAAAAACGTGCAAAAGAGCATGTGATTAAAGTAAAAATACCTGAAGACATATTTATCGTGCCAATGGATGGAAAGCTGATTGAGCAGGTCTTAATTAATTTAATTGACAATGCCATAAAATATACGCCAAAGGGTACAACGATAGAAATTAAAGCTTTTACAGCAGAAGAATCAGCTTATATGGAAGTATCTGACAATGGCGAGGGGCTACCGCAGGATTCAATTAAACACATATTTGATAGATTCTATACATTAGAGAATGGATCAAAGGATTCCAGAAGGGGTATAGGCCTAGGACTGGCCATATGTAAATCTATCGTTGAAGCCCATGGTGGAGAGATTGAAGCCCAGAACAAAAAAGAAGGGGGTGCACTCTTTAGATTTTCACTACCTTTGAATTAAGTTGTTCTGTTTTGAGAGGGAGAATTTTATGGATATTAAACCTTTGATATTGGTCATTGAAGATGATAAAGCTATTCGAAATTTTATTTTAGCTACGCTGAAAACACAAGGTTATAAATATATAGAAACAGAAAATGGTGAGAAAGGGCTTGCGATGATTATGTCCTATAATCCAGATATCATTATTCTTGATCTTGGATTACCGGATATGGATGGATTAGAAATTATTTCAAAAGTGAGATTGTGGTCCAATACACCGATTATTGTAGTATCTGCCAGAGGACAAGAGAGAGAGAAAGTGGAAGCATTGGATTCAGGTGCAGATGACTATATTACAAAACCTTTTGGAATATCCGAGCTATTAGCTAGATTAAGAGTATCTTTGAGGCATATTTATAGACCTGAAAGTGAACCAAAAGCTTGTATGAGTGAGTTCATACTCGGAGATCTGAAGATTAACTTTGAAAAAAGAATTGTAAGTTTAAACAATGAAGAAATTCATTTAACTCCAATTGAATATAAACTTTTAACACTTTTATCCCGACATGCCGGAAAAGTATTAACCCATAACTTTATACTCAAAGAGGTATGGGGTTCTATGATTGGAAATGAAACCCAGTCCCTAAGAGTATTCATGGCAAGTCTGCGAAGAAAGATTGAAAAAGAACCGGCCCAACCCAGATATATTCTAACCGAAGTTGGCGTTGGATATAGAATGGCGGATGAGTAGTATCGTCATGCAAAAGATTGAATGGGGAGAGGCCTATATGAAATGTATTGAGGATAAATGATTAAAAGATATAGAGAACCTGATGATGAATAAAGATGGTTTGATGATGCTCGTGCTGATACGGCGTCATGCTAAAAAATAACTTTGTTGAAACCGCATTTGATGCGGTTTTTTTTGTTAACTTAAGAAAAAAGGTATTACTTTGTATAAAATTGATTAAAATATATTGACCTATTGGTTAGTATGTGTTATATTTTTACTAACCAATAGGTCAGCAAATTGAGAGGAGGTGGTGGATTTGCCACTTCAACTTTATGAAAAAGAACAAATATTGGATGTTTGTCTATCTGTGTTTGCCCGCCATGGATATGTAAGTACTTCCACGGCAATGCTGGCAGAGGCTGCTGGCATATCCAAGGCACTGATCTTCCATCATTTCAAGAGTAAGAAAGAACTTTATCTCTGTGTACTGGATCGATGCTTTGAAAAAGGAGGAATTGAAATGGGTTTTGATAATTTGTTAGAATATCAGGACTTTTTTGAGGCAAAAGAAAAATTCAGTATTATTAAGTTCGATTATTACAGAAAAAATCCAGATGTGCACAAGTTTGTGAGAGAAGCTTTTTTTTCTACACCGGATGATTTGAAGGCGGAGATTGAAGAAAAATATGGAGCACTGATTGCCCATAAGGATAAGCAGTTAGAGCAATTGTTTGAAAAAGTTTCCCTTAGAGAGGGTGTGGACCGCAGCCAGGCATTTAAACTGGTTATGCTGACATTGAATCATTTCGATGACAGGTATATATCAGAATTAGCTGATAATAACGATTTGGATGAAACGTATCTCCAAAGCTTTCTTGATGAGCGGAACAGTTTTCTGAATATGATTCGATATGGAATAGAAAAGTAAAGGAGGGGAACGGATATGGCAAATATGGTCAAAGATTTTAGTCAGTTGACACCTGAGCTTCTGTCCTCTGCAGGTGGAAAGGGCGGCATGTTAGCCAGAATGTATCAAAATGGGTATCCTGTACCGGAAGGCTTTGTTGTTTTACCATCTGCTTTTCAGGGGGAGAAGCTAAATAATGAGGCCTGGAACGAGATACTGGTCCATTTGAATACAATAAGAAAAAACAATGAAAACGCACTGTTTGCAGTAAGGTCTTCTGCTTTAAGCGAAGATTCAGCCCAAGCTTCCTTTGCAGGAGAATTTGAAACGGTTCTCAATGTAGGAACGGACAAAGAGATACAGGATGCTATCTATGCGGTTTTTAGATCAAGACAGTCGGAGAGAGTCAAAGTATACAGCGCTGTTCAAGGTATCGATCAATCTCATCAAATTGCTGTAGTTGTCCAGTTGATGGTGCCTTCTGAAATTTCAGGGGTATTGTTTACGGCTGATCCGATCACAGGCAGCTATGCAAGCATGATAGGCAATTATGTCCATGGATTGGGAGAACAGCTTGTTTCTGGAGAAGCCAATGCATATGACTTTAAATTAAATAGACCGAAGGGAAAATATGATGGTCCTGATGCGTTTAAAAAATATGCACATAAACTGTATCAATATGCAGCAAAGCTTGAGAAGGAGCTGGGAAGTCCTCAGGACATCGAATGGGCTGTGGCAAGGGGAAAATTGTATCTTTTACAGGCAAGACCGATCACCACATTGATATCAGGAAATTTGGATACCTATGAAATAAACGAAAGCTTAGTTAGTGATACCATCTGGGTAAATACGAACGTGGGAGAGGCAATCCCCGATGTGGTTACACCCCTTACCTGGAGTATCGTAAGGGACCTGGATATTGAATCTAGTACTATACCAGGGTATTATTTATGGTCCGGTAATATTTGTGGAAGAATATATTCAAATATCGGCCAAAGATTATCTGCCATTATCGCAATGTATGGAAATGCTAAAATAGGTTTAAAAATTCTCAGTGAAATATTTGGTCAGATGCCAGAGGGGTTGACGATTCCAGTCTATCCACTTTCAAGAATGGATGTATTAAAAGCGATAGTACCGAGAGCCAAATATTACTTTAAGAAGTATCGAGAAATTTCAAAAATCATGCCGCAGCATATTCAAAAGACACCGGATTGGTGCAGAAGGATGAGGGAAGCAATTAAAAAAATAAATACCAAGGAAGAACTGCTGACCTTATGGAAGAATGAGCTTGAGCCCTATAATACCAAGGCATGGTGGGGGCTGTTAGCTGGTGGCACCAATGCTGTTGTTGCTTTAACATTGAGTAAGAAGCTTACAAAGCTGGTGGGAACAGAAAATGCGAATACTCTTTTATCCAATCTAAGGGGAGATTCAGAGCTGGCAAGTCTTGGACCGGTCGTAGGCATCTCTAAGGTTCTCAAAGGAGAAATGAGCCGTGAAGAGTACCTTAAGCAGAATGGTCATCGGGGTCCCCATGAGTTTGAGTTATCCATACCGGATCCTTCGGAGGATGATACTTGGTTGGAAAGACAGATTAAGGAATTTAAAGAATCGGATACCGATGTAGAAGAACTTCTGCAGAAGCAGCATACCCAATATGAGGCTGCTTGGAAGAGATTTCAGGAGCGTTTCCCAAATAAAGTAAAATGGTTTGAAAAGAAAATAGCGAAAGCCTCAGAAGGCGCTCGTGTTAGAGAAGCAGCCCGTTCAGAGTTCGTAAGGGTATTTAGGGTTATCCGGGCCTTTGCACGGAAGACGGGAGAGCTTACGGGCATAGGAGAGGATGTGTTCTTCCTCTATATAGATGAAGTGGAGGGACTGCTTTCTGGAAGAGACGCAGCAGTAAAGCATATTCCTGCTAGAAAAGAGAACTATGAAAAATACAAGGCGCTCCCTCCGTTTCCAGCTGTTATCCGGGGACGATTCAATCCTTTTGAATGGGTAAAAGATCCCAATAGAAGAATGGACTACTATGATTCTAGGATGCCGATTGCGATGGCATCTGATTCTGAAATACTAAAGGGCTTTGCCGGGGCAGCGGGCAGGGTAGAAGGAATGGTACGTATTTTAACAAATCCAGAAGATGGGGAAAAGCTTCAACCTGGAGAAATTTTGGTTGCCACAACTACTAATGTAGGATGGACACCTCTTTTCCCAAGAGCTGGAGCAGTTATCACTGACGTAGGAGCACCGCTGTCCCATGCGGCGATCGTGGCTAGAGAGCTTGGTATTCCAGCTGTTGTGGGATGCGGCAATGCCACCATAAGACTTAAGACAGGAGACCGGGTTTTGGTTGATGGTGGCCAAGGAATCGTGCATATCCTGGAATGATGCTGATGAGAGATTGTTATGTGACATGATTGTGCTGTATGAATGCATATATGAAAAAAGAAGAAGGATAAGTTCGTTTGAACTGAAGCCTTCTTCTTTTTGTTTTTATAGAGAAAAAAGGTTTTGACGATGCAACAACCAATATCTTTGCTTTTAAAAATCTTTCGCTTGTTTCAAAAAATTCATTATTATAGTTGAAATATTTTTCAAAAATTTTGATATTTCTAACAATATAAGTTACAATGAAATTAGTATATTTTGAGACAAATGTTATCGGTGAAACAAATGAATTATTGGGGGGAAAAAGGTGAAAGAGCGATATAAAATAGCCATTCTGCTTTTTATATTTATATTTCTTTTCACTGTTGCATTAGAATATCATCGGGAAATAAGCAGTATATATAATAATTTTATTAGCGTCTTTCATCATTCCAATACGGAGAAAAGACTCATCGTAGGTCGTGCCAGTGATTCTATAAGCCTGGATCCCGGGAATACGACAGATATGGATTCTGTCAAAGTAACGGTTAATATATTTGAAACCCTTGTTAAGTATGAAAAGGAAGGAAAAGAAATCGTACCAGGGCTCGCTACAAGCTGGCAGTCCAGTGAGGACGGGCTGACCTGGGTATTTCGCCTGCGTCAAGGTGTCAGATTTCAGGACGGAACGGTTTTTGATGCCCACGCAGTGGTGTTTAACTTTCAGCGATGGATGGATAACAACAATCCATATCACGATGGATCATTCAATTATTGGAATTATGTATTTGGTGGTTTTCCAGGATTCGCTAAAAGCGTAAACGCCTTGTCTGATTATAGTGTTGAAATAAGGCTCAATAAACCCTATGCTCCATTTCTAAATACCTTGGCAATGCCTGTATTTGGGATTGGAAGCCCTGAAGCCATCAGAAAATATGGCAATGAAGTATACAAACATCCTGTAGGAACAGGACCATTCAGCTTTAAAAGCTGGGAACCCAATAAAAGCATTTTCCTAATACGTAATGATATATACTGGGGCACACCTGCAAAAGTTGATGAAGTAGAATTCAAAGTGATCCCTTCAAATGAAGATAGATTTGAGCAATTAAAGGAGGGGACAATACATATTGCTGATAATTTAGGACCGGATGATGTTGTTGCGATAGAAGATGATCAGAATCTACAGTTATTATTGAGGCCAGGCTTTAATGTAGGATATATAGCAATAAATAATGGAAAATCACCTTTTGACAATAAGGATGTCAGAACGGCGATCAGTCTTGCAATCAACAAAGAAGAAATGATCAAAGAAGTTTTTGCAAATCTTGCAAAGCCCGCAAAAACCCTGATTCCTCCTCTTCTTTGGGGATATAACGAAAGCATAGAACCGAGTGAGTATAATCCTGAAAAATCTATGCAGCTTTTAGCAAAAGTTGGATATCCTCGAGGTTTCAAAATTACTTTATGGGTTATGAACTCTCCTAGAAATTACTTTCCTAAACCTTTTCAGACAGCTGAGTATATTAAAGAAAGCCTAAGAAAAGTAAATATTGAAGTCATAATTCAGACTTTTGACTGGGATGAATACTTGAACAGAATACAGAGGGGAGAACATGAGATGGCCTTGATTGGTTGGACGGGAGATAATATAGATCCAGATAATTTTCTAAATACACTGCTATCTTCTGAGAATGCAAAAACAGGGTATGCAGGCAATTATTCCTTTTATAAGAATGATGAAGTAGATTTATTGCTTACGCAAGCTCGACAAGCTACGGATATGGTTTTCAGAAAACACCTCTATAGAAGGCTGCTGCAAATTGTTAATTCAGACATGCCCTCAGTGCCACTAGTACATACAATGCCGGTATTAGCTGCACGTCTGTCGGTTAAGGGTTACTCACCTTACATCACAGGGGTGGAATCTTTGGAAAATGTTGATCTTGAATAATGTGTGTAAGAGGAAATGAAATATGAAAATAAGATATTTTATGACAATACCGCTGATTGCTCTGGTGATGACATTTATACTAGATGCTGCAATCATTGATAAGAAGAGAGAAATGAATATTTTATTACTTCCCAGCCTTCCAAAACCTATAGCCAAGGAATATGTATTGATAACCTCTGCTGGACAAGGTACAGATGCGTATATAATCACCGATATAGCAAATAAATTAATGATTCATAACTATTTTATGCCCCAAGCGAAAGAAGAAGATTTGGAGGGTGCCCAAACCCTCGTATTTGTCGTTGGATACAGCGCCATCGGTGAAAAGCTTCACGGTATAAGTCATGATGATGAAAAACAGCGCATTATCGGACTTCTTAAAAAGGCAGAAAAGAAAAATATGGTTGTGATAACCATATACATTGGTGGAAAGCAACGGCATGAAAAAAGGACGGAGGACTTGTTAAGTCTTATTATCCCTAAGACGGATTACCTAATAGGAACGAAGGAAGCAAACAAAGACAATTTTTTATCGGAATTGACCAAAAATAGTAGAATCCCTATAACACTGGTAAATGAAATCAATGATTTATCTGAACCCTTTTCATCTGCATTTCGTTAGGGTCATTGTCTTATGAAAGGTTGGTATATTATGGAGAGGTCTTTCTATGGGAGAAAATGAGATGAGACGCAATAAGATATTTATGGTGGGAGGGATTTTATTAATAGGCCTTGGCTCTCTGTTTCCACTTATTACTGAAGCAGCCTGGTTCAATATCATCTTTAAGATTAGAAAAGCCATCAATGCTGGCGATAGCGGTCACTTAATACTTGCTGCAGCTTCCATGAGTTTTTTGTATGCAATGCAAAGTACCTTCTTATTTCTAGGAACAATACTCATCATACATTATTCGGAACTAGAACGAATCTTTAGTAGATTTACAACATCCATTATTTTTTTCCTTATTATTTTCCTTCATATTATGAATTTTACGATTTCTGGTTTGTCGTGGGAGCCAGTATCAACAATATTGGCATTAATCATTGCTCTCTTTATTTTTGAAAAGCTATTTTGGAAAACAAACAGCCTTCTCCATGTTTCTATCGTATTGATCCAAGTGTTTTTTGCATTTTACTGGTTGAATATAATGCCTGTATTTTCACCGTATCGGATTGGTCAAAGCGATATTTCTTTTAGTATTAAAATAGCTGCCTTATACTTACAAGCCTCATCCGTTTTGAATTTTACAGGTTTTGCGTTTTTTTTCCCTTTCATGTTTTCAGCTTTTACAACGACGATATTGTTTATCAGCTATTCACAAAACATGAATATGATGAAAGAAAATTATGAGAAAGAAAGAGAAATACAGGATATGAAGGCAAAAGTTTTGGAAAACAGGATATATAAGGAAGTTAAATCCTTGGTCCATGATTTAAAAACACCCCTGGTTACGATACGTGGTTTGAATTCCTTGCTTGCTTTATCGAAGGATACAGGAAAACTCGAAGAATATAGCGGACGAATAGATAATTCTGTAGATAAAATGAGTGAGATGATTTCAAATTTTCTTTACGAGACATCCCGACAAAAGCTGCAGGCAACAGAGCTAATAAACTATATAAGGGCACAACTGCCATTGGAAGATGAGTCGATTAAAATCGAAATAAAGATAGCAGATAAACTTCCAGATATACGTGTCAACAAGATTATTGTAGCAAGAGCAGTTATAAATGTACTGGAAAATGCGATGATTGTGCCTTGTAAACATGCATATAAGAACATTATTTTTGAGGCAAAACCTGCTTGCAACGGACTGTATATAATGATTCAAGATAATGGCATCGGTATTAAGCGTTCGGAACTTCCACGTATCTGGGACGTCGGTTATTCTACAAATAACACATCAGGATTAGGGCTTCCATTTGCAAAACAGATTATTGAAGAAAATGAAGGTGCCATAGATATCGTAAGCGAGCCAGATTGCGGAACCGTTGTGTCCATATTCCTACCTTCCGTTGATAGCTTTTCTAGCAGCAGCTGTTAGTATTGCTGTATTCTGAAGTCAGAGGTGATAGAAATGAATAAAACAAAGCCCACAAAGAAAATCGTCATTATCGATGATGAGCCGGATATTCAATATACGATAAAGGAAATCTGCCTGTATGGAGGATGGAGTCCTATCATAGCACAAAGTGGCATACAGGGATATGAATTGTGCAAAGTCCATAGCCCAAACCTGGTGATCATTGACTATCACATGCCCGACTGGGATGGTTTGACTACGGTGAAAAAAATCCGCCAATTTGACGTCGTAGCATCTATCCTAGTACTTACTGTTGATGAAAGACAAGAGATTGCAGAAAAATTCATTGCAGCAGGTGCTACTGATTTTGCAATAAAACCTATCAAATCACCGGATCTTATATCCAGAATAAAAATAAATCTGAAAATTAATGAGGTTCAACAAAAGTATGTAAAAGAAAAACAGCAAGTCTTTATTGAAAAAGGCATAAGCCCTGCCACGTTGAGCATTATTTGTGACTACCTCAACGAGCAGCGGGAAGGACTTACCATAGATGAAATTACAAGTGGACTGGGTCTGGCATATCAGACCGTACACAGATATATACAATATCTGATCGAAGAAAGCAGAATAGAAATCCTTCCCATATATGGGCAGTTGGGTAGGCCGAAAAATAAATATAAATATTCGAGGCTATAAAAACTTTGAGTTTTAGTGATCATACTTACTAACAATATCATAACTACTAGATTCTTTTAAATTAAGAGCTCGTCAAGGTCGGATTTTCCGTATATTTTAGCCTTGACGAGCTTTCGATTTTTAATATGTTCCAAAACTAGGATATGAAAACTTGCCTGCATAATGATAATAGCCTCAAAAATTGCTCTAAAAAATATTGAGAGAAAAATGTGATAAAAATAGGAAGATTCTGAAAAATAACGAATAAATATCTCTGAAAAGACCATTTATCAATGGCCTGATCAGAAAATATGGATATTATGGAGGTTGTTCTTTTCGTACATGTTTAGGAATATACTTTTATAGACATGTTTAAACGTAATAGAAAATTGTACATAAGTCCGGAAATGAACATCTATTTTGATTAGCAGCTGGAAAGCTGTGCTTTCCAGACTAATATAAAATATGACAAATGGAGGGGAATTATTTGAAAAAGGTACTAGCATTAATTCTTGTGGTAGTAATGGTGTTCAGTATGGCTGCATGTGCCAAACAGAGCACTGAGCCAGCAAATGTACAGCCAACGGATACAAACGCTGATGCGGAAAAATTTCACATTGGTATCGTGACTGGAACTGTAGCACAGTCAGAGGATGAACTTAGGGGTGCTGAAGCATTCATCAAAGAGTATGGTGACGTAGATAATGGTGGAATCGTTAAACACGTTACTTACCCTGATAACTTCATGCAGGAACAAGAAACCACGATTGCTCAGATTGTTGGACTCTCAGATGATCCGCAGATGAAAGCTATCATCGTAAACCAGTCAGTTCCTGGTACAGTAGCGGCTTTCAAAAAAATCAGAGAATTAAGACCTGACATACTTCTTTTGGCCGGTATCCCTCAGGAAGATACAAACATGATCGAAGCAGCATCGGATTTGGTTGTTGATGCTGATAACGTAAAACGTGGATACTTAATGATGCTTGCTGCCAAGAAAATGGGAGCCCAGACATTTGTTCACATTTCTTTCCCAAGACACATGAGTATTGAACTTTTATCCAGAAGAAGAACAATCATGGAAGAAGCTGCAAAAGATTTAGGACTTAAATTTGCTTTTGAAACAGCACCAGACCCAATGAGTGACGTTGGAATACCAGGTGCACAGCAGTTCATACTTGAAAAAATGCCTTCATGGGTACAAAAATATGGAAAAGATACTGCTTTCTTCTGCACAAATGATGCACAGACAGAGCCTCTTTTAAAGAAAGTTGCTGAGCTCGGTGCAATATTCGTAGAGCCAGACCTTCCATCACCAATTATGGGATATCCAGGAGCATTCGGTATTGATCTTAAGAATGAAGCCGGAGACTGGCCTGCAATACTCAAGAAAGTTGAAGAGACTGTAATTGCTAAAGGCGGAGCTAAGAGAATGGGAACATGGGCTTATTCATTTAACTACACTACTACACTTGCACTTGCTGAGTTTGGTAAAAGAGTCGTTGAAGGAACAGCAAAGAAGGATTCTTTTGAAGATTTAATGGCATGTTTTGGAAAATATACGCCTGGAGCAGAATGGAACGGTTCATATTTTGTTGACGTTGCAACGGGAACAGAGAAGACTAACCACGTTATGGTGTACCAGGATACATATGTATTCGGCCAGGGCTACTTAGGACAAACAAAGGAAGTCATTCCTGATAAATACAACAATATAAAATAATCAATGATACATTAGGAACGGCCAATAAAAGGCCGTTTCTAATGTAAATCATATTATAATGAAATGAAACCAGTGCAGTCAGAGGAACGTGAAAGAAATTATAACTAGAGCAGACCCATTTTACCTAGTCAAATAAAAGCCATCCATTTATCGGGAGAATATTTTTTTATGGCAATTTTTATCGCTATTTTATAAATTATATCTATGTACATGGCAAAAAGCGAGTACTTTGCCCTGTGCGATTGAGAGGTGAAGTCATTGTCAAACGAGAATGTATTATTAAAAGTCGAGGGTGTAGGTAAACAGTTTGAGGGGAACAGAGTACTAAAAGATATTAACTTTTCACTTGCAAAGGGAAAGATACTGGGGCTAGTTGGTGAAAACGGTGCAGGGAAATCCACCTTGATGAGAATACTTTTTGGAATGAATGTTATTGCAGAAACAGGAGGCTATGAAGGCGAGATATATCTAGACAACGAGAAAATAAACTTCAAGAGTCCCCTTGATGCTTTAAAAGCAGGAATCGGAATGGTACACCAGGAGTTTTCCTTAATACCTGGTTTTACTACAACGGAGAATATCTTATTGAACATGGAAAAAACCAAGCCGAATGTAATCTCAAGGATACTGGGAAAAAGGCTTGAAATGATTGATATGGGCGCTATGAAAAAGAGTGCTCAGAATGCAATTGAAACATTAGGCGTACAGCTTGATCCCGACACACTTGTTTCAGAAATGCCCGTTGGACATAAGCAGTTTATCGAAATTGCACGGGAAATCGATAGAGAAAAAGTGAAGCTGCTTGTTTTGGATGAGCCTACAGCTGTTTTGACTGAATCCGAGGCGGAAATACTTTTGAAATCCATGAGAAGACTTGCGGATATGGGTGTTTCAATTATCTTTATTTCTCATAGACTGCATGAGATTACATCTGTATGCGATACAATTGTAGTCCTGCGGGATGGGGTGATCGTGGTTGAAAGGCCTGTTGAAGGGGTTCATGTACGGCAGATTGCTGAATGGATGGTAGGGAGAGATGTTGAGGGCAAAAAAGCTGAATATGAAAAAGTAGTTGATGTCACGGATAGCAATAAAGACATTATACTGGAGGTAAAGAACCTTTGGGTGGATATGCCCGGTGAGACGGTAAAGGATGTATCTTTTAAGGTCAAAAGAGGTGAGATTTTTGGTATAGGTGGGCTTGCAGGTCAAGGCAAGCTTGGAATACCAAATGGCATAATGGGCTTGTTTCCATCAGACGGGGAAGTTTTATTTAATGAAAAGCCATTGCCGCTAAATGCAACCTTAAACGCACTAAAGAGCGGTTTAGCATTTGTATCTGAAGACCGAAGGGGTGTAGGCCTTTTATTGGATGAACCTATCGATTGGAATATTGCCTTTAATGCAATGCAGGTTCAGGATAAATTTATTAAAAGATTATTAGGCGGGCTGATTAAATGGCGGGATGATAAAGCCATGAAAGATTGTGCCCAAGGATATATCAAGGCACTAGAGATAAAATGTACAAGTGAGAAGCAGCGTACCCGACAGCTTTCAGGCGGCAATCAGCAGAAGGTGTGTCTTGCCAAAGCTTTCGCACTGGAACCGAGTCTTTTGTTTGTATCTGAACCCACAAGAGGAATAGATGTGGGTGCGAAAAAGCTAGTGTTAGATGCATTGAGACGCTACAATGAGGAGAATAATACCACAATTGTAATGGTCTCATCGGAGCTTGAGGAACTGAGATCTATATGTAATAGAATCGCCATTATCAGTGAGGGTAGGGTATCGGGAATCTTACCGCCTGGTGCTGAGGCAGCTGAGTTCGGATTGCTTATGTCTGGTGAATATCATTTGAGCGAAGAAGGTGAAACGCGATGATGGCAGTTAAAGGTTTTGTAAAGGATTTTGGATGGCCACGGATTATTATTGGCTTGTTCTTGGTATCATTATTTGTTATGGGCCCGTTTTTCGACGTGGCCTCGGACATGTCATTCAATGATGTTGTAGTACGTTTTGGAATGAATGCTGTCCTTGTTCTCTCTATGGTACCTATGATACAGTCTGGATGTGGATTGAATTTTGGTATACCTGTAGGATTGGTTGCAGGACTTTTGGGTGCTGTAATGAGTTTGGAGTTTCATCTTACAGGAATGCTGGGAATACTGGTGGCTTTCGGAATAGCTATGGCTGTAGCTGCGATTTTGGGATATGGCTATGGCCTGCTTTTAAACAGGGTTAAGGGCGATGAAATGATCATTGCTACATATGTAGGCTATTCCTTTGTGTTCTTTATGAATATGATGTGGATCGTGCTTCCTTTTAGAAATCCTGCAAGTGTACAGGGCTTTAAAGGAGAGGGGCTTCGTGTAACGATAAGCGTTCAGGAATACTGGTATCATCAGATTAGTGATTTCCTAAAAATCAAGGTGACAGATAACTTTATTATTCCGACTGGGATGCTACTGTTCTTTGCTCTCATGGCCTTATTGGTATGGGCATTCTTTAGAACGAAAATCGGAACGGCCATTACTGCAGTTGGCTCCAACCCAGAGTACGCGAGGGCTGCAGGAGTAGATGTAAATAAGATGAGAATCGTATCTGTTATTCTCTCGACCGTATTGGCGTCTATAGGAATAATCGTTTACCAGCAGAGCTTTGGTTTTGTACAAATGTTCAATGCGCCGCTGTCGTTTGTATTTCCTTCTGTTGCTGCTATACTTCTTGGGGGTGCTTCTGTAAACAAGGCGACAATTGCCAACGTAGTTATAGGAACCATATTATTTCAGGGTATACTTACTATGACACCTTCCGTAATCAATAGTGCAATTAGTATAGACGTTTCTGAAATAATAAGAATTATTGTATCAAACGGGATGATTTTATATGCCCTTACCAGGAAAGGGAGGTAGAAACATGAGGCTTGATAATCGATCTATCAAAAAGTTTTTAACGAGTAGCGCGGTGCCGATTTTATTTTTAGTGATAAGCATAATTGCAATACCTCTATCAAGATTTTCTGGAGTATATCTCGTTAGAGAGATCGTAACGCGTCTTGCCAGAGACTCATTTCTTGTTCTAGCACTTTTGTTACCTGTAATGGCAGGTATGGGCATCAATTTTGGAATGATTTTAGGTGCTATGGCGGGGCAGATAGGCTTGATATTTATTACAGACTGGGGAGTATACGGTGCACCTGGACTTATACTTGCAATGCTGGTAGGAACACCTATTGCCATACTTTTAGGTTATTTCGGTGGCGCTGTTTTAAATAGGGCAAAAGGGCGCGAAATGATTACCTCCATGATACTGGGACTTTTTATATTGGGTATATATCAATTTTTCCTATTATATCTTTGTGGTTCCATAATACCTATAAAAAGCCCTACGATGCTGCTTTCGAGAGGCTATGGTATTAGAAACGCAATAAACCTTGAGGTTGCGGGCGGCTTTGACAAACTACTTTTGTTTAAAATAGGAGGGGTACCTATACCTGTAGGTACATTCTTAATCATCGGGGTAATATGTTTGTTTATCGTATGGTTCAGAAAAACAAAGCTTGGGCAGGATATGAGAGCTGTTGGTCAAGATATGATAGTATCCGATACAGCCGGTATAAACGTAGAGAAGACCCGTACACAATCAATCATTATTTCTACTGTTCTTGCTTGCTACGGACAAATTATATATCTACAAGAAATCGGCACCTTAAACACATATAATGGATCAGACCAGGCAGCATTATTTGCAGCGGCAGCATTACTTGTGGGTGGTGCTACTGTAAGTAAAGCTTCCATACCCAATGCCATAATAGGTACAGCTTTGTTCCATCTGATGTTCGTAGTGATGCCTATGGCGGGCAAAAATCTTACAGGCTCTGCTATGTTAGGTGAATATTTCAGAATGTTTGTATCCTATGGTGTTGTTACCCTATCGCTAGTATTACACTCTTGGAAGCGGCAAAAGGATAAAGAAATGGATCGGGCTTATCTGAGAGCAGCAGGTGGAAATGCAGCAAAGTAATGAAAATCCTTCGAAAGGCGGTATCGAACAGAGGAAGACAGGGGATATTATGGTATATTCATATACCATAATATCCCCTGTCTTCCTCTGTTTTCTTTGTTCATATAAAGTGATAAGTTCTTTCAAGCATACTTGACAAACTAGAAAGAATGGCATACACTAAAAACATACCGACGTCGGTCTGTTTTGTTTGGAGGTATGAATATGGATAAAGCAGCGAAAAAGCATAACAGTAAGAAAAATGAGCTAGTAGAGATTGCTGAAAAATTATTTCTTGAAAAAGGATATGAAGAAACAAGTGTTGAGGATATTTTAAAAGCTTCAGGGCTTTCAAAAGGTGGTTTTTATCATTACTTTAAATCGAAGGAGGAAGTGCTGGCGGAGAGCATTAATAATTTAGCAGAAAGTTTGCTTAAAGAATTTGAACCCATCATGCAGGATCCAGAACTTAATGCTTTGGAAAAACTAAATCGGTTTATGGAAAAGAAGGTAGCTTCCCAAAAACAAAAAAAAGAAATCATAAAGTATCTGGTTATGTTAGTAAAGTCAGACTTTACCCTCTATAAATACTGTATCACTATCGCTCAAAAGTATGTGGATCCATTTGTGCAAATTATCGAGCAGGGTGTGAAAGAAGGAATTTTCAATGTAGAATTTCCTCGGGAAACAGCAGATATATTGTTAAGGGCTGTAACTTCTGTCCCTCAAAGCTTGTTTTTTCAAGAATATGTAGAGGATAAAGCAAAATCATTAAAGTATAAAGCTTCTCTGGAGGCATTAGTTGCCAGAACTCTGGGAATAGAAAACAAGGAGATACAATTATTTGGTAATGAATTTGAAAATAAAAACATGAAAGAGTATTTTTGAAAAGGAAGGAGTGTCTGACATGGGAGAGAACGTTAAGAGCTTTAGCGAGTTAACCCCTGAACTACAGTTCCTTGCAGGTGGAAAGGGTGGTATGTTGGCTAGAATGTATCAGGCAGGCTATCCTGTACCAGAAGGATTTGTTATTCTGCCTGAGGCTTTCCAAGGAGAAAAACTAAGTGTTGAAGCTTGGTATGAGATTCTTGCCTTGTTGAATGACATTCGAAAGAAATATGAAGGGGCGACGTTTGCCGTAAGGTCCTCTGCCCTTAGCGAAGACTCAGCCCAAGCCTCCTTCGCCGGTGAGTTTGAATCAGTTCTTAATATGAACACGGATCAAGAGATACAAGAAGCAGTCTATACGGTTTTCAGATCAAGGGAGTCAGAACGAGTAAAGACATACAGTTCAGTTCAAGGAATGGAACAGTCTCATCAGATTGCTGTGGTAGTTCAATTGATGGTAGCCTCTGAAATTTCAGGTGTACTATTTACGGCTGATCCGATTACAGGCAGCTACACAAGTATGATAGGTAACTATGTCCATGGATTGGGGGAACAGCTTGTATCGGGGGAAGCGAATGCCTATGATTTTAAACTGATAAGACCGAAAGGAAAATATGACGGTCCCAATGAATTTGAGAAATATGCCTCAAAGCTGTATGAGTATGCTGCAAGGCTTGAAAAGGAGCTAAATAGCCCTCAAGATATTGAATGGGCTGTGGCAAAGGGGCAGCTGTATCTCTTACAAGCTAGACCAATTACTACCTTAAGCGTAGGTAACTTGGACACCTATGAAATCAATTATTCACTTATGGGAGATCAACTTTGGGTCAATACCAATGTGGCAGAGGCAATACCTGATGTTTATCCTCCATTTAGCTGGAGTATTGCAAAACAGTTGGATGAATCCATAAACTTTATCCCTGGATATTATGTATTTTCCGGCAATATCTGCGGAAGGCCATATATGAATATCAGCAGAAGGGTATCTGTGATATCGACTGTACTTGGAAAAGATGCCAAAGGTGCACTTAAGCTTCTCGGGGATTTATATGGACAGATGCCAGAGGAAATGCGCATGCCTATTCATCCCTTTACACGCTTAGAGGTGTTAAAGGTGATGTTGCCTATCGTAATGCGTATGACAAAAAAATCACTAAAAGCTTCTAGAAATTTATCTCAATTTCTGAAGGAGACACCCGAGTGGTGTATAGGTATGAGAGAACGTATTAAAAATGTAAAGACAAAAGAAGAATTACTGGCCTTGTGGAAGGATGAACTGAAACCTTATTTCTTAGAGGCGTTGAGTGGGGCTGCCATGGCAGCTATTAAACTTACAAATGTTACGACATTGGATAAGAAGCTTACAGAATTAGTGGGAGCGGAAGATGCCAACACACTTCTTTCCAACCTTAGGGGAGGGTCCGGGCTGGCAAGTCTCGGGCCTGTGATAGGTATTTCTAAGGTCATCAATGGAGAAATGAGCCGGGAAGAATATCTGATGAAATATGGTCATCGGGGACCCCATGAGTATGAATTGTCCATGCCTGACCCTTTGGAAGAAGCAGATTGGTTAGAAAAACAGATAGAGGAATATAAAAAGTCAGATATAGATGTGGAGGGCCTTTTAAAGAAGCAGCATACTCAATATGAAGCTGCCAAGAAGAGATTTGAGGAGCGTTTTCCTAATAAGGCAAAGTGGCTTGAGAAACAAACAGAAAAAGCAGCTAAAGGAGCCCAACTCAGAGAAGAAGGGCGTTCAGAGTTTGTAAGGGCATTTCGATTGGTTCGTGCTTTCGCCCTTAAAGCAGGAGAGTTTACGGGGATGGGTAACGATATATTTTTCCTCTATATTGATGAAGTAGAGGATCTTCTTTCTGGAGGAACTACGAAAGTAATGTATATTCCTGCAAGAAAAGAGAATTTTGAGAAATATAAAGCACTACCACCGCTACCATCCATTATAAGGGGACGATTTAATCCGATGGAGTGGGTGAAGGATCCCAATAGAAGACTGGACTATTATGATGCTACGATGCCTATGGTTAGTGAACCGGATTCTGAAACGCTCAAAGGTTGTGCTGGAGCAGCCGGAAGGATAGAAGGAATTGTGCGTATTTTGGCAAATCCAGAAGAAGGAGAAAAGCTTCAGCCAGGTGAAATACTTGTCGCAGCAACTACCAATATAGGGTGGACACCTATTTTTCCTAAAGCAGCAGCGATTATTACCGACATTGGAGCACCGCTATCTCACGCTGCTATCGTAGCGCGAGAACTGGGTATTCCAGCTGTTGTAGGATGCGGAAATGCCACCACAAGACTCAAGACAGGAGACCGAGTAATCGTTGAGGGCGGGCAGGGTATTGTACACCTAAAGACTGGTAAGGATAACTGACAGAGTGATGGTTCCTGGGAACTGTCTCCTATATCTTCAACAATGGTGATTCCAAATAGAAACCTCCTATGGCTCATACAATTGCTATAGGAGGTTTTAAACTTGTTTCATATTTCACATTGTATTATGATCTGTCAAAGGGTTTGCCCAAAATACCATAAAAGAAAAGTGTCACCAACTCTTTGAGCAACTGTTTGTTTTGCTCTAGATCAAGGAATGTACCGGAGTGTTTGCCTTCTCTAAACATATGAATATATAGTAAAATCGCTTCGTTGGAAATCGTATGATGAATATAACCCTCATCTTTACCCTTTTCAATCAACTTTAACATCAAGGGTATAAACTTATTCTTCGTAAAATCTTCGGCCATCTGTCTGATCGCAGGATCTTCCGACATCACTGATTTAAGAAAATCTGAATGTAAAGCGGATAGTTCCCCAGTTTTTTCGGAGATAAATCTTTCGATTTTTTCCGGAAAAGGTATATTGCTTTCGATGGCCTCCGTATCTTCCCGCAGCCTTTTCTCCAGAAGTACGGACATCACATTTCGCAGTAGTTCGTCCTTACTGCCAAAGTAGTTATAAATGGTTACCTGGGACACCTTTGCCCTTGCGGCTATTTCGGCAATACTGACTTTTTGCACGCCATAAGTGGAGAACAGTTCAAAAGCAGCTTGACGGATATTTTCTTTTTTTGTTTCCTTACGTCGTTGAAAGCCGTCCATTAGAATATCACCTCTTTAATAGGATACAATAAATGATGAAACATATCAATAGGTTATGAAATATATTAATAAAAAAATTTCATAACCTATTGCAATAAAAACAAAATTATTATATTATGAAATATATAAACGATATTATTTCATAATATACAGAGAGGTGATTCCTATGAGCAAATATGTATTATCTTTCAATGCGATCAGCGGTACTAATTTGCCTGAAGTAGGGGGGAAAGGTGCTAATCTGGGAGAACTGTCAAGGATTGAAGGGATAGTGGTGCCAGAGGGGTTTTGTGTTACCACAGAGGCCTACAAAAGAACTGTAGTGCATAACAGTGTGTTTAATGCATTATTGGATCAATTATCACTTCTCAAGGTGGATGACAGGGTTAAAATCAGCGAAATCAGTAAGAAGATTCGTACAATCATCGAAGAGGCAGAGATTGCAAAAGACATTGAGGGAGAGATCACTCGTTATCTCTCAAAGCTTGACGAAAGATATGCCTATGCTGTACGTTCCAGCGCTACAGCTGAAGATTTACCCTTGGCTTCCTTTGCGGGCCAGCAGGATACGTATTTGAACATCATGGGTAAGGCTGTTATCTTTCAGCATATAAGAAAGTGTTGGGCATCGTTATTCACCGACCGCGCTGTGACCTATCGAATACAAAATGGTTTTGATCATCGGAAGGTTTATCTATCTGTTGTGATCCAACGGATGGTTTTTCCTCAGGCATCGGGAATTATGTTTACGGCAGACCCCGTCACGTTCAACCGAAAAGTACTGTCCATCGATGCAAGCTTTGGACTTGGGGAAGCACTGGTTTCTGGATTGGTGAATGCAGATATTTATAAGGTTCGGGAAGGGCGAATTCTTGACAGGAAGATAGCTACTAAGAAATTGGCTATTTATGCATTACAAGCAGGGGGTACGGAGGAAAGGGAGATCGAGAGCGATCGGCAGAATGTGCAGACATTGACGGATGAGCAGATTTTACAGCTTGAGGCTATGGGTAGAAAGATTGAGGCACATTTTGGTCGTCCCCAAGATATAGAATGGTGTCTTGTTAAAAATACATTCTATATCGTTCAAAGCAGACCTATCACTACGCTATATCCCACACCAGCAAATGACGGAAAGAGCCGTGTCTATGCATCGATGGGTCATCTGCAGATGATGACAGAAGATATCAAACCATTAGGCATGTCTTTCATTCAGTTTTTATCATTTTGGTTTGGAGAGAATTTAAAGGCGGCCGGAGGAAGGCTTTTTATTGATGGAACCTATGACCTGTCCTCCCCAATAGGAAGGAAGATTTTGCTTGTGAGTACAGGAAAAGCCGATGTTTTGATGAAGAATGCCCTCACAAATTTAATGAAGCGTCAGGATTTTGTTAAATCGCTGCCTCGAGGCAAAGGATCCATCAATATGGGCACAGGGGCCTTCACTTGGGTGACACAGGCGATAAAAATCTACCGAAAAAATGACATAAGGATCATTGAAGACTTGATTGCCCACAATGAAGAACTGATACAGGATATGAAGCAAAGGATCGAAAAAGTATCAGGTGATGCGCTGTTTGAATTCATTTTGAAGGATACAAAGGAATTAAAGGCAGTTTTGACAGGACCAGAAAATATGAGTGTGATGGTAGTCGGTGGCTTTGTATCGAGCTGGATCAATAAAAAAATGGAAAAGTGGCTGGGTGAAAAGAATGTAGTAGATATCCTTTCCAAATCAGTTCCTAACAATGTTACTTCAGAAATGGGCCTTGCTCTTTTAGATGTGTCGGATGTTGTTCGACAGTATCCGGCGGTGATTGAATATTTTCATCATGCCATGGACGAGACCTTTTTTGAGGATCTAGCTAAACTGGAAGGGGGCAATGCTGTAAGTGCTTCTATAAGGACGTATCTTGAAAAGTATGGTATGCGTTGTTCTGGCGAGATCGATATTACCAAAGCACGATGGAGTGAAAAGCCCACGGCCCTCATTCCAATGATTCTTAGCAACATCAAAGGTTTTGAGCCGAATGCAAGCCATGTCAAATTTGAACAGGGACGGCTGGAAGCAGAGCAGAAGGAACGAGAGCTTATAAGTCGTTTAGAGGAATTACCCGGCGGCAAGCAAAAAGCGAAAAAGGCCAAGAAGATGATTAGCGTTTTACGTAATTTTCTTGGTTTCAGGGAATATCCCAAGTATTCTTTTATAAAGCGCTTTCAAATTTATAAAAGTGCTTTAATGAATGAAGGTGTCAAGCTCGTGGAAAAAGGCATCATACGAGAGAAGGAGGACATTTATTATCTATCTTTTGAAGAGTTTAGGGAAGCCATTCGCACAAATCGGTTAGACTACAGCATCATAACGACGAGAAAAGAAGCGTATGAAGTCTATGAAAAACTGACACCACCTCGAGTGATGACATCGGAAGGTGAGATCATATCTGCTGAATATCACACCGGCAATATTCCTCAGGATGCTTTGGTAGGCATACCCGTTTCATCAGGTATTATCGAGGGCCGGGCAAGGGTTGTTTTGAAGCTGGAAGACGCTAATATAGAGGAAGGCGATATACTGATAACATCATTTACAGATCCTAGCTGGACACCCCTGTTTGTGTCAGTTAAAGGCTTGGTAACTGAGGTAGGCGGGTTGATGACCCATGGTGCTGTCATTACTCGGGAATATGGCCTTCCAGGCGTAGTGGGAGTGGAGAACGCCACGAAGTTGATAAAAGATGGACAGCGAATTCGTGTAAATGGAACAGAAGGGTATGTAGAAATACTAGGTTAGCTTCATGAAAAGAGAGAAGCGAAATTTCATAAACCCCCTATGGTCTTTTCGAGTTTCAAATCTTGCAGGCCGCTTTTTCCTATATATCCCAAAAGAAAAGCGGCGCTGCAACTGAGCAGCAAGGATAACCATAGGGAGTTTTTTAATAATTTGCATTGTACTCGGACATGCAAGTTATTTATGAATGTGTTACCACTTTCGACCTAAACCAATTTTACTATAATCTATGAGCTTTTTTTTGGCTGATAGATTATTTTCATTTGAAAGGCTGCTCCAGAGGTTTTCATAAAGCTGTTTTCTTATGCTGTTCATATCTATGGACTTATAGACAAATGAAATAGCAATAAGTCCTTCAATTCGTGAAATAATGTCAATGATTGTGAGATCGGTATGGATCGTATCCTTTATTAAGCATTTTTGTTGACCTTCAACAATAATTTCTTTTAAGAAGCAGCTAATCTTTTTATAATATTCATCGATTCTATCAGAAAGTTCACTGAATCTATTTGCTGACATTTGGAAAAATAAAATTAAATTCACAGGAGCATCGAAGTCATATTCCAGTATCGTTGAAAGATTAGCGTTGAAGTCTAAAATGCATTCAAAAAATGACGCTAGCCTATCTTTTGGGTGGACAGAATTTGTGATGGAATGAGCGATCTGTTCCTCTAAATTGTTTAGGATTAAGTAAATACAGTCAAATAACAAATCTTCCTTAGATTTGAAATGATAATAAATCGATGGCTTCTTTATATTTACTTCATCTGCAATCATGCTCAAGGTGGTATTGTCATATCCTTGCGTTAAAAAAAGCTTTAATGAGACCATCAATATTTTATCCTTTGTAGTCATATGATCACCTACTCTCTGTTAAATAATATTATATCTCAAATTCCTTAAATGTACAAAAAATTGATTTGTCACTGAAAGGTAAGTACTATATAATAAAATGGGTGATATTAAGAATATACAAGTATTTCAAATACTTTCGTGCAGGGGGAGAAGAAATGAAGGCGGAGAATCATGATTCTTTTAAACCCTTTATAGCAGCAGAAAAAATGCTCCCAGAACTGACGCTTACATCTGTTATTTCGGGAATCCTGTTGGCAATCATATTTGGTGTCGTAAATGCATATTTAGGATTAAAAGTGGGCATGACCATAAGTGCTTCAATACCTGCAGCCGTTGTTTCAATGAGCTTGACCAGGATCATTATGAAGCGGAATTCCATATTAGAGAATAATATCGTTCAGACCATCGGTTCCGCAGGAGAATCCTTAGCTGCAGGAGTTATATTTACCATTCCTGCCATGTTTTTATGGACAAACTCAGCGGAGGGGATTAGTCCAAGTGCCGGATTTATTACATTGATTGCTTTGTTAGGTGGAATATTAGGTGTTATGTTTATGATTCCCTTGAGAAAAGCAATTATTGTAAAGGAACATGGACATCTGCCATATCCTGAGGGGGCCGCCTGTGCGGATGTGCTCTTGGCAGGTGAAGAAGGTGGAGACAAGGCTAAGGCAACATTTGCAGGAATGGGTCTGGGTGCAATATATAAGTTTTTGGCAGATGGACTGAATCTCTTTCCATCAAAGCTGGAGTTTCATATAAAGAATTTACTAATAGGTGGAGAGGCATTGCCGGCACTTTTAGGTGTTGGTTTTATTGTAGGAAAAAGAATTGCAGGGTTTATGCTGGCGGGGTCATTCTTGGGATGGTTCGTTATCATTCCTATCATATTTGTTTTTGGGGCGAATAGCAATGCCGTCATATTTCCAGCTTCAGTTCCTGTAAGTCAGCTTACAAATTGGGACATATGGAATTATTACATAAGGTATATAGGTGCAGGAGCAGTAGCTTTAGGCGGTATGCTTAGTCTTATAAAATCCATCCCCATCATCTTTGAAACTTTTGTCGAGATTATAAGAGATTATAAAGAAATCAGAGGCAGTAAAAGCGCCCTTCGTACAGAAAAAGATATCCCAATGTATATAGTGGGCATAACCATAGCATTTATTGTGCTTATCGTAGCCATCTTACCATCTATCAAGATCGGAATAGCAGGCGCATTCATCATTGTGATTTTTGGATTTTTTTTCTCAACCGTATCATCAAGAATCGTTGGACTGATTGGAAGCTCTTCCAACCCCATTTCAGGTATGACAATCGCTACACTGATTATTGCATCTTTGGTTTTTAAAATGATAAGGGGTGCAGGAACGGAGACAATATTCACCATATTGACGGTTGGTTCCATCATATGTATTGTAATAGCTGTGGCCGGGGATACATCTCAGGATCTTAAAACAGGATTTTTAGTAGGTGCCACCCCTTATAAACAGCAAATCGGAGAGATCATTGGCGTTATTACAACTGCTCTCGTGCTGGGTGGTGTATTAATTTTATTGAATAAAGCATGGGGATTTGGTTCATCAGATCTTCCCACGCCCCAAGCAACGCTGGTAAAGTTAGTGGTAGAAGGTGTTATGCAAGGAAATCTACCATGGTCTTTAATATTCATAGGGATAGGGATTGGTATGGTCATAGAACTTCTTGAGCTCCCTATTCTTCCAATTGCAATCGGATTGTATCTGCCAATACATCTTACAACCACTATCTTTATTGGTGGACTTGTCCGAGGAATTTTGGATATAGACTTTATCAATTTTAATGATTTTGAAAGACAAGAAAAAATCGGATCGGGTATTTTATACGCATCTGGCCTTATTGCTGGAGAAGGAATCGTTGGTGTTATACTGGCATTACTGTCGGTACTAAATATCGACACTACCATAGGCTTGAGCGTAGGTGGTATAGGGACGATTATTCTATTTTCATTCCTAGTGTATATGTTAATCAAATGGTCTGTGCTTAAAAAAATAGAGGAATATTAGTGATTGATTTAAAAAGAGAGTGGTCTAAGCTGAATGGAGCTAGTAGACTACTCTTTTTATATGCTTTCAGAAATTTACTAGAAGAACGGGAAAGGAATATGAAAATATTTAATCTGAATGATCTAAGTACATAGATTATTTAGCAAAAGATAAATATTACAACAATTTAATACTATTAATAAATATTTATTTATATGTATATTTATTAGATATTGTCATTAAATTTCTATAGAACGCTGGTAGGTAAGATGGGATCAAATAAATAAATGATTACTGGGTTGTATAAAATTGTGTGGAACATCCTGTTTACAACAGTATACCGCCCGTTAGGCAAGGGAGAAACCTCTTTACCTAACGGGTGGAAGATGTGAAAATAAGCGATTGGATCTATTGAATATCCATTCGGAAACAAGGGGAAATGCTAGTTTGACTTTCTAAAAAAACCTATCTATAATTACTATCAAGGTCGCGCGTCCTTAGCAAATTGTGTATATGCACAGCTATCTTTATAAAATTCTGAAGATTTTAAAAGATAGGAAAAATAGAATATTTATAAATTCTGATATTGATATGAATCCTAGGTACTTATCAAACGGCAGTTAGAACGATTACACAATAAGGAGGGTTATCATATGTCTAACGGCAGTTCAGCAAAGGAATTTAAGCCTTTTATTTCTGCTGACAAAATTTTACCAGAATTCACTGCAACATCAATTATACTAGGTATTATCTTATCTATCGTATTCGGTGCTGCTAATGCATATTTAGGTTTAAAGGTTGGTATGACCATTAGTGCATCTATACCAGCTGCTGTAATTTCAATGGGTCTAATCAGGGGAGTATTGAAAAAAGAATCCATCCTTGAAAACAACATGGTACAAACCATAGGTTCTGCCGGAGAATCATTGGCAGCAGGAGCAATTTTTACATTGCCAGCATTATATATATGGACAAAAGAATGGAATATGGGTTCACCAAATCTATTTACAATCACAGCAATTGCCCTTTGCGGCGGTATTTTAGGGGTATTATTCATGGTACCTTTGAGAAAAGCTTTAATTGTAAAAGAGCATGGCGTATTACCTTATCCAGAGGGAACTGCTTGTGCAGAGGTTCTTCTAGCTGGAGAAGAAGGTGGAGACAAAGCCAAAGTAACATTCACTGGTCTAGGATTGGGTGCACTTTATAAATTTATTGCTGATGGTCTTAAGTTATTCCCAAGTGAAATTGAAACGACTATTCCTGGATATAAGGGAGCAGCCATCGGAGCAGATGTTCTGCCAGCGTTATTAGGTGTTGGCTTTATTATTGGACCTACAATCTCTGCTTACATGTTAGCTGGTGCTGTATTAGGTTGGTTTGGTCTCATTCCTTTGATTTCTAATATCGGTAGTATGGGTGAAGTAATCATGTATCCAGCTTCCGTTCCTATCAGCGAATTAGATCACTGGGGAATTTGGAACTATTATATAAGATACGTTGGTGCTGGTGCCGTTGCATTTGGAGGAATTTTCAGCCTTATAAAATCTTTACCTCTAATTGTACAAACATTTAGAGATGCTATGAAGGATTATTCAGGCAGTACGAAAGGAACGAGCAGCTTAAGAACGGATTCAGATCTTTCTATGAAGGTCATTTTAATAGGTGTTTTAGTAGTAATTCTTGCTATGATGATGTTGCCGATTATCCCAGTTGGATTTGCTGGTGCGTTGATGATTGCTGTATTTGGTTTCTTCTTCGCAACGGTTTCATCAAGAATCGTTGGTTTGGTAGGAAGTTCATCAAACCCAGTATCTGGTATGACAATTGCCACATTAATTATTACTGCCATCATATTTAAAGCAACAGGTAATGACGGTCCAGAAGGTATGATCGCAACATTAACTGTCGGTGCAATCATATGTATCATTGCAGCAATGGCTGGTGATACATCCCAAGACTTAAAAACTGGTTTTCTAGTGGGTGCTACGCCTAAGAAACAGCAAATTGGTGAGTTGATTGGTGCACTTGTAGCTGCTTTTGCGATTGGAGGCGTGCTTACTTTATTAAATAGTGCTTGGGGATTTGGTTCATCAGAACTACCTGCACCACAGGCTACGTTGATGAGATTGGTAATTGAGGGTGTAATGGGTGGAAACCTTCCTTGGGCATTAGTATTCACAGGTGTGGGTATTGGTATAACTGTTGAATTGCTAGGATTACCAGTGCTACCGATTGCCATTGGATTATACTTGCCGATTCACCTAAGTACACCGATCATGGTTGGTGGTGTGATTAGAGGTATATTAGACAAGAGACTTGAGAAATCAAATAATCAGTCAGAAATCAAAGAGAAGATTGATTCAGGTATTCTTTATGCTTCTGGTTTGATTGCTGGAGAAGGTTTGGTAGGAATTTTACTTGCTGTATTTGCAGTAGGTGGATTGAATGTAGCATTAGGAATCAATTTGGGACAGATCGGTGCTTTAGCATTCTTCGGGCTGCTAACATATACGCTAGTAAACTACTCTATATTTAAAAAGGTCTCAAAATAATGAAAAGAAATATTTTTAAATAGCAATATCCAATATAGGAGAAGATATTTTTATAATATCTTCTCCCAAATATTATTGAGGTGTAGCCATGAAAAGAAAGATAAAAAAAGATGACAATTTTTTGGAATTAGTGCCTAAAAAGTCGAAAAAGATTCAATGGATTGAGCTGGAAAATGGAAATGTACAAATCATTATTCCTAGAGACGGTATACTAGATAAAATCGTAAGAGCATTTTTTAAGACGCCAGAAGTGATGAGAATAGATTTGGATAAGTATGGAAGCTGTATTTGGAAGGCAATAGATGACAAAAAAAATATTGAAGCTGTTGGTCAAATTCTAAAAAGAGAATTTGGAGATGAGATAGAACCTTTTTATCAAAGATTTGGGACTTATATTAATATTTTAAGAAATAATCATTTTATTACTCTTGAAAAATAAGACCGTAGTGGTATGTTTTATATGAGATGATAGGAAAGGCAAGTGATTGCATGACCAAGTTTATTTTTGAAGTATTATTTTTTGCCATTACGATTACTTTTCTATTGGCATGGGGTTACGTAAAAAAGCAAAGAAAAGCAGAAGCCTTGATAGATAAGTTATATGAAAACTGCGAAGATAAAATACTAAGAGAGTTTGAGCATAAGGAAGCTTTATCAGAAAAAGAGATCAAAAATGTGATTGAAGGGACAAAGGCATCGCTGTTTTGGAGTAAGAATAAGGTGATTGTTCAAGACGCAAACCTTGTCATTGATACAATTATAGAGCGAATGAAGAAAAAAGAGCTGATCCTTGAAGAAAAGTCAAGTAAGAGAAACACATATAGGCTAAAAAAGGGGAGTTGATTACTGTGGAAAAAGTACTAAGAAATCTAAAACCACAAAGAGTGTTTGAACATTTTGAGGCTTTGACGAGAATCCCACGTGAATCAGGGAATGAGAAAGCTGTTAGTGATTATTTGGCTAAGTTTGCGAAAGATAATCATTTAGATGTTATTCAAGACGAGGCAATGAATGTGATTATAAAAAAGTCTGGTAGTAGTGGATATGAAAAGTCTCCTGTTGTCATACTTCAGGGCCACATGGATATGGTATGCGTGAAAAGGGATGATTTAGCGTTTGATTTTGAAAAGGATCCTATTCCATTGGTGGTTGAAGGAGATTTTATTCGAACAAAAGGAACGACTTTAGGAGCAGATAATGGCATTGCAGTGGCTATGGCCATGAGTATTCTTGAAGATCAGACATTAGAGCATCCGCCATTAGTCGCGCTATTTACTTCTGCTGAAGAAACTGGTATGGATGGCGTTGTCGGCTTAAAATCAGAAAATATCTCAGGTGATATTTTAATAAATATTGATTCAGAAGAAGAAGGAACATTGCTTTCATCCTGTGCGGGTGGGGTGAATAATATCGTTACCTATACAATCGGCAACTGTGAAAGTAAAAAGAATCATGGCATGCAAGTGATTGTTCAAGGCTTGTTAGGCGGTCACTCTGGCATGGAAATAAACAAAAACAGAGGAAATGCAATAAAGATTTTGGGAAGAGTACTAAGGGAAATGGACGAGAAATTGGATTATGAGCTGGCTTTTATAAGCGGTGGCGAGAAGATGAATGCCATTGCAAAGCGAGCTGAGGCTTGGATACGAATAGATAAAGCTGATGCGGAACAATTTCAAAATATCATAGAAGAACTAAACGAGATATTTAAAAATGAATTCATCCTATCTGATCCTTCTATTGAAATTGTGATAAAACAAGGGGATGTATCACAAGTAGTATACGATAAAAAAACAAAAAAAGATCTGATAAGAATCTTAAGATTGATGCCCTATGGCGTTCAAACGATGAGCAGCAGCATCAAGGGGTTGGTTGAAAGCTCAACGAATATTGGGGTTCTCGAAATTGTAGAAGATAAGGTGAAATTTACAAGTTCTGTCAGAAGCTCTGTAAGAACATTAAAACACGAAATCAATGATCGAATAAAAGCGATTTGCGAGTTGACAGGAGCAGAAATGAGTCTGGTCGCAGATTATCCTGAATGGGAATATAAAGTAGAATCAAAAATTAGAGATCTCATGATTGATGTTTATCGAGAGATGTTTGGTAAAGAACTAAAAGTAGACGCTATTCATGCAGGGCTTGAGTGTGGTTTTCTAAAGGAAAAGATCGGGGACATAGATATGATATCTCTAGGGCCTAATCTATACGACGTGCATACACCAAATGAGCACTTGAGCATATCATCAACGGAAAGAGTCTATCATTTCTTATGTGAAGTGCTAAAGCAATTGAAATAAAAATTATACGTAATAGAGGCCAATGAGAATGTAAAGAAATCATGACCACCCTTTTGACGGGTGGTCATGATTTTATAAAAGTCATAGTCAGAACGATGCGATAAACTCTACTGTAGTAGAATTGATAAGATTTTTATAATTTTATTGAATTTTTGACTACTGGCCAGACAGGCAATGAATTACTGTATCAATAAGGAAGAACTGATACAGTTAGCAACCAATGGCTTAGCTACGGCTGCCAAAGGACCGCTGCCTCCGAGTATATTGCATGATCCTCATTTGACTGGATATAGCTATAATGTATCTAAAGCAAAATCTCTTTTAGAGCAGGCTGGATTTAAAGGAAATCAAAAGGGAACATTGAATTTAGTTTTTATGGAGATGATCGGTGATCAAACATATCCATTGATAGCAAAGGCTACTCAAAAATACTTAAAGGAAATAGGAATTGAAACAAAGATTACATCAAGACCACGAACGGAGTATTTAACGCCAGAAGTCTATAACACAGTAGACATATTTGTATATCGATGGATTGGAGATACTGGTGATCCTGATAACTTCTTGCAGCCAATGTTCAATATTAAGAATGCTACAGATTTTACAAGATATCATAGTCCAGAGGTAGAAAGTTTAATGGAGTCAGCGATTAGTATTAAAAATCCTATAAAAAGACAAGAACAATATTATGAAATTCAACAAAAGATTGTAGAGGATGCACCATGGATATTTTTATTTCACAATACAAATGATTACGTTTTTAAACCCCATGTGAAAGGTGTTAAGATACATCCTCTAGGGTTCTATAAGCTAAACAATATGTGGATAGACGAATAGTAGATCTTGTATGACAATTTTTTAAAAGAAAAATATTTAAAAATGAAAGTGTTTGCATTGATTTTATTTGTTATATAAAAAAAGGCTGTGTGAAAATAGTTTTCACACAGCCTTTTCCATAAGCTATACTGATCTCATGGGTATTGGTAATATCTTAAATCGATTCACCTTGACAGGCAGCAGATACAGAATAGAAATAATTTCCCAAAAGCAATTGATTATTTTTTTATAAAACCATATAATGGTATTAACTAAATAGTTAATTAAAGAGGTGTACTGCAGATGTCTATGAAACCAAACAACCAAGATAGTAAGCAAAGAATACTTGATGCTGCTCTGGATGTATTCTATGAAGTTGGATTTGAGGGTGCCCGAGTTGATGATATTGCGAAAAGGGCTCAAGTAAACAAAGCATTGATCTATTATTACTTCAAAAGCAAAGAAGAACTATTAACGGAGCTGATCAATATAAATATAGATGAGATGCTTCTCATGAAAAGTCAAGTATTGGAGAGCAATGATACTTTTAATATAAGCGCATATAAAGAAGCTTCGAACAAAATGATAGATATGCTAAAGCATAAAAAAAAGATACTCAGTATTCTATTGGGAGAGATATTAAAAAATTCCAATAATGAAAAGATTAGCAAAGGATTTGAATTTTTCTTTCCTATAATGGAAGATAGTATAGAGAGAATGCGTGCGATAGGAGTAGATCAGGCGAGAGTTGATGAGGGGATTATAGCCGGATTTTTTTTCGGAATGATGCCTGTAATTACGTACATTACAATCGGAGAAAAGTGGGCAGATTGTTATGGTTTTGACAAGTCTTATCTAGAAGATAAATTTACTGGATTTTTAAATGACTTCTTTATTGAGAATTTTATTCAATTTTTAAAGAAAGAACAACCATAAAACGTATAAATTTTTATAATATATTAACTAACTAGTTAATTAAAAAGGAGGTAAATATGAAAAAGTTAATTGCATTTATACTGATGGGGATATTTCTTACAACTGGATGTCAGCCTCAAAAAGAAATGGAAGTGCCAAAGAAAAACGTTAAAGTCATTCAGGCAGAAACAAGAAAATACCCATTGGTTTTAGACTATATAGGAATGGTGGATTCTCAAGATGTAAGAACACCTGGCTTTAAAACAGGAGGAAAAATAGAAGAGATATTTGTCAAATCAGGCCAACGCGTAAGCAAGGGTGAGAAACTGGTTCGGTTAAATGAAGAGGACTTAAAGAATAACGTAGAAGTGACGAAAGCCCAGTATGAAATTGCAAAGTCACAATATAAGACGAGCGCTGAGATAGCTGAAAGGAACTATCTATATACGAAGGATATCTATGAAAAAAATGAGAAACTTCTGGAAGCAGGTGCTATTTCTTCTCAACAGTTAGAGGATATTCGGCAGGAGTTGATTATAAACGAAGCAAAAAAAGAAGAGATTGAAATATTAAAAAATCAAATAGATATTGCTTATGCTTCCTATCTGCAAAGTCAAGACTTGCTTGAAAACAGTGTGCTTAGGAGTGAGGTAGATGGCACCGTTGTACAAATATCGGCAAAAGAAGGAGATTATATAGCACAAGGAATGCCTGTCGTTGCTGTAAAAGGGAAAGACAGTTCTGTGAAGGTAGGGGTTACAAATGAAGATGTTAGTAAGATATATCTAGGAATGGGTGTTGCCGTTAAGTATCAAAAGGATGAAATAAAAGGAAGTGTAGAAACCGTATCTTCCATTCCTGGTGACCAAAGCAGCCTCTATGAAGTCAAAATAAGCCTTGAACCCAATAACATTCCTATAGGAACATTGGTAGATGTATCTTTTAATCTTGGAGAAATACAAGGTTTATTTGTTCCTATGAACAGCCTTTTGAATGAATCCTTTGATTTTGTATATATCGTGGAGAATGAAAAAGCTGTTATGAAAGAAGTCGTTTTGGGAGAAGTGCTTGGCAGTGAGATAGAAATTAAAGAAGGTATCACTCCCGGAGACAAAGTAATCGTAGAAGGAGTGAAAAGCATAAAAAATGGCGATCGGGTGGATATAAAAGAGTAAAGGGGGGATCAACTTGTTTAAAGATATGCTTCAATTACCAATAAAAAATAAAACAGTCACGATAGTCTTCATGATTATGATTATTATATTTGGTGCATACAGCTATTATACGATTCCCAAGCAAGAATATCCTGAATTCCCTGCTCCCGCAGCAATGATAACGGTGATTTATCCAGGAGCTTCTGCAGAGGAAGTTGAAATCTTGGTAACACAAAAATTAGAAGAAAAGCTTACTGAATTAAGAAACTATGATTATTCAAGTTCTTCTTCTCTAAACAGTGCAGCGGCAATTATGCTTATTCTAGACATGGACCTCTCTGAAAGCGAAGTCAACCAAACCTGGAATGATCTCTATCGAATGGTTGAAGACATAAAGGAAGAACTTCCAGCAGGTGTAGCAGAAATAGATATCAATACCAATCTTGTGGAAACCTCTGGGATACTAATTGGGTTATCAGGAGGTCAGTATAGCTATGAACAGTTGGTATCCTATGGAGAAAGATTAAGAGATAATCTTATGAAGCTGGGGGGAATGAAAAAATTTGACATCATCGGCGAGCAAAAGAAAGAGGTAAAAATAGAAGTGGACTTAAAGAAACTTGATTTATATAATTTGTCCGTCGGTCATATAACCAACATACTTTCTGCACAAAATATTCAAATGCCCTCAGGAAATATACAAGATGAGAATATGAAATTCTATGTAAATCAAGAAGGCTTATATAGGTCATTGGATGAGATCGGGGATACGATCATCGATATAAGGGAAGATAAAACCATCGTCAGATTGAAAGATGTGGCAAAAGTATACATGGGACTAAAAGATACCAACTACAGAATAAGGAACAACGGAGAAAACGGGATCATATTGGTAGGGTATTTCAAAGGAGATTTAAATGTAGTTACAGCAGGGAAAGAAGTAAGGGAAGTCTTAGAAAACTTCAAGAAAGAGCTTCCCGAAGATATAAGAATAGATGAAATTGTTTACCAACCCGATGAAGTAGCCAAGTCTGTAAATAACTTTACCTCAAACCTTATAGAAGGAATCATCATCGTTATCGCGGTAATTATGATTGGGATGGGGATAAGGAATGCTACGACGGTTTCCTTTGCCATACCTTTATCCATGCTTATTACCTTTATTACAATGGGCCTTATGGGGATTAAAATTCATATGATAACGATCACGGGACTTATCATGGCATTGGGAATGTTGGTAGATAATGCCATCGTAGTAAGTGATTCAATTCAAAACAAAATAGATGAAGATATGGATCAGCTGACTGCCTGCATAGAGGGAACAAAAGAGGTTGCCATACCGGTACTCTCATCCACCCTTACAACGATCGCAGCTTTTTCTCCCCTGTTGTTTTTGCCTGCAACAACTGGAAGCTTCATAGGAGGCATACCCCAGATGATCATCATATCTCTGACAGCTTCCTATGGGATTGCAATTTTCGTAACGCCTCTGTTAGCCTTTTTATTTTTCAGAAAAAGTAAAAATAAAAAGAAAGCTGGAAAAATAAAAGATGTATTTGAAAGACTGTTAACTTTAGGTTTGAGATACAAAGGGAGAACGATTTTGTTTTCTATGGTAATTTTGGTTCTATCTATAGCATTAGGCAGTATTTTGCCTCAAGAGATTTTTCCTCCCTCTGATAAAGATATGATATATATTGATATCAAAACAGAATACCTTAGCAACATAGATAAAACGGATAGCTTGGTAAAAGAAGTGGAAGCTGTATTGAAAGAACAACCAGAGATCACCACCTATACATCAGCTATAGGGGGAGGCCTTCCAAAGTTTGATTTATCCATAAGGCCCCAATCAAATTCTCCTGACGCAGCACAGGTTGTCATAAGAGTAGATTTAAAAAAAGGAGAGCGATTTAAAACCAATGGAGATCTGGTAAGGCATCTTCAACAAATATATGATGAAAGGATCGTAGGCGCTGATGTGATCGTAAAAGAACTGGAAGTGCAAGGTGGGCTAGGTGCACCCATACAGATAAGGATTAAGGGAAATGAAATGGAAGATATATTTGCTGCCAAAGAAGAAATCAAAGAAGTACTTAAAAATATAGATGGGACCATCAATGTAAGGGATGATCTACCCCAACTAGACTATCAGTTCAATATTAAAATAGATAGCAATAGGGCTTTGACCTATGGTCTTACAAAGTACGACATACAAAATGAAGTGAATATCGCTTTGATGGGGAGAAGTGCATCTGTATTCAGAGAAAACAATAAAGAATATGATATTCGCGTGAAAGGGAATATATCAAAGCTGGAAGAACTAAAAAACATGAAAATAAAATCTTCTCTTACAGGCTTGCAAATCTTGTTGAAAGATGTGGCAGATATTACGTTTATTCCAGTTATTGTACAGGTGAATCGTTATGAAGGAGAAAGAGCTGTAGCTGTACAAGGAGATGTACTGCCCGGATATAATGCTATCGATGTGCAGACGATTTTAGAAGAAAGAATAAAAGATATGGATTTAACTGGCGTTACGATTGTTCCAGAAGGAGAAAAGGCGGACCTGGAAGGTGACATGGGAAATATAGGCATAGCAGCACTATTTGCCGTATTTATGCTGTTCATCATTCTTATGATACAGTTCAACTCAGTCATGCAGCCAGGTATTATTCTGGCTGCAGTACCATTATCCCTTATAGGATCGATGCTTGCTCTAGTGATGTTTATGCAGCCCCTATCTCTATTTAGCATGTTGGGAGTCGTTAGTTTAATAGGGGTAGCTATTAATAATGCGATTATCTTAATCGATTATATAAATTCTCAAAGGAAAGAGGGGATTCCAATTGATGAGGCATGCGCCAAAGCTGTAAATGCCAGATTCAGGCCGGTAGTACTAAGTACTACGACGACGGTGTTTGGTCTGCTGCCATTAGCATTCTTTGGGAATGACTTATTTCGGCCCATGGCAGTGGCGTTTATGGGAGGGCTTATGGTATCCACTCTGTTAACGCTAGTGATCGTACCTGTGCTGTACAGCTTGATTGAGGGTAAAATAGAATCCTTTCGAAAAAAATCTATTCGTAAAAGATTAAAAGCAAATAGAGAGAACGCATAAATATTAAATCAAAGGCAGGGATTGGTTCCCTGCCTTTGATTTAGGTTATAGCAGTTTAATGGTACCATTCAGTCCATCCAGTTCTACCATTTGACCATCCTTCAAAATGGAAACAGCATCTTCTATTCCTGAAACACATGGCTTGCCATACTCCCTTGCTACAAGGGCTCCGATACCTCCTACTTCGAGAATTATGCCTGCTGCATTGATGAATAAAGGGGGCCAACCTGGATCTGTAGCCCTCGCTACTAATATATCCCCTGGTAGTATGGGTTTTTCATCGGGAGTTCTGAGAATTTTAACTTTTCCCCTTACTGTTCCTGGTGAAATAGGCTCTCCAACTAGTTCACCTTCACGTGCTTTCTTCTTGGGAGGTCGGAGTATCTTACCCCTAGAGTCAATGACCTTGGGAAATTCTCGTATATGCTCTATTTTTTTAATGAAAGTAGTATTCTTAGAAATTAGAGATTTAAGGTTAATAGAGGGATCCTTCATTGCCTTTTCGAGATCATCTAAGGTGAGATCAAATATTGTCAGGGGATTATGTGTTGAATCAACATTTTCAGCCATTGCTTTCAGTTATTTGTAGAATAGGGCAGGTTCCTCATCGTATCGGGGCGTTGCGATATCAAGTTCCTTAGGAGATCTGAAGCCATATTTCTCCATAAAATGCTCCCATGCTGTCATAAAATCCTTGGAAAGAACCCTTGCTTCCTGTTTTTCTTTGAATATCTCAAAGGATGGGCAATCATAGAAACCGACGGCACTGGAAGGGAAAGGATTAAGAAGGTTCCACCTTTCTCAGTGCCTTGAGAACATTCATTCCTGTACCTAAGTTGCTCAGCGCTGCTTTCAATAGTGCACCTCGGAGTTTTGGAGGGAGCGTCTTCGGTACATATTCATTTTCGTTTATATTTTCAATGATCTCTGAAGAAGATACATCTATAGAACGATAGCTATTTGCTAGTTTCTTCTTACCGTAGATCAAAATCTATGGAGCTTCATGCAGTATCAAACCAAGAGTCAAAAAAATTATATAAATTCATTAGATTTACCGATATATGTAGTATCATAATAAGCTAAATTAAAAATGAAAGAGGTGACTTTAGATGGATATAAAATCTATTTCGAGCGGAAATCAAACAGTGAAATACGGACAGAGAAAAGAAACAGAGAATGAAAGAGAGGAAAAAATAAAAGATAACAGCCAGGGAGTTAAGCTTGGAGACGCAGTAAAATATGAAAAAACAGAAAATCATAAGAAAAAGTATATAACTTATGACAAGACGACTGTAGAAAGATTGAAGGCAGAAGCAGACAGAAGATATTCTGACCTAAGAAGAATGGTAGAAGAGCTCCTAAGAAAACAAGGGATGACGTTTAAAGGTGCTCTAAAGTTGGAGTCTATAGAAATAGATGAAGAAACCCAACAAAAAGCTATAGAAGCAATTGAAGAGGGTGGAGAGTATAGCGTAGATGCAGTAGCTACAAGAATCATAGATTTTGCAAAGGCCATTTCTGGAGGCGATAAGGACCAAATACCTGTATTGAAAAATGCGATAAAGGAAGGCTTTGAAGCAGCGAAAAAAGTTTTTGGGGGGAACCTTCCAGATATCTGCGAAAAGACCTATCATGAGGTCATGGAGAGATTAGATGCATGGGAAAAAGAAAACTAGGTGTCTCAAACGAAGAAGCTAGATAGATCAGTAAATTTGCTGTTGAGTTTGAGTCAAGGTGATGATATTTTGTTAAGAAAACTTCGGTGATAGAGGATATGAGCACAGTTTTTTCCATATCCTTTCCCTACCGAAGTTTTTAATGTTCTTAGACCAAGGGAAGGGGAATGGCATGTTTAAAAACACCATTTCCTCAAAGCTTTGAAACGTTGATTCACCTAAAACTCCATTACGACATTGGCCATGCCTTTCAAACCGGGGACTCTGTAACATTGATTTATAAATCCTTCATAGATAATTTCTTTGTTTTCTATAGCGAGCAGTTCGTTAGAGCTGATTAGTTCAGGCACTTTTTCATAATTAAAAATATTGCTATTCATTAAGAGTTCGGAAACAAATTGAGAGCAAAAGTAATGATTTTTTCTTTTTATAGGCATGTTAAGTAAAACACCGAATAAACCTATAAAATTATATTTGTACTTGTCCTTTTCTTTTTTAAAGTTTTCAACCTGTTCCTGTAGAGAAAAGTACTGATCTTCAGTTACCCTGACTTGATATATCAGGCACTCACATTTGGAAAACTTCCTGTAAACTCCTTCATATAGATTTTCTTCCACGAACCCCCCTGAGAAAGGATTTTCAGGATTTGTCCTTCCAAAAGAGTACATTTTGGTAAATTTGTTATCAAAACTGATAGATGCATGCACATATTTTGTTTGAGAAAATGTATAAATTAAGCTTGAAAGCCAAGTGCCTGTTTTTGTAAAAATTAAGTAAATATATTTATGTTTCACAGGTATATTCAACTCCTTATTCTTGTAAATGCAGAGGGGCTAGTAGCCTATGATGTTGCTTATATTGCTTGATACGTAGAACTTTATTAGTATAGCATGTAGATTAAATTTTTTTATAGAAGATATTATGAACAAATAGGTAAATATGGTTATTTTCTTTTCTCCAATGCGCTTTACTTCATAATGAAAGTATAAGGCAGAAGAATTAGAGATCCTTTAGGCAAAAATTAAAATTTGATTAGAAATTTAGGTTGTAGACGATGATTCACATATTACGGGCTAATAAGATTACTTTTAAGGAATGAGGGGGTTAATGTATATGAAACTTTTGATGGAATGGAAGCGCTATCAAAGCTTAATGGGATAAAAGTAGAGATGGGCATCCGGTGGAGGTTATCTGAAAAGGAAAACTTTTAGATATATTTAAAACCGCAGTCATTTATGATAGGGTGAACCGTATCACAAGTAAAGGCGAAAACAGCCCAAAAGTGTTTAATATCAATGCTTTTGGGTTGTTTTTTAATTAAAGTTTATTAAGTTGACAGACTGGCACCAAAAGATTCCAGTGTAGATATTATAAAATACCTATAATTTTTCGATTACATAAATAATGTTTATTCCGCAGTCTAATGTCCCTGGTAATTTAGTAAACTCAATCTCTTTTCTTATAAGGAGTTCCCATAATGCACTATCTTGTTTTGCTTTGGATAGAGTTTCTTCTTGTGAATGCATAAACAAACCCGCAGAACTCTTTTCCAGTATTTTTACCGGTTTTCCTTGGAACAAAGCATCAAGTTCTTTACTTGTCATCATGTGCACATAATGCTTATTCTCTACTGGATAATGTTCTTCATCTTGTATCCCAGTGGTAAATAACCATTCTGTTGCATCAATTCCGAACATTCCTTTTTCATATATTGTCCCATCAAGATAGTACATCAATGCACCTATTAATGACATTGACCCAAGAATCAATTTGCCATGCGGTTTAAGTATTCTCAGCATTTCATTTATCGCATTTTCTTCTTTATCGAATAAATAGTTAATCGGTCCTCCAATACATACAGCAACATCATAAGTATTATCTGCGATATCTTCCAAATTGGTTATATCCAAAATCATAAAATCTTGTACTTTATCAACTAATCCCAGCTCCTCCATTTTTCTTTTGTTAATTTCAATTTGAACTGGGGATAAATCAGATGTAGTTAAGGACTTTGACATATTTACAATATCTTTTGTGAATCTTCCTGCACCTGCTCCTAATTCAATAACATTATCTGAATCAGAGATATATCGTTTTAGTATATCAAGATGTACATGATATAATAGTTCTCCTAATCTATCCTTTTCTAGTCGTTCCCACTCTCTGTTTCCATATTCGTCATAGCGGGCTCTTGGAATTTCTGGGTTATACTTCATATTCATCACTCCTAAAATTATTAATACTTGCAGTCTCTATGTAGAAAATATCGCTAATGCCATCATCAATCATAGCTACCACCTCCCAAAGTTAATTTCTGATTTTTGTGGTAAAAAAAACAAAAGCTCTCATCCCTATAACAGGACGAAAGCCTAAATTTCGTTATACCACCTGATACTGCATACCAACATATGCGTTCCTAATAACGGTAGAAAACCGTCAGTACCTACTTAAAATTCGGTCTGAAACTCCAGAGGGATATTCAACATAATCTAATCAATACCAGGCTTCCACTATTCCCAGCTCGCTGTGATTTTTCAAAAGTGTTTACTGTCTCTATCATCGTCTGCTTTTTATTAAATTGATTGTATTATACTCTACTTTCAAAATTTTGTAAATAAAAATAAGTGACAGTTTAGTCAACTTGCTAGACTGGTTGCACCGCCCAATTGTTGGTAATGAGATGTGATTATGTCTTTATCATTTGCCACCGAAACGCAGAACCGTACCATAAGTGACTTCATAGCAGAATTAGTTGTTAGAATTCCAGGTATTATATAGAATGAGGAGTATCTCGATTGCCTATGTTTTTTATACTATTCAATCATGTGGTAAATATTGTATAATTATAGTAGCAGTAAGTATTGATTGGCCTTTCAAAAAATAATTATTAGTAGGGAGATACGGCTATGGGTAATCCAATTTAAAATACACTCCATATTTCTATAAGACCTTTTTTAAAAGGTCTTTTTGTGATGTAAATTATGGAGGTGTTTAAATTGGATACTTTAATAAGATCAAAAAGATTAAATATCTACTTGATGTATTTAATTGTATTTTTTCAAGGTTTTGTTTTTTATGGGCCTATTGCGACCATATATAGACAGAGTAGAGGAATTTCAATGTATCAGATATTCTTAATCGAATCAGTATTTTGGATACTCATGATTGTGTTAGAAATACCTTGGGGCTATTTTGCTGATAGATTTGGATATAAAAAAACATTAGTAATATCAAATGTAATATTCTTTATATCAAAGATTGTTTTCTACAAAGCCTTTTCATTTTACATGTTTGTTTTTGAGAGAATACTATTGGCAATAGCAATATCGGGTTTATCTGGCTGTGACATAGCTTTGTTATATGCTTCGTCTGAGGATGGTGAGTCACAAAAAGTATTTGGAATATACAATGCATTAGCGACTGCTGGATATTTAATAGCTTCTTTAATGTCTACGCTCATTGTGGAGTATTCTATCGATAAGACGGGATTTTATACTGTTTTTCCCTATGGAATTGCGATAATACTGACCATATTAATAAAGGATGTACAGACAAACGAAAAGATAAAAGAAAAGATGGGTATAAAAGATAGTTTTAAAAATATTATGCACAATAAACCAATTATGATTTTAGTTATTTCTATTGCATTTGTTCGTGAAGTATTTCAAGCAACAAGCGTGTTCTTAAATCAACTTCAATACATTAGAAGTGGAATTGATATACGATACTTTGGCATATTAGCTGTAATGATACAGATCGCAAATTTAAGTTCAGCTAAATCTCATATCTTGAGCAATAAGCTTGAAAAAAATAAAAGTATTGAAATGTTGATAATTTGTATAATGATTTGTTGTTTCTTACTAATATTTACTCAAAGCCAAATATTTTCTGTAATATTGATAATGCTTATTTCAGGCAGTATGTCTTTAATCAATCCTATAGTTTTAGAGATACAAAATAAAGCTATTATTACAGGAGATAGAGCAACGATGTTATCTATATATGCTATGGCAGGAAACATTGTAGCTGCTATAATAAATCCACTCATTGGAAAGGCTGCGGATATTTCTGTACAGACTGCCTTTGGTACATGTGTATTGATTGTATTTTGTGGGTATGGACTTTTCTTGATATATAAAATGATGAACCGAAATCTTAAGTCTCTTTATATAGACCAATAGTTAAAAAAGGTGGAGTTTTTCATAATTTGTTAACAAAAATAAAACCATAGTTAGAGCGCTATGGTGAACCGTACCACGAATAAATGAGGTTTATAGCTTTAACCATTGATTTTACTTGGTTAAGGCTATTTTTATTATAAAAAGCTGTATCACAGGTAAGGTTATTCTTACAAAATATGTTATTATAGTAATATAATTACTCTTTAGGCATAAGACAAATAGAAACTTGTTGAGGGGGAGTATGGATACTATAAAGTGAGAAGAACTAGAATCTGCTAAGTCAATAATCAGTATAAAAAAGAGGGGATAAAGACTATGGAATATGAAATTATACATTTACCAAAGAAGAAATGGAAGGGAACTATAATTCCAATAAAGTACAAAACAGATAAGTATTATGATGTTATAGTAAATAAAATAGATAAAGGGTTTGTTATTGAGATAGAAAAGAAAGACTTTACAGAGCCAGTAACTCATACACCAGAAGAATATGATTTCCCAGATAAGTTATATGAAGAACACTGGGAGAATGCTTATGCTTGGGGCGTGTTAATGAATGATGAATTAGTTGCCGCAATTGAAACGAATCAAGAATTATGGTCTAATCGTCTAAGAATTACAGAGCTTTGGGTAGCAGAAAAATATCAAAAGCAAGGAATAGGTCATGGGTTAATTGAAATAGTAAAGGAACAAGCAAGGAGAGAACGTCGTCGGGCTATTATACTAGAGACACAATCTTGTAATGTTAATGCAATAGATTTTTACCAGCATGAAGGCTTTAGCTTGATTGGTTTGGATACTTGTTGCTACAAGAACAACGATTTACAAAGAAAAGAAGTAAGGTTAGAATTTGGATGGTTTCTAAAAGAGCAGAAAAGATTAAATCATGAAGAAATAGAAATCAGAATGGAAACAAAGGATGATTGGTACAATGTAGAGTTAATGACACAGCATGCATTTTGGAATAAACATCATCTTGGTTGTGACGAACATTACCTTGTACATAAATTACGGCAAGATCAAGACTATCTTCCAGAACTAAGCAGAATAGCAGTAAAGGATGGAGATGTAATAGGATGTATAATGTATTCAAAGGCACGAGTTGTCGATGGTACAGATACACATGAAATTATAACCTTTGGGCCTCTTTGTGTGGAGCCTAAATGGCAAGGTTGTGGAGTTGGTGAGCTGTTATTGAGGGAAACAATGAACTTAGCTGCAAATAAGGGTTATAAAGGCATTGTAATTTTTGGAGAACCAGATTATTATCCTCGAATAGGATTTAAAACATGTGATAATTTTAATATTACAACTGCTGATGGTAAAAATTTTGATGCATTTATGGGAATTGAATTAGCAGAAGATAGTATGAAAGGCATAAAAGGAAAATTCTACGAATCGGAAGTTTTTAAAAATCTTCCAGAGGAAGAAGTGGAAGAATATAATAAGAAATTTCCACAACTACAAAAATTAAGATTTCCAGGACAATGGGATTAATTTTATAAAAGTATCAAACATGCCCAATACCACCCTCTAGCGATAGTAAATTAATTCACCAATAACCTATGAGGATAAAAGATTTAAAACCTTCATATTAGCTTTCGATAATAATTTCCTAAATTCTCTGGGGATGATTCAAATTGAGCAATATTGTCCAATACAAATTCTAAAAAATATTTTATAATAATTCATATTTCAGTAATAATCCATGATTCCAGTCAATGCTGTGATGCAGTGGGCTTGATGTTCAAATAGTGGCGCTAGATGGAAACTATAAAGAGAAAATATTTTTAATCTTATAGAACCATCTATATATCACCATTACTATATAAAATATGAGTGACATACTAGCCCATGTCCAATACCATTTCCACGAATGATAGTCAATTACCATTGTGTGTTTTTCTAAAATGTATTCCATCAGTGTAAATATAGAACTAAAGGTAGCAAAGTATAATAATTTCAGCTTAATGGGCTTTTCATTTGGATAGTGCAGGATGAAAAAAATAGTCAGTAAAGGCAGTACAAAGTATTCAAATAAGAAACTGGTTTGATTAGCTTTAGAAAGTTCCCGTACAGGATACTCAAGAAATGCAAATTCCACAGCAATTAACCCTAAAATCCATGAAAAGAATTGAGTTGCTAAGAATATTAATGATGCTTTATCTGCACTTGTTCTTGGTATAAAGAATATTGAAATAACACAAATGATAAATGATATAATGAGAATATTCTTTTCGAGTAAATACATAGACCTATCCTCCTGACTAAAGTGCTACTTTTTTGGAAAACCAGCGAATATAAAGATGACCAAGTATGAAATCAATAGAGAAGTTTATATATAGGCGTAGAATTTGAGAAGTAAAGGTTCCTTTTTTGAATTCTTGCAAGTCTGTATATGTGGCGATGAAATAAATAAACCATACTATTGCTGATATAAAGGCGATATAATGCAATATCTTTCGTATTAGTAGAGTATTATGGGGGAAGATAAGAATGAACCAGGTGAATACCGTAGGATAAATTAAAAAATTCAAGATAAAACTCCCCTGTGTTGCATGTGGGAATTGTCTTACTGGATATTTTATGGAACCTATTTGTACAAGAATGATTGTCGCGGCCCAGGTATAAGCTTGAAAAATAAGAAAGCTTATGAGTGCTAGACGATACTTATCTTTTGGTATATACAAAAAGGATATTATTGAAAAAATGGAAGTTGCAAATAAAATAAAATGTTCTTGTGACAAAGCAACACACTTCCTTAATATTAATTATTATAGTTTGCTCCTTAATAATAGAGTATATTCTTGATTAGAAGGTCTCTTTTAGAGAAGACTTATACAAACTAAATCCAGAAGAGAAGTTTCTTTTTACTCATTTTTATAAGAAAATCGCCAATACAAAGATACGATGAACCATACTACGAATGACTGTGGTTTTCTATCAAAACTAGTATTTAAAGGCTTTAGAGATTCTTCATTTCACTACGTTTCATTCAGAATGACAACATTCTAGATTTTTTCAGTGGCCTCGGACCGTTCCCGCTTGCTTTTAAGGAGGATTTTATTAGTTCAACTTGTGTGCGTAGTAGCATCTTTATAGTTGACTTATCAACTATAAAGAATTATAATAGTTGATAAGTCAACTAAGGAGGGAAGAATTTTGGAAAAACCAATCGGACGGTTTGTATCAATCCTATATAGACAATCACAGGTGTATTTTAACTACATTTTAAAGGAATTTGACATCACTTCGGCAGAATATTCTTTACTACTTTATCTATATAGAAAAGATGGAATTACCCAAGACGATTTGTCTGCCTATTTATATATAGATAAGTCAGCAATAGCGCGTGCGGTAAAATCGCTGGAGCAGAAAGGTTATGTGATCCGGGATAAGGATGATGCGGATAAAAGATTTAATAGAGTCTATCTTTCGGATAAGGCAAAGATTTTCGAGGATGAAATAAGGAAAAGAATTTGGTCTTGGAGTGAATTCTTGACAGAGGGGTTGGATGAAGAAAGTGTTGATATGGTTTTATCTGTGCTTGAAAAAATGGTGAATAAAGTAGCCTGTAGCAATTTTAAAAAGAGAATGGAGTAATGGAGATATGGAATATGTAAATCCATTGGGAGAAGAAAAAATATCAAAACTGTTGGTGAAATTTTCAGTGCCTGCGATTGTAGGTATGATGGTCAATGCTTTATATAATATTGTTGATAGAATTTTTATTGGAAATAGCAGCGATTTAGGTTCATATGGGTTAGCAGGAATCACCATAGCTTTTCCAATTATGATTATACTTTTGGCAATTGGTATTTTGTTTGGTGTAGGGGGAGCAACTTTATTCTCCATACGGTTAGGTGAAAAACAGCAGGAACGCGCAGAAAACGTCATGGGTAATGCTTTTGTCCTATTGATTATAGCGGGCTTTATATTCATGCTTCTAGGTCAGATTTTTTTAAAACCTATATTATCCTTGTTTGGAGCCAGTGAAGCTGTGCTGCCTTATTCCATGGAATACATGAGAGTGATTTTTTTTGGAGCGATTTTTCAGGTAGTGAGTATGGGTATGAATAATTTCATACGTGCCGATGGCAATCCTAAAATAGCAATGATGACCATGTTTTTAGGTGCAGGTATAAATACCTTATTGGACCCACTGTTTATTTATGTTTTCAAAATGGGCATGGCTGGCGCAGCACTTGCTACTATTCTGGCTCAGGCGATTTCAGCTACATGGGTGGTAACATACTTCATAGGAAAACGCAGCAGAAATAAGCTCAGACTTAAACATATGAAACTAAAATTTGATATTGTAACTAAAATAACTTCTTTGGGACTTCCGGGATTTTCGATGCAGCTTGCCAACAGCCTCTTAAACATGATACTGAATAAGAGTTTACTTATTTATGGTGGAGATATAGCTGTATCAGGAATGGGCGTAATAAACAGTATTCAGACGATGCTGCTAATGCCTATAACGGGTTTAAACCAGGGAGTTCAACCAATTATTAGTTTTAATTATGGTGCTAGAAAATATAATAGAGTAAAAGCGGCAATAAAGCTTGCGATTATGGTGGCTACTGGGATTGTGTTGTGTGGTTATATCATTACAAGGCTGTTCCCAGAACAGATGATAGCAATGTTCAATCAAGAAACAGATTTATTGGAATTTGGGAGTTATGCGCTGATACACTGGTTTTTATGCTTGCCTGTTATCGGTTTTCAGATTATCTCCGCGAACTTTTTTCAAGCTATTGGCAGACCTAAATCCTCTATGTTTTTAATTCTTTCAAGACAGATAATACTTCTTATCCCGGCATTAATCATATTTCCAAAATTCTGGGGTATTAATGGTCTGCTGCATGCGGCACCCTTTGCAGATTTCTTTTCAGCCTTATTAACTGGTGCATGGTTTTATAATGGTATCAAAAGTCTGGAGAAATCAAGATTTGAGGATAGGTCCAATGCCTCTGACACGGTTATATAGACTGGAATAAGGCTAAATTTTGTTTTCGAAATAACAAGGCATAGAAAATAATGGAAATTAATTATGGATGGGTACAATTAAATTATGTATAATGAAATAAATTGATTTATCTAGGAATGGAGTAAATAACTATGCAACTACTCGTTAAGGATAGAAAGTTTTATAAAGCCGCACTTCTTATCGCTTTGCCTATCGTAGCGCAGCAAATAATAAATATTGGAGTAAATCTTATGGACACGGTTATGCTCGGTTCTTTTGGAGAGATTCAGCTTTCCGGTTCATCCCTTGCAAATCAATATTATTTTATTTTTGGCGTATTGTGTCTCGGAATGGGAGGCGGAGCTGCGGTTATAACCGGTCAGTATTGGGGAGCAAAGGATACGGACTCTATAAATAAGACCCTGTCGCTTATACTGAAAATATGTACAATCATTGCGGTTATTTTTTCAATCATTACTTTTTTATTTCCAAGAGAAATAATGTCATTTTACTCCAAGGATCAAGCAGTAATTGAGAGTGGGGCAAAGTACCTTAAAATAATGGCTTTTGTATTTTTATTTCATGGATTAAGTCTCACAACAGTGATCGTACTCCGGACTGTAGGAGTTGTTCGTCTAGCGCTTTATTCTTCATGCGCCTCTTTTTTTATAAATGTGTTCTTTAACTGGGTGTTCATATTTGGAAAATTAGGTGCACCAAGACTGGAGATTGCTGGTGCTGCAATCGGAACTTTGCTAGCAAGAATCTGTGAGTTTTGTATCACCTTCGGATATTTGCTGTTTTTTGATAAACAAATAAGGTTTAGCCTCAAAAATCTGCTAGACAAAATAGATATAGCTTTTGTGAAACAATTTGTACATATAGCTGTGCCGGTTATTATAAGTGATGCACTTTTAACCTTGGGAAACAATGCATTGGCTATGATCATGGGAAGAATGGGAGCAGAAATGGTAGCTGCAAATGCGATTACAACCGTTACTGTGCAGATAAGTACAGTGTTTATAATGGGTGTTTCAAGTGCCAGCTCCGTAATGTCTGCCAATACGGTAGGCCGAGGTGAGTATGACAAAGCCCAGGCTCAGGGAGTTACCTTCCTCACGATAAGTGCAATCATAGGATTAGCGGGAGGAATAATTATCGCTGTGATGAGGCCTATTGTCATAAACTTCTACAACATTACACCACAAACAAAGGAAATTGCGGATCAGCTTATGTTAATGGTGGCATTTATTGTAGTATTTCAATCAATTCAGTCTATCATGACAAAAGGTGTACTTCGAGGAGGGGGAGATACAAAGTTTTTAATGGCTGCGGATGTATTATTTCTGTGGATAGCTTCAATTCCCCTGGGCTACATGGCAGGTCTTGTCTGGGGATTACAGCCGTTTTGGGTTTACTTTTTTCTGAGAATAGATTTTATAATAAAGTCCATATGGTGTGTTTACAGGCTTAAAAGCAGAAAGTGGATAAAGGTAGTAAAGGGAGTTGAGCCTGATATTTTAGGATAATATAATTTAAAAGATACAGGAAATGGATGACTTTTTTTTGAGTAAAAAACTGCAGCCACTTATGATACGGTTCACCATATCATAAGTGGCTGCGGTTTAAGTGTAACAAAGCTATTCATGAACTTTGATAAAATAACAATGGAAAAGAGCTGTATTTTAGAATGATAGATTAGAATACTAAAATAAACGAACCAACGATGTGTAAATATGAAAGTATTACTAAATATATCAATCTTTTCTTTTTTCTTGGGGAACAGGCATGTCTGTTCCCTACGTTTATATAAAGACTTGGAGGGATCCAAGTCTTTTTTTTAATATGGCATTCAAATAAAAAATATAATAACAATGTTATTGACCATGATGGTTAATGATGATATTATGTTATTAACCATCGTGGTCAATTTATTTAATTATGATTGACCATATGAATTAATTTTTCTGTGATATTGTTAACTGGCTTGGATAACAATACTATCATAATGTTGATGAAATAGAAAGAAGGTGGACCCAATATTTTCAAAATTCTTAAATCTAGACAAAGAAAAACAACAGCGTGTTTTAAATGCTGCTCTAAAGGAATTTGCCCGTAAGGGTTACGATGATGCTTCTACCATTGAAATCGCCAAAGAAGCAGGCATCTCTAAAGGTCTTTTGTTTCACTATTTCAATACGAAGAAAGATCTTTTCCTATTTCTCTATGACTACAGCATGAAGATTATCAAAACAGAGTATTTTGATATGGTCAACACAAAGGATAAGGATATTTTTGTGAGACTGCGCCAAGTATATCTCCTTAAGATAGAGCTAATTCACAAACACCCATGGTTATTCCAGTTTAGTGCGGTTTCTACAGATTCAAAAGAAGTGAAAAAGGAATTGGAAAGTAGAAAACTGGAAATGGAATCTATAGGGTATGGGAAGATGTTTGAAGACATTGATGAATCGAAATTCAAGGAGGGAGTTGATGTTGAAAAGGCGAAAAATATTATCTTCTGGGCAATTGGAGGATATGCGAATAAGATCATAGAGGAAGCAAAGGTATCAGAGCTAGAAGAGCCTGACTACGATAAAATACTAGAGGAATTCGATGCTTATTTGGACATTCTCAAAGTATGGGCCTATAATTAGCAAGAATCCTAAGCTTGTTTTCATTCAAGGTAACTTTATAGTGCACATTGATCAATATCATCTAACTTTAAAATATATAATATATGGAGGTGTTTCCTGTGAATATTATTGAAATCAATAAACTTACCAAGGCCTATGGTAAACATCAAGCTCTTCGAGGTGTGGATCTTATCGTAAAAGAAGGAGAGGTGATGGGATTTTTAGGACCAAATGGGGCAGGAAAATCTACAACGATACGGATTCTACTCGGATTAATACGAAAGAGTGGAGGAGGAGTCCGTGTTTTTGGGGGGGACCCCTGGAATGACGCAGCTGAGATTCACCGCCGAATAGCCTATGTCCCTGGGGATGTGACATTATGGCCAAATCTGACGGGGGGAGAAGTTATTGATCTGCTAGGCAGAATGCGAGGCGGATTTGATATGGAAAATCGCAATAAGCTACTGCAACGTTTTGAGCTAGATCCTAGAAAAAAATGTCGTGCCTATTCCAAGGGAAACCGTCAGAAGGTGGCCCTGGTTTCGGCTTTTTCATCCAATGCTGATTTGTTTATTTTTGACGAACCAACCACAGGATTAGACCCTTTGATGGCGGCAGTTTTCCAACAATGTGTAGGAGAACTAAAGAAAGCTGGAAAGACCGTCCTGCTGTCTAGCCATATTTTAGCCGAGGTAGAGGCAGTGTGTGACAAAGTGAGTATCATTCGGAATGGTGAGATTATTGAGTCTGGAACCCTTACAGAATTACGCCACTTTACACGAACATTGGTAGCGGTGGAAACTAGCAAGCCAATTGCAGGTCTTGAGGGAATGACAGGTATTCACAACTTGAGTGTAGAGGGGACGAAGGCAAATTTTCAGGTGGATGCTGGGGAGCTGGACCGTATTATGCAGCATGTAACTTCATTTGGACTGCGTTCTTTGACTAGCACACCCCCGACCCTAGAAGAACTGTTCATGAGTCATTACAGTAATGATTCGGCCAATGGAAAAGCAAATAAAGCTGGAGGTGGAAAGCGATGAAGAAAGATCTGATCGGAACGGGTGGGCTGATTCGTCTTATTCTGCGTCGTGATCGAATTTTGCTATTGTTATGGATGCTGGTTGCCTTAAGCATCATACTGGGAGGGGCTGCCACTATTGAAAATGTCTATCCTACTGTGGAGGCAAGGCAAGAGCGCTTTGATCAGATCATGAATATCCCAATGTTTATGCTTTTCCAAAGTAAAGCTTTTGATATAAGTCCAGGTGCTTTAGCTACCCAGCAAGCTTTTGGGGGTACTACAATTTTAGCAGCTTTGGGCGGTGCTTTGTTTTTGGTACGTAATACCCGTAAGGAAGAGCAGACGGGACGCCGCGAGTTGATTGGTTCCACCGTGGTAGGGCGACATGCCCCCCTTGCTGCTGCCCTAACTGTTGTACTGGGGGCTGGAGCCATCCTTGCCGTAGTTTCAAGCATTGGATTGATAGGTATTGGTTTCCCCATGGCTGGGTCCCTAGCGCTTGGGTTAGTAGTAGGGTCAGCGGTCTGGATTGCAGCTGCAATGGCTGCTGTGGCTGCCCAGCTGACAGAGAACTCTGGCGTGGCGAGTGTGAGTGTTATTGTACTTTTTTATGGTTTTCACTTCGTACGTGGTATCAGTGACATGGGAGGAGAGTCTCTTGCTTGGTTGGGATGGCTTGTTCCCAATGGATGGCTTGAGCGTGTGCGCCCCTTCGCCGGTGAGCGTTGGTGGATATTTGGATTAATTGCAGTTTTGGTAATTCTGCTGCTAAGGCTTGCCTTTAGGCTGGCAGGGAGACGGGACTTAGGTGCAGGATTGATACCTGCCAGAAATGGCCCCGCCACTGCCCCAGCAGGGTTACGAAATCCCATTGGGTTGGCATGGAGGTTGCAGCGACGGATGCTGTTTTTCTGGATTGGGTTAATTACAATTATTGCCCTTCCCTCCGGCTTTGTCGGTCCAAGTGCTATGAAGGAGTACGCCCAAAGCCAGTGGCTGCAGGAGTATGCTGCTGCCATAAATGTTGCGAATCCAGCGGATGCCTTTTTCACTTATTTGGTCTTTGTCATGGTTTTTCCTATCGCCATGTATGCGATCATGGCCACCCTGCGTATGCGATCAGATGAGGCAGAGGGTACAGCGGAGATGATTCTGACAACATCAGCGAACCGTGGTCAATGGGCTGCCAGTCACTTGGCATTTGGAATTGGAGCACCAGTGATTCTTCTAGTAATCTTGGGCTTCGGATTCGGGCTAGGCAACGGCGTCCAAAGCGGCGATCTCAGTGGGGATATTGCACGGATGTTAAAGCTTACAACCTCTTTGGTACCTGCCGTATGGGTGATCGTGGGAATTACCATGGCAGCCTTTGGACTATTAGGACGCGGCAGCAACATTATTGGGTGGACCGCCCTTGCTGTGGGCATCATAACTGAGATCATTGTAAAGATGAAGTTACTGCCAGAATGGATGTTCTTAGTGTTATCACCATTCGCCCATGTAAATCCCTACTTTCGGCCAAGTGCCATGACTTTTGTAGGGCTCACCCTATTGGCAGCTGCTCTAGTAATTTTAGGATTCTATGGACTAAAGCGACGCGATCTGACCAATTAGTATATGAAAGGGGCTGTCTCAAAATGATTAAATAAATCATTGAAAAAGGCAGCTCCTTTCTTATGGAAATAAGAAAAATAACTTGTGTTTTTTACCATCATTATGAGTGTAACTTTTATGGTGATTGGCATTATCCCGGCATTGTTCTTGACCAATAAGCTGAGAAAAGGGGCTGACAACAAAGTATAACGTTAACTGGTGACGTAGAGGAATAAAATGTTACAAGAAATCCATACCATGGCATTAACTATGTTGAAATAATCTACCAATACATTTATAAAGAAGACATCTAGTACTATATTCAGGATACATCCGGTAATTGTTAATTGCATAAGCGTCAACAAAAAACAATCAGCATAATAAAGTAATATACTGATTGATTTTTGTTATATAATAAGTTGAGATGGTCTACGTTATAACCGTTAAGGTGACCTGTACCGTAAGTGACTGCTGTTTTCTTTGAAATGAGTAATTATAATATATACGCAGCAATGGGCAGGAATGAAAAAATGGAGATAAGCTATAAATTGGTTTCAATTGACGGTTCAATATAAAATATTTTAAAGATGAGGGGACTTCGAAATGGAAAATGAGCATTTAATTAGGCAAGCCATTAAAGATCGTCGTTATCTTCACCAACATCCAGAACTATCAGGGGAAGAATATGAAACGAGTAGATTTATTCGTAATCGACTCGAAGCGTTAAATATTGAAGTCCTAGACTATCAGCCACCTAGTGTAGTTGGTTTTGTCAAAGGAACAAAAGGAAGCAAGACCATTGCTTTGCGAGCGGATATCGATGCATTGCCAATTACTGAAGAAGGGGATAAGCCTTATATTTCGAAAAATCTTGGTGTGGCACACCTGTGTGGACATGATGGTCATATAGCGATTTTGTTAGCTGTATCGGAATGGATATCGAAAAATGCGCAGGATATTGAGCCTAATATTGTCCTTATCTTTCAATCAGCTGAAGAAATTTCACCGAGCGGAGCAGATATACTTGTGAAACAAGGTGTTTTAGAGAATGTTGATGCAATTTTTGGCATCCACTTATGGCAAGGAATGGACAAGGGAAAAATTGGTTTAAGGCCAGGGCCAATGATGGCATCGGTGGATGATTTTGAAATAACAATTCAAGGGTATGGAGGACATGGATCAATGCCACATGAAACAGTCGATCCAATCTATGTGGCTACACATGTTATCCAATCTTTACAGAGTATAATCAGCCGGAAATTGAATCCAATGGACCCTAGTGTTATTTCAGTTGGAAAAATTGAATCAGGTACAACTTATAATATTATTCCTGACTCGGCAAGGATAATTGGTACGATCAGGACATTATCACCAGAAGCAGTTCATACGATTCAAAGCCAAATGGTTCAACTAACAGAAGGAATTTGCAATGCATTCGGAGCCAAAGGTAAAGTGGATTTTATCATAGGAACGCCTCCGCTAGTCAATGACCCTAGAGAATCCCAATTTATTGAATGCATTATTCGAAGAACGTTTGGCAATGAAGTATTTGAACTAGTCAATCCTATAATGGGATCAGAAGATTTTTCATATTATTTACAAGAGAAACCTGGGGCGTTTATCTATGTAGGTATGAAGGGAGAGGCAAGCACGTATCCCCATCATCATCCTAAATTTGATATTGATGAAGACGTCCTACAAGAAGCAATCCGACTATTTATTGAAATTGTTAAAAACTATAAGTAATAGATGGAGATTTTTGGGGTCAGAAGGGATAGCTCTTTTGACTCTTTTTTTATAGACTCTGTTAAAGTGAGATGTCTATAAGCAAAAGTTGGCATAGCGGTACAATGAAATTAATCGATACATTTAGTCAATGTGATGCAGTAATTTTGGAATTCTTTTGGCGTATAATTTGTATGTTTTCTAAACTTCTCAATATAGTAGCTTACACTGCCAAAGCCAACTTCATCAGCAATTTCACTAATCGTTAGATCACTCTTTCTCAATAGCAGTATGCTCTGATTGATACGATAAGAAATAATATATTCAAATGGTGTTAATTTGGTCATTTGTTTGAAGAACCTACAGCATTCTGATCGACTGACATTTGCAGCTTTTGCCACATCTTCTAATGTAATCTTTTGTTTATAATTCTGATGAATAAAAGATAACATGTTCTTTATTCGTTGATCTTCGGTAAACGTATTTCCATGGACCTCATTGATATAATCAGGAGTATTGGTAATTACTGAGTGCCACACCCTTAATAATATGGAATACATATTCAGTTCAAATCCAAACTCGTGTCTTGTATAAATTTCAAATAGGTTACTTAAATCATTTAAAATTTCTTTTTGCCAGGGAATGAAAGTGTTCAGCGTAATTGCTGCATTTGATCTTGATTTTAGAAAAGGTTCCAAATATTTTTGGCAGATAATGCTTCCATGAGAACCAGCAAGGAAACTAGGGTTTATATCAAAGCATATATACTCACTATCTTCAGCGTTGTAAGTTCTTGCGGAATGAAGACAACTGGAATTAATAAAAATGCCATTGTTTTCTTCAACATAATATATGGATTGATTCACGCTAAAACTTACACAGCCTCTTAATACAAGAACAAATTGTATTTCATCATGCCAATGCAAAGGAACATATCCATATACATTTTTACTTAACAAGGTTTTATATACGCCTATGGGAAATGATGGATTTCCATGCATTGTTATTTCTTGTAAATCATTTGTAATCTGAATATCAAATACCTGCAATGGATTCTCCTCCTTCAAAGCAATATCACGATATTATTTGCTAATAAATTGATAGAAAACGAATCTAAATCACTCTATAATAATAACATAATTATATGTCGCGACAAATATTTGTTAGAAAGTTATTCGAATAACATAATTTATAAATGGGCCTTTTCTAAAAAATTATCCTGCCAGATGCTGGGTGGGAGTGTCAAGATTGTCTAAGGAGGTAGGGGTGGGAATAGAGATTATTACAATTTTAAAATAAAGTATTGATTAAGAGGTGATGGATATGGGAGATGTGCATGGAATCCAATATATTGTAAATGAAAATGTGAAAAGAGTAAGGAATATGGGAGTATCTACGGATTTTCTTGATAAGAACGTAGTGGATAAGGTCAGGAATTTCCATAAAAGTTTCCCAGAATATGAGATGACACCACTTCAAAGTTTAAGTGAATTAGCTAAGCGATTAGGTGTTAGGGATATATGGGTAAAAGATGAATCTTATAGATTTGGACTCAATGCTTTCAAAGTATTGGGAGGGTCCTATGCTGTAGGTAGATATTTGGCTGAAAAGCTGAATATGGACATTTCAGAACTTTCCTTTGAAACATTGAAAGCTAAAGAAATTAGGGAACGTCTTGGAGAGATTACTTTCGTGACTGCAACAGACGGGAATCATGGAAAAGGAATTGCTTGGGCAGCAAGACAGTTAGGACAAAAAGCAGTGGTGTTTATGCCGAAAGGATCTTCTATTATAAGGTTAAATAATATCAAAAACGAGGGCGCAGAAGCTACCATAACAGATTTGAATTATGACGATGCCGTAAGATTATCTAGCAAATACGCAGATGAACACAATGGCATATTGATACAGGATAGCGCTTGGAAAGGCTATGAAGAGATTCCAACTTGGATTATGCAAGGCTATACTACGCTTATTGACGAAGCGATAGGGCAGATAAAGGCTGAAGGGAAAGGTAAGCCCACCCATGTATTTCTTCAAGCCGGTGTTGGTTCTTTTGCTGGAAGTGTACTAGGATATTTAGAAGCTATATTTGGACCAGATAGACCCATTACGACTATCGTTGAACCAAATGAAGCCGCATGCATATTTAAGTCAGTTAAAGAAAATGATGGAAAACCCCATGGAGTAACAGGGTATATGCCAACGATTATGGCAGGGCTGGCTTGTGGAGAACCTAGCACCGTAGCCTGGGAAATACTAAAGGATTATGCAGATATGTATATATCCTGTCCAGATTCCTTAGCTGCAAGGGGGATGAGAATACTGGGGAATCCATTGGGAGACGATCCTAAAGTGATATCCGGTGAGTCCGGTGCAGTAGGATTGGGAATTGCAAGCTTAATCTTACAAGGCGATCATTTCGAAGAAATAGCTGAGAAATTAAATATAAACAAAGATTCAAAAATCCTTCTTATAAGTACGGAAGGAGATACGGACCCCGAAAGTTATAGGGAAATTGTGTGGGATGGCATGTATCCATCTTTTTAAAATAATGACATAAAGGGGAGTGAATGATTATGATAAAACAAATTATGGATGCTCTGGCTGTTTCTGAAGAGGAATTGGTGAAATTTACGCAGGATTTGGTCAGAATAAAAAGCTATTCAGGTCATGAAGAAGAGATTGTTCGGTTTATAGCGAAAAAGATGAGTGATCTTGGATATGATGAAGTAATCATAGATGCTATGGGTAATGTTGTAGGTAGAATTGGAAATGGGAAGAAGGTAATTATGTTCGACTCCCATGTTGACACCGTTGAGATAAAGGATGAAGAAAAATGGGATGTTCCCCCTTTTAGCGGAGAAATCGTAGATGGAAAACTCTATGGGAGGGGCTCTGTGGATATGAAATCTGGAGCTGCTGCTTCAATATATGCGGGTGCTATCGCCAAACAGCTAGGACTGGATGCTGGAAAGACAATCTACGTTTCTTGTACTGTATTTGAAGAAGATTGTGATGGTGAAAACTTAAAGCATTTATTCAAGGAGCGTAATATCAAGCCGGACTACTTTATTACCTGTGAGCCATCTGACAATAAAATTGTTACTGGTCACAAAGGTAAAGCTCAGATTTCCATCAAAACAAGAGGCATTTCTGCCTATGGTTCAGCACCTGAGAAGGGTAAAAATGCAATTTATGAAATGGCTGAAATCATTCAACGTGTTGAAAAGACGAATGAAGAACTCATGAGAAAAGACGGTCCAAGGAGAACCCTTGTAATGTCTCAAATTTCATCGGTAAGTGTATCTTTAAATGCCGTACCATCTGAATGTGAGGTATACTTAGATCGAAGAATGGTAGTAGGAGAAACTGAAGATACGATCAAAGAGGAAATGGATCAGATCGTAGCGGGAAAGAATGCTTCATGGGAAATAGGAACAATCTATAGAAAAAGTTGGACTGGAATGGATATTAAGTATGAGCCGTTTCACTTAGCATGGAAAATTGATTTAAACCATGAATTTTCAAGGGTATGTATTGAGGCCTATATGGAGAGCTTTGGGAGTATCCCAGTGTATGATTATTGGGATTTTAGTACCAATGCAGTAACAACAGTAAGTATGGGCATCCCTACAATTGGATTTGGACCAGGTGCATATAAATTAGCCCACTGCCGTAATGAAAACTGTGAAGTAGGTAAAATTGTTGATGCATGTAATTTTTATATGACAGTAATCCATAGACTATAATCGAAAGAGAAAACCATGAAATAGGAATGAAGAAATTGAAGTATTTCGTCAATCAGAAATTTCCAGATTGTAATGAGATAGTCTTAGCAGTTAATTGTAGAAATGTATTTTAATCTATGCATCACTGAAATCTATCAAGGGTATGAACGAAGCAAGCTGACAGTAATTACTGTCAGCTTGCAAAATATTATTAAGGCGTATTTTCTGCTGCATAATCAGTGATAGATTCAAAATATTACCACTGATTCCAGTGAATTCTAGATTCATCGTATCTATCCAAAACATCTTTGGTCTCTCCCGGATAGCCTAGAGAAATAATAGAAAATGGGATGATGTATTCAGGTAAGCTCAATAATTCCTTTATTTTCTCCACTATTTCTATCATCGGATATACTCCAAGCCATACAGCTCCCAATCCCAAATCCTGTGCCATAATGAGCATGTTTTCAGTAGCGGCAGAACAGTCCTGTATCCAAAGTTCTTCAACAAACTTATTTTTTCGATTCATATCTCCACAAACCACGATGGCATGGCTGGCTTTCATAAGCATGTGGGAGTTCGGATGTATTTCAGGAATTCGATATAACATTTTTTTATCGTTTAATACAATAAACTGCCACGGCTGACCATTCCCGGCAGAGGGGGCAGACATACCTGCTTTTAAAATCAATTCTATATTTTCTTTTGAAATTTGTATATCTAAATACTTTCGTATACTTCTTCTTTCAAATATTGCTTTCATTGGTTCCCCTCCATCTAATATTATATATTTAAAGATTCATTTATTTTCATTAAATAATATTTGTTTGTTTAGCAAACCTTTCACCCATTTCAAAGGCTTTTTGACAATCCTTAGGGAATACTTCCTTTCGCCTTTTAGATTTTTCTGCTGGATTCACTGATGCCGGAATTACATATTTGGAATAATCGTCATACTGATAGGTATCGGTAACAATAAGCGATTCAAATGTTCCAAAAATTAGCTGCATTGTTATTTCAATATCACTTAAACGCTGTTCGTATCCGAATTCTTTTATCTGTATTTCATTTACACCCATGGTATAAATGAAACCTGTCACTATTTTCTTTTTAAAAAGAGTAGAAAGATTTTCAGCATCAAACAATGGATACAGCAAACGTTCCAAAAACGATTTCATTTCACCGGTAAGAGATCCCATATATATTGGAGATCCAAGGATAATAGAATCACTTTTCTCAACCGCTTTAAAGATTGCGGTCAAATCATCATTTACAGCACACTTGCCATAACTTTGCCTATTTTTTAGTCTGCAAGAAAAACAGCTGATACATCCCTTATAATTGAGGTCATAAAGGTGTATGACTTCGGTTTCTGCTCCTTGTGAAGCGGCTCCTTCTAGTACCTTGTTCAGCAGAATTGCTGTATTACCGTTTTTCCTCGGGCTTCCGTTAAATGCAATTATTTTCATAAAATATCCTCCTGTAATAATTAGAGTATTTCACTAATTTTAAAAATCGATCGCTAATTAATTTCATCTTAATATTGCACTATTGTTTATTGAAATTATAGTGCAATAGGAATAATATTTAAAGTAGGCAAATTATTATGATATAATCAAAAATATTAGACTAGATCTATTTTTTAAACTAATTAAAAGGAGAGATAAGATATGTCAACAACTTCAGGCGAAGTATGCAGTATGATTGTTGAAAATGTCATAAATATTATCGGAGGGAAATGGGCGTTTTTAGTCATTGCTCATCTCAATGATGGTCCGTTACGTTTTAATCAGCTCAAGAGAAATATTAGTGCTATTAGCACCCAGTCTTTAACAGTTAATCTGCGTAATTTAGAGCAAAATGGAATGGTCTTGCGTAAGGTGTTTCCCACTGTTCCAACAACAGTAGAATACTCTCTAACAGAGAAGGGGAAGGACTTCATAAGAGTTCTTGAAGAAATGTATAACTGGGGTAAAAAATGGGAAGTAAATTTTAACCAGATGTTTTAGCTTATATAATTACTCCAGAAGATAAAAAAAATACTATGGCTAATTAAATGCAGGATAATAATAAAAAGAAACATACAGAAAACATAGAGCTTCACTTTGATGAAAAGATAGTGAAATATTTTATAAATAAAAACCGCAGTCATTTATGGTGAACTCTACCATAAATGACTGCGATGAGATAAATCATATTTGAATCGTTTATACTATTTGCTTCAGAACTTCTTGCAAGTTGGCTGTCATAGTATCAATGTCGCCTTTAGAAATGACAAGAGGCGGTTGGAAAGCGACGACATCTCTGTTTAAGCCATTTTTTCCGATAATAAAACCTCTATTTTTCATTTCTTCTAAAATCATGTCTGTAATCTCGGCTGATGTTACAGACTGATTTTGTGATTGAATCTGCATACCTAACATAAGGCCACACCCTCTTATTTCGTGAATAAATGGAGAGGATATCTGTTCTAATTTCTGTTTTAAGTATTTTCCCAGCTCATTCGATTTTTCAACCAAATTATTTTTCTCGATATAATGAAGAACGCTTAGTGCTGTTTGCGCAGCGACAGGGTTTCCTCCAAAGGTAGAGGCAGAAGGTCTGCTATAGGCTTTTGCAATTTCATCGGTTGTTGAAAAGGTGGAGATTGGAATGCCATTACCTAGAGCTTTTGCTGTAACAATAATATCAGGAACCACATCATAATGTTCTATGCAAAACATTTTGCCTGTTCTTCCATAGCCAGTCTGAACCTCGTCTACAATCAACAATACGTCATGTGCCTCCAACAGGGTTTTTACCTTTTTCAAATAATCGCGGGGATACATGATGATTCCTCCGTTACCTTGGATTGGTTCTACCAACATAGCACATATATTATTTCCATGGGTTTTCAGAACTGCATCCAACTGCTGTAAAGATTTTTCCATCGCTTCTTCATAGCTGAGGTCAGCAGAATAGGGGCGTTCTATGAAGAAAATATTTTCTTTCACTAAATGATCATCTAATCTCCACATGGGTATTCCTGTAACGCTTAGGGTTAAATGGGTCCTGCCGTGTAGGCCGCCAGTTAAAGCGATAAATCCATTTTTTTTCGTATATAACCTTGCTAAGGCCATAGCGCCTTCATTTGCTTCTGATCCAGTTACACAAAAAAACGTTCTTTTTATATCTCCTGGAAGTACTTCGGCAAGTTTTTGAGCAAGTTCAACCATTGGCTGCGTAAGATATACCGTAGTTGTGTGTTGGATGTTATTTAATTGTTTAATAGTATCTTCAAGGATCTCTGGGTTTGAGTGCCCGCAGTTCATGACTGATACGCCTGCAAAGAAATCAACGTATTTTTTATCGTTGTGATCAAAAAGATATTGCATGGATCCTCCGACGATCTGGGGAGGATCCTTGTAAAAATGAGCAGTAGCCGGGAAAAAATATTCTTGTCTTTTTGTAATGATGTTATCAGGACCTATATAATTCATAATAGCACTCCTATTCCATATTGAATTTATATGACAGGGAGCCCGCTGTAAAACCAGCTCTTGAGGATTTCATACCTAAAAACAAGTCTTTACATTTGGATGGATGGGCTATGGCCATTTGATAAATTTCAACGATAGTTCTTAGTTCATCTGGTGTATAGGTTTGACCTTCAATACGAAGACTTACCAGTTTATCAAAACTCAAACTGTCAAGAAGGGGAAGTAAGCAGAACTCTTTCGAGGTAAATAAGTGATTTTTCAGGTTTTGATCTATATACACCGGATTTTCACCTCTATCTGTCATCAATACCAGGATACTGTTATCTACATATTTATTATCACCTTGTTCAATGGGGTTGAATGCTTTTGTATTCTCATAAAGATTATGATCCAAGTACATAACCTTTAATGGCCCATGAACAATGAGTTCCACAGGATTTTCTGACAGTGTGGTGAATTTGGCCAATTCATTGACTTTTGTCTCTATGGATACGGTGTATTCGCTGACTCCCAGACCTTGATAGAATTCCGCTGCTTTATGGTTATAAATATTTACATTATAGTCGCTTACAATCCTATATTTAGGGCCATACCTTTTGACAGCACCCAAATTGGAAACCAATAACCCATCAAACAGGTGACCATGCTTAGCTAAATAATGATCAAGCCTATCAAATTGCAGCTCATCCATCATTTGGGGCAAGGCAAGGTAAAGTTCAGTGGTATTCTTTGTATTCGCCAAATGCTGGAGTTGTTCCAATGTTAGGAATTGATCGGGTAGTAAAACTTCACAAGGTAAATAAACTCGGTCTACTCCCAATTCTATACAAAGTTTAGCCTGGTTATAATTATTCACTTTTACCGACAGTTTGTGCTGTGAAATAGATTGGCTGGAATGCTCACTCAGTTCGGTCTGAATCATGTTGATGACGTGATCGGTCAGTTCAGGTTCTTCCGTGGGTGTAGAAAAAACCTTACCTGTGGAATAAAACTTACCTGTACCTTCATAACGGGTATTGATGAAGTCCAAACCGGGCTTCGAGAAAGCATAGGCGGTAGTAAAATCACGTTTTCTGCTCTCGAACAGTTTGTCGGCATGTTTTTTCCGATCAAAGCCGATAGGATCTTCTATATATCTATCGATTGCCTCACCATAGGTGTTCACCAAATCCACAATAAAATCGGTATCCCGCATACGGCCTTCTATCTTAAATGAAGTAACACATGCTTCAATCAATTCAGGGATATGTTCATACATATACATATCTTTTGCAGCAAGGGGATATTCTGTCGGAAAGACAGAACCTTCCTTTTTTATACGGTAAGCCCATCTGCATGGTTTAAAGCATCTTCCGCGATTAGAACTGTTGCCCCAAATAAAAGAACTGTAATAGCAGTTTGCACCATTGACTGTACACATATCGCCGTGTACGAAGTACTCGGTTTCAATATCTGTCTGGTTTTGGAGGTTTCTTGCAGTTTTTAGATCCATTTCCCTTGATAATACGACTCTTGATACGCCGAATTCTTTCAGTGCTTTTACAAATTCAATGTTATGGACATTCATCATAACGGAAGAATGAATTTCAAATTTATTAAAATGATGATCTTTACAAATTTGTAAAATTCCTAAGTCTTGAACGATAATGCCGTCCACATGAATGCTCTGTAAAAAATCTAGATATTCAGTGGCTTCATTTATTTCATAATCATTCAACAAATTATTAACTGTGACATAAACTTTTTTATCAACCCCATGGGCCATATTTAGAGCTTCATGGATTTCTTCATTAGAGAAGTTAAATCCTTTTCTTATCATTCTCATATTTAAAGTTTTACCGCCAAAATAGATGGCGTCACAGTTTGCCTTTACCATACTTTTAAAAGTTTCCATTGTTCCTGCGGGGGCTAATAACTCTATCTTCTTACCATTAAACAATCTTGACATATTTTCACCTCGAAAAATTATAAAGAATAGGGTAATTTAATCTTCCATTTGCACATTGCTTCTTCAAGAAGATCTATTAAAATAAATAGGGTAAAACCCAAAAGACTTATGACGACAATACCTGCATACATTCCGATATAATCTATTCTCATCCACGCATCTAGAATATAATAACCGATACCATACTGTGTTCCGTAACCTTCGGCAAAGAATAATATGGAAAGGGCAGTTCCTATGGATAATCTTAGATTTGTAAGTAATTCCGGTAAAATAGCAGGCAGCGTTATGTGTGTAAATATTTGAAGCCTGGAAGCGCCAAGACTTCTTATGGGGTGGTAGGTTTCCGGTGAAATATTAAGCACTGCATCTTTCACGGCTACAATAACCTGAAATACTAAGATTAATACGATCACAATAAATTTGGAGCTGTCTCCCAATCCAAATAACAGCATAACTACCGGCAGCAAGGCGGTTTTGGGGATAGGGTATGTAAAATAAACTAAAGGATTCAATAGCTTATTTCCAATTCTAGAATAAGCCATAAGTAAACCTATAGAAATTCCTAATACCAAGGATACGGCTAATCCGCCAAGTACCCTGTATAGACTTACAAAAACGTGGATATGAAGCTTTTCGCCATACAGGTGATTCATATTTAGATATACATCTGTAGGCTTTGGCAGTACCCGCATATTGACGACGATTGCAAGGAGATACCATAAAACATTAAATAGGACAAAGCCCTGTAGGAATATCTTTATTTTTTTTCTTGCCTTCATATTTTCCATCCCTTTTTTACAACATTTCTTAGATGTGCAGATAATTTAAGGTATTCTTTATTTTCTCTTAAGTTTTCAGTATTAAAAAGGGGATTATCGATGATTTCAACGACAGTACCAGGACAATGGGACATGATGACAATCTTCTTTCCCATGTAAATAGCTTCATCAATGCTGTGGGTTACAAATATTGTAGTTGGTCTGTACTGATTCCATATGTCAATGAAAAGTTCTTGAGCCTCTTCCCTTGTAAGGGCATCTAAAGCAGAAAATGGCTCATCCATCAACAACAAATCTGGATTCATGATGAATGCTCTGGCGATAGCTACCCTTTGTTTTTGACCTCCACTCAATTCACTAGGATACCTGTCTCTTAATGATTTGATGTTCAATTTATTCATGATATAATCAACTCTTTCTGTCAGAGAAGAATCGATCTTTTGTTCTTTGATCGTCAGAGAAAGGAGACAATTTTTTTGAACATTCTTCCAGGGTAGCAGGCCAAAGTTTTGGGGGATAAACCCAATATCATGTTTTTGGGGGTTAAGGCCCTCGTCTTTAAGGGTTACGAGTCCCGAATAATCCTTGATGATTCCACTCAGTACGTGGAGAAAGGTAGATTTACCACAACCCGAGGGACCTATAAGTGCATAAATATCGCCTGATGCAATTTTTATGCTTATAGGCCCTACGGCAGGGATCATTTTTTTCCCAGTGCGATAACTGACGGAGAGTTCATCTATTTCAAGCATATGACACCTCCACCATATTATTGAATGCCTATATCATTCAGTAAATCTTTTGGACTTAATGTTTTCTTAACAAGGCCATTTTTGGTAGTCCAATCAATAACAGATTGAATTTCCTCCTCCGATGGAAGCTCATTTTTTCTAAAGGTAGGTAAGCTAATCTTACCTTTCATATCCTCAGGATATCCCACCGTTTTTATTATTGTATCTTCGTATGTGTCAATAGCTGTATTGTTGATATAATCTACAGCCTCATTATAGGCTTTGTAAAATGCTTTGATTTCGTTAGCCTTTGTATCTATGGCCTTTTGCGTAAAAGCTGTCACTGAGGGATAGAAGCCCTCGTCGTTTGCACTTCCCAGAAGTACGCCTCCATCCTTGAGTGCAAGGGTAGAGAATGGCTCTGGAAGTAGTGCTGCATCTACTTTGTCATTTCTTAGCATTTCAAGTCTGGTAGGTACGGGCGGCACAATAGCCTTTTGTACATCCTTAGGTTCCACAGTATTCTTTTCTAATATCTTATCTAGCGTGTATTCAATACAGGTTTTTTCCGAAATTGCAATACTTTTGCCAACGAGATCATTTATAGCGTTTATATTGGCGTTGGGATTTGCGATCAGCATAAAATCTCCATCGGTAACGCCTGTGATCTTTACATCAAAATCGGCATTTTGATAAAGGCTGACTGCCACGATATCACAAATGATTCCATCCAGATTTCCACCTTGAAAAGCTGCATCTCGATCTTTGGCGCTTTTAAATGACTGAAAATTAACCGTTACACCTTCTTTTTCAAAATAACCCTTTTCAGCGGCGATAATAATGGGGATTACATCAACAGAAGAGATGGCACCTATGTTTAAGGTTTGTGCCGGCGGTTGGCTAGTTAAGGTTTCCTTTGGAGATGAACAAGCAGATAATGATACGAGGAATAAGGAAGCAATCAGTATGGCAAATATTTTTTGTACTTTTAACATTTTCTAGTCCTCCCATTTTTTAAATAGTGTGTTTTCAAATTAAAAGATTATCTAGATTCTACAATGGCTAATAGAATTAGAGTTATTGCATGAAATATTCTTTTAATCAAGCCTTTTTTCTGCTGAATATCTGAAAATTCTATAGATTTTTATAAGCCATATAATCACTCCTTATAGAATGCATCTAAATAATAATACTCTAAAATGAGTTTACCATAGTTAATAGTCAATTTGTATAACATTAATAATGATTAACTTTCTGGTTATATTAAAATAAACTAAAAAATCCTATAAAGGAAGAAGTCTTATGGGGCAAAAAGATATAGATGAAACTTTAGACGATATGCTCCCGGATTCAAAGCCTAATAGCGCTACATTTATTGATAAATAAGCATTAAAGGAGATACGCAAATGTTAAAGATTATAAAGTATTTGAAACCATTTACTATTTCAATTGTTCTAGTGCTAGGACTTTTATTCATACAAGCCATAAGTGACCTATCCCTTCCCGATTACACGTCTAATATTGTTAATGTGGGGATTCAACAAGGAGGTATAGAAAATGCAGTTCCAAAGATTATTCGTAAAAGCGAGTTAGATAAGTTAAATTTCTTTATCAATGAAGATGATCAGAAGCAGGTGGAAGAAAATTATGTTCTTCTAGACAAGGCAAGTCTTTCTCAAAGTGAGCTGGAACGTTATCTTGAAGATTATCCACTGCTTGACCAAGAGCCTCTTTACATGCTCAATACAAAGGATAAACAAGCTATGGATATGTTAAATAAGATACTGGGTAAGCCAATTTTGATCATAAGTGGCATTGAAAAGGAGGGAATGGTAGGAAATAATTCAGATCCATTTGCAGCCATCTCAAAAATGCCCGAAGAGCAAATGAAAGCCATGACAGAGAAAATCAATGAGAAGTTTCAAAATATGCCTGAAAGCATGATTACGCAATCGGCAGTTGTCTTCATTCATAAAGAATATCAAATCATAGGTGTTGATACGAATGAACTTCAAACAAATTATATTATGATGATAGGCTTTAAAATGCTTTTAATTGCCTTAGTGAGTGCAGTGGCATCGGTAATTGTCGGCTTACTTGCTGCAAGGGTCGCAGCAGGACATAGTAAAAATCTCAGAAATGTTGTATTCAAAAGAGTAACTGACTTTTCCAATTCAGAATTTGATAAATTTTCAACTGCTTCATTAATTACCAGAAGTACAAATGATATACAGCAGATACAAATGCTGATGGTAATGCTTCTTAGAATTGTATTCTATGCACCAATTCTAGGCATAGGTGGAATGATCAAGGTACTCAATACGAATACTTCCATGGGATGGATCATAGCAGTAGCAGTAGGCGCTATTCTGGCATTGGTAGTTGTACTATTTGGTGTTGCCATACCAAAGTTTAAGAGTATACAAAAGCTGATAGATAGATTAAATCTTGTAACACGGGAGTCTTTAATCGGTATGTTGGTCATCCGTGCATTTAACAATGAAGAATATGAAGAGAAGAAGTTTGATCAGGCAAATCAAGATTTAACCCAGACATCATTGTTTGTTAACCGTTTAATGAGCATGATGATGCCCATGATGATGTTGATCATGAATGGTATAACCCTTTTAATTGTATGGGTGGGAGCACATCAGATTGATTCGGGCAGAATGCAGGTAGGAGACATGATGGCTTTTATACAATATACGATGCAAATCATTATGGCCTTTTTAATGATTTCCATGGTATCTATCATGTTTCCCCGTGCATCCGTTTCTGCGCAGCGTTTAGCTGAAGTACTAGATACAGAAATCACCATCAGCGATCTTCAAGAGCCAAAAAAATTTGCTGCAGATATTAAAGGGCTCATTGAATTTAAGAATGTTTCATTCAGGTATCCTGGGGCAGAAGAAGATGTGCTGTCAAACATTAGCTTTACCGCAAAACCTGGAGAAATTACTGCCTTTATAGGAAGTACCGGCAGTGGAAAAACAACACTTGTAAACCTGATTCCCCGTTTTTATGATGTTACAGAGGGTGAGATTTTAATAGATGGTATGGATATAAGAGATGTATCACAGCATGAGCTGAGAAATAAGATTGGTTATGTACCGCAAAAAGGCGTTTTATTTTCCGGTACCATAGAGAGCAATATCAAATATGCTGACAAGAATGCAAGTAAAGAGGAATTAGAGAAGGCTGTAGAAATAGCTCAAGTGGCGGAATTTATAAGATCTACGCCAGAAGGCTTCAGTACAGAGATTTCCCAGGGTGGTACCAACGTATCTGGAGGACAAAAACAAAGATTATCTATTGCCCGTGCCCTTATTAAAAAGCCTGAAATATATATTTTTGATGATAGCTTTTCAGCACTTGATTTTAAGACGGATGCAGCATTACGTAAAGCTTTGAGTGCAGAAACTGTGGGAAGTACCGTCCTGATTGTTGGACAAAGAATTAGTACTATTATGAATGCCAATAAGATTATTGTCCTTGATGAAGGAAAGATTGCAGGATATGGCAGCCATCAAGAACTTATGAAAACTTGCGAGGTCTATCAGCAAATTGCTTTATCACAGCTTTCAAAGGAGGAGCTTACATCATGAGTGACAGAAGAGAAGAAAGTAAAAAATCCAGCGGGCCTGGTGGGTTTGGCGGCGGACGTATGGGCGGTTCCATGGGACAAATGGAAAAAGCGAAAAACTTCAAAGGTACCATGAAGAAATTAATGGAATATATAAAACCTTATAATCTTTCTATCCTGCTTGTGATCGTTTTTGCATTGGGCAGTGCAGGTTTTTCTATTGCGGGCCCCAAGATCCTAGGTAAGGCTACAACCAGACTTTTTGAAGGCCTTGTGGATAAGGTTATGGGAGTTCCGGGTGCGGTCATTGATTTTGATTATATTGGCAAAGTTATTATTTTATTGATAGGATTATACTTAACGAGCGCTGTATTTACATTTATACAGGGTTATATTATGTCAGGCGTAGCACAAAAGGTGTCATTTCATTTAAGGAAAGAAATCTCTGAAAAGATTAATCGCATGCCACTCAGCTATTTTGATAAGACGACCCATGGAGAGGTTTTATCGAGGGTTACCAATGATGTGGACACTGTGAGCCAGACATTAAACCAAAGTATGTCACAAATGATAACAGCTGTGACAACGATCATTGGTGTGTTCTTTATGATGTTATCCATAAGCTGGCAAATGACGTTGGCGGCACTCCTAATCTTACCAGTATCTGGAGTATTGATAGCAGGAGTGGTAAAGAAATCACAAAAATACTTCAAACATCAGCAGGAATATTTGGGACATGTGAATGGTCACGTAGAAGAGGTTTACGGCGGTCACCTTGTAATGAAAGCTTTTAATGGAGAAAAAGCTGCTATAGAGGAATTTGAAAAGCTTAATGATAATTTGTATGATTCGGCATGGAAGTCTCAATTTCTGTCTGGCATCATGATGCCCATCATGATGTTTGTTGGAAACCTGGGGTATGTTGTAGTATCTATCCTTGGTGGGTGGCTTGCCATAAAGAAAACGATTGAAGTTGGAGATATTCTTTCTTTTATACAATACGTTAGAAATTTTACCCAGCCCATATCCCAGGTAGCACAAGTATCTAATGTGCTCCAATCAACAGCAGCTGCAGCCGAAAGAGTTTTTGTATTTCTGGATGAAGAGGAAGAGGTTTCGGAAACAGCAAATCCAGTTCAACTCGATGAGGTTAGGGGAGAGGTTACTTTTAAACATGTCCACTTTGGATATAATCCCGATAAGATTATTATCAATGATTTCTCAGCCCATATTAAGCCCGGTCAAAAGGTGGCTATCGTAGGGCCGACGGGCGCAGGCAAGACTACAATCGTGAAGCTGTTAATGCGTTTCTATGATATCAATAGTGGCGCGATTCAAATAGATGGTCATGATATAAGAGATTTTAAACGGGAAGATTTACGGAACATATTTGGTATGGTCCTTCAAGAGACCTGGTTATTCAACGGTTCAATTATGGAGAATATTCGATATGGCAGACTTCCTGCCACTGACGAGGAAGTGATTAAAGCTGCGAAGTTAGCCCATGCCCATAGTTTCGTGAAGACTTTACCAAATGGATATAATATGGAATTAAATGAAGAGGCTACCAATATATCTCAAGGGCAAAAACAATTGTTAACCATTGCCCGTGCAATTTTAGCTGACCCTAAAATATTAATACTTGATGAAGCGACCAGTTCAGTAGATACCCGCACAGAGGCTTTAATACAAAAAGCTATGGAAAATCTGATGAAAGGCAGAACAAGCTTTATCATCGCTCACAGATTATCAACCATAAGAGATGCTGATTTCATATTAGTAATGAAAGATGGTGACATCATAGAGCAGGGTAACCATGAAGAATTATTGGCTGCCAAGGGGTTCTATGCATCACTTTATTTGAGTCAGTTCGAGTCTGCTGATGCCTCATAATGAAAAGCGGATAAAACTAAGTCTAACTCCTAAACAGTAACAGGAGTTAGACTTAGTTCTTGAAAAAATACAAAAAGCTCTGACAAATCTATAATCAAGAACATTTTCGTTTTGCTATGGTATATATATCTGTTTTTATTATAATATAAAAAGATTTACTGGAATAGCGTGAATAAAAGATTGTAGCGGGAAGTGGTTTTGATTAATAATTAACATAAAATTCAAATGATTTTAATATAAACACCTGGAAAGCAAGAACAAAAGGGGTATCATATAAATATGATGGTTAACAAAAGTTCTTGGAGGTGTATAGGATGAAAAGTATAACGTATGGGGAACTTAGCTTTCAAGAAGTATGCAAAAAAATAAAAGAATACACGAGCAAGGATTTACAAGGAACCTATGTGATCTCTATTGGAACGGATTCCCAGAGCTATAATGGGCTTACAAAAATGGTTTCTGTTATTACCTTAGTACGTAAATCGAAGGGCGGCATCTTTTTTTATGATATAAAAAAGTTAAAAATGATAAAAGATCTGCGTCAAAAAATATTTGCAGAGACGCAGTATAGTCTAGAATTGGCAGCAAAGGTTATGGAGTTTGTCGAAAAGAACGAAATACACGCTACTTTAGAGGTTCATGTGGATATTGGAGAAGGTGGAGATACGAAATATTTAGTGAAAGAAATTGCTGGTTGGGTGGGTGCACTAGGCTTTAAATGCTGCATTAAACCAGAATCCTATGCATCCACAGGGATTGCAGATAAGCTATCGAAACGGGGAAGTAGGGTAGGTTGATCATGGGGGCTATCTATAGGATATAGATAGCCTTCTTGCTTTTATACAAGAAGGCTAATATAGGAGACTAAAACGCACCCAGACGAATTTTTAAATAATGATAAATCTCTTTAGGAATATCTACTTTACAGCACCTTTCTAAGCCTTCGAAACCTGGAGAAGAGTTCACCTCACAGATCTTGAAGTGATCGCCATGGAACAGCAGGTCTACACCAGCAATTTCAAGACCTAGGGTTCTGGCAACCTCTGTGGCTAACCACTCGATTTCAGGGGTTAATGGGTACTCTTGTACTTCACCACCTGCAGAAAAATTTGCTTTAAAGCCTCCTTCTGCGGACTTTCTCTCCATACATGCAACTGCTCTACCACCAATGGTGAACACCCGCAAATCTCTGCCAAAACTGTCCTTGATGAACTCTTGCAAGATAATATTGAGATTTGGATTGGTGCTTTCAATAAGCTGCATTAAGTCGTTAAAGGATTTCTTATTCTCGGAGAGATAGACTCCTTTCCCTTGGGATCCAGATAAGGTTTTTACGACAACTGGAAAACCGATATACTTTTCAATCAGTGCAATATCTACAGGAAACTTCACAAGCATAGTTTTAGGAACAGGAAAGTTCTTCTGAGCTAAGATTTGATGGGTAAACAGTTTATCCTTTACCATATCAATATGGGTAGAGGAATTAAGGCAGGGAACTCCTAATCTTTCGAGATGGCGGATTACGGCCAATGTGAAGTAGGTGGTACCAGCGCCCATTCTTGGTAGAACAAAATCTGGCAAAGCAACAGGGTTTCCGTCTACTAGAATACTCTTTCGATCTTCCTTTGTAACGATAAGATCAATCTGTTCGGGTTTCAAAACCTTGAACTGAATATTTTCTGATGGAGCAGTGTCTAAAAAACGATTGATTTCATAGGACTCTGGCTTTAGTTCTGACTCATTTTTTCTGTATATGATCCATCCTTGCATAAAGCACTCACCGACCTTCTCTTAAAATATTTGAATGAAAAAAACATGAAACAAAGGGTGTCATTCATAAAGAATGCATTAATTACATTATAAAAGCATCTCGGAGAAGAAAATTCATAGGATGGTAAAATCTTTGTTATATTTGTGAAAATATGAAAGACCATAAGAATGGAAATATTTTCATTAACCGTAATTTAACAGAAATGATGTAGAATTTTGTCGTATTTCGATGGTATATTATCAATAACAACTTTTCTAGTGATTGAACAGTTCGTGTAATTCTATATCTAATGGGAGGATGGAATTATGAGATTTTTACAACGTTTTTCTAGTATTCATTTTAAGATGATGGCTATTTTTCTGCCGATTGTTCTTGTTGCAACGGTATCTATAACGACCATGAGTTTTTTAGATACCAAAAAAGAAGTAACGCATTTAATTGAAAAACAGGTAGAAAACGGTTTAAATGAATTGGTTGAGAAAATGGAACATGAGTTTACGGCACATAAGCGGATTGCTGAAGCAGTAAGTTCCTTTTATATGGCAAAGGGAAATACCTTAAACAAAGAAGACTACAGAACAATAATTGAGAAAATACTTCCTCTGAATAAAAACACCTTAGGATCAGGTATTTGGCTAGAACCTTATACATATAGTGAAGAAACTCAGTATTTTGGTCCTTACATATACAAAGATGGAGACCAATTAGTATATACGGAAGACTATGAAAGCCCGGATTATAGCTACCCAAATACAGATTGGTATCAAATAGGGAAAAATACTAAAAACGGAGTAGGTTGGACAGACCCCTATTATGATGAAGCATCTGGTATTACCATGATTACTGCTGCCGTTCCTTTTTATGTAGATGAAAAATTTTCGGGGATTGTATCAGCAGATTATGATCTGACAACTATCCAAAAGATTATTTTAGATGTTATTTTTGAGAAAAGCGGTTACGCATTTTTGCTTGATAGCAAAGGACAGTTTATTGCTCATAAGGATCAAGAAAAAGTTATGAAACAGAAGATTACGGAAGACGCTGAATTAAAAGCTTTGGGCGAAGACTTGATAAAAAATGATAGGGGTTCTACGATGGTTACTGTTGGTGGTGTGGAATTTGAGGCGTATTATATCACCTTGCCAAGTACAGGCTGGAAGCTCGTCACCATGGCACCAGTGGATGAATTATATAGTGCCCTTCAGACATTGGTCTATAAGTCCATTTTTGTTACAGGGATTATCATTCTTCTTTCAGCATTGTTTATTTACATATTTAGCTCACAGTTGGCAAAAGGTATCAGACAATTTGTTGATAAAATTGAATTTTTAGCTAAAGGTGATTTTACACAATCCGTTACCATTAAGTCCAATGATGAAATTGGACGAATGGGTAGATACTACAACGAGGTGCTTGAAAAATTACGAAGCATGATCACAACCATCTATAGTAGTGCAGAAAGTGTAGCGGCTACCGCAGAAGAATTGGCTGCTAGTACTGAAGAAACCAGTAAGTCTATTACAGAAGTGGCAAACTCTATTCAGATGGTTGCTACAAATAGCTACGAACAAAGTAATCATGTAGAGAAAATGAGTCAATCAACGAGAGACATTCATGATCAGATGCGTACTATTTCTCTAAACATTGAAGAAGCGAAAAATTCAACGATTTATTCTTCAGACCTTGCAAAGGAAGGAAACAAATATGTCAATGACGTTATCCATCAAATAAAAGAAATTAATGCCCAAGTAACGGAATCCGCAAGTACTATTTATCAGCTCAACGAGAAGTCAAGAAAGATAGAAGAAATCATTTCTATCATTACAAGTATTGCTGAACAGACAAATCTACTAGCATTAAATGCAGCCATTGAAGCTGCAAGAGCTGGGGAACATGGAAAGGGATTTGCCGTTGTAGCAGATGAAGTAAGAAAGCTTGCAGAGGCATCAAGTAAATCTTCTGGAGATATCAGCTTATTAATTGGCGAAATTCAGCAAGGAATCAGTCAATCCGTAGAGGTTATGAATGCTAGCACACGTTCTACGCAATCAGGGATCGAAGTTGTAGAACAAACTGGACAAGCCTTCAAAAATATCACAGCATCCATTGAAGATGTGACTATAGGGATAGAAGATGTATATGGATCTGTTATGGATATTTTAAAAGAAGTAAAACAAATGAAAGAAATGGTAGAAGCGCTTAATGAAATTGCTGTTTCTAACGATGAAAGTACCCAAAGTGTTTCCGCTGCAACGCAACAGCAAACTGCTATTATTGAACAAGTTCGAGGTGCAACAGAAGAATTAGCTAATATGTCCTCGGAGCTTCAGTCAGAAATTAGTAAATTTAAAATATAGTCATAGATTGAGATTCTCTGGAGAAGACAATGCGGGACATGCTCCCATATACCACTTAAGATGAGAGTTGTTCAATAAGTGAGGACTCAACTTGGGGAATAAGGAGAAAATTTGAGCAGTTTATATTCTATGTTGATTGTAGCCCTCCTTCGCTAGATGATTGACAGAAGTATAATAATACTGTATTATTTAAATGGTGTACGTACACGAAAGCTAAGAAAGGTGATAATATGGATAAAAAAGTCTATAATAAACAATCGGCCGTATGTAATTGTCTTAACCTGCGCCGAGCTTCACAGGCAATTACTGAGGTGTACGATGAATTCCTCGCACCGAGTGAGCTTAAGATAAGCCAATTTTCATTGCTTAAGCATATAAAGCATATGGGACCTGTAAGTGTGAGTGCCTTAGCATTGAAAATCAGATTGGATAGAACCACTCTTGTAAGGAATCTTAAACCCATAGAGGTGCGGGGGTTGATCACAGATATTGCAGAGAAGGGGACCCGCAATCGTCAACTAAAATTGACTGATAAAGGACTTGAAACTTTTGAGAAGGCAGAACGACTTTGGTCGGAGGCTCAAAGTTTTATAGAACAATATTTGGGCAAGGATGATATAAATACTTTGACAGTATTACTTTCTAAAATTGAGGCACTTGTGCCTTAATATTTTTCTAGAAATAGTGTATATACAAAATTATTTAAAATGCATAATAATCAATGGAGATAGTAGAATGAAAGATTTAATAAAAAGTGAAATGATGAGATACGTACTGGAAAACAAAGAGAACTGGCTAGAAGAAGTTATTACGATGAGCCTATTATAAAATTTGCATCCGCAGATGATCTGCTGTTTGAGGAGTATAAAAAAATAATTGGCAGTGATCATCTAACTCTCCGAGAAGCCTTCGAAATGGTTTTTGGACAAGATAGCTATCATGGAGGAACCGTTATAAGTGTTGTGCTACCTTTGCATCAGGATGTGGTTTGTGTCAAACGAAGGTGCCTTGCGAATATAAAAATTCAATGGCTTGATTTCTTATCAGTATAAGTTTGGGCAATAGTTTCAATAAATTAGGCATAGAATACCCATATTCTGTATAAGGGAATTCATTCATAATCGTAGAAAAATATGTCGCAACAATAACGGTTGGACAGGGTCGTCCAACCCTACGATAGATTAATTCATCATGTGTTTGTGTAGGGAACAATGACTCTGTCGTTCTGTAGGATACAGATAAAAACCACGGAACGGCGAGGGCTGTCGATCCCTACGAGATAATGTGCCCATTGGTAGGGGCGAACAGTGTTCGCCCGCAGACCACAGATATTAATCTGACTATCATCCTGAGTAGGGAGCGCCTCCTGTTGCGTTCCGTTTATAGGGGGATAATAATCTGGAACGGACGTGCAATGCACGTCCCTACGGTTGTGTCACATTCTTTATTTTTTAAGAACTAAGGGACTCTTCAAACAAGGGTTTCCTTTCATCATGTTATCGTATCAACATGATGCTGAAACAAAGCCTAAAACTATACTCGAGCTAACCTAGTTGGCTGATGGAAGTAATGGAGGGCCTATAGATCTCATTCAGTTCAATGAAAACAGGCGTTTTCAATAATCCTGTCCCTATAACATCGTGACAGTCTAAAAGTAAGGGAAAAAGACGGTTCGTTAAATTCAACGAGATGTCTTATTTTTTTATTATGAGATATTTTATAGGGTATCAAAGCTAGGGCAAGGAAATATAAAATATATAAATTTCAATATCTATTTCTATTTTTCAAGTATATCCTTAAGTTCCATCAAATTAGAAATCTCATAAGTTGGTTTTATTCCAGTTTTATTTACAATTTTATTCGGATTAAACCAACAAGTATCTATTCCAAAATTTATGCCACCCTGTATATCAGATGTTAAGCTATCTCCTACGATCAATACCTTGTTTTTGTCAGTATGCTTTATATTGTTTAGAGCAAGTTCAAATATTCTAGAATCCGGCTTTGATACCTCAACCTCCTCGGATATTACTATATCCTCAAAGTATTTTGCTATAATAGATTTCCTTATTCTATGATCCTGCACATCCGTAAGCCCATTTGTAATGATCGTAAGTCTATAATCTTTATGCAGACTTTCTACAAGGTCTATCGTATCATCATATAGAAACGATGCATAAGATAAATGCTTCATGTATGATTTTGCAAATGCCACCTCATCAAACCCAGCATTTAGACTATCGGACAATCTTTTAAATCTCTCAACCTTTAATTTTCCCTGAGTAATAAGGCCATCCTCAAACTCTTTCCATATAGCTGTATTTATGCCCTGGTAGATTTTCAAATGATGATTTTCATCATATTCAATATCAAATTCAAGCATTGTATTTTTAAGAGCATCTCTTTCGGATTTTTTAAAATCAAATAAAGTCTCATCTGCATCAAATATGATAATTTCGTATTTCATAATAAACCTCCTCAAATGATTGAATTCTTTGGATATCCTATCAATTTATTTATAAACAAGTCTTTAAGTGTTGAATTATTCAACATACTTTAATATGCTCACTCAATTTAAGATTTTTTTGTGCATACTTGTTATCAGCTCTTGCATTCATGATAAGTCCTATAAGAAATAATGCACCTCCGATTATCTTGCCCTTAGAAAAAATATCTAAGTATATATAGTCTATCATCGCACTTGTAAATATTTGACCAATAAATCGAAGTATCACTACATATACTGCAGGCACATTCGGAATGATGACATTAAATAAATACGTTGTCATAACGCCAATAAGGCCTGCTATAAAGTACGGTAGGGGAACAACCCGTATAGCCGTATAAGATGGTATAGATTTTATCATAATAATACACAGTATAATAGAAGATATTGTTGCCATCAAATAATTGATAATAACGCCATTGATCATACCTTCTCTTTGAGATAGCTTTCCATTTATCATCATATTGATAACGATTGTTATCCCAACGAGAAATGATAAGATAATATATATCATTGCAACCCTCCTTACATAGTAATCATAACGATTATTCCAAGTGAAATGATTGAAAATCCTAATATTTTTTCTTTCCTGAACCTATTAACGGGCATTCCAAACAATCCAAAATGCTCTACTAGGCTAGACATTACAAGCTGCCCATATAGACTCACCCCTATAGTAAGGGTTATTCCTATTTGAGGTATGCATATGTTGTTTAAAAGAATAGTTATTACACTTAGTACACCTGGCAGAAAAAACATAAGCGGTAGTTCTTTTAAATTTGAAAGCGTATTTTTCTTTGCTATGGATATCATTAAAATCAATATAAATCCTAGTACATGAAATATGAATGTGCTCATATAGGGTCCTGTGATGCTCGACAGCATTCCATTTAAAAAAACCATGATGGCAAGCAGAACACCATTTATGAGAGCCAAGTTTTTATACATGTATGAATTCCTCCCATGCTTTACAATACTTAATAAATAAATTACCATATTGATATGAATTTCAATATGACATATGTCGTATTAAGGAGGATTTATGAGAAGAATTTCTGACAACAACCTCTTAAACCATTATATCGTTAAACATAATATAGAAAGCATATTTGATAAAGATATATTAAAATATGCACAACTTCATTTTTATCAAAAAGAGGAATTCGTATTAGAAGCAGAGTCTGATCTTGAATACTACTATTTGCTTGTAGATGGAAAAATAAAGATATCTTATCTTTTTGAAAACGGTAAATCAATGTTTCTTAAGTTTTATCAAGAATTTAATACATTAGGAGATTTAGAGTTCCTAAAAAACATTCCGATACGTTGCAATGTTGAAGCGATAAAAGATACTTATTTGATAGCAATTCCTTCAGATATACTCAGAAAAAAATATTTGGATAATATAAAGTTTTTACATCATTTGATAGACTCTTTAAGCGAAAAACTTTATGCAACCATAAATAACAGCTCTTACAACTTTGTATATCCGCTTATCAATAGATTATCCAGTTATTTAGTTGAGCACATAACCGATAAAAACTACATAATTTTAAATTCTTCATTTGAAGAAATCGCTCAATTTTTAGGAACAACCTATAGGCACTTAAATCGAACCTTTAAAGAACTAGAATCAGAATCCATTATAAAATCTGAGAATAAAACAATATATATATTAGATGAGAATAGACTTCGACAATTATCTAAAAATTTATATATAAAATCCCTCTAATGCTAACGAAAAATATAAAAGCTCTTGAGGATTTATTGGACTCAAGGGCTTTTATATTTTCATAGTACTATTTTCAATTATTTGTTTTCGATTGAGAAGGACCATAAACTTCACTTGTTTGCCTATGCACCATACTCTCTAAACAGAAAACATATGAAGCACAATGAGCTTATTTAGGAATTATTCTTCTTTTCCCAACAGGCCATATAGAAATAACCGTAAAATCCCCATTTTGTATTCGAGGCTGGTTTTAAGATAATCAGACTGCTGCATGATAGATACTGACGAAAAAAGGAATGAAAGAATCGCATCGTTTGGAATGCTTTCGTCAATAGCCCCCTCTTTTTTTCCCAATTCGATAAATTTGGTATATATGGAGGTTGCCTTTATGGTTGCAGCTTCCTTATACACTTGCTGCAAAGTTTTGTCTTCCCATGCATACTTGCTAAAATTGGAACGGCTTACCTCAATCACAGCATCGTGTTTTTTATCCATAATAATCTTTAGCTTTTCGGAAAAAGGAATATCTCCCTTCAGAATTTCCTCATATTCTTGGATTGACTGATCTAGATAAGAAATCAGCACTTCCTTTGCGAGAGAATTCTTGTCACCAAAGTAATTATAAATTGATACTTGGGAAACACCAGCTTTTGCAGCGATTTCGCTGATACCAACATCCGTTATACCACGCTCGGTGAAGAGCTCCCGCGCAGCATTGATAATGGACTCTTTCTTTGCTTTCGTTCTTTTTTCATAGCCATTCATGTTCATCACCCAATTTTTATTATAACATAGTTTTGAAATATATCAATGTTAATTTCAAAACGTATTGACAACATAACTTTTGGGGTATAATATGAAATCAAGAGAATGAAATTTCAAAACTTCTATGGAGGGATACTATGAAACCTTATGTGTTAAGTTTTCAAGAAATAGACAAAACAAGGCTCATGGTCGTCGGAGGCAAAGGCTTAAACCTAGGGGAACTATCAAAAATTGATGGAATACAAGTACCAGATGGCTTTTGTGTTACAACCGAGGCCTATAGAAAATCCATCGAAAACAATGTAGAACTGGAAGCATTGCTTGAGAAGCTAACAGAATTAAAATCGGATGATAGAGACCAAATCTCAGAAATAAGTAAAAAAATACGTTCTTCTATTGAAAACCTTAAAATGGCGAAGGATATTGAGAATGAAATTATGAAAGCACTGGCCTTATTTGGCGAACAGGAAGCCTATGCTGTGCGGTCAAGCGCTACAGCAGAGGATTTACCCCACGCCTCCTTTGCTGGCCAGCAAGATACCTATTTGAATATCAAGGGGAAAGGTGAAGTCCTAGGGCATGTTATCAAGTGCTGGGCATCATTGTTTACGGATCGTGCTGTAACCTATCGTATTCAAAATGGTTTTGATCATCGAAAGGTATTGCTATCAGTAGTCGTTCAGAAAATGGTTATGTCAGAAGTTTCAGGTATCATGTTTACAGCTGATCCGATGACTTCGGATAGGAAGACACTGTCCATTGACGCTGGATTCGGGCTTGGAGAGGCATTGGTGTCTGGCCTTGTAAATCCAGATATCTACAAGGTGCAAAACGGTATGATTGTTGGAAAAAGCATAGGCACACAAAAATTAGAAATCCGGCCTGTGCAGGGTGGTGGAACCCAAGAATTAAAGATTGAGAACAACAGGCAGCGAAACGAGGCATTGACAGATGCGCAGATACTGCACCTAGCTGCTATAGGCAAGAAAATCGAGGCCCATTTCGGTTCACCACAGGATATAGAATGGTGCCTTGTGAATAACGCATTTTACATTGTTCAAAGTCGTCCCATCACGACACTGTTTCCTATTCCAGAATCAACAGATTCCAGAAAGCCTCGTGTATATATGTCAATCGGCCATACTCAGATGATGATCGACGTCATTAAGCCTTTAGGCATGTCTTTCTTCGAAATGCTTTCTGAATCTACTATGGATAAGGCAGGTGGTCGAATTTTTACTGATATTACCCATGACTTATCTTCAGGGATAGGAAGGAATCGATTAGTAATGGCAACTGGTAAACAGGACCCCCTCATTCAGAGTGCCCTTAAAAAACTGCTAGAAGATAAAGATTTTATGGATGCCCTTCCCCACGGGAAAAGAAATGTAAAGGGAGGAATATTCACAATATCCTCTATTGTAGAGACAATAAAAATCCATAGAAAAAATGATCCCTCCATTATCGAGGAAATACTCACTGGATTTGAAAAAGAGGTTAGGGAAGTAGATGAGCAGCTCTCAAAGCTGTCAGGAGACCAAGCACTTGAATTCATACGTAATGATCGAGATAAATTATTAGCCATGTCCTATGATCCAAGGATGCTCGGGACTATCATCGCAGCAATACTGGTTAATGATTCTCTCAATAAGAATGTGGAGAAATGGTTGGGAGAGAAGAATATAGCTGACGCTCTTACCAAGTCTCTGGATCATAATGTTACCACGGAGATGGGTTTGGCCTTATGCGATGTGGCGGACACTATCCGTAGATTTCCAAAGGTCTTGGCATACATTTCCAACGACCCTGCTGACGAGAGCTTTTTTGAAGAAATGATAAAACTTCCAGGAGGAAAAGAAACCAGACAAGCATTTAAAGAATTTCTAGATAAATATGGCATGCGTTGTCCCGGTGAGATAGACATCACGAAGGCTCGTTTTGAAGAAAAACCGACCCAGCTTATCCCTATGTTGCTTAACAATATCCGTGTCCTTGAGTCTGGTGAACATGTAACCAGATTCCAAAAGGGAAAGCAGGAAGCGAAGGTGAAGGAAGAGGAGATCATCTGCCGTTTGAAGAATATGGCGGGCGGGGATAAGAAGGCGAAAAAGATCAGGAAGAGCATCCGTCTGCTGCGTAACTTCATAGGATGTCGTGAATATCCGAAATACTACATTGTCCGGCGTTATCAGGTTTATAAGAAGGCCTTGATGAAAGAAGCAGATAGGCTGGTAAATAAAGGCGTTATTAAGAACCGCGAGGATATCTTCTACTTGTATTTCGATGAGTTATGCCAGGTGGTAAAAACAAATGAGCTGGATTACTCGATCATCAAAAGAAGGAGAGATGATTATGTTCACTATGAGAAACTAACTCCTCCTCGTGTGATTACTTCTGATGGTTTTGTTCCAACTGTCGGGTTATCCTCGGATAATATGCCCAAAGGGGCAATTTCAGGTATTCCGGTTTCTAGTGGTGTGGTTGAAGGCCGTGCCCGAGTGGTTTTATCCGTAGATGAGGCAAAGCTTGAAGAGGGCGATATTCTGGTAACTCAGTTTACAGATCCCAGTTGGACTCCACTTTTCGTGACCATAAAAGGTCTAGTCACTGAAGTGGGTGGATTCACTACTCATGGTGCAGTGATCACACGGGAATATGGTCTTCCTGGCGTAGTAGGGGTAGAAAACGCTACAAAGCTGATAAAAGACGGACAGCGAATCCGAGTGAATGGAACGGAAGGATACGTAGAAATACTGGAATAATGATCATGAGAAGAGAAAAAAAGTAGAAGGGCAAGAGTGTATTGCCCTTCTACTTTTATATTTCGCTTCTATTTATTGATAACGATTTCCTTACCTGCTTTACGCCACTCTGCAAATTCAGCTACTGCTGTGAACAGTACGTCTGTAGATGAGTTAAGAGCTGTTTCAAAGGAGTCTTGTAAAACACCTACGATAAAGCCTACACCGACTACTTGCATAGCCATCTCATTTGGAATTCCAAACAAGCTGCACGCTAGAGGAATCAGTAATAAGGAACCACCAGCTACTCCTGAAGCACCACAAGCACTTACAGCAGACAATACGCTTAGGATGATTGCTGTAGGGATATCTACTTGAATACCAAGTGTGTGAACCGCTGCAAGTGTTAGTACAGAAATCGTAACAGCTGCACCAGCCATGTTGATTGTTGCACCTAATGGAATAGATACTGAATAGGTATCTTTATCTAAACCTAGTCTTTCACACAAGCTCATATTTACAGGAATGTTTGCAGCTGAGCTACGAGTAAAGAATGCCGTGATACCGCTTTCCCGGATGCACTTAAGAACAAGTGGGAATGGGTTTTTACGAATCATTACGAATGCAACGATTGGGTTAACAACAAGAGCAACGAATAGCATACAACCAATCAGAACTGCAAGTAATTGTCCATAGCTTAGTAGAGACTCAAGTCCGCTTGTAGCAATAGAGTCAAATACAAGACCCATGATTCCTAATGGCGCAAAGCTGATAACCCATCTAACCATTTGGGAAATCGCATCTGAAAAATTAGAAATCATCGTTTTTGTAGTATCAGGCGCACCTTTTAAAGCTAAGCCAAGAAGAACTGCCCAAGATAAAATACCAATATAGTTGGCATTAAATAGTGCTTTTATTGGGTTGTCAACAAGGTTTAGCAGTAACGCTTTTAGAACTTCTGTTACACCGCCAGGAGCTGAAACGCTTTCAACGCCCGCTGCAAGTGTCAATGTTACTGGGAAAATAAAGCTTGCAATAACCGCCACAAATCCAGCTAGGAATGTTCCTAAAAGATAAAGGACGATAATGGATTTCATATTGGTTTGTTGACCACTCTTATGTTGAGAGATGGCTGACATTACCAAGAAGAAAACCAACATAGGTGCAATCGCTTTCAAAGCACCTACAAATAAAGAACCAAAAATGACGATAGGACTTGCTACATCTGGAATCGTTACAGCCAAGATAATACCGATAATCAAACCAACAAAGATTCGTTTTACCAAGCTCAACTGATTCCACTTGTTCAATAGGTTTCTCATAGTCTTTTCTCCTCCTATAGATAAGATATAAATAATATTGCGATTGCCCATAGCTATTTTAGATGTGCTGCTATCTGATGGGTTGTCCCTCATAGCTATACGACAAAGACTAGTTTACCATAAATTCTAGCTCATGAAAAGTAAAAAATTAAATTATGTAAATAAAGTTATGTCAATTTTGTAAAAATATGTTTATTCTATAAAGGAAACAAGCGCTGCTGTATTCTATTACTAATCATGATTGTAAATGTAGTATGCCACTTATTTAATAAAAGTATAATTTTAATTTTTGATCTAGAAATGAGAAGTTATAAATCATATTTGAATTGCTGATGTTATTTTCCCTGAAAAGGGACGTATGGCTTACCCCTAGATTTTAAGAAATACTAAGGTATGTTCCTTAAGCCTTCATTTATACTGACGGTTTTTTACTATAAATTAATATAACCTTAATCGCCATTTAAAAATAAAAATGTACAATGAAAAAGAAACTGAAAAGGAGAGGTGATTTTGATGAAGTTGAATCTATGTATTGATATTGATGGGACCATAACAGATGCTTATTATTGGTTGGAAATGGCGAATGAACATTTTGGAATAGATATAAAACCTTTCCAAGTTACAAAATATGAAATCCATGAAGTGTTAGAGATACCGAAGGAAGACTATCTGAAGTTTTATGAAGTATATGGTGAAGAAATACATACAAAGGCAGACTTGCGAGACAATGCAAAGGAAATTCTTTGGGCATTAGATCAACAGCATAAAATTACTTATGTCACTGCTAGAGAAGCGAGAATGAAAGAAGTAACTGAAGCGTGGTTCCGTAAGCATAATCTGCCTAAAGGAGAATTTCATTTTTTAGGAACGCATTATAAAGTAGATAAAGCCAAAGAATTGAAATGTCATGTTTTTATAGAGGATCGATATGAAAATGCTATTCAACTGGCACTGGCTGGCTTCGAAGTATTATTGATCGACTGTTACTATAATCGGAACCCATTGATTCCAGGAGTGACAAGAGTTTTTAATTGGGGGGATATCCACAGCAGAATAGAAGAATACAATCGAAGTATAGAGACAATTGTGCAAAAGGCAGTAGATAGCTGCCAAATAATTGAAGAATACAAAGCTGGACATAATGACGGATCTATGAAGATTGCTTAGTAAAACTTGGCAGGATAACAATAGAATGACAAGTTGAATAAAACACAAATAAGCCGGTTAGGGTGTACATTCACCTTAACCGGTTTTTTGAATGATAAAGAGAAAAACTTTAGATAGTCTTGTATCATATGTTGACAAATTGCATAAGATAAACTACAATTAAATTACTTATTTAGTAGATTAGTAGTTTAGTGAATCGAGAAAAGTGTCAGGAGGATAAATTATGAAAATACCAACTACTTTAAAACATAAACCAGTTATTGTATCTGATAACTATGAGAATATTGATGGCAGATACGCTTACAATTCAGATGCGAAAGGTCTTTCATTAGGATTAGCGCAATGGAATGATCGAGGTAAGGTAGATATATCTGCTAAAGTATGGAGATATACAGGAGAAAAATGGTCTAGACAATCTGAAGAGTTGCCGCTTCATCGTGTGCTTGACCTTGCAATTCTTGTTTGCAGAACAAAACTTCATTTTAGAGAGGCCTATCGATATGAGAAATTATATAATACAGAAAATCCTGTTATAGATAGAGTGGGTTTACAGGGTGACGCCATGACAGTAGCTATATGTACGGATAATGAAAAAATTAATGAAGATATTAAATTATTCAGCCAAGCTCTCAGTGCCGATGATGAACTTATTGGGGAGCGTTTACGTACTTTATCTAGAATATTAAAGGAGATGGGGTACTAATCAATAGGTGAAACAAAGAAAAGAATTAACATTCTTAAGAAAAGAAGAAGGCTAAGGTTCGTTAGAACTAAACCTTCTTCTTTTTTACTTTTACCTAGGAATGAAAAGCTTTTGATCCACATAAATTTGCGATGCGATTATTATAGTCAGCAAGCATTGGCTTGAATTTAAAGAAGCAGGCAGGGTAAATCTATATAGAAAGTGAATGAGATAAGTATTAGTGGCAATAATAAAGGCAAAGCATCTTGGAAAAGATGTTTTAAGCTTCGGAGATAAGGGGAATTGATTAAGAATTTCAAGGAGGCTATGCATGAAAAAATTAGGATCACAAGGGTTGAAGTGGTTGAAAATAGTACATATTCTTTTGATAATCTTATTTCTGGGTGGAATAATAAGTACTTTGGCTATTAATTCTCATCTTAAAATATCTACATTTGATGAGGCCTATGCGACCTATAAAAGCTCAATCATTATAAGTGATTATGTAGTAAAATATGGAGCGCAAGGAACTTTAATAATAGGTATCGTATATGGTGTGTTTACAAACTGGGGTTTTTTAAAACATAGATGGATAGCTGTAAAGTGGTTGTTTTGGATTGCACAAACGTTTATTGGAATATTTGTTGTTGATAGATTGATGGTTGCAAATATGGCTATTCTTGAGGCAGAAAAAGTCAAGGCTTTAAGTAATCCTGTTTTTTTACAGAATCATACCACAAGACAATATGTTGTAATTGTGCAGATTGTATTATCCACTTTTTTAATATGCATATCTATATTGAAACCTTGGAGAAAGAAAAGTGTTACTCCCTAGAAATTAGAAGGGAGTATTTTTTTACGTAATTACACTTTATTTTTTTATTTCTAATTTCTCCATAACTGCCGCCATTCCCATCAATTATCAGAGGTGCTGTACTATCCTTAAAATTCAAAATATCAAACTGCCTGCAGCATAAGTTATTATCCAGGAGCATAGTATATTCATAAAAAAGGGGGTATGATTATGAGTCTGATGATGGCATTTTGTGTTGTCCTAGGGGTGTTAGCCATTGGAGATGTGGTTTCTACCAAAACAAAAGCATTTATTCCATCAGTATTTGTTGCTGCACTATTATTTTTACTAGGATTTTGGACTTTCTTTCCGGCAAATATCGTGGAATTAGCAGGATTCTCAATGCCAGTAATCCTATTGTCAATGTACTTATTGATATCTCATATGGGAACCATGCTAAGCGTAAAAGAATTGGCAGCCCAATGGAGAACCATCGTAATAGCTCTGGCCGGGATCATAGGTATTTGCTTAGGAACCTTAACTATTGGTAGGATGCTATTCGGTTGGGAAATGGTTGTAACCGCTACACCGCCACTAACTGGTGGGATTGTGGCAGCCATCATGATGTCAGAAGCAGCATCGGCAAAAGGGATGACAGAGCTAGCAGTACTTGCCATTGTCATGTATGTTATGCAGGGATTTGTAGGATATCCTCTGACGGCTACGATGCTAAGAAAAGAGGGAACAAGATTATTGAGCCTATACAGAGATGGAAAGGTTTCCTTAGTAGATCAAGCATTAGAGCAAGCTCCTGTAACTATTTTGGAAGAAAAAAGCAGATTTAGGATTTTTCCAGAAACCCCTAAGAAATATCAAACTACCTATGTATTGCTGCTTAAACTAGGTGTGGTGGCTTGGGCCTCCGTTGCTTTTGCAGGGGTAATTCAAGACAAAATATCCAAATATGTTATTTGCCTAATCTTTGGAGTTATTGCTGCTGAAATAGGATTTGTTGAAAGGAAACCCCTCAATCTATCCAGTTCCTTTGGATTCTTAATTACAGGGCTAATGGCCTATGTATTTGCAGGTTTGGCCAAAGCAACCCCTGAAATGTTGATGCAGCTAGTAGGACCTTTGGTAGGAATTATTCTTCTAGGAGTATTCGGTATGGCGATTTTCTCAATATTTATTGGTAAAACCCTAGGTTACTCTAAAGAAATGTCCTTTGCAGTTGCTTTAACGGCACTATATGGATTTCCACCAAATTATATTTTAACGGAGGAAGCAGCAAAGGCCCTAGCTGAAACAGAAGAAGAACAAAAATATCTCATGGATGAGATGCTGCCCAAGATGCTAGTAGGAGGATTTACAACAGTTACGATTGTCTCCGTAATTATAGCAGGCATCTTTGTAAAATTCCTATAAATGAACATGTAGATAACCCTGTTATTTCGAAAGAATGCTGAAGAAATAACAGAGTTTATCTGAAGGGATAGAACAAGAATAAGGGGGTGCAGGAGAAAGTACTGTCCAACAAGAATATTAAAGGAGAATAGCTATGAAGCATGAGATTCATTGTAAGTGGTTAGATACAGTAGCTTTTCAGGCAGAAGATGATTCGGGTCATAAGATAATAATTGAGGCAGGAAGAAAGTTTGGCGGAAAAAACAGAGGTTTTTTGCCAAAACCTTTGCTATTGGTGTCTTTGGCAGGCTGCATGGGAATTGATGTGATTTGTTTATTAGATAAAATGGAAATAACGCTAACAGATTTTAATATCCGAGCTATTGGAGAAATGAATGATGCGCAGCCCAGATATTATCATAAAATTCATCTAGTTTATGAATTTGAGGGTGAGGAGTTACCTATAGATCAAGTGGAAAAGGCCGTTTATTTATCAAAAGAAAAGTATTGCAATGTAAGTGCCTTGCTTTCAAAGGGAGCTGATATTACCCATGAAATTAAAATCATGGAATCTAAAAGTTCCACGGAATAAGAGAAGGAACATGCACGAGCCCAATTTTTCCATCGAATTTGTTGCGATGATTGAAGAAGAAGGAGGCCGATTTGGAGGAGGGTTGCTTGCCAGTCGTGCTATGGTTGGAAAAGTCACGAGGGGTCAGCTGGATAACTTTAAAGATCAAGAGGGTATTTCAACGGCCCAGGCTATGAAGGATTTTGGATTAGATCCAGATAGAATTCAGGAAGCTGTGAGAAAACCTGGAACTATAGAGGCCTTTCTTGAATTACATATTGAGAAGGAATTGAAGTGGTATATAGGACCATATGGGATCTAGCGGAGGTGAGTAACAATGAAAATTAAAGAACTAGCCAATCAATGTAAGCAATATGTCATTGATATGAGAAGAGAATTTCATATGTATCCAGAGCCTAGTTGGGGTGAAATAAGAACTTCACAGCGGGTGAAGGAAGAATTGGAAAAGATAGGGGTACCCTATATTTCTGTAGCCAATACAGGGGTGGTAGCAACGATTCAAGGAAATCAAGCAGGAAAGACAGTTGCTTTAAGGGCCGATATGGATGCACTCCAGGTGCAAGAAACCAGTGCAGTGTCCTATCGATCTCAAAATGAAGGGATCATGCATGCCTGTGGCCACGATGGGCATACGGCAATGCTATTAGGCGCGGCAAAGATATTAAATGAAATGAAAGATGAAATCAAGGGGACCGTGAAACTGTTCTTCCAACCTGCTGAAGAAGTGGCACAAGGCGCGAAAAAAATGATTGAAGAAGGTGTCATGGACGGTGTAGATGGTGTATTTGCCATTCACCTATGGGCAGATATCCCCTATGGTACAGTATGCGTAGAGGAAGGACCTAGAATGGCATCGGCAGATTTTTTCAAGATTTTTGTGCAAGGTAAGGGAGGGCATGGATCTTTGCCCCATCAAGGGGTAGATGCGGTGGTAGCTGCTTCTGCTATTGTCATGGACTTACAATCCATTGTAAGTAGGGAGATAAGCCCTTTGGAATCTGCAGTGGTAAGTGTAGGAATGCTTCATTCGGGAACAAGAGCAAATGTGATTGCCAGTAAAGCAGTTCTAGAAGGAACCACACGATCATTTAATCCAGAGATCAGAAATGCATTCCCAACAATCATTGAGCGAATTGCTAAAAATACGGGGAATAGTTATCGAGCGGAAGTAAGCTTTGAACATATTTGTGGTACACCTGCCACGATCAATGAAGCTGTTAGCTCGAGGAGAGCACAAAAAGCCGTAGAGAATATTCTTAGCGAAGAAGCATTGATACACATGGAAAAGGTAACGGGGGGAGAAGATTTTTCTTTATTCTTGGAGAAAGCGCCGGGAGCAATCGCCTTTGTGGGTGTAAGAAATGAAGAAAAAGAAGCTTGTTATCCACACCATCATGAACGATTTAATATGGATGAGGATGGATTAGAGATCGGTACGGCACTATATGCCCAGTATGCCATGATGTTTTTAGCAGAATAGTAATAAAGATAATGGACTTGTATGACGCCTCATCGGAGCGTACAGGTCCTATTCCTATTATAGTGGGAAGCAAAAAGCATATGAACAGCTGGCAGTTGTTCACATGCTTTTTGTTTTTATAAAAATTAAATTTATTATAGCAAGATATAGAATAAATCATTAAAAACTAGGTGTTCCTTTTATTTATCTAGAAACCGATTTTACTTTTGAAATCTTTAAAAATATAATGTTACATATTGGAATCAGATATAAATAAAAAGCATAGGGTACGAATCCTATAGTGCTAACAGCCATGGTTGTTGTAGGAACGAAAGCTGCAATATTCCATGGAATCAATGCAGCCAAAACAATCCCTGTATTCTCTAAGTCTATCGCCAAATGATAATGGTCGATGCCTTTGTCTTCATAGCTCTTTTGCATAAGCTGATTGGTTAGAACAACCGAAATCGATTGGCTGCATCCTACAGCCGCAGTAACAATACTAACAATCGTTGTATAAATAAGGAGTTGGTAACGGGTTTTTCCCTTCATCAAAATACGCTCGACGCTTTTCAACATATTGGTTCTATCAAATATACCAGCTAAGGCACAGGATATAAAGACAACCAAGGATGCCTTCCACATTGAAAGAATACCTCCACCCTGGATGATCTCCTGCAATGGACTATTTGCATCTAACCGGAAGCCTACGAATATGTACTTCAAGACGTCCATTAATTCATGCTGTTGAAGTCCAATAGAAATGATGGAAGCGAAAATAATGCTCATCAACATAGAGAATTTGACATTGATCTTTAAAATAGAAAAAGCCAAAATGATGATGGCTGGCAATAAAACCACCCAGTTAATTTTGAAGATATGTATGATTTCTGTATCTATTCCACTTTCGATAAAATGCAAAGGCTCCTGTAATGAAAAAACAAAATATAAGACAACAGATAAAATAAAGGGAATGATAGAAGTCTTAAACATAAGGGAGATATTTTTGTAAAGATTTGTGCCCGTTATATTTGCAACGAGATTGGCGCTAGAAGACATGGGAGAGCATCGATCGCCAAAATAGGCACCTGCGATAATAGCTCCTGCAGTAATATTTAGATTTACACTTCCGCTCTTTGCCATAAGAATAAAGGCTACACCCACGGTACTTACTACTCCAAAGGATGTACCAAGGAGAAATGATACACCGGAACTGATTAAGAAAGCATATAGGATAAAATAGTTTGGATTCATGTATTTCATTCCATAATATACGATACCTGGGACTGTTCCAGACGCCATCCATATACTGGTAATAGCCCCTATCAAAACAAATATTTCTAAAACAACAAATGCTTTTTTACCTCCTTGATAAGACATTGCGATGATATCTTTTAGTAGGAATCCCCTCCTCCATACAATATAAGCAGTAATAAGAAAACCTAGTAAAAGGGGGTATCCCACAAATAATCCCTTGTAAATAGAAAAAATCAATGCACAAAATGTAATAAAAAGACCGATAAATAGATCCATAATAAAACCTCTTTTACTGAGAAATTTTTTATTTTGAAGATCAATAAGATTTTTAAAAGAAGAGGCTGCAAACTCACATAGCTTAATATTAGCATGAATTGATACATCAGTAAAATAGATTTAAATCTATATTGCAAATTGGATTGAAATAGAATTGAACCATTCAATGAAGGAAGTATCATTCTATAAGTTCATAAATATATTTAGCGGGAAGGAGTTTTGTCAGATCAGGAGAAAAATTAATTATGGAGTATAAAGTGTAGAATATTTGTAGGAAATTGATAAAAAAACAATGTATCTATCGTTACATGATAAGGAGGGAATTTTATGAAACCAATCATTGGGATAACAAGCTTTAATGATATAAAATCTGAAAAAACTTTCTGTGAGGTGGGATATAGCTATATCAATTCCATTATTCTTTCAGGAGGAATACCTGTTGTCATTCCTATTATTCACGATGAAGAAGCGTTGAAAATTTATTTAGAAATGATCGATGGTTTGCTTCTTACTGGAGGAGGAGATGTAGCTCCTTTACTCTATGGAGAAAATCCAACAGGACAGGTGGATTCTATTTCCTGGGAAAGGGATAGGCAGGAGATTGCTTTATGCAACTTTGCTTCTGAAATGGGTATTCCCATATTTGGGATTTGCAGAGGATTACAAGTTATCAATGTTGCCTTTGGAGGAACATTATATCAAGATATCCATAAACAGATAGAGGGAACATTAGGACATTCTCCATCAGCAACTTCACGGGATCAATTATATCATTCTGTAAAAATTGATAAAGATAGCAAACTATATTGTATTTTTAGAGAAGATGAAATCCATGTAAATTCATTTCATCATCAGGCAGTGAAAAGCTTAGGTAAGGGATTAAAAGCATCTGCTTTTTCTACAGAAGGGATAGTGGAAGCTATTGAGTCACAAGAACACAGTTTCATTGTAGGTGTGCAGTGGCATCCTGAGGATTTGGTGGTGAAACATCCTAAATTTCTATCATTATTTATAGCTTTCGTTGAGGAAAGTAAGAAGATAAAGGAAAGATGTGGGGACAAGACAAAAGAAACGCCCCTTTGTCTATAGATGATACAACCCCAGCATGGAGGATATGATCCATGCTGGGGTTTAATGTTTGATCTAAGATTGGTTCAAGATTTCCATATATCCTTTTAATGCATCAGAAACAGGTACATTGATATATAAAGGTGTTTGATAGGATTGGTTACCATAGGGGCCTCTAATGTAAAAGTCTACATAGATCGGCATTCTTTCATAGCTGTATTGGGAAGTTTCACTTATGGATAACAACTCCTTAAGAATTTCTGGGTCCCTTATTTCTACAGTGTTTGAGTCATTAACAGCCTTCCCGTTTTTAGCTAGCTGTACTCTTGTGACTTCTTTTCTTAAGACAGCATATTCAATATCTTTGGGCAGCAGTACTAAGTTTTCATAATGGCCGTTCTCGTCAAGCCATGAGATCATAGATTCAAAACCCTTACGGAAACCATAATGGTAATATTTATCGTTGCTGTCTGCAATTTGTATATAAACATAATCACTGCTTTGTGCACTCATCTCTTCAAAGGTCATAGAGCGAACTTCCTCTTGGAAAAGAGCGATAAACTCCCGCATTCCAGGGCTGTCTGCTAAAACCAGCGGTTTTTTAGATGTACGGTTATCACTGATTTGAATCCACTTAATATCTTCTGGCTTTTGTGCTACAATTGGATATTTTATTTTTTTATACTCCATGGATTCGTAGATTGGTTTTAGCAAAGGCCCGTACTGTTTCTCGTTGATGGTATATTGACGCACCTGGTATTTTCCGTTTTTAAGTATATATACGATATAAGGTGTAGGGCCGCTGACTTTTTGTCTAGGCTGCTGAATGAGTTGAGTATGAAGCGCCATAATATTTTTTATGTTTTCAGGATTGCTAAAGAAGGAATTCGCTTCATGGTGCATATCTTTATATTTTGGATCGGTAGCAGGATCCTCACTGGTCCAAATGTCTGTGTAATAGCCGAAGTAAACCTTCTCTACCTCATCTAATTCCGGTATATGTTGAACATAACCGAAGACATCTACTTGAATGCTTACCAACAGAAGGGAAACTACTGCTACATATGTAAGATATCCTTTATAAGTATGCCAAACCCTGAAGGATTTCTGCATTAATATCTCCGCAACCCCATAGGCGAACAAAGAACTCAATAGGTACCCTACTAAGGATACAGATAGGGAACCTTCTGAGATACTTCTAAAATATAGTCCACCCAGCAGCATACCGCAAGTGGTTACGCCATATTTAAAAATAGGGCGGAAGGAGGTAAAAGCAATAATATCACTGGCCGCTTCCAGTTTTCTTTTTTCATAGGCATAGCCAGCGGCTGCAAAGAACAATAAGGCAATGATCAAATACCCAAGGACATCTTCTACGGAAAGAAAGGGTATGGCTGCGCGATTATCAAATAGAACAAACCAGGGAAGTTTATCGAAAAAAGGATCATAACCGCTGCTGCTGCTAAATCCGTATAACCAGGCGGCAATATTCTCTTTAAGAAGCATATAAATTCCTACTGGCAGCAGATGTAGAATATAGGTAAAGGCAATATGGGCAACAGAGTTGCCTGTAAACATTCCTACAAAGACAGCCATAGAGAAAAATAAAATATTAAAAAGTGTCGTTAATCCCATCCATTGGAATAGGTTCTGCATGGAATAGTACATACCTAAAGAAGTGACGACTTTTAGTAAGGTTAGGATCATTCCTATTAAAAGAACTGGAGTTGTGAGTAATACCAAGCCTGCTATCAGCTGATTGAGATACAAAGTCCTTCGGCTATAAGGAAGACTATGGATCATCGCAGTTGCCTTGCTGGTCATTAAGTATCTATAGAGCAGTACAGCTAAGGCTGTAGGCAGGGCAGCAATCATCCACAGTTGGAATTCGTTGTGGACAGAGAAAAAACTAAGCGTGGCTTCTAGCAGAGATCGTTTCCATTCATCTTGAACATTGGCTCCAAACATGATATATCGAAAAGGCACTGTGAAAAACAAAATGCATGCATATATAGCGCCAATCCACCAAAACCGCTTCATATTAGCGGTGAACAAACCTTTGCTAAATAGTGATGTTTTGGATGTCATAGCCCATACCCCCTAACTCATAAATAAAAATTTCCTCCAGCGTTAGAGGCAATAGATCGAGTATAACCGGATTGGTTTGTTGTACTTTAGATAGTAATCTGTTTCGATCTCCCTTTACAATCATAAGCAGCACACTACCATTTTGTGAAGTATGAAGAACTTCTTCATCTGACAGGAGTTCGCTAGGAATCTCTCCTGAGAAAGCAAGCTGAAGCTTGTGGATATCAGACTTGATATTGTCTAGCTCTCGTTCAACTACGATTTTGCCGTTATACAGGATTCCCACATGATCACATACATCTTCTAATTCCCTAAGGTTGTGAGAAGAGACCAGTACAGTAGTTTGGTGCTCTGCCACATCCTGAAGCAGCAGGTTCCATACTTTTTTACGCATTACAGGATCTAAGCCATCTACGGGTTCATCAAGAATCATTAGTCGTGGGATAGTGCATATGCTTAACCAAAACGCTACTTGTTTTTGCATACCTTTGGACAAACGGGTCACCCTTCTTTTGCTATCGATAGGAAATACCTGTTTCAAAAGTTCATATCTTTCCCAACACCACCTTGGGTAGATGCTGGCGTAAAACTTTGCCATCTCATCGATAGTGTATTGAGAAAAGAAATATAGATCATCTGATATGTATCCGATAGAAGACTTAATGCTAGGATTTTCGTAAACCGGTTCCCCTTGAACCTGAACACTACCAGAATCCTGATGATATATGCCAATAAGATGTTTAATCAGTGTAGTTTTTCCTGCACCATTTGGACCTAGCAATCCATAAACAGATCCCTCTTTGACATGCAAATTCAGATTGTCTAATGCTTTGAAATTACCGAAGTGTTTGGTTAGGTCTTTTACTTCAATCATTCGGCCCTGCCTCCCCCTTTTGAAAAATAGTATCGATGCAGGTAATAAGCTGTTCTTTTTGTACATTCAAATACATAAGCTCTGCAGCGATTTTCTCTAACTCTACTATGAGTTCATTACATCTGCTTTGATTTACTGTATTATCTAATGGCGTGACAAAGCTTCCCTTCCCGCGGATGGAATAAATAAACCCCTCTGTTTCAAGATCCTTATAGGATTTTTGAATCGTATTTGGATTAATGGTAAGAGATTGAGCTAGTTCACGGACCGAGGGGATTTTCTCATTTGCTTTTAAAACCCCGTTGATAATCAACAGTTTCATTTTTTCTTTGATTTGTTCATATAAAGGTCTTCGGTCTTTAAAATCTAACTGAAACATAGGCACCTCCCAACTGTATTACGACGAATGATACACTTAATACAGTTGGATTATATATCCATATTTTGCTATTGTCAAGATTTTTTTACCCGATCCAAAAGAATATTTCATAGTTATATAGGTAATCTAAAGGATAATTTTAGCAAACAGTACACACCATTAAATCAAAAATGATCATGTATTAAAACATTAAACACGAAGAGGACCAACCTTTCGGTTAATCATTCTCAAGAGTAGAAACAGCAAGTAAAATAGATAGATAGCAGTATAATGAAAAAACCCCGATCGTGTTGTTAGGATGAATCATGCCATAAATAACTGTGGTTTTGGAGGTCTGTTTCCAAATACTATTCAGGATGAGAATGGGTGGATTAGTGAAAGCTGTACATAGGACATCAGAAGGTGGTTTGAGTAGGGAAAGGTTACTTTAAGAATAAAGTGGAAGTGCAAATTGACAGTGAGGGTGCTCAGAGAAGAATTAGCGCCAAACACTTTATAAGTACAATTCAAGCTATCTAATCTATTTAACAGTTTTGATGTAGAGTTGTATTTTTAATTGATAGAAAAGATACCAGTTCATGATGATGCCATACTGATTTTGGTCTGCTAGAATGTATTTCTGTGAATAAACAGAGTGTATTATACAGTTATGTACTTATGAAATTTTACATATATGTTGACAATTTGATTTGTTTTCTCTTTACTATCGAGATTTTAATATTATTATCAAATATAAATTCGAATTAATAAGCCTTCAGTATAACCGCAATAACAATTAGAAATATCATGTGTGCAGGATAAAAGATATAACCTACATATTTATTAAGTCTAATACTGCTTGGATTTATGCTTTTTGACACAAAAATGGGAATTAATGCAAAAACTCCCCAAGCATTAAAATAGTATCTTTGTAGTTGAGATAATCCATTCTGAAAGTTAAGCTGGTTCCATACAAATTTAAAATTGAAAAGATTGCTCCAAAATAGTGCTGCTGAATAGGCGGAGTTGAACAGGGCAACCCTGTAATAACCATGAAGTAGATATAATAGTATAATGCTTATTATGGCAGCTGCCGTCTTTTCTTGAAAGATGTGAAACAATAAAACTAAGGCTAATGCCAGCAAGCCGTATTCTAAATAAAAATCTTTTACAATGAAGCTTACTACTTCGGGAAGAATGATTATTATAACAGCCAAGGCTAGTAAAAATATACCATATAAAAGGTGTTTATAATTCTTGTCTTTAATAAAATTCCTAATCTTTAAGACGCCCATATCATAAACATAGAGCAACCCTATGGCTGTTATAAACGTAAACAGTACATTAAAATGAATAGGATTAAATTTAATATCGGGGCTAAAAAAAGAATAGGGTAGTTGCGTTATTAGTGCAAATAGAGAAAGTCTTAAAACATATTTTTTGAGATTAGATGTCCGGGAATAGCCTATGGCAATCTGATAGGTGAAGATAGGAAAAGCCAATCTCCCTATAATCCTAAGAAGCATCTCATTTGGAAAATACATATACCCAATATGATCAACAAGCATTGTTACTAATGCCAGTAGTTTGAGCATATCATTTCGATATGCATTTTTTTGCAGTCCTTCTTTTTCAACAACCAATGCTTCCATCACTATCTCCTCCTATAATTCGTATCGATTCCAAATAATTATACCAAATTCAGTATTGAATGTGCTAATCGATAATTTATAATAAAAACAGAGGACTTTATACACTATATTTCACCATATATGGGAGGATTATATGACTATTTTACCATTTAGTTGCTTAGGGATTGGGATAATTGTAGGATTACAAGAAATAACGAACAGATTTTTAAAAGCAATAGATTTTATCATTAATATAACGCTGATAGTTCTTATGTTAACAATCGGGATGAATATAGGCGTAAATAATTCGATTATGTCAAAGCTTAATATGATTGGGATAAATTGCTTTGTTATTGCTTTGTTTGCAATTATATTCAGTGTTATCTTCACATTAGTCGTAGAAAAGACAATACTGCCTTTGGATAAAATGAAAGAAAATTTAAACGCTGAAAATATGAGCTTAGACAATGAAGTAAACGTTTTAGAAGAGGAGAAGAAAAAGATGTCTCCATTAGTTTTAATTATGCCTCTCAGTATAGTTACAGGTGTGATATTAGGATATTTTGCGATGCCGAAAGACAAAGTTTATCTGCTTGGATATATTTTGACTATATCACTGGTTTTGCTTTATACAGGAGTTGGTATAAACTTGGGAAATAACCGTAAAGTATTTCGATATATTAGAGTCTTAGGAGCAAGAATTATTTTTCTTTCATTGGCCATTTTTTTAGGAAGTGTAGCAGGAGGATTTATAGCAGGGATTGTGTTGAATTTACCAGTAGAGATTTCAGTAATGTCCTCTAGTGGGATGAGTTATTATAGCTTAACAGGAGCCTACATGACAAAAATGTATGGGATTGAGACAGGAACATATGGATTTGTTGTTAATGTTATGCGCGAGTTTTTCACAGTTTTGACGCTTCCGCTATTGATTAAAATCAGTAAAGGAAGCCCTATTGCTGGGGGTGCTGCAGGTAATATGGACACCATGCTGATGCCTATTACAAAGTTTGTCGGCCCAGAATTAGGATTAGTAACATTGATAACTGGAACCATTTTAACATTTGCTGTTCCATTTATACTTCCTATTCTATATGGAATATTTCAATAAGTAACAAAATATATTTTCTATCTTATTCAAAATTGCCATCAAGATGTGCGCCATCGCAGAAGGGTTTATTTTTAGATGAACTGCATCGACATAATGTATAGTGTTCTTTACAAGCAGGAACTGTGTTCTCATCATCCTTGAGCTTGATAAATCCTTTTATTTCAATGGGACCATCTTTTTGAATATGAATGGACGGCGGACGATCCAAATCTTGATATCTTCTACTACCAATACTATAACTTAGGGCACCTGATGGACAGCCTTCAACTATATTGATGATATCCTTAATTTTCCCATTGTTTGGTTGAATCCAAGGCTTTTTATTAATATCAAAAACTTGAGGTAGTTTCTCAACACAGCAACCATCATGGCAGCATACACCTAAATTAAAATGCACTGTGATATCATCACCGATATAATCCTTTAGATGATCAGGTGCACGATCCTTGCTTTTTTCTTCTCTTAGCCCGTCTACAGCATGGATATCATCACAATAAGGCTGTGCGCTACTTTTACCGCATCTACATAGGGCTACAACAGAAGAAGCCTTTAGTTTTTGATGATTTTCATCTATGATGGTATCCACATCCATAACAATATATGGGGTGTGCTTCGTAAAAACAATATAAGGATTCTTTTCTGGCATCATGACCCTTCTTTCTTTTGTTTCCTAAACATAGTATTCTCTGAATATGGTAATTACATAAGAGGTTTTTTAATCATTAATGAGGATAGGGAATGATTATTGACGCTACCGTTACTTTATAGATGATGGTGGAGATTCGCATAGGTACTCGGATATAAAGATATTCTTTGATATTTTGAAATGAAATCATGTACTGAATAATGTTATACGAAGTACACATAATATTCTAGAGGTGATAGAATATGAAAAAGAAAAAAGATAAAATGGCAAGTGCTGATCTATATAACCCTACGCTTACAGATGTGAATCGAGCAAGGGAAAGACAGGAGATCATAGATCCTGAAAAAGGGCCTGAAAACAAGAAAAGAAAAAATAAATAGAAAAGCTCCTTTCTGGTTTGGTATCATTTCCTAATCCTTGCCAGAAAGGAGCTTTGTACATCATGCGCTCATAGAATAGATAGATGTGTTTTAAAGGGTCTTCATGACCACTTATGATGCTTTGTCTTGAATTACTTTTTTTTCTTTAGCGACCTTTGCTTTTTCCCATTCCTGATAGCTGTTAAGTAAACCCAGCGATCTTTTAATCGTTTTATCCTGTACCTTTGAGGTATCCTTAAGAATATTTGCCATATGCATTAATTGAATGTCTAAATACTTAGGATTGTTAAGTTTACCAGCAGAAGAAGCCGTATTGGATTTGTTTTTTGATGCTGAAAGAGACTCCTTAAACATCAGCAGCAGAAAACTATTTTTCTTTTGTTTTGGGACTTGTTTTGTCATGTCATAAACTTGATTGAATAACTTCTCTATATTTCGCTTTTTATAATAATAAAATGCAACACTTGCGCCCACTCCCAAACTAGCTATTGCCCCAATCGTAAATACGCTCGTAATGTCCATTAATTTCACCCCTTTAGAAAATATGCTCTTTTATTTTACCATAAATCGTTTATAAATACACTAGCTATAGAAGATTGGCTAAAAATAACTGACGATACAGGTTCCTCCTATATAAACAAGGAACAACTAACAACTCAAGCAGACCCATTCCGTCTTGCCTGTTACAAAAACAGTAAATTTATGGTAGAATTTTATAAGAAAACTTAAATGAGAGATGGAAGAAGAGGAATTGTCTGAGTGAAATATAGAAAGCGTTCAATGAAGGTTATTTAGAAACTTTCAAAAGAAATATGGACTTGGCTTACTAAGGATGGTGTATTGTATGAAAATAGACAGGCTTCTTGGAATAATAACGATACTTTTAAATAATGAGAGAATAAAAGCAAAGGATTTAGCTGAAAAATTTGAGGTATCTATTCGCACCATTCATCGGGACATTGAAAATATTTGTATAGCCGGTATACCAATAGTCACCTATCAAGGAGGCGGTGGAGGGATTGGCATTGCTGAGGGCTATAAATTGGACAAAAACATATTAACCAATGATGAACTGGATAATATTATAATCGGCCTGAAAAGTATTGAAAGTATATCATACAATGCCAACATCAAACTCCTTTTAGAAAAGCTATCTCCAAAACAAGGGGATATTATATCGGTTAGTAATAATATGTATATCGATTTGACTTCTTTTTATAAAATCAATCTGCCTCAAAAAATAAGCCAATTGAAGGAAGCAATTCACAATAGCTTCGAGGTTTACTTTGATTATTTTTCTGACAAAGGGCTATCACAAAGGCACATAGAGCCCTACTTTATCACTTTCAAATGGTCGGCATGGTATGTGTTTGGATACTGTAAATTAAGGAATGATTTTCGCCTTTTTAAGCTGAATAGAATCAGCAGTCTTAAAATAACTGATATAAAATTTAAACTCCGGAATGTGCCTGAAGAAAGACTTAATTTGGATAACTACTTTAATAACGAAGAAAAAGTAGTAACAATGCTTATAGATCGCTGTTACGAATATAAAATTGTTGATCAATATGGAGTAGATTCCTATGAAATTACAGAAGATAACCGCATTAAATTCAACTTAGTTTATAGGAATCACCAATATGCAATGGAATTTATACTTAGTCTTGGTGATAAAGTATATATTTTATCTCCAGATTCAATAATCGATGAACTGAAAACGAATTCAAAAAATATTTTGAATATGTATAAATGAACATGCCATACTGTTGGCATGTTCATTATGTTATTCTGATAAAAACGAAGCACAATTTTCGAGAGGCTTATTCCAATTTATGAGAAGAGGAGGAAGGATTTATGGAAAACAGTATCAGGAAAAAGGCAATAGACATTGTTTCAAAAGCAGAAACAACGGTATTAAGTTCAATTGATGAAGGTGGGAGACCAAGGGCTGTTACGATGTCAAATATTAAAGCAGAAGGATTGGAAACAATTTGGTTTGCAACAGGAACAAGTTCTGCAAAGGTAAAGCATTATAAAGAAAATAACAAAGCAAGTGTTTGCTATAATAACGGAAACGATGGAATTACTTTAACTGGAAATATTGAAATTATTGAAGACATGAATATAAAAAATGCTTTATGGGTTGACTGGTTTACAGCTCATTTCCCTGGAGGTGCAACAGACCCTGAGTATTGTATATTAAAGTTTATCACAAAGGATGCAGTATTGTGGATAGATAATGTTTTTGGGAAATTTTCATTAGAATGATGACTAAAACGGTTTGTGGGATTTTACATATAACGAATATACATTTTATTAACCATCCGTAGAGCAAATTCATATGATGTAGTAGTTTCATTTAAAGGAGTGGTTGATAAATGATTTCATATTATAGGAATTGGCCATATCTACAAGTGCCAATATATGGTCAGCCTTATGTTTACCCCATGAGCCCAGGATATGTTTGTCCGTTTTATGATAATATGGCAACAGATTATTTAAATAGTCTATATGAAGAAGATAATGGTGAACTAGAAGATGGAGACATGATGCGGCAGAGACCACAGGATGTCAATAGAATCATGGCACTTATTAATCAACAATTTAACAACTACTATACTGAACTTCAAAGGTATAGAATACAGAGAGTTGTAACACGTAATATTTTCAGAAATGTTGTAACCTATGTGCTGAGAAATGAAAATAAGTACACGGGAAATATTGAGCAGAGAACAAATGCAATATTTAACGCCTATCAACGTGATAATGCACCGACTTTGGCAATTTTAAGAGGATTTGGAGTACCAAGCGATCGTATAAACCAAATCATAAGAGCGATTATACGTTTTACCTTGGAAAATATAGGGGAACAACCAATATCAGGCTGGAGCCAATGGGAAGATCTTGGTGGGGTATTAACATCCGGTCCAGCAGTAGCTTCTTGGCAGGCTAATCGCTTGGATGTATTTGGAAGAGGACAAAATAATGCCTTATGGCATAAGTGGTGGGATGGTTCAAGGTGGAGCGATTGGGAAGACTTAGGTGGCGTACTGACCTCAGCTCCTGCAGCAGTATCCTGGGGACCAAATAGAATTGACGTATTTGGAAGAGGACAAAACAATGCCCTATGGCACAAATGGTGGAACGGTTCAAGTTGGAGTCAATGGGAAGACTTAGGTGGCGTATTGACCTCAGACCCGGCTGTAGCATCATGGCAAGCAAATCGCTTGGATGTATTTGGAAGAGGACAAAATAATGCCTTATGGCATAAGTGGTGGGATGGTTCAAGGTGGAGCGATTGGGAAGACTTAGGTGGCGTACTAACGTCGGCTCCTGCAGCAGTATCCTGGGGACCAAATAGAATTGACGTATTTGGAAGAGGACAAAACAATAGTCTATGGCATAAATGGTGGAACGGTTCAAGTTGGAGTCAATGGGAAGACTTAGGTGGGGGAGCGATAAGCTCAGCACCAGCGGCTGCATCAACTGCACCCAATCGACTGGAAGTTTTTGCACGTGGGGGAAATAACCAATTGCTCTTTAGAACTTGGGATGGAACCAGATGGAGTGGCTGGCAGTCCCTTGGTGGAGAATTGACCTCACAACCTGCAGCAGTATCTTGGGGAGGTAATAGACTAGATGTCTTTGCAAAAGGTCAGAATAATCATCTCTGGCATATTTGGAGACCATAACTAAAAAAGAACGATGAGTAACAATCTGAAAACGATAGACTAGGCGCTTAAAAAAAGTGTTTAGTCTATCATTTTTGGAAATCTAAGAGGGACAAGGGGGCAGGTACATTGCCCTAGACAATGTTTGACTAGAACCTCTTGACAAAGGGAGAAGGCATTCATATACTGGGACTATAAAGGTACCTTTTCGTTTGAGATTATTTCTACATTGAAATTTGAATATAGCAAAGGAGAAAAATATGAGTGATAACCAACCTGATTTGTATGAGCAATTTGTTCGTCTGGAATGGTTGCTCCGCCGATATCAACTACAAAACTATAGGGCATATGGCCCTATGGCTGATCCACACCGAGGACAGGGGCGAGTTTTGGCTCTGTTGAAGCTGAAACCAGAGATCAGTCAGAAAGAACTCTCCGCCATTCTGGATATACGTTCCCAGTCTTTAGGGGAACTACTGACCAAGCTGGAGCGAAGTGGATACATCACGCGCACACCTTCTGAAGCGGATCGTCGAGTTATGAATATTCGCTTGACTGATGCAGGAATGGAAGCAGCGAATCAAAATGAACAGCAGCCTGATAACGAAAAATTGTTTGGATGCTTAAATGAAGAAGAACAGACCACATTAAGCGAATATTTGAGGCGCATTATCGACGAATTGGAGCAGCAATTTGGAGATGATGAATTAGATTTTCGAAGAAGAGGACCCCATGATCTTTCACCGTTCGGCGGTGGCGGGTTTGACCCGCGTGTAAATATGTACGGTGGGCGCCCTCCTTTTGGAGGCAAAAGCTATGGTCAGGGACCCGATAGGAGAGGTGGTTGGCCTGATTTCGGAGATGGAGGCTATGGTGAGCATCCCGATAGGAGAAGAAAGCCTAAAGATTCCGATAAAGAATGAATTCATATTTATAGCAGGAAAGACATATATGCGCTGTTCCTACCGAGTTTGGAACTGGCGCATTCTTTTTTTTATGAACTTTTGTTTATCTTTAGATAGAGCAGTTCTTCTGAAAATGGAGGGATGTTCATTTTAGCAGTAGAGATTTTCTAGTTTTTATCCTTAAAAAATAAGTTAAAAAAGTAATTGACAATATATGAAGGTACCTTTATTATATAATATGAAGGTACCTTCTATTTATTTAATTTGGGATTTATATGAACAAGGAGGATAAAAAATGGAAAATATGGATCAGAAATCTCTATATTATCTTGAAAAAGCGCCTGTTCCTAAAGCAATTATGCATATGGTTATTCCCATGATGCTGAGCTTTATTGCTACGCTTATTTATAATATCACCGATGCCTTTTATATTGGTAAACTTGATAACACAGCCATGATGGCAGCGGTTACACTGGCATTACCGTTTTCAGCTATTTTGATGGCCCTTGGAAACCTATTTGGAGCGGGGGCGGGAACCTATGTGTCGAGACTTTTAGGTGAGGATAATGCTGACAGAGCAAAACAAGTTTCGTCCGTGAACTTCTGGTTATCAATATTCACTGGCGCCATCTTCATGGCAATATGTCTGCCGCTGTTAACTCCCATTTTACAACTTTTGGGAGCAAGAGGTGAGTCGTTGGTGCATACAAGAGATTATATACTGATGTTTGTCATTGGTGCTCCGCTTATTATTGCTAATTTTTCGCTGGAACAAACTGTTCGTGCAGAGGGTGCATCAACGGCATCCATGATGGGTATGTTAGCGGGTGTCATCATTAATATGGTGCTCGACCCGATATTCATTTTTTTACTGCACATGGATATCATGGGAGCAGCACTGGCATCGGTCATTGGCAATGTGATCTCTGTTGTATGGTTCATCTATTATCTACAAAAGAAAAGCACTGTTCAGAGTGTGTCAATTAAGGATTTTAAACCAAACAAAGAGATTTGCAAGAATATCTTTAAAGTTGGAATTTCAGCTTTTTTGCTTGATGGTTTTTTGGCAATTACAAGCCTATTGTTCAATAATTTTGCCGTTCTTTACGGTGACAGTATTGTTGCAGGAGTTGGTATTTCTCAAAGAGTTGTTCAAATTGTTGACTTTATCAGTATGAGCTTTTCAATGGGAGTCGTACCCCTTATTGCTTTTGCCTATTCGGCGAAGAATCATGAACGGCTAATGAAAATTATCAAGAAAACCACACTCTATATGGTGGGCATTACAATGGGGCTGTCGGCAATTCTATTTGTGTTCAGAGCGCAGATCATTAGTGCCTTTAGTATTGATTCTGACGTCATTGCCATCGGTCAAATAATTCTTATGGCCCAGCTTTGCTCCACCATCTTTGCAGGACTATCTGCGCTCTTTACAGGTATCTTTCAAGCGTTTGGGAAAGGGATCCAATCCACTGTTATGTCTGTTATGAGGGGGATTGCCTTTATCCCCATCTTGATATTAGGAAATATGCTGTTTGCAGTTAATGGCATTATTTGGGCGATGACAATTTCAGAAGCGTTCGCTTGTATAGTAGGACTCTTCCTATGGTTAGGAATCAGGAAAAAGAGCTTACTGGAGATCTCAACGAAAGAAGCAGATGAGCCACAAAACCATACCGACATCATTGTGGAACAATAACTAGAATATGAACACGGATTCAAAATTAGTAAAAGTACTACAGTATTAATCTATCATTTAGGATACACCGCTATTCATCAATACGAGTAGAAGAGCAAGTCTATATAAACTTATATCTGCATGAAGTTTACAATCAGGTCATTTCAGACTATAATAAAAAAATAAATGCCAAAGAATGTTCGCAGATACCTAGTAAGGAGATTGCTATGGAAGAAAAGATATTAGTAGTTGATGATGAGAAGGGCATCGTTGATGCCATATCCTATGCGTTCCGGAGGGAAGGCTATATTGTGGAGACTGCTTATGACGGACAGGAGGCGCTTAATAAGCTTTCCATATTTTGCCCCAATGTCATAATCCTCGATGTGATGATGCCTAAGATGAGTGGTCTTGAAGTTTGCAAAAGACTGGATCATGGAAATGATATGGGAATCATTCTACTTACAGCAAAGAATGATATTGTTGATAAAGTTTTAGGTTTGGAGCTTGGTGCAGATGATTATATTACGAAACCTTTCGATATAAGAGAGTTGGTAGCCAGGACTAAATCTATACTGAGAAGATTGCAGAAAAATTCCGAGAAACAGCAGGTTCAAAAAATTGAAATACGCGATTTGATTATAACTGCTCAACAGCGGAAAGTAATACTTTATGGGGAAGAGATTGAAATGACTCCCAAAGAATTTGATTTGCTGCTTCTTTTGCTTTCAAGTCCTGAAAGAGTATATGCAAGGGACGATCTGCTTAACCTAGTATGGGGAGTGGAATATGCGGGAGGGACAAGGACTGTCGATATTCATGTCCAGAGGTTAAGAAGCAAGCTTGGAGAGCCGTATCAAGACTTAATACAAACGGTATACGGCATAGGATATAAAGCAATAGGAGATATATATGAAAATAAGTATTAAAATAAAATTCAGTGCATTCCTTGTATTACTTTTACTCTCTACGGTAAGTATCCTTAGTATTTTCGTGCTGCAGGGGATACGAAATAACCAGAAAAGCCAGTATGAAAATTATCTTATACAGCAGGGCGAAATTGCGAGCAATTATATAAAACAAACTTATCTAATGGAATCTATAAAAGATTCTGGAAGTTTTCTCGATGAACGGTCTCAAGAGCTTGTAAAACGGTTTGAGATGATGAGCGGAATGCATGTTGTACTTTATAATATGTCAGGTAAAGAAATAGCTAATTCCAGACCTGCTGCCAGAACAACGGATGTAAGCAAATTACTTGAATATGCCTTACAAGATAAAATCACTTACCTAGAAGAAGGAAATAATATCATTTTTCTTTCTCCCCTCCATCATACAAGCAAACAGATTGGTGTAATCGCATTTAGCTATCCGACTGAGAGAGAAAAGATATTTTATACCCGAATAAAATATCTTTTCTTATATGTAGGTATTTTGGTTTTCGCCATTTGTTTCATATGTGGATATCTGTATGTTCATCCCTTGGCACAAGGAATTTTAAAATTGAAGAATACTGCCCGAAGAATTGAGGAAGGAAACTATGCTGATATTGTCCAGTTAAATAGAAATGACGAACTAGGCGAATTAAGTAAAGCTATCTATTTTATGGGGTTTGAAATAAAAAGAAATGTGGATGCAATGAAAAAAGAAGAAAATAAACTCAAGTTGGCAGTAGAAAAACTTGAATTTCTCGGAAAACAACAAAAACAGTTTATAGGGAATGTTACACATGAATTTAAAACGCCTCTTACTGTAATTAAAGCCTATGCCGATCTAATAGCCATGTATCCTGATGATTCGAAACTGATGAGAGAGGCGAAAGAAAATATAGATAAAGAAGTCCAGCGTTTATCTGATATGGTAGAAAAGGTGCTTGCATTATCGGCTTTGGAAAAATATGATTTTGAATTGCGAAAAGAAGAGATAGATATTTATGAGGTACTAAACGATATTTGTGAGCGCATGAAGGGAAAAATTCAAAAATATGGGTTGTGTTTACATACCAACCTTAAGCATCACAGGATTATGGCAGATAAGGAAAGCCTTATGCAAATATTTATTAACCTTATAGATAATGCCATTAAGTATAACCGCCCCAATGGAGAAATATGGATTGATTGTAGCGAGAAGGAAGACAGTTTATGTATTTATGTAAGAAACACAGGGATTGGAATTCCGATAGATGCAAGAGATAAAATATTCGAACCTTTCTATACGGTAAACAAAGACCGCTCACGCCAATCAGGAAGTACTGGATTGGGGTTGGCCCTTGTTAACAACCTTGTCCAAAGGCAGGGAGGAACCATCATGCTCCTGGATATAGAAGAAGAGGGAGCCGCTTTTGAAATTAAGTTTCCAATTTAATAAAATTGTTTACAACTTTGAAATAAGTGTTAATACTATGGAAAATTTTATTTTATAGAATCATCTTATAAAATAAAATGGAGGTGAAAACATGAACAAATTATTAAAGCATATAGGTTGCATAGCATTATTATTAATCCTTATAGTATCCAGCGGCTGCAGTGCTAAGACAGCGGAGCGAGAGGAGATAAATAGTGACGGTAAAAAAATTACAATTTTAAATACAAAGACTCCCTTGCAAACAGAAAATGCAGCGTTAGGCAATGATTTTGAGGTTGAAAAAATTGACAGATATGAAGGGATAAGAGGAGAAGACTGGCTTACTGAGGATGTCATTCTAATCACTAAGGAAAACACAGAATTGGATCCTATTTTCGTGTCGGATCAAATGAGCAATATTAGAAATCTATATTCTTATAATCTAAAATCAAAAGAAGAAAAAAATATTCTTAAAGAAACCGAATTTTTATGGAGACCTATTGTTTCTCCGGATAGGAAACACATATTTTCTGAGAAATTTGAACCTGACAAATATACTGGTCTTATTTTGGATATAGAGGGCAATGTGAAAACAGCAATCGAATCAGATGCTGCAACAGGGCTTGGATTCTCTCTCAATAGTGGGAGGTGGGTAGATAATGAAGAAGTCATCATCCCATCCTCGAATGAGGGGGTATACCTTATCGATGTGGATTCAAATATATCAAAAATTGAAGGTATCGGGAGAATGCAGACAGATGATGCTGTTAAAGTAGGAGATAAAATATACTATGTATCTGTTGAAAAAGAACTTGTAGCATATGATACAAACACAAAACAGCGGGAAGTAATTAAAGACAACGTGCTTAACTTTGAACTATCTCCCCACAAAGATACGTTTGCAATTGAAAAAAAGGTAAGTGCAAACCGAACGGAATTAGTTTTGATAGATCTTGACGGAAATGAAAAAGCGACACTCTTGGAAGCTAAATTAATTTTTGGACTCAGCTGGTCACCTGATCAAAGCAAGCTTGCCTATCTTATTACGTCTGAAGATGAGAGTAAGAGCGGATTGTATGTGATGGATCTGGCAAGTGAAAGAAGTCTTTATGTTTCCCGTGATTTTATAAACATTGACGGTGGCCTAAAATGGAGCCCGTCAAGCAAAAAAATTCTTGCAAGTATTGGCGAAGTAAAAGATATGAAAGTAATAGATAACACCTATGTTATATCATTAAAGTGATCAGGAAGTTTTCCATAAGTCAGCATACCATGTTAAGTATTGGCTTTGTTTAAGAAAGATGTATTGTATGCAAAGTGTAGGATAATCGAAAACAATATCATATGGGAGGATTAAAATTGAAAAAAATAATCATAATTATCATTACATTAACCGTCATATTGACAGGGTGTTCAGACAAAAAGAATTCTGGTAATAATACCGAAACGGCTCCATTAAGCAACAATCAATTATCCCAGTCACAGTCAGAAAGTACAAGTACGTCTCAAAGTGCCAATGACACGAATAGTAGCACAGACTCCAACATGCTTGATAGCATAGATACTACGAACAGTCCTTTTGAAAAAGGATATTATGATTATCAAGGGACCATAAGGAATGATATGTCAATTCAAATGAGTATCTATCCTTTAGGAAAAGATATGGTTGGTTCATACTTTTATGAAAGTCAGAGAAAAGAAATGAATCTGAAAGGAAAAGCAGGAGAGAAAGAGATCATATTATATGAATATGATGAAACGGGAAAAAAAACAGGGATATTTAAAGGAACAATGAATGCCGTTGATAAAATTGAAGGAACGTGGACAAGTACAGACAATAAAAAAAGCTATCCATTTATGTTATCACTTAAAAGTAATCTCCCTGGAGTTGAATATGGAAAAAGGTACGGAGTTGCAACAGACACAACGAGCGACCAAGATGTAGAAAACTTTGTTAGCAAAATTCAAGGTTATGTAATAAATGATAATAAGGAACAATTAGCTGAAGAAATACAATATCCTATCACTGTAAAAATTAACGATAAAGCTACAACCATACAAAATAAAGATGACTTTATTAAGAACTATGATAAAATTTTCTATCCCAATTATAAGCAAGTAATGAGCAATGCTTTTACCAAATATATGTTTGCGAATTGGAAAGGAATAATGTTTGGTACAGGTTCAGACAATATTTGGATTAATGAGGTAACATCGACAAATGGTAATCCTAAATTAATGATTACTGCTATTAATAATTGAGACAAGTAACTTTTATCTTAAAATCAACGCTATTCTTTAATAGAGACTAAATATTACTAAAGGAGAATGATTATGATAAATAAATTTGAAAAGAAATCTAGGATTGCATTCATTGTAGCCACTGGACTTATTATTACCATAAGTATGGGGGGATTAACTGGTTGTAGTTCTAAAGAGCCGATGAAAGAGGGCGAAGTGAATAAAGAAGTGACGACTCCAAAGGAAATAACCGGAGAAAACAACAAGCCTATAAATGAATCAAAATCTGATACCGAAAACGGCAGCTTAACTGAATATTTAGGATTATTAGGTTTAAGTAAGGAAGAACTTATAAATAAATTGAATGAAAAACCGAATTCTATTGGCGAAGGGGGATTAGAGTTTAAAGAAGCCGGCATCAGAGTTTGGTTTGATCAGGAAAGTTATACATTGGTAGATCAGATATTTATCATGAGAAAGGATATTGATCTGAATGGTGTAAAAGTGGGTGATAAGATCAGCAGGTTTAAGGAAGTATTCGGAAACCCTATAAGTGATAGAAATGGAGATGCACATTTTAAATATAAAGACATATTTTTATCGGTAAATTATGATACAAAGACAGAAGAAATCTATGGTTTATATATTTTGAAGAACGATTTTTAAAGCTAATTTCGGAGATGACCTATATTTTAATTTTGTCAATCTAATAAAGGAGGAAGCACAAGTTTATTCAATCTTGTACTTCCTCTTTTATATTTCTATCTAGGAATTAGAAGCTTCTGGTCTACATAAGTCATATTTGGATCTGTGGTACTATTCTCCTTGAGCAGAGCATCATAGCTAACTCCTAGCTGTTTAGCAATGCTGAATAGTGTATCTCTTGTCCGAACCACATAGTAGCGATCAGTGGCTTGAGAACATACAATAGTTACCTCTATACCGAGGAGCGCAAGACTGTAGACGTAGTAACATCTTCGTTGTATATGCGGATGCAGGCATTGGATACGGCTTTGCCAATGTAAGCTGGATTATTGATGCCGTAGATGCCATAGTCTTTATACAAATATTTCAGTGGGTATTGGAAATAAAACAACAGTGCATATACGCAAAAGATATTGACAAAGAAATGTCAATGATTTAAAATGAATACATTCAATGAACATGTTCTGTGAACGTATACATTGAATGTGAAAAATTCTCATTTATAAAGTGTACCTAGTAATTGCAGCTGAAAAAGCTGTTTTTATAAATATTTTCAAAAGGAGGACATACTTCATGAAAAGATTTTTGGGCGTATTTCTAGCACTTATCATGGTTGCAGCAACGGTGGTAAGCTGCGCACCAGCTGCTAGTATAACTGCAACCACAGCATCAACAGTAACTGACGCAGATTCATCGGCAAGTAAGGAGGGCGTAGGAACTGATGCTCCAGAACTTGCTCCAAAGCCAGGTGCTATTGTTGGTGAGGCGAAGGCCTACACAGGTCTACCATTAAAGTTAGGTGTTTCTTTCGAGGGAAACAAGATCACGGAGATTCAAATTCTTAAAATGAGTGATACAAAGTGGGTCGGTCAGGCAGCTATCCAACAAGTGATTGATGATGTCATCAAATACCAGAGTGTAAATGTTGATGTAATGGCTGGGGCAACTATTTCCAGTAAGGCGGCAATTGAAGCAGTGACCAATGCCATTAAACTGAAAGGGTTAGATCCTGCAAATTATCAGAAGAAGCCTGCTAAGGAAGCAGCCTCAACAAAAACTATTGAGATGAAGTCTGATGTTGTGGTTATTGGTGCAGGTGGAGCTGGTCTCGCTGCGGCAGTATCTGCCAATCAGAATGGCGCAAAAGTTATCGTATTTGAAAAAATGCCTAGAATCGGTGGAAATACGGTAATTTCAGGCGCAGCATATAATGCTGTGGATCCAAAGAGACAGAAGGCAGCTGGGGTTGAAGATTCTATTGACAAGTTCTATACTCAGATGTATGAAGGCGGAGATAAAAAAGCTAAGCCTGAACTTGTGAGAACTTTTGTGGAAAATGCATATCCGGCATTAGAATGGCTTGAAAGTCTTGGAATGAAGTTCAATGACACCATATTTACAGTTCTTGGAGCACTTTGGCCAAGATCTCACCAGCCATCTGATCCGGTAGGAACAGGGTACTTCAATACATATATGAACTACATAAATGAGCACAGTGAAGACGTTAAACTATACCTCAATACAGAAGTTACAGAAATCATCAAAGAAAACGGCAGAGTTGTCGGTGTTAAAGCTAAGAATGCAGATGGTATGATTACTGCTTATGCGGTCAAGGGTGTCATCGATGCTGCTGGTGGCTTTGGTGCCAATGTTGAAATGAGAAACAAATACAACAAGATTTGGCCAGATCTTACAAGCATTGGAACAACAAACCAGCCTGGTGCAACAGGTGACGGCATGATCATGGCTGAAGAAATCGGAGCAAACCTTATTGATATGCAAGAAATCCAGCTTCTTCCTATGGGAGATCCTATCACAGGAAGCTTGAGCGGAAACATCGAACAAAGTGTGGAAAATCGTATTTTCGTCAATAAATCAGGAAATAGATTTGTTGATGAAGGAGCCAGAAGAGACGTCATGACAAAAGGCCTCTTCCAACAGGAAGATGGATTCATGTGGGTTATTGTTGACAAGCATTCTTATCCTACTGGTGATGTAAAGAACAACTTCAGTGAATCTATCGATCAGCTTGTGGCAGAAGGCAGGGCTTATAAAGCCGATACGATTGAAGACCTAGCGAAACAGATCGGAGTTGATCCGAAAAATTTAAAAAATGCAGTAGATACATTCAACAAAGCAGTAGATAAGTCAATAGTAGATCCATTCGGAAGAACACTCTTCAAGCATAAGCTTGACACTCCACCGTACTATGCGGGTGCCCGTAAACCAACTGTTCATCATACTATGGGTGGCGTTGAAATCACCACAAGTGCGCAGGTCCTTGATAAGAATGGCAAGGTCATTCCTGGCTTGTATGCAGCTGGAGAAGTGACTGGAGGTATCCACGGCGGAAACCGTCTTGGAGGAAATGCTGTTCCTGATACAGTTATATTCGGTAAAATTGCAGGAGAGAGTGCAGCACTTGGCAAATAATTTCAATAGGATGCTGCGAAGATATAAGAATCTTTTTTAGAGAGGGTAATGATAAACCACCAGATAGATATCTATCTGGTGGTTTATCAATCTTATTGACGATACAAATGAGGCAGACCTCTTTGTTTACATCACAATGAATCCTTCTTTACCAATGCGTTAAGAAAGACGCCAAAATATTCTTTCATAAACGCTTGTTGATCATAGGAAGCGTCATGAAGGCACCAGTCATAAACTATGCCTCGCGCAGCTATGAACAACCACTCGGTCATTTGTTCAGCAGATATTGTATCAACTAATTCCCCTTTTTTTTGTCCAGACAATAGGATGTTTTTCAACACCTCTGGCATTTGTCGACCTTTCGTGATAAACCACTTATTTTCAGGATTATACAATAGCTTCATTCTATCCAGACCACTATCTTCATTATATTTCGCATATTCTATAAAAAATTCAATGATTTGGTCAGTAGCTGACCCTTGCGAAAGGTTAGCAGCAACATGGGTTGCAAAGTATTGATCTGCCTCAACATACATTGAAGAAAAAATGTCACTTTTGGCCTTAAAATAGGTATAAAATGTTCCTGTGGCAACACCCGCAGCCTCACAAATATCACGAATAGTTACATTGTCATAACCATATTTCTCCATCAACGATAAAGCCGTTTTATGGATTCTTTGGTGTGTATCCATTGCCTGAAGCTGCCTTTTATTCATTTTACGCATTGTTTTTTTCATAGTAAAGCTTCACCCCCCAGTAAAATAACAAGTGTAGACATTTTTATTATCCAGGCGATATTTCTTTATGTGAACATTTTGCACTAAAAATGAAGTAAAAATGCAAAATGAACAGGGTCACTGAACATCGATATTATATCATTGCAGATAATGCTTGTAAATGAGATAACTTTTGGGAGAGAATGATTCACTTTGAATAAAAGAGGAATGAAACATTTCTCTGGTTGGAAATGGAAAATTTAAAAAAGAAAAATATGGTATAATAAGAACGAGTAACAATCATTTATTTGATGATGAGGATGTTGACATGTATAGCGTGATGATCATAGAAGATGATAAGAAAATAACTGAACTGATAAAAAATGCCCTTGAACGTTATGGCTATAAAACCTATGTGGTTGAGGATTTTTCGAATATTAAGGGAGAGTTTGTGAAGAATAGTCCAAAGCTTGTGCTTATGGATATCAATCTTCCTTTTTATGATGGCTTTTACTGGTGCAGGGATATTAGAAGTGTATCAAACGTACCCATTATTTTTATTTCTGCAAGGGATTCTGATATGGATCAAGTAATGGCGATAGAAAATGGAGGGGATGACTATATAACGAAACCCTTTTCTTATGAAGTTCTCATCGCAAAAATAAAGGGTGTCATAAGAAGGGTGTACGGAAGTTATTCAGAGAGTAGTCATAATGAGGTATATGAAGTAAACGATCTATTTATCTATATGAAGCAAAATATAGTAGAATATCAGGGAAAAAAGATAGAACTGAGTAAAAATGAATTTATCCTTTTGCATTCGCTGCTTAAAAATGTAAACAAAATTGTGTCTAGAGAAACTTTGCTGGAAGAATTATGGAGTGATATCGAGTTTGTGGATGACAATACACTTTCTGTGAATATAACGCGCCTTAGAAAAAGGTTGGAAGAGGTTGGTATAGTGGATTGCATTGAGACGAAAAGGGGACAGGGATATAGATTAATAAGCAATTGGAGTAAATAATCATGGCATAAGCAGGTGGTTGGAATGAGATTTAGAGAGTTCTTGATGGATAGGATAGCTTATATCCTGGTGTATTTTATAGGTGTCTCCATGGCAGTTCTCATCATGTATTTGACGTTGATGATAAATAAAAAGGAGTTCCCTGGCGAGAACGTTTTGTACGCTTTATTGATCTCCAGTGTAGTTCTTATCATGTTTATAGCATATGATTATTATCGAAACAAATCCTTTTACAGGCAGTTAAATATGATCCTTCATGAAAATGATGATTTGGACAAGTTGATTAATATTGAAGACATACGGACGAATGAACACAGAATATATAAAGCCCTTTTATTAAAGTTATATAAAACCTATAGCAGTAAGCTTGTAAAATATGAAGAAGGCCATAAACAGTATATGTATTTCATCAACCAGTGGGTACATCAAATGAAAACACCTGTATCTGTTATGAATCTGATATTGCAGGATCAAAAAGATGAAATGTATAAAGAAGTGTTTAACAGCATTGCAGAGGAGAATGAGAAGATATCTCATGGGTTGGAAATGATGCTGTACAATGCAAGGATGAGTGAATTCAATTTGGATTTCAAGGTAGAAAGTATAGATATCGTTGGTCTCATAAGGAAAGTTATTAATGATAATAAGAAGGCTTTGATTCGAAATTCCATATTTCCTAAAGTCGTTGGAGAAGAGAGCCTGTTTATCGAAACGGATAAAAAATGGATCTACTTTACGATCAATCAGATATTGATTAATGCCATAAAGTATTCCAGGCTTGCGAAAGGAGAAAAAAAGTATATTACTGTTGAGATTAGAGATGAGGCATCAAAAGTAATCTTGGGGATTGAGGATGAAGGGATTGGTATACCTAAAGAGGATATAGGAAGAGTGTTTCAGGCCTTCTTTACAGGAAAGAATGGCAGAAGAACTTCGGAATCTACCGGTATGGGAATGTATTTAGCAAAAAGAATATGTGATGAATTGGGACATGATCTCCTTGTTGAATCTGAAGAAGAAAAAGGTACGAGGTTTACAATCATCTTTCATAGGGGAAAGAGCATATTTAAAATATAATCTTTCAATATTGTAAGAATACAATAGAATATGCAAGGGAAATCGATACATCGATTTCTCTCTTTTTTTTATAATATAGATATTGATCAATAGAGGGAAAGAATATATTCTGGTTTAATATTATGTGCAGTTAGATAGAAGGGATGATACAGATGATTGTGCTGAAGGCTGAAAATATAACTAAAATATATGGGGACAAAAGAGGCGGGACCTCCGTGAAAGCCCTTGAAAAATTTGATATCAGCATCGCAAAAGGAGAGTTTGTAGGGGTTATGGGGCCCTCGGGAAGTGGCAAAACTACACTTTTGAATATTTTGGCTACCATAGATACACCCTCTTCGGGGGAACTGATGATAAATGATACAAATCTGACACGACTCAGTGAAAAGCAAATGGCAATGTTTAGAAGAAAAGAGCTTGGATTTATATTTCAAGATTTTAATCTCTTAGATTCGCTATCCATTAAAGAAAATATAATACTTCCCCTTGTGTTAGATAAGGTGAAGCATGAAGAAATAGAGCAAAAAATGACAGCTATGAGTGAGATCCTAAATATAGGGGAGATTCTTGACAAACGTCCTTATCAGGTATCTGGAGGACAGCAGCAGCGGGCAGCTTGTGCCAGGGCCCTTATTCATAACCCATCCATTATCTTGGCAGATGAACCTACAGGAAACCTTGATTCTAAAGCCTCCCAGGATGTGATGGAAGCTCTAAGGGCTTTGAATGAACAAAAGTCAGCAACGATCATGATGGTTACCCATGATCCCTTTGCGGCAAGTTTTTGCCAGCGAATTGTCATGATTAGAGATGGACGATATTTTCAGGAGCTTGTTAGAGGTGGAAACCGACATGTGTTTCTCAAAGAAATCCTAGATTCCCTTTCCATGCTAGGAGGAAATTACAATGACCTTCCATAGTATTGTCTATAAAAATGTGAAAGAGAATTTTAATAAATATGTGATGTATTATCTGAGTAATGCTTTGGTGGTAATGGTGTTTTTCATCTTTGCAAATTTCATTGCAAATCCGGAGATCAAAAGCATAGATACCCTAGGGAATATGGGTGTAGCTGCAGAAAGAGTCATATATCTGTGCGAGTTTATCATTCTAATGGTATCCATCGTTTTTACAAACTATTCGATTACGAACTTCTTAAGGTCAAGAGAAAAGGAATTTGGACTGCTTTCTTTGTTTGGTCTAACCAAAAATCAAATCAGAAACTATATCCTTTTTGAAAATATGATTGTCTCTACCGTAGCGATCATCACGGGTCTGATAGGAGGGATATTGTTTTCAAAATTGTTCTTTATGACAGTAACTGTGATTCTTACCTTAGATGCAGAGATTCCTTTTACAATCTCCCATAAGGCGATACTAATCACACTGATAAGCTTTACAATATTGTTTCAGGGGATTGCACTCTTCATCAGCTATAAAATAAAAAATAGCAATATCATAGAACTGTTGAAAGGATCTAGGATTCCGAAACCTATCCCGAAGTTCTCTAAAGTTAAAGCCATATCTTCTATACTGCTTATTGCTTCGGGATACATTATCGCCGTATACTCAGGCCTTGCTATCGTATTCACCATGTTTCCCATCTTGTTTCTGGTAATTTTGGGGACCTATCTTTTATATGCTCAATTTACTGTGTTTTTTACAGATAAACTGAAGCAAAATAAAGGGATTTACTATAAAGGGATTCATATGATTACAATATCTCAGATCGTGTATAAACTTAAGGACAATGCCAAGATCCTCTTTATAGCATCTATACTGAGTGCTGTAACATTAACAGCTACGATCAGTGTATATTCCACACAGCAAGTTATGTTACACAATATAGAGCAGAATCTGCCCCATGATTTTGATTTTATAGAGAGGGGATTGAGCAGCCAGGATTCAAAAGATGTTAAAAAGATTGATGAAGCATTAAAGGTCCATGGCCACGAAGTAGAATACAAAAATAGGATCATACTGATAGAGGCTACAAATGAAGATACAGACCTGGCGAATGCAACCAACAACAAAAAAGACTTTTATATCATCTCTAATTCTGACTACAATGTATTGGCCTCTCAACTAGGGAAGAAACAGGTAGATATTCAAAAGGGAGAGGTGCTGATACACACCTATAATATCTTTGGGAGCATGGGGAGTAAATATTTTATTGATCAAACAAAGGGTTTAGACCTGATGACAGAAGGAGGAAGACTGGCATTAGCCATAAGGGATGAAATCAGTGGAGGGATTATGAATGACGACGGGAAGAACACCAATACTGCCGTAGTAAGTGATGAAACCTTCAACAGTCTTCTTCGCAACATTTCAGATGAAAATAAATTGGTCTACTATGGATATGGCATAAAGGGGTGGGATCGCCCTTCAAAGGCAGTTACAGAGATTAAAAAGATATTTCCAACAGATACTTTTACAGAAAAAACAGCACAGTACTTGCCCATTATAAGATTTATGACTTTCTTAATATTCATAGGAACATTTATATCGATACTGTTCTTTATATCTACAAGCGGTATATTATATTTTAAAATTTTCAACGAGATACAGAAAGACAGGCATGAATTTATATCTCTAAAGAAGATGGGGGTAGCCAATGACGAGATGAAGACAATCATAAGCACCCAATGTGGAATTATGTTCTTGCTGCCTTTTGTAGTAGCACTGAGCCATTCAGTGTTTGCAATAAAGTCCTTAAGCAATATCTTGGGCGATAATCTCTCGGGATATTTCCTAGTCATTGCATCCATTTATTTGGGACTTCAGTTGGCATACTTTGTATTTGCAAGGACCATGTATGTTATGCAGATTGATCATTGGGTCAAAGGATGAAATGAAGAAGAGGTGGGTTAGGTGAATACTTTATTGTTTATTATTCAATCCATGTTATTAGGGATTGTAGAAGGCATAACAGAGTTTTTACCCGTTTCCTCAACGGGGCACATCATTATTTTTCAAAACTTGATAGGATTTAAGGGTACAAATCTCCACTATGTGGGGATGTACACCTATGTAATACAACTAGGTGCGATTTTAGCGGTTATCCTACTGTACTGGAGAAAAATAAAAGAAACTCTTATAGATTTCTTTCCAGGAAGTGTAGGATATGAAAAATCGGGCTTTAAGTTTTGGTTTATGATATTCATCGCATGTATTCCTGGAGGTATTTGTCAACTGTTATTTGATGACCTAGCAGATAAATATTTATTTACGCCCATATCTGTAGCCATCACTTTATTTGCAGGGGGCATATGGATGATATATGCTGAAAAGAAATTTAGGAATAAGGATGCAATAGATCAAGGGATAAATGTTACAGCCAAGCAAGCCCTAATCATTGGATTGTTTCAATGTCTAGCAATAATTCCTGGTATGTCTCGATCCGCATCAACGATTATTGGTGGTTGGGTTTCAGGTCTTTCTACTGTTGTAGCTGCAGAGTTCTCGTTCTTTTTAGCCATCCCTGTGATGGTAGGGATGAGCTTTTTAAAAATCGTAAAGGTCGGAGGAATCGCCAGCCTCACTTCGCTAGAAATAATTTCCCTTGCCGTCGGATTTCTTGTGTCCTTTGGGGTAGCTTTGATTGTTGTAAAAAAATTCATTTCATATTTAAAGAAAAGACCCATGAAGATATTTGCAATATATAGAATGCTATTTGCAGGAGTAGTGTTGCTGGCAGGATTTTTAGGCGTATTTTATTGAATAAAGATTGAGAAAGAGAGGTTACATGGAAAACTGGATTGTTCATATGTTAGAAAAGTTTGGTTACCTGGGTGTTTTTCTTATGATGACACTGGAAAATATCTTTCCGCCAATACCTTCTGAAGTCGTCCTTACATTTGGAGGATATATAACTACACGCACGGAATTGAGCATTTGGGGTGTAGCAGCATCAGCAACAGGTGGATCTGTCTTAGGCGCGGTGATCCTTTACAGAATAGGGTTGTTGCTGGGAATGGAGGATTTAGAAAAAATAATAGGTCGATGGGGATATATACTTCGAATAAAGATAGAAGATATTTATAAAGCGGATGCATGGTTCAAACGTTACGGGTACTGGACGATTTTCTTCTTTCGAATGATTCCTTTCATCCGAAGTTTGATATCCATTCCTGCGGGCATAGCCAACATGAAATGCGGTCTTTTCTTGTTATTAACAGTGACAGGAACCTTCGTTTGGAATATACTTCTTATTTGGATGGGCACTATCTTCGATGAGTCGTGGAAAGATGTGTTAATGTGGATGGATCGTTATTCAAATATCACATATGGCATTCTTACCCTAGCCGCTGTTGTTTTTATAGCTGGAAGAATTCATAGAAGAAGAGATGAAGCCTAAAATTTTGGTGAGATGAAGGTAAATATAGAAGCAGAAGGGCAAGCGTGTATAACCTTGCCCTTCTGCTTCTATATTTTCTATCAAGGAATCATCTTGGTCAATATGGATCTTGCTTGAATCAGTGATACTTGATGTTATCCAGTTATCAGGACAAATGAAAGCACATTTTTAAGCGTTTTTTGATTACAAATAATTTTAACAGCATATTCGTAATCAAATATAAATATTTAAATTTCATGTGGCGTATTTGGTACAGCAGTAGCAGAAAAATATTGCATAAGTACCTGAAACTTTTTAAAAGCAGAATCGTCTATATATAAAAGCATAATTTAAAAGAGGAGTTTTAAAAAAAATGAATATATAAGGACTAATGGTGATAGTAGTAATCATTTTGGTAGCCTATTCCCAAAATGGGTATATTCAAAAAGAGTAGCGTTGAAATATTCATGTGATAAAGATTACAGAAAACGCTAAGTCTTTAGATATAGAGCATGCAGCCAGTAGATCGCAAGAAAGATATGATAAAAAATAATTTGAGAATTATATAGTTTAAGTAGTTTAAGTTGTATCGAAAATTGTACAAGAGGGGTGAAATGTAATGAGACGTTTGAAAGAAGTTTTAATTAACAGTATCAAAGGTATCTCTTTAGCGGGATTTCGTTTTCCAATGACGGTGGTTAGCTTATTAGCAGCCGCTTCGATTATTTTTAGGTTGATCGCGATTGATGAGACACTGCCTCTGATGCTTGAAAAGCTGATTTTTACATTTGCGGTAGGCGCAGTTTTGGGTATGGTTGCACAGTTCACAGTTGAAAGATTTCAGAAGTTTTCCGGAAAGCGAGTCTTGGTCTATGGGGCAGCATTACTACTCCTCGTAGGCTACTTTCTGATTTTATTGCCTGCACCCGAAATCAGTGCTGAGATCACAGTAAGAAGTTTGGTTGCAGTCTTTGCGTTAGTTTGCATGGTACTATGGATTCCGCCCTATAAATCGGAGGTCAACTTCAACTTGGTTGCTCTAGTTCACTTTAAATCAGTTTTTACTTCTTTGCTCTATTCAGGTGTTCTCTCAGCAGGAATTGCAGCTATTATTGGAGCTGTTGACATTTTGCTTTTTAAAGTCAACCATGATACGTATGCTTATACCATGACGGTCATCTGGGTGGTATTTGCTCCTGTTTATTATTTATCACTCCTGCCAAAGTTCAATTCGAAATCTGAAGAAGATCAAAGCATGATCGAACGTGCCAGTAGTTATCCGAAATTCCTTGATATTCTGATTTCGAAGATCGCAATTCCCTTGATCAGCGCCTATACTTTGGTATTGATCGCTTATTTTCTAAAGATCCTTTTCACACGTACATGGCCTTCTGGACAGGTTGGACCAATGGTATTGATTTATTCCATAGCCGGTCTTTTGATTTTTATTCTATCAAGTTTACTGGAAAATCGATTTGCTTTATTCTACCGTAAGGTATTCCCGAAAATTCTCATTCCTGTTGTTATCATGCAATTAATTTCTGTTGGGATTCGTTTGAACACCTATGGTGTGACGGAGTCAAGATACTACATGGCTATTTTTGGTGTCTTTTCCATTCTGGCAGGAGTGCTTTTAAGTTTTAGCTCGGTTTCAAAAAATGGACGAATTGCAGTACTTGCCGCTGCTTTTGCGATTATTTCAATCATTCCCCCCGTAGATGCCTTTACCGTTTCTCGTCGCAGTCAAATTAACAGAATTGAATCCATCCTTGAAAAGGAAGGTATGCTGATGGATGGTAAACTTGTCAAGAAAGAAGATGCATCAGAATATACGAGAATCGAGACGACTAATATTTTGCATTATCTTGAAAGAAACAGTTCGTTGGAGTACATTCGTTGGCTGCCAGAGAATTTTACAATCTATCACGATATGAAACAAACCTTTGGATTTGAAGCCACATATACTAACTATACAGATGGAGGCCGACGATATGTTTATGTTTCACTGGATGCCCAGCAACCTTTGCCGGTTTCGGGATATGATGTGCTGCTCAATGCCTTTGTAGGAAGATATATGAATGAAAAGGAAATGAATGATCGTGATTTTGAATTCAATGGTAAGAACTATCGATTGAAAGTGAATAGGATTACCAATGATGAAGTGCGTGTTTCGATCTTAGATTCATCGGGTATTGAGCTTGTTGGAACAGGTCTCAATGAATTTGCCCAAGGACTCATTGGTGAGACCAACGTGACGAAGGAGGCATTACCGCCAAAAGAGATGAGCTTCGACGTCACAAATAACGAATATAAGTTGAAAATTATTTTCCAAAATATCAGTTATACATCTGGAAGTGACTCCGATTCAGGCACTGACTATGGGATCTATGTTTTGTTTGCAACACCTAAGTAAAAGAACTGAATCGCCACTGTATGAAAGGGTCTGGACTATCTGCATCTTAAAGTGCAACATAGGCAGACCCTTTTATATTGTCTATTTTCTACAGCGGTTTCCAAAGTACTATGTGTCTTAAGGGACATAATGTGTCTCCTAATATTGTGTTGCATACATTTGTACCATTGAAACCGTACAGTAGCAATGATACAATTTTTTTAAGGTATAAATTGTATGCAAGGGAGGTTTGTTAGAAAGTACTATGTAGTAGACTGATTTGCAAAGAAAGTGTTTGAGGGGAATGCTACTAAGGTATGCATATTGTGATGGAACAATAAATTAAACACCATAAAAATTAAAGGAGTGATTTATATGGCGAAAGCTGTGGACATCGATTGGGGTAAATTAGGTTTTAACTATATAAAAACTGACTATCGTTATATCTCTGTATGGAAGTCTGGAAGCTGGGATGATGGTAAGCTGACCGAAGACAATACTTTGACCATAAGCGAAGGTTCAGCAGCCCTCCATTACGGACAGCAATGCTTCGAGGGCTTGAAGGCATATAGAACAAAGGATGGTAAGATACAACTCTTCAGGCCGGATCAAAATGCAAAGCGTATGAAAGACAGCTGCAGACGGCTTCTGATGCCTGAAATACCGGAAGAAAAATTCATTGATGCCTGCGTACAAGTTGCAAAGGCCAATGAGCACTATGTACCACCGTACGGCATGGGTGCTACACTCTATCTTCGGCCTTTCGTGATTGGCGTTGGAGATAACATCGGTGTAAAGCCTGCCCCTGAGTACATTTTTGGTGTATTTTGCATTCCTGTAGGGCCGTATTTTAAGGGCGGCATGAATCCCGTCAACTTTATGATTTCCGAATATGACAGAGCAGCACCCTACGGAACAGGTGCAGCCAAGGTCGGAGGCAACTATGCTGCAAGCTTGATGCCCCATGAAGTGGCTGTAAAGAAAGGCTTTGCAGACTGCATTTATCTTGACCCGTTGACGCATAGCAAGATAGAAGAGGTTGGTGCTGCAAACTTCTTTGGAATTACCAAGGATAATAAATTTGTTACACCAAAATCCGAATCCATTCTCCCAAGCATCACAAAGTATTCCTTGATGCATGTGGCGAAGGAATATATGGGCATGGAAGTTGAAGAAAGAGATGTACGGATCGATAATCTGGATGAATTGACAGAAGCTGGAGCTTGCGGGACTGCGGCAGTCATTACTCCCATCGGTGGTATAGAATACAATGGTAAACTCCATGTATTCTATAGCGAAAAGGAAGTAGGACCAGTCACCAGAAAGCTCTATGACATACTTTGTGGAATTCAGTTCGGGGATGTGAAAGCTCCCGAAGGCTGGATGGTCGAAGTCAAATAAATGCGTTATTGTACATGAAAGAAGAAAAAGTGAGAGAAATGTTGGGGCTCTCTTCAGTGTTTATGGGAAGTATTAAATATTAAGGTAGGTGGAAGATAGATGAAAGCTATTCAAATGTCAAGATTTGGGGGACCTGAAGTCTTGGAATACACAGAAGTCGATGAACCTATCCCTGCTACAAGCGAAGTACGCGTTCGACTGTTTGCTGCGGGTATTAACCCGAATGAAGCATATATTCGTACTGGTACATATTCTTTTTATACTCCTGAGTTGCCGTATACACCTGGGTTTGATGGAGCGGGCGTTGTAGATGCTGTAGGTGAGGGGGTAAAGCATCTCAAAATAGGAGACCGCGTTTTTGTAGCTGCATTGCTTGCAAAGCGAAATACCGGAACATATGCACAAAAGGTAGTCTGCGATGCCAATGCTGTTCATAGATTGCCCGAGTCAATATCTTACCAGCAAGGTGCATCTCTCGGTATTCCAGCATTAACTGCTTATCGCGCATTATTTCACAGAGCAAAGATCAAACCGGGTGAGACTGTTTTGATTCACGGTGCAAGCGGTGGCGTTGGTTTGTTGGTTGTTCAAATGGCTAAAGGAATCGGAGCGACAGTGATTGGAACTGCAAGTATAGAAGAGGGAAAGTCTTTGGTGAAAGCTTCAGGCGCTACACATGTACTCGAGCACATAACAGAGGGTTCCATCGATAAAATAATTTCTCTGACAAATGGTAAAGGACCGGAGGTTATCATCGAGTTTTTAGCAAATATGAATTTAGAGACTGATCTGAAGATGATTGCACCATATGGTCGTATCGTTGTAGTTGGCAATCGAGGCAGTCTGGAAATCAATCCGAGATTGGCCATGATGAAAGAAGCAGATATCTTAGGTATGGCTCTTTGGAATGCGTCACCTGATGAGTACAATGCAAGTTTACATGCTGTCGAAGCTTTCTTGGAATCTGGTATGTTGCATCCGGAAGTTGGGGACGAATTAACCTTAGAAGAAGCCGAAAAAGCACATGCTCAAATATTAAATAAAAAAGCCCGTGGAAAGATGATACTTTCCATCGATTAAAGCATAGGATAAACAGAGTAGATTCTAAAAAAATTTGAGGTTCTGATTTTACTCAACAACTTTTGCTGATTGACAGCGTTTCTGAGCTTTTTGCAAAAGTAGAAGGGCAAGATTGTTTAATTGCCCTTCTACTTTTTATATTTCTATCTAGGAATGAGTAGTTTTTGCCTTGCATAAATCATATTTGGGTCAGTAATACTATTTTCTATGAGAAGAGCTTCATAGCTTACACCTTCAAGTTTTAGGGGCAGTTGAAATGAAAAGTAGTTTAATGATACTTGACCAATATGCAAACCTGAAGTATATGAGTAGACCGCCGGCAAAGCCGGCGGTCATGATTCAAACTGGGGCTATGTGTTCTATTCTCTATCTTTGTGCTTCAAACTGTCTTAGAAGTTTAACAAACAATTCAGGAATCTTTGCCATATTTTCAGGAGTTTCTACGAATGAAATTCTGAATTGTGTGCTTCCTGGATTATGCTCGCCTGCCTGAATATCATAGAATCCTTTCATAGGTGCGATCAGAAGTGTTGTTTCAACACCTCCGATGTTAACAGATCCTTCTCCTGCACAATATAAAACGAAGTCAATTGCATCAAATCCAGGTTTTACTACATTTCTAACGTCAATTACTGTGTATATGGATGCATCAGGGCTGGACACAATCAAACTAGGTTCCTGCGCCTTCAGACCGTTATACACATTGACTATTTGTTCTCTGTAGTATTCTCGAATATTCTTGCACCATTCAGCAATTTGTTCCTTGCTTTCATGTGCTAGTGCACCAAATATATACTGGCCGATAACATTGGCGCAAAGGTTTGCAGTATATTCAGCTACGGAACGATTGTTGAATTCAGCATTATCTGTGATCAAAGCGCCGATTCTTAAACCACAAGCATTCCATACCTTTGATGCAGTTTCAATACTAATTCTTCTACCTTCGATACCAGGTACATCTGCGTCAGTGACACCCCAGATACTTACAAGTTTACTATCTTCTACATAATAGAGTTCACGATAAGCTTCATCACTGATCATCCACATGTTATATTTTACGCACAATTTAGCTAATTCTTTAAGTGTTTCGTAATCGTAGTACTGTCCTGTAGGATTGTCATAAGGTATGACAAGAAGTGCTCCAGGATTATGTGTTTTAATTGCCTCTTCGATTTTACTCAGTTCTGGAAGGTTGTACTTGCCGTCCTCGCCTAAATTACGTTTTACTGTAACTGTTTTACGTCCGGTTCTTTCTGCAAAAGAAATATAGTTGGTGTAGGCTGGATCGATCATCATAAGTGGTTTTTCACCAGTACCGGCAGCACCACAAACACCAATTAAAAGCAATTCCATAGCAGCAGATCCGCCGTCAGTTACCTGAACGAACAATTTACTCGTATCAAAACCTTCACACTTTAGGATATTTTTAAATGCATCTTGACACTCTGTAAAACCAGCGGTTGTTGAATATCTCACAACACCCTTAGCAAATGGGCTTTCAGGCGCATTAAGTTCAAACATCCTTTTTTGCATAGCTGGATTTGTTGGGAGGGAAACGTTTCCAATACCTACATTAATTACAGCTTGGGGTTTGACTTTACGTTCCTCGTATTTCATTTGTGCAAGTCGTACAGCTGATGGTTTCCTTGATTCAAAGTGAGCTGATAGAATGGGTTTGCTCATTAATAAATCTTCCTTTCTAAAAGTATTTTTAACTTTCGTGTCACATTACTTTATCGATTCTAGTATACCATTATTTTTTTGGTATTCCCAATATGATTTTATCATCAATTCATGTTTATTTCACTTCTTTTTTATATGCAACTTTAATGAAAAATGAATTTTCAAAACCATCTGTTATTAAACTTTTCTTATTCAATAAAAGCGCAAAGCGAAATACCAAATGATCACGAAATAAGGGGCTTCCTTATTAGTTATAAGTTATTATGAAAGAACTATCCGATTAAATAGATATAGTGGAACATACCACAAGTAACGGCGGTTTTCACTGTAAATTTAGATGATATAACTAGAGAATTATATAGATATTTTATCCAATAAACCTACGAATAATATTTTTGTAGGTTTATTTTTTGTATATATAAGAAGGTATGAAAGGTAATAAATATCAATAAAATACAACAAAGTTTAACAAAGCGCAAAAAAGAATTGACTATAGTGAAAAAATCTTTTATAATTTTACAATAATGCAATTAAGAAAGGATTCGATTCTATGGAGAATAAATTTTATACAATAGATCAAGTTGCAGAACTGCTAGGTATGCATCATAAGACGATCAGAAAGTTTATAAAGGAGGGTAAACTTGAAGCAAGTAAGGTTGGTAAGCAATGGAGAATTTCAGGACATGATATAAGTGTTTTTATAGAAAAAGACAATGTTAGAATAGGTAATGAAAAAGAAGATGAAGAGCTAAACATTGATTACTCTACGATAGGAGACGAGATAGAGACTACAGAGCAGCGGATAAATGTGTCAGCTGTAGTAGATATTAACGAAACCGAAAAGGATGATTATATAAGAATTTCAAATACACTTATAGCTATAGCGAATTGTAAGGACCCTGAAATCGGAAAATCCACAATTCAAGTAAAATATGATGAGAAAGATAAAAGATTAAGAGTTATTCTTTGGGGGAGCATAAAATTTATAGAAAGCATGTTAAGTTCAATCTCTATGCTTGTTGAGAAAACTGAAATAATGATAGGAGAGTAGTTTGAAGAAATTTAGCAGAATTGTCGCATCAGAAGGGGTAGCTATTGTTTTAAACTGGCTACGAATCGTCGTCGTAGCCATCCCACGTTCGCTATTGAAGATCTTGGATTTCGCCTTGCCAAATCTTTTTAATGGGAGGCTGAAGTCAATGCCACTAAGTCTTATTTTAAAGTGTGGCAAAAATTATTCATTTGTTGGAGGCTAATTATGGAAATAACTGTGATAAAAGAGAATGATATAAAAATTGCCATTGTAAGTAGCAACGAAATACTGATAACTGATGTTCAGTCATCATTAGATTTCATTGGAACAGTAAGCTATGAAACCGGCTGCAATCGTATAATTTTGAATAAATCAGCAATATGTGAGGAGTTTTTTCACTTGAAAACAAGACTTGCAGGGGAGATAATGCAAAAATTCATTAATTATCACATTAAAATAGCAATAGTCGGTGATTACTCTGTATATTCAAGTAAGAGTTTAAAAGATTTCATCTATGAGAGTAACCAAGGAAAGGATATATTCTTTGTGTCGAACGAAAAACAAGCAATTGAAAAATTGAGCAATGCTTAACTCTGAGTCTCTCAATATAAGCATAATTGAGGCGAGGGGAGTGTCCCTAATCCTGAATGGCATGTCAAAAGATGGTTCTATGACATGCTATTGGATATGCCTTTTTAAAGAAAGTAGAAGAGCAAGTTCGTATGAACTTACCCCTTCTATTTTTTCTATTCAAAAGTCCTTTAAAGAAGGAATCTTAAGGAGACTTTAAAGGGAATTTACTGAAAATTAATAAAAAAGTAAAAATTATACGCTAAATCTAATTAAATATATTGACTCATAGAAAAGAGAAGTATATAATCAAAATATGAAAACGGTTCCATAAATGAGGTATTAAATATGACACTAACAATTAATGATATAGCAAAAAAAGCAAAGGTATCTAAATCTACTGTTTCTCGGGTATTAAATAATTCTGGTTATGTACGTAAGGAGACAAGAGAAAAGATTGAAAATGTTATAAAAGAGAATATCTATTATCCATCTGCAACTGCAAGGAGTTTAAGCAAAAAAGAGAGTAGTACCATTGGTGTCATTATTCCTGAAGCTGACAATGAATTTTTTGGAGAGGTTCTGACAGGTATTAGCGAAATTGTAGATGAGCATAATATGACCTTGATTTTTTGTGACACTAGCAATAATTTTTTAAAGGAAGAGAGAGCCTTGGCTATGCTCAACATGCAGCGGGTAAAAGGTTTGATCTTAACCCCTGTAAATGACCATAATTATGGCGAAGCTGAGAAAAAGTTAAAACAGAAATTAAAGGATTTGAAAATTCCAATCGTACTCCTAGATAGAGGTGTGAAAAATTCTGAGTGGGACGGCGTCTACTTTGAAAACTACAAAAGTGCTTATAGTGCCACAGAGATACTAATTAAAGAAGGCCATAAGAAGATCGGTATTATTACAGGTGATTTAAAATTAAAGATTGGTCAAGATCGATATAAGGGCTATCTGGGTGCAATGGAAGACTATGGAATGGAGATTATAAACGAGTATATATATGAGGGAAATTTCAGCGTGGAAAAGGCCTATGAATTGTCAAAGCAATTTATAGAAAGTAAAGACCTACCCGACGCCATCATTACATGTAACAATAGAACTACATTGGGCTTCATTAAAGCATTAAAGGAATATAACTTAACGTTAGGGAAAGATATAGCTGCCATAGGAATTGATAGCAATAAAGTGTTGGATATACTGGGATATAATTTTAGTTATGTGGCGAGAGATGCAGTCGAGATGGGCAGAGTAGCAATGCATAGGTTACTAGAAAGGTTTGAAGATCCAAACAAACAAAGAGTAGAGTGTATTATGCCTTATAAAATATATTTAAAGGGTTCTGAAAAAATGAATCCTTAGTAATTTTTTTTAAAGAAATGTGGGAACGGTTCCATAAATTCCAGATTTTAATTTTGGTGTCCTGACGTTGTAATAAGGACGCCAAAAATAAAGTAAATAAATTTATAAAGGGGAGACAAGATGTTATGAAAAAAAGGATTTTTGCATTATTGTTAGTACTTATCATGGCGGTTGCACTATTTGCAGGCTGTAGCTCAAGCACTAACAACACAGGAGTGAATCAGGGAGATACACCTGCAAATTCAGATGCTAATGCAGAAGACAAACCTTATAAAATTTCTGTTATTGTAAAAGCAACTGACTCTGACTATTGGCAAACATTATTAGCAGGTGCAAAAGCAGCAGAAGCAGATAGCGATGGAAAAGTTGTAGTAACTACAGATGGACCTCCATCAGAAACGGATATTGACAAGCAGGTTTCAATTCTGGAAAACGTTATTGCTACACAACCTGATGCTGTTGTGATTGCCTCCTCAAGTTCAGATGCAACAGTTCCTGCAGTTGAAAACGCTGTATCAAATGGAATTCCTGTTATCACCATAGACAACAAACTCAATACAGATAAATATACATCTTACTTAGCAACAGACCACCGATTGGCAGCAGGTATGGCAGCAGAAGCTATGGTAAAAGACTGGGAAAAAATGGGGGTCAATCCTGCTGGAAAGAAAGTAATTGTAATTAGTTCTGTGGCTGGATCAAAGGTTAATACCGATAGAACAGAAGGATTTATTGGAAAAATAAAAGAATTAGTTCCCAATATCGTAGTTCTCGAAACTCAGTACGGGGATAATGATATTACAAAAGCTTTAAGCATAGCAGAAAGTACAATCGCTGCAAATCCAGATTTAATTGGTATCTTCGGGGATAACAATCACATGGGTGTTGGTATAGCTAAAGCTCTTGAAGAATCAGGAAAGCACAATGAAATCGTTACATATGCCTTTGATACAAATGAAGATGAAATTAAAGCCCTTGAAGATGGAACATTAAATGGATTGGTCGTACAAAACCCATTTGGAATGGGCTATGACGGTGTTATGCATGCAATTGAAGCTATCGAGGGCAAAAGCGTTCAAAAGGACATCATCATTAATGCAACGATCGTAACAAAAGAAAATATGAAGCAGCCTGAAATACACAAGTTGCTTTATCCTTTGGAATAACAGTTTGGGGATGTAAAAATATCACAGACATGAAATGTTTCGTGTCTGTGATATTTTTAGAAACATATTTTGATAGCACGCAGCAAGCAAGGAGGGTAGTTATGCCTTTAGAACATGAAAATATCATAGAAGTCAAAAATATCGTAAAAGAATTTCCTGGAGTAAAAGCACTGGATAATGTTAGTTTTGATGTACGTAAAGGTGAAGTACATGCGCTGGTTGGAGAAAATGGAGCTGGAAAGTCTACGATTATTAAAATATTGATGGGAGTTTACAGTAGAACGTCAGGCGAAATATTTGTGGAAAATAAGTCTGTAGATTTCAAATCTCCATTACAGGCTGAGAGACATGGCTTAGGAGCCGTCTATCAGGATGTGAATTTAGCAAAGGACTTAACAATAGCTGAAAACTTTTATATGGGACAGTTACCGAAAACAAAACTAGGCTTTGTAGATTATAAGGCGATGTATGGGGAAACAAGAAAGATTTTAGAGTCTATAAATGTACATGTTGATCCGAAAGCAGTTATTAATGAGCTATCTGTAGCCCAACAAGAGATGGTGGCGATTGGGAAGATTCTTCATCTTAAAGCTAAGCTGGTTATATTTGATGAGCCAACTGCACTATTAACGAATGAAGAGATTGAGGAATTATTTAAGATTATTCAAATGTTAAAGGACCAGAATGTTGGCATTATTTATATTACCCATAGAATGGATGAGATATTTAGAATCAGCGACCGTGTAACAGTTATGAAGGACGGTACGAAGGTGGGAACAGTAAATACGAGTGAAACCAATGAAAATGATCTGATTACAATGATGGTAGGACGTAATACAAAAGATATGTACGAGATCAAGCATGTAAAACACGGAGAGTCTGTACTAAAGGTTGAAAATCTTTGTCGAGGTAAAGCATTTCGAAATATTAGTTTTGAGTTAAAAAAAGGTGAGATATTCGGAATGTTTGGATTAGTAGGTTCAGGACGTACTGAAATTGTTAGATGCATTTTTGGAGCTGATAAAAAAGAGTCAGGTGATATTTATATAAATGGAGAGAAAGCTGAAATAAATAACCCGGAAGAAGCGATCAAGAAAGGGATAGCACTTATACCAGAAAATAGAAAAGATGAGGGACTGGCTTTAGGTTTATCTATTGCAGTAAATACGAATATGGTAGCAATTAATAAGGTATCTTCCTATGGAGTAATGAATAGCAAGAAAATTAATATGAGAACAACAGAATTGACAGAGAGACTGAGAACCAAAACGCCTTCCATACATCAATTGGTTAAGAATCTATCGGGAGGCAATCAGCAAAAGGTTGTGATTTCAAAATGGTTAGCTCAGGAAAGTGATATTTTTATCTTCGATGAGCCAACTGTAGGAATTGATGTAGGGGCAAAACAGGAAATATATAAAATATTTGAGGAACTGCTAAGTCAAGGAAAATCAATCATTGTCATTTCTTCATATTTACCTGAAGTAATGGGCTTATCAAATCGTATCCTAGTGATGTATGAAGGAAAACAGATGGGTATATTGGAGAAGTCAGCGTTTGATGATGAAGAAATATTAAGATTAGCTTCTGGCATAAGTTAAAGGAGGTTTCTATGGATACTTTAGTTAAAGAAAAAAAGGAAAAAAATAAAGTAAGGTTATTTAGCAAGGGAATGAAAACCGAACTTTTTTTAATTATATTGTTGATGCTATTAGCTATGTTTTTCACCATTACATCAGATGTGTTTTTCACAGCAGGAAATCTAAAAACCCTTACTAGACAGGCATCGATCTATGGAATGATTGCCATAGGCATGGTGGTAGTGATTACATCATCTGGTATTGATTTATCCGTTGGATCCGTTACTGGCTTAACTGGTATTGTTGCAGCTTTGTGCATGGTAAATGGAATATCCATTCCTATCTCTATAGCTATCGCTGTGATATCAGGTGTGGCTATTGGATTGGTAAATGGGATTTTGGTTCACGATGGGAAAGTGCCACCATTTATTGCAACAATGGGAACGATGACTGTGGTTCGGGCAATTATCATGCTGCTAACCAATGCAAGTATGATCTCGAAACTGCCTGGTGGATTTAAGCAAATTGCGCAAATAGAAGTGTTGAATGTTCCATTTTTATTCGTAGTATGGGTGATTATGATCATCATTGCATGGTTTATCACGAATAAAACTGTGTTTGGTAGAAATGTATATGCTTTGGGTAGTAATAGAGAGGCAGCAAGACTAAGTGGAATTAACATTAGAAAAACTACATATGGCGTTTATATTTTTTCTGCCTTAGCCTGCAGCATAGCCGGTATTTTACTTACTTCAAGGCTAGGAAATGGTGTTCCTACTGCAGGGGCTGGCTATGAACTAGATGCTATAGCTGCAGCAGTGGTAGGTGGCGCAAGCTTAGACGGAGGAGTAGGTAGTGTGATTGGTACAGTCCTTGGTTCCATGATCATGGCCACCCTTCGGCAAGGTGGCGTACTACTTGGTGTTAATTCCTTTATTTTGGAGATAATCATTGGGTCGTTGATTGTAATAGCAGTTTTATTAGATAAGTTAAGACGTTAATATTTTACAAGGGGGACTAAATATGTTATATAAAAAAGTAGCTAAGATTGAAGAAAACATTTCGGCTATAGGAATGGGTTGTTGGAACTTTGGTGGTCAATGGGATAATGCAGTTGGTGATAACACGATTAAAATTGTACACGCAGCGATTGATAGTGGAATAAACTTATTTGACGTGGCACCGGTTTATGGATTTGGCAAAGCGGAGGAAATATTGGGTAGAACTTTGAAAGAGGGTAAACGCTCTAAAATATTAATTGCAAGCAAATGTGGCTTGGTATGGAACGATCAACAGGAAATTAGCAACAACTTAACGAAAAAAAGTATTTTAAATGAGATAGATCAAAGCTTACGAAGGCTTCAAACCGATTATATCGATATATATCAGTTACATTGGCCTGATCCGAGTACACCAATCGAAGAAACTGTTTGTGCATTAGAAGAGATCAAAAATGCTGGGAAAATTCGGTATATAGGTTTATCTAATTTTGCCCAGAGGGACGTGGATAAGTTTATGTCTATGATTGACATCCATGCGCAACAATCTTTGTATAACATGCTAGAAAGAAATACAAATAGTTATCATGAAATACCACTGGTTTACAAGACAGAAGATGAAGTTTTACCTATGGTTAAAAAGCATCAGCAGGCATTTTTACCCTATAGTCCGCTATTCCAAGGTCTATTGACGGGAGCGTTTAAACGAGGCGGCAATTTTTCAGAAAATGATATTAGAAATGCCAATCCCAAGCTAAAGGGAGATCTATTTGAAAAGTATTATGAAGGGGCTCTTGCTATTGGTGATTTTGCAGATAAAATTGGAAGACCATTAAACGAGGTTGCATTCAATTGGCTAAGACAGAAAGAAGAGGTTACTTCTATTATTGCTGGGGTTTCAAGTATCAGTCAATTAGAGAGAAATATAAATTCAACAACATGGAATTTGACTGAGGAAGAATTAAGAGAAATTGAAACTATTATTGAACCTTTTAAGACAATATAAACTGTAGTGAAATAATAAGCAAATTTTGATCGACTTATTATTTAGGCGTATCAGCTGAAAACGCTGTACCTTCGATTGAGAATGTAATAATAGTAGATAGCTACCTACAGGAACATAGAATTAAATTTAATATATCAAATGGCTAGTTTCTTAACATAGCTATTAATCCAGTATTTCCCCATTTTAAAAAGTAGAATAACAAGATTAAATAATCTTGTTATTCTACTTTTCTATCTTCTATCTAGGAAAGAGTATCTTTTGACTTACGTAAATCGTATTTGGATCTATAACGCTATTATTTCTTAGAATGGCATTATAGTTAATTCCAAGATTTTGAGAAATACTGAATAATGTATCTCTTGACTGAACCACATAACAGTGATCTGTAGTTTGAGAACTTAGGTTGGTTACTTCTGTACCAATAGGAACTAGACTGTAGGCGTAGTTAATATCTTGATTATACATGCAGATGCAGCCATTAGAGACAGCTTTGCCGATAGAAGCTGGATTATTGGTGCCGTGGATGCGGTAATCTTTATAGAAACGCATCCGCCGAGTACCAAAAACACCACCAGGATTCGGTGCCTTTTCTGTGATTTTAAAGATACTTGTTGGGCTGGGTGTGCTCGGTTTACCGAACAACCGATACCCAGTAAAGGAGACGTATCATTTTAATAGGAAAAGAATGTATTCAGGATTATTTAGAATGAACAGTATTACAAAAAGACATTTGTCCAATGACAAATGTCTTTAATATTGACATAAGAAAATAAAAGTGATAAAATAAATTCGATACCGTTTTAATAGGATCAAGATATAATATCCCTAATTTTATTATACATCTTTAGAAAAACAATGTCAATAGGGTTTGGAAATAATTTTAATGATTATACATCATAAGGAGGAGATAGGATGAACAGGAATGACTATGAATGGAAGCTAGAAAATGAATGGCTTCAGGAAGTGCTTAAAGAGGCTCGAAAACAGTTTGATGAAAATCGTGATTTTAAAGAAAGATTTAAAAAGGATGCCATTGAAACACAAAAGGAACTATGGCAAGACATAGGAGCTGTTTCCATAACCAATGGACTGGAGCAGATTGCAGATTTTATGAGCTTCATAGGTACCATGAAGATACAGAAGAGAAGCCATGAGCTAACCAGAAAACTTGAGGAAAAATATGAGAGAATGCTGTTGTCGCCCTATTTTGCAAGAATGGATTTTGTTGAAAGGGGGGAGGAGAAGGCTCAGAAGTGTTATATAGGAATCTCCAATCTTATTAATGATAATTTTGATTTCCTCGTATATGACTGGAGAGCGCCCATTTCCAGTATGTTTTATGATTACGAAATTGGAGAAGCCAATTATAAATGCCCTGAGGGAATTATTGATGGGAAACTTACGCTAAAAAGACAGTACAAAATTAATAATGGTGAAATTGAGTATATGTTTAACAGCAATCTTAAGATAGACGATGAAATACTTCAAGATATTTTAAGTAAAAGTACAGACAATAAGATGAAGGCCATCGTAACAACCATTCAAAGAGAACAGAATAAAGTAATTCGTAATGAGGAGTACAAAAACCTGGTTGTTCAAGGGCCTGCTGGAAGCGGGAAAACTTCTGTTGCACTTCATAGGATTGCCTATCTCTTATACAAGCATCGGGATAAAATAACAGCTCAAAATATAGTAATATTCTCCCCAAATGATATTTTTAATGATTATATTTCTAGTGTATTACCTCAGCTTGGAGAAGACAATATGAGTCAGACAACATTTCAGGAATATATGCATCGGGCCTTAGGCGGTGAGTTTATGAAGGAAGGCTACTGTGAAATGATGGAATATATCCTCGTCTCAAAGAACGAATTACCCTATCAAAAGAGAATCAGCAATATAAAATTTAAGTCTTCCATGGAATTTATAGATATATTAAAACAGTATGTAACCTACCTTGAAAAAATGGATAGAAACTTTACAGACATCATTTTCAGAGACAATTTAATAATCTCATCAAAGGATTTAAAAGAGCTGTTCTTTACAGACTATGTACAGCTTCCACTGAAAAGGAGACTTCAAAAGATAAGAGAAAGAATTTTGTTTTTGATGGAACCTTATGAAAAACAGCGGATAGAAGAAGTGGCTGGTGAGCTTGAGGATTCAGGCGCCTATATAAATAAAGCAGAAATTATGGAACGCAGTGAAGTTATTGTAAAGAAGGAAATGAAAGACATATATTACGAAATCAATAAAATGACAGAGTTTGATTTAGTGGATATTTATAGGCAGCTTTTTGAGAAACTTGAGCTTTTTTCCAGAAATTCAAATACTGAATACGGTGAGAAAGATATTGAGGAAATCAAAAGCTATACTTTGGAAAACCTAAAGGCACAAAAGCTTAATTATGAGGATCAGCCCCCTCTCCTATATCTAAAAGGCGCACTTGGAGACATTCCAAAAACTTCAGAAATCAAATATGTTATTATTGATGAGGCTCAGGACTATACACCGCTGCAGTATGAAATCTTCTATCAACTTTTCAAGGATTCTAATATAACTATGCTGGGTGATCTCAATCAATCCATCAATCCATTCATGAACCTAGGAGATTATAAGAATATCTCCCATATATTCCCTCGAAATAATACCTGCATAATAAATTTAACCAAAAGCTACAGATCCACAATGGAAATAACTAAGTTTTCAAGAAAGCTGCTTCATAAGGCGATTACTGATGAATGCGTAGAAAGAAGTGGAGATAAGCCTTTACTCCTCGGATTTACAAATGAGGAGGCTATAAAAGAAAGACTTCTTGAGGATATAAAAATATATAAGGGGAAAGGATATAAATCTATTGGAATCATAACAAGGACTGTGAAGGAAGCAGATGAGGTATATAGTTTCTTAAAAGACAAGGTTCATGTTAAAGCAATAATGAAGGATGATGATGAATATGTATGCGATACCTTGGTGATTCCGGCTTATCTTGCGAAAGGACTAGAATTTGATGTGGTGCTTATCTATAATGCAGGAAATGAAAATTACTGCTGTGAGGAGGAAAGGCTTCTGCTTTATACAGCTTGTACCAGAGCCCTTCATATTTTATGCATATATTATTCCGGCGAGTGTACACCATTGCTGAAGGAAGCAGCATTCTGATTTCATGATCGCATATGGGCAGGTGAAATCAGTTTGGCTGACGATGAAGTCAAGCTACAGTATGCTTGGGTCCACATGGATCAAGTTCTAAAAAATATGCAAACAAAGCGATTTAAAGAAGCGCTGCGTATTGTTTCTGATTACCGCAGGAACTGATTACAGAAATGAATTTAGTGTGTCAAGAGATGGTTCCGCGTTATGATTGGTAATGTTTATTTAATAAAAGCAGCAGGATATATTTTGTTTTGAATGTACCCTGCTGCTTTTATAGTTTTATCTAAGAATGTGAAGCTTTTGGCTTACATAGATCATATTGGGATCTGTGATGCTGTTTTCTATTAAGAGGGCATCATAACTAACACCTAACTTTTGCGCAATGCCGTACAAGGTATCTCCTGGCTGAACCACATAGTAGAGATCAGTGGCTTGAGAACTTACGATGGTTACTTCCGTACCAATGGGTGCAACACTATGCACATAGTTTGCATCTTGATTATACATACGGATACAGCCATTGGTAATTCATTAATTCTTGATTTTTTTATTCAACTATCTTTATCGTTCTTTCTTACATTTTATAACTGTAAATTTCAATGGAGGTTTATTTTCCATATTCTTACTCGGCTCATCTATTTCTGAAAATTCTATCAACCCGTATTTTCCAAATTCTCGTTTTACTGAATCAGAATCATAAAAGAACATTTTTACGCCTTTCATTATCTCGAATCGATCTTTACTCAATTGTCTGCCTTTTCCAAACATGGGAGCTTCTTTTGAAATAGCTGTAAAAATCATATATCCGTTTGGTTTTAGCTGACTATAGCAATCTTTAATTAATTTTTTTCTTTCATGATTATTCAATAAATGAATCAGTGCATAGCAAAATATACCGTCATATAGTTTGTTATCAAAAGGCATGTCAGTTACTGAACCATGATAGATTTTAAAATCAAGTCCGTTTTGTCTTGCCAAATCAATCGCTGTTTTTGATATTTCAATACCTGTTACATTAATTCCGTTGTCATAAAAAATCTTTGCATTTCTGCCGTATCCAATACCTGGGATCAATATGTCCTTAACTTTCTTCTCAAGGAAAAAGTCCTTTGTCAAGATTGCAGAGTCTGAAGGTTCAAATCCCCACATCATTTGTTTTTCAATAAAACTTGATTCCCAGAATTCTGTCATATCTCTATCTCCTTTATGTTTTATTTGAATAGAATACTGTCCTGCCTGTGGCTAACGTTTTGCATTGCCGAAATTATACACTGGTAACTAATAACTGAAAAATTTGGCAATGCTTACGCTGGTTGTTTAACTACTGGTTTGCCATATTCTACAACGGTGCCTTTAGTCAATTATAGTTGACGCTTAAACGGACTTACAGGAGTATGTGGTACTCATTTATTCTTGTTTTTCATTTTCATTAGAATGATAAGACTTAATATTTGAAGCTAATATCGAATGGAATTTTTCTAAACCATAAATTATTTTTTCTATATCTTTAAGATTGGTGTCTTTAAATATATTAGAAAGATAGCCTTTTTTTATATAAATAAAATCAACATCCTCAATAAATTCAGGAGAAAGTGATAGCCTAACTGTGCGGCGATTATCCTTAGGTATTTCTCTGATTACTATACCTTGGTTTTCAAGTCGATCAACAATCCCCGAGACGGTACCTTTTGATAAACTTAGTCTTTCACTTAATTCCTTTAAAGTTATATAAGGAGTACTGTAAAGTTGACGTATCGTCATAGATTGAGGCGCTGTAAATTTATATTTTCTAAATTGTACAGATGCAATCTCATGAAAATCTTCCCAAAGTAATTTATAAAGTTCTATTATTTTCTCAGTATAATCTACTGAATTTTCATTCAATCTAAACAACTCCTTTTAAATTGTCACACTGCATATATTTATTTGTTATTAACTCATATTTTACTCTTATTTATTGATAGAATGTTAACGATAGAGAACAGTTTGGGCAAACAAACAGTTCGGATATAAGAACTGTTTCTATTCATAATACTATTTTCTTCTTTGGTAGTCAATAGCTGATTTTTTAAAACAACTATCATATAATATTGTAAGCGATACTCAAAATAATATAAAACTACAGTATTTCTTTCAAATTTTATCATTTATCACCTCGAATCTACGTAAATTATAATAAACACGTTTTTGATAACCTTACTTTTCTTAACTGCTTCTTAAAAATGACACCGAAAAGGAACCTTACAAGGGGCTGTATAAAAAATAATTGTGAAAAAAATGCGAATGGAAAATTAAAAACTATCTTCTGCGCCCACTGTGCAAGGAACTCTACGGTAATACCGTTATAAAGAATCGTTGCCATAAAGCTCATCATTGGACACATTAAACTGACTGTTGCACATATGATTGCTGTTGTGACCACATATGGTTTGTCCTCTCTCGGATTTACAACACTGAAAGCCATTTTTAATGAAAGCGGACCTGCAGCAAATATTTGTAGTAAAAATGCAAATACAAACTCAATTGCAATTACCTTGCGAGATGCTATAAATACCTGATTTGACATACCTCCCATCTCAATAGCAAGATTATAAAACACGAATAAATGTACCGTAATTATTACGGACAGAAAAGCAAAAACCACTCTCTGAAAATTTGTTGTTGGCATGAAAAATACCCACCCTTTCTTTTGTTAAAATAACTGTTGTCCTATTTTAGACAACAAAAAAGACACATTTAGCCCTTTGTACCGTAATCAGATTTACGTGCAAAGCACCACATGTGTCGTTTCTTTGAGTTCACTATTTGATTGTTGATATACTATATCGTATTTTTTATAAAAAGTCAAGTAAATGAATATGCCGATCGGAGTGAAGAATCACCTCGATCGTTTTTTTCGGTGGCTGCCAAAAAGAAACCAGGAGTGAAGTCAAAAAAGAGGAAATTGTGAAATTCATTATGGTTATTGTATAAATTTAACAAAAGAAGAGATTCCATTCTAAATGATAGCTAGGATTGATATCGATGGAAGAAAAAAATACATACGCATCAGGGGAGCCTGTGAGCGTAATCTGAAAAACATTGATGTAGATATACCCAAGAATAAACTGGCTGTTCTCACCGGATTTAGCGGATCAGGTAAAACTTCACTATTATTAAAATCCAGATAGTAACTTTTAGCAGTAAAATCTAGTATATCCCTTTTAAGTATCAAACCTCCCTACTATCAATAGGATGACAGAAAAAATAATATAGATATCTAATGTCTTGTACACCATTATGTTGGGCCCAAGGCATAGTAGGATTATAGTTGAAGATCATAGGAGAATTGAAGTACAATGGAAACAATTGATAGAATATTAACGTATTATAGGATGAAATATAGTATTCAAAAATAATATTAGAACGGGAGATGCGTTTTTATGAAAACAAACATTTACTATTTCTCTGGAACGGGCAATTCTTTAAAAGTGGCAAAAGACCTATCAGAAAAACTAGGAGAAACAACCGTAATCTCTATTCCCAAAGCAATAAAATCGGGGCTTGATACATCGGTGGACAACATAGGAATAGTATTTCCTGTTTACTGCTGGGGGATGCCTTTGATGGTTACTGAGTTCATTAAAAAGCTTAGGAAGGAGCATGCAAAATACTTTTTTGCCATAGCTACCTGTGGAGGGTCCGCCGCAGGAACTTTACTGCAGACCCAGAAAAAGCTTGCCCTGCAAGATATAAAGCTTTCATCGGGTTTTGAAGTACAAATGCCTACAAACTATATTGTATGGGGAGGAGCGATATCTGAGGAACGACAAAAGAGAATGTTTGAGAATTGGGTTAATAGAATGGACCATATAGCAAACACTATTAAAAAACAAGAAGAGCATGGTATAGAATCTGGGTCAATCTTAGCCAACTTTTTCTTAAGTAAGGCTCTTTATAGTGTATCTATGCCCCAATTTCCCAAAATGGATAAGGCTTTTTGGGTGGATAGTAGATGTGATCACTGTGGGGTATGCAATAAAGTTTGCCCCGCTAATAATATAGAGATCAAGGAAGGGAAGCCAGTTTGGAACCATAAATGTGAGCAATGTCTTGCTTGTATTCAATGGTGCCCCAAGCAAGCTATCCAGTACGGTAAGAAAACTCAAGAACGTGAACGCTATACGAATCCCTTTGTGAGTCTCAAGGAGTTCATAGAATAGTTTGATGATGCTAACAAGTATAATGGAAGATTGTATAATAGATAACAGCCTAAAAGATGATATAAGATCCTTTAGGCTGTTATCTTTATTATAATTTATTCTTGATTTTTAACTTGCGGAGATGGGCTGGATATGCATGTGATTATAGCTTTATATTGTTAACATCCTTTAAAATTTTCTCAAGCTTTTCAATGGATGCAATTCTTTCATTACACTTCACGCTATCTAAACATATATCAAAGCCTATTGACCGATAGGCTCCTTCGCCGGTATTAGTTGTTTTGCAGATCGGTGAAACAAAGGCCACCTCATTTTCGCTGCCTACATGATTGCAAAGTACACACCTATGAGTGTTATTGGAACCATAACTTGAAATTCTACATGCCATACCTACAAGTTTGCCATCCATATTATAAGCTACAAATAATTTTCTAACGGAGTCATCAACCCAACCTAAATATACATTCTTTGAATCCTGTGAATTTAAGTTTGGCAATTTGAGTTTCTTTTCCTTTTTAAACAATCTACTAATTTGTGCATTTGTAACATTTGGCATTCCATATACATATTCATTCAACTCAGCTAAATATTTATCGATGTGTAAAGGGTCGTTTATTTTACTAATATCAAGTAACTCTTTTTCTTCCTGGGATAAATCAGTGAAAATATTTAATATTTTCTCGTGCATATGTGCTTTAGTCGCTTCAATAATATTAATATCTACACAACCCTTGAAAGCATTATTTAAATCATTCAAACGCGCTCTTATATAATTATATTCATGTTTTTTTATAAAAACTCTCATAAAATCTAGCACCTCTTTTCTAACGTGTGTTATTTTTATTATTTATGGAAGTAAATATGACATTACTTACAATTTTGTTTTGTCATCAGCCCGCTAACAAAAAATGATTATTATTACGCCAACTGAAAGTAACAATAATCATCCTGATTTAAAACGTAATACATATTTGAGATCATTTTCTTTTGAAGCTTGTATAAACTAGAAATGATAACTTCCATTGGATAGCCGCAATAAAATCATAACATAGCTAAAAATAAGCATTCAATCTAATGAATGATTCTGTAATGATTATGAGCATAGAAGTTTTTGTTGATCTATTATTTTTGTTATACTCTTTTCTGACAGATAGCTTCTTTTCTCCACAGGCCTTATGATTTTAATTGATATCTTTATAAAAAGTTTGTATAATATAAGTATTATTTCTTAATATAATTAGAAGTTAGTATTTATGAAGGGTATGAACAGTATGATTTACAAAAGTGAATTAGGATTAAAAGATACTCCTTGCGAAGGCCATAAGAACTAAATCGGCTATGCTTTGCTTGGAGATTATTTTGTTAAAATAGCTGATGTTGAATTATATGTTCCTGCTAAGTTCTTTGAGATTTGCATGAAGGGACTTTAGTTAGTGTACAATTATTCAGCATTAGACGATTTAATAAATGATTTCATACATTTGTCCCTTTGTACAAGAATGGAAACTGTTGCAAACATAGCTTTGCAACAGTTTTTTTGGTCTTTGCTTCAAGAAAAAATAAATTTTTCGAGGAGTAAAGATATGAAATATAGTAATGCGTACAATGTTTTACCGGTTGATATAGTAAGAATGATTCAAGAATATGTGAATGGTGAATATTTATATATACCTAGAAAAGAGGAACAACAAAAGAAATGGGGAGAAAACAGCGGCTCAAGAGATGCTTTAAAAAGAAGAAATGAAGAAATTTATCAAAAATATTTAAAAGGTGCTGTGATTTTAGATTTAGCTCAGGAATACTATCTTTCTGATAAAAGTATAAGAAGAATTATTAGTCAGCAAAAGAAAATTATGCTCAACATCAATACAGAATGATAAACAAGATTGAAAGCCCACTTTGGCACATCATAATTCTTAAGTAGTTCTTTTTAGAGTGTAGAATCTTAATCTTACTGGAGTAAAGCACAAATCACCAATATAATTCCAATCGAATAATATACTATCATATATTTTATTTTGGGAGGAATCTATATGGGATACTATATTGGTGTAGAACCTGGCGTTAATATTTATGTAGAAGATGTTAACCCGACGGGGAACAAGACAATCCTGTTAATTCACGGATGGCCAGGAGACCATAATTTGTTTGAATATCAGTTTAACCAATTGCCCAAAATGGGATACAGATGCATAGGTATAGACTGTAGGGGGTTCGGCTTATCAGACAAACCCTGGAGCGGCTATGATTATAACCGATTATCCGACGATATTCGGTGTGTGGTTGACGCACTTAAATTACAGAATTTCACCCTTGGGGGACATTCAACAGGGGGAGCCATTTGTGTACGATACATGGCCAGACATAATGGTTACGGAGTATCAAAACTTGCTCTTTTTGCTGCAGCGGCACCGAGTCTGATCCAACGTCCATATTTCCCATATGGTCTGCAAAAACAAGCTGTGATTAATATTATCCAAGGTGTATATAAAGATCGACCCAATACGTTGAGAGAGTTTGGAAGTATGATCTTCCATAATTATGTTAGTCAACCACTGTCGGATTGGATTTTCCAATTGGGTCTGCAGGCGGCCAGTTGGTCTACTGCAGCTATTGCAAACACATGGCTGGGTGAAGAACGGTTATTTAACGACCTGAAAACAATTAAAGTTCCAACGCTGATCCTCCACGGTATCAATGACCAAGTATGCCTATTCCCTTTAGCTATTTCACAAAAGTATAGTATTAAAAATTCTAAGCTTGTACCATTTGAAGCATGTGGTCATTTTCTGTTCTATGACCAGAGAGAAAGATTCAACAAAGAATTAGTACAGTTTATTGAAGAATAGAATCAGCATAAAAAGAAGTTAGTTAAGGGGCTGAGAAATCAGCGTCTTTTTCTTTTGTAGAAATTTAAAAAGTGCTTAAAGAGGTTGAGTTTGATGTCTAAAATTTAGCATAGGAAATTTTAGAGTCATTAGGGACTCAATTTCTCACTGACTCTTTTTAGTTTGTTAATGGTTGAAAATTTACAAAAGTATTATAATAGTTATTAAGAAGCGATGTCGTTGGTATGATCAAGTAACGAATTTACGATAAATTTTAAGGAGATGTTACAAATGGAATTAAACGAAATCATGAACGAACTAAAGTCCCTTGGTACAGAGCGTACGAAAAAAATTTACATTAGCAATGGTGCGAAAGAGCCTGTTTTTGGCGTAACCATAAGCGCTATGAAGCCGATTTTTAAGAAAATAAAATACAACCAGCCTTTGGCAGAGCAGCTTTATGCAACAGGAAATTATGATGCCATGTATTTAGCTGGCATGATAGCGAAAAAGAATTAACAATGTCGGTTGGCATTTCATATTTGCCGCTCCATGAAGAAGCAAAGAAAGTTGCTCAAGAAGTAGGAAAGGTAAATGTTTTTATGGGCAAAAACCTCTGTCAAACAAATGTTGCAACAGAATACATTCAAAATGCAGTTGATAAAGTAAAACCAGGTTTTAAACATAAAAATGTAAGATGTTAAAGTATGGTGCCAGGCACTTGTTTTTTCTAGTCAGTTTGTCGATAAACATTATAAGTTTGTAGGAATGGGGAGTGAACATATGATTGAAATTATTGCTACAACACCTGATGAGGCAATATGTATTGAAGCTTGTGGGGCAGACAGGATAGAACTTATCAGCGCTTTTTCTGAGGGCGGCCTGACTCCAAGCTATGGAATGATCGAGAAGGTTGTGCAGGCTGTCAAAATTCCTGTAAATGTTATGATAAGACCCCATGCTAAATCCTTCGTATATACAAAAGAAGAAATAGATGTAATGAAAAAGGATATAACTGTAGTAAAAGAGTTAGGTGCAAACGGAGTGGTATTCGGGGTTCTGAATGAAAGAAGGGAAATATGTGAAGAAAGTATTAAGGAATTGATAGAGCTTTGCAGCGGGTTAGACATAACCTTCCATAAGGCAATTGATGAACTGTCTGATATTGTATATGGGATAAAGTTACTTTCTAAATATCCTCAGATAAAAACAGTGCTGACCTCTGGAGGAAAAGGAAGTATAATAGGAAATTCCTCTATCATAAAAGAGATGATAAAAAGCTCAGAGAACATAAATGTCATGCTCGGAGGAGGACTGAACGTTGAAAATGCTAAACAAGTAATCCAAGAAACTGGAGCTTTGGAATATCACTTTGGGACTGCGGTGCGATATAACAAATCTGTTTTTGGTGATATTGATAAGACGCGGCTTAAGGAGCTTATTGAAATATTGGGCAGTTTTAAATAAATGTTTCGTAAAGATATAGTATGGTGCTATGCATCAGAGTTATCTAGTTATTTGTATGTATAAATGCGACAAGGGACAGGTGCACTGTCCTTATTCTATTTTTAAAGGTAATATTGTGTGCTAGGCGCTAAAGTTATCCACTTATTAGCATGAACAGAAAAACCGCAGTTAGAGCGATATGGTAAACCGTATTACAAGTAAATGCGAAAACAATCCAGAAGAAAGATATACCAATATTTTCGAAGAAGCATCCATATATAATTTGTATGAGAAATGTTCTAATTCTCGAGAAGTAAAAATTATAGGGACTTGCGAATCATTTGCCCTACGCACACTTCATCTGCATAGGGTTTTTATTGTGTTTATAGGAACCTTAACCTATAATATATTTGTAAAAAGTAGAAGTACCACACAAATAAATTCTATGCATATTCGTAGTATTTAAAGGCATAAAGCTAGGAGGGAGAAGTCCATGCAGCAAATAAAAATATTAGGCTCCGGAAAATATCTTCCCGCTCGAATCGTAACCTCTGCTGAAATTGACAGGAAAATAGGTGTTGCAGAGGGTTGGTCGGAGAAAAAGTCAGGAGTTAAACATCGTCGCTTTGTGGAAAATGAAACTGCTTCCTATATGGGTAAAATGGCAATACTGGATGCCCTGGAAGATGCAGGGCTGAATTGTAATGATATTGACTGCATCATCGGGGCCAGCGGGTCGATGGAGCAGCCAATCCCGTGCAATGCTGCTCTGATACAGGAAGAGCTGGGCTTGGAGGACTCGGGTATACCTTGTTTCGATGTGAACTCTACCTGTCTAAGCTTTGTTGTGGGCCTAGATATGGCTGCATATCTGATTGAAGGAGGCAGGTATAGAAATATTGTTTTGGTTTCCAGTGAAATATCCTCCATAGGGCTTAACTGGGAACAAAATGAAAGTAGTGCATTGTTCGGTGATGGAGCTGCTGCTTTCATCATTGGAAAAAGCAAGCCGGAGGAGAGCAGCAGAATCATAACTTCAAGATTGGAAACCTACAGCAAAGGTGCACATCTGTCCGAAATTCGTGGAGGGGGAAGCAAGTATCACCCCAGGGAGCATTCTGAGCAGACGAAAGGTGAATTCCTTTTTGATATGGATGGACAAGCTATTTTCAAGATGACAAGCAAGCTGATTGAAGGTTTTATCCACAGGTTATTTGAAACCTGTAACTTGCGAATGAAGGATATGAGAATGGTGATTCCCCATCAAGCCAGCAAAGTGGCTATGAACCTGGTCAGGAAACGCCTGGGCATAGATGAGGGCAGATTTATGACTATTATCGAGAACCATGGGAATGTCATTGCTGCCTCAATCCCTTTGGCACTTCATGAAGCGATAAAACAGAACAGGATACAAAGAGGGGATACTGTTATGTTATTGGGAACATCTGCAGGGCTTTCAATAGGTGGGATGATCTTTGAGTACTAATACATTAAACATTTTAATTACAGGGGGGCGAGCTCCTGTCGCATTGGATTTGGCGAGGAACCTTCATGCATCGGAACACAGCATCTATATTGCAGAGAGTCTCAAGACAAATTTGTGCAGGCATTCAAAGTCTGTGACAAAAAGTTTTTTGGTTTCAAAACCCAACACGGATGAGAGAAGCTTTATATCTGAGATTATACAATTGATAAATGACTATGGAATCAGCTTATTGATCCCAACTTGTGAAGAAACGTTCTATATCTCCAAATATAAGGAGAAGATAGAGCAAGCTACCAATGCCAAATTGTTTGTCGATGAGCTTGAGAAATTGAAAGTGCTACACAATAAGTATACTTTCATTCAAAAAGTAAAGGAATGCGGATTAAGCACTCCCGCAACTTTTATGGTAGATTCCCAGGAAGGTCTTCTTAATGTGCTCGGCAGCAGCTTTGCGTATAAAACAAAGCTGGTATTGAAACCTGTATATTCTCGTTTCGGCTCAAAGGTAAAGATATTTGAGAATACAAAGGATACTGCTTTTAAAATAATTATAAGTGAAAGCAATCCTTGGGTTATTCAAAGGTATATTGAAGGTGAGCAAATATGCACCTATTCTATTTGTATTGGTGGAGAAATACGGGCATATTCTGCTTATAAGTCCAGCTTCAGGACTGGGATAGGTGCAAGCATAAACTTTGAGTCGGTTATGGACAGGGATATTTTTGATTGGGTATCCGATATTGTGAGGAAGCTTGATTTTACAGGCCAGATTTCTTTTGATCTTATAAAGACCCAGGATGGAGGGATTTATCCGATTGAGTGTAACCCTAGGACTACAAGCGGTTTACATTTGGTATCTCGAAGATATGCATTGCAAGATGCATTTTTGAATATAAAATCAGAGACTGCCCTGGCAAGGGAAAATGAGAAAGCAATGCTTCTTTTGCCAATGTTTCTTTTTGGTGGGTTTAATATCAGAAAACTGTCAGATATCAGGAAGTGGTTTGCGGTAATCAGAGACTCAAAAGAGGTTGTATTTAGTTTCGGAGATATGAAGCCTTTTTTAAATCAGGTTAATTCGTTTATCAATTTGGTTTATATTTCAATAAGAAAAGGCATTTCTATAACGGAAGCTTCCACATGTGATATAGAATGGAATGGTGATTTATGAAAGTGTTAATTACAGGCGGAACTGGTTTTCTGGGGAAAAGGCTGGCCTTGAGGCTATGTAAATTGGACTACGAAGTAACTGTGATCGGAAGAAATGAAGCAGCTGGAGCCGAACTTGAGAAAAATGATATAAGATTTGTTTCCTGCGACCTCAGGGATGAGCAGAAACTGATAAGTGTATGCGAGGGCAAGGATTATGTCTTCCACTGCGGGGCATTATCATCGCCGTGGGGAAGGTATAAGGATTTCTATAATATCAATGTCGGTGGCACAAAAAATGTTATCGAGGGCTGTAAAAAACATAGTGTCAGAAGGTTGATACATGTTTCCACACCTAGTATTTATTTTGATATGACAGACAGGCGGAATATTTCCGAAAGTGATAAATTGCCTGAAAAGCCGGTAAATGATTATGCAAAAACAAAACTGCAGGCTGAATATGAAATAGATAAAGCACATGAAGAAGGACTGGCGGTGATTACAATCAGACCGAGAGCACTATTCGGACCTGGAGACACAAGCATCATACCAAGGCTGATAAGAGCCAACGACAAGTTCGGAGTGCCTCTGATAGATGGGGGGAGAGCCTTTGTGGACGTTACGTATATAGAGAATGTTGTAGACGCCCTGTTGCTATGCAAGGACTCAGACAGCAATACCCTAGGGAAGAAATATAATATCACTAATGGAGAACCGATGTATTTTGCAGATATATTGAAGCTAGTGTTTGACAAACTAGGCTATCCGTTTCATCCAAAAGTACTTTCGTTTAAGCAGGCTTATAGAATCTCAGGGGCTATGGAGCTTATATACAGGACCGTTTTGCTTGGCAAAGAGCCTGTACTCACAAGATATACGGTAGGAGTGCTTTCAAAAAGCCAGACTTTGAATATAGATGCTGCTAAAAAGGACTTGGGATACAGACCCAGGATTAGCATCGTTGAAGGGGTGGATGAATTTGCAAAGTGGTGGAGTGAGATAAGTAGTGATAAATAGAATAATAATAATGCATGCAGGCTATTGCACCCACCCTGAAAGGATAGTAGCCCAAGGCGGGAGATGGAAAAGTATAAAGTTCCCTGCAATATTTGCTTTTTTTGAGCATGAGTTTTATGGCAATATTCTCTTCGATACAGGATACTCTGAGAGCTTTTATGCTGAGACCTCCAGGCTCCCATTCAAAATATACGCAAAGCTTACCCCGGTGTACCTAAAGAAGGGTGAGTGTGCAGCAGGCGTTCTGGAATCCCATGGCATAAGGCCCGGGAACATAGACTACATTATTCTTTCACATTTTCATGCAGACCATATTGGTGGCTTGAAGGATTTTAAAAAGGCCAGATTTATTTATAATCCTATAGCCTATGCGGGCTTAATGGGCAAAACTAAGTTCACAGCTTTGCGGAAAGGCTTTCTGAGAGGGTTAGTGCCTGAAGACTTTGAAGAAAGGTCGTTAGTACCAGAAGAAAAAATGAAAGTAGATATTTCAGGTCAGCTTAGCCCTTTCTCTTGCGGATACGATTTATTTGGTGACGGAAGTATTATTCTGGTTGATCTGCCGGGGCATACGAAAGGTCAGCTTGGAGCCCTTGTGAGGGACAAGGAGGGTAGACGTGTTTTTTTTGTTGCGGATGCAGTATGGCAGAGCAAAGCCTATAAAGAGCTTATCCGGCCTAGCAGAATCGCAAATATCATTATGGATAATTGCGATGAATATATGAAAACGCTTGGACGCATACACGAAGTTTATAAACAAAGGCCTGAGATAAAAATAATTCCTTCTCATTGCATGGAAGAATTGGAGGGAGAATTTCATGGATAATTTGGGATTACTGTTATGGAGTTATTATAAATATAAGCACCTGTATCGTTTTAAATCGAGGAAGCAGCTGGAGCAGTGGCAAAACAGGAAAATAAGAAGCTTTATGGAGAGGATAGTTCCAAAGTCCAGGTATTACAGTAAGCTGTATGCCGGCTTGGATATCGGTAATTGGCAGGAGTTTCCTATGATCAATAAGCAGAGTATGATGGATAATTTTTCTGATCTGAATACCTACGGCATTGAGAAGGAAGAGGCAATGAAAGTTGCTTTTGAGGCAGAGAAAAGCAGGGATTTTTCTCCTCAAATAAGGGATGTCACAGTGGGTCTTTCTTCAGGGACCTCCGGCAACAGGGGGCTGTTCCTGGCAAGCCCATCAGAGAGGGCTACCTGGGCTGGTGCGATTTTGGCAAAGGCTTTGCCGGACGGAATATTTGTTAAGGAGAGAATTGCATTTTTTCTGAGGGCAAACAGTAATCTATATGAAGCGGTTGATTCAAGCAGGATAAGCTTCAAGTTCTTTGACTTATTGAAGCCTATTGATGAGCAAGTGGATGAATTGAACAAATACCAGCCATCCATCCTAGTTGCTCCTCCCTCTATGCTGAGAATACTGGCTGAGCGGGTCGAGGACAAGTCGCTTATAATAAGCTGCAAAAAAGTGATATCTGTCGCAGAGGTTTTGGAGAAAATTGACAATGAATTCATAAGAGAAACATTTAATCAGACTGTTCATCAGGTGTATCAAGCTACAGAAGGTTTTTTGGCAACTACATGCAGGAATGGTACGCTGCATCTCAATGAGGATATAGTCTGCGTTCAGAAAGAATATATAGATAAAGCATCAGGAAGGTTCATCCCAATCATAACGGATTTTTCAAGGACAACACAGCCGATCCTCCGATACAGGCTGAATGATATTCTCATCGAGAAAAGGGAAAAGTGTTCATGTGGTTCATGTTTTACTGCTATTGAGGCTATCGAAGGCAGGACGGATGATATATTTTACGCAAAGGCGAAAGACTCCGATAAGATGGTTGGAATTTTTCCGGATTTCATCAGAAGAGAAGTAATTATGACCTCTCCACAAATATCAGAGTACAAGGTCAACCAGGTGAGTACAGTACAGCTTGAAGTTTATCTGAAGCTTGAAGACGGAGTTGATACAGATATCATAAAAAGCATGCTGTCCAAGAATCTGAAAAAGCTATTTGATGACTATAATTGTTGTGTCCCGCAGATAAAATTTATTGACAGGTACGAGCCTGTAAAAGGAAATAAGCTGAGAAGGATAGAAAGGAAATTTGACATTGGACCTTAAAGTTGAATTATTTGATGAAAGCAATATAGATCAGATCAAATGGCCAAGAGGCTATGATGGTGAATATGCTAGGAACTATCTGATACCGCTTATAAAAGAAGGGACAGACAGGTATATAAATAATATAAAGACAAAGCTAATGATATTGAGCATTGATAATATTTTACTACCTATCACAATCAACGAGTCAGAATATGATAACTCCTATGTATGTTCGCCATATACGCATTATGTTTCATATTCAATAGAGGAGTTAAAAGAGCTTAAAGAGCCAAAGCTTGAAAGCGGTTTCAGGTTTGTACTGAATATCCTGGGCAGTCTTCTAAAAGCTGGAAAGGTTAATAAGACCATACATGTGAATAATTGGCTTGTGTCAACGAATTTATATGCAACAATGACCAAGGAACAAGTGCAGGAAGTTACAGGATTTTTATCTCGTCGTTTTCCAGGATATACGATTGTGTTCAGGTCTTTGAACCAATTTACGAACAGTAGTATTTTTGATTCCTTTGGTGATTTGGGCTTTGAAATGATAGCCAGCAGGAGAGCATATATTTTTGATCCACATAAAGAACTTAACTCCAAAGCACGGCATATTTTAAAAAAAGATAGAAAAGTGCTGGAGGACAGCGATTATGTTTGGGTTGATGCAGGTGGGATAAGTTCGGATGATATAGATCGATTACTAAGCCTATATAATCAGCTGTACTTGGATAAATATTCGTATTTGAATCCACAGTTCAGCAGGGAATTCATAAAATTAGCCCTTAACTCCAAGATATTGGAACTTTTTGCATTGAAGGATAGCGAAGAAATAAAGGGTACTATTGGTTTTTTTCATAGAAATGGTGTGATGACTACTCCTTTCTTCGGATATGACTTGAAGGTTTCCAAGGAAGCGGGTTTATATAGGATATTATCATTGAAGCTGATGGAAGAAGCTCGAAGCAGGAATCTGATATTGCATCAGAGCTCTGGGGCAGGAGAGTTTAAAAAATGTAGAGGTGGAGTCCCTGTAGTTGAATACAGCGCTGTATATATCAAGCAGCTGCCATTATTTCGTAAAGCAGTGTGGAAAATGCTGAGTATAATCACTAATAAAATTGCAATGCCTATAATAATTGAGAAAGGACTATGAAGTTAGGTATTGCTGAGGCTAACGGATAATTTCTTAGAGTGGTCATTTGCAAGCTGTAATATTAACCTGACCTTTACCCGATTTGATGGACACATACCAAAGCTAGTATAGAATCGATGATAAATGAGGGACATGATTTTGTCAAATGGATGGACAGTAAGAACTGTGACGATAAGTTATCAGCATAGTACGAGAATACAGTGGCGATAATCAAAGATGGGTCATTGATTTTAACTCAAAAATAAAGAAAGAACACTCGGTCTATTTATCCATATTTGTAGAGGTATAGAAAACAATACATTGGCTTAATATTAGTTGAAAATTGACAGAAATACGTTATTTATGATAAAATAATTTGAAATCTAGTGAATTAAAGGAGGACATTCTATCTATGTATTCTGTACGTTTAAGATAAGCTGGCAATAAAAAAGTGGTAAAAACATCCACGATAGTGGGCTTTTTTGTTGTGCTTATTTTGCGAATAGAGACATGGATACGGGTGAAGTATAGTCATTTGAGGCTATATGTCTTTCTCCACGTCTTTTTAACGTTGGTATGCAGACTAAAGCCCGCATTGCGGATTTTAGCCTGCATTTTTTATTGCCTAAAGCCAGAATGAAACCAACAATAAAAATGCAAGGAGAGAACAAATATGACAAAAGAAATTTCTAAATGGAAACAAGATTTTTTTACGATATGGGCAGGGCAGGCAGTTTCACTTATCACTAGTGCCATCCTGCAAATGGCGATTATTTTTTACCTTACTGAAAAAACCCAATCAGCAATGGTGTTATCAATGGCTTCATTAGTTGGATTTTTGCCGTATGCGGTTTTTGGACCTGCCATTGGTGTATTGGTTGATCGCTATGACAGAAAGATGATTATGATTGGTGCTGATTTAATTATTGCAGTAGCTGGTGCGGTGTTGGCTCTTATTGCCATGTATATGGAACTGCCAGTATGGATGGTTATGGCGGTACTGTTTATTCGCAGTATTGGAACAGCTTTTCACTCTCCCGCACTAAGCGCGGCAACACCTCTTTTAGTGCCAGAAGAACAGTTAACCAAGTGTGCTGGCTATAGCCAGTCCTTACAGTCGATAAGCTATATTCTTAGCCCGGCTGCTGCGGCGTTTTTATATTCTGTTTGGGAATTAAATGCCATTATAGCCATTGATGTGCTAGGTGCAGTGATTGCTTGTATCACGGTGGCGTTTGTACGTATTCCCAAGCTCAATGTAGAGCAACAAAGCTTGAAGCGAAATTTCATGGAAGAGATGAGAGAAGGACTTTTTGTTTTGAAAGAAAACAAAGGACTATTTGCCTTGTTGTTGGTAGGTACCCTATACATGTTCGTTTATATGCCAATCAATGCACTGTACCCCTTAATCACCATGGAATACTTTGCTGGAACACCAATGCATGTCTCTATTACAGAAATTGCCTATGCCTCAGGTATGTTGGCAGGCGGTTTGTTATTAGGACTGTTTGGTAGTTTTAAAAAGCGAACCACATTAATAACAGCATCTATATTTTTGATGGGAATTAGTTTGATCATTTCGGGGGTGCTTCCCTCAAATGGATTTGTCGTTTTTGTTGTGTGTTGTGTAATCATGGGGCTTTCAGTTCCATTTTACAGCGGCGTTCAAACGGCTCTTTTTCAGGAGAATATAAAACCAGAATATTTGGGGCGTGTGTTCTCTCTAACAGGGAGCATCATATCTCTGGCTATGCCTGTTGGTCTAATCTTTTCAGGGGCATTTGCTGACAAAATCGGTGTGCACCGTTGGTTTTTGCTGTCCGGCATTTTAATTATTGGCGTTGCGATACTTTGTCCATTGGTTCCGTCGGTCAGAAGGCTAGATCAGAAATAAAGTAAGGAAATGTAAAGGAGGAACATTTATGTATTATATATTCATATAATCCTTCCTGCTTAAATCGCAGGGTTTTCCCTGCGAACAGGTAAATGAAAACATGCGATTTTGGACAGGAGGAAGGAAAATGGAATTAATAATAAAAGCAAAAGACGTTCATGTGGAATACACAGGGCGTGACGTTTTAGATATAGATGAATTAGAGTTATATGATTATGACCGCATCGGTCTGGTAGGAGCAAATGGTGCAGGAAAAAGCACCTTACTCAAGGTACTTTTGGGTGAATTAACTCCACCAGGATGTAAAATCAATCGTCTTGGAGGATTTGCTTATATCCCTCAGCTAGATGAAGCAACTTTGCAGGAGGTAAGAGATTTTGCACTTATGGGCAAACTTGGCGTTGAGCAGCTAGAGGTAAAGACCATGAGTGGTGGTGAAGAAACAAGGCTTAAAATAGCACAAGCCCTTTCAGAACAGGTGCATGGTGTTTTGGCAGATGAACCCACCAGTTATTTAGATCGTGAAGGGATCGACTTTTTGATCGGACAGTTAAAATATTTTTCTGGTGCATTGTTAGTTATTAGCCATGATCGCTATTTTCTTGATGAGGTGGTAGATAAAATATGGGAACTGAAAGACGGAAAAATCACGGAGTATTGGGGAAACTATTCTGATTATCTTCGCCAGAAAGAGGAAGAACGTAAAAGTCAGGCTGCAAAATATGAACAATTTGTTGCAGAACGTGACCGACTGGAACAGGCTGCTGAGGAAAAGCGAAAACAAGCACGTAAAATAGATCAAAAAGCAAAAGGTGCTGCTAAGAAAAACAGTTCTGAAAACGGTGGACGTCTGGCACATCAGAAAACAATAGGAAGTAAGCAAAAAAAAATGTATAATGCTGCTAAGTCTATGGAACATAGGATTGCGGCTTTGGGGAATGTGGAAATTCCAGAAAATATCCACACGATTCGTTTTCGCCAGAGTAAAGCATTGGAACTCCATAACCCATATCCGATTATTGGAACAGATATTAGTAAAAGGTTTGGTGATAAGGTGTTGTTTGAAAAGGCATCTTTTATCATTCCACTAGGAGCAAAGGTGGCACTGACTGGTGGCAATGGTGCAGGAAAAACAACTTTAATCCAAATGATCTTAAACCAGGAAGATGGAATCTCTATTTCTCCTAAGGCAAAGATAGGTTATTTTGCCCAAAATGGGTATAAGTATAACCGTAATCAGGAAGTTATGAAATTCATGCAGGAAGATTGTGATTACAATGTTTCTGAAATACGTTCTGTGCTAGCCTCAATGGGCTTTATGCAGAATGATATCTACAAAATGTTATCTGTTTTAAGCGGCGGTGAAATTATTAAGTTGCTGTTAGCTAAAATGTTACTTGGCAAGTATAATATTTTGCTAATGGACGAACCGAGCAACTACCTTGACTTACTGAGCTTAGAGGCTTTAGAAAAGCTGATGAAAGGGTATGCAGGGACAATTTTATTTATTACCCACGATAAACAGTTGATTGATAATGTAGCTGATGTAGTTTATGAAGTCAAAGATAGAAGATTAAATCTAATAAGATAAGTATAAGTACATTTTAAGTAATTAGAAAAATTAAGGTGGCTGTCAGTCAGTATATTAAATTTTGGCTGGCAGCTTCTTTGCATTCCAGTAACAGTTTATTACCTACAGAAATTTACCGTGTGAGGGATAGCTTGTAAAAGTATTAATATTATGGTGTGCGTTATGATTATTAATATAGTTTTCAATTATTTAATAAAGTAGATACAATAAGTCACGGAATATTACTTCTTCAAAGACGGCGAGTTATCTCATGAGGACAAGCAACATATTATCCTTTGGGATGAAATCAAGGTGTTCGGTTTCTAAATTCTCGGAAAAATAAACAAACGAGGGAGCATGATTGCTCTCTCTTGTTTGTTTTATATTTCTATTCAATAAATTTCATGTTAAGGTTTTATATGATCGTAAGTCGAATTTTATAGTTATGAATCATGGAACAATTTCAAAAACAGTACCTTGGTTAAAATCAGTAACATTCATAGAGCCATAAACCCCTAAATATAGTCTGGTTTGATCCAGATTCGTTCCCAAACTAACATAAAAAGCTGATTGAGATCCAAAATTATAGTTGGTTTCAATAACACTAAAATCACTTAGTTTACAATCTGTTCTTACCTTGGTATAAGCTAAAACTCCTCTAACTGGAGGTTGAGATTCTTCATCCCGGGCAAGATCGATAAACACAACACTTCCCCTTAAATCGGGGATTCTATTCCCCATATATGGCTGGACTCCTGTAAGTGCAGTTCCTCCAAACTTATCGGGTCGGGGATCTTTATGAAAATAACTAGTTAGAGGCTGAAGACGCCGCACTGAAGTTTTTACTGCTTCATTGTAATAAGCAATTGTTTTCTCATCCAAAGTCGGATTTGCAGAGCAGTCCCTTATATTCGAAGCAGGAAAAGCACCCTCCCACCCTCGCCAGCCAAGATTAATAAATCCTTCTTGCTCAGGCTCAGAATTCATTAAAGAAGCTTGAATAAGCTGAGTAACCTGTATTGGTTTATAATGAACGAATGAAAAAATCGACTCTACCAGATCCTGTCCGACATTTCCCACATATTTGATATACCGATCATAAAACCTTTGAAATGAAATACCAGGTATATTGCGAACCCCTTTGGCAATTACCGTAAGCGTTTCCTGAATGGGTGCGGGAAGTTCATTGAAACGTGTGATTACGGGTGGATTATTGATAAAGGTGTTCTTAACTACATCAATTTCAATTATTTTACCAGCGATCTCCATATCATCCTGGCTTAAATTAAATGGATCATAGCCCGATCCACCATCTCCGGTTGTTAAAACAAGTTTTCTTGTTTCAGGTGAAAAGTTTAAGCTATTGACACCATTATGGTTAAAGAATGGTCTTCTTAAATTAAGTAATGTCCGCCGTTTTTGAGGTTGACCATTCGATTGTAAAATCCATTCTTCAACTGTATCAATATGATCATATTGAATTTCTCTATTTATCCACTTTAGGTTTAAGGTTTGGGGGTCACACGGGTTAGGCTTAAAAGATTCAGGAAGAGCACCTGGACCTTGTGTTCCAGCTACTGAATAATGGAGATAAAACAGGCCGTTGTAATAAAATTCGGGATGAAACGCTAGCCCGAGCAATCCCCGTTCATCATATCCACCACCAGAAATACCTAGTTTTATGATTTGCGGGCGAATATCTAAGAAAGTCTCTATAACTCCATTTCCTATGTAAAAGATCTCACCTACCTGGGTTGCAATAAATAATCTTTCGATTGAATCACCCGGAAGTATAGTTGTTTTCAAAACAGTGGGTAAATTTATCTTACTCACAATGGGGCGTAAACTAACTTTAACTTTTATCAACAACTTCCTCCTCCCTTCTCATTGTTTTCTTTTATAAGAATATGATTAGAACTGTTCTATTAGTACCAAATTGGGGTCTGAGAATCTGATGAGGCATTGCACCATTTTCCTCGTAATTATTGTGCTAAATATTATATTAGAGTATGATAAGCAAGAATGGACATGTACACTATGTCTATTCTTATTTATTTAAACAAATGGATAATGTTTATTGAGGAAATTAAACGTTAAATCTGCAATATAGAGGTATATAAAACAATAGAAGATGGAGAATATGATCAGAATACTAATTTGAATTAAAAGGGTTCCTGGAATGGAGATTAAAAGTACTGGAATACCTATGATAAAATTCATGATACTGAGAGTAGAAGCTAAGATAAATCCAGCTCTAATAGAAATGCATCGCCTGACTTTGGAATAACAACTTAATGTTCCTAAAGAAAGGCCTACAGGCCCATTGGTAAATAGAAAAAATAAACCTTCGTGGCTATTAAAGGATAGAATTAAGATGCCTGCAACAATAAATCCGATAAAACCAGTCCTTGGGTTAATTTTAGCAAGAATGAAGATTGGTAATGCACTCAATATAGTAGCTAAAATAAATATTTCTCCTAAAATTACTGGAATTAATTGAAAGACAATACTAATACTAACTAGAAAACCCCCGAGGGTTATATGTCTTATATTCAAATCCAGCACCTCCTAATTAGTTTCACTAATATATTATGCTGTAGGATAGTTTGATGGAAATAAATTTTAAAACGGAAATTGCAGTTAAAATTAGACATAAATCTAATTAACATTGACACGAAATTATTGGGGTGATATTCTAAAATCAAGATATGTTATAACGGTTATTGTACAATATAACAAGTATAAATAAAAATGTTAGAAAGGCTGATATAAATTGAATGACCCAACAACAAATATAGGTTCTGTATTGAAAAGAGTTCGATTTGAAAGAGGATTAACATTAGAAGATACATCTAATTTAACAGGAGTAAGTAAAGCTATGCTAGGTCAAATCGAAAGAGGTGAATCAAATCCTACAATATCGATATTATGGAAGGTTTCTACAGGCTTACGAATTTCATTTTCCGAGTTATTAGGCAGTGAAACCAATGATTACCAAGCTATATCAATAAATGATATAGAGCCGATATATGAATCAGATGGAAAAATGATATTATATAATGTATTTCCTTTCAACCCGATGTCGGGATTTGAATATTTTTATATTAAATTAATTCCTGGAGTCAAGCATGTTTCTACACCACATCAAAACTCAACGGAAGAATATATTGTGGTAACCAAAGGTACGCTGGTACTGACAGTAGAAGACCAAACCTTTGAACTTACTGCACCATCAGCGTTAAAATTCAAATCAAATAAGAATCACACCTATAGCAATCCATACGATACCGAGGTGATATTTCAAAATATCGTCAAATATTAGAATACACCTAGTGTATTGTGAAAATACACGATGGATTCATTTTCTTAGGATGGACGTTATAACATACGAAGTATGTTATAACATAAACAATCCAAAATGGAGGGGGAGATATTTATGGTTACGGAAAGGATTGAATCCTCAAGACAGAATTATATCCATGCAAAACCGGCAATTTCCTACGGAAGAGCGAGAATTTGGACAGAATCCCACAAGAAAACAGAAGGTGAAGCAGTTGCTATCAGGAGAGCCAAGGCATTTAGAGATACTTGCGAACAGATCGATGCTACGATTTTTGAAGGGGAGCTTATTGTTGGTGCCATTGGCGAATTTAGAAAATGTGGTATCTTAACCCCTGAGTTCTCATGGACCTGGGTAGATAGGGAGATGGATCATTTTGATAAAAGGGTTCAAGATCCCTATGTTATGACCGATGAACAAAGGACATTTGTTAGGGAGAATATATTCCCATATTGGAAAGGAAAATCTTTAGAAGAGGCATTTTTAGCACAACTGCCCAAAGAAACTGCAAAAGTTGTAGTGGATACCGGCTTTGTTGATAATGATTCGAAATGGAGACAAGCCGTTGGTGAGATAACACCGGATTATCAGGATGTTCTGTTCAAAAAAGGCTTTGGAGGTATCATTCGAGAGGCTAAAGAGAATATTTCCAAGCTTTCTCTTACTTCAGCAGAAGATATGAAAAAGAAAGATTTTTATCATTCAATGATCATTACCTCTGAAGGAATTATTATCCTTGCCAATAGATATGCTGCAAAGGCTAGGGAAATGGCAACTGTGGAAAATGATGAAACAAGAAAGAATGAGCTCTTAAAAATAGCTGAGATATGCAGTAAGATACCGGAAAATCCTCCAACTACATTTTACGAAGCCATCCAATTTGTTTGGTTTACACAAGTAGGTGGAATCATATCGGAAAATCCCCTGGCCCTCAATATCGGTAGATTTGATCAATTTATGCATCCCTACTATAAATCTGATATAGACAAGGGAATCATGACAAAGGATCAAATTCAAGAGCTTATTGAAGCGCTTTGGATAAAGCTATCGGAGTGGGTTTGGACAATTTCTGCAAATACTGCTGAATTTTTTGCTGGATACAATCAGTTTCAAAATCTGACGATTGGCGGTAAAACAAGGGAAGGAAAAGATGCCACCAATGATCTTTCCTATATGTGCTTAAAAGCCACCGAAAGAATAAAAACTCACCAACCAGGGCTAAGTGTTAGAATTCATCAAGATTGCCCCGGTAGTTTTTTAGATGCGGTTACCCATCTGGTAAGTAAAGGTACCGGATTTCCGGCAATTCATAATGATACCGCAGGCTACCAAATGCTTATAAATGCAGGTTATGAGCCGGAAGATGCCAGGGACTGGAACAACTGCGGCTGTGTAGTACCCCATTTCCGCAAAACAGGTGAATGGACTTCAGCGGTAAATATCAACTTTACCGCAGCTTTAGAATTTGCACTAAACCAAGGTAAGAGCAGGATTACGGGCGAGAAAATAGGCTTGGATGAAAAGAATCCAATTCACTTTGAATCCTATGAAGATGTTGAAAGTGCTTTCTATAAACAATTTGATAATTTAATAGAACACTCCATTATAGCCACTTTATTGGCGCAAAAACTCCATAAGGAAATGGTTCCAAGGCCATTCTTATCCTCTTGCATAGATGCGTGTATGATCCAAGGCAAAGACTTAGTGGATGCAGGAGCAAAATACAACTTAGGTCCGGTACTTACGGGGATCGGTCTTGCTGTTACATCCAACTCTCTCGCTGCAATCAAGAAACTTGTCTTTGAAGACAAGGTTACGACAATGGAGATGCTGATCAAGGCACTGGATGCAAATTGGGAGGGATACGATGAACTGAGACAATTGGCTCTTGCTGTTCCAAAGTATGGGAATGATATAGACTATGTAGATGACATTGCAATTAAAATGGCAAATCATTATTACAAGGAAGGCCATATGTATAAAGATATCCATGGTAATCCTTTTAACACTGCCTTTATGGGCATTTCCAACTATTTGCCAACAGGCAAAGTGGTTGGGGCAACGCCATGCGGAAGAAAAGCGAAAGAACCATTATCAGAAGGAGTATCACCATTTGCTGGGTCTGACACTTCTACCCCATTGGCAGCCATGCGATCAGCAGCAAAGCTCAATCAAGATGTACATTCCGGTGGAACGCTACTAAACTTGAGATTAAATGAAGATTTAGTAAATACGAAAAGAGGACAGAGCAACCTAGTCTCGATGTTGCAATCCTTCTTTTCCTTGGGAGCATTCCATGTTCAGTTTAATACAATATCTACGGATACATTACGTAAAGCGCAAGATAATCCTGAAGATTATAAAGATCTATTAGTTAGAGTTGCCGGATATAGTACACAATTTGTTAACCTATCTAGGTCCATGCAAGATGCAATTATTGCAAGAACAGCCCACGAAACTTATTAAGATAAGCGCAGAGATATAGCTTCATGAAGCTGTGCCTTCACGCTAACATCTGATTTTAAGATAGGAGGACTTAAGATGAATGGTGTAAGTGGATGTTTTATGGAGCCTCAAAATTTTTCTGTGAATGATGGGGATGGAATCAGGACAATTATTTTTTTCGCCGGGTGTCCTCTTCGCTGTCAATGGTGCGCTAATCCGGAAGGTTGTACAAATTCCAGGAAAGTTGCACACTATGAAAAGACATGCATAAAATGTGGAAGGTGTGCTCAAATATGTCCATATGGAGTAGGTATTAATTTAAATGATCCTTATGAACGAAACCGGTGCACGTCATGTGGATTTTGCGTAAAGGTATGCCCAACGAGTAGTAGAAAAAATTTAATTTATCACTATGATAGTGAAGAAATACTAAGAATAATAGAAAAGCAAAGAATATTTTATAGGTATTCAGGTGGTGGTGTTACCTTCTCTGGCGGTGAAGCAACCCTGCAAGTAGATATGCTGAGGGATCTTGTATATAAACTTTATGATAAAGCTATAGATTTAGCCATTGAAACAGCTGGTTACTTTAATTTTGATGACATAAAAGACATATTAGAAAAATTAAATTTAATATTTATAGACATAAAACATATGGATGACAATAAACATAGATTTTATACGGGGATTGGCAATGAAAAGATATTAAAGAACATATCAAGACTTAATGAATTACAAGTACCTGTGGTAGTCCGAATACCAGTAATTGATGGCGTGAACTCTGATATAGAGAATATTAGAAAAACTGCTGAATTTGTGAAAGCGAATATAGATGTACCAAAATTGGAGCTATTACCCTATCATTTATTTGGTGATAGCAAATATGAAGCACTAGGTTTGGTAAAGCCGTCGAGGCAGTTTAAAACTCCATCGCTGGAATATTTAAAAGAATTATGCAAAATAGTTGAAAATGAAGGTGTTGAGGTAGTAAGTTATAAATAAATTTCTAGATATATTTTTATGGATTATGAGAATGAATAAGCAAATAAAAAATCTACAATTATAGAGCATTCTTCATATTTTTAGAGTTAGTCTATTTAAATTCGGTGCGGTTATGTTTAATTCTTTTTATATACAAAGCAAAATTATAGCATAAGTAAGCATCAAGTTTATAAATTTTAGTGCTAGATACTAAAGTTATATGCAGTTTAACTACTGGAAAACTTTAGTAACTAGCACTTATTGTTAAAAAAATACGGTATTATTGATTTTGTTGTTGTCCCTGCTGCTGTTGACCTTGTTGTTGACCTTGCTGCTGAGCATTTTGACCCATACCCACCATTTGAGGGAGTTTATTCATTAGTTGGTTCATTGCTCCAGAGGTAGTATTTATTGATATAGCGGATATATTACCCTGGTCTACAATCAATACAGCATCAGTAGATATTCTTGCGCCCAATCCTAGAGCATCCATGCCGGTATTTGCAGATCCCTGAGATGCAGTGGTACTGCCTTGAGTAAGCTTGCCTGATGAGTTGCCGCCACCGTATCCAATAGAAACTGAAATAACTGGAATAAGTGTCTTATCTTCTACTGATATAGGTTTTCCAAGAGTGCCTTCCTGTTGAGCAAAGCTTTCAATATTTGAAAACAAAGTACTAACATTTTGTTCCATTGTATTATTTATATCCAAGTTAATTCCTCCCTTAAATTTTATTCTGTATTGTTTTTTATACGAGCTTCAATAAAGAACGGCCAAGATTTAATTTTGCAGTGGCATCTATATTTATAAAATCATCATTAGCTAAAAAACTTGGCCTTTGATATAGGGATTCCAATGCGAAAAATCTTGAAATTATATTAATTCCTCCAAAGATTAAGCCTGTGAAATAAGGATCTTTAAAACCATACTGGGTACTTATATGAATATCAGTAGGATTAATCTTACTAAAAAAATTCCTATTTTGCATGTTTATTTTACTGATTGTCAACTGCCTCTTAAGAATTCTTTTATTAAAGAGATATATACTTAGAATAAAGCTGTCATTTTCTGATGAAACCACTGACTTTAGAACAGGATAAAGCCATAATAACGTCACATTCAAATCTGAAGAAGCAGAATTAAAATGAATAATAATTTTTGAAGCTACGGTGAACAAAAGAACTACAAGAAGCAAGAATGCAATTATTAATATATATAGTAAAACCATGGAAGCTACCTCCATGCTTTATTATGAATATGATGCTTTAATAGTTTAACCAAATTAACTGCTTTTATGGTGTCAAATACTCTCATATTCAGAATGATTTGGAAAAAATTGGTGAAATACATGACGTTTATATGGTTATTTGTATGTGTCTGACATCCTTTTCACCCTTTTTATTTTAACGGAGATATCCCGTGGAAGATGGCATATAATAATACATTGAAAACCATCTTGATAGTTTTGAATATGTCTAGATTATAGGTAGTAAGCTAAACTTTAAGGATTTAAGGGGAGGCGTGAAAGCATTAATGCAGTGAAAAGACGCTGCCCAAGCCGAATTAATTATGAAATGTGAAAACAAATTAATACATATGCTAGAAGCGGATATACTTCGGAGATTATCTAACAAATTATATATAAGACCTTTAATGTTAGAAGAATAAACACCAGACATACCGGATTAATTGTGGTGCGAGGTGTGCAAGCTATTAGATCATTAAAGAAATTCAAATACGTAACGTAATAATCTTTGCACCTGGTACGAATCCTATTTTAGAAAATCACCGATACAAAGAAACGGTAAACAGTACCATGAGTAACGTACAAGTAATGGACGTAAACATAGCCACTTAGATCGCTTATGATTAGGTAATTGACAGAAGTAGAATAGTATAGTATTATCTATATAGTGTATATACACTATAAGTGAGGAAGATGATAGCATGGACAAAAAGATCTATAATAAACAACCTGCGGTGTGCAATTGTCTTAACCTGCGCCGCGCCTCCCAAGCAATTACAGAGGGGTACGATGAATTCCTCAAATTGATAAAGGAACAGGGGTTCATCACAGATATTGCGGCAAAGGGGACCCGAAATCGTCAACTAACACTGACTAATAAAGGGGTAGAAACTTTTGAAAAGGCAGGACAGCTTTGGTCAGAGGCGCAAAACTATATAGAAAAATATTTAGTCAAGGATGATATGAGTACATTGACTATATTACATTCTAAAATTGAGGCACTCGTGCCTTAATATTTTTCTAGAAATAGTGTATATACACTATTTTAAAATATAAAATGATTAATGGAGGTAGTAAAATGAAAGATTTGATAAAAAATGAAATGATAAGATATGTGCTGGAAAGCAAAGAAAACTGGCTAGAAGAAATCAATGATCGTTACTACGATGAACCAATTATAAAATTTGCATCCGCAGATGATCCGCTGTTTGAGGAGTATAAAAAAATAATTGGCAGTGATCATTTAACTCCTGGAGAAGCCTTCGAAATGGCTTTTGGAAAAGATAGCTATCATGGAGGAACAGTTATAAGTGTTGTACTACCTATAAACGAGAAGATTAGAAAAAGCAATGCTGCACAAACGGAATGGGCATCAAAAGAATGGGCGTTGCTTCGTGTCTTTGGAGATGAGGTATTTAAAAAGGGATTCATTAAATATATAGAGAATTTTTTAAATCAAAAGGGGCACCGAACTTTAGCGCCATCAGATGCTGAATGGTTTAAGCTTTATAGCACAAGTTTAGGTCCAGCTTCAAATTGGTCCGAGCGTCATATAGCGTATGCAGCTGGACTTGGAACTTTCGGAATAAATGATGGTTTTATTACTGAAAAAGGAATAGCAATAAGATTAGTCTCATTCGTAACTGATTTAAAACTAAGTGTAGATATTAGAGAAGCTAAAAATCATACAGAAAATTGCTTACTTTACAGTAAAGGGATTTGTGGAGCTTGCATGAAAAGATGCCCAGTAGGTGCAATATCTAAGGATGGACACGATAAGATAAAATGCTATAAATATGTTTATGGTGAGGAATCAAGAAGATTAGCAGAATCATATGGCGGAAGTGCAAAGGTGGCATCAGGATGTGGTTTATGTCAAACCAAGGTACCCTGTGAATGTAAAAATCCAATTTCATAATGGGAGGGTGGTATCTATACAATACATGCAAATAAGCTCCACGCAACCTTTACCGAAGAAGGAAAGCCCCTATACATAATGGTAAAAATTAACACTATGTATAGGGGCGTACTATATCAATAGAATATAATAAAGCAAAGAAAAAGTCTAGTACTTTTTTAAAGAAAGCATTATAATTATCTTTGATTTGACAAGGGAGGTGTAAATCAACGTTGAATAGGACAGAGAAAGACGAAAGACAGTATCTCCATGAGATATTGAAAAAATTGAAAGCAGCATACCAGTCCATTGACCAAAAGATATCCGGTTATGCCAATGAGATTCAAGAAACGAAGAAATATATCTGGGAAAACAATGCGCAGCTGGATCTTGCTGAAAAAGCGGCGAATCGCATTGCTGTCCATGAACTCATTGATTTCGGAGAAAAAGCCATTGTGCAAAAACAAAAAATCGCTAAATTGATAAATTCTCCATATTTTGGAAGAATTGATTTTCGTGAGAATGGTGAAATACAAGAAACGCCTTTTTATATTGGAATGCATTCCTTCGAAGATGAAAGTGATAAAGAGGTGCTGATCTATGACTGGCGTGCACCGATTTCCAGCATGTTTTACGATTTTGAAATGGGCAATGCCTATTATACGGCACCCATCGGAAGGATTTGCGGCGATATTTGTTTGAAAAGACAATACAAGATTAAAGATAGTCACATGGAATACATGCTGGAAAGCGCACTGAATATAGGAGACGATGTTTTACAAAAGGAGCTTAGCCGTACTTCTGATGAGAAGATGAAGAACATTGTGGCTACGATACAAAGAGAACAAAACAGTATTATCCGAAATGAAAGATCGGAGATCTTAATTATTCAGGGGGTGGCTGGTTCCGGAAAGACGTCCATCGCGCTGCACAGGGTTGCATTTTTGTTATACCGTTTCAAAGAGCAGCTGACCTCTAAAGATATCTTGATCATTTCGCCCAATAAAGTCTTCTCTGATTATATTTCAAACGTCCTGCCAGAGCTTGGCGAAGAAGAAATCATAGAAATGGACATGGAGGAAATTGCATCGAATGAGATGGTAGGAAGGCTGGATTTTCAATCCTTCAGTCAGCAAGTCGCGGACCTGATGCGTTCAGAGGATAGTAGAGTTATTGAGCGAATAAGGTACAAAGCTGCTTTGGATTTTGTAAGAGATCTTGATTTGTATCTAGAGAAGGCAGACACTGAATACTTTTCTCCCACGGATATTTGCATTGAAGGTATTAACGTATCAAAAGAGTACTTGATGCAAAGCTATACAGCCCTAAAAAGAATGCCTGTCAAAAAACGGCTGGAGAAAATGGCCCAGGATATTATCGAAAAAAGAAAAACAGAGAGTGGTAAAAAAATTAAGTCGCCAATCGCAAAAAAAGTTAAGACCGCTGTTTTAAAAATGTACAAATTCAAGGATACACTTTCGTTATACAAAAATTTCTATCATCATATTGGAAAGCCGGAATTATTCCAGTTGATACAGAAAGATACGCTTGAGTATGCAGATGTATTCCCTTATATGTATACGAAGATGTTTTTCGAAGGAATGGATACAGGCTTTGAGCATGTAAAGCATTTGCTGGTGGATGAAATGCAAGACTATACGCCTATACAATACGCGGTGATCAAGAAGCTATTTCACTGCAAAATGACGATTTTAGGTGACAGCTTCCAATCGGTTAATCCTCACAGTGCGTCCTCCCTTGAGGTTCTAAAAAATGTATTTGGGGATGCCGAATGCATGGAACTACGCAAAAGCTACCGCTCAACGATTGAAATCACAAATTTCGCACAAAAAATCAAGAGCAACAGCAAGCTGGTTCCAATTGAACGATATGGTGAGGAACCTACAATAAGGAATTGTGCAACTTCAGAGGGTCAATCGGAAGAGATCAGGCATTTGATTAGTGATTATGTAAAATCAAGTTACAATTCGCTAGGGATTCTATGCAAAACCCAGGAGCAGGCAGTGGAGATCTACCAACAAGTCAAAGATAAATACAACGATGTTTATTTATTGGATTTTGGCAGCACTGAGCTTAAGGACGGAATAACTATTACAACGGCCCATATGGCCAAGGGGCTGGAGTTTGACCAAGTGATAGTACCCTCCGTTTGTTCTGACATCTATCATACGGATTTAGATAGAAGCATGTTGTATGTTGCCTGTACCCGAGCTATGCATCGATTGGATTTGACTTATTGTGGAGAATTGACGCACTTCCTATGTTAAAGTACAATCAGCTGTTTGCAAAACAGAAGCCCCTCACTACTGGCAAATCGTTGTAGGAGAGGGGCTAAAGTGTATGTTAGTTGCCAGTCTGTCAACCAGTCAGTTTATCAGAGGGGCAAATGTTAGAGGACAACACACATTAGTCAAAACGGGATCTTATCATTTGCTGCCGTCACGCAGAACCTTACCATAAGTAACTGCAGCTTTCGTTCGTATGTCAGAGCCTTTAAACCATTGATCATATATAGGGCAAGAATAAATCAAATGAATCCCCCCAATATATTTTTGTATTGTTATATATTATGCAGTTGAAAATGTTTGAGTCCCAGTTCTTGTATTTCCAGGGGATACAGGCACTTATCGGAATTGTGTGAATATCCTGTAGTTGAATAGAAAAAAGGAGGGTTCATGATGATTCCTATGTATCCCTATTTTAACAAAGAGGTACGTTGTAAGGAGGTGCCAATTACTTTTCCACCACAGCATCAGCCAATACAACCCGGGCTAGAGTATTTAATGTGCCCGATACCGATATCAGATAATCCTGAGTACAAGGGAAGCGGTAAATTGAAGGGAAAAATTTCTGTCATCACTGGGGGTGACAGTGGCATCGGACGTGCAGTTTCAATCGGCTTCGCTAAAGAAGGAGCTGATATGGCTATTACGTACATGCCTCACGAACGCTTGGATGCTGAAGCGACCAAGGAAATGGTTGAGTCTTACGGACAACGCATTCTGCTGATAGAAGGAGATTTGAGACAACCTGAGTTTTCTAAGGAAGTTGTAAGAAGAACGCTGGAATGTTACGGGGCGCTTGATATACTTGTTTTAAACCAAGGTGTTCAGTTTCCACAAGAAAGCATATTGAACATATCTGATGAACAGTTAGAGGATACGTACGCAACTAACATTTTCCCACATTTCTACATGACGAAGGCTGCGCTTCCCCATCTTAAGCCGGGAAGTTCCATTATATCAACGGCATCCGTAACCGCCTATGCAGGTGCCCCTTTGCTTGTCGATTATTCCTCGACAAAAGGTGCGATTGTATCATTCACTCGTTCTTTGTCGCTGCAATTGGCAAGAAGAGGTATCAGGGTCAATGCCGTGGCGCCAGGGCCGATTTGGACTCCACTTATTGTATCCAGTTACTCTGCCGAATATGTGAAAACGTTTGGTCTGGAAACTCCGATGAAACGTGCCGGGCAGCCCTTTGAGCTTGCACCAACTTACATTTATTTGGCATCAGATGATTCCTCGTTTGTAACTGGACAGGTGCTGCATGTTAATGGTGGCATTATGACAGAAACCTAAGTAATCAAATAATTGATAGAAGGTTGATATTAAAAACCGCCATCGCACAAGATATGTATGTATATACAAATAGGGACGGATATATATTTAACATCTATGGATTGGATAGTGAAGATTTTAAGCAAAGAAGACATGGGGATGTTTCGTTTGCCGTGCTGCTAGGCTTAAGTTATTCTAGAGTCAAAGGATAAGATTCTTATTAACTCGTATTATTTATATAAAAACTGCAGTTGCAGCGGTATGGTGAATCTTACCATAAACAATGATAATTTAATAATATTTTGGAAATGATCTCCCTATGGTTAATAGTGAAAAGCAGAGACTATTTTATGGAAACTTAAATATTAAGAGGCAGATCTATGACGATAGATAACGTATTGTTTATCTAATAAAAAGAAGAAGGGCAAGTTAATACAAGCTTGCCCTTCTTCTTTTAAATTTCGATCTAGGAATCAAAAGTTTTTGACACACATAAATCATATTTGGATCAGTGATGTTGTTTTCCCTTAGAAGGGCATCATAATTTACACCTAACTTTTGAGAAATGCTAAACAAAGTATCTCCAGCTTGAACCACATAGTAGCGATCTGTGGTTTGTGAACTTACAACGTTAACCTCTGTGCCGATGGGTACAAGGCTGTAAACATAATTTGCGTCTTGATTGTGCATACGGATGCAGCCGTTAGAAACAGCTTTTCCAATGGAGGCGGGGTTGTTGGTGTCGTGGATGCCATAGCCCTTATAGAAGCGCATCCAACGGGTGCCGAATACGCCACCAGGATTAGGTGCTTTTTCTGTGATTTTGAAGGTTCCTGTTGGGCTGGGTGTGCTCGGTTTACCGAACGACCCGATACTCAGTAAAAGTATGGGTGATTGCCAAAAGGAAATATGATCGATTTAGAATTATATGTGGTCAACTATGCCACAGGGCAAAGTTATCTATTACGAGAGTTGAGTTCAAGTCGGGTGTTGAGATAGATGTAGAGATATAATTTTGAGATAAAAAGCACCCTGTAATTTCTCGACTTTGAAGTTTACAGAGTACTTTTTATATAAGAATTATTATCAATGGTCCTATTTTTCATTTATAAACTTATGGTATTCTTTGGGGATTTTTTCTATCTGTACATTATTAGGATTGTGAATTGCACAGGTTCCTGCTTCTTTTGCGGTTTCATAATACCAGCATTTATAATTTAGCATATCAAGCATTTCCTGTAATTCTTTTATCTGCTCGATGACTGAGTCTCTTTGTGATTTCATGATGGAAAGACGCTCTTCGATTGTGGAATCACCCTCAATGCAGCAATCCATGAAATGTTTAATGTCTTTTATGGGCATTCCAGTTTTTTTAAGACATTCAATTGTCCTCAATCCAGACATATCTTCATCTTTAAACATACGAATGCCGCCGCTAGAGCGTTCCACAAATGGAAGCAAACCTTCTTTATCATAGTACCTTAATGTTGATGCAGCAATATTGAGCTTTTTTGCCACTTCACCGACTGTATAGATCATAATTTCTCCTCCAAGATCAGGTTTTAAAAAATATTTTTGTAAAAAGCTCTTGACTTAAAGTTAACTTTAAGTTGTAGAATTAAGTTGAACAAGTTGGTTATAGTTTAACATGATCAAAGTAAAAATTCAATGGAGTGATTAAGATGATCAATAATAATCAAAAAACTTTTGCCATCAGTGAGAATGTGACAGTCGAAAAGGTTTCATTTAAGAACAGATATGGAATAACTGTTTCGGCTGATTTGTATCTGTCTAAGGAGTTGGATATATCTAAAAAATATCCTGCGCTTATTGTTGGCACGCCTTATGGTGGAGTTAAGGAACAGGGTGCTGGAATTTACGCACAAGAGATGGCACAGCGAGGCTTTGTAAGTATTGCATTTGATGAATCCTATAACGGAGAAAGTGGTGGGAGACCAAGACATGTTTCATCGCCAGATATCTTTGTTGAGGATTTCAGTGCAGCGGTGGACTATGCAGGAACTCGTCCATTTGTAGATAGAAGTAAAATTGGGGTTATTGGTATTTGTGGAAGTGGAGGTTTTGCTTGTACTGCTGCTCAGGTTGACAGGCGAATCAAAGCTGTTGCTACCGTGAGCATGTACGATATGAGTAGAGTGATGCGCTACGGATGGAAAGATAGCATGACCGACGAAGAGCGCAACCAAATGCTGGACCACCTTGGTGAGCAGCGTTGGAAAGATTTTGTAAACGAAAATCCAGAATTAACTCCAGCTTTTCCTAGTGAGCCTGCTGATAAGATACCTGAAGGATTAGACCCTATTGCAAGTGAGTTTTTTGGATATTATGCAATGAAGCGTGGGTTTCATCCGAATTCAATAGGTGCATTTACGATAACAAGTGCTATGTCCTTTATGAATTTCCCTTTAATGAACTATATCAAATCAATCTCCCCTAGACCGATTTTGTTTATCATTGGCGAACATGCACATTCTAGATATTTTAGTGAAGATGCATACGAAATGACTGCTGAACCCAAAGAGCTGTATGTGGTTCCTAATGCTGGACATGTAGATCTTTATGATAGAACAGATTTAATTCCATTTGATAGATTAGAATCATTTTTTGCAGAAAATATGTAAATGAATATTGCCCTTACGTTGATAGAACAATATTAAATTTATGAAATGGAAAGCAATTTAGGAATTGGAGGAAAGATTAGCGATGAAAAAGCAGATGGCAGGAAGGGATGCTCTTGGATCGTTTGCGACAAAATTTGCCGAACTAAATGATGATGTACTTTTTGGAGAGGTTTGGTCGCGAGAGGACAAATTACCATTAAGAGATCGGAGCATTATTACTGTAACAGCTCTCATGGCAAAAGGGATATTTGATAATTCCCTAAAATATCATATTGCCAATGCAAAGAATAATGGTGTTAGCGCTGAAGAAATGGCAGAAATCATCACCCATCTTGCGTTCTATGCAGGATGGCCTAATGCATGGGCAGCGTTTTCTATGGCGAAAGAAGTATACGCTGAGCAATTAACAGAATAATAATGGAAGGAGCTCTATCATATGGAAAGAAACGAACTAGAAAAGGTATCTGACTTTGCATTAGGTGAGGAAAATGTAGCGTTTGCATCATATTTTATTGGAAAGAGTTACTTGAGCCTCTTAAATGATAAGGAAGTAGGTATTTTTAATGTTACCTTTGAACCAGGCTGCCGTAATAATTGGCATATTCATCATGGCTGTGGGCAGATTCTGATCTGTGTGGGTGGGCATGGCTGGTATCAAGAGGCTGGAAAAGAAGCACAGCTTTTGAAAAGTGGTGATGTAGTATACATCGCACCGGAGATTAAACATTGGCATGGTGCAGTGAGTGATGAAGCATTTGCACATCTGTTATTATCCATTCCGAAGGAAGGTGCAAGTAATGAATGGTGTGAACCGATAACGGATGAAGAATATAGTAAGTTAAAATAAGAAAGTGTAGACCTGGTTTATATATTGCAATTTTGGTAGAGAAAATTTATAAAAGAAGGTGTTTTAACTTGAGTAAAGTATATTTTATTAAAAATTCAGAATCAGATTATAATATGCTTGGAAAAGATGCTTTGGAACTTTTGAAAAAAATAGTATCAGAAACCGGGCATAGATTTGAAAAAGAAGTACCTATAAAGGTTCATTTTGGTGAAAAAGGAAATAAAACCTTTATACCTGCAAATTGCTATGATGAAACCATAAATTATCTGAAAGAAAAGGGAGTATCTCCAGCTTATATCGAGACCAATGTACTGTATAGGGGCTCAAGGACTACCACAGAACTTCATATTGAAACGGCAAAGGCTCATGGCTTCACACGGATTCCGATTATAATAGCAGATGGAGACATTGGAACAGAGTATGATGAAATAGAAATAAATAAAGACTATATCAACAAATGTAAAATAGGTAAGGGATATGGGTCATTCAAACAATTTATTGTTATGAGCCATTTCAAAGGACACATAGCAGCTGGATTTGGTGGGGCTCTAAAACAGCTTGCTATGGGTTTTGCTGCTAGAAGTGGAAAGCTAGAGCAGCATTCTGGGATATCTCCTGTAGTAGATGCTGAAAAATGTATATCCTGTGGTATTTGTGTGAATAAATGCAACTATAGTGCCATCCAAACTCCAGATACTGCAGTAATTGATGAGAGTAAATGTATTGGCTGTGCGGGATGTATTGCGGTTTGTCCTAAAGGTGCAATTGAAAACACCTGGGGAGGCTCCCATTTCCTTGAGAAACTTTCTGAGTATGCCTATGGAGCATCAAAAGATAAGGATATCATATACATTACCTTCGTTCACAACATTACCGAAGAGTGTGACTGTGCTGGTATACCTATGAAACCAATTGTAGGTAATATCGGTATTCTTGCAGGAAAAGACCCCGTTGCCTTGGATACGGCATGCCTGGACTTGGTTCAGAAAAACAGCGGGAAAAAACTTTTTGAAGAAGGAAGACCATCACTGATACATGCAGAAAAAATAGGATTGGGAACAATGGAGTATCAAATTGTTGAGATCGATAAGTAAATCTTAAGATTTCGATAAGGTAAAATTAAAAAACAACTCCTTCTTTTGTGGTTAAATAGACTATGAAAAGGAGTTGTTTTTATGTGTCGAAAAAGAAGAAGAAAAATTAATTACGGTAGGATATGTATTTTGATTTTGATTACAATGTTTCTGATGACTACAGCCTATAAAATGGTCTTTAATTTTTTACCCTTTGTCAAGGACAAGCTGGCTGAAGACAGTAGAAGTCCGTTATCGAACTCAGAATCCAAAAACATCATACCTCCAGATCAGGAACAGATTAGTCTATACGATTCAAAGGAGGAACTGCATAGTCCATATGCAATGCTGATTCGCCTGAAGGATCAGAAAGTGGTTTTCGAAACTAGAAGTGAAGAAAGAATCTATCCGGCCTCCCTTACGAAAATCATGACTGCCATAGTAGCCATTGAAAATATTGCTGATCTGCAAGAGTCAATTATCCTTCAAGAAAAGATATTTCCCGACTTATACAAAGCGAATGCTTCTATGGCCGGATTTTTACCTGGTGAGGAAGTCTCTGCAGTTGATCTGCTATATGGAACACTACTGCCTTCTGGCGCAGATGCTTCCATGGGACTTGCCCTTCGAGTCTCTGGATCAGAAAATGAATTTGTAAAACTGATGAACAAGAAAGCAAAAAAACTTAGGCTGGATGATACTCATTTTACGAACGTATCAGGTCTTCACGATGATAATCATTATACGACGGTAAAAGATATGGCGGTGCTACTTGCGTATGCGCTGAAAAATGAAACATTCCGTCAGATTTTTACCTCTGCATGCTATTCTACCGCCAGCACAAATTTGCACTCCAGTGGCATTACTTTTACCAGCACGTTATCAAAAAAAATAGATACCTATGAATTCGATGGGGGGAAAGTGCTCGGTGGCAAGACGGGATATACCGATAAAGCTGGACTCTGTTTAGCTAGCCTGACTGAAAAAAATGGGACTGAATACATTCTGGTTACCGCAGGTGCAGAAGGCAATCCTTATACGGAACAGTTTCACATTATGGACGCATTCACGGTATATACAAAGTATCTAAAAAGATAAGGGGTTCATAAGGAAATCTTAAGATAACCTTAAGTGATTATTTAAACAAAGACTGCCTTGATTAAGTAAACTGATAGTATAAACTCATAAAATGACTATCTGAATAGTCGTAATAGAAAGCTTCATATGGTTGATTAAAGTAAGGCATATGACTTAGAAGTGAATTATACCGCAGGAGGATGGAGGATGTCAGCATTATTAAAGATAGGAAAAAAATATAATAACAAAACAGCACTATTTTTTCTTGCACCAAGTCTTATCGGGTTTTTGATCTTTTTCTTTGTACCCTTTGTAGGCGGGTTATATTATTCATTCGTAGACAGTCCGGTGGGTGGCAGCTTCGTTGGGCTGGCAAACTATATCGATCTCTTGAGGAATGCTGTTTTTTTAAAGGCCGGATATAACACCATGGTTTTTACAGCAATTGCAGTTCCTCTCAATATTCTGTTCTCTCTTGGGCTTGCTCTGCTGCTTAACAGGAGGATTTACGGCAGGAATATTATACGTATGGGTTTTATCATACCCCTGGTGGTTCCGGTGGCATCGGTAGTTCTGGTATGGCAGATATTGTTTGATATTAACGGCTCCATAAATGCCCTTATTTCTTCCTTGGGCTTATCGCCAATAGACTGGATGAAGACTGAATATGCAAGGCTTGTAGTCGTAATAGTCTATTTGTGGAAGAACACCGGGTATAATATGGTACTGTTTCTCGCAGGCCTTCAAAATATACCGCTGGAATATTACGAAGCGGCTGACATCGATGGAGCGAGCAATTGGCACAAGTTTACAAATATCACACTGGTTTATCTGACACCTACTACATTTTTCGTATTCGTAATGTCTATAATCAATTCATTCAAGGTGTTCAGGGAGATATATCTGATTTCCGGGGCATATCCTCATGACAGCATTTACATGTTGCAGCATTATATGAATAACAAATTTGCATCCCTGGATTACCAGATGCTGACATCAGCTGCATTTATCATGGCTGTTGTCATTTACATACTTGTACTGTTCTTATTCAGAATTCAGAAAAGAATCAGCAGTACGATAGGAGGTTGATAAAGTTATGCAGGCTACTAAGCAAATAAAGAGAAAACTTGGAAAGGCAGTACTATCAGTTGTATTGCTTGCTATAGCTGTAGTATTCCTTTTTCCTCTGGTACTGACGGTTACCAATTCTTTTATGAGCGAGCAGGAGATAGAGAACAGCTACAGTATGGTAACTTCAAGCAATCCGGATAAGCGGGACAGTATCTTATCCGGCAAGTATGCCAATGTAAAGCTGATACCCGACATTGTAACTTTGTCACAGTACTATACGGCTCTCATTAAAAGGACACAGTTCCTTATCAAGTTCTGGAACTCATTGATAATAGTGGTTCCTATAATATTAGGGCAGATATTGGTTTCATCCATGGCTGCATATGCATTTGCGAAGCTGGAGTTCATTTTTCGCGACAAGTTGTTTTTTACATATATCATTATTTTGATGATGCCCTTCCAGGTGACCTTGGTCCCCAATTATATCGTTGCTGATAAACTCGGACTTTTGGGAAGTTATTGGTCAATTATACTTCCCGGAATATTCGGCACCTTCGGTGTATTTTTAATGAGACAGTTTATGATGTACATTCCGGATGCATATGTAGAATCGGCGAAAGTAGATGGAGCCAGCCAATTAAGGATATTCTTCAGTATAATTCTGCCAATGTCGAAAACGGGACTCGCGGCACTTGCAATACTGGTTTTCATAGACAACTGGAATATGGTGGAGCAGCCGCTTATTTTCCTGCAGAATGTGAATATGCATCCACTGTCAACTTATTTGTCAAGCATCAATAGCGGCGAAATGGGGATAGCCTTTGCTGCATCTGCCATATATATGCTGCCGATGCTGTTGATTTTCCTATATGGGGAGAATTATCTGGTTCAAGGGATCCAGCTTTCAGGACTTAAAGGCTGATAACGCAGCTACTTATGGCATAAAAGTAAAGATTATTGAAATTGGAATTGGAGGTAGGCATTGAGTATGAGCGCAGTAGATGATGCGAATATCAAGAGAAGAAAGATAACAGGAAGGGCAACGGTTATATTTATTGCAGTAATGCTTACCTTAACCTTTTTCTCAAGAACCATAAACAACTTCACACTGCCGAAGATAACATATGAAACACCTGCAAGCGGGGCACTGATCAAGGAGGTTACAGGTACCGGCAATGTAAAGGCAAATACTACCCAGGACCTGTATGTAAGCAACAGCATGAAGGTGACAGGAGTTATGGTCGATGTAGGAGACTCTGTAAAACAGGGGCAGACGCTTCTGACCCTTGATACAAGCGATATAGAAAATCAATTGGAGGATGAGCTGGATAAGTATGCTCAGAAAAAGCTGCATCTTGAAGAACTCATGGAAGCCGGTTCGCCGGAAAGCATGATGAGTCTGGATAAAGCGGTTCAAATTGCACGGCAGAATGTAGAAAAGGCCCAGAAAAACTACGACAGCAGCATAGTTCTTTATGAAGCAGGTGCTATAACTGCAATGAATCTGACTGATGCAGAAGCGAACCTTGATAATGCCAAGCTGGACTATGAGATAGCAAAAAATAATAAGGATAAAGCAATAAGCAGTAATAAAAGAGATATAGAAAGCACGAAGCTTGATATAAGTATGGCGGAGCGGAAAATAACCGAGTTTACCAAAGAAATGAACATGAGCACAGTAACGGCCCCCTGCGATGGGGTGGTCACCGAGCTGCATTATTCAGCGGGTATGACGGCAAATGCTTCCCAACCGCTATACAGAATTGCGGACACCGGTGGGGGATTCCAATTTGTAGCCACTGTAAATATAAGCGCTGCAGAATACCTTGAACCGGGTGATGAAGCCAAAATATCGATAAATTCTTTAAATGATACAACCATGCAAGGAAGAGTGAGTCAGATCACCGATAATCAGCAGCAGATTGGAGTAAAAAAGGATATAGTAATAGATATTCCATCGGATGGGTTAATAGGAGGAGAGGTCGGTACCGCTGATATCAAAAAGAGCATCGGTTCCTATAATGTCCTTGTACCTAATTCCGCAGTGGGGCAGGACAATAAAGGATACTTCGTATATGTACTTAAGGAAAGGGAAGGTCCCCTTGGAAAAGAGTTTTATGTAGAAAAGGTGTCTGTCAGCATCGGTGACTCAGACAATGCAAAGACTGCAATTCTGAGCGGTATAAATACTATGGACAAGGTGGTCTCAGACAGTGATAAGCCATTAGATGACGGCTCGCCCGTTATGATTGCCAATTAGGAGCTGGTATGATGAAAAGACGAAAAGCTGTATGGGTTCTGACATTTTTCGGAATTTTGCTGATGCTTTCATTTATTATATTGGGTGGAGCATTGGTTGAGCAGTGTGCTCGGTTAAACGGCATTTATTCCATGCAAAAGGTGCTGGTATCTGGTAAAAACCAGGCAGACCTACAGGGAAAGAATTCTTTTTCCATTGATGATATAAAAAGACTTAAGAAAGAGCTTTCAACAAAGTATATCAGTTATACTGCACGATCCAGTCTTGTTGACCCTTCGGTATCCAGTGGCAGTATGGTTTTTCCTTTCAGGCTGATCGGTACTGATTATATGTATCCGATGTTTAGTGGTCTGTCTTTGGAAGAAGGAAGCTTTATTACACAAAAACAGGAAGAAGAGGGGGCAATGGTTGCTATAATCGATGAGGAGCTGGCCTGGGATGTTTTTAGAACAAAGAATGCTACTGGCAAGATTATTGATATATTCGGTGCAGCCTTCAGAATCATAGGAGTTATGGAGAAGGAGGATTCAATCATAGGAAAATTGACGGATGACGGCCTGCCAGAGGTATACATACCTGCTTCGGTAATGTTGGAGCTTGATACTACGGCACGTATTACCGATCTTCAAATAAAAACAGCCGATGCCAATACCCTGGATCAGAATACCACCGATGTTTCGGCTGCAATCAGGCAAATAGGCAAGGATCCTTCAAGCTACAATATCAGTGACTATAACCTTAAGCTTGCATTAATGAAGCAGAAACCGCTTTTGCTGGTATTTATTCTGGGAATTGCATCGATGCTCATATTGCTGTCACATGTAAAAAACTTAATCAAAGAGATATATTTTCTAATCAGAGATAGGTGTAAGACGGATTATTTTTCAAATGTAATTAAACACAATCTGAAGGGAATAGGGTTCCGCATCCTTGAAATGGCACTTTCACTAACGGGAATTGTGCTCATCTGGATAGGGATCAGATTCACACTTTATATTCCACCGCAGAATATTCCGGATGAGTTGATAAATATTTCTTACTATTCGGATCTGATCAAAGCTGCTATTCAAGAAGGCATACAAAACAGGGGCTATGTAGCACCCCAGGCCGAGCTGATTGTTAATGCCTCCGATATGCTCCTGAACCTGTTTTTCTGCATTTCCTTCATTCTGGGATTCCTGCTTTTTTATGAAGGGCTCCGGGAGCTTAAGGAATTGAATATGAATTCCAGCAAGCTTATACCTGTATTAGGTTTGTTGTTCATTCTTTCAATGGGAATTCTGACTGCGGCAGCTTTCTTGTCAGGCTTGCCGTATGGAACGGATGTAAAGGGTGTCTTAGTAGCATGGGCATTTATATATGTAAATTTTATAATAACAAGAAAGGAAAGTGGTGTTAAAAATGTATAAAAAAATTATAAGTTTGTTATTGGTAATAATTTTTGCAATGGGCTTATCTGCTTGTGGGAGGGCAACTGAAAAGGTTTCTCAGGAGAACGGAGACGATACAGTTCAAGATCAAAAAGTAATTACTGTATCAGTTCCTGCGGCCAATAGACAGCTTGAAATGGCAGCAAGCAAGTTCCAGAAGGAGCACCCTGAGTATAAATTAGATATTCAGACATATCCAAACAGTGATTATGAAACCTATGTGAAAAACCTGAATACGCAGATACTGTCAGGCAATGGGCCCGACATCATATCCGTTGCCGGGTTGCCCTTTGAGAACTATATTGATAGGAATATACTGGCTGATATAGGTGAGCTGATAGCTAAAGACAGCAGCTTTGATATGAGTAAATATTACACCAATGTCTTCGATGCAATGAAAACCAACGGCAGCCTGTATGTTCTACCCACGAGCTTTACCTTCAATGTTATGATGGCAAACCAGGAGATACTTGACCAGGAAGCAATAAAAATTGATGACGGTCACTGGACATGGAATGATTTCAAATCAGCCTCGGAGAAAGTGACTCAGAAGGACGGAGCCGGTGCGGGTAACCGGGCGGCATTACCGGGCGTAAGCTCTATGGATATGCTGAAACTCTTTACCAGCGGCAGCTACAGAAATTACATTGACGCTGATAACAAGAATGCCAGCTTTGCTTCCGAGGGCTTCATAGACCTGCTGAATACAGTGAAGGCTTTTGGTGATGAAAAGCTTGTCAACAGCAATGTACAAACAGATACGGTTTCGATATTGGATGCTGCGGGCAGAGGATCGATAGTCTTCTATCCATGCAGCATCGATGATTATTTTACGTACTGGTTTATGAAATCTGCACTTAATGACCATTTAAGCCTTTACAATATTCCTTCTGCAGGCAATTCCGGTTTGAGGACCTTTACGACAAATTCGCTTTATGCCATAAACAAGAATTCCAAACATACAGAAATAGCCTGGGAATTTTTGAAGGTGCTTTTGTCCGATGAAATCCAATCACAGGCATTGCGGGAAGAGGGGTCGCAAGGGAAACCTGGAGCATCAGGTGGTGAAGACAATGTATCTGTTGGTGGTTTCCCAATAAACAGAACTGCACAGCAGCAGAAAGCAAAGCTGGCTATAGATACATCAAAAGGCATGAAAATGAAAATAAGGTTGAAGTTGGAGGGCCCCGGCGAAATTTCATTAAACCCGGCAGCCATGACTCAAGCGGATATTGACTATATAGACAAGTTTATCTCAGAGTTGAATACTTATGCCAATGCAGATCCGAATATCGACAATATCATTCGGGATGAAGCAAAAGCGTTCTTCAACGGGGATAAATCAGCGGAAGTAACTGCAGAACTGATACAGAGAAGGGTAAATACCTATCTTGGAGAATAGGTAAGCCTGCGGTATAATGTAATAACAAAAACAAATGGGAGTGTCGCAAAAGTAGATAAATGCGACGCAACAATAACGGTTGGACAGGGTCGTCCAACCCTACAAATCACAGAAAATCATGTTTTATGTAGGGAACGACAGCCCCATCGTTCCGAAAAAGATAGTGATTCAAAAACCGCGAAACGACAGAGAGCGCCGATCCCTATGAGATACTGTACACATTGGTAGGGGCGATTCATGAATCGCCCACAGACCCTAGATACCACTCCAACTGTTATCATGGGTAGACCAGCTAACTGCTGTCAAGAAAAAAATTTACTAATGTGTTCTCAAAATAATGATCATGTGAAATGACCCTTAGTTTTCTACGAATGTTCT
>NZ_JACHEN010000002.1:0-2387 GCF_014205875.1 Anaerosolibacter carboniphilus
AATGGATGTGAGACTTCCATCAAGGCAGATTAAACTTAAAGATTTATGAAAATTTTTCATAAGATGCAACACCAGAAACCCTAGGTTTCCTTCGACGCCTGCAATGCAGGCTGAGCACCTTCCTGAATACGGCAAAGGGGAAATCCCCTCTGCACACCCCATATATAGGAAATTGAAAATCATAATTTCCTATATATGAACAAAAACTCCTGCTTGACAGGAGTTTTAAGCGATATCTGGAATAAATCCATCAAATTGAGCTCTATACAAGCGAGCGTATATACCATCTTTTAGCATCAGTTGATCATGACTTCCTTCTTCTATAACCCCCTCATCGGTCAGTACCATAATTCGATCAGCTCTTCGAATGGTTGCCAATCGGTGGGCAATAACAAGGGTCGTTCTGTTCTCAGCGAGATGAAATAAAGATTCTTGAATTACTTTTTCCGTCTCATTGTCTAAGGCAGAGGTTGCCTCATCTAAAATAAGAATCGGTGGATTTTTTAAGAAAATCCTGGCGATGGAAATCCTCTGTTTTTGCCCACCAGAAAGCTTTACCCCACGCTCCCCGATGTAGGTATCATAACCATTCTCCAAGGCCATGATGAACGCATGGGCATTGGCTCTTTGGGCGGCCTCCATGATCTCTTCATCAGTGGCTCCAATTTTGCCATAGGCAATATTCTCTTTCACCGTGCCGGAAAACAAAAATACATCCTGTTGTACAATGCCAATGTTCTCTCGTAAAGAACGTTGAGTAATTTTCTGGATATTCATATTATCAATTTCTATTTTTCCATCTGTAATCTCATAAAATCTTGGAATCAAGCTGCATAAGGTTGTCTTGCCGCCCCCCGAGGGCCCTACGAAAGCCACCGTTTCTCCGGGTTGAATCTCCAAACTGATATTTTCCAATACCGTCGCCTTATTATTATAACTAAAGGTCACATTGTTAAAATTAATTTTTCCTTTTACCCTGCCCACTGCCTTGGCATCGGCATCATCCTTGATATCCGGGTCGATATCCATCGTTTCCACAAAGCGATGGAATCCTGCCATTCCTTTTTGATAGTTTTCCACGAAAGCAGTAATTCTTCGAATCGGCTGCAGGAACATGGAGATATAGAGTAAGAATCCTACCAACTCTCCCATGGTCAGTTGCCCATAGTAGTAGAAAATACCTCCAAATATGATCACCGCCAAGCTGATAATGTTTGAAAAGAAGTTAATGCCTGAAAAGAAATGTCCCATGACCTTGAAGGCATTTTCTCTAGATTTTCTAAAGTTGGCGTTTCCCTCTTCAAACTTTTCCTTCTCATACCACTCATTGGTGAAAGATTTTACAACCCTCACCCCAGAAATGCTATCTTCTACCTGGGCGTTGATATCGGCCACCTTCAGCCTCATATCTCGAAAAGAACTTTGCATCGTCTTGTTTTTGCTGATGGCAAACCACAGCATCAGAGGAATCAAGGCAAATACAATCAAAGCCAGTGGCCAATGGATTGTGGCTAAGATAATAAATGATCCTATCAAGGTCACCGCTGTAATGAATAAATCCTCGGGGCCATGATGGGCCAGTTCACTAATCTCGTTGAGGTCATTTACCAGTCTCGACATGATATGGCCTGTCTTGGTATTGTCAAAGTAAGTAAAGGACAGCTTATGAATATGGTCAAACAAATCCTTTCGCATGTCATATTCCATCCGCACCCCAAGTACATGACCATAATAATCTACGATATAGTTGAGCAAAGCCCGGGCAATATATAAAACAAATAATCCCACTCCTGCCCACAGGATCACAGGAAGATTTCGCTGGGGTAGCAGCTCATCTACCATTTGCCGGACAACGATGGGAAAGACCAAGTCCATCCCCGCCATGACAAAGGCACAGCTGAAATCCAGAAAAAATAAAGGCAGATGGGCACGATAGTATTTTGAAAATCTCTTCAGCATAACATTTCACCTTCTTTAAATCATATTTCGTTTCTCTAAATATCGACTAACATATTATACCATATTTTTTCTGCATCATATAACGTAGTTTAAACCACTACAAAGAAAAATCTGAGCAGCTTTCTACGGCTTACTCAGATCCACTTTATAAAATCATATTACTCTTGAAACGAATACTCTTCCTCTTCCTTTTTGATCATATCCACACTTGAAGTTCTGCCTTCCAGCTTAGAGATTTTTTCGTTGTTAGGCTCATCATTAGGCTGATCAATTTTCTCATATTTCGTCGTTTCTACTTTTTCTACCTCAGGAGCTTCAACTTTAGGAGTATCTGTCTTAGGGGCTTCTACCTCAGGGTTCTCTGTTCCAGGATTCTCTGTTCCAGGATTCTCTGTTCCAGGGTTCTCTGTTCCAGGGTTCTCTGCTCC
>NZ_JACHEN010000002.1:2484-218877 GCF_014205875.1 Anaerosolibacter carboniphilus
TCCAGGGTTCTCTGTTCCAGGGTTCTCTGTTCCAGGGTTCTCTGTTCCAGGGTTCTCTGTTCCAGGGTTCTCTGTTCCAGGGTTCTCTGTTCCAGGGTTCTCTGTTCCAGGCGTCTCTACTCCAGAACCACCAGAGCCCCCAGAACTCTTGCTTGCCTGAATCTTCAAATGATCGATTTCACTTTCTAAATCTGCAACCTTTTCTTTCAATTTCATATTTTCATTATTTAGGTCGTTTATTTTATTGTTTAAAAGCTCTATCTCTTTTGCTTGGGCTTCATTTTTCCCTTGCAATTCTTTCATATCTGCCTTTAATTGCGCAACTTCTTGAAGTTTTTCATTCAATTGCACTACCAAATTTTCTACTACAGCATACACTTCCTTCAGATATTGAGAAGCTCCAGGGATAATCATATCTAGAATATCTCTTTGTTCATCAGTGATAGATAGGGCTCCAATAGGCATTTCTACTCTTTCCCCTTGAATTTCTGCCTTAGCCTCTTCCACCGATAACATTTCTTCCAAGATGTCAGTAGATCCTGCCACCATAGTTTTCTTTTGTATCAGACTTTGAGAAATTTTCAAGAATTCCTGTGTTTGACTAGCTGCTTGCCAATCTCTTTGGCTAGCTAAATATTTAATCAGGATCGTTATTTCATCGTTATACTCTTCAGGAAGAACTTGCGCTGCCTCGTTCATCATCCCTTGCATATCTGAAGATTGTGCGGTGGCACCTCTATCCATTTGGGAGTTTGTTCTCTGTATTTCCTCCATGAAGCGATCCATCAAATATTGCTTGGTAAAGATAATATCTTGCCCTTCATCTATAAATCCATTGAGATATTTGATATATATTTTGCCTGTGATTGTATTTTCTCTGCTAAATAGTAAGTTCATAAATTGTGCCATGTTCAAATTGGGTTGGATGGAAATTTCGTTCAGGATGGGTTCCTCTACTTGAGTTCCATCTGAATTTGTTTTCCAATTTGATGCCAATCGTATAGGATTGATATGCAGCACATAATTGGCAGCATCATTTTCTACAGAAAAATAAATTACAGGGTCATATCCCAATCCAGGCTGTTTCTTTAACAAAATAGCCGTTGAATTTCCGCCTACTTCTTTGATACTTCTTTCAGCCAAAATAGAATCTGTATTAACAGCCCTTACCTCTCCTTCAGCAGTAAATTTGTTACTGAGCCAGGAGTAGGTATCCATGGTCCCCATGAGTGCCATACTCATCAAGAGTCCTGATAACAGGCAGCACATCACCCGGAATGCAAGGAATTTAATGCTATTCTTTTCTCTGCTCACGTTTTCACCTCCTCATCACAAAACGTTCTATTCATTGCTTGTATGCTGGGTATGATATCCCAAAAGCTTGCAGATCATAACAAATGCCTCTGCCCTGGTGATGTCATCCTGTGGCTTGAAGGTATTGTCAGGATATCCTACAATGATTTCATTACTTACACCACTTTGTATATACTCTAATGCCCAATCAGATATTGTATCCTTATCGGTAAACGCTAAGATATTTTCTGCATTTCCTTTCTTCTCAAATGCTCGCATGAGCACAGTGGCCATTTCTTCTCTAGAGATGTTCTGACCAGGTTTAAATATTCTCCCTGGATAGCCTTTAAATATGTCGCTTTCTGTGGTAGCAATAATATAACCCCTTGCCCATTTTGGTATTGGGTCAATGTAGCCCGAGAAGAAATTATCTTGCTCCTGTAGTTGAAGGGCTTTTCCTATGAGCACCGCTGTCTCTGCCCTGGTAATTTTGTTATCCGGCTGAATGCTACCATCGGGATAACCCGTAACAATCCCATGCTCTACCAATGTCACAATGCAATCATGGGCCCAGTGGGCTCCGATATCTGGAATAATTACCTCAGGCTCTTCTACCAGCGGTTCCTTATCTTCTCGATCCCTATCTCTGTCATCTCCGTCATCATCATCATCGGGGTCCAAACTTTCTACCCCTACTGTAAAATCAATTTTCCCGTTAATGCCCGCGATATTAATTTGGGCTTCTTCATCCATCCATACTTCATAAACTAAATCTAAATCTTTCCCATTTGCCATATCAATAGTACAAGGCGCACCCTCCTTAAAACCGCGGAAATCTCCATCATATATGGAACCTTCCATAATTTTGGCAAAAGGACTTTTATAATCTACTTTTATTTTCATATACTTCATATAATCTAGCGCGTTTTGAGAATTAATTCCTATCGTCTCATTCCCCTTCTCCAGTGCAATATCCATCCCCAGTTTATTCAGGGTTACTTTTCTCCCATACTGATTTGAAATTCTCAAAACACTGTTTTTGGACGGTCCCCCCGGATACCACGGTCCTACACCATTGGACCCGTCACTCTGAAAGATCGGCGCTACCGTCGTCGCACCGCCTTCTTGAACAACAATAGTAGGTACATTATCATCGGCAAATATCTGGCTAGCAACCATCATACCCATGGAAAGACAAATGACTGCGGTTAAAAGCAAAAGCCCATAATACCTAAACCGTCTATACATTTTTTCACCTCCTTTACCACCTAAATAGAATTAATGATTTAATAAACTTAAATTTTTAAGTCCATTTAGGTGGAATAGGGGCAGGCTCCCGCCTGCCCCTATGGTTGTTATTGGATTTCTATTGTGGAATTTCTGGTTGAATCGGTGTAAGCGTTATTGTGACCTTATACTTAAATATGCTACCAAATTGTTTTTCGAATTCAAACGGCTCGCTTGATACTTGCTTGTATGAGCCATTGTAGCTTGACTGGGTAACTACAAGATCAGTACCATTCCAAGTAACTTTTCCAAAGCCACTAATTATATGAGTAAATGGTTTTAAATTTCCTTCATCATCAAGGACGCTCTCGATTTTGCCTATTTTTGTAGATTGTCCTGGTATTTTCACACTATAGTTCACATCAACAGGTTTTGGATCTTCTGGGTCTTCAGGGTCTTCAGGGTCTTCAGGATCTTCTACTGGAGTTGTATAGGTAGTTCCTTGAACTTGACGGGCTTCTACATTTACTGTCACTTTTCCTTCCTTGTTTTGGAAATCATTATCTACTACCCCGCTATTCTCCCAAGGCCAACTATACTCTATCGTAAAGCTATCAGTCCCTTGATTTCTACCAGAGGTATCAAACTGTGTTTCTGCTCCTAATGCAACTTCTTCCTCAGTTCCATTATAAGTTACAAAGAAATCAATAGGTCCTCCCTCTGTTGGGAATAAATCGCCTTCACCTGCAATCGTTACATAATACTCCACATCTACTTCTGTATTGTTCTTAGCAATATCAAAACTAAAATCATGGCTATCGCCAGGTGCTATAGGATTTATATCAAAAATTATCTGCTCATGCAAATCTCCATCATCACTTACTTCCCACTTAGCCGCTCTAATCTCATTCTCTGCACTCGTGAATGTTTGTGTGTAGTAAGCCAAAGTTCCCATACCTGCTGCAAATGCCAATAAACCAATCAATAAAAAACTCAATAAAACCCGTTTACTCATTAACAAACTCCTCCTCAAATCTTTTCTTCTCTTTCTTTTTGTGTTAAGATTTCATTAATAGATATTAAAAGAACTCTTTTTCTATAGGTTATCTTGGCAGAGATAACCTATTTTTCTTTTCTCTTTTTTGGCCCTCACCTCCATGTTTTTTCTTTGATCTGCTATAGCTTTGCAAGCTTACAATCATTAGTTCGTCTATGTATCCAAGCTAGACTCCCATCGGATCTTTAGGCTGAGAGCTGTCTTTTTTACCTTTACTCAGTTCTGTCCATATGGTTTTTAGCTCTAAGGCAATTAATAGGAAAATGGGTACCAGCACAAAGAGAATAAATCCTTTCCCTGTCTTAGCAAAGTCTGCGATTGCACCACCTTTTGGAATGTTAAAAGCCAGTGCCCCCACCAAACGTTCCTTAGGTACAAGATCCTGATCTTCGGTATTGTTGGCATCTCCTTTCGTTCGAAAGCTTAGCCCTCCTGCCTCATCAATAACTGCCACTACCCTATGGGTAACCAACGTATCTTGATCTATACGATATGTGATGATGTCTCCAGCTTTTACATCATTAGGGTCTTTTTCCCTTATGACAATCATGTCTCCAGGATCAAGTATAGGCTGCATACTTCCCGTTAATACGGTCAGCGGTTTATATCCCATGATTGAAGGTACATTGTTGGGATTCTTTTTTGCATGAAACATGGCAAATATGGAAAAAGTAATAAATATTACCAGTAATACCGTTAATATATTTCCTCCCCATCTTAATACACTTCTTATCATCTGTTCATCCCCCTATACCAAAGTCTTTAACCTATCTAAATTATTTACTTTGCTTTTCCTAAATATACATGATGAGCCACCATATTCCATGTATAATTCTATGACCCTTTACTTTTTCTTATTCTAAAAACAAAATAAAAAACCGAGCCTCTTTACTTGAAAATTTCAAGCATAAGGATCGGTTGCACTACTCACTCCATACATTCCAAGTGCCCATTTTGCGGAATGTACTTCCCAGTTTCCCTTACAATTTCTTACAGATTTATTATAAACAGGCTTCCAGGAAAAAAAAGTAAATTTTCGCTGTCGTTTACAATTATTTTCTGTCAAAAACTTTGTTATTTCTTCAACAATCGCCATAATTGTTAAATAAATTATTATTTAACAAATAAAAAGCGGGCAAATTGCCCACCAGCTTAATATTCTTCGGTTTTTGTATGGCTTGTATAAAAATCGACATTGTCGAAAAAATCTTTTCCCGTTGTATTGCCAAAGGTAGTATCCACAGGAATCCATTGACCTTTCTCTGGTATAAATATCTCGTTCCATGCGTGAAGTCCCTTGAAGCTGCCAAGTTTTCCTTCTCCCTTCACTACTTTTGTCTGGATCCCTACTGCCCTGCTTAAAGCTGCTGTCAATGTGGCATAATCATAGCAAACGCCTTTTTTTGTGGTATATGTATAGACAGCACCATAATTGTTGTCATAATCATTATTTTGATGCTTGTTGTACTTTTCATAATCGTAAGTTATATTCTCTACCACCCATCGATAAATGGCTTTTGCTTTATCTAATTCCGTATCATTGACATTTGTAATTTCCTTCGCTAACTTGATAATTTCTTCATCATCGCTCTCCACATGCTTCGTAGGAGAGAGATATTTATTGATTGCCGTCTTGTTTTCAATATTCAGTGTGGGGCCATAGCTATATTTTCGATCCTCCTCATGGATCATGATAGAGATGGAATAATCTCCCGTCCCTTGGGTAAGCCAGATATTTTCTTGAAATTTTCCATTCTTTACGTTTACATCCAACCAAGTGCTTGTGCTATCCTTTTTCACAAGGAGCTTAATCTTTTCTTTTTGAGTTTTTCCCTCCAGGCTTACACTGCCTTCTACCTGACGGGAGTCCAATTTTACCACCGAGACTCCGTTTTTGGTAATGTAATTTGTCTCTTCTGCATAGACCGCTTGTCCCATCATCATTATGAATGTAAAGGTTGTCCACAATAGCAATACATTAAAAAACAATTTACTCTTCATGGTTGATCCCCCTTTTTCGGTAGTCCGGCTGTCATCATGATTTCTCACCTTAGACCCGCTGACTTTGCGTCCCCGATTTTCATCGGGTTTGCCATTATCGAAAGGCACTGCTTATCTATCCGTATAAAATAAATAATCCCTATTTAGCGATTGCCAAATAGGGATAAATAGTTGATGTACAAGCTATGACTCTATTTCTACACCTTCGGCAACCCGGCTGCCATTGTCTATAAGACCTTAGGCCCGCAGCTTTGCGTCTCCATCTTTCGATGGGTTTGCTATTATCGGTATGTACGGTTGTAACCATATTGTACCACAAACTTATAGAATTTTCCATAAATTTATAGTATTTCCATTTCTTTTTTATAGTATACCTTTTCCTACATGCATTATCTATGATCAAGAGTAGATATCGGAAAACTCCACACTAATTCTTTCGATGGTACTCTGGCGCATGCTTCCCTCTCTTAGCGGTCCCTCCTCTTCTCCTAGAATGTTTATCGGAAACTCCATGATAAATCGACTCCCCTTTCCTTCTTCACTTTCCAGCATAATCCGTCCTCCCTGCATCTCCACCAGGGATTTTACTAAGGAAAGCCCTATACCACTGCCCTCATGCTTACGCGTAAGGGATTTATCTACCTGGCGAAATCTCTCGAAGATTATTTTCTGCTTATCCAGAGGAATTCCGATGCCTGAATCTGCTATGCTAATCTGTACCCAGTCTCCTTGATCATGAATATTCACCTTGATTTCTCCCTGGGGTTTTGTAAATTTAACAGCGTTGGACAAAATATTCAGGATAATTCTTTCCATACTGTCAGGATCGCAAGCCATTCTTTTTTCCTCCACATCGGTATCGAAGGTCAGAGTAATCCCTTTATTTTCAATATATTCAGCTACTGACAAAGCGATATTTTCTATGAGATTTACAATATTATGGTTTTCCAGATGGATTTTAAAATAGCCCGAGTCAATTTTTGTAATATCGATAAGGTTGTTCACCAATCGCAACAATCTGTTCCCATTTTGCTTCATAACATGTAAGTATCTGTGATATTTTTCTCTCTTATCTTCATCTATACATTGCTCTCCCATTACCTGTAGCAGTTGTTGCGTGCCTAATATTACATTCAATGGGGTACGCAGCTCATGGGATATGTTGGCAAAAAACTCCGTCTTCACAATATCATATTCAATCGCCTCACTAAGCAACTTTGTATTCTCCTCTACATTTTTCTGCAATGCTTCTGCTTGCTTTCTTTCGCTGATATCCCTCACAAAGGTGAGGAACATATGCTTATCCCTGTAGGGCACAGTGGTTATGGCCACCTCTACATCCACCATGCTGCCATCTACCCGTCGGAGTTTTCTTTCCCTCAAAGGTAAAAATCCATCTCGATGATTCAAAAGTACAGTGCTTTCCTTGATTATTTCTTGATCTCCTTCTTCAATAGGCGCAAAAATATTTCCTACCAATACCTCATCGACGGACTTAGCCCCCAGCAATCTTACAGCTTGTTGATTTACAAAGTCCAATCTATTTTTATCATGAATGAAAATTGCAATGGGGGAAAGATCTATCACTAGTTTATATCGTTCTTCACTTTCCCTCAAAGCTTGTTCTGCCTCTCTTAGATCTGTAATATCCTTTACATAGCCCAGATATCCTTTCGGGTCTCCATTTTCACCTGTAATCAGCGATGCATTTAGATATACCCATTTGATCTCTCCATGCTTGCAAATGTATCTTTTCTCTAACTCAAAAGATTTCATCTGCCCTTCCAGAGCTTGTTTAAACAATATAGCTTCTTTATGCAGATCATCAGGATGGGTAATATCTTTAAAATTCATCGTGTACAGTTCCTTTTCTGTATACCCTACGAGATTACAAAAGGCAGGCTGTACTTTTACTATTTTTCCATCTAATTTACTTTGTGTTGCCATCATCAACGCATGCTGCTCTGCACGGTCTAGGTCGGCTTGCATTGCCTTTAATGCTTTGTATTTTGTTCCAAAGAAATGGTGAAATATCCCTACGGAACAAGCTACTCCATGTAGGATAAACTGATTAATTATTGGAGATACCTGGGAATCTTTCCCTAAAGCCTCTGCTGCTCCAAAGTCCAATAAGAAGGAATAGACTAGGCTTAACCCTGCATTTAAACCTCCTATCAATAAACCCCCTGTATAAAAAGCATATATGATCAATAATGTCAGCACCCCTGTAATATCAATCCTTACATGGACTTTAAAATAGATGAACTGGGTCAGCATCATTGCAGCTATAGTAAGCATAGGTCCACTGGCACATCTTAACATCTTCCAAATAAAACCATAATTACCATTCTCTCTTTTATTCTTTTTTGCTATAAGCCGATGCCTTGATGTCTTCTTCAATTTGAGCATGTAGTTTAGCCACCACCCCATTTTTGTGCTATTTCATTATCCTAATATTCGATATTTTCCAGGACTTTCCTCCTAGTGCCTTTGGGTCTTAAGTCCTATCTTTCTGTTTTTTCTTAAATCAATAAGTATAGGCGAGACTAAAGTCCCGCCTACATAAATTAGAAAATATTTTTTCCAAAAACCAACGCCTACAAGATGATTCTACATGGACATCAGCTTATTCTTCAACGCTCTTTCAATATTTTGCAATTCAACTTCTGCTGCCTGGCGCTTGCTTCGACCTTCCTCTTGGACGTGAATGACCTCCTCAATAGTATGTAATAGATCCTCATGGACCTTCTTCAATGTTTCGATTTCTACAATACCTCGTTCGGATTCCCTGGCAACCCCAATGGTGCTATCCTTTAACATTTCAGAGTTCTTTATCAACATATCATTGGTAGTCTCTGTTACCTCCCGCTGAAGCTGCAATACTTTGCTTTGTCGGAGCAGCCCCAGGGCTATAATCATTTGGTTTTTCCATAGGGGAATGGTATTTAACACCGAACTTTGAATTTTTTCTACCATGACCTGATTGTTGTTCTGAATCAGTCGAATCTGGGGTGCTGTCTGGATCGCAATGGTACGGCTAAGCTGTAGGTCGTGGATCTTCTTCTCAAAACGATTGGTCAGCTGTGCCATGTCATTGTACTGCTGTATATCAAAGGCATCATTGGATTGCTCCCCTTTTTCCTTCAGCTTTGGCAGTACTTCCTCATATATTTCTCGGAGCTTTAGCTTTCCCGCTGCGATATATATATCTAGCTGTTGAAAATATTCTCCATTTTTCTGATACAAATAGTCAAACATGATGATGTCTCTCATCAGTTGGTCCTTGGCATACTCCAGCTCATTGACGATGCTTTCTATATCTCCACTGAGCTTCTGATATTTGGCGATGAACTTCTCCACCTCATCTACAGCCGACCCTAAAAGGGGAATTCTTGATAGAAAACCCTTTCTTTTTGGAGTGAGACCGTCCACATTCAACTCTCTGATCTTGAACATAAGGTTCTTCATGATCTCGCCCACATAGCCCGCATCCTTGGCTCGAACTTCAGAAAGCATATTGTCAGCAAAGCTGGAGATATTCTTCTGAGCCTCTACGCCATACTGTAAAATAAAATGATTGTCCTGGACATTGATCGTCTCAGTAATTTCTTTAATTTTCGCCTGCTGCTCCGATGTATAATTTTGAATTTCTCCCACATGAACCAACTGATTTTCCATCTCCTATGGCCCCTTTCTATATCATACAGTCAATCTTCACATATCAATTTGTTACATTATAGTTAAAATTTTCTATATTTTATTCTATCACAGTTCCCAAAAAATAATAAGCCTTCGGAAATTCTTCTTTCCTCTGGCTTATATCCTATTCCTATTTTTCTACGTATTTGGCGATACGGTTCATCAACGATGCCATCTGGCCTCTGGTGATGGCCTCCTTGGGACGAAAGTTCCCATCAGGGTAACCGCTAAATACATTATTCTTTGTCATTTTCATAATTGAAGAATACGACCAGCTGCTATCGATAACATCAGGAAACTTTTTTTCAGATTCCTTTGATGATTCTGTTTCCACAATAACTTTGTCCAACATAGCTGCCATCTGTTCCCTGGTAACGGGCTCATCAGGCGCAAACTTTCCGTTGCCTACCCCTTGGATCAAACCATATTGCTTGGCAGTCTCAATATCCTTCTTTGCCCAATGGCGATCAGACACATCCTGAAAACTGCTGGCACCTTCCACAGGCTGTAGTCCCATAACCCTTACCAAGGTTGACGCTGCCTGTGCCCTCGTTAGGGATGTGTTGGGTGAAAAGACTGTACTGGACATTCCCGTCATCCAACCTTTATTTTCTACGGATAAAATATCTTCTTGGGCCCAGTGCCCTTGGATATCTGAAAAATACTTACCATTGAGCCATAAACCGTAATAATCCCAGGTGGTACCTGACTCATTACCCAGGCTCCAGCTTCCTGTACCTTTCAGTCCATATTTTTGTACCAATCGAAGCTTTGCCTTTATGGATGCTTCATTCTCATACCACACCGTGTAAGTACCCGGCGACATTTCTTTTCCAAAGGCATATGCCTTTGGATCATTCGGCCCTATAGTGACCCTCGCCATGGGGGATTGGGCTTTCTGATCAAAAGTCACTTGACTGTTGTATTTACTGAGTAAATTATCTACGGTATTCAAACTGATTCCGTATCCCCCAAAGGACTCTCCATCCTTCCAATACCTTCCATAAAATGGAATACCAAGAACGATTTTTTCCTTAGGTACATACTCCAACGCATATTGTATGGATTTCTCCACAAATCCTATACTAGCCACAGGATTCACAGGTCCCCCTGTATAGCTTTCGTCGTAGGACATCACCATCAAATAGTCACTGTACTGGGCAAGGGCAGCATAATCGTAGGATCCATGCCAACCTTTTTTCAACCGATTTGGGTTTGCTGCCACTGCAACAGAGATGGACTTATGGGCAGGGAGTTTCCTTCTCAAATTTTTTACCAGACTTGTATAGTCATCCCGATCTTCTTCTGTGACATTCTCAATATCCACATTGATACCATCCAGATCATACTTCTGAATAGCCTCTACAAGGTCTTCTATCAGCTTTTCTTGATTCTCCAGCGCTAGCCTTCCTACTTCTCTATCCCAATGATTACTCAAAAAAGGAACTACTTTGACTCCTTTTTTATGCATTTCCTTGATAAATGAAGAATCCACCGCCCCTGTAAGCTTCAAGTTTCCCTCTTCAGTGATATCGAAATAACTGGGTGAAACTTCTTGCAGCGTATTTTTCGTTTTCTCCACAAGCGATGTGTACGTGTTAATATTCCCACCATAAAGGTAGGCCATGTTCATCTTGTTTGACTTTGCCTCCACAGGCATCCCCACCATTAATGAAAATGCGATGGTGCATGCACTGCCCAGGGCGACAATCTTTTTAAAGGTTTTCTTTTGTTTCATGGACATTCCTCCTGTATATACCTTAATACATGGGGGGATGTAAAAGCAATCTGTAAATTATGTAAACCACTCAAAGGGTCAAAAAATCAAAAGATCAAAAGACTTAAAAATTGTAATAATAAGTCTAATGATCTCAGTCTCTATCTTCTTTCAAAGCCATGATATCGGGTACCTTGGAAGGTCAATCTTCCATAATCTCCCTCGGCCAGCATTCCATATTCTGTGGCAGATACGTGGAACTCCATACGATCACCACTCTCCACTTCAAAGGTGACATAATAGCTTGTGCTGCTGGAAGAAGACATATGATTATTATGATTATGGGTATGCCTTGATGTATGGGCTCTTTTCGTAACGACTTTTGCCTCTACTGTCAACACAGGCTGCTTGTTGTTGTGACTCCACTCCTTTATTCCCCGGACTATAGCGAACAGAATCATTCCAAATACAAATAGAAAAAATATTGGCCCTATAATCGACATAAAGGAAAACATATCAAATGGATCTGGATTAAACATTTTATCCCTCCTTACACCAATATATTCGAAATCTTATCTTAAATCCCCTTTATTCCTTTCAATTTGTCATACTTTCTTAATATTAATATTTCCTTTTAAGGTAATCACATAAGAGACGTATTGATATTCTTCCCCACTCTCATTCATTGGTGAAACAAGGATTCTTTTCACCATAGGTCCTTTTTCCCATTGTGCCATTTTTTAGTTCTCAATTTATAGGAAGAGGGATATAATGGAAAGTGATTAAATAAATCACAGTTACTCATTGGAGGGGAAATTATGTACAAAAAACTTACAGCTTTACTGTTGGCAGCTTTACTCATCTTGGCGCTGCCATTGTCTGTCATGGCTCAAGGGGATAACCAAGCAATGGGCCGTTTAAACTTTCTCAAGGAGATTCTTCAGATTACCCATGTGGAGCTTCTTCAAAATCCAACTTCTTCTTTTTCAGATATAACAAACCCTACGGATATTGCCTATACAGAAACCGCCTATAAAAATGGTATCATGTCTGGAATCAATGGCCGCTTTGAGCCAGAAACTCCTATCACGAAGGAACAGGCCGTTATTGTGATGGTTCGTGCATTGGGAGGACAAGGAAAAGTAAATGCACTAACATCTGAAACCATCCAAAATACGCTGATTTTTACCGATAGCAGTGCAATTTCTTCTTGGGCTCGCCCATACGTTGCCTATGCCGTATCCCAAGGGCTCATTCAAAAGACAGCTGATGCCTTTTATCCAAAAGAGCCACTATCTCAAGATGAAGCAGAAAAAATGTTGGAGAACTTAAAATCTTTATACACCTCAACCTATACACGGGATGGATTCAATGCATTTCAATTGTTAGACGCTTCCAGTAACAAAATCAATAGTTTGTCTACCTATAAGTATGGTGGCGTCATGGATATGGAAGTAAAGACAACGGCTCCAGGTCAGGACCCGCAAACTATGAAAATGTCTATAAAAATCGAAGGTGCTTTTGAAAAACCTCAAAAGTCCTACGCAAAATCTACCGTAGTTCTATTGGATACTGCTGTTACTGAACAGAGTTCTGAGGTCTACACAGATGGTCAAAACATGTTTATACGCATGCCAGACAGTGATAAGTGGACAAAAATAGATATTCAACCTTTATTACAACAAATTCAAAGTCTTACAGGCAACATGAATATGAACAAAGTGGGCTTTTCTCAGCAGCAAATGGAGCTCTTGGGTATGTACGCAAGCTATGATCCTGATGCTGTCGTAAATGGAAAAAACCATTATGTCATTGACATCACCGTTGATAAGGATGCCTTCAAAAAGATGCTTACAGGGGTTATGCAGACGACCTTTGAACTAATGCCTCAAGAAACTAGCGATTCTACGGCTCAGCCTAGCAAAGAAGAAATGAGTCAGGTGCTGCAAACCTTGTTGGATAGCATGGATATCACTGTAACCTATAAATACTATATTGATCCTGAAACCAAGCTATTTAAAAATATGAAGATAATTGAAAATATTACCATGAAGCAAGGAGATATTCATAGTATTACCACTGCTCAAGGTACATTCCGATATTATGATTTTGATAAAGCTGTGGAATTCCCTGTCATTACACCTGAAAATATCATTGCCCAATAATTTAAACTGGCTTCCATATGTTGATCATGTGGAAGCCAGTTTTTTATAATGTTATTGTTTATTTCGTCCCATCCTTTTCCTATTTCTTATAGGGATTAGAAAATCAATCACTAAACCTGTAGCAGTGGCTGATAAGAATCCTACCATCATCATAACTCCAATGATGGCTCTTGCTAAATCTTGAAAGCCCTCAGCCGGCATTCGTCCCACTCCGTAGAAATTATAGATCCCCCATAGGAAAGCGAACATAGCCGGAATATATTTGATATATTTATTCTTAAAGAATCGATGTAGAAAATAGGTGATACCGGAAAAAATCATTAAAATGATCATTAAGATTCCAATAAGTCTAAGCATCCTTATGCATCCTCCTTTACAAAAGCCGTAAGCCCCATGTTCTTTTTTTGTATTCTCTATATATAAGACGACATCGCCACATAATAGTTCCACGATTTTAATATTACCAATGAAGGTTTAAAGCAAAACATTGCGAATATATATATAATAAATCCGTTGATAGGGGTGAAATTTATGGCATATAAGAGAGATGTATATTACGATCGTAGAAAAGGTCCTGACTTATGGGTAAGGCTGGTGAACTGGCTGGGTCTCTTGGCCTGGGGAATTATGTTTTTTATCATTGCCATTACAGACCGAGCCAAACCTCCTATGGAAACTTTTTTTGATAGATTGTTTAAGGTTAAAGTCCGCCAGACCTGGGACATTGGCCTGCTTCAATATGCTTTTTATCTCATGATCGCCCTTTGCGTACTTTGTGTCATTGGATTACTCATTAATTCAAGGAGACATCGCAGAAAAACTGACAAGTACAATATATCCTTGCTTTTGATGATGGGCCTAGGAATTTTCAGCATCATCATGTATTTCGCAAACTTTTAAAATCGCCCTTATACTTTCCGATTCTCTTGAATATCTACTTTCACTAATTTATTGTGATTCATACATATATGGGGGATAGTCCTTTTTAACTGATGCCTACTGAATTTATTGTATTGTTAAAAAACTTCTCATCTTTTCAAAAATTTGAGATGTAGTAACATTCTTTAATCCACCCACTAGCAGCGCAAAGTTTTCGGCGAGAATTTCCTCTACTTGATTGAAGCGCTCCATATCTTCTCCTACCTGCTCCAGAAGCCCTGACACATCTTCCAAATTTAAAATCAGTGGGTTCTCCTCCCTACACTGTACTTTCCATTCTCCCTGCTGTTCTTCCAACACAGCCAGCTTCATGGCAATACTATGGAATATATCCTCTTTCGCATTAATATTTTCGTAGCTTTCTTTCAGCAAAACAATGGGAACCACCTGAGCCTTCGCACCTTCCACGAATACCTCAATATAATTGTCATACAGAGGCGCATCTGGATTGGTAAGTATCCTTGATTCCAGTAATTTAGGAAAAGAAATCTCAGAAATAATTGTAAAGCCTAACATCTTATACAATTGTTCTCGAAGAGCAGGTCGCTTCCTTGATATGATATGAAACAACTCATGGGCTAAGAGCCTTACCAGTTTCTCTCCGCCGTAGTTTTTAAGCTTCTTTTCTGGCAAAATAATGCCGTTGGCTCTTGTATAGGCACTGTTCCATTCTTCTCTACCATCGGTTTTCACCAATAAAATATTCTCATGAAAATCTATTTCCAACTGGTCTAGCCGTTTTATCAGATCCGAGGAGCCCTTCTTCAACTTCTCCATTTCCTCTTGCGTCCAAGGCATTACAGAGGCTTTCAAGAAAGCACCAAACGCCGATTCCGGCACATATGTATTCGCCTGCATTTTCAACGATCGCTCGAAGGGCCTCATTACCCTTAAATAATCATCTCTTTGAACAAGAATTTCCTGTCCCTCTTTCATGCTGGCAAAAGTAAAGGTTAATGAACTCATTGCCCTGCCCCCCCTTTAGTAGAATATACTTACTTCACTCTTTCCATCAATTCAATCCGCTCTCCATTAGGTCCTTGAATGAACATTACCTTATACGCCATGACCTCCTTGACAGTATCCATTGTAAAAATAACATTCAACCCTTTTAACCTGCAAATCTCTTTTTCGATATCATCTACAAAAAATGCAATATGGTCTACTGGTCCTGCAGTCCGCTCCTCGTAGTCTTCCATCTTGGATTCTAACAATTCAATCTCTGTATCTCCTATTTTATAAAATGCAAATTTAAAACGTTCATTTTCATCATCCCGTGCATGCTGTAAACCTAGTACTTCTCCATAAAACTTTTTGGATTCAATAATATCCTTTACGCGGATGGATCCATGGGCTAAACTTAAAAACATTTTTATTCCCCTTTCTTCTTAAAAGACTTTATTCCATAGGTTTATCATACTGTTTTTTCTTCTAGAATGGAAGTCTATTCCATCCTTATCCTCTCATAAATCTTTATTCGTTTATTTTACATCCTCTGATGTTCATGAATGAATGATGGCGTAATAGATAAAGACTACAAATCGTAGGGGCGTGCATTGCACGTCTGTTTTGGTTGGCAATAACCCATCATTGACGCCCGATGGGCACCTCTACGGAAACATCTATGTCGCATTCACTATTATGATACAATAAATTCCATATCACATTATAGATTTCTGCTATTTCACAACACCATCAATATTCTCTATATATCCTCTTATCCTATCCTCCATATTATCTATTCCATCATACCAAGGCAGCTCTAGATTAGGTGCATTTGAGAAATATTTGGCCTTTAAAATCAACTCTGGGCGATACTCATAGTGAAGAATATCAAAATGTCCCCATTTGCCCCCCCATACAAAACCATGATTTTCAAATATCTGAACAACCTCTCTAGGATACATGGCCAGACGCTTTTGTCCCTCTTCCCTAGAAACCCACTTCCAATAATCCCGATTATCCCGTTTCAGGTCAATGGCTGTGCCAAAGGCATGGGGACTCAGTTGATTGGTTCCCGCAATGACACGGTAATTGTATGTTCCATTCACCGGAAAAACAAAGGGATAGATAGCAGGTTTCCTTTGAGCCAAAGCAGCGACTTCTTTCATAGCTGCTGCCAGGGAATCTGCTGCACCATTGTTTTTATTGAAGGAACAAGTCTTCCCTCCCATAGGGACACCTTTTAGATTCTTTTCTATCTGTTCCTTGGTACCACCATACACTTCCTTTAGAAAACCATATACCCTAACCCGTCCCGGATCATAATTCTCTTCCATCAAGTTTTGAATATCCGTTAGGGGATACATCTGCTCCATCCCATCCTGTAGATCTGCGTTGTTTAACTTTCCTTCGAAGCTCTTTGGCTTTTTATCATCGTATAAAATCCGCTTTCCTGATTTCATCACCATATATACAAAGCGATCTTCCCCCATTTCCACGCCTGTAATATCTTGAGGATATGCCATCATCAAACAAAGTAAATCTCTTTTCATCATTACATCATAAGCTGTTGCCTTCGGCGCATCTGTTGCCCTACTCTCCAGAGATTGTTTTTCTACACACCCACCTGCAAACAACAAAGCCAGGAGAATGATCCCAATGGTTTTCTTCTTCATATAGTCTTCATCCCTTCTATAACTTCGTCTCCTATAGTATTCTCTTTTTTTCCTTTCTTACTTCTTTTCCTCCACGATAATTTTGAGATAACTTTATAAATAAATTCTAAAAAAGTTTATTGATAATGATTATTATTATCTTTATCTGGGTAAGTATGTCTTAGATAAATAAGATCGGTTTGATACAAAACCATCCATAAGGAGGAAATAACTATGAAATATGAATTACCCCAACTAAAATACCATTATGATGCTTTGGAGCCTCATATCGATGCCGCTACTATGGAGATTCACCATACACGACACCATGCAGCATATACCAATAATTTAAATGCTGCTTTGGAAGATCATGAAGCGCTGTCCAATATGGATATCGAAACCTTACTCCAATCCCTAGACCAAGTGCCAGAAAGTATTTACTGGGCTGTTCGAAATAATGGCGGCGGCTATTACAACCATTCACTCTTTTGGAATATTATGAGCCCTCAAGGCGGTGGAGAACCTAATGGTCAGCTTGGCGCAGATATCCAGAAGACCTTCGGCAGCTTTGAAAAATTCAAAGAACTTTTCAACAAGGCTGCTGCAACAAGATTTGGCAGTGGCTGGGCTTGGCTTATCCTCAATAAAGATCATGAACTCGAGGTAGTTTCCACAGCCAATCAAGATAGCCCTATCATGGAGGGCAACAAAGTACTATTGGGTCTCGACGTTTGGGAGCATGCCTATTACCTCAAATATCAAAACAAAAGACCCGATTACATCAATGCTTGGTGGAATGTAGTGGACTGGGATTATATTGAAGAGAGATACAATTCATTTAGATAAATCTCCCCATAATAAATATAAGGCCCGAAAATAGTTACAGCTATCTTCGGGCCTTTTTCTTGCTACTATTTATCTATAGTTTTTTATTCTTCTCTTCCAATGGATTCAATAATATTCATCCTCGCTACTCGCTTCAGCGGAACTAAGGTGGCCAATAATGTAATGACGATGGTACCTATTCCTGCAATGAGAATAGCATTCGTTGGAAATACCCAGATCATACCTTCAATTTCAATGGCAAACTGGTATAGCAAATAGGATAATCCTGTCCCTATGATACTGCCCCAGAAGGCACCAATAATGCCATACAGTACCCCCTCCGTGATTACCATTCTCTGCATCTGATCCATGGTCATGCCCACAGCTCGCAGCGTTCCAAATTCACGGGTCCTCAAAATTAGATTTGTACTAATGGTATTGATAATATTCAATGCTCCAATCAGAGCAATGACCGCTACAAATCCATACAAAAGTACAGAGACTGTAATTCTTGCCTGCTCCTGAACACCAGCTTTTTCTCCATAGTCAATCAACGTACCGCCTCTCACTCGCTCTGCCATCTCCTTTAGTTTGGGTTTCAGAGCTTCCTTATCCGCATCCTTATCTACCTCCACATCAAAACCTGCATATTGACTCATGCCTGTCAAGCTTTGAAATACTTCTTCCGTAGAAATCACTGCAATACTGTCACTTGGATATGGATAGGATAGGGGTACTTTATCCAATATGCCTACGATCTTAACCTTTTGAAGCCCTTCCACCCCTGCATCTTCTTTATATAGTTCTTCTTTTACATCTATATAGATATAATCGCCTACCTTCAGATTGGCAGATTGAATAATAGCCTTATTATTGTCTTCATTTCTTCGGATCTCTTGATTTTGGACAATCAAAACACCCTTTTCATGATTGATTTCTTCTCGATCTGCAGTCCCACTTAACAGCACTTTCTTTGCCTCTGCAAGACCTATGTCATCATATCCCCAAAATAGCGAACTAGTTAGAGGTTTAAAACACTCGCTTCCCTTTAGGTTTTGTAATTCTCCCTGTCTGGAGATCAATTCCTTCTTATACTCTTCTCTCATCTTGTTTTGGGGGAAGGTTACCATCACCGATTTAAAATGATCCTTGTATACAGTTTTTACTCCAGATATTTCTTTCAGATCTTCATAATCCTTCTCGGTGAATCCCCTTGTATCATTGGAGCCCATTTGTACAATTTTATAGTCCTTTAAGAAGGCATCCTTGCCATGCATTCCTTGGAACATATAATGGACAAAGGCATTAAAGACGATAAAAATTACGATCCCAATACACATAGAAAAAACGGTAATGGCGAATCTCTTTCGACTCCTCCTTAGGTTTTTATAAGCCATCTCTCCACCAATGCCTAAGAATCTTCTAATCATCAGATAGCTTCTGGCTTTTTTAATGGCCTTTTTCTCCTTCTGGCGATTGGTAATGGCTTGAATAGGTGATACCTTTCCTGCCAAATAGGCTGGGCTCAAAGCCGATAAGATCACAGCAATCACACCCGTGACAGCACTGCCGAGCAACACCCTAGGGCTGATGATGACTTCTACTGTCGCCAGGATAGAATACTTGCTTAGATTGAGCAGCGCCAACACAATTTTTACCGCTAAAATCCCACTGGCTAACCCCAACGGTAAGGCTATTAGAGCGATCACCAAAGCTTCTCCCAACACGATTTCTCGTATCTGCTTTGGTGTGGTCCCCACGGATCGAAGGATGCCAAATTGTCGGATTCTCTCTAATACCGATATATGAAAGGCATTGTAAATCACTGCTGCTGTGGCAATCACGATCAAGCTCACCAAGAAAACAATAATGTTATTAACTGCATCGTTGCTTTTTTGATCTTGACTTTGCCCTATGAGGAAAAGCAATCGAGCATTATCCTTCACCTGGGTTTTATCCAAATTGATATTCTGCGCAATCTCATGGATACTTTTCTGGATTGGCAAACCCTCTTTGATGAGAATGAATCCATTATATCTGATCCCTTTGTTTTCTTTTAGCTTTTCTACTGTACTTGGTGTCACAACGCCCCTACTAATCCCTTTCATTTGGGAATCCGCATCGTTCTCCAGTATGCCTGTCAATACAAATTGGTGGGGCACACGCTTCACAACTGAATCCTCTTGATTCTCCTTATCTCCAAAAATCTGCTCCAGTACTTGCTGTTCCGATATCTCTTCTACATCTAAAACAATAGTTTCACCAATCTTGGGCTTGCCGGGCATCTCTTGCAGCATCCATTTTTCTAAGGCGATTTCATTATCCCCTTCAGGCATTTTGCCTTCCAGAAGACTTATATACATCATCTCCCGTAGATTGGTATCATAACCTTCGATCTTTATATACGTGTTTCTTAGGACCGGGGCCATGCCCCCCTCTATCTTGTAGCCTACCTGTTCCACTCTGATATGCTTTTTCAATATCTCCAACTGTTCTTTTGTCATATCTACCAGTTGGGTATGATAATAACCATTGCTTTTTTTTACATCTTCCAGATTCTTATGATTTAAGCTCTCCATCATGGTTCCGATGGCAGTAATCAAGGCGATGGAAAGGATTACTCCCAGGATCGTCAGCAGAGTTCTTTTCTTTTGATTTTTCAAGTATCGAAAGGTAAGTTGCCTATAACTTTTCATCGTCTTACCTCCCGATTTCGAGCGATCATACCATCCTCTATGGTAATAACGCGATCCGCTTGGGATGCAATTTCTAGGTCATGGGTAATCATGACCAAGGTTTGATTATATTTTTGAACCGAAAAACGTAACAATTCCAGTACTTCCTTACTGTTTTTGCTATCCAGATTTCCTGTAGGTTCATCGGCAAAAATGATGGCTGGTTTATAGGCCAAAGCCCGCCCGATAGATACCCGCTGTTGTTGCCCACCAGAAAGCTGATTGGGATAGTGATACTTTCGATCCTTTAAACCCAAAATCTCCATCAATTCTCCAAGGTATTTCTGATCTACATCCTTTCGGTCCAATAACAATGGCAGCGTGATATTTTCTTCTGCCGACAGGACAGGAATCAGATTATAGAACTGAAAGATGAATCCAATCTTCCTTCTCCTAAAAATGGACAATTCCTTTTCCGATAGGCTATAAATATCTACCCCATCTACAATAACCTTTCCTGATGTGGGGCGGTCCAATCCACCCAGCAGATGCAGCAAAGTGCTTTTGCCTGACCCTGAAGGCCCTACCACTGCCACAAATTCTCCTTCACCAATGGCAATATCCACATTCTTCAATGCTTCAACCTGAGTCTCTCCCTTTCCATAGGTTTTGCTCAATTCGATTGTTTTTAATATATCCATTTTCTATTCTCCTATCTTCATAATCTTGTAAGTATACTATACGGCTTCTACCTTACAATCCGATGAATGGATACCTTACAGTTTTGTAAGATAGGATAGAATTAGATAATTCCTTTTAAAAAAGTAATTATAAATGTGGTACCCTCACCCACCTTGCTTTTGACTGCCATCCTGCCATGGTGATTTTCAATGATCACTTTTGACAATGCTAGTCCGATACCTGTCCCACTGCCATGGACATTGTCTTTCCCTTTATAAAACCGCTCAAAAATATGGGGCAGGTCTTCTTCTCTAATACCCTCCCCATTATCGGTAATGGTTATTCTCACCATAACAGGTGTCTCTGAAATCTCGATTTCAATTTTTCCTCCATATCCTGTATGATCAATGGCATTCTTCACCATGTTGCTGATGGCTTCCGCGATCCAATTGTGGTCATGAATAAAGTGGATATCATGGCTGACACTTCTGATTTCCAGTTGCTGCCCTTTCACTTCTGCCCTTGGTCTTAAGGACTCCACCCCTTCCTTCACGGTCTCCAGAATAGAAGCATCTTCCTTTTTGAATTCAATGGCCTCAGCTTCAATTCTCGCCATTTTCAAAAGACTTTTGATCAGCCATTCCATCCGTTCCAGCTGTTGCTCACTCTTTATGAGAAATTGTCTTTGGGTATCCTGATCCATTCCTTCATCCAGCATTAGCTCATTAAACATCTTTAGAGACGCCAGCGGTGTTTTCAACTGGTGGGAGATATCGGAGGTAATGTTTTTCAGAAAAACCCTGTCTGCCTTTAATCGTTCCAGATTCCCTTCCAGCACCTTGGACATTTGGTTGAATTGATGGGCCAATTTTGAAAATGCACCTTCATCGGATTCTGGCAGCCTTATGGTAAAATCGCCTTCTACGATTTTCTCAGCACCCTCTGATAACAAGGCAATCCTTCTATACATAATCCGAATAAAAAACAAAAATGTTCCCAGAGATAAGAGAATACCCATCATGATTCCGCCTATCCCCATGCCCAGGAAACGCGAATAGTAGCGGCGGATAACTGGGATAATAGAGATAGGCATTTCCACTGTATAACCATATTTCTCAGCAGCTTCTATCCCGGTCAGCCGTTCATCTTCGGTACTCTCTTTTACAAAATCCTCTATGATTTCATCTCTGAGTTCCGGATGTCGTGATAGGATGTTCCCCATAATAGAAATATTCTTCTCCACCAATTCTCTGTTGAAGCTATCCCATAGAGAAAAGAATAGAATCCCTCCTAGAGCAAACATAACCATCAGCACCACCAGTAAACCTAACAACAGACCTTTGATTTCAGGATTTCTCAGCATATTCCCTTCCATCTCTTACCTCTTTTCCTGATGTTTCTTATTCCACTTGTAACCGATGCCACGCACGGTCACAATATATTCTGGCTTCGACGGATTGTCCTCCAGTTTTTCTCGTAACCTCCGTATATAAACAGACACCGTATTATCATCTACAAATTCCCCATCCATATCCCATAGCTTCTCTAGAATTATCTCTCTTCCCAAAGTCTGCATGGGATTTTGGATAAGAGCACTCAGCAGCTTGTATTCTGCTGGAGTCAATAGAATTTCTTTATTATCTCTTGTAACCTTTGTTTCTAAGGGGTAGAGGGCAATATCTCCGGATTTTATGCATACTGCAGCTGTCCTTGTATTTTCCTGATTGCCACCTTGGCGTCTCAGTACGGCTCGTATCCTGGAGATCAACTCTTTCACACGAAAGGGCTTCGTAATATAGTCATCCCCACCAATGTCCAACCCCAGTACCACATTGACCTCTTCATCGCAGGCTGTCAGAAAGATGACCGGTATTTTTGAGGTTTCCCGTATTTCTCTGCACAAATCGTAACCGCTGCCATCGGGAAGCATCACGTCCAGTAGTACCAGTTGATATCTCTCCTCTTGAAAAGCTTTCTTTGCAGCTTGTATATTATCTGCCACCTGCACTTCAAATTCTTCTTTTTTCAGGGCAAACTCAATGCCCATGGCCAGCGCCTGGTCATCCTCTACCACCAAAATTCTTGACATTTCCAGCTCACCTCTTTTATTTTCTCTCAGTACAACCTCACGATATCCCGTTTAGAATAATATAGCCACTCCCATTGCCAAGAGCGGCTATCACTTCATTTAAAGGAAATCTCCATCGAAAAAGGACATCTGTTTTGATGCCTCTTCCTGATAAAACCTCATCTTCCTTGGCAATCTTAGTTTGTCACAGGTCTCCTTGAAAATACTATAGAGTTTTTTATATTCTGGCACAGCGCAGCCGTAGGCATAACCATAGGTTCGCTTATACTTTTCCTTTAATTTTAGATCCTGTCGATCAAGCCCCCTATAAAAATACTCCCTCTGACCTTCTCGGAGGGTCATCCCAAACCAGGCGATGATATACTGGGTTCCTGCGATCTTACTTCTTCGAACGATCTCCCGGATATTTTCCTCTTGATCGGTGATGAAAGGGAGTACAGGCATGAGTAATACCCCCGTATAGATTCCGTTTCTGGATAGCCTTTCCATCGCTTCGAATCTTTTGCTTGAACTGGGCGCATGGGGCTCAATCCATGAAGCCAACTGATCATCTGCCGTTGTGATGGTCATAGACACCGCAGCATAGGTTTTGCTGATGTCTTCCAAAATATCTATATCTCGGGTAACCAAATCACCCTTTGTCATAATATGAACAGGAAAGCGGTGCTTAGCGATTACCTCCAATGCCTTTCTGGTCATCTGTACTTCTTTTTCTATGGGCATATAAGGATCATTCATGGCACCGGTTCCAATAGTTCCCTTTGTTCGCTTGGAGGGAATTTCCTTCTCTAGCAGTTCAATAGCATTCTCCTTGATTTGTATCTGTGAGAAGTTCTTGATCCCATAACAGGTACTCCGGGAATCACAGTAGATGCATCCATGCTGGCAGCCACGATATAAATTCATATTGTATCGCAATCCAAACATAGGGTCCTTTTTTACTGTAGAAAGCATTGTCTTTGCTTGAATGGTTTCTAGCATATTACTTCACCTTACTCAGTACAGTCGCTATCGTATACATATTGTCTTTTAATCCTATACAAAAAAGCTCCTTCATATCGATAAAATTGGTCCTTACTTTCATTTGAACTTTCACTCCTTTTCAACGTCTATTTACAATATTCTTCTCCATAGCCGATTCCATTCCTTTATATTTCCTCATGAACTTCATCCTTATCTTCGATATCCATAATAAAATTCATGGTCTTTCTCCATTCTTTATACTGTTTTCGCATCTTGAGATCAGATCAATTAACAATCTTTTAACTGAAATTCTACAAATCGCTCTTACATCGTCACAGGCTTTCTCGTATACTGTACATGTACCTAGAGTACTTAGTTATACATTAATCCGTAGTTTCAAGAAGCTAAGTTCATTATATAACTATTTAAAGGGGGATACACATGTCATTAAGTAAAAAAATTTCATTGGGATGCGTATTGCTAATCATTATTTCAGTAATCCTGGCATATGCAAACAATCAAGCGCTTAATGGTTTAATTGCCCACGTAGATGCCACCCGGCAAGATACTGAAAAAGGCATGTTTGTCGATGGAATCATCCTAAATCACTATTCCTGGGCAAATGACTTAAATTTAACCCTCCATACCCACGAAGCATTTACAGGTGAACTGAATTATAAAAAGTGTCCACTGGGCAAATGGATGGAAAGTGAAGAAGTGAAGAACATGAAAGATGAGAATATCATCGCCATCCTAAAAAAACTTGAACAACCTCATATGAGATTACATAATTCTGCCAAGGATATTCATAGTTATATCCAGGCGGGGTATCCAGAAAGCACCTTGAAAGTATATATGGATACGACGGTCCCGTCACTAAAAGAAGTTAAGAGCAATTTAGAAGAACTAAAAAAATATTATAATGCTCAAAGCAAAGCATCTATCATAGGCATTGAAGCAAAAACCAAAGCAAATAGGACATCCAACTTTATTTTAAGTTTTCTAGCAGTTGTTGCAGGTTTAATTGTCACCATCTACATCACAAACGAAACCGTTAAACCCATTAAGGCCACTGTAGTATACGCAAAATCAATTGCAAATGGAGATCTATCTGTCAACATAAATAAAAAGTTTTTATCCCGAAAAGATGAAGTTGGGCTGCTCATTACAGCCTTTTATGATATGGCAAATAATATGAAATTCCTCATTCAAAACATTCAAACAGCCACTTATAAGTCTCAAACTGCCTCGGAAATGATTGTGACCTCAGCAGATGAAATCAGTTTATCCAGCACTGAGATTGCCCATGCAATTCAAGAGATTGCCATCGGTGCAACAAACCAAGCCCAGGAAGCCAATGAGAGCTTGTACGTAACAAGCGTTTTGGCTGAAAAAATAGAAGAAGTTTCTAAAGAAACACAACTGACTATTGAAAATGCTGGCAGTATGAAGGAAAAAAATGAGTTTGGAATTAAAACAATTCTCGATCTGAAGGACAAGTTTAAGAGAAATACAGAGGTGTCCTTGGAAGTATCCACTAATTTACAGGAACTAGCAGCGAAATCCCATTCCATCGATCAAATTGTTACCACGATCAATGGCCTCGCTGAACAGACAAATCTTCTAGCCCTAAATGCTGCCATTGAAGCCGCCCGTGCAGGTGAATCCGGAAGAGGCTTTGCTGTAGTAGCTGATGAAGTTAGAAAACTAGCCGAACAGTCAGCAGCAGCCACTAGAGAAATCCAAGCTATTATTCAAGATTTTAGAAATGTTATCAAAAACACTGAAACCACCATGGACAATACAAATCATATTGTCCATGCAGCCAATCTATCTTTAGAAGACACATCCACAGCGTTTTATGAAATAAAGCTATCGTCTGATCACTTAATTAATCAAATAGATGCTTTAGGTAAATTTGTAAAAGACATAGATGCTTCTATGAACCAAGTAACCATGAACATAGAAAATATTTCTGCTATCACACAACAATCTGCGGCTTCTATCCAACAGGTCAGCGGTTCTACAGAAGAACAGACAGCCTCTATCGAAGAAGCGGCTGCTTCCATTCAAGAATTAGACAATATGATTAAATCGTTATCTGATTCTGTTAAAGTATTTAGGGTGTAATAAAACCAGATAAGCCTGAGAAATATACAAATGTATATTTCTCAGGCTTATCTTATAAAATCCTTGTATACGCCTTATCATTACTTTATCTTTCGGGCCATAAGGACTCCCATCACAGAGGCCATCATCAGTCCTCTGGTCCAGCCGCTGGAGTCACCTAAACAATATAGGCCTTTTATATTGGTCTCAAAGCTCTTATCGATATTGATCTTGTTGCTGTAGAATTTAATCTCTGGTCCATATAACAAGGTCTCCCTGCTGGCGAAGCCTGGTACTACCGTATCCATAGCCTTGATAAAATTGAGGATATTCATCATTGGTCGATAGGGAATCGCTGAGGTCAAATCCCCTGCCACTGCATCGGGTAAAGTAGGCCGCACGTTAGATTGATCTAACTCATGCTGCCAGGTTCTTTTTCCTTCCAAGATATCCCCATATCGCTGCACAAGAATCTTACCATTCCCCAGCATATTTACCAGTTCAGCCACCTTCTTACCATACTGAATCGGCTGATTGAAGGGTTGAGAGAAGTTGTGGGAGCTTAATATAGCTAGATTCGTGTTATGGGATTTTTTATCTTTGTAGGAATGCCCATTCACAATAGCCAAATCATTGTCATAGTTCTCCTGAGACACAAAGCCTCCGGGGTTTTGACAGAAGGTTCTCACCTTGTTTTTGAAGGGTGCTGGATATCCAATGAGCTTTGATTCATAAAGGGCTTCGTTTACCGTCTCCATGATCTCATTTCTTACTTCCACTCGAACACCGATATCCACAGTACCTGCACTATGACGAATATCATGCTTTAAGCACATATCCTTCAGCCAATCGGCTCCTTTTCTGCCCGATGCCACAATGATTCGGTCTCCCTGGATTACTTCATCTTCTTTTTTGGTCTTTGCATCAGCAATCAACACACCTTTTGCAGCGCCTTCTTCAATCAATAGATCCTTTACCACCGTATCAAATTGAATCTCTACGCCAGATGCCATCAAATCATTTTGTATCTTGAGATAGATTTCTTGGGCTTTCTCTGTCCCCAAATGACGAATTGGACAGTCCACCAGTTTGAGTCCAGCTTCAATGGCCTTTCTTCGGATAGCTTTTACTTCATCATTGTTCTCTATGCCTTCTACCTTCGTGTCAGCTCCATAATCCAGATAAATCTGATCCGTATAGCGGATAAATTCCTGGGCTGTATCTACGCCAATGATATCGGGTAAATCTCCACCGACCTCATGACTTAAAGAGAGCTTTCCATCGGAAAATGCCCCTGCCCCTGAAAAGCCCGTAGTGATATGACAATAAGGTTTACAGTATACGCATTGTTTTGTTTGTTCTTTGGGACAATGTCTTTTATCAATTCTTTTTCCCTTTTCAATGATTAATATTTTTTTGTCTGATTTTTGTCTCACCAATTCCAACGCCGTGAAAATCCCTGCTGGTCCTGCACCCACAATAATTACATCGTATCTCAACATCATCCACTCCTTCTTCGAAGTTCATATTTCGTATTTTTTTATATTTCATACATTTATAATTCGTATTATGTCGAACATTAATTTGATTTACATCATTATTGTACAATTATTTTCACCCTTTGACTAGCACTTTTTTGTTAAATCTAATTTTTGTGGTTATAATTGAAATATAGAGTTTTTCTCTTTTTGAATAAAATCCCAACAGCTATACGACCATGCAAATAAATGGTTCTCGATTGGTGGTATAATAGAAAGTACCATTATACATATAAGGAGGGTAAAACTCATGAACGAAACCATGAAAACCATATTGAGTCGGCGAAGCATCCGAGCTTTCAAGGATGAACAAATCAAGACCGAAGAATTACAGCTCATTTTAGAAGCTGGACAGTTTGCCCCAAGCGCCATGAATGGGCAACCTTGGCATTTCACTGTCGTACAGAACAAAGAGCTATTGCACAAAATCAATGAAGCCTGTAGAACTCTCTTGGCGAAGTCAGGAAATAAGATGTTTGAAGAAAGGGTGAAAGACCCAAATTTTAGTGTCTTTTATCATGCACCTACATTTATTATTATTTCCGGAGATGAGAAGGCAATGCTTGCTCAAATAGATTGTGCTGTGGCTTTGCAGAATATGCTTTTGTCAGCAGAATCCCTGGGCATAGGCTCCTGTTGGATCCATGCACTGGCCAGTCTGTTTAGCACAGAGGAGGGGGCAGCGCTGCGAAAAGAACTTGGTATTCCCGATCAGTATACACCATTTTGTTCAGGCGCCTTTGGCTACAAAGCCATGGAACCCACAGCACCTCCAAGAAAAGAAGACATCGTAAGCATTATAAAATAAATAAAAAAAGCGCCTAAGGGCGCTTTCGCTAGGGGAACCTAGTTCCCCTTCGACGGCTGCAAAGCAGCCTGAGCACCCCTCTGACTGCGGCAGGAGAATGTTTCCCCTGCACCCCTGCTTTTTATAGCATAAAAAAGTATCCTTTCTTATGCTATAAAAAAACCTCTTTTCCTACAGCCATAGGATCAGAGGTTTTTTTCATCGCAATAAGTCTAAAGTATTTTTTGTAATCGCTCCGCTTCAAATTGGCGGATGGATTTTGTATTTCCTTCATCCACACATAATAGCTCTAACATATTATTTCTTACATTCATCACTCGACCCTTAGTTTTTGTCCCAATTACATTTACTGGTGCTTTTTTTACGAGATCTTTTACGCTGGTGGAATTGCAATAGCTGCACTCTCCATTAAAACTAGCGATTCTTCTGCAATCAACGCAGTAGTGAAGATTTTTCATTCGTTTTGCCCCCTTTTTTTGTAATGAGATGAAAGTTTGCTCTTTATAAATCACAATCATGACTACTCTGTTTTATATTATAGAAAATTATGAAAATTCCTTCTAATTTATCAAATTTTTCATAATTTTTTCCTTATCCATCCAACTAACTATCTTTCTTTCCTTCCACTTCTATTCTCACGCCCTGGGTATGCCCTTTCTCCAGGAGCTTTTTCTTTTTTCTATTCTCCTTACTTTCCAGTACAATATCAAAGTCATAGTTTTCCGGGTATAGCTCTTGCCCTTCAATATAAAGAGATAGACGCTTATGATTGATCTTGAACTTTTTCTTCATGACCATGACTCCAACCTCTCCTCGACCATTTTCCATTTCGCACACAATCCCCGTTCGATTCATCGTGCTGATATGCACGCAGTCTCCTATTTGAAATTTGGGACGAGCTTCTTGCTTTTCTGCCATAGCGTTCCTTTCCTCGGCTTTTTTGCTTTTCTCCATCTGCTCTTGATGTCTCTCTATCATCCCTTGGTCTATCATAGATTCCTCATGTGTCCATTTGGAACTATACGTTCTCTCTTCCCTATAGGTCACCTGATGGGCCCTCTCAATCAATTCTGGCCTCATTCCAAGCCTGAGGGCAATGTAGAAGGCATTGCTTTCCCCAGCCTTTCCTATCCTCAATCGATACAATGGTTTTAATGATTTGGTATCGAAATCCATACAGCCATTGATAAAGCCTTTATGCGTCTGGGCAAAATCCTTGATCTCGCTGTAATGGGTGGTGGCAATGGTAATGGCTTTTTTGTTATATAGTTCCTCCAGAACAGCAATGCCTATGCCCATCCCTTCTCCAGGGTCAGTGCCTGCACCAATTTCATCTAATATGACCATGGTTTTCTGGTCTGCACAAGCCAATATACTAATGATGTTCTTGATATGGGAGGAAAAGGTGCTGAGGTTTTGCTCGATACTTTGCCCATCTCCAATATCCACCAAGATGCTCAAAAAGATGGCGAATTCACTTTCTTCTTCCACAGGAACATGAAGGCCGGATTGAATCATCATGGTTAAAAGTCCCACTGTTTTTAGTACAACGGTCTTGCCTCCTGTATTGGGTCCAGTAATCACTAGACTTTGATATCTTTCTCCGATTTCAAAGTCCAAGGGAACAGCACTGTTTCCTAGGAGAGGGTGTCTGCCTTTCTTGATGCAAATATAATTTCTGGTATTCAGCGCTGCATTTCTCCCATCTATGGCCTTGCTATACTTCCCTTTGGCGAAGAGAAAGTCACAATAAATCATGGTTTCCATATTGATGGATATTTCCTTTTCATGCTGGGATACATGGACCGTAAGGATGGATAATATCTTATAAACCTCATCTTCCTCATCATATCGCAGGCTATTGAGTTCATCCTGAAGCTTCTTAACCTCAGCTGGCTCAATAAATACTGTGGACCCACTGCCAGATGTATCCAACACGTTGCCTTCAACATTCTTTTTATATTCACTCTTCACAGGGATCACATACCTGCCATCCCGTTGACTGATCAACTCATTTTGCATATAACCCTTAAAAGCACTATTTCTCAAATAGGAATCCAGCTTTGCCTTAATTTTGTCTTCCACAAGGGCTATTCTTCTTCTAATCTTTCCAAGAGCGCCGCTGGCCTGATCATCCACTCTACCTCGAACAATACATCGGTCGATCTCCTCTGTCACCCCCTCCAATTCATGAAGTGATAGGACATAGCTGCTGACGGTAGGTGCTGCATATTCCTTGTCCTTCATAAACCGTTTTAGCCTTTTTCCCTCTTTCAGAAATCCAGATATCAGTTCAAGTTCTTCTGGAGATAGGATAGCTCCTTTTTCCAGGTTTGTTTTTATCTTCTTCATACCGCTCAAGCTATGGAGAGGAATGCTGGAGCTAATATTCACGATGGCCCTCGCTTCTGTAGTTTCTTTTAAATATCTCTCAATCTGCTTGATCTCCACATAGGGTTCCAGCTGATCAATCATTTCCTTGGCTTGCTCTGATACAGCAAAGCCTTTTAATCTTTCTTTAATTTTGTTGTATTCTAATATTTCCATGGTATGTTTGTTCAATTTGTACGCCTCCTATTTTTTAAATCTAATGCTTATAAGATGATCAAGATATCTGTCATCCTGAGCATTCGCGAAGGATCTTGTCTCTTTATGACTCTTCACTGCGCTCAGTATGCCAATTCAGCCTTTTATCCTCAATCTAAAAAATACCTACCGATAACAAGATAACACCTCCAAAAAAGTAAAGCTGCAGATAAATACACTTTATCTACAGCCTCAATCTTTCCATAATTATCAAATTTGCTTTTATCTATAACCCCATGAGAGATATCCCCAGAGAGTTATAGACGCAAAAATGCCGTGCAGAGCACGGCATCCAATAGCAAATAAATTTATACAGACCTATGTCAAGGTTTCTAAGACCATATGTCATAGGCTTGATGAGATGGGCTATTTCGTGTTCTTTATCTAACTTCATCTCAAGGCACAACAAATAAACCTGTCAAAGCAGGTATCTTCAACATTACCTTAAGATTACTTATGCAATTTGTTAGATAAGAACAAACTCACTCATCAAATAAACCCCTTTTTTTCAGAACTACCTACATTTTACATCAATAAAATATTATTATCAATATATTTTATCCCTATATGCCTAATATGTGCATTGATTTCACTATTCATTCCAGTAAAACACTATAAAGAAGGAAAAAATTGTATATGTATAGAATATCTACATCCATCAGCATAGAATCCTATTATTAAATATAGAGGAGTGAAAATCATGGAAAATCTTAGATTGAAAAAACTCTTAACAAAAATGGAGCAAAGTCACATTCCCCAAATGATCATATCTGATCCTGCGTCCATATTCTATCTTACAGGTAAATGGATTCATCCCGGGGAGAGAATGCTCGTTCTTTACCTAAATGTATGGGGTAATCATAAACTATTTATCAACGAGCTATTTCCAGTCCCTGAAGATCTGGGTGTGGAAAAAATCTGGTTTAAAGACACCGATGAACCCCTACAAATCTTGGCTGAATATGTAGACAAAGAAAAACCTATGGGCATTGACAAAAACTGGCCTGCAAAATTTTTGCTTCGATTGATGGAATTGAAGGGAGGCAGCACGTTTTTAAATGGCTCCTATATCCTTGATGAGATTAGAATGTCCAAGGATGAAAAAGAGGTTCACTTAATGGAGGAAGCCTCTATGATCAATGATCAGGCCCTGGATCGAATGGTAAATCTCCTTCTTAATAAGTATACCGAAAAACATATGGTTCAACTCCTTATGGAGATTTATGAAGATTTGGGTGCAGAAGGACCTTCCTTCGATCCTATTATTGCCTATGGTACCAACTGTGCGGCTCCTCACCATGAACCAGGCCATTCTCAACTCAAAGAAGGAGATAGTATCATCATCGACATTGGTTGTAAAAAATCCTCCTATTGCTCCGATATGACCAGGACTGTGTTTTATAAATCCGTATCTGACAAGGCCAGAGAGGTATACCACATCGTAAAGGAGGCCAATGAACGAGCCATCGCCACGGTAAAGCCAGGCGTGAGATTCTGCGATATAGACCAGGCTGCCAGAAGCTATATTGAAGAAAAGGGCTATGGGCAATTCTTCACCCACAGAACAGGGCATTCTATTGGTATCGAAGTCCACGATTTTGGTGATGTATCCTCTGTCAATACGGATTGCGTAGCACCAGGCATGATATTTTCTATTGAACCAGGCATCTATCTTCCAGGAGAATTCGGCGTACGGATCGAGGATTTGGTATTGGTTACGGAGGATGGTTGTAAAGTACTGAACAACTATACCAAAGATTTAGTGATTATTGAATAATTCGAATAAAATGACCCTATGGCATGCCATAGGGTCATTTTATTCTATAGTTTCAGCTTTGCCAGAGCATCTGCTAAGGCTGTATTGATGGGCTCTTCTTTGCCTTTCTTCTGCTGGTTGAGATACTTAGATACATCCTTCTTGGAAACCTTGTCTTTATCTTGTTTCCTTCTCTCGTTGAAAGCTGACAGCTTTTCCTTATGACCACAGCTGCATACAAATATTTGACCTTCTCCCTCACCCCGCAGCTCCAGTTTCTTATGACAGTTTGGACATCGGGCATTGGTCACCTTTGCAACACTTTTCCGATGGCCGCACTCCCGATCCTGGCAAACCAGCATTTTTCCTTTTTTTCCTTTTACCTCCAGCATATACTTTCCACACTCTGGGCATCGGTTCCTTGTCAGATTATCATGCTTAAAGGTTTCTTCACTGTTCTTGATTTCGTTCACTACACTTTTTGCATAGCCTCGCATTTCTTGAATAAACACATTCTTATTCAATGCGCCCTTAGCAATGGCACCAAGCTTTTGCTCCCATTGGGCCGTTAGTGCAGGTGATTTTAAATCCTCAGGCACCAACTCCAGAAGCTGCCTTCCCTTGGATGTAATAAAAATATCCTTACCCTTCTTTTCAATCAAGAAGCTATTAAATAGCTTTTCAATAATATCTGCCCGGGTAGCTACTGTACCAAGCCCTCCTGTCTCACCAATGGTTTTAATCAGTCCTTTATCCTCATTGGCCATATATTTGGCAGGGTTTTCCATGGCGGAAAGCAGGGTTCCTTCATTGAAGGGAGCTGGAGGCTTGGTCTCTCCCTTAGTCTGACCGATCGAGACGATCTTTAGGCTATCTCCTTTATTCACCCGAGGCAGGGTCTGGTCAGAAAGATGGTCTTGGTCTTCCTCCTCATCATATTGCCCACTGTAAACCTCTTTCCATCCTGGAGAAATCACCATTTTCCCCTTGGCCACAAAAAGCTCATTTCCGACTTGCGCCTTGATGATGGTCTGTTCATATTCGAAGGGTGGGTATAATACAGCTAGGAATCGCTTCACCACCAAATCATAGATCTTCCGTTCCCTATCATTTAAGTCCCCCAAGAAGACAGACTGTTCTGTGGGGATAATAGCATGGTGGTCCGATACCTTACTATTGTCTACAAATGCTTTGCTTTCCCGTATGGGAGATCTTAAAATCTTTCCTGCACTTCCAGCATAGGGTCCTACACCACAGGCTTTCACCCGATCCTTCAATGTTTCTACCATATCGGTAGAGATATATCTTGAATCTGTCCGGGGGTAGGTCAATACCTTGTGACGCTCATACAAGCTTTGCATAATCGAGAGGGTTTCCTTGGCAGAATAATTAAAAATTCGATTGGCATCCCGTTGAAGCTCCGTTAGATCATAAAGCTGGGGAGCATAACTCTTCTTATAGACCTTATCGATATCCATAACCTTTCCATCTTGATTCTGCAAAGACCGTAGAATTTGATCACACCTTTCCTTGTCAAAGGTTTTGATATCCTTCGTCCGGGCATCCTGCCATGTGAGCTTTAGCTCTTTTGTGGCAGCAGTAATACCATAAAAACTTTTCGGTATAAAATTCTTGATTTCCTCTTCTCGTCTTGCAATAATGGCTAGGGTTGGAGTCTGAACCCTGCCGCAGGATAGCTGGGCATTGTATCGACAGGTTAGGGCTCGGGTAGCATTAATTCCCACAATCCAATCGGCCTCCGCACGGGCTACTGCCGATGCATAAAGATTTTCATAGGCCTTTCCCTCTTTTAAATTTTTAAACCCTTCCTGAATTGCCTTATCCGTAACGGAGGATATCCAAAGGCGCTTGATGGGCTTTCTCACATGGGCCTTTTCCAAGATCCATCTTCCTACCAATTCCCCTTCCCGGCCGGCATCAGTGGCAATGACAATCTCCCCTACATCCTTTCGATTCAATTGTTCCTTTACCACATGAAATTGCTTGCTGCTCTGTCTGATCACCACCAGCTTTAAATGTTCTGGCAGCATGGGCAGATCTTCAATTCTCCATGCTTTGTATCGATCTTCATATTCCTCTGGGTCGGCTAAAGTTACCAAATGCCCCAGTGCCCAGGTAACAATATATTTTTCACCTTCTAAATAGCCATTTTCTTTTTTCCTGCAATGTAAAATCCTTGCCAAGTCCCTCCCCACGGAAGGTTTCTCAGCCAATACCAATATTTTACTCATATCAACATTCCTTTCCGAATCTCTATCCTTCATAGTATAACACATTTTCCTATGAACTTTTCAAACACCAATGAACGCATAAAAAAACTGCCTTGATTTGGGGCAGTTCTTGTTCTTATATCTCTACAGACATTCAGTATGAAGCCTATCTTTTTATTGGTAAATAACAGAGATTGTCATTCTGAGTGCAGCGAAGAATCTGATATTTAAAAGGCAGATTCTTCATTTCACTTCGTTTCATTCAGAATGACCGCATCTGGAGTAATACCCTTTCGGCACATTATTCCTTACAATGAACCCCTGTTAAAGAAGTTCAGCAGCTGCTTCATCCAGAATCACTGTGGCCTCAGGATGGAGTTGTAATATGGATGCAGGCAATTCTGGCGTTATATTTCCATGGATCATACCATATATGGTTTTGGCCTTTTCCGAACCGCTGGCCAGCAACATTATTTTTTTAGAGTGCATGATGGTTTTAATGCCCATGCTGATGGCTTTATGGGGTACATCCTTTGGATCATCGAAAAATCTGGCATTGGCATCTATGGTATCTTGGTCCAATGTTACCAAATGAGTAACCGCCTCAAACTTCACATCAGGCTCATTAAAGCCAATATGGCCGTTTCTCCCTATACCCAATAGCTGAAAATCAATACCGCCTGTTTTTTTAATCTCTTCTTCATATCTTTTGCACTCCGATTCAATATCCCTTGTTATACCATTGGGTATGTGGACATTTTCGTTCCGTATATTGATATGTTGAAATAAATGCTCATTCATAAAGTAGTAATAGCTTTGTTCATTTGATCGAGGCAGACTATAGTATTCGTCCAAATTGAAGGTAACAATCTCTTCAAAATCAATAATTCCCTCTCGATACATACGAACCAGTTCTTGGTAAGTTCCAATGGGTGTAGAGCCTGTGGCCAACCCTAAAACACTATTGGATTTCAGCAAAATCTGGCCTGCCAGGATACTGGCTGCTTTTTTACTGAGCTCATTATAATCTTTAGCAACAATGATCCGCATCTTCTTTCTCCCTTCTGAAGCACAATTGTCCTTCAACAATTGTGGTCAGCACCTCAAAATCTTTGTTAAAGATAATAATATCTGCATCCTTCCCCAAATCAAGACTTCCTTTTTGATTTTCTAATCCCAGGAGCTTTGCAGGATTCAGACTGGCCATATGAATGATCGCAGGCAAGTCATAATCTGTATTCTCTAGAAAATTTTTCACAGCATAATTCATAGTCAAGATGCTGCCAGCGAGGGTACCATCCTCTAATCTAACAGCATGGTCATCCACATTTACCGTCTGCCCTCCCAGATCATAGATTCCATTTTTCAAACATGCCGCCCGCATAGCATCGGTAATTAAAATAATTTTTTCCGCACCTTTCACCTTTCCCAAAATGCTGTAGATAGCTGGATGTATGTGAACATTATCTGCAATGGCTTCACAAAATATATCAGATTTCAGGATAGCTCCCACCACCCCAGGATTTCTATGATGAAAACCCGTCATGGCATTAAACAAGTGCGTTGCACTTCGAATCCCCATCTCAATAGCCTCCATGGCTTCTTCGAAGGTAGCATTGGAATGCCCGATGGATAGGACCACTTGAGGATGCTCCTGCATTTGATGAATAAACTTATGGCCGTCATCCAGTTCTGGCGCCAGGGTAATGACACGAATCACATCGAGGTAGTCTGCAATCAATCCGTAGTCTGGCTTCAAAATATAGGCTTCATCATGGGCTCCTTTTCGTTCAGGATGGATAAATGGTCCTTCCATATGGGCACCCAATACCCGAGCACCCCTTCCCCTTTTTCCCATGCTGCTTCTTATATTATCCAAAGCCGTATGGATTCTTTCCTTTGACATGGTCATCGTAGCTGGCAGATAACCCGTAACACCCCTTTCGCATATGCCCATACTGATATTGTCGATGGCTTCTTCCTGTTCATCCATCGCATCAAACCCATAGGCGCCATGGATATGAATATCGATAAAGCCCGGTGAAATATAGTTGCCCTTCGCATCCAGCCACTCTATTTCTTCTTTTGGATCCACCCCATCTACGATTCCAAGAATTTTTTCGTCATAGAGAAGAATCTTCCCCTCTAGAATTGCATTTGGCAAAATGATACGGCCGTTCTTTATAGCTTTCTTTGTCATGGTTTCGCCACCTTTTTCAAGCTTTCATGGATTCTAAGTATTTAAAATTATTTCTTCACAGCAAATTTGAATTTTTGCCATGGTTCTATCCTATCAATAAGATAGATTTCCTCCTCGGAAACTCTGCCTACTACATTGGTTTTTCCACTGTTCTCCATATCTTTTAATGCGATCTGTAATTCTCCAGCATATCGATCATATAGAGAGCTTTCAATTAAGATATCTCCTCTGCGAATGGGTTTTACGTGGGCTGCCTCAAAGTGATGGTTTTTATATTTTATCCTGCTTTGGGTGGAACGCACCATGTAGGCTGACACATCTCCCCGATTAAAATGAACCTCATCTAAAATGATCTTTCTTTCTATATCTGAAATACCAGATGTCATCTCTATGCTTAATGTGAGAAGCTCTTTATTCAATTCACTCAAAGCCCTTAATTCAGCTTCCGAGGCAAAGGCATTGGCAATGATCACATCGTCAATCAGATCGGTATGAAACAAGTCTTTTGCTTGTACTTCAATGGGCAAGTTCCTATGTTCTTCCAAGGTGCATAGTCCTTCGTTCAGGGGCCAAGGCCCAAAGTTTGCTTCCCTTGAAGATACGAAGGCAGCTGTTCGTATGCCATAATCCTTAAATTGTTTAGAGCATTTGATGAAGTGCTCCCTTGAAAGTCCTGTATAGCGATGGGGATAAAAGTTATGACATCCAATGATTTTCTCTTTATTGGGATGATAGGTTAAGATATTGTCCAAATACTTTGTTCCAATGCTCATGTTCAACTCTATCTTCAAACCATAGGGATTAAAGGTCATGATACTTTCTTCCATCCCACTAAATCCGAGATCGAGCCTTATCCCTGAAAGATATAGATCCTCGAAGAATTTCAGATCCCCATAGGATATGCCAAAGTCTTCAAAAACAGCAGGACTCACATCAGCAATAATCTCCATCCCCAAAGATCGGCCATGGTTCATAATTTCTTGAAACTCCCTCACAACCTTCTCTTTATCCCCCTTCACAGAGATCAGGCAGGTAAAAACTCTGGTGAATCCATATTGCGCCGCTAAGGATAGGTATGCTTTGTTCTCTTCCACTGTGGCGTGCTCAGGATATATAGAAATACCCAATTGTCTCATGATCATCCCTCCAAAATATTTTTTCGGTATACACCATTCCTATCTATTTATCCATATGCTTATAAAGGTCTACAAATTCCGTTGCCAAATCACGAAGGACGATGGCATTCATTAAATGATCCTGCGCATGAACCAGTAGTAAGGATACTTCAATTTTTTCTCCTTGTGCTTCTGACTGTATTAACTTTGTCTGTTCCCCGTGGGCTAAACTTAGTTTACGATTGGCGTCCTCTAGACACGCTGCAGCTTTCTTAAAATCTCCTTGTTTTGCGTGGGTAATTGCTTCCATACTGGAGCTTCTGGCTTCTCCACTGTGTGAAATGATTGTACAGATTATTACTTCAAACTCCATACCGAATCGCTCCTTATCCATTATAGTTTCGAAAACTGGGGTAGGTATCCTTTATTCTCATACAGGATGTCATGTAATATCCCCTTCGCTGCTTTGATAGAAGGTACTAAGGGATGACTGATAAGCGCCATTAGGGCATCCTCATAATCTCCAGAAATTCCTGCTTGTACCGTTAATAATTCATATGCCTTTACTGCATGGACCAACCCATGAATCTTAATTGGAAGCTTTCCAACAGCAATGGGCTTTAACCCTTCTCGATTTACTACTGCATTCACTTCTACGACAACATCGTCAGCCAGCCCTGAAATGGCCCCATTATTTCGAATATTTACCGTATGTATTTCCCCTTTGTCATTATAGATTGCACTGATTAAAGAAACCGCTGCATCGGAATAATAGGCTCCGCCTCGCTTTTCTAGTTCTGGAGGTTTTTCTTGAAGATTAGGATCTTCATAGCGTTTGAACAGTTCTTTTTCAATCTCCATCACCTGCTCTGCCCTGGTACCTTCTCCTGCATTCTTTTCTTCCTCTAGCATTTCGTCTGTCATATAGAAATATCTATGATATGGACAAGGCAGCATCCCCAATGACCGAATTAAATCTTTATCCCACTGAAGGTCTTTGATATTCTTCATGGTCAAGGAAGCGCCTTCGCCCAGTTTCGTCAAAACCTCACTGGTTACTCTTTCCCCATCCAGATAGATTTCTCGGCCGTACACCATATGATTTAATCCTGCAAAGTCTATCCTAATCCTTTTGCTGTCTACATCCAATATTTTCGCTACATTATTGATCATTCCTATAGGTACATTACATAACCCTACAACCTTTACTTGAGTATGTCGAAGCACCATTTCTGTAATAATGCTGGCAGGATTTGTGAAATTTATAAGCCACGCTTTAGGTGCCAATTCCTCTATATCTCTGCATATATCTAAAATAACTGGTATCGTTCGCAGTGCCTTGGCAAAGCCTCCTGCCCCTGTGGTTTCTTGCCCAATGGCATTATATTTCAAAGGGATTCTTTCGTCAGACGCCCTAGCCTTTAATCCACCTACTCTAATCTGAGTAATGATAAAGTCTGAATCCTTTATGGCTTCTCTGCGATCTAAAGTCTGATATACTTTGGTGTTCAGCCCGACTTTTGCAATCATCCGCTTGGTTAATTCTGTCGTAATATTCAGCTTTTCTTTACCTCTTTCAATGTCCACCAAATAGAGTTCTTCTACAGGTAATTCTGCAGTTCTTTTGATAAATCCTTCTATGAGTTCTGGTGTATAGCTACTGCCTCCACCAATAACTGTAATTTTTAGTCCTTTGCCCATATATACACCTCTTTTATAGAAAATCTCTCGTTTTAAAAACGATGAAAAATATCATAAGGTAAAGGGTATAATATACCCTTTACCCTTACCTAATCCTTGTGTCTTTACACGTTTCCTTGTTTTTCCTTGTCTTTTACTTGTCGATCAGCTAACACAACAAAAGGCAGATAAATGAGTACGGCCGCTGCAAAGTTCACCAAAGCCAATATTCCACCCGCTATACTTCCTCCTGTTGCTAGGAACCCACCTATTCCCACAGGCGTAATCCATGGCATCGCTACATAGGTAGGTGGTACCAGTCCAATGGCAGTTGCTGTATATGCAATAAGCGTTAATATTCCTGGTGTAAGGATGAATGGAATAAATAGTATTGGATTTAGAACAATTGGTAAACCAAACATAACAGGCTCATTGATTTGGAATATACCTGCAGGCGTAGACAGCTTGGCAACTTCTCTATACTCTCTTCTTTTCTTTGCAGCAATGTATATGGCTAAAATCAATGCTAAGGTTGCTCCCGATCCCCCTAAGTGAATATACGCATCAAAGAACACTCTTGTAACCACATTGGGTGCTGCCAAACCTTGCTGGATGGCACTGGCATTGGCCTCAAGGGCAGGCAGATAAAGGGCATTCATAATTGGATCCATGATGTTTGCCCCATGGAGTCCAAAGAACCAGAAAAGGTTGATCAACATTGCTGCGATCATGGCAGATGCTAAACCTTGGCTAAATCCTTGGAGAGGCTTTTGGATAAGATTAAAGATAAGATCATACAAACTATTGCCTCCCAATTTGGTAATCAAGTATCCCAGAATACCAAATACATATAAGACGATGACCCCAGGTATGACAGCTGCAAAAGCTCTACCTACTGCTGGTGGAACATTTTCAGGCATTTTAATCACAATATTCTTTTTCATCAATTTCACAAATATTTCTGTAGCAATAAGAGCGACAAGAATACCTGTAAATAGACCGGTTGCATTCAAGTAACCCCAATGGATATATCCCCAACCAGCTTCTCCATGGGCTTGGGGTGTGACGGAAATAAATGCACCGACGGCAATCAAACCGGCTGCCAAACCGTCAGACTGATATCCTTTCGCTAAATTATAGCCAATAGAAAATACAACCAACAATGTCATGATGGCGAAGGTTCCCCACCATATATTTCCATTAATTCCTGACAACTCGCCTAAGCCTGGTATCCATTGCAATAATGTATTGTTTAATAACACTGCGAAGGATCCTGCCAAAACAAGAGGCATAATGCTTACAAATCCATCCCTAATTGCAACGAGGTGCCTTTGGGCCCCAATTCTTGATGCGATTGGCACGAAGTGTTTTTCCATAAATCTTATAAAACCGTCCATATATATCCCCCTTTTTTCAAATTTTCCCTGCCTTTATGCGAGTCTTGCAAAATACTATTCCCCCTGTGGCATCATAGCCATGGCCTGTTTTACCACTGCTTCTCCATTCATCATGCCATAATGAATGCTTTCGATGACTGCCACTGGTACACCCATTGGTTCCATGATCGGCTGTAATTTACTCAATAGATATCTCACCTGGGGACCCAATAGTACCACGTCAATGTCCTCATGATTTATCACATCTGCCTCTGATACAGCAAATACTTCCACTTCTATTCCCTGTTTCTGTGCATACTCTGCCATCTTTTTCACCAATAAGCTTGTGGACATCCCCGCAGAACAAACAAGCATAATCTTTTTCATAATTCATCTCCTTTCCATCATTTTTCTTAAATGATCACGTTTTCCCCCTGTGCATCATCGATTCTTGCTGCCGTTCCCTATTCATGAATCAGCTGTGTTTCAAATAGGTCTCTGATTGCTCCAATAGCCTCTACTTCATCATGACCTTCCGCAACAATTTCCAGAGTATCCCCTTCGCTGGCTGCAATACTCAGAACTCCCATTATACTCTTTCCATTTGCGTACGTATCTTCTTTTCGTATGATCACCTTTGAAGCAAAGTTTTTTACGGTACCTACGAACATGGCCGCCGGTCTGGCATGTAAACCGGATTTGCTGTTCACCACAATCGTCAATTTCTCCATTATCTCTTTTATCCACTCCCTCCCTTTGTGATCTGCCTCATATTGTAGCAAGATAAATGCCAATTATATTCTCTTTCATTGTCATAAAGAATTTTTTTCTCCACTGGTTTTTCAGCCACTTTCATCGGGGCTTTCTGGGTTGAAAAGCGTAGAAAAGTGTGCAATATGGATTACACACTTTTCTGCACATTTTACACACTATGCACACTTTGCACTATTCCCTTAAATCATCCTGATTGGACAAAAACATCTTGCAGATATATGCCAAATCATGCTTTGTAATTTCTATTTTATATTTTTCCTCTAAGGGTTGTATCCTTGCCTTCACAAACTTTAACTCTCGACTGTATTGATCGCTATAAGCTTCTAAATCTCGAAAAACAACCTCTTTGCCGCCAGCTTTTAGCCTATCAATTAAAAATCCTATATGAAGAGCAATCCCAATCTTTACTTCATTTCTTATTCTCACTTTTAAGTGTTTTTCTATATCATCGATCACCCATCGAATTTCCTTGGCCACTGTTTCTCCATCAGCAGTGGTCATGTGATTTTTCAAGGATTTACTCACTCCGATAAACAATTGCTCTTCCTGAATGATTTGCTCCATGACCTGAATCCCATGGCCTTGTAGGATTTCCATAGCAGGAATAAAAGGTATCTCTTTCAAATGAATATCGATGGTACTCACTACAGCTAGAATTCTATACATTTCCTTATATTGATCTAGCAGTGCCATGAACTCTCTACGATTGATGATATTCAGGGGTATAATCTCCGTATCTTCATTTAGCGTTACCTTTTCCTCTAAAATTCTTTTCAATCGTTCCGACGCACCTTCTCCTGTAAAACAGGCAGTGATGATTAGATTTTTCTTCTCCAGGTCATTTCGAAGTTCATTGACCCTTGCCATGGCGGAAACCTCACTTCTAACTTCATAGATATCCTGAATTTCCCTTCCCAGCACAGCCTTTCTGCATGCATCGATAACCAAAGATGTAGTCACCATATCCACAGTCTTCACAATAACCCCAGTCTCTTCATAAATCATATCTCCGAAATTTGTTAGGGAACCCATATCCACCATCATCAGTACACCTTTCCCTCGGTCCAATTCGATCACCTTTTCTTTTGCAATCTCATACATGGCCTGAGGATTCATACTCAATGGCATATCTAGCGCCACTGCGTGTTCTTCACCAATGAGGGCATTGCAGACATCGACCATACTGCTGGCGGTTGAATTTCCATGCATAATTACCAATATCCCTACTTTTTCCTCTTTCTCGCCCACTACATCCAAAGGATTCGTTGCTAAAAACATGGTCAAATATCCAATTTCATCCAGTGGCGTTTGAACACCCAGCCTTTGATCCATATATCTTGCAATTTCCATGGCTACCAGGAACTCATCAGGATATTCTACACGGATAAAATTCAATTTGGGATGATAGATTTTCGTACCTTTGTTTACCCGCTCCATAAATCCATGGATATGAAGGGCCAATCCGAAATATATTTTCTCGTCATACTCCCTATAGAGCTTATTTTTGGCTAGTTCTAGCATCATTTCTACCATTTCCAGCACTTCCACATCTACAATTTTTGCCACTTCGTTTTTTCTCATATTCTGCGAAAAATTCCCAATGTATTTATGAAAATGGCTTTCAATATCCAGGTTGATAATCTGGTTAATTTCTTCTTCTTGAATGCCTGCGCTTTTTAAAGATTCGATTTTCGTTTCGATGATATCATAAAAATCTTCCCGATCTCGGTAAATATCTAGGCTATTCTGATTTGAGTTCTCTTTAAAATAAAATCTAAGGATATCGCCTTTTCTCTTCAAAAGTAGATCCATCTCATCTCGATATCTATGGATCTGCAGCATTCCTTTTTTCACATGCTGAGGAAGATCCGATTGACTAATCAAAATATAATCTTCTTTCTTTGATTTATAATTGGCAAAGGCCTTCGCACAAGCCAATTGAATATCACTGCGAAGCTGTCCAATATTATTGGGACAGTCATATAATAAAAAGGACACGAAGGAATTCTTATTGATATAGATACTTTTACCGATTCTTTTGGATTCCTGTTTGATAAAGGTTTCTATGAGATAATGACGTTCGGTTAAATCTCGCTCTTTTAGGGATGGCAACGTAATCATCATGGGTATTCTTCTTGTAAAGGTATTCAGCAGATAGGATTGAGGGTCTTCCGTGGTGGCCGCGATAATTTGGACATCTGCATACACCGATTTTTCTGTTTCTCCCAGGGGTTTAAAGCATCCCTTATCAATATATGTAAACAACATTTCTTGCCCTTGTGGAGACAGACGATGAACCTCATCTAAAAACAAAATTCCCTCATGGGCTTTTTTCAAAAGACCTTCACGGTCCCGATCAGCACCCGTATAGCTACCTTTTTTCACCCCAAATATTTGGGATATAAGAAGCTGAGGATTTTCAGCATAATCTGCACAGTTAAAACGAATAAAGGCAGCTTCTTCTTTGATTACTCCTGACTCCTTGGCAAATTGGTACATCAATTCTGCAAACATTGACTTCCCCACGCCCGTTTCTCCCAAGATCAAGGTATGTAGTCCCCTGGGAGGGTATAAAATTGCTGCTTTCGCTTGTTGAATAGGCACTTGCAAGCTGGATTGGCTGCCAATAATCTTATCCAAACTATTATTGCTATCAGAATTTTTTGTAGGAATTTCTAATCCTCGCATCACCCGAAACAGTACAGGTCTCCCTTCGAACTTTTCTACTTTCTTTTCCTCATACAATCGATTCAAATATCTACTTACACTGGTGCGATCTATATGCAGGACCTCACTGATTTCAAAGGCGGAAATTCCTCTTTTCATTCTTCCTTCTAACTCTTCCAACATTTGATATACATTGTCTATCTTTTTCATCCTATCTCCCCTTGAACAAATCCCTATGATTTCCATCATTATATTTTTACTTTTTAGAATATTCTTTATTATTTTATCACATCTAGTATACTTCGATTTGTTATGAAATTCAATCATTCAAAGGTTCACCTGCTGGCCTATGATGTATGCATATGTTCCCATCTGTAGAATAATGCGACGCAACGATATCGGTTGGACAGGGTCGTCCAACCCTACAAAACCATAAAAAATCATGTTTTATGTAGGAAACGATGCCCCCATCGTTTCGAAAAAGATAGGGATTCAAAACCACGGAACGGCAGAAGGTGCTGATCTTTACGGCTCATTATCCCATATCAATATATAGAATAAGGTATACCAACATTGATTTACTCGGTATACCTTATCCTTTAGAACGATTATCCTTATTCTAAAATTTCCTTATGAAACAACTCTTCTATGGCCTGAATGGCTTGGGCCGCATCTGTACCTTCGGCTGTGATAACCAGTTCATCTCCCTTTTTCACACCCATGCTCAGGATGCCCATGATACTTTTGGCATTACATCTTCGCCCGTTTTTCTCCAGTTCAATTTGAGATTGGAACCTTTCAGCCAACCGCATAAGCAAGGCTGCGGGCCTAGCATGGAGCCCAGTTTCATTTTGTACAATAAGCGTTGTTCTCTCCATCATTCTTCCTCCTGTTTCAATCTAATCTATTTTATAGCTTTACTTCTAGCTTCATGATTTCGTTCTCTCCCCGTTTGCAGCTTCCTTTTATTTTTGACATTTCATGAACCTTCTCCATGTTCGTAATGACAATCGGTGTGATCGTAGATTTTCCTGCTGCTTCGATGTACTCTAAATCTACTTCAACCAAAACATCTCCAATCTTTACTTTGTCCCCAACCTTTGCAATTCTTTGAAAACCTTCCCCTTTTAGTTCTACAGTATCAATACCAATATGAATAAGCACCTCAGCACCTTCATCGGTTTCAATGCCTACTGCATGATTGGTATCAAATATCTGCACTACTTTGCCATTGCATGGTGATACAACTAACCCATTGGACGGTTTGATAGCGATACCATCTCCAAGCATCCTCTGAGAAAAAACTGCATCAGGTACTTCTTGTAAGGAAATCACTTCACCATCCATCGGTGCTATTAACGTCACTATTTTATTCTTCTTTAAAAATCCAAACATTTTCATCCTCCTTTTATCAACATCTAGCTTTACTTTATTTTAAAACCGCTTTTAAACGGCAAATTCTCGAATTTCTTTCTCTTGGGCAGCAGTTAGAAGAGATGCGGCTTTTTCTTCAAGGATCATCGTTACATCAGGATGAAGCTGTAAAATAGATGCTGGCAATTCAGGAGTGATTTTCCCATAGATGGCATCATAAATGGCGCTGGCCTTTTCTATGCCTGCTGCAAGCAATAGAATTTTTCGAGCTCCCATGATAGTTTTGATTCCCATACTGATGGCCTGCTTTGGCACTTCCTTCATGGAAGGAAAAAATCTAGCATTTGCTGCGATCGTATCCTGATCTAATTCTACCATATGGGTTCTGGCTTCAAACTTTACATCGGGCTCATTAAATCCTATATGTCCATTTCTTCCAATACCTAAAACCTGTAAGTCGATTCCACCCGCTTTATAGATTTTCTCTTCATATCGGGCACATTCTATTTCTATGTCTGTAGACATCCCATCGGGAAGATGAATACGACTCGACTCTATATGAATATGCTTAAATAAATTTTCATGCATATAATAGGCATAGCTTTGAGGGTTATCTTGACTTAGGCCATAATACTCGTCTAAATTAAAGGTAGTGATCTTACCCGTCTCTAGACTGCCTAATTTATATAGATTTACCAATTCCTTATACATACCGACTGGTGTCTCCCCCGTTGCAAATCCTACAACACTTTCTGGCTTGAGAATTATCTGACTGGCTATCATATTGGCCGCCTTTTTTCCCATTTCTTTATAATCTTTTGCAATGATGATTCTCATGTCCATCCCCCAATCTATTGAACCATATTCATATAGATAGCTTTTGCCTTGTATTGTATCTGCATGGGGCACCTCAGAACAAAGTTGCCTCACGGCAATTTGTTTTCGCTAACACCCCATGCAGCATGCAATTTTTTATGCCTTTCTAGCCATTGCCTTTAAGCCGGTTTTGATCTCTTCTGCAATCAACTCGGCCTTTGTGCCTACAACAACCTGCATGTTCTTATTGTTAGGTCTTAATACACCAGAAGCACCTAATGCCTTCATTTCTTCATCCTTTACGATAGATGCATCCCTCAAGGTTATTCTCAAACGTGTAATGCAAGAATCTATTTCTACAATATTTTCAGGCCCACCCAGCTTCTCTATATATTCTCTGGCTAGTCCGGCAATTCCTTTGTCTGCAATAATTTCTGCTGCACTTCCCTCTTCATCGTCCATTCTTCCTGGTGTAGGCAAGTTCATTGCCTTAATGGCAAATACAAATACAAAATAATATACTGCCATGAACGCCAAACCTACAGGAACCAATAGCCATCCGTTTGTAGCGAATTTCATATTGAGTATAAAGTCGATCAAACCTGCGGAAAAGCCAAAACCATGTTTAATGCCCAACACATAGCATATGGCCATGGCGGCCCCTGTAAACAATGCATGGAGGGCATACAATACAGGTGCTAAGAACATAAACATAAATTCCAGTGGTTCTGTAATACCAGTTAAGAAGGATGTAAATGCAACAGAGAACAATGCCCCACCTACAGTTTTTCGATTTTCTGGCTTAGCTGTTGTGTACATCGCCAAGGCTACTCCTATCAAACCAAACATCATAATCGGATAGAAACCCGCCATAAAGCCACCTGCTGTTGGATCCCCTGCAAAATATCTGCCCAAATCCCCTGTGGCCACTGTGCCGTCAACCTTTGTGTATTCCCCAAATACAAACCACACAATTGTATTAATAACATGATGAAGTCCTACTGGAATCAATAACCTATTCAAAAGTCCAAATACAAATACACCTGCTGCACCTGCACCGATAATCCATTGTCCTGCACTATCAATGACCCCTTGGATAGGTGGCCATATTTTTCCAAATATCAAAGCCAACACAATCATTGCTAAAGAAGTAATGATGGGAACAAATCGCCTTCCTCCAAAGAAACCTAACCATTCAGGCAGCTTGATATCATGGAACTTATTATACATATTCCCTGCCAATATCCCTGAGATAATTCCTGCCAACACACCCATATTGATCGTAGCGTCAATGGCAGTGGCCCCTTTGGTCAATGTAAAGTATCCTACAGCTCCTGCCAATCCTGCTGCACCTGCATTGTCTTTTGCAAGACCTACGGCAATACCTATGGCAAATATTAATGCCAGATTTGCAAACACTGCATCCCCTGCTGCAGAAATAAAAGGCATATTTAATAAATCGCCTTGGCCTATCCTTAGTAGGATTGCCGCCACAGGCAGCACTGCCACGGGAAGCATCATGGCTTTCCCTAGTTTTTGAAGCTTGCCAAACAGATTACCCATAAATAAATCCCCCTTTTAAAATGGTATAAGGTAATAAGTAGATAAACAGATGCTCACGTCCTCCTTTCCTCCATTTTTTTTAGACTTATCCTTTGATTGAATAAAACAAAGGCATGAGTTTATACATAGGCAATGAATCTCCTGTCGGAGTTTCACCTATCCATAAGCTCATGCCTGATTGAACAGTAACACGCTTAACTATTTCAATTTTGTACCTTTTATTCTTTCTATATGAATGGCCATATATCCCAGTTCGCTTTCTGGAAGGACAGCCCCTTTACTCTCTTGAATATGTCGGCCTAACTTCTGAGCAATCTTAAAAGATTCTTTAAACTGCTTTTTTAAATCCTTTAAAAAAGGATTTTCAATAAATTTCCCTTCCTCCAACCTCGTGATCATTCCCCTCAAATGATTCATCAACCGCATATAGATTAAGCCTTGATCCCCTATGGAGATGGTCATTTCTCCTTGTATGATTTCGATTAATTCCTTGAGGAGTCTTGTATTCTTCATGGTTTCAGAGATCTTCTTATTCTGCCTTGCGGAGTGAAGGTGAAGGGCAATGAAGCCAATCTCTCCTTCACAAATATCAATATTTAAATTTTTATGTATCAACGCAGCAGCTGTTTTGCCCATGGCAAATTCCTCTTCATACAACATCTTGATTTCATATAGAAAAGGATTGTTAATTTCCATGCCCATGCGGATTCGATCCAAAGCAAACCCAATATGATCTGTCAATACAATATGGATATGGGAATTTAGTTTTCCTAGGGTTTCCTCTGCCTTAGCAATGATTTCCTCACTCACCCCGATTACCTTTCCATCTATTTGGTTCATGAGTTGAAAATACTCTTTTTTCATCTTCTCATCGAAAGCCAAAAATCTCTTCTCGATTTTTTCATCAGTTACTTGGATTACGGTATTTTCTTTCTTTCCAAAGCCAATTCCTTTGCTTACAAGGATCATCTCTTGATGGCTTTCTTTTTCAAGGGCTAGAATTACATTATTATTTAAAATTTTAATGATTTGATAATCTACAATTTGCTTCGACATTCTCCTTAGCCCCCTAGTGAATAGTAAAAATGCATACTTCGTATGCTTCGCTAGGGGATCCTAGTTCCCCTTCGACGGCTGCAAGGCAGCCTGAGCACCTCTGCGTACAAGAAAGTATGCCTTCTCCTGTACTATAAAAAAAGGCATACACCCAAATGCAGTCATGCTGTCAACTGCACTTAGGTTTATGCCTGCTTTACACAGTAACACACCTAAATGATTCTTTTGTGAAAACCTATTCTTATTTTCATATAAATGCTATCATAGATTTTATATTCTGTCAATTCGTTTTATACCATTTTTCTCTAATCATATTTTCATCCTTACAGTGAAAGGAAGAGCAACAACGAATACTCTCCCTCTCCACCCATAAAGTTAAGACTATCGAACGAGATTCAAATTAAGAATCTCTTCAATATATTGTTTTTGTGTTGTATCCAGTTCAAAGAATGGCTTCCTTGGAGCACCCGCGTCTATTCCCTGTAGTGTAAGGGCATATTTGATTGCAGATATTAGTCCTACACGACATAGTGCCTCCATAATATTGTTTGCTTTGGTCTGAAGTATTCTCGCTTCCTCATGCTTGAATGCTTCAAAGGCTTCTTGTATTTTTCTGTAATGGGGATACATAAAGTTAAATGTACTTCCTATAGCTCCGTCAGCGCCAATGGCGAGCCCTGCCACAAGCACCTCATCAAAACCGTTGTACATGATGAGTTCCTTTTTAATATTTTTTATCCTCTCCAATTGATATATATTCAGGTTTGTATGCTTTACCCCTACAATGGCATCACTTCTAAATAATGCCTTCATATCTTCATTCTGCAGATCAAACTCAACGCCAGTATTCCCCGGAAAGTTATAGAGTATGATGGGTAAACCTACATTTTCATAGATATCATAGTAATACTGTACAATGGCCTTTGGAGAAAATTTATAATAATAGGGTGCTGTAGCAGAAATCACTTCGTATCCCAATTTCTTTGCCTTCAGTCCATAGGCAATGGCTTCATCAGTGCTGATGGCACCTACATGCGCAATAAGTTTTGTTATATTCTTATATTCTGCAGCGATCTCGAAGATCCGCATCCTTTCCTCCTGAGATAGAAGGAAGCACTCTGCTGAACTTCCACCTATGAAAAAACCCGTTACACCTTCATGAATATTTCTTTCCATCAAAGCGAGCAGTACACGATCATTAATCTTATTTTGTTTATCAAAGGGCGTTATGGATGCAGCGAAAATCCCCTTCATATCTAAAGATAGTCCATTCATATAGGCATCTCCTATGCTCCCATTATCTTGCCAGCCAACCGCCATCCACTGCAATGGTATAACCGTTTACATAGTCAGCAGCAGAGGATGCAAGGAATACAACAGGACCTTTCAGATCATCTGGCAATCCCCATCTTCCCGCAGGAATTCTGCCAAGAATCTCTGCACTTCTTGACTCATCTTGCCTTAACGCCGATGTATTATCGGTAGCCATGTAGCCTGGCGCTATGGCATTCACATTAATATTATGTTTTGCCCATTCATTGGCCATGAGTCTTGTGATCCCCATTACCCCAGATTTTGAAGCAGTATATGAAGGTACTCTTATACCCCCTTGGAATGAAAGCATGGATGCAATATTTATGATTTTTCCCCCTGTATTCTGTTCTATAAATTTTTTTGCAACTGCTTGGCTTAGGAAGAACACCATTTTCACGTTAATATCCATCACGTCGTCCCAGTCTTTTTCTGAAAAGTTGATGGCATCCTCTCTTCTGATGATGCCTGCATTATTTACAAGAATATCAATTTTTCCAAAATTACTGATAGCAGCATCAATTACTTTTGGAATCGCATCCATCTCCATTAAATTGGCCTGCACTCCCACAAATCTTCTTCCTAGCTTTTCTACAAGGTTCCTTGTTTCCTCCATTTCCGTTAAGCCCACGCCAACGATATCTGCGCCTGCCTCTGCAAGAGCTAAAGCCATTCCTTGCCCAAGGCCTACTCCGCTTCCCGTTACAATGGCCGTCTTTCCATCTAATTTAAAGTTATCTAAAATCATATCTATTCTCCTTCCCTTGTTATAGTTTTTAAAAATAAAACCACGAAAGCCTGGAGCAAAATGCTTCCAATCATCGTGGCTAAAACCTTATCCACTGCAACCTTATATCAACTTAAGCAACTTCGGTATCGTAAGCGAAAGGGACGGTATATAAGTTACGATCAGCAACACAACTGCAGTTACTATAAAGTATGGTATAAGTTGTTTTATAACTTCCTCAATTTTTAAATTTGCTATTCGGCATCCTGTGAATAATATTGGTCCAACAGGAGGTGTAATGGTCCCTATACAGAGGTTAAAAACAAGCATAATTCCAAAATGCACTGGATGCATACCAAACTGTGTTACAATTGGCAGGAATATTGGTGTAAAAATCAATACCGCAGGTGTTGGATCCATGAATGTACCAACAACCAGAAGTACAATATTCATAATCAGAAGTATAATAATTGGATTATTCGTTAATCCCAGCAGCATGCTTGCAATCAAATTTGGTATTTGTGTGAATGCCATTACCCATGACATGATCGATGATACTCCAATCATGAAGATAACAATGGCAGTCATCTTTGCTGCTTCAAGGAATATATTGGGAAGATCTCTTACCTTTATGCTCCTATAGATAAACGATAATCCCAAGGAGTATACCACAGAAATTGCAGACCCTTCTGTGGCTGTGAATACACCACCGAGAATCCCTCCGATCACGATCACAATGAGAAGGAGACTTGGGAAGGCATCAATGAATACACTCAGTGCCGCTTTAAAAGTAGGTTTTTCTGCACTCTGATAACCCAGCTTCTTAGCGAAAATACCTGCTATCACCATAACTCCTAGACCCCAAAGTATACCTGGAAGATATCCTGCCATAAATAGGGCAGCTACAGATACGCCCCCAGCAACCGTCGAATAAACAATTAGTGTATTGCTCGGAGGAATCAGCATTCCCGTCGGGGCAGAAGCAATATTTACTGCTGCGCTATAGGCTTTACCGTATCCTTCCTTTTCCTGCAATGGTCCCATTGTTCCACCCACTGCAGCTGCTGCCGCAACACCAGAACCGCTTATGGCTCCAAAAAGCATATTGGCAACAACATTTGACTGGGCCAGTGATCCCGGTAACCTTCCACTCAATACTTTGGCACAGTTTACCAGCCTTCTGGCAATACCGCCATTGTTCATGATAATCCCTGCAAGGATAAAGAATGGAATTGCAAGTAGTGAGAATGAGTTCATCCCTGTAAAAACCCTTTGAGATGCAGTAATCATGGCATTGCCAAAAGGCAGGATAGATACCATTGCCAAGGTTGACCCAAGACCAATACTCACACTTATAGGAACACCTACCATGAGCAGAACAGGAACGGCAATCAACATTATAAGACCTGATAGTGTAGATAATTCCATTTCATCAACTCCCAACTGCTTTGAGTTATTCAGCCTTCGGGACTTCTCTATCAGAGAAGCCCTTGGCAATACTAACAATATTACATAAACTGTAGAATGTTATAAGCACGCCGCATATAGGAAGCATTGCATAGATAACACCTATTGTGATCGGTAATGCGGAGTCCTGTTGTGCCATCGTAAGAAGTACATTCTTATAACCACCAAATACGAGTATTCCCAGAGCAAATGCCATGACAATCAACTCAATGATCATGTCTACCACCATAGATATGGAGCCAGTAAACTTTTCTTTGATGAATAGAATGGACATGTGCTCTCTTTTTCCAAATACATAGGCTGATGCCAATAGCACGAGCCAGATAAACATATACTTTGATAGCTGCTCGCTAATTGCACTAGGCGCTTTGAAAAAATATCTTGTGATGACCTGCCAACTTACAAGGCCGGTCATGATCCCGACAAAGGCAATACATATAAACTCTAGAACCTTGTCTACAATTTTTCTTATTGCTTCCATTTTATTCACTCCAAGTCATACTGCCCAAAATCAGCAGGATTATTTCTTTACCGTTTCAGCCTTCGCTCTTATAGCATCGTAAAGCTTTTTGAATTCTGGATCTTGTGTAAGCTCATCATGAAGAGGTTTAACGCTCTCCTGGAACGCTTTAATATCTGGATATACAAACTGTGCACCATTATCTTGGGCAGTTTTCTTTGCCACTTCTGCATCTACTTCCCATAAGTCAACTTCTGCCGTTGTTGCATTTTTGATTTCCTCATTGAATATCGCTTTGTGTTCTTCTGACATTCCTTCATAAAGGGCTTTATTAATGATTAATAAATCTGGAATCATCAAATGCTGTGTATAGGAATAAACTTTTGCAACTTCGTAGTGCTTCATGTTTGCATAGATTAACTCGTTGTTTTCGCCGCCATCAATTACGCCTGACTGGGTCGCAGTATAAACTTCCCCTTGCCCCATAGGTGTACCTACACCACCCATATATTTCATCATTTTAATGTTTGTGTCACTTTCCATGATTCTGATTTTAAGTCCCTTTAAATCAGCTGGTGTATTGATGGCCTTGTTTGTATATACATTTCTTGCACCCGCATGGAATGCTGTAAGAACTATGAAATTGTTGTCTGCTGTGGATTTAAATAGATCCCCTACGATGGTATCGTCTGTAAATACCGCATTCTGGTGTTCTTTGCTGTCGTAGATGTAAGGAAGTCCTAAGATGGAGAACTTCTTATTAAAGTTTTCTACAAGACTGTTGGCTACGATAGACATACCGATTGCACCTGTTTGAACCAGTTCAACCGTTTCACGCTGAGGTCCTAGAAGTTCATTAGGGAAGATCTCAATCTTATAAGCACCATTTGTTCTTTCGAAAACCTTTTCCCCGAACTGCTGCATAGCCTTATACTGAGGATGGTTCTCTGGTTGGTTAAATGCAACTTTAATCACCTGTGTCTTTACAGCCTCCGTTCCCTCATTTGTTTTTGAAGGCTCCGTTGTTTTTCCAGCACAACCGCTGAGTACTACCATCAAAACGACTAGTAATAAAGCAATAATTCTTTTTTGCATAATTTGTCCCCCTTTAATTATCTAATATTTGTTGAATTTATATCTTGTAAAGTTAGCGATATACTTATCGTATATCACTAACTTTCACATGATCCATATCTGTAAACGTTCTGTTCTCACCTGCCATAGACCATATAAATGCATAATTGCTTGTTCCACAACCGCAATGAATAGACCAGCTAGGAGATATGACTGCTTGCTCATTTTGTATAACAATATTTCGAGTTTGCTGTGGCTCTCCCATGAAGTGGAAAACCACGTTATCTTCAGGTAAATTGAAATACATATAAACTTCCATTCTTCTCTCATGGGTATGGCAGGGCATGGAATTCCATACACAACCCGTATCTAAAATTGTACAACCCATAGATAATTGACAGGTTTCTAGGACTGCAGGGTGAATAAATTGATAAATCACACGTTTGTTAGATGTTTCTATACTTCCCATCTCCACCTTGTTGGCAATATCAAGGGTGATTAATTTTGTTTCAAACTTTGTATGGGCAGGCGTAGAGGACATATAAAACTTTGCAGGATTTTCGGAATCCTCACTTTTAAGCAATACATCCCGACATTCCTTTCCTACATATAGGCCATTTAATCTTTCAAGCTTATACTCTACCCCATCCACCACAACAACTCCAGGTCCACCGATATTGATAATGCCAAGTTCCCGGCGTTCAAGGAAATAATCTACGCCAAGATTTTTCTGACAGTCTATATTCTTCTCAAGGTTTATTACTTGGGATACAGGCATTGCCCCCATTGTAATGATTCTGTCAATATGGGAGTATGTGGATAGCACATCGTCTGCTTCGAAAAGTTTTTCGATAAGAAATTCTTCCCTTAATCTCTCTGTATCGTACGTTTTTACATCAATCTGATTGGCACCATACCTTATATCCATGATTACCTCCAATGATAAAATAATATTTTTCAAACAACTGCCCTATCTTTTTTGAATGAAGTAGTCCTTTAGCTCATTGTATATCTTATCTCCAAGCCTGTTTATATTGCCGTGAAGATGACGATCCATCATCTCATCCAACTTGTCAACCCTACCATTCTTGATGATCTCAAACAACTCGCAATGTTCTTCATACAATCTGTCAAACTTACCTACAGCAACAATATCTAACATTCTAAATCTTGTGTAATATACCTGAAATTCCTGGATAATCTCCCAAAGCTTCGTTTTCCCTGCAAAATCAAACAGAATACCATGGAACTGGCTGTCTATACGATAAAACTCCGTAGGATCTATATCTGGTTTGCTCACCAGTGCTCCCTGCCTTTTTAGATTCTCTTCCAATTTGCAAAGGATTTCCTCAGGAATATTCCCAATGACACCTTTTATAACTGTACTTTCAAGGACATTCCGCATATAAATGATTTCCTTAATCAATTCCATATCCAGCAATGTAACATAGGTACCCTTTTGAGGGACAATTTCTATAAACTTCTCACTGCTAAGTCTTAAGAACGCAGTCTTTACAGGCGTTCTAGACACATTATATTTTTTTGAAATCTCATTTTCACTAATGAGCTGACCTGGTTCAAGTCTAAGATTCAGAATGTCTTCCTTTAATGCATAATAAATCTCGTCACTGTTCATACCTTTAAAATGTGAATTTGTCATGCTACCACCTACTTATCAGATTTTTAATTGGGACTCTCTTCTTCCAATGAGAGTTCCAACTAAAATAATAAATCTATTCTATGCAAATAGCAAGACTTACATTCTTGATCTCTTGAACTCTTGAATTCTTGCATGCAAGTTGATAATGTAAGTTTAGCACATCCTCATTCCATTTGTAAAGATGCTTTTTATATAAAATTATCTATCCTTTTTATGGATATTGAGCTCTACATTGGTTACATTCATCATTACATCCGTATCATTAAAAAGACCCTTCCATTTTAGAAAGGAATCCTGTAAAATGTTTTGAATACGATCTCTTATACATCTCTCATAGAAAGGGTGTGTCAAATATGTATACCATCGGCCAAATTGCTAAAAAGTTCAATCTCTCCAGAAGTACATTACTCTATTATGATGCCATCGGCTTGCTCAATGCCCATGATCGAACCCATAGCAACTACCGAATCTATGGCGAAGATAGTATCCGAAAGTTAGAATTAATATCCATGTATCGAGAGGCTGGTGTTCCTTTAGAAGATATCAAACTGATTCTCGATTCTTCAAAAACCAGTCTGGATAATATATTAGAAAAGCGGCTGATCACATTAAATCAAGATATAAAAAAACTGGAAATGCAGCGTCAGCTCATCGTAGGAATGCTAAAAAACAAAGCTTCTGATGAACCTTCAACACCAAGTAAGAATAGTTTTGTTTCTGTCCTGCGCAATACCGGGCTCAACGACGCAGAAATGGATAAGCTCCACAGAGAATTTGAAAGACTTTACCCCCAAGAGCATCAGAACTTTTTAGAATTTTTAGGGATTTCTGCTGAAGAAATTCTATCCATTCGAGAACAGGCAAGGAAGCTTTCATCAGAATAAATCCCCAAGTTTGTTTCTAAACTTTTGCTTATACTGCTATAAACTGAAAATATATCAGAACGATGATTCCAAGCACAATCCGATAATATCCGAATACTTTGAAGTCATGTTTCTTGATATAGTCCATCAAAAACTTGATGGCAAATATCGAAACGATGAAAGCAACCAATGAGCCTGTCCCTAAGGCTATCCATTCTAAGCTGTTGAAGCCTAGACCCGCCTTTATTAATTTCAAAGTACTTGCCCCCAACATAATGGGTATAGCTAGGAAAAATGAAAACTCTGCTGCGATGTATCTGGATGTCCCTAGCAAAACTGCCCCTATGATGGTGGCACCAGACCTGGATGTGCCCGGCACCAATGCCAATATCTGAAATAGTCCTATTCCTATGGCTGTTCCATAGCTTAGCTGTTGAAATGTGTTGATTCTAGATCTTTTATTCAAATTTTCTATAACAATAAATAGTACACCATAGATGATCAATGTTAAAGCTACAGTCACAGGATTATATAATAGCTCCTCTATGGCATCTTCAAATAGTGTCCCTACGACACCAGCAGGTACTGTAGCCACAATAATTTTAAACCAAATGCTTATGGTCTCTCTTCTCTCCTGACCCCTTTTATGGGGGTCAAAGGGATTTAACTTTTTAAAGAACAAGACGATTACAGCCAAAATTGATCCAAATTGGATCACGACGAGAAATGTACTCACGAAGGCTGGAGAAAGCCTAAACTTAAACACTTCTTCCACCAATATAAGGTGCCCTGTACTGCTCACTGGAAGCCATTCCGTAATTCCCTGGACAATCCCCAGTATAATGGCCTTCAAAATCTCTATCCATTCCATCTTGATTCCTCCCATGTATTATCTTCTATGCGTCTTAACGCTATTTTCATATACTTTCATCCTTCCTTAACACTTCCTTTATTTATGTAAATATGTAAAAATCCGTTGACCTGACTATAGCTTTATAGTTTATGCTGGTATCACCACACAAATTATATCAAAGGAGGATGAAAAAATGATAAATAATTTTTTTATAAATAAAAACTTTTTTCTGTTGTGGACTGGAAAAATCGTATCCCAAGTAGGTGATAAATTCTATGGTATCGCCCTTGCATGGTGGATCCTACAAAAGACCCATTCCCCTGCAACCATGGGTTTTTTTATGGCAGCATCTACCCTTCCTGGACTTCTCCTGGGCCCCTTTGCGGGCACACTGATCGATCGTTGGAATCGAAAGCACATCATCATCATAAGTGACATTGTCAGAGGTCTTTTGGTTGTAGTTACTGCCTTACTTTCTACTTGGGATGTCCTGGCCTTATGGCATATTTTCTTAGCCTCAATCATAATCTCCTTGGCATCGGCCTTTTTTGATCCAACAGCGCAAGCCATTATTCCCCAATTGGTCACCAAGGATCAGCTTTCCAAAGCCAATGCCCTAGGTGAAATGGTCACCGCCTTTAGTACGATTATTGGACCCATATTCGGTGCCATGTCTGTAAGCCTTCTGGGATTTACTTGGGTCTTTCTTATGAATGGCCTCTCCTACTTGATCTCTGCCTTCTTCGAGTGTTTCATAACATTCTCAAAGACTCATGATTCCCATATAAGACAAAACAGCCTATGGTTCGAGATGAAAGAGGGAGTGAAATTTTTATTCCACCGGCCAAATCTTATCCTTATCATTAGCATCATAGGTATTACCCACTTATTCGTAGGCTGTCTCATGGTTGTTCTGCCCTTTCTGGCAAAAGAGCTAGGAGACAACAGTGTTCAAAACCTCGGCAATCTAGAAATGATGCTAGGTGTAGGTATGTTTCTTGGTGCCACCTATATCCATAGAAAAATTAAAAATATTACCCAAGAAAAAAATCTTTTTTATATCATTCTTCTCATGGGTGTTTTATTTGCATCTATAGGTGTTGCCAGAGCTATGGTAGGTTTATCCCTGCCCCCTTATATGCTATTGGTATTCTTGATAGGTACAGCCATTGCAAATGCATCCATCTATTGGAGATCTCTCTTGCAACTCCACACCCCTGATACCATGACAGGACGTATATTTAGCATTTCCTCTATGGTTGGCAATGTATCTCTTCCCCTGTCCTATGGTTTATTTGGGTTATTGCTCAATTATCTGTCTATCTCTCTTTTAATGCTTATTTCTGGAGCTTGTCTATTGCTGGTCGGCACCACCCTCATGGGATCATACAAAACAGCCGCGCAATAACTGCGCGGCCACTATTTTTTCTCAATCTTTTCAGCCAATTCATTGAGATACATCCATCTCTCCATTTTTTCTTCCAATTGCCTTTCTAACGCTTCCTTCTCTGCAGATAGCTGCTGTAAGAGGGTATAGTCTGTGGCCGCATTATCGAGTTTTTCTTCTGTCTCTTGAATCTTTCGCTCAAGATCGGCAATAACATCATCTATCTCCTCATATTCTCGCTGCTCCTTGAATGAGAATTTTAATGGCTTTTCCTTCTCTCTCCCTCTATCTCCCTTGTTTGAAGCATCGGCTTTCTTCGTTGTGGTATCTTTTTCTACAACGTCATTGTCTGCTTCATGGATGCTGCTTTCCTTGTAGTCGCTATAGTTTCCGGTATATTGCTGTATTCTTCCCCGCCCCTTAAAAGCAAAGATCTTATCTGCTATTTTATCCAGGAAATAGCGATCATGAGAGACAGCGATCACTGCTCCCGAAAAATATTCCAGATAGTCCTCTAGAATGGTCAGGGTTTCTATATCCAAATCATTGGTTGGCTCATCTAACAGCAGTACATTGGGTGCTTCCATGAGGATTCTTAAGAGATGCAGCCTTCTTCTTTCACCCCCGGAAAGCCTGCCAATAGGTGTCCATTGCAACCCAGGGGGAAACAAAAACCTTTCCAGCATTTGAGAAGCACTGATTCGTTCCCCGTCTGCCGTTCTCACAAATTCTGCACCTTCTCGGATATATTCAATCACCCTTAGGTCATCATCCATATGGGAAGTTTCTTGGGCAAACATACCGATTTTCACCGTTTCTCCCACTTCAATCTTTCCTTGATCTGGTTGAAGGATTCCTGCCAGCAGGTTAATCAGAGTAGACTTGCCCATTCCATTCGGTCCTATGATACCTATTCGATCATCCCGTAAGACCGTATAGCTAAAATCATGGATTACTTCCTTATCATCGAAGGCCTTGGAAACATGGGCTAACTCGATGACTTTTCTTCCTAATCGACTGCTGGCCACAGAGATCTCTAATTTCTCCTCATTGAGATCTATACCTGCCTCCTTCAGTTTTTCAAACCGCTCAATTCTTGCTTTTTGTTTCGTACTTCTAGCTCTTGCACCCCGCCTGATCCATGCCAGTTCATTCCGCAGTAGACTTTGGCGCTTTCTTTCCGTCGCAGCCTCCATCTCCTCCCGCTCCAGCTTCTTCTCCAAGAAATTATTATAGTTCCCTTTGTATAGGTACAAGCTGCCTTGATCCAGCTCAATAATCTCATTGACCACTCTATCTAGAAAGTATCGGTCATGGGTGATCATGAGGAGAGCGCCCTTTCTTTTGTTAAGATACTGTTCAAGCCAATCAATGGTATCATTATCCAGATGGTTTGTAGGCTCATCTAAAATCAATAAATCCGATGGATTAATTAAGGCCGCCGCCAAGGCAATCCGTTTTTTCTGACCTCCCGACAACGTACCTACCTTTGCTTGAAAATCTGTGATCCCAAGCTTTGTCAAAACTGTTTTTGCCTCACTCTCGATGCTCCAGCCATTCATGGTGTCCATATCGTGGCTGAGCTTTATGATTTTTTCATTAGGAGTATCTGGATTCTGTATGGCTTCTTCATATTCTCGAAGGGCCTTCATCACCGGTGACTCCCCCTTAAACACCTGGGTAAGAACATTGGCCTCAGGATCGAAATAAGGATTTTGAGACAGATATTCTATCACCACGGAACTGCCCTTCATGACCCTGCCCTCATCAGACACTTCAATTCCAGCAATAATCTTCAGCAATGTACTTTTTCCTGTTCCATTGATGCCAATGACACCAATTTTATCCCCTTCGTTGATTCCTAGATTTATATGATTTAATAGTGGTTTCTCACTATAGCTTTTCGAAACATTTTCTACATTTAAAAGATTCATGGTGCTCCCTTTCCTTATGTTCATTGGTTTTTATTTACTTATAACATATACTGCATGAAAGCGCAAATTTTTCAATCACTAGCCAATAATGCATTCAAATGATATTACAAATACTTTTTTAGCCAGATGATGGCTTCCTCCAACATACCTGTGCTGATATAATGATCCATTCTGGGAATTTCCTGAAATTTTAATTTCTCTGGTGCATCCTTATATAGGGATGACACCTTTTGATAGAATACCCGCTGACAATCAATAGGCACAGATGAATCCGCATCCCCATGAAGCATCAGAATAGGTCTTCCCTTAAGGGCTTCCTTTTGCTGCAGCGGATCATACTGGGCAAGCACCGCGATGTGGGATGGATCTGCGGATGGTATTTTTCCTCTTTTTCGGAAGATCTCCTCTGACTTTGCCCAAGCACAAGAGCCATTGAAATTTACCAGACACTTCAAGTCAGGATTATGGACGAATATACCCGATGCACTGAAACCACCCATGGAACTTCCCATGACGCCTATCCGTTGAGGATCCGCGCTGTGATTTTCAACAAGACCACGGATCAGTGCCCTGGATTCCTCCACATTCTGAAGTACAACCTTCCAAAAATATTCTTCCATCATTTTGGGGTCGCTATGCTGTATGGGATTTCTCTCCCCATGATGCAGGGCATCGGGTAAAATTACTTGATATCCATAGGCCGCGAGAGAAACTCCTCTGAATCTTTGGTACTCTTTGCTAGAACTCCAGCCATGGTAATAAATTACCGTTGGCATTTGCCCTTGACTACCTTTGGCCCTAATTTTTAAACAAGGTATTTCTTCAACCTCAATCCGCTCTATGGTAACAAATTCGTTTTCAAAAGAAAACATCATGTCCAGTTCCTCCTTATCTCTCCTCATTCTTCCTATGCTAGAACGAAGGCTTTTGCTGATAATATAGTATGCCATTCTCCTTGGCCTTTTCAGCCGCACCCACCGATACCAAGTGCTCTAAATGAGACATGGCTTCCCCCGCTGCAAACCATTTCTGAGGTCCCGGAAAATCTTCCCAAGTATCATATCGTAAATCCCAATGCATCCGTGCCGCTATGTCTCGAACTGTCCTTCTCTCATTCTTGATAATTTCCATGATCTCATCCAGCCGTTTCTTATGATGCTGTAAAAGCTCATCAATACGTCGTTTATGATCCCTTAGTACATTGCGATGAGCTGTAAAAAGATAATCGATATCATATCCATACACCTTTTTCAAACTGTTGAAATAGACAGATAAAATATCCTGATCGAATCCCCAAAAAGCGATATTCGGTGTAATTTTATCTAAAATATGATCTCCACCGAAAAATAGCTTATGTTTTCTCTCATAAAGTCCAATATGGCCCGGCGTATGTCCTGGTATGTCCACTACTTGGAAAACATATTCTCCTAGGTCCAGTATATCCCCTTCCCTTAGAGAATCAAAATCAATAGGTTTCTTCGGGCTATATTTATATCCTGGATGCTCTTCAAAGGAGATACCATCCTTTCCTAGCCCAAACAGAGTATTATATGCTTCGAACTTCTCCCAATATTCACGTTTTGTCATCTCGTTGATCATATTGCCATCAATCGCTCCAGCATATACCTTAACACCTTCTTGGTTTAAGGCTGCAGCAAGGCCTGAATGGTCTGAGTGCAAGTGAGTAATCAACAGATTAGTTTTTTTCAAATCTATACCTAGCTCCTGAACCCCTTTCATCAATGCATCCCTACAAATCTCGATGTTGAATCCCGTATCGATGATTAAGTTCCTATCTTCTGAAACGATGATATAACTATTGATCGCCTTTAATGGATTGTTGGGTAGTGGAATTTCCAGTTGATAGATATTTGGATATACTTGTATCATTATGTATTCACCTTCTCCTTCGTTAAGATTTGCCTATTTATTATAAGGAATCCATGTACATTTCTTTCTAATTCAGAAAATGTTGCATTTTCTTCATACTTAATTCATGATTTCTTCATAGTTTTTCCAGAGATATACTATAAAATATAGTTGTGAAGAGATAACCCCCATCTCCTTTTAAATAGGGTTTCTATCCAGTTGGTAGAAACCCCCTATGATTTTTTGAAGATTTTTAAATAATTTTTCGCTATTTATGTATAAGGTCGTGAAACCTGTCAATACTATGATTATCGAGAACTTGATGCCCCGGTATTTTAGTCCCCCTTTAATGCCGACCCATCCATCAAATTCTCGATTTTTTTATGCTATTTTCTCAAACAATCTATCTCCTAATACTATTATAGCTTAATGGTATACAAAAGCCAGTTTATCCTAAAATAAACTGGCTTTTGTATACTTTCTGCCTATTCTTTTATTTGTAGGAATCAGTGTCCTTACCGTTTCTTGGTTTTTATCTATACCTACGGAACGACAGAGTCGTCGTTCCCTACATAAATCCATGATGAATTGATCTATCGTAGGGTTGGACGACCCTGTCCAACCGTTATCGCTGTGTCGTGTTTTTCTACAGCTACCATACTTTATCTATCTGTTTACAATTTACGAATTAGCCTCAGCAAATCACTGAACAAGCCATAACCCGTTTGTTCAATTTCAGGGTCATGTTCAATAATTGTCAATTCTCCCATTAGATCTGTCTTAATGGACAATATAGACGAAGTTCCTGTTACGCTGGCAAAAACATGATCTTTTGAAATCTCCATAGGTTTCACCACACCTACAACCTGTCCGTTTTCCACCCGCCCTTGGCAGATCAGCTTGATTACTTTTCCCTCTCGTTGGGCCCTTAGAATATCCTCATGGGTAATGTCCTCTATACCCTTTCTTTGAATATCCCTTGGTGTTATATTGGCATGCATCAATACATTCAACAGGGCAGCAGTTTTTGCAGCCGCATCCCATCCTTCAATATCCATGGAAGGATCTGCTTCCACAAAACCCCTTCTTTTTCCCTCTTCCACAGCATCTTCAAAACTTTTTCCCTCAGCCATTTCCTCCAGGATAAAGTTGGTCGTTGTATTGAGGATTCCTTTTATTCCTGTTACCCTGCACATGGGCAGGGTTTCGTCCACAAGATTAAACACAGGCGTACCATCCATGACTGTTGTTTCATGAAAGAAATGTACCCTTTGTTTCTCCGCCATACTTATTAGCTCATGATATGCCCATGCAATGGGTCCCTTATTGGCAGTGATGACATGTTTCCTTCTGCCAAAGGCTGTGTTTATATGCTCTATGGCTGGTTGTCCTGTAAAAATATTCAAGGGTGAAATTTCGATCAATACATCATAGTCTACCCTCTCTATGATTTCCATGGTACTCCACTCTCGATAAGCTTCCCATTGCCTATCAAAGGATCCTTGCCTTTCCAAATCTTGAAGAGCCCTATTCAAATCTATCCCTTTCTCATCCACCAGATTTCCTCTGCTGCCTGTGGTAATGGCTACTATTTTCAGCTCCCATTCCAGCGTTCCACTTAATTCCTTTTGTTTATCTAATATAATTCTTGCTAGTGCTTTTCCTGCATTTCCAAAGCCTACCATTGCAATTTTTAATGTTTTCATTGTTCTCCCCCTCTATCAAGGATATCTAAATTAATTTCTATTTGTATTTCAAGGTTTCCTGCCTATTGCCCTATACTCTTTTTAGAATCTTTTAAGACCTTTATCCTTATCTATTTCTGAAAACCACTGGAAAACTTTACATATAGGTCCTTTTATTGTATTCTAAAATATAGATAGATCATAAAAAAACAAATTTCGACATGTGTTATAATGAAAGTAGTCCATGAAATACTAATTTTCATATTTATAAAACAGGAGTGATTTTGTCATGGAAGCCATGGAAATACCGAGGGATGTAGCTGAATGGAATAATCTGATACTTATTTATAAATTTGCCCTTAAGGAAATCGATACTAAGTTAAACATTTTGAATGAGGAATTTCAGTTTATTCATGCCCATAACCCAATTGAGCATATCAAATCCAGAGTGAAAACAACAGACAGCATTATCGGCAAACTAAAGCGTAAGGGGTATGATGTCACTCTTGAGAATGCAAAGGAATATATCCATGATATCGCGGGCATTCGAATCATTTGCTCCTTTACATCGGATATCTATACCATCTATGAGTTGATCAAGAAGCAGAGCGATGTGAAAATTATAGAGGTGAAGGACTATATCAAAACGCCAAAACCCAATGGCTATCAAAGTCTCCATCTCATCGTTGAAGTTCCCATTTTTCTGTCTGATCGAGCGGAGCCAGTCAAGGTAGAAATACAAATCCGTACCATTGCTATGGATTTCTGGGCCAGCCTAGAACATAAAATCTTTTATAAATTTAACAAAGCTGTTCCTGAAGGAATCACCGATCAATTGAAAGAGTGTGCTGACGTCGTTTCAAACCTTGATCATCGTATGCTTTCTATTCGAAATGTCATGGCCCAATATAAATAGCGCATGGGAGTTTTTTATCCCATGCGCTATTTATATTGAGGACTTTATACTAGCTCGCTTGTTCATCTGAACTTTCACCTGTAAACTGGCTATTATAAAGGTCTGCATAAAAGCCCCCTTTTGCTAAGAGTTCTTGATGCTTGCCCTTTTCAATAACACTGCCGTTATTCATGACCAAAATCAGATCTGCATTACGAATCGTAGACAATCTATGGGCAATGACAAAACTGGTTCTTCCCTTCATCAGCTCTCCCATGGCTTTTTGTATATTTACCTCTGTTCTCGTATCTACACTGCTGGTGGCTTCATCCAGTATCAAAATTGCCGGATCAGCAAGTATAGCTCGAGCAATGGTCAGCAGCTGTTTTTGTCCTTGGGAGATATTGGAAGCCTCCTCATTCAGTAGGGTATCATATCCATCTGGAAGGGTTCGAATAAAATGATGAGCACGAGCAGCCTTTGCTGCCTGAATGATCTCTTCCTCGCTGGCGTCCTGTCGACCATAGCCTATGTTTTCCCGAATGGTTCCATGAAAAAGCCAAGTGTCTTGAAGTACCATACCAAAAATACTGCGCAGATTTCCTCTCTTTATGTTTCGAATATCTATCCCATCTATCGTAATTTTCCCATTATTAATCTCATAAAAACGCATTAAGAGATTTACAAGGGTTGTTTTCCCTGCCCCCGTGGGCCCCACAATAGCCACGGTTTGCCCCTGCTTTACATCGATATTCAGATTTTCCATCAACATCGTATCTTCCTTATAGCCGAATTGCACATTTTTGAACTGAACCTCACCCTTGGGAGAAGTAATTTCCTTTGCATCTATAGCATCTGATACCTCCTCTACCTCATCTAGCAGCTCAAAAACACGTTCTGCCGAAGCCACTGTAGATTGAAGGATGTTGGCAATATTGGCTGTCTGTATAATCGGTTGGGTAAACTGCCTTGAGTATTGTATAAACGCCTGAATATCTCCGATTTGAATTCTCTGTTTCGTTACAAGGATTCCCCCGACCACACATACAAATACATAGCCAATGTTATTGATAAAGCTCATCAAAGGCATGATGATCCCTGATATAAACTGGGCTTTCCGACCCGCTTGATAGAGCTGGTCATTGATTTGATTAAACTTTTCAATGGATTTTTTCTCGTGACCAAAGGCCTTTACAATGGTATGGCCTGTATACATCTCCTCTACATGACCATTTAGTTCTCCAAGGGCCTTTTGCTGCCCTGTAAAATATTTTTGTGAACGGGATGTTACCGCTTTTGTTACTGTTACATATAAAGGCAAGGTCACCACGCAGATCAACGTCATCATCGGACTGATGGATAACATCATTACCACAATCCCTACCAGAGTGATAACTGATGTGATGAGCTGGGTCATGCTTTGCTGCAACGTACTCCCTATGTTATCAATGTCATTGGTAACACGACTTAGAATTTCCCCATGGGTACGAGAATCAAAGAATTTTAAAGGCAGCCGCGCAAGCTTACCATTTACATCTTCCCGTATATCATAGACAGTTTTTTGGGCTACACCCGCCATGATAAATTGCTGGATATAGGTAAAAACAGTACTGATTACATATAGTACCCCTAGGATCAATAGGATCTGAAGGATATAGTTAAAGTCAATCTTTGCCCCTGGGACACCCCTCATTTTTATCATGATCCCTTCAAACAATTTGGTGGTAGCTTTTCCCATCACCTTTGGGCTAAAGATACTAAAGGTTGTGCTCAGAATTGCCATAAAAGTTACGGCTAACAGCTGGAAGCCCCTGGGTTTTAAATACACAAGGAGCCTCTTTAGCGTGCCCTTAAAATCCTTCGCCTTTTCTCCAGGCATTCCCATACCATGCCCCATAGGCCCGCCGCCGAGTCTTCTACCACCTCTATAGCCTTCCCGTTGTTCACTCATGCGATTTCCTCCTCTGAAAGCTGTGACGTTACGATCTCACGATAAACCATACACCCCTTCAAGAGCTCCTTATGATTGCCCATTCCCACAATTTTGCCATCATCTAACACGATAATACGATCTGCATCAATAACCGTGCTAACCCGCTGTGCCACAATCAATAAAGTAGCTTCCTTGGTTTCTCTTTTAAGAGCAGCTCGGAGCTTTGCATCAGTTTTGAAGTCTAAGGCAGAAAAGCTATCGTCGAAAATATATATTTCAGGTCTTCTAACTAATGCTCGGGCAATAGCAAGACGCTGCTTTTGTCCTCCTGAAACATTATTTCCTCCCTGGGCAAGAATAGATTCAAAACCATTCTCCATACCAGATATGAACTCCATAGCTTGGGCAGTTTCGGCTGCTCGTCTAATCTCTTCATCCGATGCACTTTCCTTACCATATCGGATATTGTCTGCAACCGTGCCCGTAAAAAGCACAGCTTTTTGAGGAACCAACCCAATTTTAGCTCTGAGGCTCTCCTGAGACATTTCACGGACATCCACACCATCCACTAAGATACTCCCCGCATTCACATCATAAAACCTTGTAATCAAGTTGATTAGTGTTGATTTTCCCGAACCTGTACCCCCAATGATGGCCGTTATCTCTCCAGGACCTACATGGAATGTAATATCTTGAAGGGCTGGCTGCTCTGCCCCTGGATAGTAAAAATTTACATTTCTGAACTCCACAAAGCCTTTTTTACGGTCCATTTCCTTGATCTCATCCGCATCTACAATCTCAGGAACCATGTCTAATACTTCATTGATTCTCACCGCCGAGGCTGAGGCTCTGGGAACCATCACGAACATCATGGAAACCATGATGAGGGAGAACATAATCTGCATGGCATATTGAATAAATGCCATCATATCGCCTACCTGCATGTTTCCATTGTCAATACGAACACTCCCAAACCAGATGATGGCAATGGTTGTAAAGTTCATTACCAGCATCATCATGGGCATAATAGCAGCTATGATTTTATTTACACGAATGGCATTTTCTGTTAGATCCCGATTTGCATCATTAAAACGCTTTTTTTCATGATCAACACGATTAAAAGCACGAATTACCCGGATACCGATCAAGTTCTCTCGAAGAACAAGATTTAATTTATCCAATTTTCCCTGCATCACTTTAAAAAGAGGCAATGCTTTTCGGGCTACGGAAAAAATCAATGCTGCAAGCGCTGGAATCACAACTACGAAGATCAACGACAGCTTTGCATCCTTTGATACCGCCATAATGATACCACCAATGCACATCATGGGCGCACTGACCATCATCCGTAAGCCCATGATCATCACCTGCTGCACTTGATTGATATCATTGGTTGTTCTAGTGATGAGAGAGGCTGTACCTATCTTGTCAAATTCGTGAAGTGAATAGGTTTCTACTCTAGAAAAAACCTTGCCACGGAGATCCCTGCTAAAAGCGGCTGCCGTTTTTGATGACAAAAATGTAGCCGTAATGGAACAAATCGTTCCACCTAACGCCACAAGAAGCATAAGCCCGCCGATTTTCAAAATATAAGGAGTATCTCCATTGACAATACCCTTGTCTACGATATCCGACATCAAAGTGGGCAAATATAGTTCCCCCAGAGATTGGAAGAACAAAAGAATCAAAACAATCGCTACTGTGGTTATATACGGTCTTAAAAATTTGAGTAATTGTACCATCCTTTATCCGCTCCATTCCATATAACTACTCTCAGTCTTTCATATTTTTTTCTATGGTCTCATTTAATTTCAAAAGCTGTGCTTCAATTTCGACTAACTCCTCAGGGCTTAATCCATCCACCAATTCACTGAAAAGCTCTCTATTCTTTTCTCGCATCTCATTAAATACCTTTTCACCCAAGTCTGAAAGAACAAAGTATATATTTCTTCGATCCTCTTTATTCTCTATTCTTTGCAGATAGCCCTCATCAACCAGTCTGTTCACCGTTAAGCTTAAGGAACTCTTGGCTAAGCTCAGATGATTGCACAAGGTGGTTAAGTTGGTTTCAGGGTGCTTTTTAATCATCTTCATGATAAACACCTGATGCATGGTCAAATGACTACTGTCCATCTCTTTCATCATGGCATGCCTCATATTCATGTGTATTTTTTTAAGCAGATACTGAAGCTGTTCTGGGATATTGGTTTTTATCTCTTCCATTGTTATCCACCTTCTATTTGTTTTATATGCGAACAGTTTTATTATAAAACTATATTGTTATCCTGTCAAGCAATACCATATTTTCTGCCTCTTCTCATTACAATTTCGTGCTTTGTATAGCATTATTTTATGCTATTCCGAAGACAATATTGCAATCCCCACGTATATGATATAATAGGAACAAAAGCATTTCATGATTTAAGATGAAGGAAATGCTTTTGTTCTTCACAGGGAACTAATAGGTGCTTTGCACCCGGCCGCCTCACCGTCTCGGCGGCGCTCGTAGCACGGCATCACTTCTTCGTGATGCCACTCGCCCTATGACGCTTCGCTGTAACCCTCCAATTATTAGACATAAAAATCGCAAATTGCTCCGCAAATGCTCATGTCGTAATAGAGATTTCTTCGAGTAAGACTCTCAAAATCTCTATTACTTAAATTAATTCAAAAAGTGGATTCTCTTTGATAGAGAATATTCCCGCTATAATTTTATATCATAAAGACAGTACTATGGGGTGAACCCCTTTAAAAATCCCCCATATCAAGGAAATCAAAACCCAAAATTTCCTTGATATAAAAAACATTATCAAGGAGGTTATTCCATGCAATCTTATATTCTTACTGTGTTAATTGGTTATATCTTTGGGTGCTTTCAGGCCTCCTATATTCTGGGTAAGATCGTTAAAAAAGTAGATATACGTAGTTTAGGAAATGGCAACGCTGGCGCCTCTAATGCCGTCAATACTTTAGGGTGGAAGTTTGGCATCGTGGTGGCCCTCGTCGATATCGGAAAAGCTACCCTCTCTATACTTATTATGAAAGTCCTTTTACAAGGCAGCGTAAGGCCTGAACAGCTTCCCTTTTTCCTCTATCTAAATGGCTTGTTTGTCATCTTAGGCCATAATTATCCCTTTTACATGGGCTTCAAAGGTGGAAAGGGAACGGCATCCCTCATCGGTATGCTCGTAGCTATCGATGGCCGCATCGCCCTCTTATGTATTATTGCCATCTTGATTGTTACTATTGTCACTGATTATATCGCCTTAGGCACCATTGGCCTCCTCATTGTTTTGGTGCTTTCCACTTTGTATTTTCAATACAGTATAGGTTGCGTCATCATAGCATTGGTCATTGCTGCCCAAAGTATCTATAAGCATATCCCTAATATCCACAACATTCGCCGTGGTACAGAGAGCGGCCTGCGAAAGGCTTTAAAGAAATAATGACAGCATTTTAATAGAAGAGGACGAATTCAGATGAATTCGTCCTCTTCTATTAAAATGCAAAGTTACCGTTCTTAAATATAGGTATTTCTCGTCCATCTATGGTAGTACCTATGATCTCTAAATCTGCGGTTCCAATCATAAAGTCCTCATGGGTAAGAGAATCATTTACCCCTGATCTTATTAACTCTTCCTGAGACATATTTTCTCCATCTTTTATACATACAGGATATGCTTTTCCAATGGCCAAGTGACAGGAAGCATTTTCATCAAAAAGAGTGTTATAGAATAATATATTTAAGTTTGAAATTGGAGAATCATAGGGAACAAGGGCAACCTCTCCAAGATATAATGCGCCTTCGTCCGTTTCAAGCAGCTTCTTTAGAATATCATATCCCTTCTTTGCTTGGAAATCTATGATCTTTCCATCCTTGAAGGTAAACGAGAATTCCTCAATCAAATTGCCATTGTGGTTTAAGGGCATAGAACTTACTACTGTTCCATTAACACCCGTCTTTTTCGGCAAAGTAAAAATTTCTTCTGTAGGCATATTGGCGATAAATTCCACTCCTCCAGGGGTATACTCCGACCCTCCAAGCCATAGATGGCCTTCTGGAAGTTCAATCTTTAAATCTGTACCCAAAGCATTTTTGTAATGAAGAAGCTTGAATTGATTTGAATTTAAGAACTCCATTCTCTTTTTCAAATTACTTTTGTGGGCTTTCCAGGATGCCACAGGGTCTTCTTGATCCGCCCTCACTGTTCTGAATATAGCATTCCAAAGTTCTTCTACAGCTTCATCTTCCATCAGTTCTGGGAAGACCTTCATGGCCCAGGATTGTGTTGGAATAGATGCGACACACCATACATTTTTATTGGCCATCAGTTTTTCATAATATTCTTTTAAAGCAGTACTACGAGCCTTTTCCGCCTTCATCATTCTATCCGGATCAACGTCCTTCATCAGTTCAGGATCAGAAGCAGAGATCGTCAAGAACGCTGCTCCTTGGCGCACATGAGATATGTATAACTCCTGCTGCCATGAAGGAAATTCTTCAAAAATCTCCTCTGGTCCATGCATAAATCTAATCTTTGAAAACAATTCATCTCTCCAATTCATCACCACATCCCTTGCCCCTTCTTCATAGGCAATTTGGGCAACCAATCTGGCAAAGGAGGCGCACTCTATGGGAGATGTAATCACTAAAATCTGATCTTTTTGAATGTTAATCCCTGTTTTTACGAGCAATCGAGCATATTTTTCCAACAAAGCCTGATCCATGATAAAACCCCTTTCACTCTTTATATAGACCCTTTGTTCCTATATTTTCCTCATAAGTAAGATTATATCATACTATTGTAAAAACATACCATTTCTTTAGAAGAATCCTATTGGTTTTGGGCGGTATAAAAGAAGGGCCGCATCTGCTACCCTTCTTTTTATGGTTCGTATTAGATAAAAGTTGTGCCATATCGCAGGGAGCGGCCCTCGCCGTTCCGTGGCTTTGAATTCCTATCTTTTTCGGAACGATGGGGGCTGTCGTTCCCTACAGAAAACATGATTTTCTGTGGTTTTGTAGGGTTGGACGCCCCTGTCCAACCGTTACCTTTGTTTACAGGGACAAATTATGGGCCTGACATAATGTATCAATGACAGAGAAAATCAGTACCTTCGCTAGGTTTGCCGTCGTGTTGTCTTGGTCAAATCGTGGTGATACTTCAGCAATATCAAAACTTACCACCTTATCGGACTTCAATATATATTTCATAAACTTTATCACTTTTTCTGGATCTAACCCTACAGGTTGTGTAGCACTAACCCCTGGTGCAAAGGCTGATGAAAATACATCGGCACATATGGTCATATAGATATGATCATTATTTTTCATAAAATGATCGAATCTTTCCAATAGCCCCCAATTATCCCCATCGATGATGTCTTTGGCAAGAATATATTCTCCGCCCAATCGATCGGCTGTTTTGAATAAATCGATGGTATTACTGTGTTTCTGTACCCCTACACAGAAATAGGAATAGTTCAATTGCTGTTCCTCACAGTGGTCAGCAATCTGCCGAAACATGGTTCCTGAACTTCCACCATTGGGATAAGGTCTCAGGTCGAAGTGGGCATCAAAATTAATAATACCAATATTGGGCTTATGATTCGTTTTCTTTACGTGATTCAATATCCCATGGTAATGGCCAAAAGCCACCTCATGACCGCCTCCCAATACAATAGGGAAAAGATTTAATCCCAAAAGCTTTTCAACCGCATTAGCAAGTAGCGCTTGGCTTTCTTCTAATGTGCAATTTTCACAATAGATATTTCCCGCATCAAAAAGCTTCACCTCTTGCGTGAAACGACAGGGTAGGTTGGATAACTCCCTTCGAATACTCTGAGGCCCATTGGCGGCCCCTGTCCTTCCTTTGTTGCGCTTTACACCTTCATCACAACAAAATCCAATAAAGGCAAAGCCCAGCTTTCCTGTAAAAGGTGTTAAATTATCTTTTCTTAGGTCCATAGGTTGTATCCATTGATGCCACCGGAAGGTATCATAGTTGCTTTCGCTATCAATCCGCCCTTGCCAGGCTGTCTCTTCTATGGTTTTATAATTTTCACCAAACATAGTTTCCTCCAAATTTGTTTTCTATACCACTACTACCTTAGTAGATATGACCTAACTCTGTCAATGTAAATTTCATCCATATCTATTGATAAAATCAACCTTATAGGAGAAAATAAGAGGAATCTGGCAGAAAAGAACTTTTTGTATCCTTATAATAGATAACCAGTCGGTGAAGGGCTCTTGTACAGGCAATATATAGGAGTTTTCTATCTAGTTCAGTCGCATAACGGCAATCTGATACATCATAGACAATGACAGCATCAAACTCTAAACCCTTGGCCATATATCCAGGGATAATCATGGCACCTGACTCTATTTCTTCGTCCTTTGAAGCAATGATGCTGATGTCGAGAAAAGTCTTCAATCGACTGTGAAGCTGTCTAGATTCTTCCATGGTCTTACAGATCACAGCAATCGTTCTCTGACCTTCCTTCATAAACCGATGAATATCTTCTACAACGGCATCATCCATGTTTTCTAAGCTGTCCTTTTTCAGCACGAGGGGTTTTCCTTCATGACGTTCAAAGCTGATGCACTCCTGCTGAAGATTCAATATTTTCTGAGAGAATCCACTAATTTCATAGGAAGAGCGATAGCTTTTGTTTAGAAACAAATGAATCGCTTTCCTCTTATGAAAGATTTGATTGATGTTATCGTATAGAGAAATATCTACTTCCTTATGGATAGATTGGTGAATATCCCCCAAAATCGTAAATCTGGCATCCTTAAACAAAAGGTCAAAAACTGCATACTGTATAGGTGCATAATCCTGAGCTTCATCCACCACTACCTGCTTGATTTCCGAGAACATGTCATTTCCTTCGATTTTGAGCTTTAGAAACAATAAGGGTGCACAATCTTCATATTGAATATGCCCCCGTTCTAAATTCTCTCTCGTAGATTGAATGATACTTTCAATATCGACTGGCAGCTCCAATCCCTGAGCCAGTTTCTTTAAAAGTCCCTCTTGATCAAACAATGTACGATATACCTGGAAGTAGTCCACCTGGGTAAAACTGCGGATTTTTTTCATTAATCCACTGGATTTCTTCATGGAAAGCAGTCGACTAAAAGATTTTATTTCAAATTCATGTCCATCCATTTTTTGTACGAGCTTCTCAATCTTAAACATCCTTTCCTTTCGTAATGGATGAATTCTGTCTAGGATCATTCCCTCCATTCGCTTCAACCGTTTGGCTATGGGTCTTCCTATTTTATCATGGAGAAATTGATTCCTTAATAGATTTTTTGTCTCAATAACCTTGCCAGCATAGTAAACGTCCTCAAAAACAATATGATTTCTTTCATAATATAACAGCAAACGATTTAAAAGCTCTACAAATATATTGGATTCTTTAAATGCAATGCTTTTCTTTCTTTGCTCTACCAGATCCACCGCCGGGCAACCAATCAGCCATTCTAGCTGCTCCATTCTTTTTTCTATGTTAAATCTACCATTCGATACCTTTGTTCCCAGAACATCAAAGGTTAATTGCTCTACATTTTCTTCTCCCAGCTCAGGCAAAACTCCAGAGATGTATTTACTAAATACTTCATTGGGTGAAATAATTAAGATGTTGTTGGAGCTCAGCTTTTCACGGATGCCATGATAAAGCAGAAATGCAATTCGATGAAGAGCAATGGAAGTTTTTCCACTTCCGGCAACCCCTTGCACAATAAGGAGCTCATTATTGGTATCCCTGATGATCGTATTCTGTTCTTTTTGGATAGTCTCTACGATATTTCTCATTTTTGAAGACGAATGACGGCATAAAACTTCTTGTAAAATCTCATCATCAATTTTCAAACTGCAATCAAAAAAATAATCCAGCTTCCCATGATGAATCTTATACTGTCTTTTTAGCAATACATTTCCTTCGATAGTGCCCTTGGGCGCTTGATAGGCCGCTTCTCCCAGCTCAAATTGATAAAATATGCTCGAAATCGGCGCTCTCCAATCATATACTAAGATATCATAGGATTCTTCGTCGACCACATTATGGAGACCCACATATATCTTTTCTCGCCCCGCTTCTCCCTTTTCTATGAAATCAAATCTTCCAAAATAGGGAGTATCCAACATTTTCTTATATTTTTCAATTTGTTTATAGATGGTTCCATAGCTGGTAGTTTGACCGTTGAGTACGGCCAAGTATTGGCTAATTTCTGTCAATCGTTCAAAATCCGTAGAGAAATGCACGGTATTTTCCCACATTTCCTTTCTAAGACTTAATAGATCATCCTTCCTATTTTGCAATGTACGAATCTCTCTATCCAGCTCATGACCTATGAAGTCTAGCGTTCTAGATAGATATTGCTGTTCTTCCTGTAGGTTTTGTTGATAACTGTCCATAAAATTTCCATCTCCTTTGCATTTCATTTTATGGCCGAAGGCATGCTATCGAAACAAACTTATGATTCCAAACATATGATAGGAATGAATTGATTTTAAATGCTGCCTTACCTCTTCAATATTCTTTGTATCCCGTAAGATACACAGCGTCATATGAATAAGATTCTCATAGATAAGTCTTATTACGAGCTCCTGCTTATTCTCTGCTAAAAATTGTCCATACTGAATTGGATGAATCACCTGTAGGGCATGCAAAAGAAATTCTACCAATTCCCTCTTCGCATTTTCATATTTTGTCCCTGTGTTTTTGTGAAAGACAATGAGCATGTGTTCTCGATGATCCACCATGAATTGGATCACCTCATGATTGACCAGCCAAAAACTCTCTGACTGCTCTACAAATTTTGCATCCGTTTCCTTGATGGCGGAAATCTTACTCCATAGCAGCTTTTTTACTATTTCTAAAAAATTTCCCGGCACATTGGCATCAAAAATCTCATCCTTGCTCTTGTAATATCGATAGATATTTCCAATGGAAACCCCTGCCCATTCTCCAATTTCGGATATTTTTGTATCCCTATAACCCTTTTCTGCAAATATCTTCAATGCTGCTCCATCAATCCGGTCTTTGATCTCGTCTTTTTTATACTGAACCATTATGGCCCTCCTTAAAAGCGAATTTTTCATTCTCTTTTATTATATACGAGTTTCTTCGTTTGTAAACCCTTAGAAAATAAAAACATATGGGACGTTTACGTCCCATATGCAGGTTATTCATGTTCACTTTTTAGAAAATATTTTCTTTCTTTAAAGCATCAATTTCTTCTGTACTCATACCCAATAGTTCCTTTAGGATCTCTTCTGTATGCTGCCCCAGCAGTGGTGCATGGGTACGTACGATACCTTGGGTTTCACTCATCTTAATAGGTACTCCTGCCATTTTTAAGTGGCCTGCCACAGGATGATCTACTTCTATGATCATATCTCTGGCCAATACTTGAGGATCTTCCATCACCTTATCAATCGTATTGATTGGTCCGTTTGGTACCCCTGCCTTGTCCAGTAGGTCCTGCCACTCTTTTGTTGTTTTTGTTCTTGTAACCTCAGTAATCAGTGGCACCAATTCTTCTACATGCTTCGTTCTCAATGGATTGGTTTTAAATCGCTCGTCCTGGGCCCATTCCTCTGTTCCAAATACTTCACACATCTTCACAAATAATGCATCATTTCCTGCTGCAATCATGATTTCTCCATCGCTGGTTTCAAATGGCTCAAATGGCGTAATGGAGCTGTGACGGTTTCCTGCTGGCTTCGGTGCTTCTCCCGTAACCACATATCTGGCAATGGCATTCTCCAGGATCGCCACCTGACAATCTAACATGGCCACATCCACCTTTTGTCCTACTCCTGTATTGTTACGATAATTTAAGGCTGCCAAGACGCCAATGGCTGTAAATAACCCTGCTGTTACATCTCCGATGGATGGACCTACTCTCGTTGGCTTACCACCCTTTGGTCCTGTGATACTCATGATACCTCCCATTGCCTGTACAACGGCATCATAAGCAGCTCTCTTGCTATAAGGTCCAGAGTGACCGAATCCTGATGAAGCGGCATAGATAATTCTAGGGTTTATTTTCTTTAATTCTTCATAGCCCAAGCCTAATTTCTCCATTGTTCCAGGTCTGTAGTTCTCTACCACCACATCTGCCTTCTTCACCATTTCTATAAATAGTTCCTTCGCTTTAGGTGCTTTTAGATTTAATGTAATACTTCTTTTATTTCGGTTTAAGCTCATAAAATAGGCGCTTTCATTCTGGATATAGGGTCCAAATTGTCTTGAATCATCCCCCACCTCAGGGGCTTCAATCTTAATTACATCTGCACCCATATCTGCCATTACCATGGTAGCATAGGGTCCTGCCAGCACTCTTGTCAAATCCAGTACTTTAATACCTTCCAAAGCCTGCTTCATATGTCTCTCTCCTTTTCTTTTTCATTATTGTTGGCATTTTATATAAAAAAATCCTATTCAATATATGTTATTCCTATCCTAAAAACACAATTCCAAACAAAATATTGATATCATATATTTGATCAAATTATTATTGCATAGAATTTATGATCGTTACTTTTCTGATTCGTAGGATTGAAAGAAAACTTCTAATGCCTTTTCCTTATGACTTCTTAGGATCTCTTGAGATTTTTCTATGTCTTTTTGTCGTAGGGCATCCAGCCATTCCTTATGCTCCTTTAAAGATTCCTTAGGTCTGGTACTGGATTTTGTGAACAATGTTCTATAAAAGGAAGATTTCTCCCATAGGCCCATAATCAACTCACGAAGATAATGATATGGACTGACACTATAGATATATCCATGAAACTCCTTATTGAGTTCTGCATACACCCTGTAATCTTGATCTTCTATAGCAGTCTCCATTTCTCCAATCAACGCTTCCAGTTCCTTAACTTCACCCTCATTGATATAGGGAATCGCTAATTTGGCAGCCAATACTTCTAGTTCCGTTAAAATGAGAAGGATTTCTTTCATCTTGTCCACCTCAAAAGTGGCAACCCTTGCACCGATGTGAGGTATTACTTCTACGAACTCATCCTGTTGTAGTCTTTTAATGGCCTCTCTTACGGGCATGGGACTCACATTGAACTCTGCAGCCAAATCTGAAATGATAATCCTCTCTCCAGGCTTTAGCATGCCATCTATAATCTTATCTTTAAGCTTTTGATATATAATATCATTTTTTGTTAGAAAATCCATTGACCTCACCTCTTATGATTTAAATTTTACCATATATTATATCAAATATCAAATATCTTCTTATTGATATCAAATGTCATTTATCTATCTTTTAGTATGTTCCTTCATGCCATAATCATGCAACAGTTTTAACAACTCAAAATTCCATATATACGCATATAAACACCTACTTAAAGCTGTTGACAGATTTATGAGGAAAAAAGCACACTATAGATACGGCTCTCTATAAAACAAGTGGGAGACTGATTCTTTATATCAATCTCCCACTTGTTTTATAGCCTATAATTGCTGTCCATTCTTTTGAGTCTATCCCATTAGATAGGGACCCTATGCCCATCTTTTCAAAGTAGGTAATAGACTTTTCATGATCTGCCTTGATTGTTCCTCTTTCATTCCTTGATGGACCATATGGGGTACACAGATCTCTACCATTTCTTCCATGGTCACTTCAGAAGCAAATTTACCATCTTGAAAGCAGTAACAACAATAGTCGTCGTTCTTAGATCCATTTTGATTGGTTCCCAGCAATTCCTCAGTTGCCATGGGCATTCCACAGCTTTGACATATTCTCTCCTTCATTCGATCTCCTCCTCAATGATATTTCTTTCATTTTCATTATAGGAGTTCCAATATGACAACAGCATGTCGTAATTCATTTGATCATTCATATTTTTTTAGAATGTTTTTTGTTCTCTCCAAAATAATTCTTCTGATGCGTTCTGGCTCTATGACCTCCACCTTATCTCCAAAGCTCAAAATCATTCCATAGACCCATTCATCCTCTGGATATTTTACAGTTACATAGACAGATCCATCTCCTTGTATATCCAAGCCTTCCAGTTCAAAATATTGATCGAGCCTACTCAGTGCCTCCTGCTCGAATTTAAGAATCAATTTTATCTTTTCCCTCTTATCATGATCAAAGTCGTACATCACGGGCCCTTCTCTCCTCATAAAGCCGTGATCTGTAACCTGAAGCTCCCTGATTCTGGTCAGCTTAAACAATCGATAGTCTTGACGCAAATGGCAATACCCATGAAGATACCATATATTCACCTTCAGAATCAAAGCCATAGGTTCTACTTCTCTCCAAGTTGCCTTACCATTAAGATCCAGATAGTTTATTTTAATGATTTTATTCTCTTCTATAGCCCTTCTGATGATATTGACCTTTTCCCTTCGTTTTACTGAATCTCCCCAGGGGCTAAAATCCATTAGCACATTGTTGGTTTTTATAGGATGATCTTTCCGCTTAACGGCCGATAGCTTGTCCATAATATCCTGTAGATTTTTATCATCATATGCTTTGTATACACCTTGGAGAGCTGTTAATAGCAGACTTTGCTCTGTCTTGGTAAAGTAGCTTTTGCTAATCACGTAATCCTCTAAAACACCGTAGCCTCCGTTTTGCCCTTTGTATGCAAAGACAGGGATACCTGCCATATTGATGGCCTCGATATCCCTTTGTATGGTTCGTACCGACACTTCAAAATAATCTGCCAACTCCTTGGCAGTCACTCGTTCTTTATTCAGCAGCTTGATGACAATGGCCAGCAGCCTTTCTAATTTCATAGGGTTAACACTCCAAAGCAAAAAATGATGGTTCTCTTTTTACTTCTATATCTATTCTCGGAATCCTCTAATTCTTTTCATCATCATAGTCAAATAAGACTCAGGAAGTGCTCCTCTTCCCCAATATTTTTCATAAATGATCTTTTTGAATACATAGAGGCTTTTTATCTTTCTACCCTACTCATTCCTTCATTATTAGAAGCCTACATAATGCTTTACCTGATCAAAGGCTCTAAATCCCAATCTTTCATAAATCCTTCCTGCATCCATGTTGTCATACTGCAAATAGAGATCTTTGCCTTCCTTCAACAGTTGATCGCATAATGCTTTTACACACGCTGTTCCCAATCCTTTTCCCTGGTATTCTGGATCCGTGGCAACACCAACAATCAAAGCCGAGGTTTCCATTTCAAATTCACTTTGGGCAACGGCTGCGATTTTTCCATTTCGACGTATGCATAGACCTCGGCCTCTGCCACTGTTGAGTCTTTCCTCCATCACGGCCTTTGAGCTAAACCCAGTAAATACTTTTTCATAGATCGTTGCGACCTCATCCAAATCCTGAATCTTGAGGATCTCTATTTCCTCAGAGATAGGATATTCCATAGTTTGGCCTAAAGCAGCTAGTTTGGCAATAATGGCTCCCTCATGGGCAGAAGCAAATAGACCTTTTCCCAAAAATTGATCACAATAGGAAGCAGGCCCAATCAAAGCTTTGAACTCCAGCTCTCTCATACATCCTACAAAACCTTCTATATCAAAGTCACCTTTGGCATAGAACTGCAAATTTCCTAGCTTACGGCGAAAAAGCACTGCCTTTAGTCTTTGTTCATGATCCCATTCTCCTATGAGCTTTTCATATACCTTTTTCCCATTTTCAAGGCCTAGACGAATAAAATAATTCCGCCCAGGGTCTTGATTTATAAATTCAAGCACTTCGCCATATTCCTCTTCTAGAATTTCTCTGATCATGATTGTCCTCCAAACCAATATAAAATTTGATTTTATGCGTCTACCCTTTGTTGAGGATCTCAAAGTTGGGTATAATATATATAGTTTCTCTATTTAATCTGTCCTTTCATTCTCTCATATGTTTTTTACCTTAGAAAGCTGTTGATTTAAAATGAAAAAGGAGAGTGATACAAATGAAATCTGTATTGATGTTTACCATGGAGTCGTGTCCATTCTGTAAGGAAGCCAGTACATGGATGGAGGAACTCAAAAAGGAAAATGTAAAGTATTTCAACATCGATATTCAGAAGATTGATGAACGACGACAGCCCGAGATTGCCAATAAATATGACTATTATTATGTACCTACATACTATGTGGATGGTGTAAAAGTCCATGAAGGGGCTGCAACGAAGGATATCATTCGTAAGGTTTTAGAAACGGCCTCTGAGTAAGGCCTCTCTAGAAAAGGAATTCTGATTTTGCTAGAATTCCTTTTCTAATTGATTGTTGTAGCTTTAGAACAAATACGCAGCATTGTCATCCTTTAGAAAGCTCTACAATTTTTTCCATTACTCTCTTATTTCCATATGCAATCTATTGTCCTCCATATCCTGATCTTTCAATATGCTCATAAGATATCTTTTTACAAAGCTATTGGGTGCTACCTTCCATAATTCAAATCCCTTGGATTCTTTAATCTCTTCTTCTCCGTCATGATCTTTGCCTGCAAAATATCTTATATTTAATATTTCCATGGTTTTCGCCATCCAATCCAGTTCTTCCTCGGTATAATGATTAAGACCCACCAAAGCAAGATAAGCCATATAGTAGGCCTCTTTTCCAAAGGATTTTTCCGAATAGTCCTTGAAATGATTTATATTCTCATCCACAATTCCAGCTTCCTTCGACCAGCCTTCCACATCAACCCATGCAGTACTATAGTCATAGGCCTCCCTATCCGGTGAATACTGCAGCACGCCATATTGCTGGGGGTAGACGTTCAAAGAGCTTGTGACAATATCATAGATTGGGCTCTTTCCTTGGCCTTCTGCCGGTTTATAGGAGCTTATGTCCTGAATATGAATATGGCCCGATAAAAATATGTTCAATCCTTGCTCCTCAAATACCGTTAAGCATTCCTTATGATTGTCCAGGGTATATCCCTCTTGGATCATTTCATTATGGTCCAGCAGATTGTGGTGCATCACAGTAATAATCTTCGCATTTTTCTTTTTCGCCAAATCACTACATTCTTTAATCCAGGCTAAGGTTTTAGGCCCAATTACCCCCCCTGCTTCAGGTCTACCATCTTTCATGTTATTCCTATATTGATTTGTGTCCAGCATCAGCAGCCATAGATCCTCTGAAGGAGCTGCAAGATAACTCAATGTTGTTCGATCCCTGGCGATAGCATCCTTGTATCCAAAATCTTCATATATCTTTTTAAAATCTTTGTCATTGATGGTCTCTGTTGCGTATCGTTGATCTTCCTTGAAGCCTGTAGCCCAAGGATTGAGTATATCATGATTTCCTGGAATGACGTATACCGATGTGCCCAATGCTTCAATTTCCTTAAACAACTCCTTCAGTTCCAGGTGACTTGCCTTTTCTCCATTGTTTGTTAAATCCCCGCTAACCAGCAAAATCTCTGGCTTTTTCCTTTGAATATCATAAATAAAGGCCCTCATGATTTCATCAATATAATCTAGCTCTCTTCCATCATCCCCAAGGGCAACATACTTTTTAAAAGCTTCTCCTCCATCCTTTAAACTGTCTGCTAAATAATGGATATCGGAAGCCACGAAAAAGGTGACCTCTTCCCCTGCTTTTAACCGGGTGGCCGTCTGTTGATCCCTTAGAAAAATGCCAATGGATCCTAGTATAAGTACCACAGCAATTGCCAGAAGTAATTTCGTTTTTCTTCTCATAGGGACCCCCTTTCTTTTTTAACTGCTATTTTATATATACATGATTCTTCCACTAAAAACAACAGGAACAAAGTTGCCTATCGGCAATTTGTTTTCGCTAGGAAACCCTAGGTTTCCTTCGACGCCTGCAATGCAGGTTCCTGAGGACCTTCCTGAATACGGCAAAGGGGAAATCCCCTCTGCACACCCCATATATAGGAAATTGAAAATCATAATTTCCTATATATCAAAAAAGGGAGTAAGCACTGTTACTCCCTTCGTTTCCTATAGATTCCCTACTAAGAGATCATCTTCTTCATGATCTCATTACTTCGTTTGATGAAGTTTGCCATAGCCTCTGGTGCAAGGGGCTTGTGACTGAGTACGGCTAAATCATATACCTGTTGCGCAATTAAATCCAATAACTCTGTTTCCTCGTTGGTATGGCCTAAAATATATTGTATCAGAGGATGCTTTTTATTCAGTACAAGGGTTTCTTCACTTGGGAACATCCCTGGGTTAAACCCTCCCATGTTATAACGCTTCATCATTTCCTGCATCCTTCGGCTATCTTCCGATAGAATGATCATACCCGCCACATCTTCAGACTTTAAGCTTTCAAGCTGAATCTTACAGTCTTCTTTTGCTAGTGCTTTTTTAAAGACCTTGGTTACATTCTCCACTTCTACCTTATTCGTCTCTTCATCAGTCTGATCCTGCTCCTTCATAAGCTCTGAAATATCAGAATCAACTCTTTTGAAGCGGATATCATTCTTTTTCATTTCAATATGGGATATGAAGGCAGAGTCAATACTATGGTCCAGGATCACAGCTTCTACTCCGTGGGCTTTCAGTAAACTGACATACTGGGCTTGCTGCACAGGATCTGAAACGTAGTAGACCTGCTTCTCTAGCTTTCCAGTATGCTTTTCCAGGTATTCCTCAATCGTTACATATTGTTCATCGGTTGTTTTGTATAGGAGGATGGATTCTATCTTCTCATAGAACTTATCATCCTTGATAGAACCATATTTAATAAATGGACTAATATCATCCCAGAATTTTTCAAAGCCTTCTCGTCCTGACTTAAAGAGACCATTCAATTTATCGGCTACCTTTTTTGTAATATAATCGGAAATCTTTTTGGTAAAACCATCATTCTGAAGAAAACTTCTAGATACGTTTAATGGTAAGTCTGGACAATCAATAACACCCTTTAAAAGCAGCAAGAATTCAGGGATAACTTCCTTGATGTTGTCTGCGATAAAGACTTGACTATTGTAAAGCTTGATGCGTCCCTCAATGGTATCAAACTCCGTGTTTAATTTGGGGAAATACAGAATCCCTTTTAAGTTGAATGGATAATCCATATTCAGATGAATCCAGAAAAGGGGTTCTTGAAAATCTCTGAAGGTTTTTCGATAAAACTCTTTATATTCCTCATCGGTACAAGCGCTAGGCTGCTTCAGATATAGCGGAAGCACATCGTTCAACGCCTCAGGCTCAGTAATAATAATATTTCCATCCTTATCTTTCTCTGGTTCCTTATCTGCCACTTCAAAATAGATTGGATATGGCATAAAGGAGCAGTATTTTTCAATAGTAGATCTTACAGTGTATTCACTTAAGAAGGTCTCTCCATCTGGTCCCAGGTGGAGCGTAATTTCTGTCCCTCTATGGGTTCTGCTGCCTTCCTCCATCTCAAACTCTGTGCCACCATCGCAACGCCATTTCACCCCTTGGGCTCCTTGACGATAAGATAAGGTATCAATCTCCACCATATCAGCTACCATGAAGGCTGAATAAAAACCAAGGCCAAAGTGACCAATAATCTGATCGATATCTCCTTTGTCCTTATAAGTCTTTAAAAAGTCCTCAGCTCCTGAAAAGGCAATTTGATTGATATATTTCTTTACTTCCTCATCGGTCATACCGATGCCATTATCAATAAACTTTAACGTCCTTGCCGTTGTGTCCAGGATCACCTTTACCTGAAAGTCTGTTTTGCCGCCTAGATGAGCCTCGCCTAGGCTGCTCAGCCTTTTTACCTTGGTAATGGCATCACAAGCATTTGAGATTAACTCTCGAATAAAGATGTCATGGTCTGAGTAGAGCCACTTTTTAATAATGGGAAAAATATTCTCACTATGAATAGACAAACTTCCTTTTTCCTTACTCATAAATGCCCTCCTTATCATTTAAAATTATGTAGTTGATTATCAGTTAAGGATGTAAGATCTCACCCCTTTTACAAATTTATATTACAACGATATAAATTTTCAGTCAATATAAAAATTAGCACTCCCTGATAAGGAGTGCTAATTTTTATACAACAGGAAAGAGTATCCCTGACATATAAATCACAGCAGTCAGCATAATTCCACTCAATAAGGTAGAAGCCATAACCACCTGTGAAGCATAATCAGCACAATTATCAAATTCTAAGGCCATAAGGGCGGTATTAACTGCTGTAGGTGCAGCTGATGAAATCAATATAGTCTGGGCAATCACCCCATCAAACTTCATCATGTAAATCAGCAACAATGTTAAAATTGGCCCTCCCACCATTCGAATGGCAGCTGCCATATAGACCTCTTTATTTTTTATATCCATTTGAGTCTGCGCACACTGGATACCAAGCGTCATCAAAATCAACGCCACAAATCCTTCCTTAATATGCATGATTGCAGACCAAATTGGAATCTGTGTTAGATCATAAGGAACATGTTTCATTAGAAATGCCAAGGGAATTGCATAGATTGTAGGCATGGCAAGTATTTTTTTAATGGTATCCTTCCAGTGCATATTCCCACGTCCTGCATTAAAAAAACCAATGGTATTCATCGTAATATTTTGAGCGATATAGATCATAATTTGTACTGCGAGGGCCATATTCAGATATGGGGTCTGTCCATTTTTTACAAAGGGACTGCTGCTAAATACCGTCATAACAAGAGGAATCCCCATGTTGCCAGCATTATAGAACATCGTAGCATTCTTTAATGCATTGGTCATCCGATCATCATAACCTCGCATCCTTGCAAACCAACGGGCCGTAAAACCAGTTATCACCACAAATATGATTGCATAGATAAACACTTTCATCATTTCAATAGGCATTTCTGTCGTATATAGGTTTACAAAAACAAATACAGGAAGATAAATATTTAGATTGATGATGCTTAACGTATAAATATGGGTGCTTTTTCTTTTACCAATAAAATATCCCAAGAAAATCAGTACAAAAATGGGAAGAATATTATAACTTAAAATATGGAAAAAAATCTTCATTTGTTTCTCCTTTCGATGACAAATTCTTTTATGAATAGGCGGCATTCATTTGAATCTTTTTTTATATGCGGATATTTATTGTTTATCTCCATCGTTCCATACACGCTGAGATTTCTTTTAATGTTGCCACATCCAATCCTGTATCATATTTTGTACCGCTTAATGCCTTAACAATGGTTTCTGTAGAAAGACCAGAACAGCCTGGTGTTTCCATGGATATGGATGCATCAATAACATCAGCACCTGCTTCAATTGCCTTTAGATATGCCATAGAAACCATATCGCTGTTATGGCAGCTATGAAAGTGAACAGGTATTTTTATCACATGTTTTAGCATAGTTATCATTTCAAATGCGCTATAAGGTGTAAGCCCTCCATGTTGATCGACCAGACAAATAGACTCCGCGCCTATTTCTTTCATCCTTCGAGCAATCCCTAGATAATGCCCTATATCATAGGGAGCTGCTGCCGTATATGCAATGGCTATTTGCCCTTGTCCCCCTTCCTTTTGAATAGTCCTTACGCAGGTTTCTATTTCCCCCATTTCCGTTGATGTATATAGAATTCTAATGATATCCACCCCATGATACACAGCCTTTCTTATAAACGTTTCTCTTTTCTGTCCCTCCGTAGCTTGCTTTGTCAATGACAATAGCAGTTTTGTGTGGGTCACAAATTTTCGCATCATTTTTAATCTTTCCCATGGGTTTTCATATAAAGCCCCGTGGGAGGCATCAAAAGCGTGTTCATTCCAAACCCCTAAAGCATAATATCCAATACTATCCAATTTCTTTAGAAGTGAAATCATTTCCCCGCCTTCTATTCGTTTTGCAATCAAGGATGGGTGCATATTCTGAAAAACGGTTTCCGTTACTTTCACCTCAAACATTTTTACCTCCTAATTCCCATTCATATTTTAAATTTCTACAGACTTTGTAACAGACAATACAAGGAAATAGAATTCCAAGGTTGGCCAACTTTTACAATTCTATACCCATTGAATGAAAGCTGAAAGTAATTATTTGCAAATTTTATGCCAATCATTGCGCATAGACAAATGGCTGTTTGCTACCTTTTCTTTCTAAAAAAAAAGTGTTACATGAAACATTTCATGTAACACTTTTTTCATTTTTTATTTTACAAGCCTATCCTTATAGAAACATTAATCCAAGACCGATAATCACACCTGTATAGATTAAATCAATAATGCAGAACCCCATGATATCTCTTGCACCAAGGCCTGCAATACCTAGAGCAGGTAATGCCCAGAAAGGTTGTATCATATTGGTCCATGCATCACCCCATGCAATGGCCATGGCTGTTTTGGCTGCCGGAACACCCAATTCGGCTCCAGCAGGCATCATAATCGGAGCCTGAACTGCCCACTGTCCACCGCCAGATGGCACGAAGAAGTTTACCAATCCCGCGCTTAAGAATGTAAACAAAGGGAAGGTTCTAGGTGTGGAAATGTTTACGAAAGCATTGGACATTGCTCCTGCCAGAGAAAGCCCTTCTGCACTCATGCCTACCATCATCCCCATAATTCCTGCATAAAAAGGAAACTGTAGAATAATTCCTGCCGTACCTTTGGCCGCTTCTCCAATGGCTGTTAAGAATCGTCTTGGCGTTCCATGTAATAAAATTCCTAAAATTAAGAATATGAAGTTCACAATATCTAGATTTAAGCTAAAACCATTGTTTATAAAGTAGTAGAAAATATATGCTAAACCTAGTACCCCAATCAATATGGACAGCACCGGACTCGTTTCCATTTTGTCTGCTGCTGTAGCAGCTTTTTCAGTAGTACACACTTCAGCCTCTAATAACATTTCTGGGTTTACCATAATAATCTTGTCTGGATCTGGATGCATCGCTTTGTTCACAAAAGGTAACGTAAATATAACAAGTCCAGAAATGATTAAGTTAAAATGAGAAAAAATCGTTTGACTAGTAGGAATCATTTCTGTGACAGCCCCTCTTGTCATACCGGCTAAATCTGCCGTAGGGGTTGCAAGGGTCAATGGTATGGAACCAGATAATCCACCATGCCATACCAAAAATCCAGAATAGGCTGCGGCAATCAGCAGACGATAATCCACGCCTTTCACTTGTTTGGCCAATTGCCTTGCATATAATGCGCCAATAACCAAACCAAATCCCCAGTTAATCCAACACGCAATGGCAGACACGAATGAAACGGCAAGGATTGCTTGGGTAGGTGTTTTTGTAAGTCCAGCTAAATTCTTCAAACCTCTTTTAATGCTGGGCGCGCTAGCCAAAGTGTGACCTGTTACTAAAACCAAGGCCATCTGCATGGAAAAGGCCAACAGACTCCAAAAACCTTTCCCCCAATGGACAGTCATTGCCATTGCACTTTGTCCTGTAAATATAATACCTAAGACAAATACAATCAGCGTCAGGATTACTGCAAATAAAAATGGATCCGGTAAATACTTTTGAACCAATGTAACGCAGCCATTTGTAAATCGTTTAAACATCTTCTCTTTCCCCTTTCATTGAATATATATTCTTGGGTACTACTCGCCTAGGCAAGCAGTACCCAAACAATTTATATCTCCATAGGTTTTAAATCTTCTGCAACAATAAGGTCTGCTTCTGTTGCCCGCTTTACATCTTCTATCGTAAAATCTGGATGAATCTCTTTCAGCACAATTCCCTGAGTCGTAACCTCCATCACGCCCATTTCTGTAATAATCAAATCTACCTCTTGAACAGCCGTTAACGGCAGGCTGCATTTCTTTAGTATTTTAGGCTCGCCTTTTGCAGTATGCTCCATGGCTACAATCACTTTCTTTGCGCCAACCACCAAATCCATGGCACCACCCATACCTGGAACCATCTTCCCTGGTATCTTCCAATTTGCCAAATTTCCTTCCTGATCTACTTGCAGTGCACCTAGCACCGTAGCATCCACATGTCCTCCACGTATGATACCAAAAGACATGGCACTATCAAAGAAAGCACCTCCCATTTTTATGGTAACAGGCTGTCCTCCTGCATTGACAATGTACTTGTTTTCTTTTCCAGTTTCCGCTGCTGGTCCAATGCCTACAAATCCATTTTCTGATTGGAGAGTGACATCCATATCTGGCGCTATATAATTTGCCACCATGGTAGGCAAACCAATCCCTAAATTTACAACATCCCCGTCTTTAAATTCCTTGGCTACTCTTTTGGCTATGACAATTTTCACTTCATTTTTATCCATTATTTTTCACCTCCTACAATATAATTTACAAAGATACCCGGGGTCATCACTTCATTGGGATCTAGTTCTCCTACTGCTACTAGATGCTCTGCTTCCACGATCACCACATCTGCTGCCGTAGCCATCAGAGGATTAAAGTTTCTAGCTGCATCCTTATAGCAAATATTTCCTTTCTCATCTACCTTGTGTCCAAAGATCAAGGCCACGTCCGCCTTTAAAGGCAGCTCAAGCAGATAGGTTTTTCCGTTCAACACCATTTTTTCTTTTCCTTTTTCTACTTCTGTGCCTACGCCTGTTGGCGTTAAAATACCACCCAAACCGGCACCTGCTGCCCGTATTTTTTCTGCCAAACTTCCTTGGGGAACCAAATCCACTTCTGTTTCTTTCTCATTCATTTGGCGTCCAGTTTCCGGATTTGTACCGATATGGGAAGTAATAATCTTCTTGAACTGCTTATTTACAACCATTTTCCCAACACCTGCATCTGGAAAAGCCGTATCGTTGCAAATCAACGTTAGATCCTTTACTCCTTTTTCAACCAAAGCGTCAATCAGCTTTTGTGGGCTTCCGCAACCTAGAAATCCTCCAACCATTATCGTCATACCATCTTGAACATGGGTGACAGCCTCTTCTATAGATATGCTTTTATTCATAAATATATCCTCCTTTTGCTTTCTATCTATCGCTTGATCACCATAGCAATCCCTTGTCCGCCACCAATGCAAAGGGTAGCCAACCCTGTTTCCGCATCCCTTTTTATCATTTCATGTATCAAGGTTACCAGGATTCTTGCCCCTGATGCACCAATAGGATGACCTAAAGCAATGGCGCCACCATTGACGTTGGTTTTCTCAGGGTCTAAGCCTAAATCCTTCACTACTGACAAAGATTGTGCTGCAAAGGCTTCGTTGGCCTCTACCAAATCGATGTCCTTTGGGGTGAAGCCTGCTTTTTCCAATGCTTTTCTGGAAGCCGGTACAGGTCCATATCCCATAATCTTCGGATCAAGCCCTGCGGAAGCAAAGGAGACAATGGTTGCCAAAGGCTCTATTCCCAGTTTTTCAGCCATTTCCTTGGACATGAGTACTAAAGCCGCCGCACCATCATTAATACCCGAAGCATTTCCTGCTGTAACCGTTCCATCCTTCTTAAAAGCTGGCTTCAGTTTAGTCAAACTTTCTATGGTTGTTCCAAATTTCGGATGTTCATCGGTATTCACCATGAGTGGTTCTCCCTTTCGCTGGGGCACGGGTACAGGAACAATCTCTTCAGTAAATCTTCCCGATTTGATGGCTTCTTCCGCCCGTTTCTGACTTTGAAGGGCAAATTGATCCTGTTCTTCTCTAGATATGTTCCATCTTTCTGCGATATTTTCTGCCGTAATGCCCATGTGGTAGTCATGAAACGCATCCCATAAACCATCTCGTATGATATAGTCTACAACCTTTTGATCTCCCATTCTCATTCCCCATCTGGCACCCTCTAGAAGATAGGGAGCAGAACTCATACTTTCTGTTCCTCCAGCCAAAACCACGTCGGCTTCCCCAACCATAATCGATTGAGCTGCCAAAGCAACAGTTTTTAATCCAGAACCGCATACCTTGTTCACTGTAAAAGATGACACTTCTTCCGGGATACCTGCCCCCATGGAAACCTGTCTCGAAACATTCTGACCTTGCCCTGCCTGCAGCACATTTCCAAAGATAACCTCATCAATCATTTCTGGCTTAATTCCTGCTCTTTTGATGGCTTCCTTTGCAGTGATTGTACCCAGTTCTACGGCAGACACATTTTTAAAGCAACCACCAAAGGCACCTATAGGTGTTCTGACTGCACTTACAATAACAACTTCTCTCATGTAAAATAACCTCCTTATTTTTATGATCATCTTTTTTTCATTGGATTGAATGAAACGAGAAAATGATACCTTTATATAGCAATTTGTATGCCAACTTTTTTCCCGTCTGTGAAAGCCATGTTTTTTAAGGGTCTACACCATTTCATTTAAAGTACAATGATTTGAGTAAGTTTGGATTATTTCATTTATGTAGAAATTTTTCTACATAAATCTTATAAAACAAAATCAATGAACATAATCAAAAAGAAATAGTGTAGACATTTGTCTACACTATTTCTTTTTTGTATCTTATTTTCTACACAACTTCTTTTCATCACCATCCAACATGGAGATGTCTAGGCCATATGCCTCTATTTTTTTATAAATCGCCGTTCTATGGATGCCTAATTTTTTTGCTGCTAAGGTTCGATTCCCACCACATACCTGAAGGGCTTTTTGAATCCCTTCAATTTCCGCCTTGGCTACAATGTCTTTTAGTAGCAGCGATTCTTCGTCTGGCTTCACAGGCACTTTTTTATACTTCATCAAGTATTCAGGGAGATGGTCCCACCGAATTACTTCTCCCGAGGCTATGTTTAACGCTCGCTCAAGGGTATTCCTCAGCTCCCTTGTGTTTCCAGGCCAATCATGGGCAAGTAAAATATCCAAGGCTTCGTCAGAAATTTTTTTCGGTAATATCTTCAAGTCATTGGCTAGGCTCTCTAAAATATATGTCACCAACAGCGGAATATCCTCTATTCTATCCCTAAGGGGCGGAATATCGATCCGCACCACATTCAACCGATAATATAAGTCCTGCCGAAAAGTTCCCTTTTGAATGGCCTCTTCTAGTTTTTCATTGGTGGATGCAATGACCCTCACATCCAATTCAATGAGATTTGTCCCTCCTACCCGCTCAAATTCTCGGCTTTCCAATACGCGGAGAAGCTTGGCCTGCATCTCTGGAGGCATGTCTCCGATTTCATCCAATAATATGGTACCACCTTTGGCCAGCTCAAATTTCCCAAGCTTTCCTTCTTTTTTAGCCCCAGTAAAAGCTCCGCCTTCATAACCAAATAATTCTGCTTCCAAAAGTTCCTTAGGAATTGCTGCACAATTGATGGATACAAAACTTCCGTATTTTCTCAAACTGGCATTGTGGATGGCATGGGCAAAAATTTCTTTGCCTGTCCCACTTTCCCCTTGAATAAGAATTGTTGAATTACTCTCTGCCGCTCTCCTTGCAATCTCCTTCAAGTAAATCATGTGCTTATCCTTTGTAATAATGTGATCAAAGGAATACTTGGCTTCATAGAACTTTGTAATTTCTCCTCGATATTTATGGACAGTGCTCATCAATGTCTCCATTTTTAAAGCCAAAGATTTAAGCTCTTTTACATCCTTAAACATGACTGTTCCAGCAGCTCCGATAATCCTTCCATCTTTAACAATGGGTACACGGCTGGTAATCATATCATGACCCTGTATTTTTTGTATTTCTCCCAGCTCTTTTTCTCCTGTCTTCGCCACAATGTGGAGTCTCGTATTCTCTATGACATCTTCCACACGTTTATTGAGTACTGTCTCCTCCTTGATTCCCAACAGCTTTTCATAATTCCATTTAACGATTCTACCTTCTTCATTTACCAAAACCATCCCATGATAGGCATTGTCAAAAAGCTCCTCTATCATCTCTATACTTTCTTTCAGCTTTTTCATTTGGTAATTGGACTCATTCTCCACATTGGCAGAACAAAATTCTTCCATCACGGTAATACCTCCTCAGCCCCAACCTTTTAAAAGGGTTTATCCATAGATAAATATGGGAAACAATTTCTATACTATTCCATAGTATATTCCAAAACCAAGTTCGGAATAACGGAAACATCTTTGTTGTTCAGCTCTTCAAAGGTATTGATGCCAGCATTTGGTGAAGCTAATCGTTTAAAAGCCTTATCATTATTATAATCGTATAATACAGCAAACCATATGTCAAACCATTGTGATATTCTTGCTATTATAATAAATAATGCCATGATTCTTTTGAATCATGGCATTATTTATTATATAGGAAATTATGGTTTTCAATTTCCTATATATGGGGTGTGCAGAGGGGATTCCCCTTTGCCGTATTCAAGAAGGTCCTCAGGAACCTGCATTGCAGGCGTCGAAGGAAACCTAGGGTTTCCTAGCGAAAACAAATTGCCGATAGGCAACTTTGTTCTTATAGGTAACCTGTATATTTTTACTTAGTGCTTCCTTCTAGCAAAATCTACAAATCGAAATTTATCTGGTCTATGCCTGGATTCTGTATATTGAAAAAGACTGGCATCCTCTAAATAGGTATAGTTTTTTACAACCACAATCATAGTGTGACCTTCCAAATCCAAATACTTCTTATCTTCCTCTGTGATCTGCTGGACGGTAATTTCTTTTTTGGCAAAGCTAATCTTAAGGCCTAGATCGTTTTCAAGATATTCATAAATAGAGTTTTCACAAATCTCCCTAGTCAGCAAAGACACAAATTTCTTGTTGAGAAAATCTTTATCTAAGATAATTCTCTTACCTTCAATTTCCCTGACCCTGATAACCTTCCATACATCCTCATCCTTGGATAGATCTAGCTGCTTCATCAAATAATCATCGGCTTTAATTACTTCCAACTCCGCTAAGATAGTATTTGACTTTGCATCCATCCGTTCTGACAGTTCTTTAAAACTGGTAAGCCCTGATACGCTAAAGTCAAACTTATGAATATCCAAAACAAAGGAGCCTTTTCCTTTTATTTTCTGAATGTATCCATTTCGTTCCAGCAATGTGAGGGCCTTTCTGATGGTGTCTCTGGAAACATTGTATATCTCCATCAATTCATTTTCAGAGGGGAGCTTTGTGCTGGATTCCAGCTTTCCATTTTCAATTTTACTCACAATTTCATTATAAATAGTAAAATACTTGCTATCCATCTTTCATCACCGTAGCCATTTTACCATTTTTACCCTCATTTTTCAAGGTGATAGACGATGGCTTCATAGGGCCTTAGTTTCATTTTCTTGAACGCCGATGAAGAATCCTTATAATTTGAAATCAAAATCTTACTTTCATATCCATCAAGATCGATTGCCTCAGGCAATTCAAACCATGTATCTTGATCAAAAAAATTATTGATCACCAACAATCTCTCTGATTGATAGGCTCTGATATAAGCGAATATATGGGTATCCTCCTCTAAAATGGGCTGATATGTGCCGTATGCGATGATATCTAATTCTTTTCTCGAACGAATCAATTGCTGATAGTGATAAAAAATAGAGTTTGGATCCTTCAGCGCATTCTCTGCATTGATTTGCCGGAAGTTCTTTCCCACTGCAATCCACGGTATCCCCGTCGTAAAGCCACCATGTTTATGGCTGTTCCATTGCATAGGTGTACGAGAATTGTCCCGAGACTTTGCCTTTAGGGTTTCAATGATTTCCCTTTGATCTTTACCCTGCTGCAGTAGAATATTATAATAGTTGATGGATTCCACATCCTTATACTGATCGATTTCCTCAAAGGAGGGGTTTGTCATGCCCAATTCTTCCCCTTGATAAATATAAGGTGTCCCCCTTAGCATGTGTATAGCAGTGGCCAGCATTTTCGCCGACTCTCCATGATACTTTCCATCATCCCCAAAGCGAGACACAATACGGGGTTGATCGTGATTGCACCAGAATACCGCATTCCATCCATTGCCTTCTTCCATACCCGTTTGCCATTCATTGAAAATCTGTTTTAATTTTAGAAAGTCAAAATCCATCCGGGTCCATTTATCGCCATCCTTGTAATCTACTTTCAGATGATGAAAATTAAACACCATGGATAATTCCTTCTCTTCTGGATTGGAGTACCTAATACAATTATCAATGGTGGTAGAGGACATCTCGCCCACGGTAATGATCTCCGCCTGCCTTCCAAAGGTTTCTCGATTCAGCTCCTTCAAATAGTGATGAATACGAGGTCTATCGGTATAAAAGCACCGACCATCCCCTTCCAAATCATCCACATAATGCTCTGGTTTTGATATCAAATTGATGACATCGAGACGAAATCCTTTGACCCCCTTTTGAATCCAAAAGTTTACGATATCATAAATTTCTTTTCTCAATGCTTCATTTTCCCAATTTAAATCTGCCTGGCTGATATCAAATAGGTGTAAATAGTATTCATCGAATGTTTCTACATACTCCCAAGCAGAACCACCAAATTTTGAAGTCCAATTGGTTGGCTCTTTTCCATCCTTAGGCGGCTCAAAAATATAATAGTTCTTATATTTTTCATCTCCCCCTATGGCTTTTTGAAACCATGGATGCTCGGTGGATGTATGATTAAACACCATATCCAGCATAATATCAATTCCTCGCTGATGGGCTTCAGCTACCATTTCATCAAAGTCCTCCATGGTTCCAAACCGAGAGTCAATGTTGCAGTAGTCTGCCACATCATATCCGTTGTCCCGTTGAGGGGAAACATAGAAGGGTGTCAGCCATATATAATCCACACCCAATGTCTGCAGGTAATCTAATTTTTCTGTAACACCCTTCAGATCCCCAAATCCATCTCCATTGGAATCATGAAACGATTTAGGATAGATCTGATACACCACGCTCTTTCTAAAGTCTTTCATATCATTTGCTCCTTCAACGAATAGGTAATAAAGTCCAATAACATCTATAATATTTACTAAGAAAAAGAGGGGGATAGACATTCCCCTCTTACCCTTTGCTGCATTCTTTATGAACTTCTCATGGTTAACACACTTATGCAGCCATCTCTTTTTCTTTCTTCACCAATATCTTCTTTTTTGCAAAAGCAATGGTTAACAGGAACGGTACTACGATGGCTGCCAGCATGGCGATGGCAAAGGTAAGCATGTGTTGAGGTTGAATGGATAGAATCCCTGGCAGCCCGCCAACACCAATGGAGTTTGCCATAACGCCTGTACCTACGGACAATACAGCTGCCGTAGCCGATCCAATCATTGCCGCTAAAAATGGATATACATATTTTAGATTAATACCAAACATGGCAGGTTCCGTAACCCCTAGATAACATGAAATTGCAGCTGGGATGGATACCTGTTTTTCTTCTTCATCATTCTTATTCAAATAAATCATTGCCAGTACTGCAGAACCTTGGGCAATATTTGATAATGCGATCATAGGCCACAGATTGGTCCCTCCTAGCTCGCTCATCAGTTGTAGGTCAATGGCATTGGTCATATGATGTAATCCTGTGATTACCAACGGCGCATAGGTAAATCCGAAAATTGCTGCAAATAGCCATCCAAGGGAGGAGGTCAATCCTGTATAAACAACATCTGAAATCACAGAACCAATTGCCCAGCCAACAGGTCCTAATACCACATGGGCAAGCAGTACGGTAGGTACCAATCCGAAGAATGGGACCACAATCATGGAAATATAATCTGGCACAATGTCTCTCAATTTAATCTCTAGATTTGCTAGAACAAATCCTGCCAATATGGCTGGTATGACTTGGGCCTGGTAGCCGATCATTTTAATCTGAGTAAATCCAAAGTTCCAAACAGGTGCTTCAGCACCTCCCGCTACTGCATAGGCATTTAATAGCTGGGGTGAAACCAATGTGATTCCCAGTATGATTCCTAAAATTTGTGTAGTTCCCATCTTCTTAGAAATAGACCAGGTGATACCTACAGGCAGGAAGAAAAAGACCGCTTCTCCAATTAACCATAGAAAATGATGCACTCCACTCCAGAATTGGGAAACTTCTGTCAGAGACTTGGTTCCTTCCTCTAGAAGCTTAATATCTCCAATCACATTCCGAAAGCCTAAAATCAAACCCCCAACAACAATGGCTGGGATAAGTGGTGCAAAGATTTCTCCCAAATGGGAAATCAGTCTTTGTAATAGGTTTAAATTTTGTCGCGCTGCCTTCTTCACCTCATCCTTACTGGCAGCCCCTATCCCTGCTTTTTGGATAAACTCATTATAGAAAGTAGATACATCATTGCCAATGATGATTTGAAATTGACCTGCTTGGGTAAAAGTACCTTTTACAACCTTTATTCCCTCAATCTTCTCAATATCAGCCTTTTTAGGGTCCTTTAATACAAAACGCAATCTTGTTGCACAATGGGATACTGTCGCTATGTTTTCTTTTCCACCTATGAATGCTAATAATTCCAGAACCTCATTCGAAAATTTAGCCAAACCCAAAAACCCCCTTTTATTATTTTAATTCTCTACCTCATAAAGATATATGTGAAAACCTTTTCTCCTTTGCAAAACATGTACGTACATGTGATTATAATTTATTATAACTTGTACGTACATGTTGAGTCAATATGTTTTTTATTTTTTCTAATAATTCATGAAATAATTACCATACTTATTGAAATCCTAGCAGAAACTTGCTATTTTATAAATACCTTTTATCTTTCACATAGATACTTCATTTTACGCCTTTAATTCTATTGAAAATTCATGTAATTTTAAAAATTTCTTCTTATTCTATTGACAATGCAGCTGAATGTTAGTATAATTGACAACAATTACATATATTCTGGCAATGACGGAGAGCACTATTTTATCATAAGCAGTTTCAGAGAGTCGGTGGTTGCTGTGAACCGATACTGTGTATAAAATACAAATCACTCCCGAGCTGTTGACTTGAAAGTTAACATCTTCCATGGATTTTAGCGAGTAAAGGATACCGATTAGTCCCGTTAAAGACTTAGGTTTGTTAGAACTGAAAAAAGAGGTATTCAATTTATTTTGAATACAATCAAGGTGGTACCGCGGGTAAAGCCCGTCCTTGAAAGTATACTATACTTTCAAGGACGGGCTTTTTATTTTTTATATGTTATCGTTTCATCTATCAATCACCATGGGAGGGGAAAAATTATGTCTCGTTTGAATGATCCAGCTTTTGCTCAGCGTCAGTCTTTTACTGATTTCCTGCAATTCCAAGAAGCAAAGAACCGCTTACAGGGCATTCTCAAAGAAACCAACCTGATCTACAGTGCTGCCTTTAGTGAAGAATGCCAAAATGATGTCTACATCAAGCCTGAAAACCTACAAATGACAGGAGCATTTAAGATTCGAGGTGCATTTAATAAAATTTCTAAGTTATCCCTCAAAGAAAGGCAGAGAGGGCTCATCGCCTCTTCCGCAGGCAATCATGCGCAAGGTGTTGCCTATGCTGCCCAAAAACTAGGTGTTACAGCCACTATCGTTATGCCCAATACAACACCCCTTATTAAGGTTGAAGCCACCCGAAATTTTGGTGCTAATGTGGTACTTTGGGGTGACTGTTATGACGAGGCCTATGGTGAAGCTCGGAGATTGGAAAAGGAACATGATTATATTTTTGTCCATCCATTTGATGATCTGGATGTCATTGAAGGCCAAGGAACCATTGGCTTAGAAATCCTGGAAGAATTGTATGATGCTGATTATATATTGGTTCCCATAGGTGGTGGCGGCCTTATCAGCGGTATTGCTGCTGCTGCCAAATCCATCAAGCCTAGCATTAAAGTCGTTGGTGTAGAACCAGAAGGTGCAAAAGCCATGAAACTTTCTTTAGATCACAATAAGGTAATTCATCTAGATACAGTTCATACCATTGCCGACGGGGTGGCTGTAAAGAAGCCAGGGGATTTGACCTTTTCCATCATTCGTGATCTTGTGGACGAGGTGGTCACTGTTTCTGACTTTGATATCATGGAGGCTTTTCTCCTTCTCTTGGAGAAGCATAAATTGGTGGGAGAAAACTCTGGGGTATTGTCCTTAGCCGGATTAAAAAAACTTCATGTCACCAACAAAAAGGCCGTCTGCGTGGTCAGTGGCGGCAATATCGATGTATTGACCATCTCGTCTCTGGTGAATCGAGGACTTATATCTAGAGGTCGCATCTTCTGTTTTTCTGTAGATCTTCCTGATAAACCGGGGGAGCTCTTGAAAATCTCTGAAATCCTGGCAAAGCTTCAAGCTAATGTTATCAAGTTAGACCACAATCAATTTAAAAATCTGGATCGTTTTATGGAGGTTCAACTGGAGGTGACCGTTGAAACCAATGGTCATAAGCACATCCAGCAAATTATTTCAGAAATGCACAAAGCAGGGTATGAAATTGCTAAGGTGTAGTGAGGATAAAATTAAAAAGAGAATCCTTTTCTACGAGGATTCTCTTTTGATGCTATGATGTCTATTTTAAGAAAGATCTGTTTAAAGCGCTTCTTTGTAGATGGTGATAATCTCTTCTTTATTCGGTGTTCTAGGATTCCCTGGCGTACATGCATCGGCAAGCGCCATGTCTGCCATTTGTGCTAGATCTTCTTCTTTCACACCAAGCGCTGCTAAACCTGATGGTATACCCACATCCTTAGACAACTTCTCTATGGCCTTTATCGCTACTTCATTGGCCTTTTCAACAGATAAACCATCTACTGCTTCTCCCATGGCAACCGCTACATTCCTTAGTTTATCGCCTACAAAGGCAGCATTATATTTTACGATATGGGGAAGCAATACAGCATTACACACTCCATGGGGCAAGTCATACAACCCACCCAACTGATGAGCCATGGAGTGAACGATTCCAAGTCCGCAATTACTAAAAGCCATACCTGTAATATATTGTCCATAGGCCATTTTGCTTCTAGCTTCTAGGTTTTCTCTATCATTGACTGCATCTCTTAGGCTTGAGGAAATCATTCGAATCGACTCTAAGTTTAAAGCATCTGTTAATGCAGAAGCTCCCTTTGTTAGGTATCCTTCTATTGCATGGGTAAGGGCATCCATACCAGTGGCTGCCGTCAAGGCTTTTGGCTTTTTCATCATTAATTCCGGGTCATTCACAGCAATGGTGGCCAAGCTATTGCTATCCACAAGAACCATCTTTACTTTTCTCTCCTCATCGGTGATTACATAATTGATGGTTGCTTCGCTGGCAGTACCTGCCGTAGTATTTATTGCGACGATTGGTAATCCCTTGTTTTGCGTTTTGTTGACACCCTCATAATCCCTTAGATCACCAGGATTTGTTGCCAATATGGCTATGGCCTTCCCACAATCTTGGGGTGAGCCTCCGCCTATGGATATCACAAAATCACAGCCATTTTCCTCTAAAGCTTTTAATCCATCATATACATTTTTGATTGTGGGATTTGGTTTTACATCGGCAAAAACTGCATAGGCAATGGCACTTTCGTCTAAAACCTTTAATACTTCTTGAGACACACCAATTTCTAAGAGAACTTGATCCGTAACCACGAGGGCCTTCTTTACATTCATTTTTTTAATTTCAGGACCAATCTCCTTTACACAACCTGGGCCTAATAACGCTAGGGGTGGGATATACATTCTTCTAGATTGTAACATGTTATCATACCTCCTTGTTTGTTTATTAACTATCAAAGCAATAGCCATGCCAACTTTTTCAGATTGTCATTTTCAAAGTGTTAGATCTCTATTCGTTTCTTTACATAGAAAAAACGTTTAATAATTAAACATGCACCTTTGATTTTTGTGTCTAATTATTAAACGTTGTATAAATTTTATACACTTTTCACATTGTACTTTTTGACCTTTGTATATAAAGTGGCTCTGGTTATGCCAAGAACCTTAGCCGCCATAGTAAAATTATGATTACATTCTAGCAAACATTTTTCAATTGCCTCTTTCTCCCACTGGGTCAGGGATTGAAGCTTTGTTTTTGGTTGAATGCTGTTGTCTTGGCGGTGGCTATTTTCTAGCTTCTCCGGTACGAAATCAAATGACATTTCTCCATCAAAGTTTACGATGTTCTCCATACAATTTTCCAATTCTCGAATATTTCCCGGCCAATGATAGGATATTAATCTAGCATACAAATCGTCATGAATCTTGGGTATTTCCTTCCCCAACAAAATTGCTTTATTCTTCAGAAAGTGTTCTATTAAGAGTTCAATATCTCCATGTCTTTCACGTAATGGGGATAAATAGATAGGTATGACACTGAGTCTATAATATAAATCTTCACGAAATCTCCCTCTGCTTACTTCCTCCCTTAAGGCCTTATTGGTTGCAGCAACAATTCTGACATCCAAATAAATTTCTTTATGATCACCAAGTCGTGTGATCTTGCCTTCCTGAAGAAACCTAAGCAGGTGCACCTGCATATGCAGTGGCATTTCCCCAATCTCATCCAAGAATAGCGTACCTTTATCTGCCAAGGCCAATTTTCCTGAATATCCACCCTTTCTTGCGCCAGTAAAGGCTCCTTCCACATATCCAAAAAGCTCGCTTTCTATGAGGCTGGTTGGAATCGCACCACAATTTAAGGCTACAAAGCTGTTATGAGCTCGTTCGCTGGCATTGTGGATCGCTTGGGCTAGCAGTTCTTTTCCTGTTCCACTTTCTCCTTGAATGAGTATTGTGGATGGGCTTTTGGATACTTTTTTTGCATATTCTTTCACCTGGAGCATTTGAAAACTCTCACCCTTGATCATATCAAAGTCATATTTTGCAGTCATACCCACATATTGATTTACTAACCGAAACACCTTGTTGATATCCTTTAAAATGATGATATTCCCTGATACGTTACGGAATTTATCAAAGGTTTGGCTTGAGCTTAGTATAAATTTCTTTTCTCGATTGTTTACATGAATACGCACTTCTTTATTTTCAATCTTCTCTCCTTTTTGAAAAAGCCTCTTTAACGCAAGATCTTCCTCCAATATATTAAATATATTCTTTCCCACAGCTTCCTCTTTATAGATATGCATCATTTTGCAAGCTCCATAATTAATCAACTTGATGATACCGCTAAAATCAACGGCTAGGATACCCATATCCAGAGAATTCATGATAGTGCTGGTATAATTATAGGCTTCTATCAGTTCACTTTGTTGACGCTGCACCTTTATTTGGTTTTCTATGGACCTTACCGCTGCAACGACAAGGGCAAGGGTATGTTTATGAACACGATGGGACCACCCAGTAAGATTGATGCATCCAATAATTTTTCCTTCTTCATTGTGGATTACTGCCGATGAGCAGGTAAATTGATGAAAAATCTCTAAGTAATGCTCTGATCCTACCAATTGTATGGGGCTGTCTTCTTCTAAGGCGAGACAGATGGCATTGGTACCAGCACTTTTTTCACTCATATCCGTGCCTACACGCATATTCACATCCAGAGATCTTTGGTTGATATCATCATCACCGATGATATTCAATATAATACCCTTTCTATCAATAACCTCTATAAAGAAACCTGTATCTTTTACATAATTATATAAGGTTTCAGTAAATGGTTTTGAAATTCTCAATAGTTCTTCATTCTCTAAAAGGAGCTGGGCTTGTTTTTCCCCTTTTAATCCATCAGGAAGATATTTTGTATTCTTTTTCACACCATATCCCTCAGACCTCTTGTGGGAATTTTCCACTAAATCTCTATGAATTTGGTATCTCTCCATAAATCCATGCTCTATAATCCTATCCATTCCCCGTTCCCCCATGTGTAAATTGAATCTTTTTTACAGCACTCTCTACTGATGGATAACCTCTTTATATTTTATGCTTTCCTTTTTTCCAACATCCCTGTTGTCAAATAAACACCAGCAAATACGAATAGTCCTCCTATGCTTTGGGCTCCCGTAATTCGCTCTCCCAAAATCCCACTGATCACCGCTGTAAAAACGGGAATCAAGTTTAGAAAAATCCCTGCCTGGCCAGGCCCAATCTCACGGACAGATATATTCCAGAAAACAAAGGATCCTACCGATGGGAAAATAATCATATAGATAATCCCTGTTATGGCTAATGGGCTTAGATTTGAAATATCCATGCCTTGCGCAAAGACAAAGGGAGCCATCATGATCACAGCAAACAACGCCGAAACTGCTGTAGCCGTGATGGGTGGAATCATCGTGAGCCGTCTCCCTAAGATGGAATATGCCGTCCACACTACCACAGCACCCACCATCAGCAAGTCACCCCTATTATAGGCTGTATGAAAAATTTGTGTAATATTTCCCTGAGTTAATAATACCAGCACACCGAGGAGCGAAATCCCAATCCCTAAGATTTGCAGCCTGGAGATTTTTTCCTTCGTAAGAAGTACGGAAGAAACTACCATGATACCAGGATTTAAGGCACTGACAAATGCTGCGTTGGTGGGAGAAGTATAATCTAAAGCTGAATAAAGCAGCATATTGTAAGCGATAATTCCCAATATTCCCATGATCACCAAGGAAGGCCATACTTTTCTTACAGACTTCCATTCTGGTTTTTCAAGAAAATGGGCAATAGGAAACAATAGGAGAATGGCAAATGCCCAACGGAAGAATGTAATCCCCAGAGGGGTGATTTCTGCAATCACATATTTTCCGAACACATAATTTCCTGCCCAAAACAAGTTGCATACAATCAATAATAGCCAAACCCGATATTTATTCATATCTTGTAATCCCCCTCTCTAGATTCATTTTGAAACGCCCATCCCATTGATCATGTTAGGTAAATGTCCGAAAACTCAATCCTAATTGTATTGATCAGTCGATCATTGGTTAAGCCCAATGGACTGTTGAAGGTATCCACTTCCTCTGCCTGATTCTTGGGAAGCAAAATGGTAAAGGTACTTCCTGTCCCTACTTCGCTGGTCAGTGATATATTCCCCCCCATAGCCTCCACAAACCGCTTTACTAATGATAAGCCAATCCCTGTCCCTTCTGCCTGCCTGCTCAAAGAACTGTCCACCTGGCCGAACCGTTCAAAAATTTCCTTCTGCTTTTCTTTTGGAATCCCGATCCCCGTATCTTCGATTTCAATACGGATCGTATCCTCATTATCAGCCAAATTAACGTTTATGCGCCCATTTCTAGGTGTAAATTTAATTGCATTAGACATTAAATTTAAAAGGATTCTCTCATACTTCTCATCATCAATCCCTATGACTGCTTGTTCCACTTCAGAGGTAAAATTTATTTGTATATCCTTCTGTTTTGCGTATAACTCAACGGATTCTGCGATGGCTTTTGTCAAAAACACAATATCTAAATTTTTTATGTGCATGCTAAATTGCCTGGCATTCATACGAGTAATATCTAAAATATTGTTGACCAATCGCAGCTGCCGAAAAGTGTTTTGCCTAATTTTATTGATAAATCCTTTCCCTTTGTCAGATAGTTCATCCCCACATATCAATTCCATGGCTTGAACCGCAGAATAAATAACATTCAATGGCGTTTTAAACTCATGGGAAATCATTGAAAAAAACTCATCCTTCATTTGCAATGCCATTTCCAGCTGTTCTTTCTGCTGGCTGATCATCACGTTCTGCTCTTCTATTCGTTTTCTATCTAACACGACCTGGGTAATCTCTTCCGTAACTTCAGCCACATACTGTACTCCATTTTTTCCATGGATAGGCATTAAGATCGTTTTCCAATAGGTAGTCCCTCTTTCCAATCGATCGTATTCATATTCATTGATATGGAAGTATTCACCCTTTTCCAAAATTTTTTCCCATATTTTTTCTGCGCCGCTGCCCTTCCATCCTGTTACAAATTCTTGTATCTGCCTACCTATGGCATTTTCCCTTTTATTAAAGGGTTCATCGAAAAAACTAAGAAAGGTTTCATTTGCCTTCAGTAAGACAATATTTGGCGTAATGGCAAAGATCCCAGTCCCCAATGTGTTATGGTCACATAGCCTATCAATAAAGGGAAATTTATCTTCAATGGACCAATTGATATCTTCTTTAAAACCAATAATCTTAACATCATTTTCTTGCCGCAGCATCACGGTTACTTTCCTCGGATAGAGATCCTTTGTAAAGAGAAAGCATGCCGTTTCTTGTCCTCTTTTTAGCAACCTTATATCATAGGTCAGTCTTAATAGTTCGCTGCACACTTGAGATATGTCTTGGCCCATAATATCGTCTTTTCCATATCCCGATAATTTTAGGAACCTATTGTCCACATGAGTGATACGATTTTCTTGAACTAGGATATATGCATAAGATTCGAGTTTTCTTCTGCTTACGTGGACTTTCATGAAATGCCTCCTAAATAAGCCATGCTTTAATCTCTTCAAAAGAACGCCAATTAAGCTCGCCTTTGAAAGATAAAGTTATATTTGAAATACTTCGACGGTTATATTAACTTTCCCTCTCTAATCCTATAAGAAAACCTGCCCCTATTTCTAGGGGCAGCGGCACACATTTATCGTATATTGTTCATATCTGCGAATAACCCCTCAATCAGTATTGCTCTGGTGGGTGCTGCTTCCACATTCCTTATTTTCAAAGGTGGGGCACATAATATATATTCTCCTTCTTCTACACCCTTCAGTCGAAGTCCTTCCATAATGCTGATGCCTTGGCTCAATAAAATTTTGTGAGTTTCATGGTCGCTCTGATCTCTTTCAATCCCTAAAGCATCAATGCCTACCCCTGCAATGCCTATTTCTTTCAAGTAGGATGCACCACTTTTCTCTAAATACACAAATTGAAAATCGAAAGCCTCTGTAAATGAGTTTTTTGTTTTTAGCAAAACAAAATCTCCCTTCTCAATAGACTTCCTCTGTAATAGCTCCTTTGTAATCGTATCTTCTGCATCCGTCAAATCTAAGACCTTACATTTTCTGACGAAGTTTTCTACAGCATAAAGCTCCATGGTTTCTCCCCCATCGATCATGTGCAAAGGTGCATCGATATGGGTTCCCGTGTGCATTTCCATGGTTATGTAGGATGTATAGGAACTGCCCGTGGTGTGATCCTGAGTAACAACGATCTTCGGCTTTTTTTCTAATTTGTTCTTGTAGACTGTCATATCCTCATAAATATCCATTGAAATATCGTAAATCTTCATGGCTTCACTCTCCTATCGATTGATCCAGTTTCTGTGATCTTTCTGAAGCAATTTATCGGCTTCCCCTGGCCCCCAAGTACCTGCTTCATAATTTGGAAATATGGGGGGATGATTTTTCCATGCCTCAAGAATGTTATCTACAAATTTCCAAGCATACTCTACTTCATCCCATCTTGCAAAGAGGGTCCTATCCCCTCTCATAACATCATATAGAAGCCTTTCATAGGCCTCCGGTGAGTTGATCCCTACCCGACAATTTTGGCAAAAATCCATTTCCACTGGAATAATTCTTTGCCGTGTACCCGGTTCCTTTGCATTAAACTGAAAGAATATCCCTTCCATAGGCTGTATTCTGATGACCAAGATGTTGGGCTGGAGTTGTTTGTCTTTAAAATACAATATGTTTTCCATGGTTTTAAATTGTATTAGAATCTCCGTTGACTTCTCAGGCATCCTTTTTCCCGTCCTTATATAAAAGGGTACCCCTGCCCACCTAAAATTCTCTATATATAGCTTCAGTGCCACGAATGTCTCTGTATTGGAATGGGGTGCTACCCGTGCTTCCTGTCTGTATCCTGATATTTCCCCTCGCTCTGACCTTCTTGATCCATACTGGCCACGCACCGTATTTTCTTCAATATCCTTGCCCGCCATCTTTTTAATGGCTTTCAGAACCTTAACCTTCTCGTCTTGAATAGACTTAGTATCTAAATCATTGGGAGGCTCCATGGCAATTAAGCTTACCAACTGAAGCATATGACTCTGGACCATATCCCGCATTGCCCCGGATCTCTCATAGTAATCTCCGCGGTTTTCTACCCCTACGGTTTCACTGGAAAATATCTGAATGTGGTCTATAAACCTATTGTTCCAAAGAGGTTCAAAAATCATGTTGGCAAACCGCAGTACCATGATGTTCTGCAGCATTTCTTTTCCCAAATAATGATCTATTCGGTAGGTGTTCTCCTCTTGAAATACCTGCACAATTTTATCATTTAAATATTTCGCAGAGTTTAAATCCCTACCAAAGGGTTTTTCAATGACTACTCGATGCCATCCCTTGATGCCTTCATCCATACAATGTCGATGCAGCTTATCTACAATACCTTCGAAATACTCTGGCGCCACTGCCATGTAATAGATTCTATTGCCTTTTGTATCATACTGGTATTCCTTTTCACTTAAAAATCTATTGAATAGGCCGTAGGTTTCCTCCTGTAAAAAGTCCATGCTCCAATAATAAATTCTGTCCCTTAGGTTATTCCACACCTCTCCATTTACCTCAAACCTTGAAAACGCTTTGATAGACCGATATATTTCCTCTCTATAGTCTTCATCTGTTTTTTCCCTTCTCCCCACCACTATCACTGTAAAGTTTTCAGGAAGAAGCTTTTCATACTGGAGATTATAGATAGCAGGCAATAGCTTTCTATGGGCTAGATCTCCAGTTCCACCAAATATGACCATGGTACAGGATAAGTCCATTCTATGCACCTACTTCCTATCATTTATCTTTCTTTTCTACGCGGTGTCCTCCGAATTCATTTCTTAAAGCTGCAATGACCTTTCCTGAGAATGTATCTTCCTGTTGGGATCGATACCTAACAAATAGGGAACTGGCAATGGTATGGACAGGGACTTGGAGCTCTAAGGCTTCCTGGACAGTCCATAAACCTTCACCGGAGGAATGCACCACCCCTTTGATCGATTGGAGCTGGGGATCCTTTTCAAAGGCCCTTTCCATCAATTCCATCAGCCAGCCCCGGATCACCGAACCATGATTCCAAACCTTTGCAATCTCTTTGTAATTTAATTCAAACTGACTTTTCTCCAAAATTTCAAAACCTTCTCCGATTGCTTGAAGCATGCCGTATTCAATGCCATTGTGAATCATCTTTACATAATGACCTGACCCGTTTTTGCCTGTGTGTACATATCCATTTTCTAGACAAACATCTTTAATGAGGGGTTCAATCCGCTCAAAAACATCCTTCTCGGCACCAATCATCATACAAGCGCCATTTCTTGCGCCTTCTACTCCCCCACTCGTACCCACATCCATAAATCGAATCCCTTTTTCCCTCAGCATCTCGTACCTTCTCAAGGTGTCCTTATAGTTGGAATTTCCACCATCGATGATGATATCTTCCTGATTGATCAGTGGGATTAAGCTTTCTATCATTTCATCCACAGGGCTGCCTGCTGGTACCATCAGCCAAATAATCCTGGGTGCAGCCAGCTTACTCACCAGTTCTGCTATGCTGTATGCCCCGATTAGTCCATAACTTTCTGCTTCTTGTATTTTTTCAGCAGATCTGTTGTAGGCAACCACCCGATGTCCATGATCTTTTATGTTTTGTGCAAGACTGTATCCCATCTTTCCCAAGCCTATAAGTCCTATTTCCAAAGCCATCACACCTTCCTAAGTCATTATTTTTTATTATATTTACTACCACATTTGTATATTCATAAACCCCTTCTCTCAAAAAAAATAAAACTGCCCCTAGAAATAGAGGCAGTTTCCCCTTGAAGCACTAATGACAACGCTTCTTTTTTGATTTATCCCACTTTGGAACAAACCCATTTTTCTCAAGCTTCTCATAGTGCTTTTCCAACCGAGAGATGATCTTCTTTCCTTTTTCCTCAGTCATAACTCCATACTCAACATATTTTGAGATTACTTCTTTTCGCTTCATCAGGATCTCTTTTTGAAGTGTTGCCAATTCTTTCTTTTGTGCTTCTGTTAATTGTACCGTCGCCTTCTCTGCATCAAGGGTCAAGCCTTCAACAGGTTGTATCGAAAGGACACCAAATGAAACAGCAAACACAAACACTAGCAAGGAAGCCACCAAAACTGTTCTGAAGTTACTCATGAACAAAATCACTCCTTCCTCAGTTGGTAGTCTTATTTTCTGTATCTTTATCCCCTTTTATCCGAGAAATGGATCGTTTTATCTTTCCATTTTTCCATAACTTATTCCCATGACTGCCAAACATCTGGCACATAACCTACAGTGGCCTGCCTTCCATTCCGTACAATTGGTGTTTTGTAAAGACTTGGATGCTTCAGCAACATCTCTTCTCGCAGGTTTGCACTTACAATACGATCCATATTTAATTTTTTATAATCCTTTACTTCCCGATCAATTAGATTATTTAGCCCTACAGCTGCACTTACACTTTGCAGTTCTCCCTTGCTTAGACCTTTTATGCTCAAATCTATAAACTGATAGTTTATTCTTCTCTCCTTAAAATATCGTTCTGCCTTTTTGGTATCAAAGCATTTTTTCAAACCAAAAATTTGAATATTCATCGGCTTACATTCCCCCTAATTCGATCCTTAACTTCTTTATTCTTTTATAGCGATAGCATAAAAACCCCCAGATATATGATACGGCTTATGCAGCATCATGAACGGCGGTTTTATGGGTTCAGTCTCTTCTATACTTTTATACTTCTTTAAATCATGATACTATGCCATGTGCACATCTATCACTTTGGCTACATAGTCATCGGCTCCTGGTTCTACTACGATCAAAATTGGCTGATTTTCATTTTTTCCAATCTCTGCTCGATATACCGCTAGACCATTTTTATCTAGCTGACCCTCCATGTGCACGATAATATCTTCCTTATTAGCAACCTCATAATCTTCCAGAATCCCTGTTACACGATGGGCCACATCTCCCGTCGGGCATTCAAGGCCTTTAATCCTCTCTATGGCATCCGCAAGTCTTGACATATTCTTGGCCTCCCAAAAGCATATTTATCGTTCTTATTATCTCCGATTCCCTGCTTTTGATTCTCCATTAAGAAACTTGCTTTCATATAATATATTCTACTATTATAATAGGATGATTTACGCCAAATTGATCTCCAGCACCACAGGACAATGATCACTTCCCATCACGTCGGCATGAATCTGAGCATCCTTTAGCTTGTCCTCTAATCTTTCAGAAACAACAAAATAGTCAATTCTCCAACCTACGTTTCGCTCTCTAGCCCTTCCCATGTATGACCACCACGTATAGGCATCTTCCTTATCAGGATAAAAGTATCTAAAGGTATCCATAAAGCCTGCCCCTAGTAATCTAGTCATTTTATCCCTTTCTTCATCGGTAAAGCCTGCATTTTTCCTATTTGATGAGGGGTTCTTCAAGTCGATTTCCTTATGGGCTACATTCAAGTCACCACATATAATTACTGGCTTGTTTCCATCTAACTTTTGAAGATAGCTTTTGAATGCTTCTTCCCACCCCATTCGATAATCGAGTCTTGCCAACTCCCTCTGAGAATTTGGCGTGTATACGGTTACCAAATAAAACGCTTCAAACTTCAGAGTGATTACCCTTCCTTCTTGATCGTGTTCTTCAATCCCTATGCCATATTGCACCGATAAGGGTTCCTTTTTTGTGAATACAGCTGTACCAGAATAGCCTTTTTTTACGGCATAATTCCAATATTGATGGTATCCTTCTAAATCCAGATCGACTTGTCCTTCTTGCAGCTTAGATTCTTGGATACAGAATATATCCGCATCCACCCCTTTAAAATACTCTAAAAATCCTTTTCCTATACAAGCTCTGAGACCATTTACATTCCATGATACTAGTTTCATACCTTTACCTCCACAAAATTATCGACGCACTTTTCTACACATCACACTGTTCAATTTCTATAGAATATTCTCCACAGTGAACACACACAATTACACTTACAATATAACTATTGTCAACTTTTCCTTTTTTAAATAGCTTATGAAAAGAAGCTCCCTCCATATCTTTAGAGATACTGCTAGTCACGTATTCCCCATTTTTTGTATAGATATAAAAATGATACTCTAGAAACTTAAAATATTTTTCCTTTTCAGCCTTTCCCGCCAAGCAATTTGGACAAGGCTGGTCATAATGGGTGATATCAAAATGAATTTCTTCCCCTTGATGAAGCAACCTCAACACATCTGAAATCTCGATCCCCTTAACGGGTTTTTCTTCGTCATTGATCAACTCATCATTAGGATTTATACCCAGTTCATATTCCTTTCCATCATAAATAAATTTATAACTCTCCATGCTGTACCTCCAACATAATACATATTCATATTTAAAATATTTTCCGACATCACGATACCGATAAGCCCTTGTCTTGTATGAACGACTACGATTGGGCTACCTCCTATATGAATAGAAGTTTCTTCTTACATTTCCCATTTCATAATGAATTATACTTCCATTTTTTCTTTCACTGTCGTATTCTTATCATCTTGCCCCTTAATTATATAGAAATTTTTTCTAAAAAGGAAGCTTTCTTACACAGGTAATAAAATAACTTATCCTGAAAGAGAAATAGAACCAAATGAGCACCCCTTTTGACTCTATGAAAATTTCTATTAAAAATTTAAACCATTCTACATAATTTCAGCAGGAAGCCTAAGAGGTGATTTGAACAAGTATACTAGGATCTTTTAACTTACTGTCCTCGGCTAAGAGTATAATCTTCGATAAAATCTCCGCACTCTTCGGGTCTTCATCTATAAATGGCAGGAAGATTCTACCCCGATGGCTTGAATGTACAGGAAGTATGTTTATCGAGCCCGTCCCCATCTTATGAACAGTTCCACTGCCCAAGTGTACCGTATACTCTCCATGAACCCCTAGAATATGAGCATGACTTCCTTTTATTGTTACATTTGTAAGCTTCAGCAGCTTCATAAGTTCCTCTACGATTGCACTGCGTATTTCCATCGTCGATAGGCTGGCTTCTGGATCAACCCCACCTACATGGGCAACACTCACTACCAAATCTACATCTCTCATGACTTCGGAGAATATCAACTTCGATACCTTATCTATTGGGACAGGCTTAAAGGTCTTACGGTCTTCAAATCTAACGACCTCAATGGTCGGTGCCTCGATATCCGAAGGTGAGAACCAATCAGCCAGAGCGTAGATCGTTGCGATGATATCCTCCTTATAGTATACCTTTTGCAAACCTTCCTCATAGCTGGCTAACCAACCTCGAGTTTTTAACAAAGCAACTGCCTTCTTAGGTTGAATTTGATGCCCTGCATATCTGCGAGATATCGTTTGTTCTTTTAATTCATCCGTGTTTGGTAAATACATCTCCCTAAATACTTGTTTAAATGGCTGGATAATCTTTTTCGCAAATAAATGTTTTTGATAGTTAGACCATTCCCCTGATTCATATAAATGGACGGGGTGGGCAATCATGATCTTATCTTCTGGCTCTAATGGATGAATCTTACCTCTGTCATCTACTAGATTCCCCTCATGAAAGTATCCTAATTTTTTATCGGATACAAAAACTAGATTTTCAATGATAGGAGCTAGCACTGGATTTATGCAAAGATTCATGAGTTCGCCAGTTTCAAAGTCCTCTCCTCTTTCCATAGAAGCTTCGAAGCTGTGCTTAGCCCTTATATACTGATCCTTCAAAGATTTTCTTACGGCCTTTATCGCCTGTACATATTCATGTTTTTTATGCTTAGCCGGTATATCTTTCAGTATTTTGCCATCTTTCGTACATTGAATATTTGCTTGGCCTAGCTTATCAATGACCAGTTGTATTTCGATATCCTCAAGCTTGTAGGGTTGAAGATATATGCGTATCGTATCCAACTTAGCTGTCTCCATATTCCAGACAAGACGATTTACATCGGAATACCCTGCATTTCGTGCTAGGTTAAGTAAGGCGATATGGGCACTTCTTGCTTCGCTGGCCTGTCTCTGAGTTCCAAATTGTTTACTTTCCTTCAAATACTGCTGGATATATTCATAACGGCTTAGAATATCTCCCTTATCCTTGATGGGTATTAATCCGAAGGCAAGCAAATAATCTTTATTTCTCTTATCCATGATCCGAAACTGCACTTCCTGAACATCTAACTTCCCTAATGTGGCATCGGCAAACAATTGGGATCGCTTGTGAAGTCCACCACCTGCTATGTATTTTGCGCTGTCATAGACCAGCTTGAAGTTCTTTTCTCCTATTGTGTAATAGGCATCCATGAACCAATCACGATCAAATGCACCATCTCTAAATTCCTGAGGTGTTATAGGAGAATATCTTGCTACAATCGTAGATTTTTCTTCTGAAAAATAATCGTTCACATGGGCATGGAAATACCAGCAAGCTGCTTTTAATCCCTTATAGCCTAGATATTCAGCAACGATATCCAGCCATTGGGGGGCATACATTGCTGCCTCAATTAATTGTTTATTTGTTACCTTTTTCCCCTTTAATAAAATTCCTAAAGTGTTTGCATCCTCCCCATCCTTTGGATAGCAGCACTTCAGCAGATGACTAAACATTTGCTTTTTTGTGCAGTCACCCGTTACAAAATTATAGCCCCGTATATAGGTATCTTTTTCAGATCCCAGTAGTATTACTATAAATATATTTGTACCAAAGCATTTTTGAATTTTAGCCGCCAGATGAGTTACCTCTGTATTTAACTCACCCCGTGTCACCTCAATATTTGCGATGTTCTCTACTACAGTAGCTCCTAACTCCATCAGGTGAGGGAATCTTCGCAGATTGTCTCTATCATGTCGCTGAACGCTTGTTACTGTTTGTATGTTATTTGGGCTTAACGGTCTAGCCATCAACTCTTTGTACACTTCATTCTCGTCAATAATAGCGAGTTCTAATGCTCGCCCGAAATGGGCTAGGGTTAATGTGGTATTCGCTGCATATTGGCATGCCTTATAGTAGTTATAGGCGATGGTGAAATAGTGAGTAAAGCTTTCATCATCGTAATGACTTTTTTCCATTAACGTTAACCAGTATTTTATTTCATAACTTCTAGCAATATAATCTTTTCCATCGTAATAATAATATCTATTGGTTCTACCCAGATATTCAGTGTGATGCTTATCGCCTGGAATGTCCCCATATAGATCCTCTAATACAGCTTTCGCCAGCTTGAATTTTTCAATCTGTGGTATCTCCTCTACCAATAGATGAATATAAGCTTTCACTTTATGGGCGTACAGTAGCTTTTCTACGGTCTCTAAAGATGCTTTCAAGACTTTAAGATTAAAGCGATCCTCCAGCAATTTATGATACCATGGTGCATAAGTCTCATAATTAAGCCTATGAATGGCACCCAAATAGAAATCTACTTCAATAAGTCTATGGAAATCCAGGGCTTGAGACTTAACGATCTCCCTAATCTGATCTGACAAAGGATAATTATCTAAGCCATCATTGCTCCTGTTAAATGGTGTTAGAAAGTTTGAGCCACCTAGGGTGATTACTGTTTTTGCATCATCCCAGCCTACCACCTCATATTCAAGATCCCTATTTACATGGATGAGATCACTAAAACGATTCAAGATATCTTCAAGTCTATGGGTTGATATAGAGAAGACCGATTTGATCTTGAAATCTTTTGGCCTAGTAATTGGCTGAATCTCTACCTCCTTGAATGGGTCATATAATCCAAAACCATTGGCATACGTACGCATCCCCTTTGTGTCACTGGTAATATTTTGAGTGAGTATTTTTTCTTTTTGCGTAGTATCTCCCATGGAAGTAATAAGATTTAGGCAGTCTCTATAAGCTTTTTTATGCTTGCTGTCACTTTCCATTGCACTAACGATATCTATGGCACCCATTCGCTTATTCTCATTTTTGCTGTTTACCAAACGATTGACACAGGCTGTTAACGCCTCGCCGCCCTGCTTTAACAATAGCTTAATCACATTTTTCCGCAGATCTCCAGATTTGTATTGCAGGAAATTCTCAATCAGAACATACTCATCTTTGCTTAACTCTAAGTGATTTACGATCTCGTAGGCACTTTCTCTAACTGAAGGACTTCTGTCTCCACAGGCCTCAAGAAGTGCTATTTTTTGTTTCATTGTTTTAGGCTTTTTTAAAAATATATCTACAAATGCATGTCTTGTATCGGCACTCATCTTATCCCTATAGTCAATCAATGTATCAATGATATGCTCATCATAAGATAACGCTACTGCAAATATCATTTTGTCCATAATCTCCGATGCAGTCAGCTTAATATCCAACCATGGGAATACACTGCCCTTAAAGTCAAGTTCTTTTTTAGGCATCGTATCTATCACTGTTTTTAATTGGTCGAATAGTTTTATACCGTAACAATAATCATCTAGCTTGGCATAGGAATCTAGACTTTCTTTGGCATGATTTCTTATGCCATATAGCGTTAAATCGCCAAATAAGTTTTTTATTGCCAAGGCAAGTACTTCAAAATCCTTCTCCCACAGAACTTTGCTTGCAATCTGATGTTTAAAAATAGTGAATTGCGTTTGATATAAGAACTGAAGTGCCACCAATTTTTTATACTTTTCCGTGGATTGAAGGAGCATACCTAAAATACTATCTATATCTTCCACTTCATCAAAGGCCGTTGCCCAAATACCTATATAGATTCGTAAATTATCCGTTGAATGGATACACTCATCTAGATAGGCTTTACTCATCAGACAGTGATAGGCAGCCTCTAAACATTTATTAATCATCTTTGGCTTCTCATGATCTATTGCCAAACCGGTCCATGTACCAAACGCCCTGACAATAGAAGAAAATCTGGATAGGTTATTATCTAGAATTAACTTTAATAAGTAGATAAAGCCTTCCCTTGAGCATTCATCCATGCTCTCAACAATGACCTGTCTTAAACCCTCTTGGAGCTTAGCAGCCAAAAGTAGTTCCCCAATCATTTTATGGGCCTCTTCATTTCTGCTCATGAGCATTCCTTGAATGATTTGTCGCGTTACAATTGCACTATTGTTATCGCTATAAATGATATCTCTAATTTTATTTAAGACCTCTTGATTATTATTATCGATCTCGATAGATATGATATCAGCAATCATCGATACGTCCTGATCATTGGATTTATTGTAGCTTAGATACTGCTCTAGGGAAAAATCCGTTGCCGCAAGATATATGCATTGTACCAATTTATTAATATTTTTGTTGAGATATAACCTTGATGAAACCTTCGTTCTATAGGAACGCCTGCAATATCCTGTTGTATAGGTATATAGCGTAGCCCTATCCCAAACATGCTTAAATATCTCTGCAAAATGATCGCCCAAAAGCAGCTTGAGGGCTCCATATTCTTTTCCAGTGAATACTTCCCTAATATCCTTTGTCCCGTTTGACCATAATAGATCCAGCAACTTGTTGTACATAGCGCTTTCACTGTTATAATCCGCCTTAATATAGTCGATGACGACATTGGCTATATCCAGACCTCTCCCTAAAAATAATAGCTTTTGAAGGAAGGATTTATTTAAATAACTATCCATTATTTCTCGCTTCTCATGATTTATATACATAATCTACCCCCTACCACATTCTACCCGCTAGCATTGTTAACCTGATAAACGTTAACACATCTTCTTCTCTCAAGTCTAGTGGTTCATCTAGGCAACCGGCTTCTTTGTCTCCAATAAATACTCTGAATATCCCGTCTTCATAGGCTAGAAATGCATTTTCCAAAGCTTTTTCCAGTTTTGCTTTCGTTGGGTTATATGTATCCCCAAAGGAAACCCTTCCCACGGTAACTCTATCATTGATCTCTTCGCTGGTGAGATAGTTCAGGATTTTTTGTTCAGCATGTCTATGATTAAATTCTTCTACATTCTCCGAAACAATATTTGCAATCAGCTCCCTCAAAGTTGAGGGCTTGCTCTTTAAGTATATTTCTTGCTGAGTAATATAGCTTTTCCGCGTTCCTGCTTGTTTTACATTCACATATATTTTCACCTGAACATCTCCCCTCGCTGCACATCGTTTCCTATATTATATCTTCTTATATTTTATCGTGAATCCATCTCTTCGTCTTTAGTCCATAAGATAGAAATAGGAAAGACCATAAGAAAACTTGAAGTCTTCCTATGGCCTAATTCTGTATAACAACCTGTTATTATTTAAGATGTTCACCATTGTATTCAATTTCCTTAACATTGAACTTGGCATAACAATATTCTCCCTCAGGAAAATGCCAGATGGCCTCTCCATAGCTTGCTATCTTTATGCCATTCATCTCTTTATAATTCTTAACTGGCGTTGACCATCTGACTTGTCGATAATTCTTTCCCGTAGGAGAGTAATATCTATCATCGGAAACGAAATTAATCAACTCTCCCTTTTCATTGAAATATAATACTGCTGAAATGCGGTTGCCCTTATTATGAAATGTTGCCCTCACAGTCAACGGATCAATTTCTTCCCACTGGATTTTTTTATCAATCAAACTAGCAGGCATCCATATACACATATCATTAAAAATCGTAACGGTTTCCCCTTGATTCATCTCCTCTCCCCTGCCATCGGCCACTGTAAATAACCCCGCTAGCTTTATCAACATAACGGCCTTCCCTTCAGCATAAGCGTGAAATCCAATTACTGGAACTCCAAACATATTTATTTTTATAAAATACATCCGAGCAGGATCATCTAGGAAACTATATTGTTGAGTAACTGGGCAAATTTATCGATATTTTCCACAGATATCATGGATAGATCTTTTTTCATTTCCATTGCAGAAAAAGTGGGGTTGTTCTTAGCAACTACCTTTGATACCATCTTGGTTATGGCTTTTTCTGCAAAATTCATGTCACTATACCGCATTTCACCGCCAAAGCTTTCCTTTGCTATAGCACTACTCAAAAGTTCTCGAGGGAAAGCGCTATTTAACTGTGCCTCAGCATGATTGGGAAACATACAGCATATGAACAGTCCGAGTTTTTTTCCCTTTAAGATATTAAGATTTTGTGCACAAAATACCGTTATTTCCTTTTGTATCCTTCCAGCATAAATAGAACCTCCGATCACTACCTTATCGTATTTCGTAAGGTCTGGTGCAGCCCCCAGCTTGAGATCATGTAAATCCGTCTTTCCAGTAAGTTTTTCCGCAAGCATAGAAGCACACTTTCTTGTAGTCCCATGCTTGCTCCCATAAATGATCAACGTATTCATTTCTATTCCTCCAATTCTAAACTTAGAGATTTTCCATGGTTTCAATTTTCCTTGCTAGTTTTTCAAAACAATTGGTCATTGTACTTATCTCCTCTTCACTAAAGCTGCTAAACAGATCCATGATAAATTGATTATCCTGATCCTGTCTTTTCTCCCAGAAACATTGGCTTTTCTCTGTCAGTTTAAGCCGAATAGCCCTGGCATCCTGTTCATCTCTTTCAATCCTCAAAAACTCCTTCTCTTCTAATTTCAGTGCAAGCTGCTTGACATTTTGACGGGAGCTTCCCATAAGCTCTGCCACTTCACTGAGGGTAGGAGGTTTATCATGGAATTGTGAAATCATCACGGTCAGAAACCACTGTTTCGTTGTCATGTCATCCTTTCCTAAATATTGATCTCCAATAACTTGCAGCTTGTTGGCAAGGAGGAACAGGCTTCCAAATATATACCTTTGTTTATCCATATCTATCATCTTTATTGTACCTCCATCTTTTTTATCTCATGATATGTAATATATTACTTATATAAGCAACATATTACATATTTACCTTCACGTCAAGAATATCCTATAAAATCTCAAAAACATGTCACCCATCATACAAATATGTTTGATATGAAAAAATAGCTCCCTGTAGGGAGCGGTTCATAAGGAATCATTGATTGTGGGAGCGACCTTGCCTCATTAAAATAGACAGCAAGAATCTCTATTGCGTGCTCCACTCTTTGAAGATAGACCGCTTGGACATATTATTCCTTCACACAAAGATATATGAGTAATTAATCTATGGTTACTTCCCTCCTATCTGTTTTCTTAGTTTATTTAAGGCTGCTTGTTTGATTTTATTAATGGCTTGTTTGGTGATACCCAGATCCTTAGCCACCAGCTCTTCTTCTTTATTCTTTATAATGCATTCATGAATGATCTGTTTTTGCCTATCAGTTAATGCACTGATAGCTTCTAGGACTTCCTTGTCTGTAAATATCTCATGATAGTCTATATCTTCTTGATCCCTATAGATTTCTTCTATGAAATCCATAGGGGCATCTGCAATGGTGTTGATCTTTTCTTCTTCAAAATCAGCATCTAATACATTTAAATACAATCCTTCTTTTTCTCTCAGCGCATTTTCCCTTTGCTTTAGGTCCCTGGCTGCATAAAAAATGGTTTTTTTATGTAGCTGTAGAGATTGATTCGAAACAGGTAATCATTAAACTTCTGATTGAGGACATCTAAAAAGCTGTCATTCTTAAAGATAATTCCCTGGACGTATAGATCCTTATTTGCTGTATCTTCCTCTAAAAACTTCTTTGCTAAACTATCCACCTTATCCCCTCCTCGCATAACCCCCTGTAACCTGTTCACCCATAAAATACGTTTAGAACTTGTTAAAAAATTAATCTCATTACTATATAAGACGGTTAAAAAGTAAATTTGGTCAACCATTTTCTATACATTTTTTAATTTTTTTGAAAATTAAGTCAATTATTACATTTTGATTACAACAGAACATCCAAATTATACCATATATCGGAACATGTGTTCGTAATTTTTTAGAAAAAAATATCAAATTCCCTTAGAAGAAAATTTGATCTCTCTATATAAAACGGATTTTTTTGAAAAAAATCAACCACTTTTGAAAATTTTTTTAGAAATTATTTTTTTGATTTGGTTGATTTTTGATTCCTTTTCCCCATTTTATTTAGTGTAGGGCAAAACGAACTGGCCAGAGAGTAGAAGCCTAGCAAAACAAAAAAAATATAACAAATGTAAAGTAAAGGAGGAAGGTATAAAAATGGCAAGTCAAACATATTCTAAAACACTTTCTGTAGTAAGTTATAAGCAATTTGATAGTAGATGGAAAGACTTAAAAACTAGTTGTGGAGGCACAATGGGCCAAGAAGGTTGTGCAATTACAAGCTGTGCAATGATTTTTAATACTCTGCCAGATGTACATTTGGCAGAAATGAAAGCTAAAGGAGGTGCGGATTGCCCTTATCAGTGGACGACAGCAGCTTCATTAAAAAATAAAACCTATTCAGCTACCACTGGAAGTTTTGACTCTTTAAAAGCTTCTATGTTTGAAAACATTATCACTAAGGGGCTTCCTATGGTTGTAGCTGTACCAGGTCACTTTATTGTTGTAAAAGGTTTTGTCGGAACTTTACCAGTAGATCCGGACGGCAATATTTTCTATAGTTCAATAACTGCAGATATGTTCAAGGTGAACGACCCAGGTTCATCGTCAAATGCAACGCTTCAAGATGTAATCAATCAAAAAGGTTCAGTTTCACGAATGGCTGTATTTAAATAAAAAAACACAAAAAAAGATAAACCAAATCTTATTCACACATTTGGTTTATCTTTTTTTGTGTACACTAGCCGTTGATTTATGATAATTAATTGTTTTGATATAAAAAATAGAATCTACCCTATATAATCCTCAGATAGGTAGAGGTTTTTATTTTCTTTTAACTTATCTACTTTTTCAATATTATTTAAATTTAAATATAATTCTAAACTCTTAGGATAGTTCATTAAGTAATCAAGATTTTTTACCTTTGTGTTTCTTATATCTAGGATTTGAATTTTAGGAAGGTCTAAGATAACTGATACATCCATCACATTTGTGTCATTCAATCTAAGTGTCTGAATATGTTCAAGATCTTTCAAAGGTGATATATCTGTTATCGTATTATTGCCTAAATATACTTCAACAAGATTCTTAAGGTTTGATACTTCATGTATATCTGTGATGTAATTGTTTTCTATATTTAAATATTTAAGATTGTATAACTTACCGATGCCTTCAATATTCTTGAGATTGTCGTCTTTTAACTCTAAAGATTCCAATTTATTTAATTTATCAAGAAAACTGAAGTCCTTTACATCACAACTCAATAGACCAAGTGAAGTTATTTGTTCCATTGAAGACAATAGATTAATATTAGCAATTTTAATATTTGTCAGATAAATTACCTCTAGTTTTTCATTGTTTATCAGATCCTCAATATCACACACAACAGAAGCCTTATCGTCTTTATTTTTAGTTATACTTAATCCTTCTAATTCGCTCATTTGTTTTATAAAATACAAGTTTGAAAATTTACAGTCTAATATCTGTAAGTTCTTTAAATGTGGTAATTGAATCGAGTCAAACTGATCCAAATTCATGTTTGAAATGTGTAATTCCTTTAAGCCCTTCATATTCTCCAAAGCTGAAACATTACTAACTATCAAACCATCTAAATATATAGATTCTAGATTTTTGAACATGTGGAGGTTATTAAGATTGAGGGTCTTTCCATGTAAATCCTGATAGCTTATATGTATCATAGTAACACTAGTTAAAATGTCCTCGTCAGTAGACTTAGGTTCAATATTCATATCTTGAGCTGCTATCTCCAATAGCTCTCTTTTTTGATCAATTGATTTTTTAAGCTCAACACTTACGAGCCCAGTTGTAAGGGCTATTACTGTAAGTAAAGCTATAATAAATTTTCGTTTCACAATTGCCTCCTTTTTGGCACATTCTTTTTTGCTTTAATACCATATTATGCCACCTTTATCTATTAAAGCATTTTTGCAATCTGGATGTTTTTGCATATCCCCTCCAAAAAGGTGATTAGGCAAAAATACCCAAGATATGATCTGAATGACTCAGTTAAATCGTATAATTCTTCTGCATTATAGGGTATCAGCATCAAAACGCGGAAATTATACGCTAAGCAACTAAATAATCGTTATCAGCGTTTTTTTATACTCTAAGAAAGTAATCAAAAGGTTTAAAACACTCATTTTCTTTACTTTGAATATTTTACTGCATTTATTTACCTATGGAATGGTTCAAAATCATAGGTGAAAATTTTAAAAAATAAAGTAAATAATACGACCCTTTATTTTACTGATATTCAGCTATTTTCAGTAAGGGAAAATTATATTAGAGTATAATTTTCACGTTTTACTGCCTGTACCCCTATTTACAATCCATTCCTTTCACCTATTTAGAATAGTCTGATCATTCCATAATATGTAAATTATATCACAATATTCACATTTATAGGTTACATATACATTACATTTTGCACCTCTCTTTTCAACTAATCCCTAAAGAACAATTGTAGGAATAGTTCCAGATGAGCATAAATTTTTTTAATTAGCACTGCTTAACTACAATTTTGATATTTATAAAAAAGTCCTCATAAGAAAGCACATACTGGTGGTAAAGTGTATATCTCGACCAATAGTATATCAGGGTTTTTAACTGTCTGCCTCTAAGCTATCAGTTAAGTTATAATGCACTATTCCCATTTGAAAAAGTGAATCGAAATGCCAGTGCAGATTATGGCAAGCATAATCATCACGACAGCTGAAAGTAAAACACTATTGATAGGTAAGCCGAGGGAAGTAGCTTTCAGCAGCTTAATGCCTTGCGTCAGCGGCAGTAAATCGGCTACTTTTTGGAGTGCCACAGGCATAACTTCATAGGGTAAGGTAGCACCTGAAAAAATAAGCATTGGAAAGTATAACACGCTGGCTAAAACACTTGCTATTTTAATGTTTGGTGCTATTCCACCTACTAGCAATCCTATGCTGAACATAGATATCATCACAAGTAAGTATGCACCTAAAAAGGAGAAACATGAACCATGCAATTGATATCCAAAGAAAACCGTTGCGGTCTCATAAACAAGGATAAGTGAAATGATGGAATAAAGCGCGTAGATTACAACCTGTACCGCTAAAATAAGGGTAGGGCTAGTTGGTGTTACCTTGAACCGCTTTAAGATTTTCTTATGGCGGTAGTCGGATACTACTAAAGGAAGTCCCATTACTCCACCAGCACAGATGGCAATTGTCGCCACTGCTCCAAAGGATTGCTCCAGAAAAGTATAGTTCGCACCATTGAAGGCTGGCCTATTTCCAAAAACAGTACCTAGAATGATTAGTACTACAACAGGCATGCAAATTGCAAAAATGAACATGTCCATTCCACGCAGGGATAACTTCAATTCCGTTCTGAATAGAGCGCTAAATGCTTTCATTCTCTTTCCCCTCCTCATCCGTATACCAGAGATAGGCATCCTCAAGTTTCTCATAAGGACTGGCTGCAATTGCTTCCTGCACAGTTCCATAGAAAATGCTTTTCCCTCTCTTTAGAATCATGATTTTGTCACATAGCACTTCCACCTCATCCATAAAATGAGAGGTCAACAAAATAGTCAGTCCTTTTGCCTTTAAATCAGAAAGGCACTTCCAAACATCCCGTCTCGCTTTTGCATCTAGTCCAGTTGTCAATTCATCTAAAAACACCACCTCGGGGTTAGGAATTAAGGCAAGGACAATAAACAAACGTTGTTTTTGGCCTCCCGAAAGTTCACTTACTTGATTTTTTAATTTTTGTGAAAGTCCAAATTGTTTTAGTAAATCCCTATAATTCAAAAAGGTCTTGTAAAGGGATTGGGTAACCTCACAAAGTTCAGCTACCCTTATTTTGTCTTGATAATTAGTCTCTTGAAATTGGACGCCGACCCTCTCAAATAGTTTTTTCCGGTCTTCTCGGGGATTCATCCCTAAAATAGATACCGTCCCGCTGTCATGGTTTTTTGTGCCTAATATGCACTCAATGGTGGTGCTTTTCCCCGCACCGTTGGCTCCGAGCAAACCAAATACTTCTCCGCGACAGACAGAAAAATCGATATTTTCGATTGCCTTAATAGTGTCATACGACTTGCTCAGTTGATTTACTTTGATTGTTGTTTCCATGCTGCGAAAACCCTCCTTTTCTTTTCTTTGTATAAAAAGAATAACACCAGAATAAAGTCTGGTGTTAAAGTGTAAGGTTTGTTTTGAATTGCTTTTTCATCTTTTCCAGATGGGCAAGCATATCGTACGCGTTTTTTTCAGCATATTGCAAGGATGTAAGTAACTTGTCGCACACGGAAATGATGTCCTCATCTTCTCTAGGGGTATCAATTACCTTGCGTATATCTGCTTTGGGATTGCTGGAAAGAGCGCAGAGCATCCGCAAAATGGCTGCAAGAGAATAATTCGCACATCGCAAAGAACGTATAATTTTCAGTCGCCGAAGGTCTTCATCTGTATATACTCGATAGCCATTTTGCTTTCGCTTCACAGTCAGTAAGCCATTCATTTCCCAATTTCTCAAAGCATCCATTGTAATTTGCAGATGACTGGCTGTTTCCTTTCTGGTGAGAAAAACGCTGCTCATTTCTTGCTCATTCCCCGACAGTAACTGCTCTGTAATAATAATGGCCTCTTCGGCATTGTTTTGTTCGTTTTTGATTTGCTGTATATAGTTTTTTGTAAGTCGGATTGCCCTTTCAAAATTTCCAGCAGCAGATATCTTAATAATGTCAATTGCCATTTTGCGCAGTCCATTTTGCAGGACTTCAACCTTTAAAGCGGTTCTTACCAGTTTGACTTGCTCCATATGGAAATCTGTGAAAATACGATATCCATTTGGTTTACGCTCTGCTTTAGGTATCAGTGCAAGTTTTTCATATAACCGCACTGTGTTGGGATGAATGCCGTTGCAACGTGCAATTTCTACTGCTTTATAGGTGTTCATTCAACCAGACCACCTCCGATCTTTTAACTATTATAGCATCCAATAAAAGTCTGGTGCTATAGTAGAGGGTTTTCATTATAACCGATGTAAACAAAATTCTTAAAACACAACCTTCGACCATCCAATGTTTATCATTTTCCGACAGAAGACTCCCTCTTCAATCGTGTGAAGGGCGAAGCCCAACGATAAGTGGGAGATAAATGTCAGTTGGTTTAGGAATCTTCCACTTCAATCAGACCGCAAGGTCAGATAAGTGGGGGTAGTTCAAATGGGTTCTATTCATTATCACCATTATATACCCGACCTTCTATTTCTTCAACGAAACGCAATATTTACCAAGTACAACGTGAAATAACATGATCCTTATACAGGAAAAATACACAAACCTGTAGAATATAACCCCTATATCAAGCATTAAAAAATATTATAAAAAAAGGATGTGGATCTATGCAATTTATAGTTACTGGCTACGATGGAACAGATGAGGGTGCAATGGAAAGACGTCTTGCTGTTCGTGCTGACCATATGAAGCTTGTGGAGTCCATGCAAAAGGAAGGAAAGCACTTATACGGCCTTGCCATATTGGATGAAAATGAAAAAATGATCGGCTCCATTCTTGTTGTAGATTTCCCTACAAGGGAAGCACTAGATGAATGGTTAAAGATTGAACCCTATGTGACAGGAGATGTATGGAGACAAATCGAGGTCCGACCTTGCAAAGTTGCACCAGTGTTTATGTCCTTACACCAGTAAAACATATTCCTTACAACCTCATTCTTGAGGTTGTTTTTTTATATCTAGAAGCGTGTCCAGCAAATAACAGCTTTGCTGACCGCCCTCCTAGAAAAAACAAATTTCCGATAGGCAACTTTCTTCTATCGGACCATCAGATACTATTTATTTAATGATTTATTACCGATAGATAAGTATAAAGGTATTTACAAATGATTACATTTATGGTAAATGTATCTTATAGGCAATTCACGAATTTTCGTGGGTTGCCTTGTTCCATATATATCCATTTACCATTTAATGTATTTAGAAAGGAGAATTTGAATCATGACAAAAAAAGTACTATCAAAGGAGGCCCATGAATATCTTCTAAGGCACCTAATCTCCATCGAGGAAGAAAAGAATTATGTATCGGAGGTTTATTATGCCAATGAACCTGCAAAAAGAGGTGAGTTTACTGAGTTTGTGGAAAACTATATATCCTATATCGATAACTTTATTCAAAATACAAGCATTAGTGAAGACCCCCTTACCGCCATACCCTTTTCAACCATCGGCAACATTGTGGAAGTTGAAGATATGAGAAGAAATGAAATTACCAATTACCGCATCATATCACCATTTTTGGGAAACAAAGATTTTCACATAGACGAGGACTTTGCATCCTATCTTTCCCCCATCGGAAAAGCACTACTTCTAAAAAAGATTGGAGATAAGACCATAATAGAAACACCTACTGGCATACTTGAATACCGCATAAAATCCTTTCGCTTTCCTTAATTAAGCGTATTTCACGAAAAAGCCCTATAGTTTTTACATTATCCTATATGCTTGACAATCAAAAGGTATTAGAAATCCTAATATTAGGATTTCTAATATCTTTATTTGAAAAATAATGCAAGTCATAACTTATAAAAAAGGACTAGATCCTTTAGAGCATTCGTGATCAAATTTTCACACGATGAATCCTGAAGTTAACTGGCACAGTCGCTTTGCCATCTCTGACAGTTGTTCCGTTGTACTCTCAATTTCAATCATAGTACTCAGCTGCTCTTCTATACTGGCACTTATGTTTTCTGTTCCTTCTGCAATTTCATTGGATGTGACTGTCATACTTCTTATCACCGTCTCCATTTCCTTTGTGCTGGACGCCTGTTTTTCATTTGCCTGGTCAATTTTTTCTATTTGGCTTACGATGATTTGAATGTTCTCGATAATATTGGTGATACTTTGACCTACCTCCGATGCTTTATCTACCCCTAAAGATACTTTTTCCTCCACTATATCCACTGATTTTACTGCTGAAGTTGATCTCAATTGATTTTCCTTTACCAGTTCCCCAATCTCACTGGCAGCATTCTTACTGGCATCCGCCAACTTTCGGATCTCCTCTGCCACTACATCGAATCCCCTTCCTGCCTCTCCTGCACGGGCAGCCTCTATCGCAGCATTTAGAGCCAGCAGGTTTGTTTGATCCGCTATGGAAGTAATGATTTGAATAATATCACCAATCTTTCTTGAAGACTCATCCAGGGCCTTAATCATCGATGATACCTCTTTTGAAGAATCAGCAATATCCGCTATGGAAGATACTACCTCCGATATCTGTTGCGCTCCTTCTTCTGCAATTTCCTTCGCCTTCTTGCTATTGAGGGTAGTATTCTTACTGGCAAAAGCCGTAGCTTCAGAAAAACTTGCTACCTCTGCTAAACTTACTGTAGTTTCCTCTGCAGCAGCGGCTCCCGATGAACTGCTAGAAGCGATCTCGACAACAGTATTAGAAATCTCTTCTAAGGATTGAGTTGTTACCCCTGTAGCCGTGCTTAACTCCACGCTTGAAGTTGCTATGACATCAGCAGAGGCTGTTATCTCTTGAATAATTGTTTGCAGTTTGTCCACGAATAGGTCAAAGCTGCTGCTAAGTTCTCCTATTTCATCTTTACCTTCATAGTCTATCCTTTGGGTTAAATCTCCACCACTACTGGCGATTTCCTTTAACTTCTCTGTAACTCTTCTCACTGGAAATACCACAGATTTTGTAATGATCATAGATAGAATAAGGGTAATGACGCCACAGAGTACCACCAAAGAGATGATGGATATGATTGTACGCTTATAAACCGCTTCACTCTCATCATAGGTTGCCTTCGCATTGACTACTTGCTTTTCTATCATTTCATCGAAAGCTGCAATAACGGTTTTTCTTGCTGCATCATAGTTTAGCATCTCACTCGGAGGCGTTCCAGCGCTTTCATCCGTACCTATAGTTCCAGCTGTTCCTACTCCATTTCCTTTTATAAAAGCATCTTTTGCTGCCATAAAATCATTATAGGTTTGTATTAGGTCTGTATATTCCTCTTGATTTTTATAATCTTCCATTTTTTGTGTAGCCTCAGCAGCCCGAGCTTCGATATCTTCTTGTACAGGCTTTTTTATACTATCATCGTTCCCTGCATCTAGCAGTGAATTTGATTGGGCACGTATGTATTCAATATCCGACTTTATACTCTCGAGTTTCACAATGGGCACTAGTCTATCATCATTCAATTCCATTAATTTGGTATTCACACTGGATACCTGTTGAATGGAAGCAGCTCCAATAGCAATCAGAAAAGTAAAAAAGCTTAATGAGAGCAGTCCAATCTTTAATCCTAGTTTCATGTCTCTAAAAAGTCTCATATGATTCCCTCCTTATGTCCTTATATGAACATAGTCTAACTTTCATTCTCCCATGTCCTATTGTCTGATACTATTCTACAAACCAAACCTTAAATGTAGCTTAAATATATAGATTTATTTTGGGTAGGATTTCGTAACGGACGTAGAAGTCTGTTTCTACAAAATATAAAAACTCACCAGATTGCATCGCAGAATATGCAAACCTGATGAGTTTCCTTCACACTTTATAAATTCATTCTATGCTAATTATAGTGAGATCATCCACTATACTTTGCCTCCACATTGACTACCCTATAATTTTTTCCGAGATATAGGGCAAACCATGTGGTCAGTATAATTCCCTTCAATATACTACTTATACTGATACTCCACCATACGCCGTTCAAGCCCAGCAGATTCTCATTCGATAAGATTAACGCCGCTGGAATTCGAAGGGCATTCAACAAGATACCAATAATGGCTGGCGGTACTGTTTTTCCCAATCCATTAAATGCACCAGCCGTAGCGATTTCCATGCACATGAAAAACTGTGATATACCCAATATTTTAAGATAAACAACACCGTACGTTATGGCTTCCTGTTCATCAATAAATCTTGAAAAGATTGGCTTGGCTCCAAATATCAAAAGAACTGTTGTAAGCACACCTATGGCCCCCACGATTCCCATGGCGACAAAGTAACCCCGATATATTCTCTCATGCTTTCCTGCCCCATAGTTTTGACCTACAAACGCACTTAAAGCCGTAGAAAATCCACCTGCAGTCATCCACGAAACCGCTTCAATTTGGGAGCCTATTTTCTGTACTGCGATGGCCACAGGTCCCCATTGGGCAATAATTCTTGCAATAATCATGGCAAAAATCGTAAAACACCCACTTTGAAGAGCCGCAGGAATGCCTAGCTTAAATATGGATATAACCTTTTCTCGGTCAGGCTTTTGCGCAATATTGATTTCCTTGAACAAAGGCATGATCTTTTTAATCCTAAACAAAAACACCAGCATCACCAAGAACTGAGCTCCCACCGTGGCAATCGCTGCCCCCGCCACACCCATGGCAGGGAATGGCCCTACGCCTAGGATAAGAACCGGATCAAGGACCATATTGACGACCAATCCGATTACATTGATATAAAAGGGGGTACTACTATTGCCATATCCATTGAGAATGGCAGTAAATACAGGATTCATAAAGTTAAAAATCATTCCGAAGGCAGTAATAACCAAATATGTCTCTGCCATACTGATCACTTCTGTATCTCCCAAATTAAAAAATCCAATAAGTTGGTTCTTAAATAGAATAAGGGGTATGCTGTACAAAAAGGCCAAGAAGATGCCAATTTGCAATGCATGAACAATATGGGCCTTCGTAGCTGCAACATCCTTTTTTCCTGTGGATTGTGCTACTCCAACCTCTGCCCCTATTTTGGGAATTAATATAAACGCCATGGCCAACCATGTAAAAAATCCTGCGGTTCCAACACCAGCAACAGCCTTGCTTCCTATTCTCCCGATCCATATCATGTCCGTCATGTTGTACGCCATCTGTACAAAGGACGTACTCATGATAGGCAATGACAATCTTACCAACGCCCGCCATATACTTCCTTCTGTAAGTCTATTTGATCCCATCTGGTTTTTGGTTTCCCTTCTTCATAGATTTATGTCGCATCCTGTTATTTCCAACAACTTCTATTATATAGCATCTCTTTCATTTTTTCATATTAACTTTTTATCACATTTATTTCTTATTGCTTGCCTTCAGCCTATTGATTTCTCCCAATACTTCATAATACTCCTTATCTAGTGCTGCGATATCATCTTTCTTGGAGGGCATGGATAACCTCCCTACGATTTCTGAGAGTCGATTCTCCAGTACACAAATCTGTTTTTCACTTTCCTCTTGGTCATCCAGGCATCTATTCAGACTTTCTAGATACTCCTGATAACTTCCTGCAAACATCTTTATCTTTTGGTTTTCTATGGTCATGATACGATCTGCCACAGCACTTACAAACCTCCTGTCATGGGAAACAACCAACAAGGTCCTATCATATTCTCGAAGAGCTTCCTCTATTACTTCAAGGGAGTTAATGTCCATATAATTGGTAGGCTCATCCAATATGAGAAGATTTATATCTTGCACCAGTATCTTAGCAAAAGCAACTTTTACTCGCTCTCCGCCACTTAATACCCGTACCTTTTTATAAACAGCTTCTCCTGTAAATAACAGTCTTGCCAACAGTATCCTGACAAATGTCTCTTGATATATACTGGTTTTCATAACATTCTCAATAATCGTGCATTCTTCCTCCAGAATACCCAAGTCCTGGCTAAAATACCCTATCTTCGCACCTTGAGCTATTCTTATGTTATGATCCCTATTCATGATCATTTTGATCAAGGTGCTTTTCCCACACCCATTTGGTCCGATCAGTGCCACCTTTGTACCATTATAAATGCTAAACTCAGCATTCTTAAATATAACCTTCTCCCCAAAGTCTTTGCTTATATTTTGCCCTTCTATAATGACTTTGCTGTAGAGTTTCTTCACATCCTCTACATCCAGTTTCATTCGCTCTTGTTTTTTCGGCTTCTCCTTCACCTCTAGCTGTTCGATTCTTGACTCAATACTTTTCACTGCTTTGTCTAGATTTGCCTTTGCCTTCTGGTTTCCCATCTTATGGAGTCTAGCCTCTGAATTCCCCATCCTTTTTGGAGTCTTTCTCATACCTTTTATTTTTTCCTTTGTATGATCAATGGCTTCTTCTAGATGTTTTTTTTCTTTTACATACTGTTCATATTCAAACTGAAGCCTGTCTCTCTCTTTCATCTTCTGCCCATGATAATCACTAAAGTTACCATTATATACTTTGATTTTGCCATCCTCAACCTCTACGATCTTGTTGCATAACTTATCTAGAAAGTCTCGGTCGTGGGATATGAGAATTAGAGCCCCTTTGTATTCTGCAAGCCTAGCCTCCATCAACGCAATGCCTTCCATATCCACATTGCTGGTGGGTTCATCTGCAAAGATCAATAGATTCTCATCATTTAAGCTTTGGGCAAGCTTAAATCTAGTCTTCTCGCCTCCGCTCATATACTCATGCCAAACTTCTGGAACCTTAAATCTAGAAGCCATTTCAGCACCTATAATCCTATGTTCCGGCTGTTCCAACTGTGAGATATAACCGCAGTTTCCATACAGCTTAACCCATCCTTCATCAGGAGCTAATCTTTGGCTGAGTATATTCATCAATGTGGTTTTCCCTACACCATTTACACCTATAATCCCGATTCTATCCTCGGAATAAATCTTTAAATTTTCTACCGATAATACTAATCTATCTCCAAAATATTTCTTCACATTGCTACACTCTATTAACAGCATAAAAAAACCCTCCTTGTAATCTGGAGGGATAGCGTCATAACAATATCACATCCTTGCGCGTCATAACAATATCACATCCTTGCGCGCCATAACAAAATCCCAGGCTGCAAAATAAAAAAGTTCATTTACACAGCGAGATTCCGAAGACCCGTTAAGGTTATGAAATATGATTTCTACAAGCTATCAACAGTTACAAAAACACTATCCACTCACAAGTTTAGATAAAATCCATGACAAAAAAACCTTTGCATAAGATGCTATATGGATTTTCATTTTAGATAAATACTTGAAGTGAATTATATCTTCATTTCTGCCAATACCCTGCCCTTTCTTAAAATTTGTTTCTATTCAACATTATTATAAGCACTACGCGCCTTCCTGTCAACTTCTAACAAGGCTCCAAAGGATTACTTCTTTCTTGCGATTAAAAATATTATGCCAGATGCACCAATCAAGGCGAATCCACCCATCATCGTAATATTCTTCTGAACGCCACTATTCGCTGCAGTCCAATCTATACCCTGAATCGCCTCTCTGGTTGACAAATAGGTTTCCAGTTTTCCTCGGTCTTCAGGGTTCATATTTTGACCGTTGATATCAATCAATTTCACTAATTCTTCCCCTGATATTTTCTTTTCGCCTTGTATCTTTTCTTTATCAAAGGTTATGCCCACCATAGCCTGGGGTGAATGGGGAAAATAATGGATTCCATCTTTTTTCAAGAATAGGAGTACTTGATTTCCATTGGCATTTAAGTCATAGTCTATGCTCGTTCCTCCATTTGGAGTACCTACAATCATTTCAGAATCATTCATCTCCCCTTTAATATAATAATATGCCTTTACACGCCACTTCGCATAATGCATATCTTCTTTCTTTATTGATCCTTCTAAACGCTCAACAATCTCTCCGATCAAAATCACATCAGATTGTTCTACCAATTCATCCACCGTAAGATATGCCCAGCACGCCTTTGCCACTTGAGGCACCATAAGAAATATACATATCGTTAAAGCAATGATATATCTTTTTTTCATCCCGCTCTGCATCCCCTTTCAAATAGGTCATAGCTCTATAAGCTCTATCTTACAGATTAGACGACTTTATAAGAAAGAAAGTTCCTGCACCTGTACCGTTTATTTTTCTAACCATAGATCGAATCCCGTTGATGCCTTATCCATTTGGCAATTTCTAACATTGCTCTTCATCATCAATTGCTTCAATTATTTCAAATCATATTTATAGCATACAACTGCCTCAACCTGTTTAAATCCCTCTTGAATATATAATGACTTTGCTCTTTCATTCTCAGCATTTACACAAAGTATTGTTCTGTCATAGCCTTTTTCCTTGGCAAACCCCAATGAAGTTCTTAATAGCCATCTTCCTAAACCTTTGCCTTGGTATTCTGGTATGATAGCGAGAGGACCAATATTCATGATTGATTTGCCTTCATACTCGTCTTTCGCACCTCTCACTACGCCCACAGGCTTTTCCTTATGGTATAATATCATCAAACCACCTTCTATGTAGTCCTCGCCAGAGATCATCTTTGTAACCATTTCCGGCGTGACAGGCGTTTCACTTCCCTGAAGCTTTGCAAAGCCTTCATTTCTTACCTTACACCAAATCTCTTCATCCCTTCCTGCCCTAAATGGTCTGATTTGGTAAGATTCTGGCAAACAGGCCTCTGATATTTCCAAATCCTCTCTTATAAGCAGGAAAGAGTATCTCTCTACATTAAATTTCAATTCCTCCATCACAGCCATCAGCTTGCTGTTCGTCAGTTGCACAAATAGAAAAACCTTGTCCAAGCCTTCTGTATGCTTCAAAATCTCCTGTATCAGCATACGATAGCACTGAATATTCTCAACCTCAGCATGAAATATTCTAAATCGTCCCTTTTTCCCTCTTTTATTATACTCATCAATGATAAGTGAGGCTGCTCCTATGAGTTGACCCTGCCCGTTAATGGCTATATACGTAGGATTTTCATCATTCGGTTCAAAATTTTTTAAATCTTCGTCATATAGGAATGAATCGTCCAGTTCGTCTCTATGGCTTTTGCAATATTTTATAAAGTCAGCGATCCTCTCTTTTTTCAAAGCTTCGACTCTCATATATTTTTCCCCCTTTGTTTGAAGTTATTATCTCCATTCCCCAACGTAATTCTTACATTTTCTGCATCTACTATAGTATAGGACAACTGCTAATTTTCAAATTAGAAACAAGCTTCTAATAATTTACATCATACACTTCAAGGCTATCTGCTTTTACTTCGACATACTGCCCTTTTGGTATATTCTTGCCTTGTATCTCCAATTGAATGATACTCTTCCCAAATCGTAAATCTGCAACACCATCATTATAAACCTTTTCTAAAATTCCCGTAATAAAGGTGGTTCCTTGCTTCATAAAGATCTTAAAGTTCTTTTCTTTGCTCAAAACCACATCTTTTTCCCATCTTAATGGGTCAGTGATATCATATTCAACATTATACTGCTTCCCTTGTTCTGGCTTGCGATATCCATTCCAAGCAGCTTTTCCACTACCAAATTCCATTGAAAAATCAACAATGATATCCTCCGTCATCCTGCTGATTTTATTAATTAAAATTTTCAATTTGCTTACCTCCCGTATTTATAAAGCTTCTTGCGAATGATAAATGCCCGCCTTCCTATTGCGCTTTATCCTTCAACTGATTCCATTATATATCATTTTTGATTTTGTGGAATAATATACAATATATCAACTGAGGAGTGATCATATTGTCTTTACATATAATTATAAAGTTTTTAGATTCCTACAATCTTCCATGGCTAATACTGGCAATACTCACTTGGCTGGTAATCTTTTTCTCTTGTTCTCTCCGAGAATTCTTTCATGCCCTTCCTGTTGGCATCTGGACCATGATCGTCGGCGCTGTCTTAGAATCTTTTTTCCTTCATCACAAGTTTTGGGTAGAACGTTTTATCATGATTCACATCGGTGAATTAGATTTATTTCTCATTATCGGGCCTTTTTTTTCTATAGGGTTATTATTGATAAGATTCCTTCCCAAGAGCCGATGGGGAAAATGCCTTATTATCTTAGCCTTCGCAGCACTAGCTACAGGAATCGAGTTGATTGCTATAAAATTAGGGTTTCTTGAATACCATGAATCAAAATGGGGCATAGCATACTCCATCGTAGCCTATTGCTTAAGTTTAATGAGTGCTTTGGGGTTCTATTCCGTCTATTACAACAAAAGTATATATCCTCGCACCTATCCAAAGTAAACGACTCGAGAGTCTGCGCCTATAAGAAGGATTCTATGCTTCCCCCTTCCTTGTGAAGTTATTTTTTAAGAAGCCCACCGTTATATCAGCCACTTCCGGTACACTGCCTATGCGTACAGGAGGACCCCATGCACCTGCCCCGCTTGATACAATTATCTGTAAGCTTCCCGTTTCAAGATGTCCATAGTCAATTTTGAAGACTCTGCTTGTAATAAGATTAAATGGAAAAATCTGTCCTTTGTGGGTATGCCCCGATAACTGCAAATCAACACCAGCAGTCTCTGCTTCTTCAAGTTCCAGTATAGATATTCCCATTTTTATAGACAAGACAAAGATTAGAGAATTTTGTACTTTTAAAGTAAGAACGCATCATTCCTAGTGATCCAGCTTGTCCCATACGATTAAAATCGCTTGGGACATTCTTAGGAACCATATTTAGTTCTCCTGTTATACGCCTGATTTTATCATTATAAATGCTAGACCCACTCCATCCACAAGAAAGGCTAACTCTTTGAGTGCCATCCGTATAGAGATACATCTTTCCATCCAATTTTGCTTCAAGTTCATTTTAATTTTTATATTTTGCTAGGCTTTCACTCTCTATCCTGTTCGCTTTGCCTTACTCTAAATAAAACGGAGAAAAGGCATCAAAAATCAACCAATCATAAAAATAATTTCAAAAAAATTTTTTCTAAGATGGTTGATTTTTTTCAAAAAACCCGTTTTATACCGTTTCACAAATCCATGTGTTTTATACCTGAGGCTCCCAACCGTTTAATACAATATCTATTCAATGAAAATATCATATTATTCAAAAAATTGATTTATTTATGGAGGAATTTGTCATATTTTGTTGAATATTTATTATATCTGCATGACGACTCATTTTTAGGAGGGAAACCTATGGGACAGGAAAAGCTAAAATTAAAGGATGTACTTGATTTAGATTTATTGCAGCAGTTCCAAGATACCTTTGCAAAAGCTATGGGAATGGCCAGCCTTACAGTAGATGAAGTAGGCCCTGTAACAAAGCCCAGCAATTTTACAGAATTCTGCATGGAATTGACGAGAAAAACAAATAAAGGATTGTCCCTTTGCAATCACTGTGATATTACTGGTGGAAAAGAAGCTGCTAAAACGGGAAAGCCTGCAATATATCACTGCCATGCGGGATTAATGGATTTTGCAGCGCCTATTATTATTGATGGAGAGCAGGTTGGCGCAATGTTAGGTGGACAGGTATTGCCTGCACCTCCCGATGAAGAGAAATTTAGAAAGATTGCAGAAGATATTGGCGTAGATCCTGATCAATATATCTCTGCCTTAAAAAAAATCAGAGTCGTGCCAGAGGAAAGCATCAAAGCGGCAGCTCAACTGCTTTATATCGTTGCCAATGCCTTATCAAAAATAGGATTTCAGAGAAATCAAATTCTTCATTCCTCTAATGACCTAGAGACGCTATCCAGTGAGATGTTTGATAAAATTAAACTTTTATCAAACGAATTTGCAAACGTTTCCTCCCAAATAGAATTCCTATTTAGTACATTCAATGGCTTATTAGAAGCATCTGCAACCTCAAAGGAAAAGGTTATGGAAACAGACGCGATTCTAGGATTTATAAGAAATGTTGCTGGACAAACCAACCTATTGGGTTTAAATGCTGCCATTGAAGCTGCTCGAGCCGGAGAGCATGGTAGAGGTTTTGCAGTGGTTGCAGAGGAAGTTAGAAAGTTGGCTACCATTAGTGTTGATTCTGCTGGAAAAATTGAGAACATTTTAAAAAGTGTACAGGCTTCTATGAAGTCTATTGAGTCCGGCATCAATACTACAGGTGAAGTAATAGAAAACCACACAAAAACAATGGAAGAAATTGCAGTAGGAATAAAAGAAATGGAGAGATTTTCAAAAACCCTTCAGGAAATGACGAAAACAATGAAAACAAAAATTGAGGAATAATTGATTCTTTTATTAAATGTAGATATACGGGAGAATATAGCACAGATTTATCAATGCTCATATCCTCCCTTTTTATATACACACGTTCCTAAAATCGATATAATTAATATATGCTTACACGATTGCTCTGGATATAGAATGGAGAGGTGATAACCATGGAAAATTTTATTACATCCAGCTATTCTCGCCTTGAGGAGATTCAGCTTTCAATTTATGATGCTGAAATTATACATTATGGGGGAAACCAGTACTGGTTTTCAAAAAAAAACCATCAGCTTAGCGGTTGTGGTCCCGTTGCCGCAGCCAATATCACTGCATATTTATCACAAACCTTTCCAGATAAATTTAGTAATCTATATCCTTTCAAAGGTGTGCTCAACAAAAAGGATTTCATGGAGCATATGGTTGAGATTCGTAAATATGTAAAGCCAGGAATATTTGGGCTTACCTCTGTTCACCAGTTTTCTAACAATGTTTTATCTTTTGCACAAAGCAGAGGTGTATCTTTAGCACCTCATATTCTAGATGAAGATGCTGCCAGTATGCAGGACGCCATAAATTTTATTAACCAAGCGTTATCTCTAAAACTCCCTGTTGCCATTTTAGTCCTTACACATCCAGTAAAGGAATTTGAAGAGTACGCGTGGCATTGGATGACGATCACTCATTTGAGGCTGAATCCTGAGGATGGCAAATATTGTATTTCCGTATCAACCTATGGTGAATATCGGGAGATCGATTTGGATTTGCTTTGGAATCATAGGCGGCCAAAAGATATCATCAAGTTGGCCTATTTTACTTAATCAAGTTAGAAAAATATTCGAGATCGCTTTTAGCCTATAAACGCGAGCAGATACCATTGAATAAGTAAAAGTAAGTATCTTTATCCACTATCAAAGCACAAAATTAAATTATTTTATGGACGCTGCAATCTTTATTAGTTCACTTTTTGAAATTTCGCCTCTTCCTGATAACATGTAAAGAACATTATCCGCTTCCCAATCAATACTTCTACCATCAGATATAATAGCATCTATCCCATTAATTTTTACTTGTTCGATTTTGCCATCTGTTGCCATCCCATAGGCTGTTTCCTCATCGGCAAATCTTTGCTGCATGTAGATGTATTTTCCTGTTTCTTCATTGGTAAATATCAAACCAATGTATTTACTATTATTTACAAGACCCTTCTCATCTTTGTACAATTCTGCTCGATCAAATTTATACCCGACTGGTAAGTAGCTAGGAAGATTCACTTGAAAGCAGGTATACTTGTTTAATTCTTTAGGATCCTTTATTTCTAGTATCCCTTCTTGCCGCATTTTTTTATCCTGTGATACGGTTACGATTTCACCATTTGTCAAATAAGCAATTTCTTCTCCCTCAGCCGTATACATTTTCCTAGCGCTTTCTTTTGAAAACACATCTATCGGCTTTCCATCTTTATCAAAAATTTTCCCTTTCAGTTCTTTTGGAACAGGAACGGTTTCTGTCTTGGGCGTCTCTGTCTGCATAATCGTTATATGTCCAAGGGATATTACATTTCTCACTTTTTCCGCAAAATCCTGGGCAAAGGATGTCTGCATGATAGAAATACCCATTATACATACAAGCACTAATGATGCTGCTGCAATCCCAGTCCCTTTGATTATATTTAATTTTTTTATCATATTGTTCTCCTTATACTCATTGAGATTTTGTAGTGTTTTATTAAACACAGCTTCCTTATCGCTGTCTTTGCTAAAATCTTTATCTGTCAAAGTCTTACCTAATTCTAAAAGTTCCTTGCATTCTTCCGCTTGTGACGCATCATACTCTTTTATCCCTTTTAGATAGGCATCTAATTCTATAGTAAATTTGTTTTCTATATTTTTTTTAATCATATCTAGCCCTCACTTTCTATCTCCTTTTTTAACTTCCTCATTGCGCGATATAGGATTACTCCAACATTGCTTTCTGTAATATCTAACACCTCTGCGATTTCCCTATTTTTTAGATCTGCACCAAACTTAAGGGCAATCATATTCCGCTCCCTTACATCCAAGGTATCCAAAGCCTGCAAAAGTTTGTCATTCGTTTCTGCTGCGACGATTATGGTTTCAGGTGTTTTTTCTCTTGATATAAATTCCTTGAGCGTATCGATGGAGAATAGTTTATTCTTTTTCTGGCTTCTGAAGTAGTCATTTACTACATTTCTAACGATAGCAAATAACCATACTTCAAATGGTGCTTTGCCTCCAGAATATGTATTGATTTTTAACATAATCTTTTCGAAGACCTGACTGGCTAAATCTTCTGCTGTATAGCGACAGCTTACACGATAATATATATAGTTGTAGACCCTTTTGTAATAGGTTTCAAAAATATACGCAGCCTCTTCCTCCATACAGTGATTTTCTTGGATTTCTTTATTCCCTAAGGAATTACACCCCGCAAACTGCTGCATCGGTTTATATCCCTCCTCTCTTGAATCATTTCCCTTAGCTAAGTCTTTCATATGTTAATACGTCAAGTTCGTTATTTCATTACATAGATTCTAAAATATAGTTTTTTTATATCTTAGGCATATTCTTCTGTCAAGCAACATAATTCTGACATAGATGCAATATTCTGAATAGGTTACAGCTACATTCACGATCCAACAAGTTTAACGATCTAAGCATCCTCATGTGAAATACAATCCATCGGTTTCTATACAAAGGGGGAAATATTATGAGTCAAAAGAGTCCTATATGGACAAGACAAGGTTACATTGGAGCTAAGATCCTTCATTCAAACATTAGAAGCGGCAATTACAAACTAATCTTTGCCGGTTCCGAGCCTTTAGAAGGTGAACAGTGGAAAATTCATTTTATCTTAAGTTATTCCTCATACAATTCTACCCACCAGAACATTGCCTATAGTTCTAATTTTTACATCCCTGCCAAACCAGGGCAACATATTCGATTTGAACCCTATTTAGGAATTACTGAAGATGCAAACATAGAATATCGTCCTCGTGATCTCGTTCGTTATCAACACTTCTATCCTGTACAGTTTATCAAACCTATCCGCATAGAAATTGATTCTCTGTATTATGAAGTTCATTGTATTTAATGAAAGTTCCGTTTTATTCTGGACAGAATCAAAATAAATATAGGCAGTAAAACAGCTCCTGCATGTGTTGGTGCAGGAACTGTTTTACTGCCTATCTATCGTTTAGATTTCAATTCCCATTATTGCTCTACAACGATCTTCTTCCTGGATAGCTCTATCCTCCTACTCTTTATATATCTATAAATCATTGTCCCTAGAAAACCGCCCATTACGCCTCCTACCGCAGCAAAACCTAGGGCCATCACTACTTTCAACGGTGAATTAAATCCAAAGGGCGCCAGTAACCCAGGAATGGGTGAGGCTGTTCCTGGTGCATTGTTGATGATTCTAAAATATGCTGCTGCGATACCCGCCAAACCACCACCAATAAAATCAGAAAAGTATATAGGAAACGCGTTTTTCGTAACAATATCTGCCTGTGTGAGAGGTTCTAGCATCACTGCAATCACATTACTGGAATCTCCTATTTTCAGTTTCTTAAAGACAACACCATTGGTAAACGCTCCCCCAAAGCTGGCAATGGCAGCTATTCCCATGGCTAACCCCTGTAATCCCAGCATTGCCGTTAGTGCCATAGAGCTCAACGGAGATGTGCATATCACCTTAATAATTCCGCCTAGCAAAAATCCCATGATATAAGGAGATTGATCCGCTGCCACAGCAATCATATTCCCTATACTTAAAAGTGTATTATTCACGATCGGTGTAACCATCACTGCAATCCATCTGGAGACTGGAGCAATAATGAGCGCTCCTGCAATGATATCTACCCCTTTCAGAAGCTTTTTTTCTAATATAGGTCCAAACAGTCCTACCATGTATCCTGCCACAAATCCTGGCAATATGCCCACCTTTGCTACTGCTGCACCTGCCACTACGGCATAAACGGGATTTACACCCATATGGATTGCTACAAGAATTGTCGCAATCGGCCCCCCCATGCTCCCTGAAGCATTGCCCACCTCTCCTAAGAATTGAAAGTGTAGAAAATCTCCGCTGATATATTTATGGATGGCTTCTACTAAAAATGTCGCGACTGCAGCACCCGCAAGGCCAGACATTGCTCTATCTCCTTTTGGTGCCTTCAAGCTAAATCCTGAAAATACAATCAATACCAACAACAATAAGCCCATTCCTTTTACAATCTCTAACATTACAATCCCTCCAATAGAATATTCATAATAAATTCCCAAGATATGGGCAAAAAAGGACAGGGAGTAAAGCAGCATAGAAAATTCTATGCTGCTTTACTCCCTGTCCTTTTATCTGAAAGCTTCCTTACGCCGTAAGTTACTCCTTCGATGTCCCGTTCTTTGGATCTCTCCAGGGTTGTGTCAAATCATTGTATTATTACCTGAAAGTTTCAAAATAGATTATGCGCAAAATCTATTTCTTGCTTCTACGGTCATCCCTCTAGAATATCTCCAATGATTCTCAACCACCTATTCAGTTGTTTCTTTTCTCAAACAGAAAAAGAAGATTTTGGTACTCCATCAGGGATTCGAACCCTGGACCCCCTGATTAAGAGTCAGGTGCTCTAGCCAGCTGAGCTAATGGAGTACAACTATATATTTCTTATATGATCATATTACTCTTTAAAAACTTTTTCGTCCATATAATTAAATTTTTTCTATCATTCTATTTTCTCTATAGATTTTTTTGATTCTTCCTGAAAAGATACGCTATGCTTCGACCATCTTTTTCTTCTCAACAATCTTCTTAAAACCAGAAATCGCCACCATGAAACCGAGACCAACCAGAAGTACTGCAAATACAAGCTGCAGTCCATCACTCTGAATTACAAAGTCATTGCTAACAAACAACTTATTGTAAATTTTAAAGATTGTTTGGCCAAGGGCTGTAAATGTTACTGCAAGCATGATGACCATTGGCGCCCATAGCATAAAGCCTTTACGATTTGTCTTTTTTAGGAATACTGCCAATGCAATTAATGCAAGGGCAGAAAGCAGCTGATTTGCTGACCCGAACAAAGGCCAAATATTTTGATATCCCACCACTGCAAGCAAATATCCTAGGAATAAAGTAATCGCCGTTGCAAAATATTTATTGGTGAATACTGTATACACAATAGACTTATTTTTTTCATCGATTTCATCATCCAAAAACAATTCTTGGAAGGAAAGGCGTCCTACTCGAGCCACAGAATCCAGCGATGTTAATGCAAAGGCAGACACTGCAAGGGTAATGATTGTAAAAGTCGCCGTTTCTGGAAGGCCTAGAACACTGAGGAACCCAGAAATCGCTTGCGCAAAAATGGTTGGTGGCGTACCCTGTGGAAGTTTTCCCCCTACTGCCAATGCACCTACAGTAATTAACGCAATTACAGCAAGTACACATTCAAGCAACATCGCTCCAAAAGAAATAGGCAGCATGTCCTTTTCATTTTGAATTTGTTTAGAACTTGTTCCCGATGCAACCAATGCATGGAAGCCTGAAACTGCACCACATGCAATCGTGACAAACAATACAGGAAACATCATTTGCCCGTTTACATTAAATCCTGAAAATGCAGGAAGATGGATTGTCGGATTCGCAACAATTACTCCTACAACTGCACAAGCCATCATAGCAACCAATAAGAAAGAATTTAAATAATCCCTTGGTTGAAGCAATGCCCACACAGGGGTAACGGATGCAACGAATACATACGCAAATACAAAATAGAGCCATGCAGTTTTAACAACATATATTGGGAAAGCCAATCCCAGTACAATGGAAGCAACTAAAAGTCCAATCCCTACAATATTGGCAACTAAAGAAGATGGCTTCTTGTAGTAGGTAAAAAGTCCAAAGGTCACTGCAGCTACAATGAACAACAGGGATGTTGTGGCAGTCGATCCATTTGCTACGTTCAATGCCCCTTCAGCAGTAAAACCATTAAAGGTACCTGCAACGATATCTGCAAAAGCAGCAACAACCAGAATAGAGAATAACCATACAAAAAGTAGGAAAAGTCTCTTACCTGTTTTACCAATATAGAGTTCAATGATATATCCTACACTACGTCCTTTGTTTTTAACGGAAGCATACATTGCTGCAAAATCCTGTACTGCCCCAAAGAAAATTCCTCCAATAAGAATCCATAAAAGCACGGGAACCCAGCCAAACATTGCGGCAATAATTGGTCCATTAATCGGCCCTGCCCCTGCAATCGATGCAAACTGATGACCAAACACGACGCCAGATTTTGCCGGTACATAATCTACACCATCCTGCATCTCATATGCAGGAGTTTTTGCATTGGGATCAATCCCCCAGGTTTTTGCAAGCCATCTACCATAGGTAAGATATGCTCCGCCTAAAATAATAATTGCCATTACCATCATTACTACACCATTCATTTAACTTTCTCTCCTTTCAAAATTTTTGTTAAGATTGTGACGGAACCGTCCACATTTTCAACAGAAGACCGAAAAAAAGCAATAAAAAAACCTTCATCTCCTAAAAAATAAGAGACGAAGGCTATGCTCCGCGTTACCACTCTTGTTGTTGTAAAACAACCCCTCTATCATATCTTACAAGCGTTAAAAACTTGTGCAATACGTTTCTTTTTAACGGTAGAAAACCGGTCGCACCTAATTGGCCATTGCCTTTCAGCTAACTGCTCACAGGGGATATAAATTTTGGAATTCACATCGTCTCCCACCACCCGACGACTCTCTGGAATGAATCGATCAAAATTACTGTTCCTGTTCTTCGCATTTTTCGTCTTCTGTTGACATTTATTTTACCACCCTCAAAAACCATTGTCAACAATATTCAAAAAAAACAGACAATAAAATTTTAACCAATATTATCCTTACTCTCCTGAATTCGTTTAATCGTTTTTTACTTAATTCATCCGTCCCACTTGCACCTACAATGATTTTTCGATAAAAAACTAATATTTTTCGTAATGCACTATTTCCTGCAACGATTTTCTCGCTGTATTGTGTCTATCAGGAGATGCCTTCTCTCCCGCCGGATATCCTATGGCTAAAATATTTACTGCTTCAATATGCTCAGGCAAACCAAATTCTGCTCTCAAAATTTCAGGGTTAAAGTGGCAGATCCACACCGTTCCTAGCCCTAGTTCAGCTGCTTGCAGCATCATGTGGTCTGTTACAATACTCACATCAATATCTAATACGTCCTTCCCATCAAAGGAGCGCTTCCATGATACGTTGTGATCACCACATACGATAATTGCAAGGGGAGCTCCATATGCATTGGCACATTTTTTCAGTTTGTCTAATCCCTCTTGAGTTTCCACAACAATCAGGCTATGGGGTTGAAAATTTGCCGCTGTTGGCGCAACTCTTCCTGCTTCAAGTATCTTACTTAACTTCTCTTCTTCTACTTTTCTTGTGTCATACTTACGCACTGAATAACGACTCTTTGCTAATTCAAGGAATTCCATTATTATACTCTCCTTCCATATTCATCTATATGGGTATCATATATAAACCCGCTTATTTTATCAAGTACGCACTATTTTGTAATATAGTACCAAAAAGTATACTGTTTTAAGCAGACGAAATGCCCTAGTGGTTTATGTACACTCTATTTTCATTAATAAAATACTGTATTTATATATTTCCACGAATTACCTTCTTTTTTCCTCAATCTCATCTAATGCTTCTACATACGCCTCCATCGTCTTCTCATCAAAACATACCATAACAACTTTATCTATGCTGCTGTTTCCGTTCAAAAATCTAAATATCTCTCCCAAAGCAATTTTTGCTGCACGTCTTACAGGAAATCGGTACACACCTGTACTAATCGATGGAAAAGCAATTGTTTTTATCCCATTCTCTATTGCAAGCTCCAAGGAATTTCGATAACATGCTGCAAGAAGCTGGTCTTCATTATCATTTCCACCATGCCAGACCGGGCCTACCGTATGGATGACATACTTTGCAGGCAGATTATACCCTTTTGTAATCTTTGCCCTTCCAGTTTCGCAGCCATTCAATTTGCGGCATTCCTCGAGAAGTTCCGAACCTGCAGCCCGGTGTATGGCACCGTCTACGCCTCCACCGCCGAGGAGCGTATTGTTTGCGGCATTTACAATAGCATCCGCTTTAATTTTTGTTATATCATCCAAAATTATATGCATACGTCCCATTGTTATTTCCTTCCCTTATCTTTTTATGACTATTATACAATATTTTCCTAAAAAATAGACTACCCCGACTTCAGTGCCGATTTATATCGTACAACTTTTAGTTTCTTAGAATAGCTGTTCTTTGATTTTCTGCAATTTGTGTATCTCCTCAAATATTATCCTTATTCCAGTTTTCATTTGATCCTTTGTAAGTTTCGAAATGCATATTCTAAAAGCATTTTCACTTCTATTATTCCCAATAAAAAAATAGTCAGCAGGAGAAATAAAGATATTTCTTTCCCTTAATCTTTTCTCTAAAATATTTATATTTATAGCATTTGACAGCTTTATCCAAACAAAAAATCCTGTTTCAGGAATTTTAAATTCTACCTCTGTCATGTTTAGATTCTCAACACATTCTCTGAAACAGTCCATTTTTTTTCGATATTCTAATTGAGCTTTTCGAATATGATGTTTATACATCCCGCTATTTATAAAAATTTCTAAGGCTCCCTGGGCCAATACGGAAGTATTTAGGTCATGACATCGTTTATGTTTTGAAAACTCCTTTCTCAACTTTTCATGTAGTACAACTGCGCCAATTCTGATTCCAGGCATAAATGCTTTTGAAAAACTCTTCACATAAATCGTTCTCTGGAATATATCATAATAATGGACAGGCAGTGCCTTTTTGTCCATATCAATATCTGCAAGGTAATCATCTTCAACAATATAGGTATCGTATTTCTCCGCCAACTGCACAATCTCTCTCTTTACTTTTTCTGAATAGCTCATTCCTAAAGGATTGTGCAATCTAGGAATTGTATAGAAAAACTTAATATCCTCATTTTTAAGAATCATTTCTAATTGATTCAAATCTATTCCCTCTTGATTTCTACTGATTCCAATCAACTTTATTCCGTTTAATGCTACAAGCTCCTGCATTAATCCATAGGTAGGTTGTTCCACTAAAATATTTCTCTTATTATTGGGAAAATGCATTTTGGCCAATATGCTTAGGGCTTGCTGGGCTCCTGAAGTGATAAAAATATTATCGGCTGAAGTAAATATTTGATGCTCGCTGAAATGATTCAAAAGTGCTTTTCTTAAAGATTTCAAGCCCTGGGCATCTCCATAAGAAAATAAACTATCTTTATACAATTCTACTGCCCTGTTTATGCAATGATTAAATTCTTTATAAGGAAGCAATTTGGGATCTGGCATTACTTCTGAAAAATCAATGCTGTCGTATTCATCATGATTCCCAGGATTCTTTTCTACTAAATAAAATCCTCCCTTGGGAATAGAATATATCTTATGATTCAATTCAAGCTCCTGATAAGCCCGTATTACAGTGGATTTATTGCAGCCATATTTTTCAGCCAAAAACCGAATGGAGGGCAGTCTATCTCCTTGGTTTACATGCTTTTCTGCGATAAGTCTTTCGATATACCCTATGATCAGTTCATATTTCTTTTTCATCATCTCACCTCAGCATGATTATTTGAGCACTTCTATGCCAATCGATTAAAAGGCATAGATGGTTCTATACCGGTACAGAGGTATTTCTTTGGCATTGTACCGTATATTTCCAGTATATATAATTGAATCATAATAGGAAATAAATTTGTTGCTGGAAAAGGAGGATTCTATGAGTAATAAAAAATTAGAGCACATATTGAATTGTCACCCAATGATGAAGGCAGACATCACAAAGGGTGAGAACACCTATCTATTCGATAGTTTCGGCAAAAAGATTATCGATTTTGAAGCTGGAATATGGTGTGCAGCGTTAGGCCATAGCCATCCAAGAGTCAATGCCGCTATGATTGAACAGATTAATAAAATCGTACATCTCCACCATAAGCTGACTTCTGACATTGCAGAAGCTTTGGCTGTAAATTTGCTTGAATTATTTCATTTCCAAGATGGGCGAGCTGTATTTTTGAGTTCTGGCAGTGAGGCTGTAGAATTATCCATACGACTTTCAAGGCTAATTTTACCCAATAAAAAAAACCTGACATTCTCTACCTCATATCTATCTGCCTTCTTCAACTCAGGAATTCCTCGTAATAAAGAACAGTGGGTTGAAATAGATTTTCTACAATGCAGCAACTGTCCAAACACAGAATGTACTATAGAATGCAATCTGCTCAACCGAATCGAATTCAGTAATATTTCAGCATTTATTCTAGAACCTGCCATGTGCGGAAGAGTTCTTTTCCCACCCTATAAACTGGTTAAATGTTTAGAAAAAGAAGTGAAGAATCATGGAGGTATGATCGTTGCAAATGAAGTTACGACGGGATTTGGAAGAACCGGAAAATGGTTTGGATATAATCACTACGATGTAGCACCAGATATAATAGCGCTAGGAAAATCCCTTGGCAATGGCTATCCAATCAGCGCTGTAGTCATGAGCCATGATGTTGCCTATCAGGTTGAAATAAAAAATTTTATCTATGCACAATCCCATCAAAATGATCCTCTTGGATGTGCTACTGCAAATGAAGTTCTCAATGTTTTTAAAGAGGATCAGATAATCGACCGTTCGATCCGCGTCGGAGAATTTTTTAAGGATTATTTATTGGAAATTCAGCAAACCTGCCCTGTCGTAAAAGATGTCAGGGGAAGAGGTCTTATGCTGGCAGTAGAACTAAGCATTGAAAATGCTGCAGAATGGATAGCTGAGAAGATGTTGAAAAAAGGCTATTTTATTGGAATTGTTCCCCAGGCAAATGTATTACGATTTTCTCCGGCATTGACGATCACAAAACACGATATCATCAGTATGTGTAAAGATCTTAAATCTTTATTGAATGAGCTAAAAGTATAGGAGCGTACTCGTTATGGATAAAAATCGAAAAAAAGCAATCAAATATATGATCATAGCATCAGTTCTATGGAGTATTGGAGGACTATTTATTAAGCTTGTAGACTGGCATCCCATGGCAATCGCCGGTGGCCGCAGCGGTATTGCCGCAGTAGTTATGCTTTGCTATTTAAGAAAGCCTAATGTACGTACAAAGAAGCTTACGTTACTCGGTGCATCTGCCTATGCCGCCCTTCTGATATTGTTCGTGACCGCCAATAAACTGACCACTTCAGCCAATGCTATCCTATTACAATTCACCGCACCCATATGGGTGGCATTATTTTCACGCTGGTTTTTAAAGGAGAGGGTTCAAAAATCAGATTGGGCTGCTATCATCGCGGTCATGTTAGGGATGGTCCTGTTTTTTATTGGTGACTTGCGTACAGGTCATATGCTAGGGAATCTTATTGCTGTATTGAGCGGTATTGCTATGGCTAGTATGATTATTCTTCTAAAGCTTCAGAATGAAGGTTCTCCAGTGGAAATAACATTATTAGGCAATATATTTACTTTTGTCATTGGTTTACCGTTTTTCTTCTCATCTATTCCAAGCTGGAGCAGTCTTTTTGCACTGCTAATATTAGGTATATTTCAGCTAGGGATTTCTTATATTTTATATACAGTTGCAATTCCACATGTATCAGCAATTGAGGCAATTTTGATTCCTGTCATTGAGCCTTTGCTCAATCCGATTTGGGTATTCTGGTTTACAAGGGAGCTGCCTGGACACCATGCGCTTTGGGGAGGTATGATTGTTATTCTTGCGATAACGATCAGAAGCATATATCAAGCAAGGAAAGACAGCCCTAGCTTGCAACAGAATTGAAGCTCATATTTCATCATTTCTTCAATAATAGATATATGAAATAGGGTGCACCGATTAAAGCAACCATAATACCTGCCGGAATACCCTCGGGTTCAACCATGTGGCGTCCGATTGTGTCTGCAAATAATAACAGCCATCCGCCAAGCAAAACAGCAACGGGAATAGACAATTGATTTCTAGGTCCTACTAAAGCCTTGGCCATATGTGGCGCCATCAATCCAATAAATGCAATACTTCCTGTGGCAGATACTGCAGAAGCTGCTAATGCCACAGCTGCTAATAGGAGTTGAATCCGCTCCTTTTCAATGGATACACCAACGCCAATGGCCACTGCTTCGTTCAATCCAAGAATGTTTAATCGATTTGCTTTGTATAACGTAAAAGGAATCAGGATGGCTAACCATGGAAGGATCGCCAAAATGAAGGGCCAATCAGCTCCCCAAATACTTCCTGCCAGCCATTTTGCAATAAAATCTACTTTTATACGCTCCGCAGATGAAATAAGAACAATCATCAATCCAGAAAGTGCCGTTGAGCATCCAACGCCAATAAGAACCAACCTTGTAGGTTGAAGACCTTCAGGCTTGTGATAGGAAAACAGATAAATGACACAAGCCGTAATGAGAGCTCCCGCAAAAGCAACTAGGGGGAGCACAAAACCAAATACGCCTCCACTGATAGGAAAAAATAAATAGAAAACAGTAATGGCAACACCAGCTCCAGCGTTAATACCTATCATACCTGGATCGGCTAAATCGTTGCGTGTAACGCCTTGCAAAATGGCACCAGATAAAGAAAGCGCCATACCAGCCAACAATGTAATGATGATTCGTGGCAGTCGAACAGAGAATAAAACAAATTCCTCTTTAAAAGTGCCTTGACCGAGAAGCGTCGGAATCAGGCGATCATAAGATAGTGAAGCGTATCCCATTCCCATCCCGGTAACAATTGTAATGATGATTAGTGCTAGTAAGGCATATAAAATCAATCGCTGTTTCTTTATTAAAGTGGGTTGAATCATGAGAACACTTTTCCTCCTTTATGCACAATAACTAGGAAGAATGGGATACCCATCATTGATACAATGGCTGCTACAGGTGTTTCATATGGTGCGTTGATCGTACGCCCAAGTGTATCGGCAAAAAGCATTAAGGTGGCTCCTGAAATGGCTGACATGGGTATGACAAATCGATAATCGGTTCCCACCATTGCACGAACCACATGAGGTATCATTAAACCGATGAATACCATATTTCCAACAAGAGCAACGGAAGCTCCTGCTAATAAAATAATCACTACAAAAAGTACCATTTTTATCTGGGTTGTCTTTTGCCCTAATCCAACGGCCACTTCTTCTCTCAAACTAAGAATGGTAAGCTGTCTTGAAAGAAAAACAGCAATAAGTATACCAATTGAAATAACTGGAATAACGATGCGAAGCTGACTCCATGAGGTGCCAATCAACCCTCCCGCCGTCCACTGAGATACTTCCTTTGAGATTTTATAGTAAATACCGATGCCTTCTGCCAAGGCGTATAAAAATGTTGAAATGGCTACACCCGCTAATACAATTCGAAAAGGGGAAAACCCACCTTTTTTTATGGAACTAATGCCAAAAACAAAAGTAACACCAACAGCCGCTCCAATAAAACAAGCGATAATGATTCCCAAATAGCCAGCCGAAGGGAAAAATGCAATTGTAAAAGCCAGCGCGGCATTGGCACCAGCAGTTAATCCAAGCAAACCTGGATCAGCAAGGGGATTTTTAGTCATTCCTTGCATAATCGCGCCAGACACAGACAATGCAGCACCAACAAAAGCTGCTGCAATTTCACGGGGTAAGCGGATCTCGCGGATGATCAAGATTTTATCTCCCACTGCATTCGTTGTAAGTGCAGCCCAGACATCTTTAACAGAGATATCTGCTGCCCCCAGCACCATGGCCACAAAAAACATTCCAACAAATGCAAGTATTGTCAAGAACAGTTTATATGCAAATAGAATGAAACGTTGATTTTCTTTCATCTTCACTCGCTCATCTTTCCTATTATAGAATAAAGGAGGAGATATTTTCTGTTAAGATATCCTCTCCCAACATTAGTTACCAAGAAAACTCTTCTTAAAGAAGTCTAGCTGGTACTCTAACGTAAGTGGATCATTAAAATAAAACTCTTCAGAATTGACTTCAAACACACGATTACTCTTCACAGCAGGAATATTTTTGTACGTATCAGTTTCCTGGAATGAATTGTCCGCATCTGGATTTTTACTGAAGATTAAATAGTCTCCCGCAAACTCAGGTAAAACCTCAGGTGATAATGCATAATACCCCTCTTTTAAAGCCATCTCTTTTACTTTCTCTGGCATGTTTAATTTCATCTCTTGATAAAGAATCTCTGTGCCGCGTCCCCAATTATCACCGAATACATAAAGCTCTTTTTCAAAGGTTTCTATAACAGAAATCGTTGCCTCTGCTCCAATTTTCGCTTTGATCTCTTCTCCAGCCTTTTGTGCGCGTGTTTTAAAATCATCAATCCAAGCTTGGGCTTCTTTTTCTTTATTCAGCAGTTTGCCAACTTCCAAAAACTGTGTTAAATAATCGACTTCTCCATATGTAAACGTGACGGTAGGGGCAATTTTATTTAACTTTTCAACATTGTTAATACTTGATAAAGCAATAATTAAATCCGGCTCTAATTCAAGAATTTTTTCTAAACTTTCATCTGTTACTTCTTCAACATCTTTTAATTTATCTGCAAAACGTGGATTCATTTTTGACCAAGGATCTGCACCAACAAGATTTACATCTAATGCCATTACGCTTCCTGCAAAAGAATGAAAAAGTACGACTACCCGCTGTGGGTCAGCAGGAACTTCAATAGGGCCATTCTCAGATTCATATATGATGGTTTCTGGTTTATTTTCCTTTGGAGCAGAAGTGCTCTCTTTTCCTGTTGATTGGCTACTGCAAGCACTAATAATTAATACAAATATCAGTAGTATAGGAATGAATATTTTTTTCATTTTTCCACTCTCCTTTTAATAAATTGTATGTAATACACATGGGCTTGTTTGTCCGGGGATCTCTACCAATTTCAGCATCAATATGGAATACTTCCTTCAGCACGCTCTGATTCATAACTTCTTCGCAATCTCCAGCTTTCACGATTTTTCCGTCTTTTAAAGCGATAATATAGTCTGCAAACCGAGCAGCTTGATTTAAATCATGAAGAACCATTACAATAGTCCTCCCCTGTTCCACATTCAGCTTTTGCAAAAGTTCTAATACTTCTAGTTGATGGGCCATATCTAAATAGGTTGTCGGTTCATCCAGAAATATGATTTCGGTTTCTTGCGCAAGGGCCATTGCAATCCAGACACGCTGCCGTTGACCTCCTGATAATGCATCTATAGCACGGAACTTAAAATCTTTTGTCCCTGTTACTTCAAGCGCCCAATCGATGATTTCATGATCTTTTTTAGTTAAACGTCCAAAGCCTTTTTGATAGGGAAAACGGCCATAGGACACTAGCTCTCCCACTGTTAATCCGCTTGCACCCTCTGGTGTTTGTGGAAGAATGGCCATTTTTTTAGCCAGTATTTTTGTGTTTTCTTTCAAGATATTTTTTCCATCTAAAATGACTGCCCCAGATTGATGGGAAATAATGCGAGTGATTGCTTTCAATAATGTAGATTTTCCACAGCCATTGGAACCAATAATCGTAGTAATTTTTTTATTTGGAATTTCTACACTGAGATCTTTCACAACTAAACGTTCACCATAGCCAATGTTTATGCTTTCTGTATATAGGCGAACCATAATGTAACCTCCATTTTTAAAAATTTAAAAAATAAATGTTAATGATTATCAATATCATCCACCTGATTATTGTAATTCTATTCCCAACTACTGTCAATAGTTATTTAAAATAGACTACTTACTTTGACTGGTTTTGGCTCTATCATTTATGTACCATATTTAAAAGAAGCAATAAAATTAGAGGCCACTGAAAAAGCAAAGCTTTTTCAGTGGTCTCGTCATAAGCAGATATTTTCGTGTTAATCAATTGCATAACACCTCAATTTATATGCCCTTGTTTTTCTACAAACTCCTGCCCTCTGTGCTATCAGCTTTTATTATTTTTCTTGATAATAAAATACCTACACTACATAAAGTAATTACAAAATAAAATATAATCCGATAATCCTGAAGGACATCCATGAGCATTCCAGAAGCCAGAACACCAATAATTGCTCCGACCCCATATGCTGTAAACACAACGCCATAATTCTGGCTATAGTGTTTTGTTCCAAACATAATCATCGTGGAATTCGGTGCAATAGCCAACCAGCCACCAAGGTTAAACCAGAATATAGAAAACGATATGCTAAACAAAAACAAGTTCCCCTTATTTGCCGTTAGTATTAACACCGCCCCTATGATAATCAACCCATATGAAATTAGCATGGCTTTTTTAGATGATATCTTATCCGTCAGCCAACCAAATATAGGTCTGCCGATCCCATTAAAAACTGCAAATAATGGTATGAACAAAGCAACTGTTTTTTGAGGTATTTTCATGAATTCAACACCAACATTACTTGTCATTCCGACTAACATTAACCCAATCATTGCCCCAATTAGAAAATTAAAATACAAAGCCTTAAAACCCGCTGACTTAACCATTTTGGCTGTATCCATATCATGGATATCTTCTTTCCCTGTAGAAGCTGTTTCTAGGTATTTGTTATCTGCATCTGTTGGATATTTGAGGGGACAGGATGCTATCGGTATGATAATCCCAAAAGATATTCCCAATATCAAAAATGTTTTCATGACCCCGTAGGCTTCTATCAGATTTCCTGCCAGGGGTGCAGTGATAAGGGGAGAGAGTCCAAATCCAATCAATACAAGTCCTACCGCTAAACCCTTCTTTTCAGGAAACCATCTTGCTACTACCGTCATCGGCACACCATAAGCTATTCCCACACCAGTCCCAATGATGACACCATAGGTAATTGTTAAAATATAAATATTTGGCGCATATGCAGATAATATCCATCCTAAAGCGACGAGGAAAGCACCTGCTGAAATAACTTGTCTAGGTGTATACCGATCCAAATATTTCCCGATTAAAAACATGAAGAATGCATAGAAAGCCAAAGATGTCATATAGGGAAGTCCACTTAAAGTAGCCCCTGCATTGAATATCTTTTCAATATGCAGTCTAAAAGTGCTCCAAGAGTAGACTGTCCCTAAGCACATCATGATAATAATTCCCCCAAAAACAAACATCCATCTTTGAGGGTGCTTTATAGGATTTGATTTGGATAATCCTTGATTCATTCCTATCACCACTTTCTATACGTTTATCCTATTAAAAATAAAAAAGCCAATAACAAAAACCCCCTTTTCGAGTTATTGTTATTGGCTTACTCTTGACTGATCCGAGATCCTTCAATACGTCTTCCAGTTTTACTTAGTAAATTTCTCCTCAATATCTTGATCGACTACGATGGCTATAATTTTTTCACCGGTTTTGGTACTCACATCGGAATAAGTACTTACAACATTGACATCTATTATAGATTTTACAGCTTGCTCCAAGCTATCCCTTGAGTTCTCAAACAATGCAGTTCTTACTTTTTTTATCAGATCAATTCCTTCTTTGCTTTGGGCTAAACTTCTTTCTGCCGTACTTAAAAAATCCTTCAGCCTTACCACGATTAAATCTTGAAAAATCATTGTTCTGATCTTTTCTGGACCTCTACCCATATTGTCAATCTCAAACTTGCTAATTGCTTCACTTATTTTGGCCTCAACTTGTCCTTTTGTCACTCGATCCCCTCCATATATCATTTAAAACAATCCGATGATCGAATCAAACGCTATATGAGTAACAATTATAGCATATTAAATCATAAGACTCAATGAATAGTTATCAATTTATTTGCATGAATATATCATTTATCTTCATGGATATTTCTCTATATAACTTGACAACTATATTTCATAATTATTAATGATTTTTTCAGCTAACCTAAGCTTTTTTATCCTTAGATACCTAGCTTGTATCCTTTTTTTCAGTCCTTTCTGGCTTTAGTATGAAGCCAACGCTCTTGTATTCAATACATCATCAATAATTTCCGCCGCACATTCCACAAGCTCTACACAAGGACGTTTTTTATGTAGACCCCCCTCTTTTGTACTAGAGGCATCACGATATGTCTCTGGATTCAAAAGTTCTCTGCATATAATAGATCCATTTTTTTCCTTAAATCGCTGGGAGAGTTCTTGGATTAGCTCATAATGTTTTTGTTTTAAAGCCTTATCTTTTGGGTCAGCATATCCATACTTAAGTCCAGCAACCATAAACATTGAGGAAACTGCTCCACAAACCTCTCTTAAACTTCCCATGCCACCTCCAAAGGAAGAGGATAGTCTTAATGCTGTTTCCAAATCCATACCTAATTCATCACAATATGCGCCTATCACCGCTTGGGAACAATTATACCCTTCTTTAAATAACTTCACTGCATCCTTGGAATTGTTCATATATTATCACCTCATTTTGACCATAATTAATTTTAGTCCATTTGTCAACACTGCAGACCTTTTTAGGCAAACGTACAAACTCCTTTCTAGTGAGGATGATGGGATTGCATCTACACCTGAAAGGAGTTTTCATATGAATTTCTTTGCTTCTATTTTCTAGGAACAACTTCAATTTAGTAGAATCATTTATTAATTATTCGAGGGATTCGCTTTCCATGGGCTGAAGAGGATTGCCCTTAAGAATATTTTCCACTTCTTCATATCCCGTCGGAAATGCATAGTTGTAACGGGCTGGGAGCGCAAAAACATATTTCGTGTTACGACCAAGTTCACTAGGCCCCATAGGTGCTGCGCCAATATGGAATTTTCCCTGTTGTAATGCATTCCATTGGCCAAGGGTAAATATCATGATGGGAATATCCTGTCGCTGGTTTTGCGATGTCCATTGGGGGTGTCTGATAGAAATCATTGGACCCGTTTCATTCGTATCCTTATTTTCTGAATCACCTGAAGCTAAACCCTCCCATTTATCCGTCATAATCTCATAACCTTTCCAACTTTCCGGTAGGAAAAAGCGAAAGCCATATTCGGTATTTTTATAAATCGTTCCGTTAGTTTCCTCGTAAGCGCCGAGGGTGACTTCATCAATAAGCCAGTGATCATTGATTTTCCTTAGCACAAGGGTAATCGGCTGCCTTGCAGCAGTCCTCCCATTTTCCTTGTCTGCACTTGTTATCTCAACAATTTCCCCTTTCACTTCATAAGCAGATTCTGATAATCCCTCAATGCTTAGAACTTCTATGCGATCCGGCCACGGACTTGAAGTCAGTCTCCCTAGGGCATTTACTGGATCACTTATCCATCTTGCTAGAAGCGACTGGGACACAAAATCACCGTAGTTCTCTTGCATGCTCTTTTTCACTATATCTTGAGGACCTTGTAGTGAGACGAATTGGAGTTGGTTACCGAATGCTTCAACCAAGTCCGCAACTGTCTCCTTATCAATTTCCTCGGCTTTCTGTGGTTCCTCTTTTTGTTGTAATTCTTTTTCCTGGGAAGTCTCATTGCTTTTCTTTACACAGCCAAATAAAGAGACGCTTAACAATAAAATAAGCGCAAGTGATAATATTTTTTTCATGCGATTACCTCCTAAAGAATTGATTCTTATCTTTAGACGGCGGTAGCGTGTCTTTAGTTCCACCTTGTCAATATTTCCACCAATTCTTAATTTTCTCATATTACTGGAGTTCCACGGATTACTCTCTTCTACTGGTATAATTGCGTACATAAGATCTAAAATTCCATGCAGATTTGCCTACCTATTGATCAAGTAGCATTTTTGTTTCGGCAACAAGCTCTTGGAGCATATCTACACCTTCTCTTGTGCGATCCTTGCTCGAAGAAATCAATGTAAAAATCTGATCTACTCTTGTCTTGTACTCCTGTGGTCTTATATTAAACCCATCAATCATTCGAACAGCCTTTTTCTCATTAATGCAGTATTCTTCATTCTTGGCAAATAAGACTTGATTCAAGCAGGAAATAGTTCGAAAGCAATGTCCTGAAACATATGAAATATCATCTTTATCAACATTATTCTTCGCAAACATCAAAGAGAAGGATGCTTCAAACATAAAATATTCGATTATGGCATCTTTCAAAGCTCGGGGATAGGGCTGGGTCTTAGCTTTTAACTCAAAAATTTGATTCGTTGGGTCAACTAATATTTTGCAAATCGAGATTTCACCCATATACATTACATTGAGATAAGCATGGGGATGTCCAGTATGATAATGAGCAGAAACTTTTCCCATCAAACAATCATCAATTACTTGTGACACTCTCTTAACATCGCGAAATATGAAGTCAACATGATATCCTTGAACAACAAGCCATCCACCGCCATTTACCCAAGAACCCCATTGGCCTAAAGACATAACTAAGTTTTCTCTATGCTCGTCATCCATTCTTGCAGCAATCCTGTCAACTTCCCGAACATCAAAACCTTCCGATTCATCATAATATATCCCAATGTCAATATCAGAAGTAGGGTGATGGGTACCTCTTGCTCTAGATCCCCCTAAAACAACGCCTACAATACCAGGTATTTCCTTCAAACTTTCACTAATTTCCTTTAAAATATTTTGTATTGTCATAAAATTTTCATCTCCATATTGTTTACACAAATTCTTTTTCTTCTCTATGCAATCGCAATTATTAATGTTTAGAGAAGGCGAGTCATTCACTCGCCTTTTCCTTTTCAAAGGTTTTTTGATCCCTCACATATTGCATAGTTTTCATAAAAGCTATGCTTTAGCTGCATACATTTCTGCTGCTGTGTAGAGATAATAGGAAAGACCTATTTGCTGACCTTCCAGCATATTTCTATGGAAATCATCCTCTAACATGAACTTTGCTAAATTTACGAATGACTTTCCATCCATATTTGTACCATGCTCATTTAAAAATGAAATATGCTCTTTCAATGCTTTTTGCAATCTTTCATCATCTGCTCTCCATCCACTTTTCAATCCATTTATCAGACAATTGGTAAACTGCTGTGCCTCCAACGCTTGCTTATTCATTTGCTCCGGTTCAATCTCTTGGCTGTCTAGCATATCATATCCATACTTATCCTTGAGATACTCATTCTGTTCTGTAAGTGCCTCCGTCCATTCTTCCTTATCAAAACCTTTAAACATTGCTGATTTATCCATATTTTCTCCTTTCTTTGTGAAGACAATCGATTCTTCAATGGTGCTTAATAAACGATCCATTCTCTGCCTGCGCGCACAAAGCAGTTTATGTTGTTTTGTTAAGCACGCAATTCGACTCGGTTCATCTTCAAGAGCTTTTTTTATGTCGGTGAGAGGAAAATCCAGTTCCCGATAAAATAAAATTTGTTGCAGCCTTTCCAACTCCTTTATCCCGTATAGACGATAGCCGGCATCTGTCATCTTATACGGTTCTAACAACCCTATTTTGTGGTAATGATGGAGTGTCTTTATTGTCACTCCCGTTAACGCTGCAATTTCTTTAACAGTATAATATTGCAATATTATCACCTCAAATATAATGTTAATCCCTTACCTAAGGTAAGAGTCAAGAGGTTTTTAAAAAAAGTTACTGTCTCCTCTTTTTAAGGTCTGCAGCGGTTATCCAACTCAATTCTCGATGGCTTAGCGTTCTATGACAATAATATCCAATCGTCAGATAGTCATAAACTATTATTTAGAAATACTACTTGAACGTCTAGATAGCGACTTCGACATGCGCTTTGATAAAAATGATGCTATCACGCATAAATATTGATTTTGCGTTAAGGTAGACGTCCTCAGCTATGGAGCATACATTTAAATCTGCCATAATTATTTCTTGTTATTTTTATCATTCTATTGATAATGTATATTGTTTCAGGTATTTTCCGGTAATAGAAGAATTATGCTTAACTAAATCCTTAGGTTGTCCTTCAAATATAACCTTACCTCCATCTTGTCCTGCTCCAGGCCCTAAATCTATAATCCAATCAGCGTGACTCATTATGTCAAGGTTATGTTCTATCACAATTAAAGTACTCCCTTGATGAACAATACGGTCCATAATCCTGATAAGCTGTGATATATCAGACATATGCAATCCTGTAGTAGGTTCATCTAATACATATATATTTTCTCGTTTTTCTAATTCTGCTGCAAGCTTAACTCTTTGGAGTTCTCCACCAGATAGCGTATTCAGGGGCTGGCCAAGAGTAATGTAACCTATTCCTACGTCCCTCAATCCTCCTAATGTAGCTAATATTTCCTTTTCATTGAAGAATTTCATAGCTTCATCTATTGTCATTTCAAGAACTTCACTAATATTTTTCTTCCGTAATTTAAACTGCAGGACTTCCTTCGTAAACCTATGGCCCTGGCATACTTCACAAACACTTTCAACAGGATCCATAAAAGCTAAATCAGTATATGTTATTCCTAATCCCTTACATTCCGGGCAAGCTCCCTGTGAATTAAAGCTAAAAAGAGATGCTTCCACACGATTCTCTTTTGCAAATAGCTTTCGAATGGAATCAAAAATTTCAGTATAAGTAGCAATATTAGAACGTTTAGAAGCTTGAATTGCTCCTTGATCTATGAAAATTGTTTCAGGATAATATTGGGGAAATACATGATTTATAAGAGTGCTTTTTCCCGAACCAGCCACACCTGTAACCACAGTCATAACACCTATGGGAATATCAACAGAAACGTCCTTCAAATTATGCAGAGAAGCATGTTTTATGGATAGCCATCCTTTTGGCTCTCTGATACTTTCCTTTAATCTAGGTCTATAACTCAAAAACTTTCCTGTCAATGTTTCTGCTTTCAGTAGCCCCTTTATGCCTCCCTCATATATAACATTTCCGCCCTTTGTCCCGGCTTTTGGCCCCATATCAATCACATGGTCTGCAATTTTAATCACATCTGCATCATGCTCCACAATTAAAACAGTATTTCCTTTATCTCTTAACGACTTTAAGAGATTATTAATTCTATTTACATCATGAGGATGAAGGCCAATACTTGGTTCATCAAAAATGTAAGTAATATCAGTTAAACTACTTCCTAGCTGGCGAACCATTTTAATTCTTTGAGATTCACCTCCAGAAAGAGTAGCTGTATCTCGATCCAGGCTTAAATATCCTAATCCAATAGAATTTAAATGCTCCAACCGATGGATGATAGCTTCTACCATTGTATAAGAAGATGGGGCTTTGATATTCCGAATAAAATTAATAAGATCGTTGACTTGCATTTTTGTACAGTCCGCAATATTTTTACCGTTTATTTTACACTCCAATACTTTTTGATTAAGTCTGGCACCTTTGCACAATGGGCAAATACCCCTTGTGACCACATGGTCAATCGCCTCTTTATATAGTATCACGTCCCGCGATTCTTTACTCAAAAAAGTACGTTCAATTCTGGGAACAATACCCTCATACTTTGAAGTAGGAGGCCACCCATCAGTGGGATTTTGAGGCTTAAAACCTGTTTTGTAAAGAAGTGTATCCAATTCATCCTCCCTATAATCTCTCAGTTTCTTGTCATTGTCAAAGAGCCCTGTGCAAACATAACGTTTCCATCTTACCTCTCCCGGTCTAAAAGTTGGAAATTGAATTGCTCCTTCATTTAAAGATTTGTTTTTATCAAGCAGTCGCTCAATATTGATTGTATCGACCTTTCCCAATCCTTCACATTTAGAGCACATTCCCGCAGGGTTATTGAAGGAAAAGACATCGGAATATCCTACAAAAGGTTTACCGATACGCGAAAACAATAAACGTAATAAGGAGTAAATATCAGTAATAGTTCCCACCGTTGATCTTGCATTCCCGCCAATTCTCTTTTGACTAATAACAATCGCTACAGAAAGATTCTCGATAGAATCCATGTCAGGATGTCCATAATGCGGAAGCCGATGACGGATAAAACTTGAATAAGTTTCGTTTAGTTGACGTTGAGATTCAGCTGCAATTGTATCAAATACAAGAGATGACTTTCCAGAACCTGAAACCCCTGTAAATACAGTAATCTGTTTCTTTGGAATCTTTACATTAACATTCTTCAGGTTCTTTTCTCTAGCTCCAATAACATGTATGTTATTCTCATATTCTTCTCTCATAGTAATCTCCCTTTACTAGATGTGGTTTTATGCTTAATAATAAGTCTTTTCCTTGGCATGCAGACTTATTTTGTGTACCTATTATAAATAATGTATACTGTAAACATGACAATTGTTGTCTACTTTTATTGAATTAAATTTTTATTACCTCACATTGAAAAAATAATTCCTCTTGTAAAGGAGAATTTATATGTCAAAAGCTAAAAGAATATTTGATTTAATTATGTATGTAAATGCTAAAAAGAGTTTTACTGCTCAAGATGTTGCGTACGAATTTAACATATCGGTTAGAACTGCACATAGATATTTAATGGAAATAAGTGAATTAGGAGTTCCTCTATATACCGAGCAGGGTCGAAATGGAGGGTATCGTACACTAAAAAACAGAGTTCTTCCCCCAATTGTATTTGACGAGAATGAAGCTTTGGCAATTTTTTTTGCCTTCCAATCATTAAAGTATTATAAATCACTTCCATTTCATACAGATATCGATTCAGTTTCCAGGAAATTATACGTTAGTCTTCCTGAAGATACTAAGAAGAAAATAGATCGCTTAGAATCGATCATATGTTTATGGAATCCAAAAAGAAATATTACTTCTCCATTCCTAAAAGATATAGTGGAAGCGTCTATAGAGAACAACATATTAATAATTGAATATCTATCAAAATCTAAGAATAAAAAAAGACAAGTTAAACCCATCGGAGCTTATGCATATGATGGGCTTTGGTATATGCCTGCTTTCGATATTGAAAAAAATAAGGTTCTATTATTTAGAGTGGATAGAATACTATCCTTAGAAACTTCCAAAAGAATTTATGAGTTTCCAATGAATTTAACAGATTGGTTTAACAGCTATACAATTAAATCACCTATTCGGTTGTACGTTAAGTTAACAAGAGAAGGGGTAAGGCAGTGCCAAAGTAAATCATGGTTAGAGCCTCACATCATTATGACTGATCATGAAAATGGATATATCGATACGATAATTGATGAAGATGAAATAGAATATGTTTCTAACTATTTTGTTCAGCTAGGTGCTTGTGCAAAAGTTATTGAACCACAAAAAATAGTAGATAATATAAGAAAACATGCCTATAGTCTGATAAATCATTATCTATAGTGAACAGCTTTCTGATTGGGCTGAGAGGTTCTCTGATTACATAACAAAAGGGCTGTCCCAAATAATTGATTCTATCATTTAGGACAGCCCTTTCTATAGTCTTTATTTATTATTATCTTCAAGATAATTCGTTACTTTATATTCACTTTGTTTTTCTTTCATCCAAGTATCATATGCATCTGGAAGCTTTTGTTCGATTAAAGTATCTTTGATTTGGTCTTTACTTTCTTCATAGTTTGCTTCTTTTGCCTCTATTATGTTCTCAACCTTTATAATATGATATCCATATTCCGTTTTAATCGGGTCACTAATTTCTCCTGCTTCCATCGAAAAAACTGCATTCTCAAATTCTGGCACCATTTGTCCTTTTGTTATATATCCAAGTTCTCCACCTTGGTCTTTATTGCTAGTATCTAATGAATTTTCTTTTGCAATTTTAACAAAATCCTCACCTTCTGACAACTTCTTTTTAACTTCTTGTGCTTTCTCTAAGCTATCCACTAAAATATGACTCGCTTTTACCTGTTCCTGTTGCGCAAATGTCTCTCTATTATCATCAAAATACTTTTTCATTTCATCTTCGGTTATGGTGATAGATGGCTCAAGCAATTTTTTCACTTCTACATTTCTTTTCATATCTTTCTTTACATCATCTGTTGAATATCCAGCTGATGCTAATGCCTGATTAAAAGCATCCTCTCCACCATAATAATCTATAATGTCCGTCATTTCTTTATCAAGTTCAGCTTCAGTAACCTTAATATTCTGCTTTTGAGCCTCAGCCTCAATAATTTTTTCAGTGATTAACGAATCTAAAACTTGAGCACCATTTTGTTCAACTAAACGTTGATATAATTCATCTTTCGTAATATTTTTACCACCTACAGTAGCTACGATTTCTTCATTCTGACTTTGGCAACCAGTCACAGCTGTAATTACCAATAGTAAGAAAACAACGAATAACATTTGATACTTTTTTCTGTTCCTTAGTTTTTCAAACAAATCAAACTCTCCTCTCTACTAAGAGCATCTCTAATTTTTCTAATTCTTAATTTCCTACTACAAAAACAATGATTACTTGATCTTTCTCGTTTTTTAACTTCTAGATATTTGTATATTGCACTAACATAGATTTTATTATAACAAACAATTGTGAGCATTTAGTGATAGATTTATGAAATATCTATACAAATAAATATAACCGTTTCACTAAACGGTTATATCTTCTAAACTCTATTTATTTTGCAGATTTTAGTTTACGCTTTACAATAACACCTCCACCTAAGAGCATGCATGCACCTGCAGCATATATCAATGGAGCCTTAGATGGGCTGGATTCTGATGCCTGTTTGTTTTCATTTGAAAGAACAACCTCCGCCTCTATACCATTAGAAGCTGCTGTTGTATTGTATAGTTCTGCCTGCTGACCTTCAACAACTTTAACCATCTCTCTACCGAATAATTCATAAAGATATTCAGCGTTTTCTTCACTATAGGGTGTAATGCCTATTTCAACATACTCATCCAATGGACTTGTATGGGTAACATTAAAACCCTTCTTATTTATTTCTCCAGCGTGGTCTTCAAATAAATATTTATCAATCTCTCTTTGCTTTTGAGATATATTCTCGTTGATCTCTCCTTGGTCTTGCGCTGGATATGAGACCGCAGCGTCTGGCGAGTCTGTCGATACTTCAGCCGATATCCCTAGCTGTCTCTCATCAGTTTTAATCACATCAACAGCTAATTGCCCTGGCAAAGGTGACGGTTGGCTTCCCCCACCATCAGCTAAAACTACACCCGATGACAGTAATGTAACACATGCCCCTAAGATAAGCCCTCTTGTAAATTTTGATTTTATCATAAAATAATACCTCCTCCATAATTTTTCTCCAAATATGCGTATTAGCTTCTTGCCTTGTTACTTTCATTTGTTAGACGAACGCCGTTAATTTTCTGTTCCCAATTTTTTAGAGGAACATGTAGAAAAATTCAAATATGAAATGAACATTAATCATCTCTAGCTAACATAGAAGCAAGTTTTCAGTATGAGAATTCAAGAAAAAAAGATTGGCATTCACCAATCTTAAAGCATATTTAAAATCTATTCTTTGCAAGGTCTGTTTATTTGTTTTAAACGCTCATTCTACTCTTTAACCATGAACTAACCTCACAACTACCTCCATGTGTGTAGTATGTAGAAACATAGACTTAACGGATGCCTTCTTTCACGTTTATAAATTGCGCTATAATCTAAAAGTTCTTTATTTCCGTTTCATTCATTATCCACCATATCCCTTAATTTATCAGCATCCTCACTACAAAGTAAAGTAATATTTTCTGTAATCTTTTCAACTTCCCAATCCCACCATCTTATTTTGAGCAGCAGTTCTATTACATCATCACAGAATCTTTTTTTGATAATAGTTGCAGGATTACCACCTACGATTGTATAAGGGGGAACATCTTTAGTAACCACTGATTTTGCTGCAATGATTGCTCCATCTCCAATCTTTATACCTGGCATTATGATGGATTCCATACCGATCCATACATCATTGCCTACCACTGTATCTCCCTTAAAAGGCAAATCTTCTATTCCTGGTATTCCATACTCCCACCCATTTCCAAATAATCCAAAGGGATAGGTTGTGAATGCTTTCATCTTATGATTTGCTCTATTCATTATAAACTTAACCCTGGGTGCGATCGCACAAAACTTCCCTATCACCAATCTATCTCCAAAAAAGTCATAATGATATAAAACATTTTCTTCAAACTTTTCAGGATTTGCAGGATCATCATAGTAAGTGTAATCGCCTACAATGATATTTGGATTCTTAATAATATTTTTTATAAAGCAAAGACTTTTGATTCCACTTACTGGATATATATCTTTGGGATTTGGTCCATTGTTATTAGAAATCTCCATGAATAAACTCCTTTTCTTTTATCATTTTCCTTCACCCTTTAGAGAGAAATTAGCCGTCCAATCTGGTTGATTTCTTCAGCAAACCATAAGGCACCATCGGGTCCTAGTACAATTCCGTGGGGTTCTGAATTCACTGTAGGAATTGGGTACTCAGAAATCTCTCCATTCACGGTAATACAGCCAATTTGGTTACTTCCCCACTCTGTAAACCAAAGTTCTCCATCCCTGCCGGCCGTAATGGCATGGGGCCGAGCATTTGCTGTAGGAAGCTCATACTCACTGATCTCACCTTTTGTAGTGATTCTTCCTATCTTATTTCCGTTTATCTCCACAAACCAAAGGTCTCCATCTGAACCAACAGTAATCCCTACCGGTCCTGCCCCTATTGTAGGAATTTGATATTCAACAATCTTCCCAGTAGTAGTTATTCTGCCAATTTTATTATTTTGATTCTCTGTAAACCAAAGGGCACCGTCAGGTCCTGCTACAATGGCAGAGGGAAAAGCGTTTGGAGTAGGTAATAGATATTCTCTCATTTCTCCCGTTCCTGTAATTCGTCCAATCTTATTTCCGATGATTTGAGTAAACCAGAGGGCTCCATCCGGTCCAGCCGTGATACCAAACGGACCCGCATCAGCTGTTGGCAGAGAGAACTCCGTTATCTCTCCATCCGTGGAAATTCTACCGATTTTATTGGCCTTATATTCTGTAAACCACAAATCTCCATCCACTCCAGCAGTAATGATAGAAAGTCCTGCATCAGGAGTGGGTACAGGGTATTCCTTAATGTTGCCGTCTATAGTTATTCTTCCAACCCTATTCCCATGGTTTTCCGTGAACCATAGGGCATGATCTGAACCTACCGTAATCCCATAAGGACCTGATTTCAGCGTAGGAAGCAGGTATTCTTGCATCTGTATCTTCATATTATTGTATCCTCCTTTATATGAACTTCAAAATAGTCCATTTGCTCATCAATCTTTTTAGTGTCTTCTTATTTATTTTGAAATATAAAAAACCTCCTACCCATGTTCTGGATAGGAGGTAAAATAACACCAAAAGACATAGTATTCCCCATACTATGGTATAAATCTTTTGTGTATTATATAAAAAGGCGCAGACTAACCCTATCCAGAAAAATATTTTTGTTTTTATAACAAATGTTTTCTCTAAAAATAGGATTAGTAGATCATTGTCTTGATAGTCACCCTTTCGCCCCATATTGTTTCACTATTACATAGATTATCTTAGCATATAGTCTTCGCCTGATCAAGGTGAGCATTCATCATAACTATCTTATACGCAGCAGCTTTTATTTGCCTTCCGATATTTTTAATCCCGCCTTAAAAGCATCACCCACCAACTGATTTAGATCATAGTAACTCGCACCCATCATAATCATTGGATTGATCTTCAATGGGTCTGGCTTCCCCTCTGTCAAGCATTCCTTATTCACATATACCGCAACAATTTCTCCTAGAAACATTTCAAAGTCATCTATAGGAATAACCTGCACGACTTTACAGAGAAAGTTCATCGTGCATTCTGTAATCATTGGAGCTTTTCCCAATTCATCATAAAAGGGAACAAATAAGTTTGACTTATCCATTCTTTTTCCCGACACAATACCACAGTAATCTGTCAGTTCAACCAGATCCGCTGGAGGAATATTGACACTAAAATACCCGTTTTCCTTCACGCCTGCCGTTGTATAATGCGTGCTTTTTAGCGAAACATACAGCATTGGCTTCAAACTCACTACCCCACATGCACCCACAGTAACATAGTTCGGCTTCCCATTGACATCCGCTCCCACAAGCATGGTAGGAAAGGGGCCGAAAGGGCGATTTTGAATTTTAATCTTTTCCATTTTAAATCCTCCTATTCATCTGTTATTCTACTGCAGTAGTATTTGTATTATAACTGGAACTCTAATAAAAGAATAGACTTTTTCTTTTTTATGGGTTATCATATAGATAGAGTATACCCCTAAGCCAATTGGCTTAGGTTTTTTATTTTTGTGGCATCTTTGATGATTTTGAGGCTAATTACAAATCTATTTTTTGCGCGCTAGCTTCTACATTCTCCTTGATAACAATAAGAAAGAGACTAGGACTATTCTTTCATCTAAGAATAGTCCTAGTCTCTTCTTGAATCTATCTTTTCCATATCATTCTTTTACTTTGCTTTGATCTCCGTCCATACGCGATCATATTCTGTTGTGAATTCTCCTAGATCGACGAAAACTTCACCCTTCTCCATGATATTCCCTTTTGGATAGGCCAACTCATTGCCAACCACTTCTTCAGAAAGTAACGCTTTTGCTGCTTCATTAGGGGTGGCATACATGACGTATTCTGCACACTTAGCTGCCACTTCAGGCCGCAGCATATAGTCGATAAACAGCTCTGCTTCCCTTTTGTGCTGACTGGTTTTAGGAATTGCCATGGCATCAAACCAAAGGTTTGTTCCTTCCTTAGGAATTACATAGGCCAAATCAGGGTTCTCTTCAACCAACAGCATAGCATCTCCAGACCATGTCAAGGCCATGGCAGCCTCTCCTGCAATCATCATATCCTTATAGGCATCCACTTCATAGGCCTTTACCAAAGGCTTCTGTTTCATCAGTTCCTCTTTTGCCTTTTCCAATTCTTCAAGATTCCGTGTATTTAAAGAATATCCCAGCTTTTTTAAAGTAATTCCGATGGTATCTCTGGAGCTGTCCAGCATCAGAATATCACCCTTATATTTCTCATCCCAGAGAGCATTCCAACTGTCTAGTTCTCCCTCAACCTCTTTGGTGTTATAAATAATACCCATGGTTCCCCAGAAGTAAGGTACGGAATATTTGTTATCAGGGTCATAAGGAAGGTTCTTGAATTGTTCTCCGATATTTTTAATATTAGATAGATTTTTCATGTCTATTTCTAGAAGTAAATCTTGTTTGATCATGGCTTCCACCATATACTCGGAAGGAAAAATCACATCATATTCTGTTCCCCCTGCTTGAATCTTCGCCAACATCTCTTCATTATTGGCATAGTTTTCATAGTTCACCTTGATCCCATATTCTTTTTCAAAATCATCTAACACTTGAGGATCAATATAGTCTCCCCAATTATACACATTTAGTTTGTTATAATATCCTTGCTCGTTGGTTTCTCCCTTTCCACAGGCTGCAAGAGATAGAATCAACATCCCTATGATCAAGATAGCTACTATTTTTTTCATCACCCTCACCCTTTCACTCTTTTATATTGCTTGCCCTTTGCTGAAGTATGATCAGCAGGCTCAGTACACCTACAAATAAAATGGTTGATAATGCATTGATTTTGGGACTAACCCCTAGCTTTGTCATGGAGTAAATTTTAATCGATAATGTATTCACCCCTGATCCCGTCGTAAAAAAGCTTACCATAAAATCATCCAAAGACAAGGTAAAAGCCAAAAGGAATCCTGTCACAACCCCCGACATAATCTCTGGCAAAATTACCTTGAAAAAAGCCTGCAGCGGTGTAGCACCTAAATCCAACGCAGCTTCCTCCAAGTGGGGATTAAGCTGATAAATCTTCGGCAGTACTGCCAAGATCACATAGGGTACATTAAAGGTAATGTGGGCCAGCAGCAAGGTTATGTATCCCAACTTTAACTTCAGCCACACAAATAGTGCAAGGAGCGAAATACCAATCACAATATCTGGATTCATTACAGGTAAGTAAGTCATATTCATAAAAACTGCCTTTGCCCTGGGTTTCATATGATGAATACCAATGGCCGCTGCCGTTCCAATGACTGTGGCCAGCAAGGAAGCCAATATGGCAATGGTAAAGGTATTATAGAGGGCGCTGATAATGGTACGGTCTTTCATTAATTCTTGGTACCATCGCAGGGTGAATCCACTCCAATTCCCCCGGTATTTTGAGTCATTGAAAGAGTAGACGATCAATACTAGAATCGGCAAGTATAAAAACAAGTAGATGATGCCTGCATAGGCACCCTTACAAAGTTTCTTTACCATAATTGTCGTCCCCCTCCTTCTCCTTGATATTTTGATGTAATACCCATGGTAATCAAAATCATCGCAATCATAATCATCGATATGGCTGACCCAAACTGCCAGTTTCTCGCCACGAGGAACTGATTCTGGATGAGGTTACCCAAGAGAACGGTTTGCCCACCACCCAATAGGTCTGATATGACAAAGGTACTGACAGCCGGCATAAATACCATAATGGCCCCCGAAATCACCCCTGGAAGGCTTAAGGGAAAAATCACCTTTGAAAAGACTTGCCAAGGAGGTGCGCCTAAATCTTCAGCTGCTTCCACAAAGCTTTGATCTAGCTTGGATAGTACTGAATAAATAGGCAATACCATAAAGGGCAGAAAATTATAAACCATACCCAACAAAACAGCATTATGGCTATATAAAAGCTTTAAAGGTTCATCAATGATCCCTATATTCATAAGAAACTGATTAATTACACCTTGATCCCTTAACAATACCATCCACGCATAAGTTCTTAACAAGAAGTTGGTCCATAATGGCAGCACGAACAGCATCACCATGATATTTCTTCTTTTTATTTTACTTTTCGCAATAATCATTGCCATGGGATAACCCAAGATAAAACAAGCAAGGGTACTCTGGGTTGCTAAAAGAATAGACCGCCAAAGCACATTTATGTAAATAGGTTCTAAAAAATTTCTATAGTTTTCCGTTGTAAATTGATAAATGATGTTCCCATAGGATGAACGACTGCAAAAGCTGTAGACAGCGATGATAAGGATCGGTGCTATACTAAATACAAGGGCCCATATGCCATAAGGTACGGACAACCATTGTTTTTTCATGTCTATCCCACCTTCTTCATGATATGAATGGCATCGGGAACAATATCCATGCCGATGGTCTGTCCCACCTTCACCATGTGTATGGTATGGATCATCCAAGACATCTCTGATTCATCCCGCACCAAAATCTCATAGTGGACACCTTTAAATACCACTGATTCTACAACACCTTTGAGCATTCCTTTTTGGGCTTCAACAATTTGTATATCTTCTGGCCGCACCAGCACTTCTACGATTTCATTGGAGGCAAAGCCTTTATCCATACAGGTGAATGTTCGATCTTCTATCTTCACCTTAAAATCCTCTGCCATCACCCCATCAAGAATATTGCCTTCTCCAATAAAATCAGCCACAAATCGATTCACTGGTTCATTATAAATATCCTCTGGGGTTCCGATTTGCTGAATCTCTCCTTCACTCATGACTACAACCCGATCAGACATGGTCAGCGCTTCTTCCTGATCATGGGTAACATAGATGAAGGTAATTCCTACTCTTTGCTGCATATTTTTAAGCTCCAGCTGCATTTCCTTACGAAGCTTTAGATCTAAGGCCCCCAAAGGTTCATCCAGCAGCAGTACTTTGGGCTCATTTACCAATGCCCTGGCAATAGCTACTCGCTGCTGCTGCCCGCCGCTTAGGGATTGGACTTTTCGCTTCCCAAAACCCTCTAGATTTACCAATTTCAGCATACGAGACACTTTCTCTTCAATTTCTCCTTGTCCCAGCTTTTTTAATCTAAGACCAAAGGCGATGTTCTCGAATACATTCAAATGGGGAAATAGGGCGTACTTTTGAAATACTGTATTGATTTGTCTCTGATAGGGAGGCAGATCATTTATTTTTTTGCCCTCAAAAATAACATCCCCTGCAGTTGGCTCTTCAAATCCACCAATAATCCGCAGGGTCGTCGTCTTCCCACATCCACTAGGTCCCAGCAGTGTGACAAACTCCTTTGGTTTTATTTTGAGATCAATCTCACAAAGAGCCTCTTTTTCCATAAATCTTTTTGTCAGATGGCTCAATTCAATGATATATTCTTCCATAGAACCCCTCCTCACCTATCACCTATATACCCTCCATTTAAAATGAGGTATCTGCTACAAATCGATTTAGCATCTGTAAACTTTAATTTTAAAGAGACTAAATCGAATTAATTATAGTTTTTTTGCAATCTTTTGTCAATGACATGGCTTTCAATAAAATATTTATCTTCTTCATGATACTTAAATTTTTTCGAAAAAAAATAAATAAACAGAGGCCAAAGCCCCTGTTTACACATCATAAAGTCCATATTTGATGATACAAAAAATTTATATTTTGCATCCCCTGCTAATCTCTGAATCAGCTTTCATTGATTCTATCTTTTGGCTTTCCTGCCTCAACAAGATCTTTGTTGCCAATTAGGAAAAAGCTTTGAACGAACAGTAGAAAACCAGTTCCTATCAACAGCCATTCGATCTGGACCGCATCGGCCATTGGTCCAAATATCAGCATTCCCAGGGGCATCATGGAGCTTGAAATCATGCCTAGCACACCGAATACCCTCCCTAGAAAATCCTCTTCAACTTTCTCCTGCAGCAGAACGGTGGAAGGTGTATTGAAAAATGGCATGACGATGCCGACAATTCCCATGATCAATAAATAGAGCCAAAAGATAGGTACAATACCTAGGGCAAGGGTGCAAATACCAATGACAAAACTGGAAAGGGTCATGGTATATATCTTATTGGGAAAACCTCCCCAGGAAGCCATAATCACGCCTCCCAGCATCATACCAAGAGAAAATGTAATCTCTATGGCAGTCAATCGCCACACGGCCCCTCCAAAGCTTCGGGTAACTTGTAGAGGTGTTAAAAAAGCAACCGGCGCTGCTAGGAAAAAGAAAAAGGCACAGAATACAAAAAATTTTCTTACATAAGCATGATCTCTTATATAGAGAACACCCTCTCGTAAATCCTTGAAATAACTAATCCCCTGTGCGTCCTGAGCTTTGCCATGGGCCGGTACCTTTAGGAAAATAAGCAATACCAACACCGCAATCCCAGCTGTGAGGACATCAATAAAAAAGATAGCTTCGATGGATGCCATAGTGAGGAGGGCCCCACTTAGCATCGGCGAAATCAGCATGACCATAGCTTGAATACTACCATTAATGCCATTTACTTTTGTTAACTGATCCTCGGGTGTTATCTGAGGAATAAAAGCCCCAATAGCCGGTGTCTGAATACCCGAACCGATGGCTCTGAAAGCAGACATGACGAAAAGTAGACCCATAGAATCATAGCCTAATAAAAATAGTATGGCTAACACTAAGGTAACGACCGCAATAAATGCATCCGACAGCATAATCAATATCTTTCGATTATATCGGTCCGCCCATACACCAGCAAAAGGCGAAAGAAAAAATGTAGGTACGAAACCGCAAATAATTGAAACAGTCATCATAACACCGGACTTGGTATTCAGGGTGATATACCACATAATCGCATACTGAACCAATGAAGACCCAAAAAGAGATAGGGTTTGGCTTAGTAGAAACAAGATGACGTTTCTTCTCCAGCTATTTATCATATTTTGACTAACACTCCGATCCGAACATATATTTTAGTTTTAGCATTTCTCATCTATTATATCATGTACTTGATCATCTCTACATATAAGTTATACTGGACAAAATTTTTGAACCGGCTTGCCTTAAACCATTATATACTTAACCTTCTACCATTCATCTCTATATGAATGATAGAAGCCCTGGTAGTCAAAATGAACCAACTCCTCTATCCATTCAAAATGGGGGATTTTGCAGAAAAGATTTCGATTCATGGTTTCATAGGTGAAGAGAAACACTAGATTATCAACCACATAGCACTCTTCCCCTTCAATAAACATATCTTCAAATTTTTCAAAGGGACTCTTATCTACAATCTTATAATATAGATAAAAATCTGATCCATATTCCTTTCTTTCCGCCAATTTTCTCTCTGCAGCCCGAAGGAATTGCTGTAGTGGGTCGACTCTATATTCCCCTCGAATTCGCTGGTTTAAATCCATTTGATAAATGACAGGGGTAATATTATTGGCAATCGTATCTATTAAAAGTATCTCTTCTTCTTTGAGACTATCCTTGGTTTCCAGGACAATCAGAAAACCTATGGGCGAAGAGACTTCATGAAGGAAAGGTCTCCCAGTGCATATAGGAGAAATAACAATACAATTGGAGCCCCCTATTTGTTCTATAAAACTTTTTTCAAAAAAACTTTGTACTGCATCCTCCCGAAAATCTAAAATCATTTCTCCATGCAATGCATTTTCCCATTCATCATTCAGCGTAAACTTTGTTTCTGCGCTCTCTACCCCTAGCCCTATGCCATAACGGACCACATAATCATTCTGACTACGATATGCAAAGAAGGCTTTTTTGATACCAAAGTTTAAAGATAATACTTTCAAAGTTAAGATAGACAATTCTTCAATATTCGTACTGTGATTGATATTACGAATAATTTTGTTCAAAGTGTTTAGTATGTCAAATTTTCGCTCAGCACGCTCTTTTTCTGTAACAATTTCTTTGAATAATAGCGCATTGGAAATGGCAATATGGGTAAAAGATGCCAATGTTTCAACAAGCTCAAAAACAGCATGGTCATAAATATTGTCATTAACTGGTTCACTGAGGGTAACTACTCCTAAAATCTCATCTTTTACCAAAAGAATAACATATTTAGCTTGAAGTGCTTCAAACTCTTCCCCATTACTAAAAATAGATTCTATAATTTCTCGGTCCTTTTCCAGTTCCAAAACAACACGTTGAGATTGATAGGTATGCTCTAGTAGATGTAGTTCTGTAACAAAAGTAGTATAAGTAGACACATTCCTATAGCCTAGCACCTTAATGCTTTTAGAAATCGGATCATACATACCAAATGAAGTAACTTTACTGCAGGTAGTCTCGCTAAACACATCGGTAGCTAGCGCGTACAAAGCGCTTAGACTAACCTCTGAGAGTAGGGACTTTGCACTCTGATTGATTGCAAATAGATTAAATATCTTCTGATCCAATTGCTTGTTTTTCTCATAAAGCTCATGTATTTGCCTGCTGTTTTCAAGGGAATTTCTAAAGAGTTTTGTCAATGCACTGGCAATAATCAAGTCATCTTCATTCAAGCTGCCAAGGATCTTGCCATTTGAAATGATAAAACCATGAAGCAAGTCATGCATAATCAGCGGAATTACCAGTCTCATTCCAGATTTTTTAATAACTTCTTCAGTAAAAAACGCTTCAAATCTATTGGTAATGATATCTCCGTGAAAAATCGGCAGTTCTTCAAGAGCCTGACTATTCGGGATTGTCCATGGCTCTCTATCACACAATCTGCTGCCCTTCTGAACAAACACATCCCCATCCCAAATAAATAATATAGAGGCATTTAGTGTTAGCATCTCATTTGCAAAATCGAAAGCATAGTTTCCCAATTGATCCAAATGAAACCTTTGGGTGAAAAAATCTATCGCTTGTAACAATGCTTCATAACGATATATCTTATTGGTGGTCTTTAATTCGTCCAAATTAATCTCTCCCTTAATCATACATCAGTTGATTATCTAATGCATAAAATGTACCGCTGGTAACTTTCTTAATCCGTTTTTGAATGTTCTTAATTTCTAAGAAAGTCTGAGGATATGCTTTTTCATAGATAGACACTTCCCCTTCTCCCTTAGATGATAGAACATTTTTCAAATTCTTTCTTTGTTCCTCCAATGCATAGATTTTATTCAATATATCTTCATGGGCGTTATGATATTGAATATACTCACTCGTACTTTTTATCTCCTTTGAAGTGGTTAGTGTGGTCTCATATATTTCTAACTCACGTTCTATTCTTTCCGCGTCCTCAAGCAACTTCTTATATTCCATCAACAGATCATCCAATTCCTGCTTCACCGCTCTTCTATCAAACCCCTGTACTTGAATATCGGTTTTTTTCTCATAGATATTGCCTACAGTACGCAGTGAAACCTTTGCCTTTGCATGTATACTGCCACCAATGGTTTTTCCATTTTTTGCTTCTACCAATATACTATTGGCTTCCAAATGACTATTTAAGGCATAGAATCCTATGTTAATAACATCTCCAGCTTTGATTTTACATGCATTCGAATATTTGACAAACACGTTCTGCCCTGCTTCAATGATCGCTTTCCCTTTGCCAGAAACTCCACCCTTGATGTAGATATTTCCTTTCCTTGAAACAATTTTTTCTACTGCCCCAATTCCCATATCACCTAATATGGAAATATCTTTATCTGCCATAACTGAAAATCCATCCTCAACGATCCCATGGATCGTAACATACCCCTTAAAATCGATGTTGCCTGTTGCATAGCTAACATTCGTGTATACAATCAAGTGGTCCACAACACCGATTCTTCCTTCTTTGATTTGTACCGCTCCATCAAACTTAGCACGCAGCACCGTTTTATTACCTTCTTTAATGACTTCCACACTATTGCCATCAATTCTTAAATTTTTATCCCGTCCTGACTTCGAAGGCAATATTTCTCCTTTGATATTCATTCCAGGTTCTCCTGGACTCGACAATACCTTTTCCCCTAGCCAATCTCCTTTCTTGACGTAACGGAATAAATTCATCTCATAAAAATCTACACTTCCATCAGCTCTAACGGTGGGTTTCATCTCAGGTAACTCAAGATAAACAATATTGGCATCGATACCATGCTTTGGTAGTTTGGCAGTTGCTACAGTGATATTCTTCTGAACTTCTAAATGTTTATTGATTACATCATATAGGATGCCGTATGTAATTTTCTTACCTTCTAATAGTTGTAATATTTCATCTGCAATCTCTGCTTTGTTTGCATCAAATTCTTCTTTTGTCAAATTGAGATAGATTCGACTTTCCAAGTTATCTGGCGTAATAAAGAGTTCTACTTTGGGTTTTAATTTGCCAAACTCAACGCCTTCATTGGTGGGCTGCTCCAAAGCATTTTTCAGCATAAGAAAGTTACTTACGAGAATACGAGGATGTTTCTCCATAATCTCTTGGAATTCACGGATAGAAAAACCTGGACATACCGTATGTATAAACAGTTTTTCACCCTTTACTGTAATAGAAAAATATTCATTTTGCACAAGAACCATAACGTCACCTTCTTTATCATGGGATTTATTTTTTCAATATGGATGGGATATGTGAATTGGCTAAACAATATAGATAGGTATTGGATAATTAAATGCGTTCACTTTAATTTACTATTATTATACCTGAGCACCAAATACTCCTGTAGGGCAAAAGTAATTTAGTTTTGTGCAAGAAGCACTAATTATACGCATTAGGACATACAGTATCCTACTTAAGTCCTAAAGAAATTCTGTATCGCTACTACTTGTGTATATCCATATGAAAACAATTACTTCAAGTGAAGTCCACTAGACCATCAATCCGACTGCTAAATATTCTCTTTTATTTTAAACTGGTCAGGTAACTTTTTAGTTCTACCCAAAAAGACTTTTTTCTCATTTATAGATAGGACAATGATAAAACCCCGTACAGCATTTAATGCAGCACGGGGTTTTATCTACACTCTGAGGCTACTACTCGGAAACAGTAGTAGCCTTTATATTATTCTGACCGAAATTTTTTAAGATATTCCGATGCCGAGCGATTCATCTCCAAAGCAAAATCGGACATATACTTACGTTTGCAGAAAGCTTTTATATCTGCATTGATATCTTTATTTGCTAAGCCCATCTTTTCATTTCTTGTATGATGCATTGCCAAGTGTTCATCTTTGGTTACCCTATGGTATTTATTCTCAAGCACTACATACTCTTTTTCAAAACGTGCAGGTTTTTTCCTGTTTTTTTGAGCCTCCACAGGATAGCCATAAACCACCATAGCAGCTGGCAACACATAATCGGGGAGTTCCAACAACGCCCGAACAGTTTCACAGTTTTCAATGATATCACCAATATAACATGAGCCAATTCCAAAGGATTCTGCCGCTACCACGGTATTTTGAGCAGCTATGATTGCGTCCGCACAAGCAAGCAGAGCGTCTCCCTCCCCTGGTTCCCTAGGATTGCAGTCCTCAAAGGAAAAAGCATCATACCATCTCTGATAGTCTGCAAGGAATATAAGCACCAACGGTGCCTTTGCAATAAACGGCTGATTATCACAGGTTACTGCCAACTTTTCCTTTAATATTTCATCCGTAATATCGAGTATGGTATAAAGCATCATGCACCCTGCAGTTGGTGCTTCAAATGCAGCATTTAATATTTCCTTTTTGAGCTCATCTGTAATTGGTTTATTCTCAAACATCCTCATTGATTTTCTATTTTTTATTTGTTTTAAAACGTCGTTCATCGTATTACCCCCTTGTATATCAATATTTCTTTGAAAAAAAAAGGATCCTAAGCAACGCCCTTTTATGGCTCTATTCCATGTCCAATAGAGATACTAAATTTTCAATTTTAAAATCTGTTTATTGTTTATACACCTCCAGTATTTTTTTTATTCGTTGAATAACCTCCATTCGTATATTTTCAGGTTCTAAGCATTCACATTTGTCACCAAAGCTAAGTAAGAGATTATACCCTAGCTCATCTTCTACGAATGGAAAATGGACGATTAATTTATTATTCTCATCTGGTTCGATGTTTTCTTCTCCACAATGTTCTACCATTCGTTCCCTGAGAGACTCATCAACCAATAGTTTGATTGTAATACTCCTATTTTTTATCCAATCTACCTCACCTAATGGCTTGGCATGAAATTCCCGAGGAATAAACATTTCTTCCATTATTTCAAGAGCTGAAATACGAGACAGTTTAAACGTTCGAAAATCTTTCTTAGAAATACAGTAGCCTTGCAAATACCAGTTTGTCTCTTTTAACACTAATTTATAAGGTTCAACTTTTCGACTGCTTTTTTTACCACTGCGGTCGGAATACTTAAAAGATAGACATTTACTCTCATTTAACGCCCTCTTGATTTGCTCAAGGTTGGGCTGCAAGTTCTTATTACCAGCCCATGGGGTAAGGTCGATAGTAATTTGACTTGATTTTAATTCAATATCTCTAAATTGCTCCGCTGGAATTAGACCTTTTACTTTTGCAAGGGTATTTACGATTTCTTCGCTGGATAATGTTGAAGAGATACTTCCAAGTCCTATCAGGAGTGTTGTAATATCCGATGTAGTGAAAAGCTTTTTATCTAATTTATATTCCTCCATGATGCCAATGCCACCATTGGCACCAGGATAAGTAACAATAGGAATCCCTGCCAAGCTTATTGTTTCTATATCTCTATATATAGTCCGAGGCGTTACTTCAAACATTTCTGCAAGCTTTGTTGCACTGATTTTTTTACGTTCAAGCAACACCATAATAATGGAGATTAGTCGATCTATTTTCAATTGTTATCATCCTTTGATTCTATTTGATTTATTTCATCATATAACCATGACATACTGTTGTCAAGGTTGTATGATAGAATAGGATTATATTTGGAAAGAATCTTGAATAACCATTTATAATAATCTATAGGAGGAGAATGAAAATGGAATTTTTACAAGCGTTTCATAGGATGATGGAAAATACGAAGGATATCGCTTTGGCGACTTCCGTAAACAATGTTCCGAATGTTAGAGTTGTGAATTTTTATTATGATCCTCAAAAGAAAGGTGTTCTTTATTTTTCATCGATTAAAGATAATCCTAAGACTTTCGAGTTTTCACAAAATAATAAGGTAGCATTTACAACAATTCCAGTTGATATGATTGAACACACTCGCGTTACGAAAGGGATAGTTAAAAAAAGTGATTTCACAATATTTGATTTAAAAGAGGCATTTATCAAAAAATATCCGAGTTATGAAATAATGATAGCACAAGCTGGAGATAGGCTAGCTATTTATGAGATTCATTTTAATGAAGCAAATATAACATTGAGTTTTGACAAGCAGGGTAAAGTAACTTTATAACATAATTTTATCTTGAATCTCTGCTTTAGTTATTTCAACAATTATTAAAAACCGCAGTCAGAGTTGTACGCTTCACCGTACCTCTCTGACTGCGGTTTTATAGACGAAAAAAGTCAAATAGCCCGATCCCTGTAATACGCTATATTTTCATTGTAGGCTGTTTATTCCAACTATCTTAACATTTTCAAATTTCCGGTCAGTTTATTGATCTTTTTCTTTGGTCCGTAGAGACATAAACCTAAATAGTTAATTTCACTCTTACTTACCCCTAACAGCTTTACCCCATAATCATCATAATTCAAGGATTTTTGAGCGATCTCACTAAACCCAATCACATGAATATCTTCATCTTGCTTCTCTAATAGTTCATCGTACCTAACCTTTATTTCCTCTTTGGATAAGGTTAATATTGGAATTGGGATATTGGTAATGCCTTGATGGGTTCTGCCGTCCTTATCCAATAGTTTTTTACCAATCAATCCATTTACTGCACTTGCCAGACTAATCCCTAAAGCGGCAGTTGTGTTTGCAATAATCCCTGTAGGCAAGTTTTCGTCAACAATCATTATACACTTCATAGAAATACCTCCTTTATGAAAAATTATAAAGGTATTTTCTATTTGTTTATTGTATGATATTGACCCTTAATCATGTAAAGCTTTGTAATATTGGAACGGTGTGATTCCATAAGCCTTTTTAAACTCTTTTGTAAAATGAGCCTGATCATAAAAGCCAGATTTCAGTGCTATATCTACAATGTCATCGCTGCTTTTTAATAAGCATTTCCCATAATCAGTTTTAAGCTGCAATTGATATGCACTTGGCGTCGTATTAAATTGACTCTTGAAATTTCTAATCAAAACAAATTTACTAATGTCAAACTTTTCTTCCATGTCTTTCAGCTTTAAAGGTTCAAGAAAGTTTTCTTCAATATAAGCCTTTACTGCAGTTATTTTTTTGCTGCTCTGTAGCTGTATTGCTATATCCTGTACGTCAAATAAATGTATGAGCGTACTTATCAATTCAACTTCCTTATCAAATCCACTGGTATTGCTTTTTAAAACATCGACTAAACTTTGAATTTGATTAAATTCAAAAGTGCCTAATTTCTTTATACCAATTGCATTTTTGCTGCCTAAATGATGAAACATCTCTTCACAAAATTCATTCTGTATGTAAATCATTGTGAACTTCCAATCATTCAGATCTAAAGGCTGGCATTTATGACTTACATATGGATATATCATGATAGCTTCTCCAGCTTTCATGTAATAATCGCTTCCATTAATATTTAGTATGGATGATCCTTTTTCTATATAGCCAATGGATAGCTCTTGGTGAAGGTGGTCTTTGTACGCATGTATATCGTTGGAGCAAGTTTTAACTTCCACCATGTTAAATGGTTCTGATCTATAATAATCAATCCTTTTCATATGCACCTTCCTAGAAAATCATAGACTAGATTTTTTTCTATGCCTTGATTCTATTATCGAATTCTTTTTAAGTCAAGAATCATCTATTTGACAAAGCGCTATTTGTCTTTAAGCATGGAAAAACTCCTTTTGGCAGTAGTGTCTTGACAGCCCCATCATACCAAATTAGGGGTTTTTCTTTATAGAATTCAACTTATTACTAACGATTTTTTCCAATATTCAAGATATATTTTTCAGATGCCTCTCCTTGCCTCCAACATATATTACTAATCAGATTAAATAACACTTCCCCTAAGAAAATGGCAGCAATAGCGTCTAGCACAACATGCTGCTTTACAAATAGGGTAGACAAAATAATAGTGAAGGCTATACTCGAAATTACCAGCTGGTTTCGCTTATTTTTGATACTGCTATGTCTAATCCCCTTAAACATCAGATAACTGGTTAGGGAATGGATACTTGGAAAACAGTTAAAGGGTTGATCCGTAGCATACACCCATGCCACCATTCTGGTCAAAATATCTTCTCCTACTAACAAAGGTCTGGGCACTGTAGTCTGATAAAAAAAATACACGCCATAACAAATCAAAAGACCTAAATTCAGAGAAAGCAGTGTTTTATAATAGGTCTCCCGATCCTTCAAGCAAAAGAAAACAAGGGTACCAAGTAAAAATAGATACCATGCCACATAGGGAATAATAAATATTTTTAAGAATGGGATTCCTCGATCTATATCTGTCATAAGACTATATGCACCCCTGTCCCCATGGTTCAAGATACCATAGAGGATATTTAAAAGGGGAATGGACATCATCAGACATAAGGCCATAACATTTCCCTTGATTTTTTTCATTTCCATCTCTCCTTTACGATTGCTATTGTTATTGTAAAGGAAAGAGATTAATAAAAGGTTGGAAGATCCTTAAAACTTCATTAGAATTCCATTAAAAACCATAAACATGGGATCTTTCGTAGATCACGTGAAAAATGGCACTGTAGCTATATCCGAAACAATGGGGCATATTCCTTTGTCTTCACTCTCTATAAATAAGAAATGAACAAGGCTAAGCCTTGTTCATCTCTTATCTGTTAATCTTAATGGTTACTTTTTTTGTTGTTCCATCCCAATCTGCCTCGCACCCAAGATTCTCAACGATGAATCTTAAGGGTAACATTGTTCTGCCACTTTCTGAAATATATGGTGCTACATCGCTCTCTTTGCTTGCACCATTAACTTTTGCAGTTTTGCTTCCAATCCAAAGATAGATCTTGTTGTTCTTTAAATATATACTAACCCTTTTATCCGATGCGTCCCATGCTACTTCTCCACCCATGGATTCAATAACCGCCCTTATAGGAAGAAAAGTTCTACCATTTTTTATAGTCATTGTGGTCCCCTTACCAGGGTCTATTTCTTTTCTCTGTCCACTAACGAACATATACTTGCTTCCTACTTCTAATACAATGGTTTTGTTATTTGAACCAGATTTTACACTAACCTCATTTGAAGCAGCGCCTAGCGTTTTATCCTTATAAACAGCTTTCAAAATATAATAGTAGGTAGCGTTATTTTCAACATTTTTATCCGTATAGGATGTTCCTTCTATAGGGAAATCTGCAATAGGAGTACTTGACTCTCTACCTGAAGCAGTTCCTCTATAAAGGTTATATCCTACAATGCTACTTGCATCACTTGGTTTGTTCCATGATAGATTAACACCATTTTCTCCTGCTTTTGCACTTAAAGTTATTCTGGATTTCAATGATACTGCCACTTCATTAGAAGTAGTTCCTAATGTCTTATCTTTATAAACTGCCCTTAGCACATAGTAGTATGTGGTTCCACTTTCCAAGTTTTTATCCATATAGGAAGTTCCTTCTATAGGAAAATCGGTAATAGGAGTACTTGACTCTCTACCTGAAGCAGTTCCTCTATAAAGGTTGTATCCTATAATATTTTTTGTATTATTTGGTTTGGTCCAAGTGAATGACACGCTTTTATCACCAGGTATTGCGGTTAAATTACATTTGTCAGAATGAGCTTCTTGAACTTTTATGATTTTAAAAGTAGACCACTTATTCACTTCTTTGCTGTTTGCTGCAATCTCATCTTCATCCTCTACAGTTACATATTTTCCATTGCTAGCTTTTAGTGCTACTCGATCATTCCCTAAATCGGAAAAAACAAACTTTGCTCGATCACTTATTTTTGTCGCCTTTGCATTTATATTTCCATCTTCTTCATCTTGAAGATAGAGATACTTGCCATTACTTGTCTTCAAAACTACGGTATTTCTATCTACCTTGATGATTTCAAATGTTTCCCAACTACCGATTTGATCTCTATTTGCTACAACTGCATTGCCGCCTCCATCTTCAGCACACAGATATTTTCCATTTGCTGCGAGTAATGCTATATATTCTAATCCTTCAAAGTCTATCTGGTCATCACCTGTTTCAATTAACTCAAAGGTTTCCCAGTCTCCTATTTTCTTTCTGTCCGCAACTACTTTACCCCCGCCGCCATCTTCTGCACACATATAATTTTTATTATAGGTTTTAAAAGCTATTTTATTATTATCTAGGTTTATTAATTGAAATATCTCCCTCTGCCCTATTTCGTCACTATCCACATAAACATTTTTTCCATCTTTAGAGACACTCACATAATCTCCATTACAGCCCTTCAGCGCAATATACCCTTTTCCCAGATCGACCATTTGAAAGATTTCCCATTCTCCAACCTTGTTTCTATTCGCTGTTAATTCACTTCCGCCTCCATTCTCAGCACACAGATATTTCCCATTAAATGTTTTGATGGAAACCGTCATCTTTACATTATTTAACCCGTAGACGTCATCCGGCAAAGCCATCAGTGATATCAACATCACGAATGCGATCACATAAACTGTACATGTTTTGAAATGGTCTTTCATTTTTTTCATACCAACACTCTCCTATTTTTTTGAACTAAATCACAATAAGTATTCACTCAAAAAATTATGAAATATGAATATCTCTTTGAATTAGTTTAGTATCATTATTAGTGTCGTACTCTCTGAAATATTCACATTCTATGGAACTGTAATGAAAATAAGATAATTGTAATCATAATGTAAATAAAATATAAAGCTACTGTAATTATTTCTAGCTCGTTTTTAAAAAACACAGATAGCCAATCATCTGAGTCACCGACAACTGCCGTGGCTCTCTAACTATAAAGATTATTCAATTTTTTCAAGAATCTAGTTCAAATCATAACGAAACACTTGTTATCTTCATCCTAAATATCTAAAACTTTCATGAGATTCTTGCCCGAAATAACAGGCAGTAAACTTTCCTATATCTACACAAAGAAATAAAAAGATGACTTTATCCAGAAAATTTATTATAATAAGAAAAATCAATCAAATGCTATTAGGCATTAAAATCTTATTTTAATAAAGGAGCGAATTCAGTTGGTGATCGAAGCAAAGCAGGTTTCAGTTATTCGGGATTCAAAGTATATTTTAAAAGAAGTGAATTGGTCGGTAAAAGCTGGCGAGCATTGGGCAATCTTAGGGTTAAACGGTTCAGGGAAAACCACCCTGTTAAATATGATCAACGGATACCTATTTCCTTCAACGGGAGAACTCCAGGTTCTTGGCAAGATCTTTGGGAAATATGATTTGAGGGAGTTAAGAAAATCTATCGGTTGGGTAAGTACAGCTCTTCAAGAGAGACTCTATGGAACTGAATCCGTAGAAGATATCGTTTTAAGTGGCAAGTTTGCTACGATCGGTCTATATGAACACCCTAGTCAAGAGGATAGAGATTTTGCTAAAAGTTTATTGGATCGTTTGGCTAGTGGTCATCTGTCCAATCGAACCTATCAGTCCTTGTCCCAAGGTGAAAAGCAGCGCGTTCTAATTGCTAGGGCTCTTATGTCTTCCCCCCGGTTGCTTATTCTGGATGAGCCCTGTACCGGATTAGATATATTCGCAAAGGAACAATTGCTCTCCACCATAGAAAAATTAAGCTACGAACAGGATGCCCCTACACTGATTTATGTTACCCATCGTACGGAGGAAATCCTACCAACTTTTAGCCATACCCTACTACTGCGTAGAGGACAAGTCCATTCTTCAGGAAAAACAGCTTTTGTGCTGACCAAAGAGAATCTTTGTGATTTCTTCGAGGCACCTGTCCTATGCGAGAAGCTAGGGGATCGGTTTTTACTGCGTCTTGATTCTCAGCCATTTTAGCGCCTGTATCTATAGACAAGCGCCCATACGCTCTGCCACTGGTCTCAATTAACAGTTTTAAGGTATGGTAATTCGTATCTTATCCCTTATCCAATATCCACCAACCCGAATTTACAACTCTATTACATTTCTTAATTATCATATATGGTAAACTAAGAGCGGAGGTGGTTTTATGGCGCATATTCTCATCGTTGAAGATGAAAAATCCATAAACGATCTTATTGCTATGAATCTAGAGTTGGTAGGTCATACCAGCACACAGGCATATGAAGGCAATGAGGCGCTTGACTACTTAAAGCAGAATACTTATTCACTCATTATTCTGGACATCATGCTTCCAGGACTAGACGGTTTTTCCTTGATGCAATATGTTCCTGAAAATACACCTGTAATTTTCCTTACTGCCATGGGCAATCTATCGGATAGAGTCAAAGGATTTAAGCTAGGTGCTGACGATTACATCGTAAAGCCTTTTGAAACAATTGAGCTACTGGCACGTATTGAAGCTATACTTCGCCGCACCCAACGATCATTAAATATTTTTTCACTAGACAGTACCGTTGTAAATCTGGAGAGCAGAGTCGTTACCGTGAACGGAAGTGAAATCGAACTTACCCTTCGCGAGTATGAATTACTGGAAATACTCATTAAAAATAAAAATATCGCCCTATCCCGGGAGAAACTGCTGAAACTGGCCTGGGAGTATGACTACTTTGGAGAGACAAGAACAGTAGATGTGCATATTCAAAAACTGCGTAAAAAATTAAACTGGGAAAACAGAATAAAAACTGTATATAAAATGGGATACCGTTTGGAGGTGGACCAGTGAAGTTTTGGCAAAAAGCATTTATTGGAATTTTAATTATTTTTATTATTTCCATCAATATCTGTCTCTACCTTACTTCTAAATATAGCTTCTCCCTTAACATGCAGCGAGATACTGACCGAGCACTGGGTGAATATCACTTCATCATGAATGGTATTCATGAAACGATGAACAGCATTTACTACCTTGAAAAAGCCGAGATGACGCCCTCCTCTATAGGGAACTTGATGCGCTCCTATGCTGACTATTATAGAAAGCAAGATGTGTTCCTTGAGCTAAAGCACTCAAACGAGCTCCTTTTCACAAACATCCCTTTTGCTGTCACATACAATACAGATAATGACGCGCTAGATTGGAATGCTGTAAAATTACAGGTACTATCAAACAATGGAAAAAACTACCTATATATCGCTGGAAAAATAGGTGGGCAATATGAAGACTATGCGCTTACTTATGTTCGTGACCTGTCTGAACTGTATCATACCCACTCCCAGCTCACTCGCTATCTGATCACGGTTACTGCATTGGTGGAAATCGTGCTCACATTGATATTGCTGTTGTTATTAAGGAAGCTTACCCGGCCAATAAGAATTATGCAGAAGGCTACCCGTAAAATATCCAGTGGTGTATATGATGAACGAGTTAATATACCAGGCAAAGATGAATTCCATGACTTGGCAGAAAACTTCAATCAGATGGCTTCCCGCATACAAGAAAAGATTATTGAGCTTGACAAAAATGCACAAGATAAACAGCGTCTCGTAGACAATTTAGCCCATGAGCTGCGGACACCGCTTACAGCGATTCGCGGCTATGCCGAATATCTCCAGGCCACTAACACCAACGAGCAAAACCGCATAAAAGCAGCTGGTTATATTGTAAGCGAAACTGACAGGATGCAAAACTTAGCATTTAAATTGCTAGATTTAGCACTTATAAGAAATAGTAAGTTGGATGTACAGAAAATAATTCCCTTGGAATTGTTTCATCAGGTAAAATCAGCGTTAGAATCAAAGTTAAAGGAGAAATCCATCCAGCTGGATATTCATTCCTCATTAAATGAACTAATAGGAGATCCTATTCTTCTCCAATCACTATTAGTGAACCTTGTAGACAATGCAGTGAAAGCATCTTCTAAGGATTCTTTCATACAACTGTCCGCTCATTTTGATACTGTACCAATACTTGAAGTAAGGGATTGGGGTTGTGGAATGGGAGAGGACCAAACTGCCTTGGTGTGGGAACCCTTTTACCGCGTGGACAAAGCTCGTTCACGAAGCACAGGCGGTATAGGATTGGGATTATCCCTTTGTAGAGAGATCGCCCATCTACATGGTGCTGAGCTGAAGATCCACTCTTTCTTAGGAAAAGGGACCACCGTTCAAATCGTTTTTACAACTTCTTTACAACCTTCTGAAAACTCCGTAATCCTTAGAGATGTATGATGTATTTGTAGTACTACATTACATTTATTGAAAAGGAGATCATCAAAATGACAAAGTTTAAGACAATCGCTAAAAACACATGGGTATTTGTTGCAGCAGCCGCTCTAATCGCTGGAAGCAGCTCCGCAATGGCTTTAACACTTGACCGTAACGTGCCCGAAAGTGTATCGGCAAATGCAGTTCGCACCACAACGAATATTACGGAGTATGTGAAAAGTCAATCTGCTGAAACTGAAACTATCGCAGAATATACTGTTATTGACCTATCTAAGGCTGGATCTGAACGAATGGGCCTTATTAGAGAAAAGTTGAGCAAGATTCCCGGCATCACCCCTGAGGGAATCGAAGAGAAATATAATGAGATCATTTCTAATCTTACACCCGGCGATAAAGATATTTCAGCACAGCAAGCTGCCGCTTATGCTGCAGACATACTTAAAAAGGCCTATGGGGTTGATTTTAAAGGCTACACTGCGGAAGCAAGTTTTTCAAAAAACGCTGTTCCAAACTCTGATAATTGGACAGTAGTATTCCGTTCACCAGAAGCAGCCCAGAATAAAGATCAAAACAGGATTGTAAGATCATATATTGCCAGCGTAAATTCTGTGAGCGGTACAATGCTTGACGCAGGTTTTTACGATGATGATTATACTACGCATATCAGTAAGAATCTGGAAGACCCTGCATGGATAGAAAAGGCAGAGCAAGCTATCTCCGTATTGCTTCCAGAGAATGTTTCCATAAGCAGCAGCAAAGTGGTATTAGCAATGCCTGAAGCCGGTGTCACCGTGGTATGTGAACTATCTGACGGTTCCGCATGCGCAGTGCGCTTAACTGGTGAAAACAAAGAAGCAGCAGCCTATATATACTTTCCAAATGGTTACGACGGAAGTTTAGATTATAAGCCACTCACAGATAAAGCAGTAGGATAATAGATCAACGGGACGTTTTGTTTGATATAAACTTTTCAAACAAAACGTCCTATAATTATACAAATCTTTTTGTCCCGTGCTATAGAATTTAATAACAGCTAAATCGTGTACGGATTACTTACATGCCCAGCCGCTGTTTGCAATTCACATCGACAAATGCGTTTTATTTTAGGAGACCTGTCCAATCGTCAGAACATCATATTTCCACATAATCTCCATAACCAGATTAGAATGTTCTTCTGAACATTGAACGATGATAGTAGCTTCAGGAAGTTCTTTTGAAAGATTTCGATGAGCGCTCTTATAAAAGAAAAAATACAATCCAAAGCCTATAATGAATCCGATAAATGCAGCCGTTAATCCCCAAATAATTGGGCCCCATCTCAAAACGAATCCCATACTAGTACCTATAACTGAACATGCAGTTGCACACGCCATACCTACTTCAATGCCTTTTGAATAAAAGTCATGGGATTCACTTATAAAATCTATTGAAGTACCAACGTAAGTATTCATAGGAACAGCTAATATATGTTTTCTAGATATACCATTATTCTCTAACTCCCCTAAAGCTTCCTCCAGTTCAATAGAATATTTGAAAGCTCCAATTATTAGCATATGTTAAACACCTTCTAATCAAAAATGCGTACATCAGAATCTTGATAGCGTTCTTTTAGAAATCGACGCTGTTCCAACCGAAAAAGTCGATTGTGTTCCTTACTAGTAATAAATGCATGATACACTGACCCACCTAAAACTGATGGCATAAATAATAGCCAATGGGGATGAAGAAGGGGGATTGACATTTCAATATTTCCAGTTATTATCATGGTTAAAGATTCATGGGCCCGCGACAGAGTCAAATATATCCACCACCATAACATTGCATAGAATGCAAGTCCAAATCGATGATTATATAATTGCCCCAGCCCTGGAAAGAAAAAAGAATATATTGCTGCTGTAGCTGGTTTTTTCTGTTCTAGGTATTGAATCTCACTGGAAGTAAAAAGCATACAATCCAATCGTTCATTTTCAAGCTCTGCTAGATGGCACATTTTGTTTTGTGCCAAAGTTGAGCGATAACTATCCCAAATTGAATAGAAATAAATAATAATATACCCTAATGCCCATCTAGGTTGTAAGACCACTTTAGCCCGCTCAAAATCTCCGCAAAAAGTATATACGATAGCTTCATTGACATGGGCGAGAGTATTTGTAATTACTTCCGTTAATGTTAACAAGGTAGCTCGAAAATACTGATTTAGTAAATAATGACCAAATCCAGGAAAAGCAGCAGCCCACCAAGCTACTATATAAGGATTCTGACGATGTAAATTAGTAACTCCAAACTTGCTCAGGATTGCCAAAGGACGGCGGTGATATTTTTTCATAATCATTACACCTACTACATGGATAGTCCACCTTGAAAGTCATATCTTTTGCTGATGATTCTACTATATTTTCTCATTGTTACTTATGTTTTATTCTTGTTGAAGTATATCTATTGCCACGCCTAAAAATTTCATAGCGCAGACAACGCGCCCTATATCATTTTGCTTGATACATTACAGTCTAAGTGTAAATGTAAAAGTCGTCCATTCATTTTCCACGCTTGTAGCACCTATCTCGCCGCCCAACCTATCTATGATTGTTTTTGCAATGGATAGCCCTAAACCATAACTGCCGTTTTCATGGGTTCTGGATGGATCTGCTCTATAAAATCTATCAAAAACTTTCGCTAAATCCTGTTTTGCAATTCCTTTCCCACTATTTTTTATAGAAAATACAACTTGCCGTTTTGATTTTTTAAGTGATATATCAATCTGCCCATTTTCATTTGAATATTTTATAGCATTATCGAATAAAATCGTAACCACCTGTTTAACTCTTTCTGGATCACCTTTAACAATTATGTCAGGCTCTATCGAATGGGAAAGACCAATACCTTTTTCAAGCACTACTGCTTCCATCGACAACATTACATCATGAATAGCGCTGCTCATATTAAATGGCGTTTTTTGTGCTTCTAAATTTATATCCTCTATTTTAGCCAAAGACAAAAGGTCATTTATAAGTTTTGTCATTCTATCTGTTCCGATTCTTATATAGCCAAGCCATTTTAATTGACTTTTAATGGTTTCCTCCTGATTTGCCAAAAGTGCATCGTAATTTGCGTTTATAATTGAAAGGGGTGTTTTCAATTCATGAGAAGCATCAGCAACAAATTGTTTTTGCTTTTCCCATGTTTCGGCTATTGGTCTAATTGCCCGATTGGCAAAGTAAAGGCTAATGATAAAAATAACAAAAATCATTATTAGTCCTACGAAAAGTAACGTAGTAAGCAGTTCAAACAGGGTTTTATTGGATTCCGTCACATCTAAAAACATTATCTGATACTTGTTTTCTACGACAGTATATTGTTGTCCGTTTCCTTGAATAACATGCTTTCTCATTTGGTTTATAGTATATTTCCATTGTTTTCCTTCTAATGTTATTGTAGTATTGTTTTTTCTATTGCTCCATGCAGTCTCTGCAGCTTTATAATAGGCTTCGTTAGGCATATCAATAAAAGAGTTGATTTTTAAAATCTTACCATCCGTATCTACCTCGATGTTAAATGAAAGAGGACCATCCAAAGAAAAATTTTGGGAAGTGACCATAGAACCTCCCTTTTCCGCGTCATCAGGCAAGTCGGTTCCTTCTATCGCTATTTGCATTTCAGATCCTGCATTCAATTTTTTTTGAATTTCCGAATGTATATTGCTATAGGTAATAAAATAAATGATAGCAAACGCAGCAATCATTACCATCGAAGTAATTGCCATATTAAGAATGAGAAATTTGTTGCGCAGCTTTATAAACATTTTATTCTCCATCCTTTACTGTCTTCAGCACATATCCCGCACCCCGTATCGTGCGAATAGAAACCTCAGATTCTAGCAGCGTTAATTTTTTTCGTAAAAGGGATACATGTATTTCTACATGGTTATCTTCAGCATCAGTATCATAACCCCATAATTTTTCAATAATAATCTCTTTTGAAGTGATCATGTTACTTCTTTTTATTAGTAGTTCTAATATTTGGGACTCTTTTAAGGTTAGTTTTATCTCCTTATTTTCACAGCGAAGCATGAGCGTAAGCGGATTCAACTCAATATCTCCATATTTAAGTATGCCGTCATTGATCAGTTCCATTTTTCTACGCCCCAATGCACGCAAACGAGCTAACAGCTCGTCAGTATGAAATGGTTTTGCCAAATAATCATCCGCACCGCTGTCAAGGCCGCGTACCTTGTCCTCTGTTTCACCCCTTGCCGTTAACAGGATAACAGGTGTTTCAATACCATTTCGGCGTAATTCTTTGAGCACGCTTATACCATCTATTCTGGGAAGCATAATATCTAGAATGATGATATCATAAATGCCAGAAATCCCACAGTCCAGCCCATCTTCACCATTATACTCCAAATCAACACTATAGTGATTCTTTTTAAGGACTTGAGCAATCGCTTCAGCCATATACTTCTCATCCTCCACCATTAAAATCCTCATTTTCACACCTCCTACCTGCAAATTCAAACAGAGATAAAAACAAGATGGTTCCACGGCATAGGGGCTGATTTCAGCTCCTATGCCGTGGACATTTTTCTGTCTTTTTTACCGCATCTGAGCAGATTTGTAGTTTATGCCGATTAATTCCCGATTGTAACACTATCCTCTGCACCATCAGGAGCCTTCTCACTCCAGGTCTTACCTCCATCTGTGGAGTAGGTTCTAACGCCGTTCTCCACTTTACTCAATAAGCCCTCCCCTTCACCATCTTTCGGGAGTGTTCCGTTCATCATGATGATTTTGCCATCATCACCTATTGTTACACCGTTGGGAGCATTTTTACTCCAGGTCTTACCCCCATCTGTGGAGTAGAATCTAACACCATTTTCCATTTTAATCTGTAAACCTGTTCCATTAGCATCTCCAGAAGGAATACCATTCATGTGGGTTATTTTTCCATCCTCACCTATCGTTACGCCGTCCTTTGCACCATCAGGAGCCTTCTCACTCCAGGTTTCACCTCCATCTGTGGAGTAGGACCTTACACCATTTTCTACTTTGCTCAATAAGCCCTTCCCTTCACTATCTTTAGGCGGAGTGCCGCTGGAGATGGTGAGTTTGCCGTCCTTGTCGTTAACCATTATACCATCGGGAGCATTTTGGCTCCAGGTCTTACCATCATCCATAGAGTAACTTCTAACGCCATTCTCCATTTTAACCTGCAAGGAAGTTATAGAATTTGCTGCAAAAGCCGTTCCGGCACCTATTGCTGCCACAAGTGCTCCACAAAGAGCAATAGCGCCTACTTTCTTTTTTGCTGTGTCCAGCATTGATAGAGTTTTGTTTTTCATATTCATGATACCTCCAAAAAATTTTTTTGTAAGCAGCTGCCTTACATTTACTATCATAAACACTCTACCTTTAGCGAACCTTTAATAAAAAATAAAATGAAAAATTTTTCCCTCAAACTATTTGTTTCTTACTAGGAAAAGTGAGACCATCAAAAAACTCATCCTAGGACAAATATATGTTTTTTCTTTTAACATTGCTTGCACAAAAATTATTCAATTGAATTGTTTTATTTCTTATAATAGGTATAAGGAATATCCTATATTGAACTTTAGATGGTCATATTTTTATATATAGCATTTTTCATTTTTGATAAATTCTCAAATCAATTAAGATAGGAGTGTTTTTAATGAGGCTTCACAGACTTTTGGGAATTATTATGCTGCTTGATTCACGGGGGGTAATGACGGCAAAAAATTTAGCGAAGATACTTGAAACCTCGGAAAGAACCATATATAGAGATATCGATATATTATGTGAAGCAGGCATTCCTATTTTTTCAATTCCAGGTCCTAATGGAGGCTATTCTTTTATGGAAGACTACAAAATTAATTCAAATGTCTTGGAAAGTGGAGATGCAATTCATCTTTTACTTTCAAGTATGGGCATTAGACCGGAAAAGAACACTGAAATGGCTCAACAACTTAAAAATGCTATGATTAAGCTTGAAAACAACGTATCAAAAGAACATAAAGAAGAACTCATCAAAGCTAAGGAAAGATTTTTTATTGATTCAGAACCATGGTGGGGCAAAAGAATAGAGAGCAAGAATATAGATATCATTAAAAAATCAGTACTTAATTTGAAAAAGTTAAAGGTGCGCTATAAAAAATTTAATGGAGAAGTATCTGAAAGAATTTTAAGACCTTATGGTGCTGTGGTTAAAAATTCAGAGTGGTATGTAATAGCTTTCTGTGAATTGAAAAATGATATTAGAGTCTTTATGAGTAATAGAATTGAAAATATTGAAGTTCTAGATGAAAGTTTCAGCATGGCAGAAAACTTTTCTTTAGAAACTTTTTGGGAAAATAGTAAACAACAATTTGTGAAACATGCCTCCCTTAAGATAGAGCCTAAAGTTTATCCTGTTAAACTTAAATTCTATGAAGAAAAGCAGCAAACGCTTCAAGGTTTTTATGTGCATTCTTTCAGTAAAGTGGAGAATGATTGGATTTATGACATAGATATGATAAGTTTTCAAACCGCTTGCAATGTACTCTTTCCACTGAGCGACAGAATAGAGGTTTTAGAACCCGTAGAACTTCGGGAATACATAATCAAAAAATCCACTAAAATCTTAAATTTATATAAAACTAGATAAATTCCTGACATACTATTGGCAAGGATTACTTGATATAATTCAAATATCCAATAAATGAAGGGAGTTAATAATATGGAAGGAAAAATCGTGAACATCAAAGAATTCAAGGCTATAGGTATCACCTACTTTGGAGACAACAAGAATGGAGAAATTCCAAGTCTTTGGGAGGTATTCAACAAACACTACAAAGACATAAAGCAGAAAAGTAAGTCCATGCTGTGTTATGGTATATGCGATGGTGAACTAGATTCAGAAGATAGGTTTCACTATACTGCATGTGCAGAAGTAGACAGCTTTGAGGATGTACCAGAAAATATGGAGACAAAGGTTGTTCAAGAGGGTAAGTATATCGTATATACTTATATCGGTGCTTTAAAAGATTTAGGAGAATTTTACGACAATATATTTACTAAGTGGATTCCAGCTTCAGGGTATGAACTAGATTATAGACCGCAGCTGGAACTATATGATGAGAGATTTATGCGCAATGGAGAATTTGACATATATATTCCCATTAAATAATATTTTGTAAACGTAAAAAGGATATGGGTATTTTGATATAACAAGCCTTTACCGTTCACAAATTATTTCTCAAAAATGCTTGTAGTATAAAAACACATTGGTATACTGAATATAACGGCGCCGTAAATAAAGCGAAAAGGAGATTTATTTATGGAACAATTTATTGTGAAATCAATTGGCAAAATTCATGTAGATGATAAGGGAACGCGGTTAGTATTGGATAAAGAATATACCCCTGCCCTTACAAATCTTGAGGATTTCAGTTACATTAATGTGCTTTGGTGGTTTGATCAGTGTGATAACGCTGACTCCCGCTCAAAACTTATTGAGAAAAGCCCTTACAAAAATTCCCCGGAGATATTAGGAACTTTTGCAACACGTTCTCCAGAGCGTCCAAATCCTATTGCGCTAACCTGTAGCTATGTGACTTATATCGATACTCAAAACGGCATCATTGGCTTAGCTTATATCGATGCCAAGGACGGAACCCCTATTTTAGACATTAAACCCTACACGCCTAGCCTTGATAGAGTAGAGACTCCATCCGTACCAAAATGGTGCTGTGATTGGCCTAAAAATATAGAGGAATCTGGAGATTTTGATTGGAGTTCAGTCTTTAACCGCTAGCCCTTAAAGCTAAAAATCTTTTAAATGACCGAAAAGCCTGGTTTTCTTTTTTAGAAAACCAGGCTTTTTGATGAATTACGTCAGCTTGTACACCCTATTTCTTTTGCATATTAAACCGCCGTTTACCATTTCATCTATGCAATCCTGTAGAACTCGTGTAGAACCCAAGCATCACAGTCCAGCTAACGAATGTCAAAAAAAGTTAAAATGAAAACGTACTGAAAAAGGGCATAAAAATGATTTTCTCGGATTCAGGGTTAAATTATTCGCTTACTTTCTTTCAATCAACAGCACACACTCGACATGAATAGTATGTAAAAATGTACATGTGCAAAACCCCAGTCACTCATGATACGGCTCACCGTATCGCTGTAACTGCGGTCTTCTTAGGCGGATATTATAGTTCCATAAAGAAATACAGCTAACCTTTTCGATCAGCTGCATTTCTTTATCGGCTATTAATCTGTTGATTATATACATCCACAGGTATAAGCGGCGCATCTAATTTCCCTTGTGTTTGTTCGCTAATACAACACTGTGTTGCTATTTCTCTTCCCGCTTGTCTAAGCAACTCCCGATAATGATCAACAATGGGCTTCAATTGCTCATTCTTCATAGCCAGAAGGGGCCCTTGTCCTCTAAAAATCTTTGCTATCACTTCGGAACTCATGTTTCTTGCCATTCGATCCATCATAAATTCCAAAGCTTGGAACTGACTTTTTTCTGCGAATCCACCGTTGCTGATTACAATAATTCTAGGCGCCTGTTTTCCATTATGTTTTTCCTTATAAGCGTCAATGTGCTTGCTTTCCCCATGTTCATCTTTTTCTATAAAGTATGATCCATAGGCAATACATCGGTCTAAGAATACCTTTAACATACCCGATACATTATCAAAGTACAGGGGTGTACCCAATATGAGGATATCAAGGTCCTCAAAATGGGATATGGCATCTTCCATATCATCATTCAAAATACACTTGTTCTTCTCCACGTACCAACAATGAAAACATCCAGTACAGTGGTGAATATTTTTTTCTGAAAGTGTATAGTTAACTACCTCTGCACCTTTCTCCTGAGCGCCTTTTAACACTTCATCAATCATCAGATTCGTAACACTATTCTTGCCTTTTGGACTTCCATTATATGCAACAATTTTCATATTTGCACCTCCTATTCTTAACTATTAGTATAAGTGATAGAAGGAATTCGTTCTTTACATTCCTTGCGGTATTGCTCGAATTGGTAAGAATAAACTAAATGAACCATCTTCTTGATACGTCTGATCATAGGCTTGTATAAAAGATATCTCTGTCTCAACCATTTCGATTTTAGCGATAGTCATCCACCGCTTTAGATCTCGAACAACCATATCCCCTATATACAGCAAATCACCTGTATATCGAAACTTAGCATAAAGCATATTAGGAAGCTTGTATGTTGGCCAAACTAAGTTTTCATCTTCTGCTTTCCAGCCAATCCCGAAAAAAGTATGAATACATTTATTTTCCAACTCCGAGGTCTTTTGAAAATAGATTGCAAAGGCATTATACCCATCTTTAGGTTTTACGGACTGTAAAAAGGCCTTAGCTTTACGGTTCACTCTGTATTGAATATCTTGATCAGAAAGATCCACGTCCATGTAGAAACCTATTAAAACTTGTTGTTCTTCCTCTACAAATGTGAAGTCTGTTACCACATCACTATTAAAATTCTTCAGCGCTCTCTTAAGAACAGCAGGGACCGGTGTAGGGCTTAACTTCACTGCTCCTTTGCGCACATAACCGGGCGGAAAACCATAGTTGTTTTTAAAAGCTCGGGTAAAGGAAGCTTGAGAACCAAACTGTAGCCTATAGGCAATGTTCACTATAGGTTCAGAGGTATCCAGCACATAGGTGAGGGCTTTATTAAGGCGTCGTTGCTTGATGTATTCTATTAATGAGCAGCCCATCACTGCTGAAAAAATACGATGAAAATAGTACTTAGACAAGTAGCACCTTTCTGAAAGTGAATCTAACGTCAATTCTTCTTCCAAACTTTCTTCGATATATTTAATGGTATTCTCTATTAAATATATGTAATCCATATCATTGACTCCTAATGTCTCTTCGCAGTTACAATAAAATCCAATAATTAATCTCTTTTATCAATCCTATTATATTTCTTCTTGCACTAAAAAAACATAACTATTTATGATACGGTTCACCCTTCATGATCCGAAAGCCCCTATAAATCTGCTCTAGCAGGATCACCCGCATCAGCTGATGGGGAAAAGTCATAGGTGAAAAGGACAGACGAAAATCGGCTCTCTTTCTTACCTCGTTCGATAAGCCCAAAGATCCTCCGATAATAAAAGCGACACTGCTATTTCCCTGCAAGCCCAGCTTCTCCATCTTGTCTGCCAGCTCCTCAGAGGATAGCATCTTTCCTTGAATATCCAGAGCAATCACATACATGCCTTCCTTCACGTGCTTTAAGATATTCTCTCCCTCTGCTGCTTTAACTTGCTCCATTTCTTTATCGCTTAAATTTTCGGGCGCCTTCTCATCGGATACTTCAATGATATTTAGCTTGCAATACCTACTTAATCGTTTTGCATATTCATCTATGGCCTTTACCATGAAATTCTCTTTTACCTTCCCAACACCTATAATCGTTATATTCATTCTTCGTCCTCCTCTGTCAAAGTAAAGGTATAATTTTCATCTCCCTCAACTTCCTTTTTCCAAGCAGTGTAACCTCCCGTGAGATTTAGCACCTTTTCATAGCCCTTCTCGCTGAGCATAAAGGCAAAGGCTTTGCTTGATCGCCCTATGTAGCAGCTGACCACGATTGCCTTATCCTTGGGTAATGTATAAGCCTCCCCGGGCATTTCAAATACAAAGGGCATGTTGACTGCATGGGGGATATGGCTTTCTTTATAAAATCTAGGCAGCCTAGTATCTATGATGATCAAATCTTCATGGTTCTCTATCTTTTCTCGTAGTTCCTGCGCTGAGATACTCCTGAGCATGGTATCGTCCTCCTATGGTAAATACTTAATCCTGCCCGAAACGATGAGGGCGCCTTTCCCTAGTTATTTGATTTCAGAATGAGCATGCAAGTTTACCTCATGTAAAATTTATCTTCCAAAAACAAAGGCGAGGTTTCCCTCGCCTATATTATACCACTAAATATTTAGGTCCTTTATCACAAAAATCACAGGTATTGGGTGTAATCCAATCGGTAAAGGACACCTTGTCTAATTCGTAAAGATCCGGCGGCTGCTCATAGACTTCTACAAAATCGTCTATAGCCTCAGAGAGATGATCGGGGCATACTACGTACATGCTATCCACTCCATAGTCATTATTTTTTAGTTTATCACAATCCAGCAGGTTCTATACCCTTTATTATCTTTGAGATGTGCTCTCCAAGGTTGCCTCCAAGGTCATTCTCTTTTTCTCACGAACAATTTCAAGGACCACCCGATCTCCAGGCCTATACTGATAGAGTTGTCTCACCAGTTGTCCCATCGTGTCGATTTTTTCGTCATCAATAGAGGTGATTACGTCTCCAGCTTTCAATCCTGCTCTACTGGCTGGAGAATTTTCTACGATTTCATAAATAAATGCGCCTTTTTCTGTTCCCAAGTTGTTGCCATAGCTAGCTATGTATTGGGTTACACCGATACCACGGATTCCCAATTGTACCTTTGTAAATTCGCCTTTCTCAATAAACTCATCTACAATAGGTTTTGCAATATTAATAGGCACCGCAAAGCCTAAACCTTCGCCTGTTTGAATCTTGGCCGTATTGATCCCAATAACCTCTCCCTTGGTATTTAACAAGGGGCCTCCACTGTTTCCAGGATTGATGGATGCATCCGTTTGGATCAGTCCCTCAATGCTTTCAAACTCGCTGAGGGGGATACTTCTCTCTAAACCACTGATGATACCTGATGTGACTGTCCTTTCAAAGGTTAATCCCAAAGGGTTTCCTATGGCTACAGCCGTTTCTCCTACCACAATTTTATCAGAGTCTCCTAGCGTAGCAGCCTTTAAGTTTTCGGCCGTTACCTTTAGTACAGCTAAATCCAATGTGGGATCGTTCCATAATACCTCAGCCTTAGTAGTGTCTCCATCATAGAGCAACACATTTACTTCTTCACTTCGACCATCATTGACCACATGGGAATTGGTCAATATGTATCCTCGACTATCTACAATAACCCCTGTCCCTACACCTTGACCTTTTCTGGCACCAAAGAAAAGATCTCTCTGGACAGTAATCGTCGTGATTCCTACCACGGAAGGCATGGCTTTTTTTGCCACTGCTGGAATCACATTGAGTTCCTCGCCTTTGGTCACAATTTCGATCTGCTGCTGACCGACACCATCGGTCTGAGGATACGGCACATACTTACCATATAAATACCTTGGTCCGATATAGGCACCTAGGATACTCCCCAACATGCCAGCAATCAATGCCACCACAACGATGGTAACATAAGGAGTCTTTTTTTCCTTGTAATAGTAGCTTGCTCTTGGCCTGGTAACATAATAGCTTTCACTGGATGGCTGTTCTTCCTTCTTCTCTTCTTCGCCCTCTTGAAAAGCAATCCTTTTTTGGAAGTCGTCTTGATCCTGATCATCATTACGATAATCCATGGGCTTCCCTTCTTTCTTTATAGTGATTTATATACCTCATATACTTTACTTACCCGATCTCGATAGGTTAAATCTATATTTATATCCATTCCTACCTTTATTTTTCTGGCGTTGAGTATGCCTTTTACCGTTTCAAAGGCCAATTCAGGAAAGTTATTTTCCTTGCTCAGATGGGCCAACAATACATGCCGAAATGATCCATTGTTCTCCATCATTTCTGCCAGCACGCTCCCCGCTGTATCATTAGATATATGTCCATGATCCCCTAATATTCTCTTTTTTAAATACCAAGGATACTTCCCCATTTTCAGCATGTTTACATCATGATTGGATTCCAAAACCAAAAAATCTGCATCCTGGATTTCTTCCTTAATCTCATCACTTACATAACCTAAATCTGTAGCCACACTGATCTTTGCCTGATCATGATGAAAAGAAAATGCCACTGGCTCAGCCGCATCATGGGAAATAGAACAAGCTTTAATGGAGATATCTCCGATTTCAAAAGATTTTCCAGTTTCAAAATATCGGATATTCTCTTCTTGAACAACACCAATTTTATCTCTCATAACTTCCCATGTTTTAGTATTTGCATAGATCGGTATATTAAACCTTCGAGACAATATTCCAATTCCTTTAATATGATCGCTATGCTCATGGGTCACCAAAATACCATTTATCTTTTCAGCATTCTCTCCGATGCTTTCCAGCCCCTGCACTATTCTTTTTCCTGCTAACCCTACATCCAGCAGGATACGGAATTCTTCTGTAGCAATATACTGACAGTTTCCGCTACTGCCGCTGGCTAAAGAACAAAATCGAAATCCCATATAAATCCTCCAGTTCTATATCTCTAGTATAATCCTTCTTATATATAAAAGGAAAAACAGGCGGTAATATACTGCCTGTCTATATTTCAATGCTCCTAGAAATTTTGGCGCCAAGGCTAACGAGCTTCTGCTCGATATTTTCATATCCTCGATCGATATAATGAATATTTTCAATCTCTGTGAACCCTTCCGCCATCAAGCCTGCCACAATCAAAGCGGCACCAGCTCGTAAGTCAGTGGCTGATACGGCGGCCCCTGACAGGCGTTCAATGCCCTCAATAACAGCAACACGACCCTCTACTTTGATTTTTGCACCCATGCGCTTCAGTTCATCCACGTGCTTAAATCTACCTTCATAAATGGTTTCCGTTACAATACTAGTTCCTATGGCTTGAGTCAGCAACGCTGACATAGGCTGCTGCAAATCTGTAGGAAACCCAGGATAAACCAGAGTTTTTATATTACACTTTTTGGGTCTTCCATTACCCATGATGCGAATCGATTCTCCGTTTTCTTCTATCTCCAATCCCATTTCTCGCAATTTAGCCGTGATTGGGTCTAAGTGCTTCGGGATCACATTGTCAACAACTACATCACCACCGGTAGCCGCGGCAATAATCATAAACGTTCCTGCCTCAATTTGATCTGGAATTACACTATAAGTACATCCTCTCATTTCGTCGACGCCATGAATCTTGATTACATCCGTTCCTGCGCCCCGAATATCTGCGCCCATGGAATTTAAAAAGTTGGCCACATCCACCACATGGGGTTCCTTCGCAGCATTATCGATAATGGTGGTACCCTTTGCTCTACACGCAGCCAGCATAATATTGATGGTTGCACCTACGCTCACCACATCCAGATAAATTTCTGCCCCCACCAGTTCATCTGCCTCCACATGAACAATCCCATGATCGATGTTGACCTTTGCTCCTAAAGCTTCAAAGCCTTTAATATGCTGATCAATCGGTCTTGTACCAATATCACAGCCGCCCGGATAAGCAACACGAGCCTTTTTAAACCTTCCCAAAGCTGCACCTAAAAGATAATAGGATGCCCTAAGCTTCTTCGCCATTTCATAGGGTGCATAGCACTCTTGAATCTTACTGCTATCTATATGCATTGTCTTTAACTGGCTGTCAAATGCCACATCCGCTCCAAGCTCTTGGAGAATTTCACCTAACACTTCTACATCCTTGATATTCGGTAGGTTTTCAATCGTACATTTATCTCCTGCCACAATTGCAGCCGGTATGATGGCCACTGCGGCATTTTTAAATCCGCTAATACTGACTTTCCCCTTTAATTGGTGCCCACCTTCAATAACAAACTTCTCCATGTTTTGTTTTCAATCCTTTCAATGAATGATTACATGTTTATGTAAACCAACGAAAGCGCAATGTTTCAATCAAAAGTTATACTTCCCCAATTCTATGATATGTTAACCTTCACCCATTATATCACTATTGTTTCTATTTGATAAGTAGCAATTATATGGAAACGATGACTTTTAAGCAAAAAAATAAACCTCTGTATCATATTTACAGAGATTTTGCTTTCATTCTTATTTTTTAATCAATGGTTTTCATAGGCATCGATAAAAATCATTGTACCTTCTTCCAGGGCAATTCTCCATACAGGGAAGGCCGTCCCGGATTTTGCATTTTGCATGCTAGGTGGATCAAAACGATAGCCTACGCCAACGTCTATAATCGTTTTTGGTCCTTCGATTTCATTTAGTTTTTCAATAGCTTTTAACAACGCCTTGGTCGCTGGCATGATTTCGTTTTTGCTATCCCCTAAGTTGATGGGTCTTAACCATACTCTTTCAAAATACTGTATATCACCTAACTCCGTCACTTGGATGTTCATATAGCTATCTTCTAAAAAAGTCCCTTTATATCTCTGTTTAAATACTACGTTATACGATTCACCATCAAAATCTGTACGCCAATAATCTACATCATTTTTCATAAATCCATAATACTTTAAAAAACCTTCTGCCCTATCCTGGGCTTTTTTACTGTCAATTCTTACCCCCACTTTGCTGCTGCCATCAGCAGCATATATAAGAATTTTATCATTTACCACTTCAAACTGCCCCTTTGGACCATTGTCCCTATCCTTCTCCTTATAGGCAAGTCTAGCAATCTCCTCATCTTCATAGGTCTCATATTCCACCTCCAAAACTGGCATGGGCGTCATGGTTCGAGGAATATCCGTTTTGATATGGATATCTTTTTCCTCCATGACATGGATTACGCCTTGAACAGTTTTATCGATAGGTAGTGGAAGATTTGGCTCCTGAAATAAATTTCTTTCAATAGTAATGACGAGAAACACGTTGGTAACAATGAACGCAATGATTAGTATGTTTTTCGCCTTTGACCAATCCATAGTTTCCTCACCATTCCTTATATTTTTGCTTTCATACGATTGATAATATTTCCCTTCATAGCATCAAAGAAATATGTGCCATCCTCTATTTGTATTTTCCACACGGGAATCAATTCGCCTTTGTCACTGGCATTATCGCCATAGTAGCAGAGTTGAACGGATGCTAGTTTTGTCATGATATCATTGAATACCTTATCTTCATCTCCTGTGAGACCAAGATCTCTTTTCATTATCTCTGCATTGATATCAATCACCTCATAGATGGCCAATGGCTCTGGACGCTGAGGTGGAATAAAACTCACATCAATTTTTTCCCTTAATAATAACTTTTTATAAGAGGTAACTTGCTTCCCGAATACTTGGACCTCAATGGATGCCTGGGATGGATTCTCTTTTACATACACAGGAAGACCATTGATACGATTTGCGAAGAGAAGCTGATATCCCTTCCTCTTATCTCCTTCATTACCTCCAATGGGGCGAATGTCTCTTAAATAAATATCTTGACCCGGCGTAATCTCCCGAGAAATTACGAACTGAACCGCTGTTTTGATAGACTCGGTTATATCCGTACTGGCTGTGGCCTTGTTATTGTCCAATCCCTCTACATACTCCATGGCACCAGACGCGCTTACTTTCAGCACCTTCTGGCCATAGCCGTACATATAAATAACCGAACCATCGGTTTGAATGATTTTCTTTACAAAGTCAAAGTTCTCTCCAAAAAAAGCACTGGCAAAAATATCTATCTGCTTTAAAGTACTTGCATAAGTAGATGCCTGCTTTAATCCCTCAACGTTGATTTCATTTTCAACTTTTATTTTTAATAGTTCCCTCGATAGATCTAGTGGAACCAACACATTATTATCAATCGCATAAACTTGTCGAATGGATGAATAGTAATCGTAATTGTATTGACTCCCGATCTGATCTATTAAGAAAGCCACTTTGTCCTTATTGATTTTGCCGAGCAATCTAAAAAATCTTCCATTGAATTTGTCAGATATGTAAATAACCCCATCCTCTGACACAGGAATCAAAATGCTATCCAAAGCAATTATTTTCCCTTGAATGCCAGGTCCTTTACCTCCTACGATACTACTTAAAATACCGATGGGCATGCTGTAGCCAAACTCCATTTTGATTGCTCTTATATCGCTAATTTCTTCCCATCGCGCTGGTGTTATATCTTCAACGGTAATCCCATCTTCAAAGTATCCCCTTAAAATCGGCAGTACTTCCTTCCAGATTCCATGGGAGTCGGAAAAAAGTACTGTATGATCTTTACCCCCAAAACTAATTACAAAGCTTTGGGGGTTAATAACGTCAGATATGCTATTCACTTCATTCAGTTTATTGCGATCTGCCTGTAGAGTCTTTTCTTTTGAAGAAGGTATGCCAGAAGCCGTTGGCATAGTAATCCACAGCTGTTGGGTAAGGGCGATGCTTAAAACAACCAGCACTGCCAGCAGTATTGTCTTAAAGCTCTCCTTACGCATTTTGGTCATCACTCCATATACATCTATTTGTTAATTAAATTATTCTTTATTCAATAAATTACCTAAGGCGTCGGTACTTTGGATGTCTTTTAAGGTTTTAGTCACTTCTTCATCTTTATTTTTCACCGTGAATTTCTTCACCATGGGTTTTTGTTTCTTTCCATCTTTATCCTTAATCTCAGACACGATAGCATATTCTCCAGGGCTTAACTTAATTCTCTTTTGGTAGAATTTTTCACCTTGATCGATCTTATCGTCAAGGACTACTGCCCCTTTGATCGTTGTTTTTTCATCGACTTCAAATTCCTCAATTTTTACCTTATCTGCCTTTACCGCATCCTGCTTGTAAATTTTCAAAGAAACAGTGGCATTATCATAAACCTGCACAGAGATTAATACATTATTTTCAAAAATAATATTTTGATCTGCAGAAGGTTGAATAATCTTCACATAGTTTTCTGTAGTATTTCGAGCATATCGATAAGATGGTATCTTACTTGATGCAGCATGGCCTGTTACACTTGTTGTGCCCAAAATCACAACGACCAGTGCACCCGTGACAACCTTTTTTAACATCACAATTCCTCCTAGTGTACACATTCATCATTATACATTTACATTATATACTATGAATGTTACAGACATATTACAGGCGGTTTAAATTCCCATTACACAACTTTTTCCTCTAATGGCAGTTGAATGATCACTTCCGTACCCTCTCCATATTCACTGTCTATGCGTATACTTCCATTATGAGCTTCCACAATCTGCCTTGCGATAGAAAGCCCCAAGCCAGTACCGCCCATTTCTCTTGATCGTGCCTTATCAACCCGATAGAAACGCTCAAACAATCTAGGAATATCCTCTTTCGGAATACCCATTCCATTGTCGACAACGCGAATGATGCCTTGGTTTTCTTTACACTCTAAGAATACTTTAATTTGGCCCTCCTCCGGTGTATACTTAATAGCATTGGATACAATATTTAGAATGACTTGTTCGATTCGATCACTATCAAAATAGCCTGGCATACTGTCTTCCTGAGAAATATATTCTAAGGTTTGACTTTTATTTTTTGCAGTCATTTCTACTTTCATAACAGAATTTTTAACAATTTTCACTAAGTCATAATCTTTTTTATTCCATTTCACTTGCTTGTAATCCAAACTAGACAGCTGGAGCAAATCCCTTACAAGTCTTGTCATTCGATCTGCCTCGCTATCCACAACCTTTAGAAACTGTTCGGCCATCTCCTTATTTTCCAGGGCACCATCCAACAAGGTTTCTGTATAGCTTTTGATACTGGTCAAAGGTGTTTTTAGCTCATGGGATACATTGGCTACAAACTCTTTCCGCATATTATCTAGCTTCTGGCGTTCCGTAATGTCCTGCAGCACCATAACAATGCCTGCTTTCTCATCCTTTTCATCCTTAAAAGGCGCATAGTTGGCTTGATAAATGGAATCATTGATGCGGATAATCTCACTGCCCTCCCAGTCTGGATTGTTTTCTGAAAGATAATCAAGGGTTAGACTTTCATTTAGATTACGAATCAAATCATCATAGGAATCACAAATCAGTTCATGCTTCGATAGATTTAGCATCTTCATGGCGCTAGGATTGGCATGAATGACATGGCCTTGCATATTGACTGCAATCAATCCATCTGCCATATAATTTAAGATGGTTTCCATCTTACTCTTTTCACTGGAAATTTCAGATAAGGTATCCTTTAGCTTTTCTGTCAAATAGTTAAACATACTGGCCAATTGACCAATTTCATCATCAGATTTCACTTCTACAACCTGATCAAAATCTCCCTTTGCCATTTTGGCTGCCTTCACTGTCACATCAGTGATAGGCTCTGTAACACTTCTAGCTATAAAAAAACCAAGCACTACCGTAATGAATAATGCTAATGCTGTAGCCTCGATTAAAATATCCTTTGAATTTTCTAAAGTTGTATAAATATTTCCTAAATCTGAACGGAAATATAAGATGCCTTGAATTTTTCTATTGGCATCCTCAATGGGAAAGATGATATTCTTTACAGGCGTAACTTCTCCTGTAGTTTGATTTGTAACAAAGTCTCTTCCTTCTGCCATTCGTCCTGCGCGACCGTCTAGCAACAAATGCTCGTCCACGATATCTAACACATTTTTGCCAATCAAGCTGTCATTGCTGCTGGCAATAATCTTAAAATCTGTGTTTACCACAGAGATTTCATCACTCAAGGCGATCTGCCAGTTTTTAATCATGCTTTGCACTTCATTCTGATTGGCATCTAACCCATTTATTTTACTCAGATCAGGCAACACCGTATTTCGAGCAACTCTCTCTAGGTTTCCACTGACAACACCTAGGTGATACTCCTCAAATTGTTGTAAAATAAACACACCTACAATCACCATGGCCATGAATACCAGGAGAAAGTAGATGGTAATAAATTTCCACTGAATGCTTCGAAACATCATTAGCCCCTCCTAAAGTAGTATCCTACGCCTCTCTTCGTTTGGATATATTGAGGGTTGCTGGAATTGTCTTCAATTTTTTCCCTTAATCTTCTTACCGTAACATCCACCGTACGGATATCACCATAATACTCATAACCCCATACTTCCTCAAGAAGTTGCTCTCTGGTAAACACTTGATCCTCTTGGGTAGCTAGGAATTTTAACAATTCAAATTCCCTTAGGGTCAAATCAATGGTTTCCTGTCCCTTTTTCACTTCATACTTGTTTAAATCGATATTTAACAAGCCAAAGCTTAAGGCTTGGCCCTTCACGCCATTGCCATTGGAATCCATCCTACGCATATTCGCCTTTACCCGAGCTATCAGTTCCCTTACGCTGAAAGGCTTCGTGATATAGTCATCTGCACCTAGTTCTAGGCCCAAGACCTTATCCACCTCTTCTTCTTTTGCAGTCAGCATTAGGATCGGCGTGTTCATGCTTTCCCGGATTTTTTTACATACTTGAAAACCATCAAGCTTTGGCAGCATAATATCTAATAGAATCAAATCCGGCTCAAACTGGTATACCTTACGAACAGCTTCTTCTCCATCATAGGCAACGCCAACCTCATAGCCTTCTTTTTCTAAATTGAACTTTAAAATATCCGAAATCGGTTTTTCATCATCTACTACAAGTACTTTCCTTTTCACGCAAATTCACCCCATCACTTTGATCTCTCTTGATAGTATTCTTTTTTTTTTCTTTGAATCCTTTTGCCCCAACATAAAATATTTAAAGTTTGCTGAAAGTTTTTTCATTTATATCTTGAGAATGATGATCCCATGATTTTCCTTGTCCTACTTTAGCACTAGATGAATCCTACATTTTACCCATATCTATGGCTGCTAATATAAGATATAATGACATTAGTCTTTATGGATAGTATAAACATTTTTCGTCGCTTTCTCTCCAATTTCTACATTTCTACCTAACTACTATCCTATTTTAATTTTACAGAGAAAACAACTCCTCCTTTGACATATAATTTGCAGGATATATTACCCCAATATATCCTGCTCTTTTTGACGTTATTTTTCATAAATTGTTTCAACTGTCTTATTAAAAACTTTTTGATGGGCTCTTTCAAATTCTTCTCCCTTGCCCAATTCCCTTAAAATCTTGTTTAAGTCTTCTGATCCATTGTTTTCTACCATCGATTTCATCATTTCAAAGGATCTCTTATAGGCCAACATTTCATCAAGTTCATGGAAATTGTTTGTCAATTGCTCTATGTCATAGGGAGTCCCCTCAAATTCCAGATCCTTGCCCCATTCATAGCCTGTATTCACATATTCTTGATATAGGGCAACCCCCTCTGTAAACCACAGTGGATAGTTTCCTCGTGTCAGGTCATCTACCAGTAGATGGGCAAATTCATGGACCATTGGCCCTTCATTGATAAATATTTCTCTCATGTCTGCATTTTCTGGAATCCATTGTCTCGGAGATAGAATTTGAATAGTAGATGCATAGTATACCCCCATAGGAGGCTTTCCTTGCCCTAGATTTGCATTTTTCATAAGCTTTGCAGGATCGTCGTAAATCACGACAGTTGTTTTTTCCTCTGGATAATAATTCAGTAACTTGCTGGCATCATCGTAATGCTTTTCAGATGCCTCTGCCACCAGATCGATCACTTCTTGATCTGATTTTTGATATTTTATAATAAAGTGTTCTGTTTCCCTTACACCAAAATCCTTTGTCTTATAATCGATGATTCTAGATTGGACTTCGCGGAAAAGAGGATATAAGCTGACTTTCAGCACCTCTGGTCGGAATGCACCCAAGCATAGTATCACCGCTAGAAGAAGGTATAGGGAAACCCCTGTCTTTCTCTGCAATACTCTTTTCATTTATATCCCCTCCCTTTATAAGAGTATGTATATGTTTTATTGGGAAGGAGAATGTCTGCTTTCTAAATGAATGATAAATGATTTACAGTATTATGTCAACTATTACAAAACAATTACAATAGATTACCAAAACCACCATGAAAGAACACTAAGCTTTTTTCCATGTCGAACACTTCCTGCCATACTGGCATACATTGGTACTGAGAAAATAGGATTTTTCCAGAAAATTAATGATATGGAGTGAGTTGAATGAACCAAAACATGGTAAGAAAGAAGTTTGTTCATCCTACTGTTCAGAAACGAATTGCCGCTGGGTCTAAGCAAACACTATCTGTGATTGTCTATAGCCAAGGCAGATGTGACCATATTCGAGAATGTATTCAACAGGCTGGTGGAAAGATAAAGTATGAGCTTCCTGCAATCCACGCCATTGCTGCTGAGATTCCCGCGGAGTCCGTGGATCAAGTGGCAGCCCATCACATGGTACAATTCATCAATGATGATGCCAAGGTATTTAAATGCATGGACTTTGCTTCCTTAGCCGCCAATGCAAGCTTGGCAAATGAGGCAGGCTATACTGGAAAGGGTGTAGGGATTGCCATCCTGGACACTGGTGTCTATCCCCATTATGACCTGGTGAGACCTACCAATCGCATCATTGCCTTTAAGGATTTTATCAATAGTCGCCCTCAGCCCTATGATGATGATGGTCATGGAACCCATGTGGCGGGTATTGCTGCAGGGAATGGTTTTAGTAACGAACGTTATAAAGGTATTGCACCAGAGGCCAATATTATCGGTGTAAAAGTCCTCGATGAAGAAGGAAGCGGTACTACTTCCGATATCATCGCCGGTATTCAATGGGTCATCGATAATAAGGAGAAATACAATATCAAAGTTGTCAATATGTCCTTTGGTTCTCCAGCAGATAACAGCCACCGAGATGATCCTCTATCCAGGGCTGCTGCTGCCGCTGTACAAAGCGGATTAACCGTTGTGGTTTCAGCTGGTAATAGTGGTCCCAATGCCCGGACCATCACTTCTCCTGGTATCACGCCCTCCGTCATCACAGTAGGTGCCGTCGATGATAACCGCACCTCCACCTATGCCGATGATTTTGTAGCAGATTTCTCCAGTAGAGGTCCAACGCCTAGTGGTGGTATCAAGCCTGATGTAGTGGCCCCAGGGGTCAATATTACATCTCTATCCAATACAGGTCCTACCGCCTATGTAAGCCACTCTGGTACCTCCATGGCGTCTCCTATGGTTGCAGGGGTTGCCGCCCTCATGTATGAGCAAGATGCAAACCTCTCTCCTTCATCGGTTAAAAATAAACTTATGAACACTTGTGTAGCCATTGGAGAACCTAAAACGGCAGAGGGTTCTGGCATTATCAATATTAATAAAGCCCTGGGTGTAGAGGATATCACCCCAAGTCAAGGGAGCCCTCAACCATCTTCGCCTAGGCCAAGATTTGGCCGGTCAAGGCGACAAAACCCTAGGATGGGTTTTGACTCTAGTCTTTTGGCGCTGTTGTTTCTATTTTTATAAACAAAAAGCCTGGCTTATCGCCAGGCTTATATTAATATTTTACATAGGATAGTGGATTTACAGGCTTTCCATTCTTTCGAACTTCAAAGTGCACATGGGGTCCTGTACTCCGTCCTGTATTTCCTACTTCAGCAATCTTTTGTCCCTTATATACTTTATCCCCTTTGGAGACAAGATTCTTGCTATTGTGACCATAAACTGTCTGCAATCCATTGCCATGATCAATAATAACAACCTTCCCGTATCCGCTTTGGGTGCCTGAAAAACTTACCTTTCCACCATCTGCCGCATAAATAGGGGTTCCTATCTTTGCTGCAATATCAATTCCTTCGTGCTTCCTTCCCCATCTCCAGCCAAATCTTGATGATAAAGACCCTCTGGCTGGGTTGCTAAAGGACCCGGTAGCCACCGTCAAAGGCTTTGCCTTGGTACCTTGTAAAACAACTTGTTTTTCTGGCTGAGAAAGAATCTTTTCTTCAAGAATCTTCCGCTCCACCTCTACGCCATTCTCGCGAATAACTTCAGCTAGAACTTCCCTTGCACCATCCTTGCCCTCAACCTTTATTTTCTTATCACCCTTGTAAAGAGCCGATGTATCTTCCAATACAATCTCCCGGAGAATTTTTTCCTCGTATCTTACCTTTTCTACCGTAGCTACGGTCAAAAGAGGTTTCGCCATGAGTAAGTTAATTTTTTGCTTTAGCTGCAGTCTTTCAGGATTAACTCCTGGATTTGCAGCCTGTAACTCTTCTACTTTCAAACCATACTTTTTCGCGATACTCCAAAAGCTCTCACCGCTCTGAACCTCGTGAACCTTTATTTCATCGGTTCCTTGCTGAATCAGCTTCAACGCTTCCTCCGCAGTTCTAAGCTCACTGAATTCTGCATCTATTTCTATAACTTCAACCTTCTCCCCAAAAGAGATCTGGGCATAGGTGCTTTTTTCACCGCTCGTATAGGATCCTTTGACTTGATCTAAAACCTTCTGAGCCTCTGATTGGGAGGATAATGTGGCAATCACCTTATCATTGGCTTTGATACCAAAGGCCTTCACTTGAAAATGCATCATTTCCTTTACTGCTGTCTTCAGCGCCTCGGGTTGTGTCAGCTCTTTTTTCTTGGCCCTGATTTTCTCATAAACAATGGTTTGGTTGAGTACAATCTCCCGATTATATGTACGATGCAGATTTGCCTGCATGGTTTCAATAAGTTTAGAGAAATCTTCCTTTTCTCGGACAATACCGACCATCTTTCCATCAACCTTCACGGCGTAGGCTATGTTTTGAACATAGATAAAGATGGCCAGAAAGCATATAACTACTGCTGATATGGATACTATGGCTACTTTACGTTGATCTTTTCGACTCATATGGGCAAAACGGGCAATATATCTTCTTAGGCGTATATTCGATTGTGAAAGGAACCGCTTTACATGCTCAGGGAATTTGCTGTTCGGCATTGAAAAAACTCCCTTCTAATTTTTCTATTGTTTTTCACTGCTTCTATTTCCACAAATGTTGGTTCATGTTGTATACTTTTTTGTAACACTTGTGTAACATTCCTAAGCTTTTTTATTATATCAATACTTATTTGTTTAATCAACCCCTAACTGGGTAAGTATATTCGTGGCATTCCGACATAATTTGTACGATATTATATCGTTATCAATGAGTTTACCAGAATATGGACAGCTATTATTATTATTCTATGTGAAAATTGCTAAATTATTCCTTATTATATCGCAGCCACTCTTTAAAGTTTCCTCGCAATTCCTTATTTGTCACTTGTTCACAGATTTTGATGAAGCCCTCAGTGTCTGCATTTTTAAATTTATATTTGTCAAAGTATACCTTTAGCACCTTAAAGAACTGTTCATCTCCCAGCTGATTTCTTAGGTCTTCTACAAACATCGCCCCCTTGTAGTACACCATTACTTGATATTCTATGGAATCCTTAAATTTATTAATGCTTCGATACACTGCTTCATTTCCATTGGGTTCATTATCTCGATAGGCATCATAATATCTGACGATCATGTTTTTGTAAATCTGATCCTTCACTTCTTTGCCGTATTTTTTCTCATAGTAGAGGAGGGTCGAGTATTCCGTTAGAGCCTCATCTAACCATGGTTCATTAACCTCATCGTTCCCTATAATGCCATACCACCATTGGTGGGCAGCCTCATGGGCGATGACATACTCTAAAATATCCTTACGCTCCTCTCGATACAGCCCCTCATCGATAAAAACAAGGTTGGGATACTCCATGCCCCCAATGAAAAAATCAGCCGCTGCTACGGAAAATTGGTCATAAGGGTATTTCCCAAAACTCTCGCTAAATATTTTGATGGAATCTACTGCCGTATCCAGCGCAATGTCTGCATATTCATCTTCAAAATAATAGGAAAATATGTTTATACCATCCACCTTATCCTCCAGCATCTTAAATTGGTCGCTGGTAATCATGGCAAAATCTCGAACTGCCTTGGCATCCATAGTCCATACTATATTTCCCTCTTTATTTTCTTTTTTTGTGATATTCCCTGTAGTTGCTAGGGTATATTCAGGCGGTAAGGCCATGGAAACCCTATAGTTTGCTACATCGCTGTAGAAAGGATCTCCAATCGCATAATAGGGCTCTAAGTTCCAGCCTTTATGATCAAATACAGCTGCAATGGGATACCAATTGGCAATGCTGATGGTGTTTTCTCCATAACCAAATCTGCCATAGCTTGGGGGAATTTTTACTGTATACTCCATCTCTAACTCTATAGCTTCTCCTGATTCCAATAATTTTCCTAGATTTACCTTTAAGATGGTCTCTCCTTTCCCAATGACCAAATGAGTTAATACTTCATTGTTCTTTTTTACAGAGGAGATGGTGATGTTACCTTCTTCAAATCCGCCAGGATAGGCAAGTTCCATCTCACCTTTTTCAAAGGGTACTGTTTGCTCCAACTTGAAGGCGTTCGGATAGAGATGAAAATAGATGGCATTGAAAGACCGATTGGAGTTATTCACGTATCTTACTTTTTGGGTGGCTGTCAATATTTTTTCCACGGGGTCTAGCTGTGCATTTATATCATACTCGTTGATGTTTTTTCCTGTAGGTATTCTTACACCTGAATAAACAGATGTTACTTTTTCTATCATTTGATATTTTGCTGCAAATACAGATAAGGCTAAGATTAAAAATACGATGGTGAATGCTGTGAATCTTTTGTTCAATCTAACCTTTATCAATAAAATCCCCCCTATGCTATTTTTTGTGCTTATATTACTATATGTCAGGGTTTTTCCAATATGTACATATTTTCTTCCCTAGCTTAATTTCCCCGCAAAGGTTATGATATAATAGAATTAATCCATATCTCTAAGGAAAGGGAGGATGAGATGCGTGCGTTTTATCAAGCAGACTGTTGATTTTGACTTGGGTGATACCCCTATTGAGAATATCTTTATCAATGATTTTATGCCCATGGCCAATGGCACCTATGTAAAGGTCTATTTATTAGGCTATAAATATGCCCAGGATGATGATACTTCTTTGTCTTTGAACAATCAAACCATTGCAAAACACCTGGATATCCCTTTATCTGACGTGTTGGATGCCTGGGATTTTTGGGAGAAAAAAGGCATCATACGGAAACACCTTGTAGAGGAAGAAGACAAGACTCAATTCATCGTAGAATTTCTAAGTCTCAAGCAATTATACATACATAACAACTTCAAAAGTATACAAATCAACAGCAGTGATGAAGAGGCCGAAAAAGCCTTTTATACTTCTTCGCCTGGGGATTTAATCGAAGCAAATAAGGTCCCTGAGATCAAGGATATGTTTTATCAAATTAATCAGCTGGTACGGAGAAGCCTTGTCCCCAATGAGATGATGAAGATCCTTGAGTGGATCTACAATTACAATATGGATCCTGATCTTATTACGCAGGCCTTTATGTACTGCATACAGCAGAAAAAAATTAAAAATATAAAATATGTGGAGGCTGTCATTCGAAGCTGGTATGACAACGGGATCACTACAGCTGAAAAGTTGGAGGAATACCTTTCTAAAACAGATGGAAGGTATGTACAATATGATAAGATTTTCAAAGCCCTTGGTTTCAATTTTCGAGAGCCTTCAGAGGCAGAAAAGAAAACGATGGACACCTGGTTGGATGACTGGAGCTTCAGCATGGAAGTCATTTTGAAAGCTTGCGAGAACTCTAAGAAGACCTCTAATCCCAATATCAATTACATAAATAGTATTTTGGCTGCTTGGAAGACCGGTAATGTAAAATCTGTTGAGGATATTCCAGAACAACGTCCTATGGAAAAATCATTATTCAAAAAACCAGCGAAACAACCAAATAATAGATTCCATAATTTTGAACAACCCTCATTCCAATATACAAATGAAGAGTTAGAGGAATTACTGAGAAAAAAGAAATAGGGTAGGTGTTAACCTTGCATAATCCATTTGTCAAAGAAATATTACTAGGCTATGAGAAGATCAGAGATTACGAGTATAAGGAATTAGAAAAAAGAAAACAACATGTATATGGCCTGGTTCCAAGGGTAAAGCAAATCGATGAAGAGATTTCAAAAACAGGCATGATGGTCGCTAGGGTAATCCTAACCAATCCTCAAAACCATGAGGAAGCTTTGCAGGAAATCAAAGATAAAATGGACCAATTAAAACAGGAGAAAGCTATACTGATGACAGAAAACAATTTTCCTCTGAATTACCTGGAATTAAATCATCAGTGCCAGTCCTGTAAGGATACAGGCTTTTTATCTGAGGGCCAGAAATGTAGCTGCTTTAAACAGCGTCTTATCAATCGGGCCTATGAAATGTCCAACATGGCTAAAGTTTTAGCGCAAGAAAATTTTCAATCTTTTAATCTGGATATCTTCTCTGATAGCAAATACAAAGATGAAGATCTATCACCAAAACAAAATATGCAAAACATTTTGAGCATCGCAGAGGGTTTCACCATTAACTTTGATCGAAACCTAAAGGAGAATTTATTCTTTTATGGATCTACAGGTCTAGGTAAGACGTTCATGTGCAATTGTATTGCCAAATCCCTTTTGGACAAAGGAAAGATCGTTATTTATCAGACAGCTTTTAAGATTTTAGAAATCTTGGAGAATTATAAGTTCAATAACAATCGAACACCGGATGTGGAGATGGCCTATCAGCTATTATTTGACTGTGACCTCTTGATCATTGATGATCTGGGCACAGAACTGACCAATGCCTTTACCAATACGGAAATTTTCAATATCATCAACTCCCGATTAATCCAGGGGAGAAAGATATTGATCTCTACCAATTTATCCCCAGTTGAGATCGCTAATATCTATAGTCAGCGGGTTTCCTCCAGAATTTTTGGGGAATTTACAATCCTTAAGTTCTACGGAAAGGATTTACGTTGGGAGAAATAGCTAGTAATTATGAAAATTTTTCTATAAAAAAATTCATCGTTTCGTGTTGACTTATGCTGTTGTATCCTGTAATATATATAACTGTGATACAAACAGTATGACCCATTAGCTCAGTAGGTAGAGCACTTGACTTTTAATCAAGGTGTCCCGCGTTCGAGCCGCGGATGGGTCACCATCTTCGCTAGTGTGGCTCAACGGTAGAGCAGCTGACTTGTAATCAGCAGGTTGGGGGTTCGATTCCCTTCACTAGCTCCACTACATAAGAATGAGGGATGTGAGATCAGTGGACTCATGTCTCTTTTTATTTTTTTGTAAAGTTGATTCGGTCAGGATTGTAGAAAAATACGTCGCAACAATAACGGTTGGACAGGGTCGTCCAACCCTACGATAGATCAATTCATCATGATTTTGTGTAGGGAACGACGAGAACGCCGATTTCTACAAAATACTGTACACATGGGTAGGGACGATTCACGAATCGTCCTTTGACCACAGATACCAACCCAACTGCCATCCTGGGTAGGGAACACCCCTTGTGGTGTTCCGTTGATAAACAGTCAATAATCTGGAACGGCACAGGGGTGCGTTCCCTTGTAATATATAGTTAGATGGATTATCCATTTTCTATCTTAAAAAAGTCCGAATAATCATGTCAGTGGGTATATAAATCTGGAAGGATAT
>NZ_JACHEN010000003.1 GCF_014205875.1 Anaerosolibacter carboniphilus
TACCTTAAGGATTTTGCACATCTTTTCCACACGAAATTCGAAGCGGTGATTATGAATGAATTGAAACCTTATTTCGAGTGCTTCGCAAAGATGGCTGCCGCCTTTTTTAAGATAGCTATTTCCTCCTTAAGATCATCATTCTCTTTCTTCAGAGCACGAAGTTCTTTCTCTTGAGGAGTTAAACTGTTAGCATCGCCGAAGGCTCTATCGCCTTCTTCATTATGCTGACGTAGCCACTTGTATATAGTAATTTCATGAACACCAAGGTCATTAGCTACACTTTTAACGCTGCGACCTTGTTCTTTAACTAAGCGAATTGTTTCAATCTTAAAATCTTGATCATAAGTTTTTTTCTTACCCATAAGGACACCTCCATCTTACTTTTATTATACTAGCTTTGATGTGTGTCCATCAAATTGGGTAAAGGTCATATGATACAAGCGTAATAAAGCATAAGCTTGCCAAAATAAAAATAAAGCATAAAGTTGCCAATCTGGCAACTTTATGCTTTAAGTCACAGGCTTTCTTAGATTCATGGATTTAATTGGTGGAGGCGATGCGTAACTGAATAAATCCACGATTTTATATTCAAAATTGGAGCAATGGATTGATCCCCCAATATCACTTGTAATTACTTTACATCAGTCTACAATAAACCATAATATCGTTTTATTTGTACTTTTAGCTGATTTCTTAATTCATTTGTACTACTAACAGTTAAAACTTTGAAATCTTTAATATTAAAGCCTACGTCTTTTTCAAATGCTGCTCCTGGAATTCCTTTGTTATGTACGAGTATAAAATTATCATGACCTCTTTCATATCCTTGATTCAAGCCCATCAAATATCCAATTTCATGATAAACATTTTTGTTTCCTAAACTTAAATCCGCAATGAGGAACCCACAACCTTCTACAAGACTTAATATTTCATCCGCTATTTTATATGAATAGCCTGTATCGAACTGATCGATTCGTATTTCTCTTAATTTAAGCTCTAGTCTTAATTCATTATTAACATCATCAACAGCGTTCTTGATTGCTTCATAATTTTGCCAAGTATCCCCACTAAATTGCATTGAGATAAAAATTGTTCTTTTTCTGCTTTCCATAATTTTATCAAATACAGTAACAAACTCATTTATACAGTAGCCGTTTGAGACTTCAGTTTCATCAATTGTATATATATGGTTATCTACAACCCAGTTTTTGAAAGGCTGAACCAATCTTTCATCCTTGATGTAGTAATAAATAAATGCTTCTAAAACTCTACTGTTTGAACATTCCTTAAGTTGAAAATTGTTTGCATATATAGCATTAATTGCGGAGAATGCTGATTTTACAATATTTATTGCTACATTATCGTACTGAACTATTTGATTCTTAAGAAGAAATTTATATAAATTTAAGAAGAATGTGCGCTCTGCCTTTTCAACAGACTTTTTCAGATTAAAAAGTATTGAAAAATCTATATTTCCAAATAGCTTACGTGCAAAATAATATTCCCACCCAAACGATACATCTGATTTTAACTTCTCGTCAGGAAATAGATACGTATCTTCTAAAATTAACTTTAAGTTTTGTTCTTTGGTAAGTGGAATATGCTTATAATTAATATTATGAAATAACGCTCTACTAAACTTTTTCGCTTCCGACTCATTCCTAAAAAGTATAAGACAGTATGGAACATTGTAATTTTCAAACCTCTTATCTTCTTTAGTCGCACTTAAACGATGATTCCCGTCAATCCGATTAAACATCCTAAAGCCTGGCTTAAGAATGGTTTTTTCAGAAATATCGAGCGTTGTTCTTCTAAAAAAGTCATATCTTTCCCCAGCGTCTGTGCTTAATCCCTTACTTTTACTAACAGTATACTGTAATTTAAATTGATCAAAAGTTTCATTAAAATTGCTTTCTTCAAAAAATGATTTATATAAGTGATCAACTTTTGTCATATCTCCACTGTCAGGTTCTAAGACAGCTCCAAGAATTACCTCTGGAAAAAACAAGAATTCTCCACTGCTTAAAAATTCAAACATTTCCCGTCTATGCTCTTTTATTAAATCTCTCTGATAACTCTCATCAGCTTGCGATACTCTCTCTAAATCTCCCATTTTAGCATAGCCACGAAGAGAAATAAAATTATCAAAAGCCTTGTCCAATATTCCTAGCAATTTCATTCTATTACCCCTACAATCATATTTTCAACTTCATTTTTTTGTTTTTCAAATTCCTCTTGAGCTTCTTTCCTTAGCTTTGCGGATTTTGTTCTTATATTATCAAACTTCTCAACAATACTACTTTGTTTTATATGGTCAGGCACTGGTATAGGGAAGTTCCTGATCGTTGAAAAATTTAAATTATTTATATTTGTACCTCCAAGCACACGAAAAAGGAATGATCGATAAACTTTAGATTGAAGAAAACTAAATAAGTACTTCGAATTTATTGAATTAGGATATACTCTGAGTACCATCATAAACCCACCAAAATAATATTCGAGGTCATCTTCAATAAAAGCTACCTTTCCAACATGTTCCTTGCTCCCGCTTGCTGCACTCATCAAAATATCATCTTTTTTAAGCTTTTGCGTTTCAGAAATATTAAAGTCTTCCCTTATATATCTAACATCATTTAAGTCTAACTCATTAGTATAAAGATCAATATTGTTTGCTCTTAAAATACCAATTCCACTGTTATCAAAGATTTCATCATTACTTGAATATGTTACTCCTCTAATCATAGAACACAAATTCTTTAGTTTTATAGTTGAATACTTACCGTTTTTAATCTCTTTTTCAACATCTTGAAAATAAACTTGATTGTAAAATGGATCAAATCTATTTCCTGATATTCCTGCAACTGTTGTTTTAAAAATTCTAGACTCAAGGCTATTATCTGTTTCAGGAAGCTTTATTTCTAGCTCTTCTTGTAAGTATTCATCAATGCTTATGGTTAGCCTATTTGCTTCCTCGTTTTTTTTTCTTTTAGCCTCAAAAGCTGCATTCATCTTTTCTACAATTTTTCTTTGCACTGAAATAGGTGGAGTAATAATTGGATATTTTCTCAAGTTACTAATTACAACTCTTCCCCTAGTACCACCTGAATCTAGCCTCCAAAATAACCGTTGTCCTATTTTTGTATTAATATATGTTGCTACATATTCTGGAAGACACTCATTCGCATTGACTGTAAGAGCTGCCAAATCACCTCTAATATTTGCCTCAATTATATTGTTTGGTATTACACACGCAGCCCCCATTGTAGCGCCAGTCTTTGCTATAACAATATCTCCGGGCTCTACTTTTGATCTTCTAATCTTGTTATGAGCATCCTCACTTATAAATACAAAATTATCAGTCTTTAAAGCTCCATCACCATTAGTTACATCCCCCACTCGAATAAATGGAATCCCTTTTTCAACATAATCTGACGCTTTTATAGCACTGCCAAACGGACCATCAACTATTCTATCACAGATTTTAGTTAATTTTTTATAATCATACGGTGAGTGTTGTAGTTTATATAAATCTTCATAATTAGAGGGCCTATAATACTCACTATCAAGGCGCCCTTCCAACTCATTTCTTCTAATTATGAAGATTTTGTTTTTGTCTACATGAGGTGAAAGAATAAAACTCATTCAATACCCTCCTCAATAGATCTAATAAATCTTGATAATTCTTTGCCTATATCAACTAATTCATTTACTGGCGTAGGTTTCCCAGCTGCATCATAACCAATCTCCTCTGCTATTGCCATAAAAATCGAATAATCGTCAATTACTTTCTGTTTACTTTCAAAATATTCCTCAGTTAGAGATTCTTTAAGGTCACATATTTTTTCATTAAAATACTCAGTAATTCCATTCTTCCATTCACTATAAGCCTGAGACTTTTTTAACTCTGTCCCTTTCAATCCTTCTGGATTTTTAAAATCTCTTAGCTCTGCTATGTGCATTTTCTTTTCAGTCTCTAGTTCCCTTAATTTTTGATAAAATTTTCTATTTTGTTTTATACTATCTTTTAATTTTTCTTTTTGTATTTTTATTCTTTGAGTTGTCTCATAATAGTGCTTTTTTAAAAAAAGTACTGAACTCTTTACACCTGCTCCTGTTGATATAAATGCAGCTTGTGGTAAAGAAACAACAGCAACAATACGGTACATTTCCTCTATTGCATCACGTACATATTGCATACTTGAATTAGTTAACAATCCATCTGGCACTACGATTGCTAAATATCCACCTTCACGTAAATAGTTATAGCTTTGTTCAATAAAAAGAACCTCTGTACTCTGGCTCTCACGTAGAGATGACTTACTATTTGGATTTAGCCAGTCAACTTCCTTCATAGCAAAGCCATACTGGTGTATGTATGCACGCTCAGTTTGTTTAATAATTGATCCGAATGGTGGGTTAGTTAGTATAAAGTCAAAACTATTGTATTGGAAATCTCTATTATTAGTTTTATTTTGTAAATCAACATCAGATATTAGCCCATCTGCAGTAACAACATTAGTATGACCGTCATCATGAATTATCATATTCATTTTTGCAGTACGAGCAATTTGTTCATTTATTTCTATACCAAAAAGATTATTTTTAGCGAAATTGTGCCAATGAGCAAAGTGATTTCTACCTTCTGGTTTATTATCATCGCCAATTTCATCTGGATAATATAAGTCGGCTTCTTCTCTCACCTTATTTAATGCATGGAGTAGGAACCCGCCACTCCCACAGGATGTATCTAGAACCTTTGAATTATGAGTTATATTTAAAACATCAACTATAAACTTAACAACCGGGCGTGGTGTGAAAAATTGTCCAAAATCACCCCTAAAAAAAGATCCTAAGAAGGTTTCAAATGCTCTTCCTTTACAATCTAAATCTGTTTTGCTAAGGTTAATATTTTCTAAATATCCTACAACGGTCCTACATTTAGCTGATGATAATCTGATTCCATCTCTAAAAACCTCTGGATCTTTTTTTCTACCCTCTTCATAAATCGCCTTTATTCGATCTAGCAAACTAGAATTTGTTTTTTCTTCAGAGCCTTTTTTGAATATTTGAAAATCATATGGATCACCTTTCTTTCTAGCTTTACGCTCATCCCATATTTTACAAAAAATTAATTTATCCAGTTCATCAAAAGCTTCTGAAGGGTTTAGCTCTCCCCCCCCCCAAAGAGCCTGATGCGCAAGTCTAAAACGTTTTGTAAGCTCATCTTCCGATACAATTTCTAGATCGAACAGCTTCTGCCCTTTATGAGTACCTCCACCTTTAGCATACTTAAACTCTGCCAATTCTGTAACACCAAATTGGGGAATATCTGCTTCAGAATTTCTAACATCTTTATCTTTATCTATCTGATAATATTCATTTTTTATTTTAGATGTTACCCATATATATTTTGAAGTTCCTGCTAGTGCATAAGCATACGCAAAAGCTTGATTTACGGCTTGAGAAAACTCCAGCTCAGAAGCCTCTTCTTTTTTACATTCGATAATAATATGTGGTTGACTACAAGCATCATCATTATAAACAATAATATCTGCTTCCTTAACTGTTGCTCCCATAGTAACTGGAACAAACTGCTTGATTCTTTTAGGATTATAATTATATATAAAAATAAGCTTTAAATAAGTTTCTGCCTGTACTAATTCCTCAGGATTTGTAAAGTTTCTTCGCTTATTTTCATACAAGTATGTAATATATCTACACTCTTCATCAACACTAATTATTTTTTTATTTATACCCTGCTCTATTAAACCCATTCTCAACCTCTCATTTCGTAAACTAATAATTTAAAATAGTTAAAATTTAATAATTTCTCACGAAAGTATATCTTTTACCAATTGAAATTATATCATAAATCAAGATTCCATACCATCCAACTTCAACTATAAAATATAAAAGAAAATATAGTATGTAACAGATATATTTAACCTAGGGCCATCTTTATCTATTTCCCTATGTATTTAAAAACTCCTTTGCTTTTTGTTTCTTTAATTTCGACATCAATGAATTATCAAAAAAATCATTGCAACGAAGACCTAAATAATATTTTATATTCACCTCTCTGTTTCACTTGGTGGAGCCACCCTCACCCTACAAAACCCACCTACGCAAAAAAGCCGCATAAAATGCGGATTTTTGCGTAGGCGGGTTTAATTGTCTAATAACTCAGATTTTAATACAATTTAGTATTAATCATTTATGCTAGATTGTTCTATTAGTGATAAAAAAGTATGGGTTTATACTAAATAGTGCACATTCTCTTATTCATCTATAAATTCCTCAGTAATTATTTTTCCTTCATTAATATAAACCTAATGGTAGGTTAAGTATCCATCAACAATAATTTAGATTTAGAATTAAGCTCAAAAATCTACTTCACCAAAATAAAATTACAATGCAAATAAGCCGAAATATATTGATTATCTATTATTAAACTCTATTACTGCCTCTTCAATAGTATCGTATATATAATCGCTTGGTTCTAAATCATCCATATTTTCCACATTTATATTATAAATACGGTATTCTCTTATAGCTTCTATAATTTTCTCTTTTCCTAATTCAACATCGACATCACCTAGCATACGTTCTAATACTGCTTGAGCAACATCGTCATAATAAAACTCCTCACCTGTGTCGTATTCTTCTAATTCATCTCTTATATAATCCTCCATATTATCTTCTATCCAGCAATCTAATAGTTCCACTCCAATATCTCTTAAAGAATACTCAACTTGATGTTGAATAAAACTATCCATTTTTTTAAAATCAAATCCATTTTCATCTTCATTTATAGTTAGTTCAACTAAGTTCCAGATATTATCTGTGTTCGCATATTGAAACAAAAGTTTTACAAATTCATTATTACTCAATATTTCACTGAAATCATAATTTAGTTTAAAAACATTTAATATATTGCTTGAATTATAAAAAAATAAAACTGGACCAAATTCTAAAACTTGCTTCAAAACTGCAATAACAATTGGTTGATAATCTTTGTCTTCAATCTCGAATTCAAACAAGTATTTTAAGTACTGTATTAATATTGAGTTTGCAAAGCTTATAGGGGTTTTATCATTGAGGTTGTATGTAATCGGTAATACATGTAATTTGAAGAAATCAGGTTGCATTATAATCTTTCTAATATAGGATTTATTCAATCTTTCTATTTGTTCAAAATAAACGGCAGTACTAATAATATTATTTACACTGGCTATTGAAATCTTATTTTTCAAATAATCTAGTAACGATGGATGGATAAATTCAATTTTATCATTATCATAATGTATTAATGCTTTGATACGATTATGAATTTCCGATAATGAGACATCTGGTGACTTGTTTAATTGTTTTATATAGTTTTCATAACACTCATCGACAATACTTTGTTCAATAAAGCTATCTGATAAAGAGTACAGTATATTAATATATTCACGAGAAGCATCATTTAACGCATTGTATTCCTTTTCCCATATATCTTCTGGATTATTTAAATTTTTTAAAAAAATTTTTTCAAATTCTGATGCTTCTGCGTCACGACAATCGCTAGCAGCCACCCCAATAATAAAAGGAGTAAAATTTCTATGTCCAAAAATTTTTTCTACTGTTTTATCATTCCAAATTTTTTCGACAAATAAATTTTTTATTTTATCCAAGATTTCATTTTTAAAGCAATATACTTGAAAAATTCTGTACTTATCTTCAGGAGTTGTCCAAATTTCTAAATCTTCTATTTCAAAATTTACTTTTATCAACGTACCTATTTTTTTGCTATGTACTTTAGCAGCCTCAAATAATGTTTTACGTGAATTAAAAACAAACTTCTTGTTATCATAATTCTCAATGTTTTTAATAAAATCTTCTAACTTATCAAAATAGTTTTCAGAGTTACATATTTGTGTATTTCCTAAAAAATCATCAAAAATTAATATTTCTTTTTCATCAATGTCTTGCGCTATTAAATTGCAAATATTTTGAAAATCATTTTCTTTAGGACAGCGAACAAATCTAAATTTATAACCATATTTTTCAATAAAATAATTTGCAATCATAATTGAGGTATCTGTTTTCCCTATCCCTGAACACCCTACCAACATCATAGAATTTTTATTTTCTAGCTTACCCACAGCTCTTTTGTATTGTGATGTCTCTACAAAATGATTTTTTAATTTCTCTATTGTCTTAATAATAAGTTGAGAACGATAATTATTTATATGCTTGATTTCATTTCCAAAATATATAATACTGTTAGTTATATTTGTAACATCTCCAGAAATCAAAGTGTTACCATCACGCATTTTGTTATTATTTATGTTGTGATCCGTAAAAGTCACCTCCAATCACTGTATTACCATCACGCATTTTATTCTTGTGAATGATAGTTTCTTTTGTACTTATTTGTTGATGTATTTTTATTACTTTACTTGCTGCAAATATTGATACCCCTAAGCCAACAATTGAACAAAGTCCAGAAATAAAATTAAATACTTCCATTGTACACACTCTCCTATATACATTAGTTAAATAAAGTATCTTTATTAATATTGAAATATTAAAATTGGACTTCCTCCATATTATTTTCATCACTATTTAATGTTATTTTGTGGCAAGCCGGGATGGTCCTTGCTTGCTAACCTAACCATTCAATATTCTACTTACTCTAGATTCACTTATTCCTCCAAAAACTTGTCCCATTTCTTTTAGTGTTAAACTTGAATTCTTTCGCAAGTATCTTATCATTTCATTGCGTATATCCTTATTTAAAATGCATACTTCCATAGAAAGACTTCTATCTGCTAGCATATATGATAAGGTTTCTTTTGCGTCGTTAATAGAATCTATGAATACAGTGTTTTCCTTTACACTGTCATGATGATCTTTAATATCTAGAATCTCCACTGTGTTCCCTAGCTTATTGACATAATGCTGATATTCCTCAATCCCTTTACTTCTTATATTAGAAAAAACATTCAATACTTTACTTATATCAATGAATTCTGATGTCATATTTCCTATATAATCTACATAGCTGCTCCATCTATAGGCCTCTGGCCGTTTTACTATATTGGCCTTCACAGGATTGTTGTGGATATATTTGCTTACCTCTAATAAATGTGTATCATCTATAATTAGTTCGCTTCTAAATCGATTCTGAAAGAAATGCCCACATCTTTTATATTTTCGATTGAAATATAACACATAACTTACATTGATACTTTTCATGATTTTAGATATATCATTACCATTGTCATTGATTAGAAGATGCACATGGTGTTTGGTCGAACAATGGCGCGCCAGTATATACTGCGTTTCCATCACCCGCCTCTAGAACCGTACGTGAAGTTTTCCTTCATACGGCTCACTTAACAGCTTCTTAAAACAGTTTATGTTTCCTAATGTATTGGATTCGCTTTCATTCTATGATATCGGATTTTGTAGTCATCATAAAGACCCCACTCTTCATATATCACGTCCTTACTCCATCTCTTCCAGCCATATCCCATTCGCTTTTGTTTCTTTGCCTGAAATCGTCTAACTTTTCGTTCTATCCAATTTCGTATAAAGTTGAACAGCTTTGAGCAGTGTCCAATACGGAAATAGTTAACCCATCCTCTTATTTTGGGATTCAGTAGTTTTATCATTTCTCGTACATTAAGAAATCGAAATTCTCTGAGGTGTGTCTTTACTTCATTAATGAATTTTTGTACCTGCTTCTTCTTCGGTCGGATCTGAACCATCCTTTTCCCGTTGTGAGTTTTAATTAATCGATATTCAAATCCCAGAAATCCAAAGGTGTCTCCCTTTTCCATATTAACAATCTTTGTCTTCTCAGTGTTCAGGCTTACTTTCAAATTTCCCAGTTCCTCTTTCAACCGTCTTGCCGCTTTATCCACTAGCCATTGTAATCTTTCATGTCCGTTTACAGCAATTACTAGATCATCGGCAAATCTGCAATAGTCTAGTTGTTCATATTCTTTTCGTCGTGTTTCTTTGATTGCCTTTTCAAACATATGATCTATCGCATTCAGATAGATATTGCTTAACAATGGTGATATCACTCCACCTTGCGGTACTCCCTTTTTTCCGCTTGCTTTCAATATCTGTTTAAGCAGTTTCATGATCTTTCCATCATTTACTCGCCTTGCAACCTTTTTCATCAATATACCATGGGATACATTATCAAAGTAAGCTCTCAGGTCTACATCTATGATTTTCGTAAATCCTCTCTTGATTCCTCTTGAGACATTGACTACTGCTTCATGCTGGGTTTTCCCCGGCCTGTATCCATAGCTTTTCCCTGAAAAGTCCGCTTCAAATATCGGTTCCAGTATAAGTTTTAGTGCTCCTTGTACTACCCTGTCTTTTATGGTAGGTATTTTCAGTACTCTGACTTTACCATCCCCCTTGGGTATCTCAACTTTTCTGGTCCTTGTCGGACTGTATTCTCCTGTCTTTAGTTCTTTCTCGATTTCTGCAATAAACTTATTAACTCCATTAGCTTCAATATCTTCAAAGCTAATGGAGTCAATCCCTGGGCTTCCATTATTTCTTTTTGCTTCCCGATATGCCTGTTTTAGGGTCTCGGGCTTGCATACATGGCAATATAGCCCCCAAAAGCGTTTTTGTTTTTCAGATTTCGCCGTTTTGTATATCTTTCTTCTTAAATCTTGCAGATTGATGGCAGCTCCTGTCCTCACTACCCTGCCTCCTTTTCGTTGAAAGATTGCTGTTAATTTGGCCCCTTCCTTCCTACCGATTTTTGTTTATCGGTGATCCTTAGTACTACGGACCATTCCGCCATCCTCCTGTCTTTCGTCCAATTTCCGATCATCCAACCGTTATATGGATTACCTTGCTTCCGCAGATTTCTCATACGGGACAGGTAGGACTTCCCCATTTTCATCACACAACTTTATTTCCATGCCATCACTGATACCCCGCCGAAGTCCCGCTACTATGTGGATAGTTAAGTAGTCGAAATGCTGTCTTCACCTATGAACAAGAGGCTCGACCTTCGGTTGATCTGCCTTTACGAGGCTACATATGTGTTCACTTTCGTTACGGCCTGGAAATTTGCTCACCCGGCTATACCGGATTTTATCCGCAGGCTTAGACGTTTCAATTTCTCTCCACGGCTAGCTGTGTGTGCCTTAGCTGGGCACGCTATCCATAAGACAATAGGCATAGATAATAAAATTATATTTGTACTTCATTTTCACTAGTGTTTCTATATATCGGTTTTTATCATGATCAGATGAAAAGATATCTTTTCTATCGTTCCCTCGCTGTATGATATGATAGGTCGAAAATTCTCCTTTTTCTCTAGCTTGTCTTGGCAATCTTCCCACCTCCACACTCCCAGTCTATTCCAAATTTATACTCCTGTCAATCTAGCAAACAAGGACCGTCCCCACTTGCTACCTCCTATTCTAGGTTTATAGGGGCAGACCCACTTCAAGATGTTCCAATCCAGTATCAAGCAACTTGTAGTACCTCTCTATAAATCCTTCAGATAAGTCTTCTTCAGTACTAATCCATGCAGCAAGCTATACTCCGGCAATTGCCCCGGAGAGGTTACATACTGCAAAGTCATCCTAGCTACGTCCAGCCCGTTCTGCCACCAAGTGGGGAAGAAAATTTCGGCTGACTAAGCTATTTCTTTTATTTTTATGAAAATTACCTTCTTAGTTTAAAGAGTTTAAAGTCAATTATGATATAATCAATTCAGAACATTCGTTCCGTTTAAAAGGGGGGGATTTATTATGTTGCTTGAAGAAAGAGCTTATATTGCAGGAATTATAGATGGAGAAGGAAGTATTATGCTTACAAAATTTCATAAAAATCAATTTCCTTCGCCTTGTATTACTATAGCTTCTACTTCGCTGGAATTGCTTGAATGGATTAAAAACACAAGTAAGGTTGGACACGTAAAGTCAAAGAAAAATTATAACCCAAACTGTCACAAAGACTCCTATACATATCTGGTAAAATATAATGATGCAATTTCTTTATTAGAGCAAATTGAACCATTTCTGATAATTCCTCAAAAAAGAGTACGAGCTCAACTGATTCTCAATGAATATAAGTCATTAACACCAAGGAATGGGAGATATACCCCTGACCGAATCCGAGCAAAGGATGATTTTTATAATAGATTTATGGCAATATAAAAAAAAATGGATTGTGTATTTATGAAATACACAATCCATTTTTTTATTGGTGGAGGCGAGGGGACACATCATTCCATTGTTTCCAACGGTGCTGACTATATCTTGAACTTCTATTGAAGTCCTCTGGCGTGTTATAGAAGTTTTAGTATCGTTTATAACTCCTATCCTAGTAGATCCTTATGGATGCCTATGAGTCGATACAGAGCTGTTGGATTACTCCACATACTCCTCGGTATTGCCGTCGTCTTTACGTTACGGTTTCACCGATCAAGCCAGATTTTCACTTGCAGCTCACGCCACAAGGCGACTCTTTTGAATCGAACCCCTGTCCGAAAGCACTTTGCCAACAGCTTCTCCGAGTGCAGTCATTGTTTTAAGATCTCGTCTCCAGCAGCGCCCAATGACAGGCTTTGCCATCAACCAGTCCCAATTGTTCCACCTTTGGGTCGAGACACCCCCTCGGTAGTTCCCTACTAGTCGACGCCCTGACCCTAAACCGTAGGCAGTCTAGGCAGGACGAGCAGCTATATTAAGCTGCTAAAGCGTAATTTTCGTTTGCGTTTATCTTTAATTCCCCAGTTTTTTAAGGCGGACCCCAAGGAAAAACCTCCACTCGCTACTCCTGACTCCACACCCCCGTCGAAACCTGTACGCCCCCATGATATATATGTCAAAGCAGATCAATCTGCCTTGCAATCATAGTAGATAAATAATTTCAATCGGACGAAGTCACTACTTTAATATGACTTTTGTCTTTCTCTTAACTCCTGCTGAATACGTCGGTTTGCTTCTTTTTTAGCGATATCATCTCGCTTGTCATAAAGCTTTTTCCCTTTCGCAACAGCCAGTTGTAGTTTTACAAGACCTCTTTGATTAATATATACCTTCGTTGGTATCAAGGTATACCCCTGCTGGGTGATATAGCCTAGGAGTTTTGATATTTCTTTTTTGTGCATCAACAGTTTTCTCTTTCTTACAGGATCAACATTGAATATGTTTCCCTTTTCATAAGGACTGATGTGCATATTGTAGATGAAAATCTCTCCATTGTTAACTTCTGCATAGCTGTCTTTTAAATTGATTCGTCCCATGCGGATTGATTTTACTTCTGTACCAGTTAATACAATCCCAGCTTCATAGGTTTCCTCAATAAAATAATCATGATATGCTTTTTTATTATTGGCTACTGCTTTTCCTTCACCCATACAAACACCCACTTCAAAAGGTAATCTCAATTAAGGTCTGATAAATATATTAGCATAGAATCACCATTCTGTCAAATGGCATATTCTTCATTGCTTTTCTCTACAACCAGTTTCTTTATACCATATCATTTACTGTAGATACGCACTTTATCCTCATGTTGAAAAACAAATTCATTGCTGGTGAAATGCTGTATAGGGGAACCCCTATAGTGTTACCCATACGCAGTATTTTCCCTTGCGCTGCTTATATTCTATTCATACATTTAAACTCTATAAAACAAACTTTTTCAACGCCTTTGCTACCCCATCCTGATCATTGGAGTCAGTCACATACTTTGCATGGTTCTTCACATGATCCTCCGCATTACCCATGGCAACCCCTAGACCAGCATACTGGATCATACTGATATCATTTTCATTATCACCAAAGCAGATCACTTCTTCTGGCTTCACACCAAGAGATTTTGCCAAACGCTCAACGGCAATTCCTTTGCTGACCCCTCTATTCATGATTTCCAAGTTATTATGCCAAGATTTGCTGCACTCCAAGGTAGGTATGACCTCAATCTCTTTTCTAACCTTTTCAAGCAATTCTCTATCCTCATTAATGAACACAAATTTATAGAATTCTTCGTCGCTATTTTGGACCACTGCGTAAGGGTCCTCTACTACCCGAATATCAATTTGTTCATCTTCTTTAAGGGTCTTATTCCACTCAGAATACTTAATGGAAGCGAACTCCATACTTTGTGTATAAAAGATATCATTTGTATAAAAGTGAAAGTATAAGTTGTGCTTCTTACAAATATCTAATATCTTCATACAATCTTCCCGGATAATATGATTTTCATAGATCGTCGTACCATCCCTCAAATTCCTAACGATAGCACCATTACAAGCTATGATTGGAGTTGTTATCCCAAGGTATTTTGCATACACTCTCGCTGACGTAAATATTCTCCCTGTAGCTACGGCCACATGGATTCCCTTTGCCATGAGTTCCTTCAGCACTTTTTCTGTCTCCCCAGAAATCTTACCCGCGCTGTTTAATAATGTTCCATCCATATCACTGACAATCAACTTATAAGACATATCTAAAACCTCCTTCAAATTCCAACCACAATTCATCTTTCTTCATAAGGAAGGCACACCTTCGTGTGCCTTTGCATCAACTAAATCAGTAGAAAATCTATTTCTTTTTGGGCTACATCTGCCTTCGTCACCCTTACCCTTACTTCGTCACCAATGCGATAGGTTTTCTTGGTTCTTTCTCCCCTAAATAAATGCTGATCTGCATCATAGATATAATAATCATCTACCAAAGAGCTAATCCGTACCAAACCTTCTATCGTGTTCTCCAACTCGATGAACATACCAAAGGAAGTGACACTGCTAATGATACCATCAAATTCTTCATCAATATGATAACTCATATATTCGGTTTTCTTGAGATCATCAGTCTCTCTCTCAGCTTCTTCTGCCGTTCTTTCACGTTCTGAAGATTTTTCAGCCGCCTTGGCAACAATACCCTTCAACTGCTCTATTCTATTCTGCGTAATTTTTCCCTCTAAGCTTTCCTTTATAATTCGATGTATTTGCAAATCCGGATATCTTCGAATCGGAGAAGTAAAGTGAGAATAATATTGAGCTGCTAATCCAAAGTGACCACTGCATTGTGGCGAATACTTTGCTTGTTTTAAAGAGCGAAGCATTAGGGTATTTATTATTCTTTCTTCCTTCTGCCCCTCTACCTTCTTTAAAAGGTCCTGTAGCGCTTTCGGATGTACTTCCGTGTTCACGCCCTTTAGATGATAACCAAAATTATGAATAAACTTATTGAACGCTTCTATTTTCTCCATGTCAGGTTCTTCATGGATACGATATACAAAAGGTATATTCGCCCAATAATAATGCTCCGCCACTGTTTCATTACAGATCAGCATAAATTCCTCGATAATTCGATTGGCAATTCTTCTTTCTGCCCTTTTAATGTCAACAGGTTTTCCGTTTTCGTCTAGAATGATCTTTGCCTCGTCAAAATCAAAATCAATATTCCCTCTGTCATCCCGTCTCTTTCTCAGGATCTTGCATAATTCCTCCATCAGCTTGAAATTATCAATGAGATAATCGTACCGCTTTAGCAATTCCTCATCCTGCTTTTCCAAAATATCTGATACATCTGTATAGGTCATTCGCTCACAGGTCTTGATAACACTCTCATAGATCTCGTGTTCAACCACATGTCCTTTTTTATCAATCTCCATATTCACAGATAATGTAAGACGATCTACCCTCGGATTCAAGCTGCACATGCCATTGGAAAGCTTCCTTGGAAGCATGGGAATAACCCGGTCTACCAAATAGACGCTGGTAGCCCTCTTTAAAGCTTCTTTATCCAATGGCTTGCCCTCTTTCACATAATAGGTAACGTCTGCAATATGAACCCCTAAAAGATAATTTCCATTTGGCAGTTTTTTTACAGAGACAGCATCGTCTAAGTCTTTTGCATCGGCACCGTCAATGGTAACAATCTGTTCATTTCTTAAATCTCTTCTTCTAGCAATCTCTTCCTCTGGTATGGTCTCTGGTATCTCTTCTGCTTCATCCTCAACTTTTTTAGGAAACTCCTCGGGTAGCTTATATTTTCTTATGATAGATACAATATCCGTTCCAACGTCATCCTTATGACCGATGACCTCAATCACTTTGCCTTCCGGATTTCTCCTAGCTTCAGGCCAGCGAGTAATTTCACAAACTACCTTATAGCCATCCCTTGCGCCATTGAATTCACTCTTGGGTATGTATATATCCATATTCAGTCGGCGGTCATCTGCCACTACAAAGCCAAAATTCTTACTGCTTTCAAAGGTTCCTACAATTTCCTTATTTGCTCTTTCAATAATTCGAATGACTTCACCTTCACACTTCTTTCCATCATTGCTCCGCTTTACAACCCTGGCCACAATCCGGTCGTTATGCATAGCTCCATTCAAATCATTGGCGGGAATAAAAACATCAGAGTATCCTGGTAACTCTGAAAGTAAAAAACCAAAGCCTTTGGCATGCTGCTGGAGCTTCCCTACCATAAGATTCATACGCTCTGGAGCTGCATATCTGTTTTTCTTCGTTTTAATAATCTCTCCTCGGTGTTCCATATCCTCTAATATGGAATAGAACTCTGCAATATCCACGGGCCCTATTTCAAATACATTTGCCAACTCCATATCTAACATTGGACTGTAGGCCTTCTCCCGCATAAATTCTAATATTTTCTCTCGAATGCTCAATGTCATTCCTCCAATCTATGAAATACCTAAATATATCCAAATACATGTTTATATTTTACCCCAATTCTAGGTAATTATTTCTTTGGATATATTATTAGCTCAATATTTTCTCAATAATATTCATTGATAGTCAAAGTTTTTAGAATACTACTTCATCTTTTAACGATCCTTTACATTTATACCCATCATGGAAAATGACTATTCAGCCTATTTCCCAGGGAATATCAATTCCTATGCTACTTTTATAGGAAAACGTAATAATAGATTGTTATTAGAACAGCCATATTTAAAACAAACAGTGCAGGAACACCCAGGGTAAAGCTCTTATGTAGGGTTTTATGTCGAAACAACTTCATTCCCAATAAAACACCTAGCGCACCGCCTAAAGCTGCCGTTATAAAGAAGCTTTTTTCGCTTATTCTCCTTTTATGCTTCTTGGCATAGTGCTTATCGAGTCCCATTGCAATGACTCCATATCCATTAACTAATGTTAAATATATCATGAAAAACAACATTTCTACCCTATACAAAGTTGTTATATTCATAATCATTTTCATAAATTTCTCCACCTTTTTTACAAAAAATAACATGTCACATGCTATTATAACATAGATGACATGCTATTGGAACAAAGCTGCCCATCTATAAACAAATTATAAAAGTCCTGTCTCATATACGAGACAGGACTTTCTTGTCTTATTTGAAGAATAATCCACCAAACTTCAAGAACAATGGTGCAAATACTAAAGCTACAATTGTCATCAGCTTGATCAAGATGTTGATAGAAGGGCCAGATGTATCTTTGAATGGATCTCCAACTGTATCTCCAACAACCGCAGCCTTATGAGGCTCGCTGCCCTTGCCACCATGATTTCCTTCTTCAATATATTTTTTCGCATTATCCCATGCGCCACCAGCGTTGGCCATCATGATCGCCATCAATACTCCAGATACTAGGGAACCCGCTAATAAACCACCTAGCGCTTCTGCTCCAAGGATCAATCCTGTAGCCACCGGTGCCAATACAGCCATGATACCAGGAACAAGCATTTCTTTTAACGCTGCTGCTGTACTGATATCTACACATCTTGCATAGTCTGGCTTTGCTTTACCTTCCATCAGACCAGGAATTGATTTGAACTGTCTTCTTACTTCTTCGATCATTTGGAAAGCAGCTTTACCTACAGATTCCATTGTCATAGCTGAGAATAGGAATGGTAACATACCACCAATTAATAAACCAACAACAACCAATGGATCTAGAATATCAATCTTTTCTAACTGTACAACCTGTGAGTAGGATGCAAATAATGCAAGCGCTGTCAAAGCCGCTGAACCGATAGCAAAACCTTTACCGATAGCAGCTGTTGTGTTACCTACTGCATCCAGTTTATCTGTTATTGCGCGAACTGACTTAGGAAGTTCTGACATTTCTGCGATACCACCAGCATTGTCAGCAATCGGACCATAAGCATCTACTGCTACGGTGATACCCGTTGTAGAAAGCATACCAACTGCAGCTAATGCTATACCATATAATCCAAAGAAATGATATGCTGCCAAGATTCCTACAGAAATCAGCATGATCGGCCAAGCTGTAGAGAACATACCTACCGCTAAACCACTGATAATTGTTGTGGCTGGACCTGTTTCTGATTGTTGTGCGATTCTCTTAACAGACTTGTAATCACCAGAAGTATATATCTCCGTGATTTGACCAATAGCCGTACCCACAACCAATCCAAAGAAAATTGCCCAGAAGGCATTTAAATTACCAAATAAGCTTTTGCTTAAGAAAAATGCACCTACAATTACGATACCACCGGCTACATATGTACCCATCTTTAATGCGCTATGTGGATTCGTATTTTCGTCTCCTCTAACAAAAAGAGAACCGATAACAGAAGCGATAATACCTAGGGAAGCCAATGCCAATGGGAACATTGCTCCACTTACTGGATCTATGCTTGGGATTACTACACCTAAAGTAATTGCAGAAATAATAGAGCCTACATATGATTCGAATAAGTCCGCTCCCATACCAGCAACGTCACCAACGTTATCCCCAACATTATCTGCAATAACCGCTGGGTTTCTTGGATCGTCCTCTGGGATACCTGCTTCTACCTTACCAACCAAGTCAGCACCAACGTCTGCTGCCTTTGTATAAATACCACCGCCTACACGGCCGAATAAAGCGATTGATGAAGCACCTAAACCAAATCCTGTAATAATTCCAGGATCTCCAATTAAATAATAAAGACCACCTACACCGATAATACCTAAACCAACAACGCACATACCCATTACGGCACCACCGTTGAAGGCAACACTCAATGCTTTGTTCATGCCATTTTCTCTTGCCGCATTGGCAGTTCTAACATTTGCCTTTGTAGCAACTTGCATTCCAAAGAATCCTGCAAGGGCTGAGAAGAAAGCCCCTACAAGGAAACAAATGGCAGTCAACCAGCTATTTAAACCTAAACCAATTACAACAAATAAAATCCCTGCAAAAATAACAAGGGCTTTATATTCTCTAGTTAAGAACGCCATTGCACCTTCATGGATATAAGAAGAAATTTCTTTCATTCTGTCAGTGCCGACATTTACTTGATTAATTTTCGCCGTAAGCATATATGCGAAAGCCAGAGCGATTACCCCAACTACAGGCGCTAATAACGCATAATTCATCCTTGATGCCTCCTTTATTTTCCAAACCTGTTACAACAGACTCTGGTGTTTCCTATTAGAAAATTCTGATTAGTATAATTGAATTGATGATAAATACGATTGCACCAATTGTTGTAACCTTACTTAATAACTCTTCATAACCTCTACCTTTTTGCTTGCCCCAAAGTTGCTCCGCTCCACCAGCAATCGCACCTGATAATCCTGCGCTCTTTCCTGATTGAAGCAAAATACTTCCGATTAGAATCAAACTGGCAATTATTTGAACGATCATTAGTAAAATTCTCATTTTTCCACCTCCTCTGTCTAATTAACATACATATTTTAACATAGCTGATTTTCAAAATCAATAAATATTATCCCCCGGTCCCATTTATCCACTTTTCTGTATCCATTACAAACATTTTGTAAAAAAGCTCACTTGTTGCTATCAGAGACCTCCTCAGTAGGTACCAACAAAATTCTCTTGAGCCGAATTTATGTTGCTTAAAATACCTCATAAGTATTGACGCACATGATTCATAAATTCCAATAGCATATAGTTACTTGGCAATAAAAAACAACAATAATATAAGGATAGGCCTTCTATCCTTATATTATTGTTTAATTTTTTACAGGTTATACCTTCTATCTTAAATTGTAGAACGCTTTCATACCAGCATATTTTGAAGTGAAATCCAGCATTTCTTCGATTCTTAAGAGTTGATTGTACTTTGCAACACGGTCTGTTCTAGATGGAGCTCCCGTTTTGATTTGTCCTGCATTTACTGCCACAACCAAATCAGCGATCGTAGAGTCTTCTGTTTCACCAGATCTATGGGAGATTACAGCCGTATAACCTGCACGTTTTGCCATTTCGATGGCATCCAATGTTTCAGTAATCGTACCAATTTGATTCAATTTGATCAATATAGCATTGGCTGTCTTAGACTCTATACCTCTCTCTAATCTGGATGTATTTGTTACAAACAGGTCATCTCCAACCAATTGAATCTTTTTACCTAATCTCTCAGTAAGAAGCTTCCAACCTGCCCAATCTTCTTCATCCAAACCATCTTCAATAGAAATGATTGGGAACTTATTTACAAGATGCTCATAGAAATCAACCATTTGCTCAGAAGTTTTTACAACACCTTCGCCAGCCAAATTGTAATTGTTCTCATTCTTGTCAAACAACTCAGTTGCAGCTACGTCTAAAGCTAACATTACGTCTTTGCCTGGCGTATATCCAGCCTTCTGGATCGCTTCGATAATCACTTCTAATGCTTCCTCATTGGATGTTAAGTTTGGTGCAAAACCACCCTCATCGCCTACCGCTGTATTTAAACCTTTACCTTGAAGTACTTTCTTTAAGTTATGGAAGATTTCTGCTCCCATTCTTAAACCTTCTCTAAAGCTTGAAGCGCCTACAGGCATTACCATGAATTCTTGAATATCTACATTATTATCTGCATGCTTCCCACCATTTAAGATATTCATCATTGGTACAGGCAATGTTTTTCCATTAACGCCTCCAAGATATTGGAACAATGGTAATCCAAGCGCTTCAGCGGCAGCTCTTGCCACAGCCATGGATACACCAAGAATTGCATTGGCTCCCAGTTTTCCTTTGTTCTCTGTTCCATCCAGTTCAATCATTTCTGTGTCAATAGCTACTTGGTCTAAAGCATCCATACCGATGATTTCAGGAGCAATAATATCGTTTACATTTTCAACTGCGTTTAATACGCCTTTGCCAAGATAACGATCCTTGTCTCCATCTCTTAACTCTACGGCTTCAAATGCACCAGTAGACGCACCTGATGGTACCATTGCTCTTCCCATGGCACCGCCCTCCAAGTAAACTTCAACCTCTACTGTAGGATTTCCTCTTGAATCCAATATCTCTCTAGCGTATACATCTACAATTGTTGTTGACATATGTATCTTCTCCTTTCAATTTAGAAGTTAACAATTTGTACAAATTCATCTGGAAGCAAGCTTGCGCCCCCTACCAAAGCACCATCAATATCTTCTTGATTCATGATCTCTTCGGCATTAGAGCCCTTTACGCTACCACCATACTGGATACGGATTTCTGTATAGATGCCTTCTCCATATAGCTCTTTAATCGTTTCTCTAATTTGATAAATTACTTCATTGGCCTGCTCCGGCGTTGCAGTCCTTCCTGTACCGATGGCCCAAACAGGCTCATAGGCAATAACGATCTTGGTTACATCTTCATCCGTTACGTTTACTAAACCTTTTTGGATCTGGTTCTTTACAATTTCCTCTGTTTTTCCTGATTCTCTTTCCTCTAGGGTTTCACCTACACAGAAAATAGGTTTAATCCCATGGTTTAAGGCAGAGTGAATTTTTTTATTGACCGTTTCATCAGTTTCTCCAAAATATTGTCTTCTCTCAGAGTGTCCAATGATGCAATAATCAATACCTATATCCTTTAACATCAAAGGAGATATCTCCCCTGTAAAGGCACCTTGATTCTCCCAATGCATATTTTGCGCGCCTAGCTTGATGTTAGTTCCTGCTGCTGCCTCTTTTAATGGCAGTAGTAGCGTGAAAGGTGCGCAGATTACTACTTCAACATCGGTTCCTTGTACCTTATCTTTAATTTCTCTTACAAATTGTACCGCTTCATCGATAGTTTTATGCATTTTCCAATTTCCTGCAATAATGGGTATTCTCATAGCACCGCCTCCTATTTATCCTGAATGACTGCAATACCTGGAAGTTCGATACCCTCTAAAAACTCTAAAGAAGCACCGCCGCCAGTAGATATATGAGTCATCTGATCAGCAAATCCTAACTGTTCAACAGCAGCAGCACTGTCTCCACCACCAATGATCGTTGTTCCTTTGCTTTCTGCAAGAGCTTTTGCTACTTCCTTCGTTCCTACCGCGAAAGCTGGCATTTCAAATACACCCATAGGGCCATTCCAGATTACGGTCTGTGCGCCTTTGATCTCATCTGCAAAAACCTTTACCGTTGCCATTCCAATATCTAATCCCATCTTGTCCGCTGGAATATTGACTACATCTACTGTTTCATGGGCAGCATCTGCTTTGAATTCAGCAGCCACTACCACGTCTACCGGCAACAACAGCTTTACACCTTTTGCTTTTGCATCTTCCATCAATTCTTTTGCCAAATCAATCTTATCAGTTTCTAGCAGTGACTTCCCTACCTCAAGCCCCTTTGCTTTCAAGAAGGTAAAAGCCATACCTCCACCAATAATTAAAGCATCTACTTTTTCGAGTAAATTTTTGATGACGCCTATTTTGTCAGAAACCTTTGCACCGCCTAAAATTGCAACAAAAGGTCTCTCAGGATTATGTAAGGCTTTTCCCATGATCTCGATCTCTTTTTCGATCAAGTAGCCAGACACACATGGAAGGTAGTCTGCAATCCCCGCTGTGGATGAATGGGCTCTATGCGCTGTACCGAAGGCATCATTGACGAATAATTCTCCTAGGCTAGCAAGCTCTTTTGAAAAATCAGGATTGTTTTTTTCCTCTTCTTTTCTAAAGCGTACATTTTCCAACAAAAGTACTTCTCCATTTTTCATTTCTGAAGCTGCCTTTTTTGCGTTTTCGCCAACTACTACGTCATCAGCTGCAAAGATTATCCCTTTATTCAATAACTCTGCCAGCCTTTTTGCCACAGGCTCCAAGCTATATTTTTTGTTAGATTCTCCTTTAGGTCTTCCCAAGTGGGACATAAGAATTACCCTTGCGCCTTTTTCCATCAAATACTGAATGGTAGGCAGTGCACCACGGATACGAATATCATCCGTAATGTTTTTGTTTTCATCCATAGGCACATTGAAATCACATCGAACCAATACTCGCTTGCCTGTGACTTCAACATTTTCTATTGTCTTCTTATTTAGCATACCTACACCCCTAATCTTTAAAAATAATATATCTTACTTAACTATATGTAACATACTATTTCTTGCTCGTCAATCGTTTCAGTGTTAGGATATGTTAAAATGAATACCAATCCAGTGGACTGGTATTCATTTTACTTAAAGACCTTTTTGGATCATATAGTTGATCAGATCCACCACTCTGCTGGAATAACCCCACTCATTGTCATACCAGGAAATAACTTTTAACATGTTGTCACCGATTACCATCGTAGATAATCCATCAATAATTGAGGATCTTGGATCTTTTCTATAATCGATAGATACTAGAGGCTCGTCACTGAAACCAAGAATTCCTTTTAGTTCACCCTCTGCAGCTTCTCTTAACACTTTATTTACTTCTTCAGCAGTTGTTGACTTTTCTAATTCAAATACGATGTCTACCACAGATACCGTTGGCGTAGGTACTCTCATAGCAAATCCATTTAATTTACCTTTTAATTGTGGTAATACCAACGCCACAGCCTTAGCTGCCCCTGTCGTTGTTGGAATGATAGATTCCGCAGCTGCTCTTGCTCTTCTAAGATCGCTGTGAGGTAAATCTAAGATTCTCTGATCGTTGGTATAGGAGTGTACGGTTGTCATTAATCCTTTTTTGATGCCATATTTCTCATCAATGATCTTCGCAAAAGGTGCTAAACAATTTGTTGTACAAGATGCATTGGATACCACATGATGATTTTGCGGGTCATAGTTCTTTTCATTAACACCCATAACGATCGTGATATCTTCGTTTTTCGCTGGTGCAGAGATGATTACCTTCTTTGCCCCTGCTTCGATATGCTTAATCGCCTTTTCCTTTGAAGTAAATACACCTGTAGATTCTACAACGATATCTACACCTAGTTCTCCCCATGGTAAATTAGCTGGATCTCTTTCTGCAAGAATCTTTACTTCCTTACCATTTACGATCAATGCCCCTTCTTTTGCTTCAACAGTTCCTTCGAATTTTCCGAAGCAGCTATCATACTTTAAAAGATGTGCTAGTGTTGCTGCGTCTGTTAAATCGTTAATCGCTACAATTTCAAAATCGTTATTTCCTTCAAAAGCAATCTTAAATGCGTTCCTTCCGATTCTACCAAAACCGTTAATACCAACTTTTACTCCCATGATAATTCCTCCTTTAAAATATTGATTTATTTTAGAATTTGGTTTGCAAGATTTTCATCTACTACCATCACAAGGCTTGGATTTAAGTTGCTAATTGACACGAGAGCCTCGGCCTTATCAGCACCTACCGCAACGCCGATGATATGTTCTAATTTTTTAAATTTATCCAGACTCATTCCAATGGTACTGACTTCTCGTACAGTTTCTCCATTTTTATTAAAATAATATCCAAAAGCTTCTGAAACAGCGCCATTTTCTATCAGACCTTGCACTTCCATAGGATTTAGTCCCCTGCGCATTGCCATTTTATCAGCTCGCCCTATCCCAAAGATGAGCATTTGAATTTTTTCAATATACTCTACTACTTCCTTGATCATTGGGTCACCAGATAAGGTAGGTAAAAGATTTTTATCGATATTATCAGGCATATAGAAAAGTTTGTAGGTCCCGCCCAATTTATTGGCTATTTTTGCTGCAATAGTATTGGACTGCTTATCTACATCTTTTCCAAGTCCACCCCTGGCAGGTACAACTACCACATCATAAGACTTACCCTGCTCCTTCGTCATCTCTTCTGCTAAGGCCGCCATGGTGCCTCCACCAGTAATTCCAATGATCATTTTTCCTTGGATCATATTCTTTAAATAGTTAGCCGCCGTCTTACCTACTTCTTTCAATGCGATTTCTTCGTCTTGAATCATACCGGGAACAACGATGACCTTTTTGATTTTTAACTTTTTGGCGACTTCTTCTTCCACGTCTCGTAATCCTTTAAACCTATGGATGAAAAAGTTCAAACCCTCTAGGGTATTCTCTCCAATCTTGGTGATCTTCATTCCATCTGCATTAATTTCAATCAATCCTTGATCCCGCAACAATGATACTTCTCCACGGATCACCCGCTCTCCGATGTCCAAAATACTAGAAAGCTGCCTTCTTCCAATTGGCTGATAATAGTGGATCAATCTTAATATATTATAACGTTCAACAAGGATCTCATGGAGATCAGGAATTATCTTCTTTTGCAGCTCTATCATTGTGTCTATATCAAATAAGCTATTATGTGCCTTTTTCACTCTACCCCCCCTATCGATATAGAATCAATTTTACCAAATCACTTGTTGGTCATTTTAGGTCCCTATAGTCATTTCGGGTCCCAGATAGGTCAAAAAAATATTCTCATCATCATTGTAATATATGGCATTTTTAAATGCAATAGGAAATTAAAATATCCACCATTATTTTTTATTTTCATAAAAGATAACGGCGGATATTAAATCTGTGGGTCCCCTTGAAAATTCATACTTAAAAACGTTTTCTCTTGGACGAAGCTTGTATATTCATTTCATCCCTATACTTTGCAACTGTACGTCTTGAGATGTTGATCCCTTTGTTTTGCAATAAATCTGCAATCAACTGATCACTTAAAGGTTTTTTAGGATTCTCCTTATCAATCATCTCCTGAATCATACTTTTAATACTTTCGGATGCCAATCCATCGCCTTCTTGATTGGAAACACCACTACTGAAAAAAAACTTAAGTTCAAATACACCTCTAGGACTCTGCATGTATTTCCCGTTCACTGCACGGCTCACCGTCGATTCATGGACGCCGACCTCATCAGCAATCTGTTTCAGCGTCAACGGTCTCAGCCACTTCTTCCCACCTTCGAAGAAATCAATTTGATAGTCTATGATAGCTTTTACCACCTTATAAATGGTCTGTCTTCTTTGTTCAATGCTTTTCACAAGCCACATGGCGGAGTTTAACTTATCAGTAATGAATTTTGAAGTGGAAGAATCCTTTTCTTCATTCATAAGCATGCTTCGATAGAACTGATTAATCAAGAGTCTGGGTGCCGAGGTATCATTCACGATCACCACATATTCACCATCAATTTTTTCAACCGTAACATCTGGTGTAATGTATTTTACATCATTCGCAGATCCAAATACCCTTCCAGGCTTTGGTTCTAGAGTTTTGATAAAATCTGCAATTTCTTGAACTACAGCAGTTGTAATATTCAAATTTTTTGCGATAATAGCAAGTCGATTATTGGCTATATCGTCTAGATGATGTGCCACCACCTCAAATACTTTTTCATCTTCAACACCTTGCTGTTTGATCTGAATCAATAGACATTCCTTCAAATCACGGGCAGCAATACCAAAGGGATCAAAGCTTTGAATGACAGCGAGCACATTCTCAACAGTCTCCTCTGACTCATGAAAAACTTCTGCAATCTCAGATAAAGGCGTCATCAAATATCCATTCCGATCAAGGCTTTCAATGATAAACTTGCCAATACTATAGTGTCTCTTCTTTAAAATAGAAAATTGAAGCTGAAACATCAAGTGCTCTGTTAAGGTTGTATCATTAAATAAAAATTGTTCTATAGATACCTCTTCTTTATCCTTATTATAATTTGATTGCTTATAGCTAATATCGTCGTACTCTCGGAAATACTCCTTCCAATCTACTTCTTCCTTCGAAGTATTCTTCGTCATTTCAGACTCTTGAGGTGATGCAATATCGAGGAGAGGATTTGTTAAAAGTTGCTCATCAATGAACTGGGATAATTCCTGGGTATTGAATTGTAGTATTTGAATGGCTTGCTTTAACTCAGGCGTCATCACCAACTTCTGAATCTGCTCAATGTTTAAATGAAACCCAATCTTCATGTAATCACCCACCTTATACCGAAATGTTCTCTTTTCATCTACTATAGAGTATCCTACTTATCCTGATTTTCTATATTATTATACCATTAAACGATTGTTAAATAAAGCTTGTTCCAAGATTGTTTTTCTACACATTAAAGATAAAGACAAGGCATTTGCCTTGTCTTTATCTCTCTCCTTTTTCATAAGGCTGCCCGGCAGCCTTTGGACCAACTGCTTTTCCTGAAAAAATTACTAAAGCTATGATGGTGAGTATATATGGGAATGCCCAGAAGAATTCTTGCGGCAGTTTATTTAAAAGCGGTATTTGATATGCTACTACACCCAATGCTTGAGAGAAGCCGAAGAATAGCCCCGCAAGCAATACACCGATGGGATGCCATTTACCAAATATCAATGCTGCTAAGGCGATAAAACCCGTACCATGAATTGTTGCATAGGTATATTGGATATCTTGAGTCAGCACCATGATAGATCCACCTAGCCCAGCAAGCATTCCGGAAAGAATAACACCTATATACCTCATTCGATACACATTAATCCCCATGGAATCCGCAGCGCCAGGGTGTTCTCCAACCGCCCTAAGTCTTAATCCAAAAGGAGTCTTATAAACGATATACCATACAATGAATACAGTTAAAATAATTAAATAAGATGTAACATGTACTTGACGAAAAAACAAGTTACCCAACACGGGGATTTGCGATAATCCAGGTATATCTTGCTTCTTGATACCATATAAGAATGCAACAGTTCTTTGCTGTTTGAAAATAATCTGCGCCAAGTAAATTGTAATGCCTCCTGCAAGGAGATTGATAGCCGTACCACTGATTACTTGATCTGCCCGAAGGTTTATACTCACATAAGCATGGACGATGGCTAACAATCCGCCTGCAATAATGCCTGTGAGAATTCCGATCCAAGGACTCATCGGTCCCATGGAAGTTTCTACTAAGACGGTAGTGGTGGCAGCCGCAAAGGCTCCGATCATCATGAGTCCTTCAAGTCCAACATTTACAACCCCTGACCGTTCACTGAAGAGTCCGCCTAAGGAAGCAGAAATAATTGGTGTAGCAGAAGCCAAAGTTAAGGGGATTACGATACTGATAAGCTGCATAATGTCCATCTTATTTCCCCTCCTTTCCTAATCTGAGTAACAATGTTTTAATTCCATAATTCATGGCTGCAAATAAAACGATGAAAGCCATGATGATTTCAGCAATTTCTTTTGGAACACTGGCCAGCGCCATGGCACTTGAGCCTGCCTTCAGCGCTCCAAATAAAAACCCGGCAATCACAATCCCTAGCCCACTATTGCTACCTAGAAGAGCTACGGCAATTCCATCCAATCCATATCCTTCAAAACCACCAATTACCCTGGCATAGTTAAATGTTCCAATAGAAATCATGGCACCAGCCAAACCAGCAAAGGCACCTGAGATCATCATAGAATAAACAATATTTCTATTTACGCGCATACCCGCATATTGAGATGCGTCGGGATTAAAGCCTACCGCACGCAGTTCATATCCAAAAGAAGTTTTTTCAATAATATACCAAAATATAACTGCCATGATGAGTGCAATAAATATCCCTAGGTGAAGTCTGGAACGCCCAGTGATTTCGGATAAGAAGGCATTGTTCAAAGTTGCTGACATGTGTATGTCCAAGGTCCTCGTTTTTGAGCTTCCTGGCAGCATCTTTATGGCATAGTTAACCAGATGCAGCGCTGTATAATTCAACATGATGGTTACAACCACCTCATGAACCCGATATCTAGCCTTTAAAATACCCGGAATAAATGCCCAAATACTTCCTGCCGCAGCAGCAGCAATCAAAACCAATGGAAGATGGATAATTCTAGGTGCTTCAATCAGAATCCCTACAGCTACCGCAGCAAAAGAACCTACGATCAATTGTCCTTCTGCACCAATATTAAAAAGTCCAGTTCTAAATCCAAAGCCGATCGCTAAACCCGTAAGGATTAGAGGTGTTGCCGTTACAACCCATTCACCAAACTTCCTTGGATTTCCCAATACGCCTTTAACAAGAGCTCTGTATCCATCAATGGGATTAATTCCTGTGATCATCATAACGATTGCCCCGGCCAAAAATCCTAAAAGAACAGATATCAACGGTACTAAAAATGTGTGGTTTTTTTCATTGGACAAAAACCTTATCATTATTGATCACCATCCTTCCGTGGATCTTCGCAGCCAGCCATCATAAGGCCAAGTTGATGCTCCGTCGCTTCTTTTGCATCGACAGTCCCAACAATTCTGCCCTCAAAGATTACTGCTATTCGATCACTTACATTCATTACTTCGTCTAGTTCAAGAGAAACCAGGAGAACAGCTCTCCCCTTATCACGCTCTTCAATTAATTTCTTATGAATAAATTCGATTGCACCTACATCCAACCCTCTTGTGGGTTGTCCTGCGATGAGGAGTTCCGGACTTCGGTCTACCTCTCTGGCTATAATGGCCTTCTGCTGATTTCCGCCAGACATAGCCCTGGTTTTCGTGTTAATCCCTTGTCCACTTCTTACATCAAATTCTTCGATGAGTTTTCCTGCTTTATCATTGATCGCGCTTCTATTTAAAATACCATTTTTTGAATAGGGTTGTTTGTAATATGTTTGCAATACCATATTTTCTGCCAACTTAAAATCCAATATAAGTCCATGTTTATGCCTATCTTGGGGAATATGACCAATTCCCATCTCTGTTCTTTGCCGTATTGGCATTTTCGTTATATCTTTCCCCAACAATTGTATGCTTCCAGACTCAGCTTCTCTCAATCCTGAAATTGCTTCCAATAGCTCCGTTTGACCATTTCCATCAACCCCGGCGATTCCTAGAATCTCTCCTCTTCTGATTTCCAGGTTCAATCCATTTACAGCCTTCAGTCCCCTCGAATCTTTAACAATTAAATCAGTAATCTTTAGCACAGTATCCTTAGGATCTGCCTCTTCTTTATCTACGCTAAAACTGACTTCTCTTCCAACCATCATGGATGCCATGACATCAGCAGTAGTTGTCTTTACATCCACCGTATCAATGTATTTTCCTCTTCTAATAATCGTACATTGATCTGCAACTTCTTTGATTTCCTTCAATTTATGGGTAATTAATATGATGGATTTACCCTCTTCTACGAGCCTTTTCATGATATGAATAAGCTCCGTAATTTCTTGCGGTGTAAGGGCAGCAGTAGGCTCATCAAATATTAAAATCTCTGCATTCCGATAAAGCATCTTTAAAATTTCAACCCTTTGCTGCATCCCAACGGTGATATCTTCAATTTTTGATGATGGATCTACTTCAAGGCCATACTCCTTGGATAGCTTTTCGATCTCTTTTGTAGCTTTTTCAATATCAATTTTCCCACTTTTGGTGGGCTCTTGTCCTAGAATAATGTTCTCAGTAACAGTAAAATTGTGAACCAGCTTAAAATGCTGGTGCACCATCCCGATACCAAGCTCATTGGCAACATTAGGGTTGCTAATGTTAACGCTTTTACCTCTAACTTTGATTTCACCTTTGTCCGGTTGGTAAAGGCCAAACAATACACTCATTAGCGTAGATTTTCCTGCACCGTTTTCTCCCAGCAATGCATGAATCTCACCCTTTTTAAGCTTTAAAGTTATATTATCATTCGCTACGATTCCCGGAAATTCTTTTCTAATATTGAGCATTTCGATAATATATTCCATGATTACGACCCTCGCTTCTAACTCAGATTTACCACTATCTAATCATACAATAAAATCTATTGGCTTTCCATATTATTTCATAATGTTAAAGATTTTATAGTATAGAAAAGTATGCTTTCTTGTATTATAAAAAAAGCCCATATACTATGGGCCTTTTTACATAGACTGCTAAATTGTGTGCTGCTTTAAATTTATTTAAGATTTGCTTCGAAAGCTTTTAATTCATCCATAGTTGTAGGCACAACGATCTCTCCTGCAACGATCTTGTCTTTGTAAGAATTGATTTCAGTAACGATGTCAGCTGCTAAGTTTGGATTTTCAGCTGGTATACCAACGCCATCTTCTTTTAATGTTAAAGCTGTTGTTTTTCCACCAGGGAACTCGCCTTTTTCTTGGGCTTCGATCATGCTATAAGCAGCAACGTCTACTCTCTTCATCATAGATGTTAATACAACAGACTTACCACTTGCTAATTTACCGTCTTCATATTGATCTTTATCAACACCAATTACCCATACTTCTTTGCCATTCTCAACTCTGTTCTTTGCTTCGTTGATAACACCGTTTCCAGTTCCACCAGCTGCATGATAGATCACGTCAACACCTTGTGCATACATTGTAGAAGCGATTTGTTGTCCTGCTCCTGGATTACCGAAGTCACCTGCATATTGGTCTACTACTTGAATAGATTTATCTACAGAGTGAACTCCAGCAACGAAACCTGCGTGGAACTTTCTAATCAATGGGAAGTCCATTCCACCCACAAATCCAACCTTCTTTGTTTTTGTTGCTTTTGCTGCTGCAACTCCAACAAGGAATGAACCTTGCTCTTCAGCAAAAACTACTGAAGCAACGTTAGGGGCGTCAATCACTGCGTCAATGATTGCAAAATTAGTATCTGCATATTGTGGTGCTACTTCCTTCATAGCATTTTCGAATAAGAATCCAGCTGCGATAACAAGATTATAGGCCTCGTCACCAAAAGCGCTAAGATTAGGGATGTAATCCGCTTCTTCGTTTGATTGAATATATTTATATTCTTGTCCTTCTTTCCAACCTTTTTCTCCAGCATATTCTTTGATACCTTCGTAAGTTCCTTGATTGAATGATCTGTCATCGATACCACCGATATCTGTAACAAAACCAACTGTAATATCTGTCTTTTCCTCCTCAGTAGGTGCTGCTGGCGCTGGTTGTTCAGGAGCCTTTTGGCCACAACCTGCCATTAGTCCTACAAGCAGCATCATTACTAGTAATAAAGCCATACTTTTTTTAAACATGTACTCTTCCTCCTCATTTTTTGTCCATTTCTTTGTCTTTTCCCCTAGACAATATAGCTAATAAGAATTCTACAAAGATATGGAAAAATCCTTTCTCTTCATAAAAAAAATATTTTTTGTTTAATCCTTCCTTAAATTTCCATACAAGCCTACTATATGTTTATATACCTAAGCATGAAAATATGTCATATACTTATTATAAAAACTCCAGCTTTTGCTGGAGTTTTTATGATTAACACACATCGCCTTCTTTTGCCACAAAACCTGCTTTTCCCAATACTTCTGCAGCCTGATGCATTTTATCTTCACTGACAAGAACGATGGGTCCTGTGCAGCCCATGCCGCTTTCTGCATAAATACCGGCTTTCCACAGGGCTTTTACTGCATCCTCTAAATCCATGATATCTATACCCGATATGGAACCCGTTACAACTTCTTTTGCTGGCGCAGCCACTTCTTCTGCTTCAACCTGTGCTTTTTTAGTATCTTTTGTCAGGGATTTTAATATGTCTTCCAGTTTGGCTGCTTTTGCCTTGGTAAACTCAGCCTTTGCAACCACTGGCAGCTTTCCTTGGGCAAGCTTTGCTGCGTACTTAATGGCATTGGCTACTACAGGAACGCCCGATGCTCTGGATAGGATCAGAATGGTTCGATCATATCCATCACCAATTCCAGGTCCATAACCATAGCCCATGGCTTCGTAGCTGCCGCCAGTTGTATAGGATGAAAATACTTTCATCATAATGTTACCTGTTAACGTATCGGTTACCATCACATCTACGCTTCCTGCTAATAAGTCATTTCCTCTCATCACCGCTCCTCCGTCGGAACGAATGGATTCTGAGAAATTGATCTTGTAGCCATTGGCATTCAATTCTTTTAATGCCCTTTCTACTTGGCGGGCGCCATCTAGGTTTAGTATGCCAACGGTTGGGTCTTCAATCCCCATTGCTTTCGCAGTGATGATCCCATAGAGGGCATTTTTGACCATAGCTTCAACCCGATGGGCAGAAGCAGTGCCTGTGGTGGTAGCTAAAAACATTTCTCTTCCCATACCCGGTGTAATGACCTTACCTACGGTAGAAACACCAATGGGGAAGTTATAGTGCATGGTTACACAAGCTTGGATGTAATGGCTGTCCAACAGTTCTTCCATCTTTTTGTGCATTTCATCTTCTGAATTTACTTCTGCAATTTCTAAGCTTGTATCTACTTTAGGACCGATGAGTACAATATCAAAGTTATCTGCACCCTTTGAAGCTAGTTCTGCGCCTTTTACAAGGTTCTCTACACCATGCTCACTGCCGAGGGTCGTCAGACCTACCTTTACACGGTTGCCGAATTGTCCCGTTTGAATGGCATCGGCAATATCCATAAACGCTTTCCCTATCATTTGCTTTACTGCATTATTTTCAGTCATTCTCATCACCCCTATGCCTTTAGTAGATGTGACGCGAAGTCTCTCATAGCCTCTGCAATCATGCTCTTTACAACATCTTCAGATATACCGGCGCCAGCCGTTTCCACTTTTCCTGTGTTTCTTTCCATTACGATAGAAACCCCATCAAATAGGTTTGTCATACGGCCAAGGAATAAGCTTCCTTTTCCAACGATCATGGCTCTATTTAAAGAACCCGTTATTAAATCCTCCCTGGCAAATCCAAGATAAGGTACCCCCGATGGAATATGGCCTTGGGTTGGTGCCCAGCCTGGCATACCATGCTTTTCTACAAAAGTACCCAGTTCACTTCTCTCCAGCTCATTCCTTTTCACACCTAGGGCAGCAATCATTTTATAGTTTGCCTCCGGCACATCCCCTGCTCCCGCTGGTTTTGTTACATCAGGATTTTGCATTTCCACAGAATATTTATCAATATCCGTAATCTTTAATCCACCCTTATCCAATGGCATGGTTACAAGAGCTGTAATCACCGCCTGAGGTGAAGATCCAGTTCCCACCGTATGTCTTCCCACCAGATCCGTTCTTAATATTGGACTTACGCCATCATTCTTACTAATCAATACAGCAAATCCACCAAGGACATCCTCCAGAATAGGCATACCCTTCTTCACATGATCCTTCCCATTCATACCCAGCTTCGCTGTGGCACCGCCTGCAACGATCACCACATTTTCATAAGTTCCCGCTTGAACCAAAGACGCAGCTTGAATCAAAGCATGAGTTGGTGCAGCACAGAATCCCCTTGTATCAGAACCCGTGGCATTTACTGCCCCTGCTGCCTCCGCGATGGATTTTGCAAAGTTTCCGCCACCTCTTTGATTCATATCCCCGCAAGCCTCTTCAGAACACTCGATTACATAATCGATTTCCCCTACATTGATATTATTCTTATCTACCAAGTGTTTAAATGCGAGAAGACCAGATGCTTTCACCACTAGATTTTCGAACAATACATGGGCATTAAGGTTTGGATCAATATCATGAGCTCTCTTTACACAACCGATGAGTTTTCCATCCTGATACAGACCTTCAGCATGCTGCTCTTTTACATACTTTTCAATTTCCTCTAGATCTTCCCCCTCTTTCAGCTTCGCCGCATCCTCCTTAAACAAAGGATGATTACTAATCTTACCCTTCACCGTTGCTGTGAAGTTCTTATCTAGTTTCACCAAATCGAAGGCATCAGAGACTTTTAATAAAGCAATAAATTCATCTTGAGGCATGATTTCGCCGTATTTTCCAAAACGATTTGCACCAGCAACATCCTTATCAAACCAAGGCATTTCATAATGTCTTAAATCATCCGGTGTGATATTTCCAATATACACCTGATTTGGTGCATAATTAACGACTTTATCATATGACCGAACATGCTCAGGAAGTTTTTTCAAATATTCAGAATCAGGATTCGTTAATTTTTCAGTTGTTTGAGTGGTACCATTATGATAAATCATATCAGGGGTATGTACCAAAACATATCCAGTCCCCTTTACTACTGCATAACTCATACCTTTCACCTCCGCGTATTTTAAAAGCAAAGCTACTATGGGTGTTCCCTCGCAGCTCGCAGCTACAGACTAGCAATCTATATTGTCTCAAATTCAGTTGAAAAAATGTAGAGAATCTTTTGTTCTCTTCCATCGACCTTGTACATATAATTTCAATAAATGGGTGATGTATATACCACCCATTTATTCATTAGTCTAAGCAGCTGCCAGCTGCGGTAACAGCTGGCAAATCTATTAGTTTTCAAATACTGTCTGACCTTCAACTTCAGTTGAAAGAGCCTTTAATGCTTTTTCAACTATTTTTCTTCTAAGCTTTTTCTCCTCCGCTGGCTCCAATGCTGGATTTCCAAGTGGGTGAGGAATCGCAATAGCAGGTACGATTCTGTTTGCTCCAACTGTTAATGAGATTGGAACAACTGTACAAATGTGTACTACAGGAATGCCTGCTCTTTCAATTTCTTTTACCATCGTTGCACCGCAACGTGTACAAGTGCCTCAGGTGGATGTTAGGATAACTGCTGTTACACCGTCAGCCAACAACTCTTTTGCAAATTCCGCTGCAAATTGTCTAGAGTTTGCAACAGATGTACCATTCCCTACCGTCGTATAGAAATATCTGTGCAATTCGCCAATGATACCTTCTTTTTCCATGTCTCTAAGAACATCTACAGGAAGTACTCTATCAGCGTCTGCATTTGCATAAATTGGGTCATATCCGCCGTGAGCTGTTTCATGAGTTACCTCAGTTAAATCAGTGAAATCAGCAATATCATACTTACCATACTTAGATGCAGATGAAGATTCGATATGATTTGGATTTCCTTTTGGTACAATACCACCTGAAGTAACAAGGGCAATTTTTGCCTTAGAGATATCCTTTACAGCTGGGTTTGGTGTCACGTTATCGAAATCTGGCATAGGATATTCTGTCACATATTCTTCGCCTTTTAACTTCTTCAACATCATATCTACAGCTCTCTTAGAACCTCTCTCTTCCAAGAAAATATTTTTTCTTACGCCTCTTGGAATATAGCCATCTACATTAGGAGCTTTAATTTCTTCTCCTTTAACTAGCTTAAGAGCAAGTTTTGCTAAAGCTGGAGCAGCTGTTCTCATCGCAGCAGCCGAATTTCCTGTTTCAACAATGTATAAATCTTTCTTATACATGTCAGCACCTGGATTTTCAATATACATCGCAGTAGCCACAGGAATATTTAATTCTTCCTTTACAACCTTAGAGATTGTACCGCAAGCTACACCGTATCTACCTGCATTAAATGCTGGCCCAGCGATGAATAACTCAGGATTGTACTGCTTTATCATGTCAAGAATTTGTGTTTTAGCTTCTTCAAGATTTTCATTGAAATAAGAGTCTCCACAGATCACAGTCGCAACAATCTCTGCTTCTCCACCAAAAGCCGCATTTAGAGCAGCACCAGGTCCAACTACGCCTTCTCTTATTTCAGGCTTAATATCAGCCTTCTCCTCGCCACCAATGCCAGCGAAGAATTGGTTTATATAATGAACAACTCTAATCTTGCTCATACTTTCCCCCCTCTCTTATTTTTCGGGAAATTTTTAGGTTATTATTAGAATTTACAGAATTGTTCTCTCATAGATGACATTTCAGCGATAATGGAATCAACGTCTAAAACCATTTCCATCATACCGATTTGCTCATCATATACAGCTGGATCAACAGCTTCTTTGAATTCTGCATCTACCGCATGGTATACTCTAAGTCCTAACTGGACTCCTGCCAATGAACCTGCATACGTAGGGTCTCCGTTTGTTACTGTTTCAGCAGCTAAGCCTGCAGCTTCTGCTTCAGCAGCACCAAGAAGAACGATAATGTTTTCAGCACCGTACTTCTCTGTCATTGCTTTTACCCTATTTTGATTCTCCAGGTCCATTGCTCCTGCAGCCGTTCAGACAAAGCACTCAGTAGCAGAAAATACTACCTCAGCTCCTGTTCCTTTTAGGCATTCTTCCATTGCAGGACCTGGTATACCATCTCTGTCACCAATGATGATGACTTTTTTGCCATCGAACATATTCATGGTTACCATCCTCTCATCTTTTATATTTTAAAAATTAACTTTCTTAGAAACTTGTAGCAGACATCTTGTTGAAACCAAGCTCATTGGTTGCACCAGTGATAACCTGGATTTCAGCCTCAATGCTTCCATCCGGTCTTAAACTTCCATCAAAACCACCAGCAATCTTGTCAGTATAGTCTAACATACCGATGACTTTTTTCATTGGTGGAAGTACGATAACTTCATTTGCATTTCCGCCTGTTACAGTGGCATCTGCTTTAGGATCTGAATCTGCAAGAGATTGGGATGCACCGTCTCTACCTGCATACTCATCTGTAACAATAACCGTCTTAACACCTTCCATTTCAATCTTTTTGCAGTTCATGATCAGGTCAGTATCTGGGTTACCAAAACCTTCTTGAGATATGATCGCTCCGTCTAACCCTAAGAACTTACAAAGTTTTGCAGTCCAGTTAGAGGATCTTTCTTTATCTGCAAGATATACGTTTTCATTTGTGATGATTACACCAACAAAGTTAATATCCTTACCATGTCTTGCATATAAATCATGAATAATTGGGTTGTTTTGGTGATGATATGTTGTGTTTTTATCACATGCAGAAACACAGTTACCACTTAAGATTGCTCCATCCATTACCTCTGTTGGGTACAGAATTGTTGGAACAATTTTCTTCGCATCTACTCCATATACATAGGTGTCATGAAGCAAGCCTTGTGTTTGAAGCATGTACACATAACCAACCTTAGGAAGATTTGAATACTCTTGAATACTTTCTAGAAGTGGTTTTGTCTCATAAACTTCTACTTCATCAGGCTGAACATTCATTCCTGCTTTTCCGATGAAAGTAGCTGCTTTTAAACCTGCCATTCTTGCAGCAGCCTCATAGTCAGGTTGCTTCAAACCCTCTACTGGCTCAATCACTAAGCAAACATTGTACGTTTTTGAGAATGGTGTAAAATCTGCTCCAGGACCTGACATATCAATGATACCTTCCTGGAAGCCTACGATCTTACCGCAAGTAACCACTGCAGCACCGCTTAATACATGGGTGCGACCTGTACCCACTGTAGTAACCTTGTTAATCACGCCTGGGAAAATACCGCCTTGGCCTTCAACCTTCACCCTTGGTTCGATAACATCCTTAACAGGTGTAATTCTTGTTTCCTCACCTGGTTTTGCAAGTTCTACCTTCACACTCTTAATGTGCTCGTCTTCCATGATTAGGTTAACGATTTCCTGCTGGTTTACATACAGTGTTCCATTTTCTACCTTCGTTGTGTCACCAAACTGAACATCTGTTATTTTGATTCTTCCTAGTTCTAGGCGCACAAAATTCACCTCCCTTTATATTTATAACCCGCCGCTGGTGAGAGTATACTCACCAGCATAAATAACAGGTTAACCTACATGTTTTTGAATCATCGCCTCAATATTTCCTCTTGTTGCATCATCTTTTGTTACTTCCTCAATCTTCTCTCCGTCTTTATAAAGAGAAATTGTAGGAAGTCCAAGTACTTTTTGAGAAATGGCTAATCTTCGTGCTGCAGTTGTATTCAACTTAACAAATTTTACTTTGCCTTCGTATTTTGCAGCTAATTCTTCCACATCTGGCATTAAAGCCTTGCATGGTTCACAACCGTCACTCCAAAAATCTACCAATACAAAACCTTGTGCTTCAAGAACTTCAGGTTGGAAAGTATCCTTATCAACAGCTAACATCTTTTTCACCTCCTTTAAAGCCCCACTTCATTTACATCGTGAGGAAATCTCGGAAAATTACTCTTCAAAATTATGCTCGATATATTTCTCTACTTGAACTGCAGCGATAGCTCCATCAGCTACAGCAGTAACAACTTGTCTTAATGATTTCACCCGAATATCTCCCGCCGCGAACACGCCTGGCACATTTGTCTTCATATTATCATCCGTAGGGATATAGCCTTGTGCATCCATATCTACTTTACCCTTATAAATCTGACTTAAAGGATCGTATCCAATGAATGGGAAAATACCGAAAGTACCATCATTCTCGTCGGCTACGTATTCACTTACTTCACCTGTCACAAGGTTTTTGAATGCAACAGCCTCTACCACGCCATCCCCTTTGATCTCTTGGATGGCTGTATTCCACATAAATTCAAGCTTTGGATTTTTAAACGCCTTTTCTTGAATAGATTTTGCTGCTCTTAACTCATCTCTTCTATGAACAATCGTTACTTTTCTTGCGAACTTTGTTAAATACATAGCTTCTTCCACAGCGGAATCTCCACCACCTACTACAAATACTTCCAGATCAGTGAAGAAATCTGCATCACACGTCGCACAATAGGACACGCCTTTTCCTGTTAGTTCTTCTTCTCCTGGACAGCCAATTAGCTTAGGTGTTGCACCACTGGCAATGATAACTGCTTTTGCATGATATTCTTCTTTTTCACCTTTAATCACTTTAATTTTGCCACTAAAATCCACTTCTTTGATCGTATCCTTCTTTCTTTCTGCACCAAATTCCTCTACTTGCTCTACCATTCTTGCAACAAGACTAGGACCTGTGGCGTTTGGAATAGAACCAGGATAGTTCGCAACCTCGTTGGTTGTCGAAATTTGTCCCCCTACCTTATTTTTCTCTAGCACCAACGTCTTCATTTTTGCTCTTGCAGCATATAATCCCGCCGAAAGGCCCGCTGGTCCGGATCCAATAACTACTACATCATAAATGTTTTCCATAGTATTACCTCCTTAATATATAAATCTTATTCATGGAATTGATCCATACTTTCAATGCCACTCTTGATGAGATAGTAATCTATCATCTGAAAATCCTCAAGGATTCGCTCTGTCCAATGGGGTGTTTTTTTGCCCGTAATAAACTTTCTGGCTGTAGCAATACTTTCCTCGATAATCATCAGAGAATTCATGTCTAAACTTCCACATTCGATAGATATCGCCAACGATTTGTAAGGTGTCTCATTTGGTTTGACACTCCCTGACAATGGATGCGTCAAGAGATTATGACCTTCATGAATCTTATCCCTTGCCTTTGATAAAACATCTAGATAGGTATAAGTTTCAGAATACATTATGTCCATTTTGTTGCAATAATTTTCATATACTTTTGGATTATTTGTAATAATTATTTTTTTCAAATTTCCACCTCGAATTTTCTCATTTTCAGGAAAACGTTTTACTCCTAGTTTTTTTAAAAATAGTCGTTATGTATGAAAAAAACAGAGAAGCACAGCAAATAATCCATTGCCCTACTCCTCTGTCTTAAACCTGAGAGTTTCTTCTAAATAGAATTGCCCCTTCGGTGCTTTTGAAAAAGCTTTCCAGAGATCTGTCAAAATACGGTCCTTTTGCCTGAGAATTTCACCTAAAAAACGGCATTTTTTTGGGTTTGTTCCTTCGGCGGCTTATTAAAGCTCTCTCCCGCATTCATCAGCCAGATTCAATATATTGATTTTCATTATCTATTCCAGATTTTTCATAGATTTATTCTATCTTCATTATATTACACTTGCTAAATGTTTGACAATACATTTATTGCGGCTGAATTTTCTGAATTTAAACAGTAGTTACAATAGATTCTTTCTTTATGCAATTTAATCAATGGAAATCAATTCATATCCATTGCTTCCTAACCTTTCAAATAGAATAAAGCCAACAAGTCCGGACCCGTATGAGTACCAATGGTGCAGCCAATATTCGTAGTCACCAGTTCCTTCGGCTCAAATTCTCTTATAATCTCTTCTTTTAATATTTGTAGAACTTCCATATTATCCCCCGCAGCTAGCCCTATGATTTCACAGCCTTTTCTTATACCTCTTTCCTTCGCCAATTCAATCATTCTTGGAATAATTTTTTTGCTGCCCCTTACTTTATCCAGATTCTCCACCTTACCATCAGCAATAGTTAGGATAGGCTTTACATTTAGAATTGTTCCAATCGCTGCTTTGGCAGCGCTTAATCGCCCGCCTCTTTTTAGATATTCCAAGGTTTCCACAGAAAAGAGATGATCTGCACGATTTTTCATATTCTCAATTCTGTCCAATATTTCTTTTTTGCTTTTACCAGTTTGAGCCATTCTAGCTGCCTCAACCACAATCATTCCACAAGCATAGGAAAGAGCCTGGGTATCTACCACCGTCACATCATCTGAATCTAGCTGCATTTTTGCCATCAATGCGGATTGATGGGTTCCGCTTACGCCTGATGACCCATTGATCACAATGACTTCATATCCATTTTTCAATGCCGTCTCTATTTCTACTAGAAAATCGTGGGGGGGTACCTGAGATGTGCTAGGAGTTTCACTTGAAATCTTAAGTTTCTCAAAAAACTGAGTTGGGTTTAAGTCGATTCCATCCTTGTATTCTTCATCACCAAATCGGATGGTCAAAGGAAGTATAGAAATATTATATTTTACCACTAAATCTTTTGGAATATCTGAAAGACTATCCCCGATTATTTTAATAGGCTTCACTCAAATTCCTCCTTTTGCGCATTCAGCAATATACTGCTTCTATTGCTGATTCGAATATTCATTCAAAAAATACATAGCAACCGCGCCTTGTCCTGCATGGGTACTGACAACACAGCCGGTTTTAGATAAGATAATTTCCTTAACTTCAAAATTCTCACGTATTACATCTATTAATTCAAGGGCATAGGCTTCATCATTGGAGTGATTTACTCCTATGGTCTGATTCGATAAATCAATATTGTGGTCCTTCAACCAATCAACCAACCATTTCATTGCTTTTTTTCTTCCTCTTACCTTGTCCTCAAGAACAAGACCGCCATCCTTTACCGTCAATATGGGTTTAATATTCAATAGTTTTCCCATAAAAGCCTCTGCAGCATTTAAGCGCCCACCCTTATATAGGTTTTCGAGGGTATCTACAATAAATTTATATTCTAGCTTTTCTTGCATATATGTAATCCGGTCGATAATTTCTTTTCTAGTATAACCACTTTTTGCCATTCTAGCCCCTTCAATGACAAGGAGTCCATAACCTAGGGTAACACCTTTGGAGTCAATAATATCAATTTCTACATCTCCCAGCATGTTCTTCGCCGTCATAGCAGAGTTGTATGTGCCGCTCAGCTTCGAAGACATCAATATGGCGATCACTTCATCTCCACGGCTTGTCATCTCTTTAAAAACATTGAGGAACTCTCCAGGTGTAACCTGGGATGTTGTTGGTAATTTAGGGCTTTTGGCCATTTGTGTAAAAAACTCTTCAGCAGATAAATCAATACCATCTCTATATGATTTGTTCTCAAAGTTCACAGTTAAAGGTAGAACCTCAATTTCTAAGTCATTGATTAAATCCTTTGGAATATCCGATACACTGTCCGTTACAATTCTAATCATCTACTGTTCACCTCAGTTTCCAGTTTGCTCTACATTTGCCTTACATATTATTGTATTACCAAAAATACGAATTTACAACCATATTTTCCCTTCCATGTATGTACTAGAATGAAATAAGATGCTGTAAATACAGCATCTTATTTCATTCTATCATTCATTATGATTTTTGTGTGGCATCAATTACTGCAAAAGCGATTTTTTTTGCATGATCTCCGATTCTCTCAAGGTTACTAATCACATCTAGGAATATTACGCCTGCACCTGGAGAGCATTGTTGTTTATTTAAGCGAGCAATATGGCTGGCTCTTAGAGACTTCTCCATGTGATCAATCTCACCTTCTCGCTCAATAACCCGCTTCGCAATGTTCGTATCCCCTGTTTTTAAAGCAAGAATTGCCTGCTCATAGGATTTTATCACACGATCATTCATCAACTGTAATTCTTGTAAAGCACCCTCACTAAAGTCTAATTTATTTTCTATACGATAGATTGCCAGTTCAGCCAGATTATCTGCGTGATCCCCTACCCGCTCAATATCATTGATGGTGTTGAATAGACCATCCACAATCTCGTGCTGTTCTCCAGATAAGGACGTATTTGATAATTTTACAAGATATGCAGCAATTTCTCTCTCTAAATTATTCACCGCACTTTCAAGATTAAATACCTCATGGGCAATCTTTTCATCGGCTTTGAAAAAAGCTTCCATAGATTTTCGATAAGAATCTAAAGCCAAATTTCCCATATGAAGAACTTCTTTAATAGTCTGCCCCAAAGCAATAGATGGTGTTTCTAAAATACGATCATCTAGATATTTCACACCCATGACTTGATCTTGTTCATCAGCTGTTTCCGGTATAGCTTTCCTTGCAATAAATACTAGAACCCCTGCAAATGGCAGCTGTATGAGCATATTTCCAATGTTAAACATGGTATGGGCATTTGCAATCTGTCTTGCAGAATCCCCCGGCGAGATGTTTTTAACAAAATGAAGCACTGGTCCTTGCAATAACAATACGAAAATAATAGTTCCGATAACATTAAATAAAAAGTGTATGAATGCAGCTCTTTTCGCAGTTTTTGTTGCTCCTATACTAGACAACATAGCCGTCACGCAAGTTCCAATATTGTCACCAAATAAAATCGGTAGTGCTGATTCTATCGGAAGTAATCCTTGGCTGGCCAACGCAATCAAAATACCAATGGATGCACTACTACTCTGGATAATCGCCGTAATACCAAAGCCCGCCAAAATACCAAGAAGTGTATCCGTAATCGAGCCTCCTCCAAAACTAGCCAATAACGTCTTGAAGCCCTCAAATTCACGAAGCGGCTTCATGGAATCAGACATAGTTTCCATACCGATAAACAATATACCAAATCCAATCAATATTTCTGCAATGTTTTTTGTTCTTTTATTTGAAGTAAATAACCAAATCGCAACACCAATTCCCACTGCCACTGGTGCATAATCCGTTAATTTGAAAGATACTAACTGGGCTGTAACCGTTGTACCGATGTTGGCACCCATGATGACTCCTACCGCTTGGGTCAGCTTCATAATGCCTGCATTTACAAAACCTACAACCATAACCGTTGTAGCACTACTACTTTGAATGACCATTGTTACGATTGTACCTACAAGTACGCCCATAACTCGATTGTTTGTTAAAACCTCAACTAACCTCTTCAGTTTCTCCCCAGCTGCTTTCTCAAGACCATCACCCATAATACGCATTCCATACAAAAATAAACCTAGTCCACCAATAAGTCCAAATGCGATGCCCATTTTCCATCCTCCCATGATTATCATTCACACTTCAAAATAGTTTACCTAAAATATATTAAATGTATGCTTGTACATGCACCTCCCGTATTCAATAACTACCTTGTATATCATACGACATTTTTTTATGCTTTTTGTTAAGCCTATGTTAAATCTTTTAACATTTTATTGATTTTGTTAATTGCATGTAAAAAGAGATATCATTACGATATCTCCTAAATGTTATCTTCGACTTGTATCGATAACAGCCATGGCTATATTGGATGCATGATCCGCTATTCTTTCTAAATTGCTAAGCATATCCAAGAAAATCACACCGGACTCAGGAGAGCACAATTGCTTATTCAAGCGTTGAATATGATGGGCTCTCAGACTCTTTTCTAAAGCATCTACTTCTCCCTCAATCTGAATCACCTTATTTGCTCCACGGAGGTCACCCGTTTTTAAAGCATCTATGGCTCGTGTGTATGCATCTACCACTTTGCTGTGGATTTCTTTTAATTCTTCCATTCCAATATCTGAAAAACTAATATCATGCTCTATGGTGTATAGGGATAACTCCGCTAGATTGTCACTGTGATCCCCTACCCTCTCAATATCATTGATCGTATTGAACAAACTATCTACAGTCTCATGTTGCTCAGCAGATAATGGCGTATTGGATAACTTTACTAAATATGCTGCGATTTCTTGTTCCATTTGATTAATTATTTTTTCCTGTTTGAATACATCATGAACGTACTTCTCATTTTTTTCAATAAAGGCATCTATAGATTTATTATAGTTCTCCAATGCCAATTGTCCCATATTCAGCGTCTCCTTCATGACTTGGACAATAGCAATAGATGGTGTCTCCAGGATACGATCATCTAAGTGTTTGATTCCCCTGACCTCTTCTATTTCGTAGTCCTTTACAGGAATAATGGTATTCGCCAGCTTTACCAAGATTCCAGCAAATGGAAACAACATCAATGTGTTTACAATATTAAAGAAAGTATGGGCATTGGCCAACTGTCTCGCTGCGTTATCAGGTGAGATGGTTTGTACTAGTTTGATGGTTAAGCTCCTAAAGAAGATCATAAAAATGATTGTTCCGATAAAGTTAAACATGAAATGGATAAATGCTGCTCTTTTTGCCGTTCGGTTAGCACCTATACTTGATAGCATTGCTGTAACACAAGTCCCTATGTTGGTTCCAAAAATAATAGGCAAAGATGCCTCGATTGGCAGAAAGCCTTCACTTGCTAAAGCAATCAAAATTCCTGTCACCGCACTGCTGCTTTGAACCGTGGCAGTCACCACAAAACCTGTTAAAACAGCTAATAAAGAGTCCATGAAGGTTCCTTTACCAAAGCTTAACATCATCATCTTGAACCCTTCATATTCCTTCAACGGTTTCACTGCCTGCTTCATAAAGTCCATACCAATAAACAATATTCCAAAACCTATAAAGATTTCTGCAATATTCTTTGTTTTTTTATTCTCTGCAAATAACCATACCCCTACGGCTAGACCTACAACCAAAGGTGCTATCTTGCTAAGATCCAAAGAAACGATCTGGGCGGTAACGGTCGTACCGATATTGGCACCCATAATGATTCCCGTAGCCTGAGTTAACGTCATAATTCCTGCATTGACAAAGCCCACTACCATGACAGTGGTAGCACTGCTGCTTTGAATAATCATCGTCACCAAGGCACCTATTATAACTGCCACAGCTCGATTATTGGTCAATACTTCAATAATCTTTTTCATCTTATCTCCAGCAGCCTTTTCAAGCCCATCACCCATGATGGTCATGCCGTAAAGAAAAAGACCCAGTCCTCCAAGTAGTTCAAAAATGATCTTCATGCTGTCCCTCCAATAATTTAAAATCCAGTAAACTTATCCTTGTATATCATACACTATTTTTTGATGTTTTTGTTAATTCATCGTTAATTTTTTTAAATTTATGTTAAATCACTAAACCTATGCATTTAAAAAGCTACAAATGCAAAAAAACCATCATTTTATCAATGACGGTTCACGTTACAAATTCTTTTTATACTAAATTTTCAAATCCAAGCTGCCTTAATGCTTCAAATAGAATAATATTCACTGAATTCGCTAAATTGAGAGAACGAGCTTTATCAACGGGCAGCATTGGAATCTTTATGCAGGTTTCCATATTGTTCGCCAATATTTCTGGTGGAAGACCTGCCGTCTCTTTCCCAAAGATAATAAAATCCTCATCTTGAAACACAATGTCTGTATAGTATTTCTTGGCCTTGGTTGTAGCGTAATAAAACCTTCCTTGGGAATGCTTTTGAAAAAACTCATTTAAATTCTCATAGATATGAAGGTCTAACAAGTCCCAATAATCTAATCCTGCCCGCTTTAATTGCTTGTCTTCTACAGAAAAACCTAAGGGCTTGATCAAATGTAATCGACTGCCTGTAGCAGCACAGCTTCTCGCAATATTCCCCGTATTAGGCGGGATTTCAGGCTCAAATAAAACAATATTGATCGTCATTTCCTATTCTCTACTCCTTTACTGCAATGTCAATTTCAAAGGTACCCATTTCTGTCTCTAAGGGTATACATATGGTTTTCAGCTGAGCAGTTGATAAAGAAATTTTTTCCCCCACCAACAAAGTAGGCGGTGTTATATCCATGGTCACTCCTAAATTATAAAGCAAAGTAGCGGCATTTCCTAAAATCATATTGCCTAATTCTGAAATTGCACTTCTGGCAATTTCATCTAAGGCAGCTACTGGCATACCGCCCATCATATTAGAAGCGATCTTTAGTGCCATCGATTCACCCATATTAATCAGTACTTGTCCCTTAATTCCTCCTGTTAAGCCAATGATGATCGCAACATTTTGAGATGCAAATGGTGAATCCTTTACATAGATTTTTCCCATTTCACTTGAAATACCTGCCATCTGTATTAAAATATCTTTACTGGCACTAATAAAAGGATTGATAAATTCCGCCTTCACATCGTCCGCCTCCTCAACCAACATGTTCATTAAGTATTTCTGTTATTATATCATAAAAAAGTTAAAAGAAAAGTTTTTACAGGGGATCAAATCGACTTTTGTAGAAGTTTTGTATTTTTAAAACAAAATACAGCACCTCAATTCTTTAATTATCGATTGCCATGAATGTCCTTTATTTTCTCTTTATCCAATGCAATCTTCTGATCATAAGCCGCTTGACTAAAGATGTTTTCAGCCTCTTCCAGAGTAATACCTCGTAATACCATCTTCTCTGGTTGTGCTGCTCCTACGCCCTCCTTGTATAGGGTATAAATGTATTGAACAGCTTGAGGAAGAAAACCTAGCAATCTTGCACCAATGGTATCAGTAGCCACGGGATCTGTGCCTGCAATAATTAGTCCAGGTGTGTCCACAGCCTTTCCATCAGAAGGACCCGTTCCAATCATTGTTTTATCAGCACTGATAATGGTCAAGTCTATAGGTATTTTTTTCGCCATAGCAACGATAAAACCATGGAGATCCTCATGGATACCTAAATCTTTTTTTGGAAATCCATGTATCTCAGCGGGAGGCCAGCCCAAAGCTATATTCTTTATGCCTGCACTTACTGTCGCCTCTTCATGATGCTTTAATTGGGTAAATGAGATTAGTACATCCATCTCTTCAATCAATTTATTTATCTTCGTAGATGATACCGTCCCATTGGCCAAATCCAATTCCGTATAGGGTCCATAATTTAGATCTAAAAATTCTACCTCTTCCTCTTGAATAATTTGGTCGTACCCAACAGCTTTCATCACCTTAGGTGTTGGATCACCACCAGATCCTGTGGCGATATAAATTTTTTTAGGATTCTTTGTCTTAATATACTGAATAAGCTTTTGGAGGGTATGGGGACCAACTACAGTTCCAGTATACGGGAACTTTGCTTTTACCCAGTTGGGTGTGATTACTACCACATCTCCTGCCTTAATGATCTGATCCATAGGCAATAGTTCAAGAGCATTTATGATAGATCTCTCTTCATATCGATCCTTCATTAATGCAACGATAGGTTCCTTTACTCTTCTTTCTTTTCTCATCATACCACCTCATATCCAATAGAATACTGATAGTATGATTTAAAAAAGTGAGAAGTATTCTCTCCTGTTACAGCCTAGCCAATAATTTCATAAGCAACGGTCGATGAATTTCTACCGCTTTCACCGGGCAAAGCTCTTGACAGCAAAAACATCTTATACATTCATCCAGCCTGACATTGGGCTTCTTATCCTTCATTTCGATGACTCGAGGCGGACAATTCTCAGCACAATCACTACATCCTACACATCGATCATGTGCAAAGATCGGTTTTGGCTGCATAAGTTCATTCAAAATATCGCGAAGAAACTTAGGCAGCTTTCCTTCCAATAAATCTAGTCCTCTAATCTCTGGAATTTTAAAATCTTTCATGATAAATTCTTCTATAACTCCACCAATTAACTCAATGTCTTGAAGGTTTCCCAAACATAATCCCCGCTCCACACATCGCTGGATTGTCGGTACCTTTGTAGGTGTTAACCCAATCATCGAAGTAGCTACCACATCTAAATGATACGGACTTTCAGAAGCAATCACTGCACCAATTTTTCTTGGTTCCCCTGCGCTAGGACCTGCACCTTCCATGCCAACGATTCCATCCATGAATGATAATATAGGTTTGCTCGCTAAGCAGATATCGACAAGGGCATTGGAAAAATCTACATTATTAGGCATTCGCACATGATATTCTGCCTTTTCCAATCCAGCAACAATACCAAACATGTTTTTTACCGCTCCAGTAAACATCATCATCCCATGGGTTTTTAATTTAGATACAGATATAACTTTATCAACTTCCTTTAATACCTCAATCGCTGTGATCTTCTTTAATAAAAGTCCATTTTCATTCTTTATCTCCACTACACCGGTATTATAATTCAACTTAGCCCCAACGTCTTTTGCAATTTCTTCTATACCACAGGCTTTATATACACCTCTTAAGGCGCTTTCATTAAATGGTCCCCCAGGACTGTCTCCTATGATCACGTCAGCGCCATAATCTCTAAGAATCTCAGCCAATGCCTTTGCAAAACTAGGATGAGTTGTTGTCGCCTCCTCAGGCCTTTTTTTCATCAATAGGTTTAACTTTAACAATACCTTGTCTCCTGGCTGAATGTACTTTTCGATTCCACCCAAGTGCTTTAAACTTTGCTGAATCGCTTCTTTTACTTTCTCGTATGCATAATCCTCACATCTTACAAGGGAAACTTTTTTCAAATATAACACCTTTCTTTCTATAACAATTATCGTTTCATATTAGATATATCATAAAACATATGTACCCCAAACGCAATCTATCCCATTATTAAAGAATATTCATAAAAGAAAAATAATCATTTGTTTAAATTTTCACCAAATTTCATATTGCTATTTGACAAATAAATCCATTTTGTAATATAATCGAACTAGCAGAACAGATTGTAATTGAATGGAGCGTGTTGTCGTGAAAGAATTTACAAAAACCCTAAGGGATCACGGTATGAAGGTAACACCTCAGCGTATCGCTATATACGACATACTCATAAATACGATGGAACATCCTAGCGCTGAAGTCATTTATAAGAAGCTTGAACCTATTTATCCTACCATGAGCCTTGCTACCGTCTACAAATCCCTTGATGTGTTTAAAAAAGCAGGTTTGGTTCAAGAGCTGAATGTTGGAGAATCTAGCTTTCGTTATGATGCCAACGTAAATTCTCATCCCCATATCATCTGTACTGCATGCCATAAAGTTGATGATATTGAAGAAGGTATTTTTTCTGATCTTGTAGACAAAGTTAATTCTTTCACAAATTATTCTATTCTCAAACAACAGCTATACTTTTATGGATTATGTCCTCAATGTAAATAAATCTATGAATCAAGAGCAGCCTTATGGCTGCTCTTTTCTGTTTTATAGTTAATTAGCTACAGTGGAAATGCTTTTCTTAATTCAATTCTATACAGATTACCTTTGATGTATTTATGATAGAAAAACAACCATATACCTAGCCTTTTTCTTACAATTTGCTCCATGTTCCTCTCAAAAATCTGCATTGCTTTCAACTCCTGTCGTGATAAATTTTGACCACTATATAGCCCTTTTTCAATGATTTCAATAATTTCACTTATATCTTGATCTGCAAAGAAATATTTTTCCACGGATTTTAAAAGTTCTCGGGGTGTCAAGACTTCGTCTTCATTTGGTTGTAGATATTTAGCAAGTGATGTAATGGCTTCATAATAGTACCCCATGGCTCCAGCGTTTTCTATGGCTAAGCGAAGCTTTCGAATTCTGATAATGCAAAATCCTATTCTTAATAACATGCTTACTATCAAGAAAACAATAATTTCTAGAATGATTCTTTGCCTCCCCTTTGATAATTTTACGCCTTTTGGCCTATAGTTCTTGGAACTATCAAAGGTAGAATTCAATCCAGCAAACTCTTCATCCAGTCGATTTTTAAAGGCCAAATAATTTGGGTTTCGCTCTTGGGATGAAGCAATAGAATTGATGGTTGCTGCCCTTTGGGGCGAATTCTGGACTTCAATCCGTTGAATGTTGTAGGCAGGTGTAGGTTCGAAGGTAATCCACCCCATTCCATCAAAATAGGCTTCTACCCAAGCATGGGCTCGGTCTGCTGTTACTTCATAGTATCCATCTTCATTTTTATCACTGGGAAGGATAAAACCTTCCACATATCTAGTAGGTATCCCGACAGTTCTGCCCATCACAGCCATTGCTGATGCAAAATATGTGCAGTATCCTTTTCTTTCTTCATATAGAAAATATTCTACAAAATCTTTATGATCTGGAACAGTATCCACCGTTAATGTATAGGGATAGGTTTTGCGTAAATACGCCTCAATGCCTTTCATCTTCTCATAAGGTGTAGAATACGTATTCGTAATCTTCTCCGTCAATTCTTTTATTTTTGGAGATAGTTTACTAGGCAATTGTAGATAATTCTCCATTTCCACTCCCAATGATCTGGTGTCAAATCCAATTGCATCTTCCCTTATCATGGGAATTCTGCTATAAATGGTATATGCCTGGGGGCTGGGTTTAAAGATGGACTTCACAATATATAATTCATCTTCTTTTGTTTTCAAAACCTTATATCCATCTACACTGACTAGAAAAGGCTTATATCCATCTACACTGACTAGAAAAGGCTTATAGGGGGCGAAAATCGTGTTTGTCTGTATATTTGTAGGATAAACTTCTACTTTTAACTCTTCATAGGAAATCCCACTATATACCTGTTTTTGATCATCCCCATGAAATTCAATCCCTTCTCCTTGAGGGGGCAACCAATTACTGCCTGTATACTGACTTTTTACACGTCCTCTAAGGTATAGCTGACGGTCTGCCGAGACATACATAACAGTGCGTCGGTCTTCTTGAATAGCTCCCCCAAGCTTTTCCTTATTAGCTTGATAAGGTGTTTCTTCAAATTTAAATCCACTATGAATACCCTTGCCTTCTCCATCGCTTCTCCACTCCGCAAAAGACGGGAATATCCTTACGATGGTATCATTGATACGCTGAAAGGATATGGGTTCAAATTTGATTGAAACGAGATTCGCTGTGCCAATAATTAACATCAAGGATAGGGTGCCATAGGCTGCTATATTTCTAAAAGGAATTCCTGTGCCAACATGATGATTTTCAGCAACTTTCTCTATATACCGCTGATGACTTTCGTATATGTAAAACAAAATAAATCCAAAAATAAATATATTCAAGTATCGAATGGCCCCATCAATATATCGATACCATTCCATGATGAAAAATATACTCCATAAAGACAGTAGCACTGTACTTCTTAATCGTAACAAGATTAAGCCAGTGATCGCGTCAACCATTGTAAATAACAAAACAATCAGATAAAAATCATATCTTGATATGATTGATACCTCAGCGCCTTTCATAAATGCTATCGCCCATTTTACGAAATCCCATAGGTTTTCAATTTGTAATATTCCTTGATAATTAGAGACACCTATGGCAAAAATACTCCCTAAAGCAATTGGCGGTATCACCCAACGAGGAAATTTCAAAATAAAATAAATCCCAGTCCAAATTCCAAGGTGAAAGAAGATAATTCTTAGGATGGGTATGGAAAAGCCTAAGGCCTCTTCGACAAGCAAGTTGATACTTATCGTTATCATAGCCCCCAAAATAAAATCGATTATGCTTTTCTTGACTGGATGCATGGCTCATCCTCCAATATTTCTCTAATGTCACTATCGAGGTAAACTTTATGAACAATAACCTTTTTTTCCCTTAGCAAGCTCTCCCCATGATACACATACATATCCATGGCGTCTTCTTGTTTTAACTTTATTAAAATCAGTATCACATGAATTCTTTTTCTTCTTAAATTTAAGATTTCATCGCATAGCTCTTTTGTCAAATATACTGCCAGCACAATCAAAGTCGTGCCCCATGGAACCATATTCTTCTCTCTTTCTAAGACCTTCTCAATAGGTAAATTTCCTTCAGGTATGAAATCCATAAGTGCCGTGAGAAATAACTGAAATTTACTAACATCTTTTCCACCAATGGTATTTCTTTCTCTCCATGTACAGGCAAGAGATGTATTCAAATTTTTAGAAAGACAGTGCCGTATGACCGAGCCAGCCACTTCAATCACTTTCTCTTCGAGCCTTCCATCCACATCATTCCTATAACTTCCATGATATCCGTCGATGATAAACAGAATGCTTGCATTGGCTGATAATTCATAGTTTTTTACGTAAAGATCTCCGGATTTCGCAGAAGCCTTCCAATGAATCTTTTTTACAGGATCCCCAGGCGCATATTTTCGAATACTTTCTATGCTGCTAAAATCCTCGTATGTATTCTGAGATACGCTAACATTGCCAAAAAATTCTGCTGCTGGAATCGTCATTCTCTTGATTTGAAAGATTCTAGGATACACCTTAAGCTCTAGTTGATTATTAAAATCTATCGTTTCTTCAAAAAGATGAAATATATCTCTTATTTTCAGCCGAAGTCTACCAACGGGATAAACGCCTCGATGGATACATTGTATTTGCCTTTGTATATTGACAAGTTCTAAAGGATTGATCATTTTTATTTCCCCAGATATGGTAGTATTCCCTAGTCTAGACGCGATTTTACAATCGATCTCTCCATAAGCTACAGGTAAAATACTCGTGTTGTTAAGCTTGTATCCAAGGGTCAGAGAATCTCCTACCATCACTTCTTTTTTGTCAATATAGAAGAAACAGGCTAAGTTTTTTTTATTGATTCGAATACTCATATACGAAAAAAATAGTATCAGCAGTAAAATCTTAAGTATTAAATAGGGAAGAATACCTCCAGCCAACAATGCAAATACAAAGCTTATCAATAACAATCCTATGAATATTTTCCCATTTCTAAGCATAATGCTTCACCACTGGTATTCTCACTTTTTTCAATATCTCTTGAACGACTAATTCATTGGTAAGTCCATTATACTTGGCCTCTGGTCTCAATATCATTCGATGACTCAATACATCACTGGCCAAATATTTAATATCATCTGGAGTAACAAATTCTTTTCCCTTGATATAGGCATAAGCTTTGGCTGTTTTGTATAAAGCAATGGAAGCTCTTGGGCTACATCCTAGTAAAACACTTGGATGTTGCCGGGTTTCATTCACAATCTCCACAATATACCCCTCTAATTCTTCACTCAGAAATATCTTGTGCATTGCTTCTCTAGCTGACAGTAGCTCTTCAATGGTCACCACAGAATCCAGATCATCAAGCATGGATTCTCGCCCATTTCTTTTTATAATCTCTATCTCTTCTTTAAAAGAAGGATATCCTAAGGCAATTCTCATCAGAAAACGATCCAACTGCGCTTCAGGGAGAGGAAAAGTTCCTTCATATTCAATGGGGTTTTGGGTTGCGATCACCATAAAAGGATCTTCCAGCCTATAGGTTTTGCCGTCCATTGTTATCTGATGCTCTTCCATAACCTCCAACAAGCTCGATTGTGTCTTCGGGGATGTCCGATTGATTTCATCTGCTAAAATAATCTGGTGATAAATCGGACCTTTCACAAATTCAAACTTTCCTTCTTTTTGATTGTATATGGACACCCCCAGAATATCAGAAGGTACCAAATCCGGCGTAAATTGAATTCTACAAAAACTACAGTTCATTGACTTTGCCAAGGCTTGGGCAATCGTTGTTTTTCCAACACCAGGGACATCTTCTATCAGCACATGTCCTCCAACAAGCAAAACGATGACCATTTTTTCAATGCTGTCTTGCTTACCAACCATCACTTTTTCAATGTTTTCAATTACTTTTTTTATCATGGTATCCTCCATCAATTCTGAATTTTTTAATAATTCTTATTTCCATTATATATATAATTCTCATATTTTTAGCTTTACGTTTTTGTAACATTAGCTAATAAAAAGGCACACTACGTGTGCTTCGCTAGGGGAACCTAGTTCCCCTTCGACGGCTGCAAAGCAGCCTGACCACCCCTCTGACTGCAGCATGGGAATACTTCCCCTGCACCCCTGCTTTTTTATAGTATATGAAAGTATACTTCCTTATACTATAAAAAAGCCATCCTTCTGTGCTGCTATGGGCAACCCAGTAAGATGGCTTATTTATCTACCTATATAATTATCTACTTTCCACAACACTTCTTATATTTTTTGCCACTACCACATGTGCATGGATCATTTCTACCGATGCGATCTTCCTTCACTACAATTTTAGATCTTTTTTGTGCTTTTTCAAGCTCTTTTCTTTTCTCTGCACTTAGGATTGGTTCCCACTGAGGCAGCGTATATAAGTAATCTGCCTTTGCCTCGTGCATATTATAGAAAAGCTTTTCAAAATCGATCTCTAGTCTTACAGTACTGTCCTCAGTAATTTCCTCTAAATTTAATCGATGTACTAAGCTGTCATTGATTCCATCAAGGAATCCCATGACAAACTCATTGGACACCCCTAATCGCTCAGTTAGCTCTTTTACTGTTTCTTCCGTAACTTTCTGGTAGTTCTCAAGAATGTACTCATAAAAGCTTTTTTCAGCACCACAGAATTCCTTCCAAAACTCAATTTCAGCTTCTTGTGTTTTGTGTTCGAAAGCAATTTCCTTCCAATTATCAAAAAGACTCATTTCTATTCTCCTTTGCAACAAATTTTCCCTATTCATTATAGTACATTCTCATCTATCTTACAACTACATATAGGGAAACAGCCCTTACATAAATATCCATTCCCTATGTAAACTATATTACTTTCTTTAATGCTTGATAGCTTGCTTCAATGGTAAACAAAATATCCTCTTTACTATGGGCAGCAGAAACGAATGCAGCTTCAAATTGAGATGGCGCAAGATAGACTCCAGCCTTGAGCATTTCCTCAAAATAAATACCAAATTTCTTCGTATCACTGGCTAAAGCCGAAGCATAATCTACTACCTGACGATCTGTAAAGAACATACATAACATAGAACCCACACGATTAAAGCTGGCATTTACACCTAGCTGTGCAGCATTCTTCTGAAGTCCTTCTGCCAATAACTTTGATTTTTCCTCTAAATCAACATATATTTCTGGATGATCCCTTAGAATTTTCAACGTTGTAAAGCCTGCAGTCATTGCCAGTGGATTTCCTGATAGGGTTCCTGCTTGATAAATAGGTCCTGCAGGTGACATCTGTGCCATGATTTCTCTTTTGCCACCATAGGCACCCACAGGTAGCCCACCACCGATAATTTTGCCAAAACAGGTTAGATCTGGACATATATTGTAAAGGCTTTGAGCGCCATGAAAGGACACTCTAAAACCAGTCATTACCTCATCAAATATCAGAAGTGATTCATGGGCCTTCGTGATCTCACGAAGGAAATTCATATATTCTTGAGTAGCTGGCACGACCCCCATATTTCCTGCAATAGGCTCAATAATCACCCCTGCAATGTCATGTCCATGAACTTCAAATATTTGTTTCATGCCCTCTATATCATTATACTGGGCTGTAATTGTATTTCTTGCAATATCTGCTGGCACCCCTGGACTGTCTGGTACACCATGGGTAAGGGCCCCAGAACCTGCTTTAATCAACAGGCTGTCAGAATGTCCATGATAGTTGCCTTCAAATTTTACAATCATATTTTTGCCTGTATATCCTCTAGCCAGTCTTAAAGCACTCATAGTTGCTTCCGTACCGGAATTTACCATTCGTACCATTTCTACGGAAGGCACTGCTTCACAGACAATCTTTGCCACTTCTGTCTCTAGCTCTGTAGGCGCACCATAACTGGTACCTCTTTCAATGGCCATCTTTAGCGCTTCAACCACTTGAGGGTGGGTATGTCCTAAAATCAATGGTCCCCAAGATCCTACATAGTCAATATATGTATTTCCATCCACATCATAAAGCTTGCTGCCTTGGCCTCGCTCTATAAATGGGGGATTTACCGAAACAGAACGGAAAGCTCTAACAGGGCTATTTACTCCTCCAGGGATAAATTGCTTTGCCTCTTCAAATAAGGCTTTCGATTTTAACAAGTTCATTTATTTACCCCCTTAACCACTTTGCTGCATCTTTGCTGTGGTATGTAATGATCAAATCTGCACCAGCCCGTTTGATAGAGGTAAGCTTTTCCAATACGATCGCCTTTTCATCCACCCATCCTTTTTCAGCGGCTGCTTTAATCATGGCATATTCTCCACTTACATTATAAGCCACAATCGGTATATTAAAGGTGTCTTTAATTCTTCTAACAATGTCTAGATAAGCCAATGCAGGCTTGACCATCACCAGATCTGCACCCTCGGCTATATCTAACTCCACTTCCCTCAATGCTTCATCACTATTTCCAGGATCCATCTGATAGGTTTTCCGGTCTCCAAATTGGGGTGTTGAATTAGCTGCCGCTCGAAATGGCCCATAAAAAGCCGAAGCATATTTGGCACTATAGGCCATAATGGAAACCTCTGAATAATGATTTGTATCCAACAGCTCTCGGATCGCACCAATTCTTCCATCCATCATGTCTGATGGTGCTACCATATCAGCACCCGCCTTAGCGTGGGAAAGAGCAATCTTTGCGATATATTCTGCTGATTTATCATTGTTTACATAGGCATCTTCAATGATCCCGCAGTGGCCATGATCTGTATATTGGCACATACATACATCTGTGATTACCAACAGCTCTTTATTTACTCTTTTGATTTCACGAATAGCTCTTTGTACGATACCATTTTCGTGATAGGCCTCGCTACCATGGGCATCTTTGTGATCAGGTACCCCAAATAGAAGTACTGCTTTAATCCCCATATCTACAATTTCCTTTATTTCCGCTTCCAACATATCCACTGAGAAATGATAATTGTTTGCAATGCTTGGGATTTCCCGTTTTATTTTCTCTCCCTCCACTACAAAAATAGGATAAATAAAATCATTCACCGATAGATTTGTTTCTCTCATCAGACTTCTGATGGCTTGATTTACTCTCAATCTCCTTGGTCTATGGGTTAGAATCATGGTCGTCCTCCCTTTCTTGACGATGATTTACTTACAAAAATGTTCTGTAATGGCCTTTACCAGTCCATCAATGGTATATTCTTCTGCTCGTATATCTGGATTTAAGCCATATTGGGTCATTGTCTCCTCTGTGATGGGTCCGATCACTGCCAATGCAATATTCTCCAATAATCCTTTATTTTCCTCTCCAAGAATTTGAAGAAAATTCTTAACAGTAGAGGAGCTGGTAAATGTTATGACATCTATTTTTCTCTCCTCTAATATAGCTACCAAGCTGCTTCGATCTTGTTCTGGTACCACGGTGCGGTAAACATGGATATTGTCCACCCATGCGCCCATTTTTTCTATTTCATCTATAAGCACTTCCCTGGCTATATCTGCTCTCGGTAACAACACATGTTGTCCTGGCTTGATTTTATCCTTTAAACCCTCGATGATTGCCTCTGCTCTATACTCAGCAGGAACAAATTCGATATTGAAGCCCATGTCATCCAACGCCTTGCCTGTTGCTGGACCGATGGCGCAAAGCTTTGCTTTATGTAATAGCCTGATGTCAAAATCTAACTTTTTCATACGATCGAAAAATGCCTGAACGCCATTGACACTGGTAAATATAATCCAATCATATTTCTGAATTTCTCCCAGGGCCTTATCGATTTCATCATAATTCTCTGGTTTTTCAATCTTAATGGTGGCGAACTCCACGGCCTCTCCACCTAAGTCCTCTATCTTCTCAGAAAGATAGCTGGCTTGCTGTCTCGTTCTTGTTACGAGTACTCTTCTACCAAATAGTGGTTTGTTTTCAAACCACCTGAGTTCCTCCGATAAATTTACAACCTCTCCAACGATGATAATCGACGGATTTGAAAATCCTGTCTCCTTTACCAGGTCGCTGATGGTCGCTAGAGTTCCCTTCAATATTTTATGCTCTAACGTGGTACCCTTATGGATGACGGCTACAGGTCGATCACCCTTCTGCCCATACTTCACCAAGCTGGTACATATCTTTTCGATATTTCGAACACCCATTAAGAACACCAAGGTTCCTTCTACCTTGGCCAAAGCTTCATAATCTATTGCTTTTTCGTCTTTTGTTGGGTCCTCATTTCCTGTAATCACATGGAATGAGGCACTTACATTCCTATGGGTTACAGGAATGCCCGCATAAGCTGGTACAGAGATTGCTGACGTAATCCCGGGAACAATTTCAAATCCTATACCATGCTTGATTAGTTCAAGGGCTTCTTCTCCACCTCTACCGAATACAAATGGATCTCCGCCTTTCAATCGAGCAACCGTCTTACCCTCTTTCGCTTTATCCACCAATAGTTGATTGATCTCCTCCTGGGTATAGGTGTGATGATCTGGTGCTTTTCCTACGTAAATGAATTCAGCATCCTCCCGTCCATAGCTTAGCAGCTTCTCACTAGCCAAACGGTCATACAAAACCACATCTGCCTTTTGTATGCACTCTAACCCCTTCATGGTAATGAGTTTGTAATCCCCTGGTCCAGCGCCAATTAAATATACTTTACCAAACTCCATACTATTCACCAGCCTCTATCCTTGTCAATATTTCTTGGGCACCTTCTTTTAAGCTTTTGACTGCCAGCTTGATCCCCAACATTTCTCCATCTCTTGGATGGGAGGTTTCTTCCTGTTTGATTTGTTCTTTTCCATCAGGAGCAGCGACAACGGTTTTCATCCTCAGTTTCTCTCCATCTATCCATGCATAAGCACCGATGGGTACATGACATCCGCCCTTTAATTCTCTCATAAAGCTCCTCTCTGCATTCACACAAAAAGCAACTGCTGGGTCATCGATCTCTTTTATCATGTCAATAATTTCTTGATCCTTTGATCGAACTTGAATCCCAAGGGCTCCCTGTCCAACGGCAGGTATACAGATATCCGTGGAAATATACTCTGTTATTTGATCCTCCCAGCCCATTCTCAATATGCCTGCTGCTGCCAAAATCACACCATCTAAGCCTAACTGTTCTATTTTTTTTATACGCGTTGCAATATTGCCACGAATAGGTTCGATTTGCAAATCTGGTCTAAAGTTTAGGAGTTGAGCAGCCCTGCGCAAACTGCTGGTTCCTATCCGTGCACCGAGTGGAAGATTGACAATGTCCAGTCCATCCTTTGAGATAAGCACATCTCGAATATCTTCTCGTGTTGTAATAGCTCCGATTACAAGATCTTTTGTCATCTCTGTTGGCACATCCTTCATACTATGAACAGCCATATCAATCTGATCTTGAAGGAGAGCCGCTTCGATTTCTTTTACAAATAGACCCTTACCACCAATCTTGTTAAGGGTCTTATCCAGTATTTTATCCCCAATGGTTTTGATTTCAGCAATCTCAAAATCTATATGGGGAAATTTTTCTTTAAGACATTGAATTACCCAACGGGTTTGGGTCAGTGCCAACTCACTGGCTCTCGATCCCACAATAATCTTATTCTTTTTCATTTTGTCCACCTTTTCCCATCCTTATTGTATGTAATGACTATATGGTCCAACGCAATGTTTTTTCATACACTTCTTTTTAGAAAAGTTTCAAGGATATAGCTTTTTAAATCTTGAATCTCCCCATTTCTATATCTATCTAAAACATCACTGTAGACAATCTTCTGAAAGAATTCTCTTCTGTGATGAATATTTTCCCATTCTGTTAATACCAACTGTCTTAACTCTCCCATGACCTCTAAGAACACTGTGTATTCCTCCCCATAGACTGCCTCCAAATCCTCACGGATCTTTCTTGATAGCATTGGGCTTTTCCCATTGGTAGACACGGCAATCGTCAGGTCGCCTCTTTGGACAGAAGCGGGAACAATAAAATCACACATATCTGGTTGATCCACAACGTTTAATAATACTTTTTCCTGTTTTGCTTCTTCGCGACATAAATTATTTACTCGCTGATTATCTGTAGCTACATAAGCTAAATCAAAACCCTTTAAATCTCCACTGGTATACTCTCTCAAAATTATTTGTATTTTTCCATTTTGAGCAAGATTATTTAATTCTTCCGTCACCTTTGGCGTAATCACTGTGACGGCTCCACCGCAATATAACAAAGATTCAACCTTACGCTGGGCAACTTTTCCCCCACCGATTACAACACAGCGCTTGTCTTCAATATCTAACATAATTGGATAGTACTTTTTCATATAATTTCACTCACTTTATCCATGATATGAGAAAAGCTTCTATAGATATTGGGATATGGTATGGCAGGTCTCATGATCATTACCACGGAAACCTCCATTTCATGGGCCGCCTCCAGTTTATCCAAAGTCCCTCCAATATCTCCACTATCTTTTGTAACAAGAAGTTGAATATTATATTTCTTCATCATTTCCTTATTCATATTCTTTGAAAAAGGCCCTTGCATGGCAATGATATTAGATGGTGGCAAACCCAACACCTCACATTTTTTCAATACATCGCAAGTGGGTAGCACCCTTGCAAAGATCCGCGTCCTATCAATGATATTCGTAAAAACTTCCAAGGTTTTACTCCCCGTTGTCAGTAGTATATTTCCCTGGATAGTCGATAAATATTTTGCAGCTTCCTCATAGCTTTCTACAGAATATATGATATCTTGATAACCTATGTCATCACTTTGAGACCTTTCAAATCGAATATAAGGTGTCTTACGATGTTTACAAGCATCTATGGCATTTAATGACACTTCTACAGCGTAAGGATGGGTTGCATCAATGAGCAATTTAACCTTATGGGTATCCATAAAAGTCATCAACTGATCTCTGTTGAGCCGTTGGTGAAAAACCTGACAGTTCTCACGACTTTCTATGAGGCTGGCACCATAGGCCGTTGCTGTGGAAACAATCAGAGGATAGCCCTTGGCAGCCAACTGTTCCACCAGCTCCCTGCCATCTTGGGTTCCGCTTATGACAAAAATCATATTTGATAACCCCTTGGGGTGATCATTTTGCCATCCTTTACATAGGTATGGGCATTTCCTATGACCACGACTGTAAGCATATCAATATCGTGCTCCAGCATATGTTCTAGGTCTGTAATCACTGCTTGTTCTCCTTGACGTTTGGCATTTTTAACAATACCCACGGGTGTGCTTCCCGCCTTATATTTCATCATAATTTCCCGGGCTTCCTCAATTTGATGTACCCTACCCATACTTTTAGGATTATATAAAGCTACAATGAAATCTCCCATCGCTGCGCAATCCAGTCTTTTCTTAATCAGTTCCCATTCTGTTAATAGATCACTGAGAGAAATGACGGCAAAATCATGCATCATGGGCGCCCCTAGCACTGCTGAAGCGGCGCTGGCAGCTGTTATTCCTGGTACAACCTCGATTTCTACATCACTATTTCTTTCATATTTTACTTCTAGCATAATCCCTGCCATACCATATACTCCTGCATCTCCACTGCTGATAATTGCTACATTTTTACCCTGCAAGGCATAGTCTAGGGTTAGATTACAGCGTTCAACCTCTTTTCTCATTCCTGAATCAATAACTTCCTTATCAACAATTAGATCCTTAATCAAATCAATATATGTCTTATATCCGATGATTACATCTGCTTCGGCAATCGCTTCTATGGCTCGTACGCTCATATGTTCCCGATTTCCTGGTCCTATCCCTACTACATAAATCTTATTCTGCGATTTCATCTTTTTCCCCCTAACTGTTTTTACTGCAAACCTTTGTGCATTCTTTACAAGGCCCTGGCTTACAGCTATACTGATTTACTCCAAATAATTGTCCAGCAATGGACGCATATAATTCGCCTTGACGATCTTCGCCAGCCCTTTTGAGGTTAAGTATTGGCTTTCTGATGATCTTTTTTGCTAAACTACGCATAACGATCTCTATTAACTCTTTGTCCTTCTCGGAAGCCTGTTCGAGACGAGGCATCAGGCTTTTCACCTCTTCCTCAAGGATTTCTTCTCTATATTGAGCAAGGGCTTCTAATACAGGAAAAACAGGCAAACAATGGTACCAATTTTCAAATTTAATACACTCTTCAATAATAATCTCCCCTGCATGTTTGGCTGCCTCTACTCTAGATTCCATATTTTCCATGGAAACCCTTTTCAAATCATCCAATTCATATAGGGAAACATTCTGAATCTCTCCTATCTCAGGATCAACGTCCCGAGGTACCGCAATATCAATGATACATATTTTATTTTCTTGCCCTAAATATTTTTCAAAGGCTTCCTTTCTCAACACATAGTGGGGTGCACTGGTGGAAGTGATGATAATATCTACTTGGGAGATCATCTTATACCGATCATGAAAGTCGATGACACCTACCTCATTATAACGCTTTGATAAATCTACTGCATGGCCCTTGGTTCGATTGGTTACATAAATTTCTTTAACACCTTTATAGATCAGGTTTTCGATGGCAATCCTGCTCATCTTTCCTACACCGATCACCATTACCCGCTTATCCTTTAAATCGCCAAAAATCTGCTCTACAAACTTTACTGCAATGGAACTAATGGAAAGAGAGTTCTGTGAAATGGCCGTTGTTCTCTTGATTTTTTTCGCCGTTGTAATCGCTTCTCGATAGAGCTTGTTCAATATGGTGTCTGTACATCCCCAAGTCTTGGCATTACTATGGGCTTCCCTTACCTGCCCCAGTATCTGGTCCTCTCCTAGTATTAGAGAATCTAATCCAGCTGATAAGTGAAAGATATGTTTTACCGCATCATCAGAAACTTTGATAAAAAGATGCTCTGTCAAAGTTCCATCTGCCAACTCAAAAAATTGATGATAAAATTTGACCAATTCGTGAACGCCCTTTTCCACATCCGCCGCCACTGCTGTGATTTCACTGCGATTACAGGTAGAAAGAATGACTGCCTCTTTTATGAAATGATTTTCTTTGAATATCCCATAGGCCTTTTCCAGACTACTCTTTGTAAATGCCACTTTTTCCCGTATTTCTATGGGTGATTGCTTATAGTTTATTCCTACTACAATGATTTCCATATTCAAATTCACCTTCTCTCATCAATGCAATCGTGATACCATCATAAGCAGTTTTTCTTTGAAGCCAAGTACCATTTTTACAACTGAGCATAGCTGCAGGTTCACATACAGCGCCTACACCAATCGCTTTTTTCACGAACTCCGAACGATCAAATTCTTTTTCCACAGCACTAATATTTTCACTACTGATGATGACCAGCGGAACATTTAAAGTTTTCGCTGCGTCAATCATTCCTGGTTCATCCTGTTTGACATCTATCGTGGCCATATGTTTTATAGCTATAGGATCAATATTTAAATTCTTCAATGTAGCATGGATCGCCTTTAGGATTTCATCTTTAGACTTCCCCTTTCTACATCCTATACCTAAGACTATGTTCTTAGGTCTTAAAATTACCTGGTCCTTATCTGGATCTTTCTTCACTTGTCTCTCGGTTATATATATCATCCCTTTGTATTTTTCGTTTTCAAATTCATTTTCATCTAGGATATCTATATTTTCAGGCAGATGAAAAAATATTGGAATATCTGATCGAATGCCCACCAGTTCGCCATTCACGATATGGGCTGTAACCCTTGTGGCATCGCTATAATCTTCAATAGCACAGTGCAAAGTCATAGCTAAGGTATCTACGGCAATGGATTGATTGACGTCTGATGCCGTCGTAATCACAGGGTTCGCCCCCAACAATTCAGAGATGGCAAAGGCATATTCATTGGCACCACCAAGATGACCTGAAAGAAGACTAATAACATTTTTTCCCTTTTCATCCAAAACAATTACAGCAGGATCTATTTTTTTGTCTTGAATATAAGGAGCGATGGCTCTCACCACAATCCCTGTTGCCATAATAAAGATCAAACATTCATATTGATTGAAAATTTCTCCTACAAAGGCAGTTATATTCTTTTCTATTTTTTGAATGCCAGGACCTTTCACATCGAATTTTCCATTCACATACAAGGTACTGTCATTTAACATTTGCTGCAACCGCTTCCCCAAGTCGAATCCGCCCCGAGTCAGTGTAATGATTGCTTTACTCATTCTTCGCACTCCTAAATTCATGGCTGAAATCCTTGTCATAAAGCTTTGATTTTTCATAGTTATTTCCAAGAAAATCTCCTACCATGATTTGAGCAGTTTTATTAATTCCAGCTTCCCTTACTTTGTCTCCAATATCCGCTAAGGTACCGATTACAATTTTCTGATCTTCCCATGTGGCTTTTTGAACAACAGCGATAGGTGTTGTCACGGGATAATGAACAGCTAGTTTTTTTACGACCTCATCAATCATATGCACAGATAGGAAAATGCACATAGAAGCGCGGTGCTGCGCCAATTTCTCAAGATTCTCCTTTTCTGGTACATCAGTTCTCCCTTCCATCCTTGTAAGAATAACGGTTTGGGTTATTCCTGGCAGGGTGAACTCTTTTTTAATGGCAGCAGCAGAACCTACAAAAGAACTTACCCCTGGAATCACCTCATAGGAAATTCCCTTTTCATCCAATATATCCATCTGCTCTCGGATCGCACCATAAATACTTGGGTCTCCTGTATGAACCCTAGCTATAAGCTTTCCTTGTCTTACGCCCCTCTCCATCACTTCAATCACTTCCTCTAATGTCATGGAAGCACTGTTATGGACTTCAGCATCTACTCTTCTGCAATCAATAATTGCTTTATTCACCAAGGAACCTGCATAGATAATGACGTCCGCCTCTTTTACAATTCTTTGTCCCTTTACCGTGATTAATTCTGGATCTCCAGGTCCTGCACCAATAAAATATACCATTATTTCTGCCTCCTTTTTTTTGCAATCAGCATGGATAGATAATCAATTTTCTCTCCTAGCAGGCTCTTAACATCGTAGGAAATCTTTTCGTCTTCATGACCACATTTGCTAATCAAAACTGTATTCTCTAAAAGCTGATGCTCTTCCAGCTTTTGAACTGTCTTCTCAAATCCTCTGGAAGGCTTCATCAGAATCACATTGTCTGCAAAATGAAGGATATCATCAATCTGTTCACACTGGTACGCCGCAGGAACAATGGCAATGGTTTCATTCCCTTCTGAAAGAGGAATCCCTAATCGACTAGCCGCTGCACAAAAGGATGTGATGCCAGGAACAGTTTCCACCGCAATCCCTTTGTCTCTGATGAGACGCATCACATATATATAAGTGCTGTACACCATGGGATCTCCTAATGTAATAAAGGCCACATTCTTTCCCTCAAACAAAAATGTAAGGATCTCTTCCATATTTCGATTCCAACTAGCATCTAACTCTTTACTGTCATAGGTCATAGGAAAAACTTGAAAAACAACTTTACGCTGATCCTGCACATGCCCTTTGATGATGTCATAAGCAACACTACCTTTATCCTTGATAGTTTCAGGTGCAATGATAATATCTACCTGATTCAATATATGTATAGCCTTTAGAGTAACCAATTCTGGATCTCCAGGACCTACACCAAGGCCATAAAATCTACCATTCATTTTAATTCCTCCACTTATGTTCATTTACAATCTCTTTTCTGCAGAAATAATATAGATGGGGTTCAGAGCTTCCATCAGGGTATATCGTCCGGCTTTCCGACCCTTGGCAACACTTACTGAAACCACATCGATATCTACAAATCCAGTACCTTCTAAAAACTGTATAGACTCATACAAGGTTTCGACGGTAATACTATTTACCACTACCCGACCGCCTGACGTCAGTCTTTCGTAACAGAGTCGAACAATCTCTTCCAGTTCTCCGCCACTACCGCCTATGACAACACGATCAAAAACAGAAATGCCCTTCAATTTTTCTGCAGCATTTCCATGAAGAATTTCCATCTCAACTTGTAATTGGTTACAGTTTTCTTGAATCAATCGAATGCCTTCTTCATTTCTTTCAATGGCGATGACCTTGCCCTTGGAGCAGATATGTGCAGCTTCAATAGCAATAGATCCCGTACCAGCACCTACATCCACTACGATGTGGTCATCCTGTAGACGCAATTTTGAAATCGTAACAGCTCTCACTTCTTCCTTTGTCATAGGCACTTTTCCTCTAACAAATACATCGTCAGGAATTCCAGGTGTTTTATACTTCCATTTATTTATCATTCATAATCACCACCACAGCCATATCAAATTTTGGTATATCTACTATCTCTTCCGGCTTTCCCATGATAATTCGCTCATTCTCGTAGGATAAGTTTTCACCGACAATCATTCGTTTGTTTCCAATCTTATGCTGCAGTAGTTCCTTTGCAATCTGCTGTGGTGAATACTTATGATCCGTTAGAAAGATCGCCTTTTCATATTGTTGTATGATTTCGATAAAGTCACAGGTTCTTCCATGGAGGCTACCTACATAGGCGGTTTGCCATGGTTCTCCAATTTGGGCCATTAGGTATTGAAAGGAGCTGATGCCAGGAATTACTTCCAGTTCCGAAGTTTTTATATGCTTTTTTATATAATCCAGCATGCTGTAAAATCCAGTATCCCCCGATAGAAGAAACGCAATTTTCTTATTGCTTCGATTTTTTTCTACATAATCCATGATGCCTGCCAGATCTGATTGGATGTAAAGGATTTCTTTTCCAAGGTCCTCATAGTATTGCAGATTTCGCTTCCCACCGATTAGCACATCACAACCCTCGATAATGCGAGTGGTGATGGGTAGAATATATTCTTTATTGCCAGGACCCATCCCTAGTACATAGATCTTATTCATCCTTGAACTCCTCCACCAATCTTTTTGCATTGTTCCCTAGCCCAATGACCTTTTTATCCATAGAAAACATAATGACGCCAATTTCCAGTTGTTTAAATACATGCTGTTCTGCTTTCTGCTCTGCTTTATTACATAACAGATCATAAACAGCGTTATAACCTTCCCGGTCTATGATTTCCATGGCAGCCTCTGTGGTTACACATTGGAATAATTCTTCAATAACTTGCTGTTTTGTTCCCAAAAGGGCTAAATTTGCTGCTAGAATTTCAATGCGTCCATCGGCTACCTTGCTGTGGGTATGAAATATGCCGCCAGCCAACTTAACAAATTTTCCCAAGTGTCCAATCATCAACACCTGTTTGATGCCATGTTCTACACACTTTTCCAGCATGAATCCTACAAAATTGCTGGTTTTGATAATCATATCTTTATGTAAGCCATAGTGATCTACGGCAATATCTCTCCCGTAGTTACCAGGAACCAATATTAAGCGTTCTTTTCCTGCCTCTGCTGCAACACTTATTTCCAAGGCAAGGGAATCCTTGAAAGCTTCTTCTGACATAGGCTCCACGATTCCAGAGGTACCAAGAATCGATATGCCACCAACAATGCCAAGTCTTGGGTTAAAGGTTTTTTTTGCGATTTCCTCCCCTTGGGGTACAGAAATAGTAATCACCGCACCTTTTCCTTCCGGTAATACCTCTAAAACTTCCTTATATATCATCTTTCTTGGTATTGGGTTAATCGCTGGCTGACCAGGAGGAACCTGAAGCCCTGGCTTTGTCACCATGCCAACACCCTTTCCGCCCTTGATCTCAATCCCTGGTACTTCTAGTATCTCACAGGAAGCTTCTATAAGGATACCATCTGTATTATCCGGATCATCTCCACCATCCTTTTTCACTGCGCAAACAGCAGTACGATTGCCTAAAGACGGTTCCTCAATCTTAAGATCCAGGGTCCATCCCTTTGGTGTATCGATGGATACCTTTTCGATTTTCTTTCCTTCCAACGCCATCATGGCAGCTGCTTTGGCTGCCGCTGCTGCACATGATCCTGTGGTATAACCATATCTCATCTTTTTTCCGTCTTTTACAATATATCGTTCCAACATAAGTAACCCTTCTTCCCCTACTCCATCATATACAAAATCGCATTGATGATGGCAGCAGCTACGGTGCTTCCACCTTTTCTACCCCTTGTCAATATATAAGGTACATCTAAAGCTTCCAGGGCCTCCTTCGATTCTGTCGCACCTACAAAACCTACGGGTACCCCCACCACAAGGGCAGGCTTCACGGCTCCTTCCTCGATAAAACGCTTCAATTCAAATAGGGCAGTAGGTGCGTTTCCTATGACAAAAATCTGGTTCTTCTCGTCAGCTATTGCCTTTTCCATAGAAACCATCGCCCTGGTAATTCCTTTTTCTTTTGCTCGCAGTGCCACATCCTCATCAGATATGAAACAGTGGACATCTCCACCATACTTTTTCAATTTCATCTTATTAATGCCAGACTTAGCCATCTGGGTGTCCGTTACAATACTTACACCCTTTGCAATGGCATCTTTCGCCGATTGAATAGCGGTTGGCGAAATCACCGTAATATCAGCATACTGAAAATCAGCAGTGGTATGAATAATCCTTTTAATGATTCTACCGATTTCCTCTGGAAAAGTCTTATCCCCTAATTCTTCTGTTATAATTTCGAAGCTTCTTTCCTCAATCTCATGGGGCACCTTGATATATTCACTCATTACGCTCCGATAGCCTCCTTCGCCCTCTCCTCTATGATCATGGCAATGCGTTCATCGGCACCGATGTGATTTGCCATGGTAAATGTCACATGGGGGTATTTTTCTTGTAGTTCTACCAATTTTTCTGGAATATCAAACTTTACATGGTTTCCTTTAAATATAAACATAGGAACAATAATCACTTGCTCTGCTCCTTTTTCAATCAATGCTGCAATACCCTCTTCAAAGCTTGGCGTTGATATCTGCAACGATCCCATGCCTACCAGTTCAAAGGATGTCATTCCCTTTACCATTCCAACGATTTGCTCAAAAATTAAATCAGCCTCTGCTGCTTGACTTCCATGACCTAATACAAATAATGCCCTTTTCATATCTATTCATCCTCCTTATTCTTCTATGATGCGTACACCGCCTTGAATCATCTTTGTGCAATATGCTTTGTTATAATGTTCAAAAACATTTTTATTTCTTAAGGCCCCTTTCAATTGCTGGGCATCTACTTTATCTCTTTCCATAAGAATACCAACAACGGTACCACTATGAGCCACGTTTACTCCTAGACATCCATGTTGGATCGCTATCTCTATGATTTCTTCCAATCGATTTTTCGGCAAAATCCTCTGGTTTGCTAAAGAGCTTACGATGGCAGCTTTTCCCAACAGGGAGAGCTCTCGCTTCAGCGCACCCTCCTTAAAAATACGAAAGGCCTCCTCCACTTGAGGTTGTACCTCCATTCTTTCCTTGGAATAATCAGATTTTCTAAACACCTGCGTATCTAGAACATGATCCGATTCTAATATGAGCACATCTACCGCAGGGCTCCAATCAAAGGTTTCAATTCTTATCCCTTTTAAATGATCAAATAGGGTTAGTTCTTTGTAAATAGTACTATCCGTAGGCTCAATACCAACACAGATTTTAGCCAAAGCATCGCTATCAATTTTTTTTCCAATCAAAGCTGCTGTTGCAGCGGCTGTGGCAGCTATATCAGCCGTACTGCTGGCCATTCCCTTAGCAATCGGAATATTGGACTGAATCTCTATCATCAGAGAATCACCAATCTCCTGAGCTTCACCATAGTAGGCAAGGGTTCTATACATGGCTTCCGTAGCTTTTTTACGGCCCATATCTCTCTTTGGATTTTTCCTCTCTTCAATGACTACCTGGGAAAAAATATCTACAGGATAAGAGATAAGTTTTTCATTCGTTCCAATCATCCCTTGAAGTAGTTCTCCACAGGAAGCAGGACATTTCGCTTTAACCCTCATAAAATACCTCTCTTAATGCTCGTATCAACTTTTCATTGGCTTCTCTATCTTTTATGGCCACCCTGAAATAAGATTTATTTAAATTCTCATAATTACTGCAGCTACGAATCAGGATGTTTTTTTCTAAAAGTTTTTCTTGTAAAAATACATATTGGTCATCCAGCACTTTCAGAAGAATATAATTGGCCGCTGGTCTATACGCCTTGATCTGAGGAATACCTTGAAATCCTTCAAATAGGAATTCCCGCTCTGTATCAATCCATGCCTTGCTGCAGCATATATATTCCTGATCCTTTACTACAACCTCTCCAGCTAAGGCTGCAAAGCTATTGATAGTCCATGGTTCTTTCACACTCGCAATCTTTTGAAGCATATCCAGATTTCCTGAAATCCCATATCCTATTCTCAATCCCGGTAGCGCGAAAAATTTTGTAAGGGATCGGATGATATAAAGGTTCTTATAGCTCTCAATACGGGAAATCATGCTTTTTTCATCTGGGCAATCCAGAAACTCATTAAACGCTTCGTCGATCATCAAATTAATACGCTGCTCTCTACACCTATCTAAAATTTTGTCCATGATTTCATGATGGATCATTTGCCCTGTGGGATTATTAGGATTGCATAAGATCACCAAATCAATCTCTTCATGAAGCGCCTTTAGAAAGCCCTCATCCACGATAAAATCCAGTTCTTCCTTCAATCGATAATAATGAACCTCACATCCAACCTTTGCCAGAGCCCTTTCATATTCTAAAAAAGTTGGCGCAAGGATTAGTGCTTGTTTTGGCTTCAGCGCTGAAATCATGGAAAAAATAATTTCCGTTGCCCCATTTCCCACAGTAATATAGTTTGGATTGATCTGATGATATTTACCAATTGCTTGTATCAGTCTTTGATAGTATGGATCCGGATAGCTCTCGATCAAAGAAATATTTTCAATTAACGCCTTTCGGAAGCTAGTCGGTACACCCAGGGGATTGATATTCGCACTAAAATCTAATACCTCGCTTGGTTGAATCCCTAGTTTTTCTGCAACTTCATATATATTACCGCCATGCTTAGCTATTTTCATTGCTATTCACCCCCTATATTACAATCAATAAATATTTTATCATCATAAAACAAAACATACCAGTCAAGGAAGTAGCATACATAATTTCGATCGTCCGTTGAATATCTTCTTTCTCCAACTGTCGAATGGGCTCTCCAATCGTTGGCTTATATACCTTTTCTCCAAAATATGTGTTGGTACCTCCTATTTGAATACCTAATGCACCTGCGACTGCTGATTCTGGATATCCGCTATTTGGACTTTTATGGTTTCTACAATCTCTCTTCGTAATTCTATACCCATTCTTCCAATCATAACCTGTAAAAGCTGAGGCAATAATAATAAAGAATGCGGTAAGTCTTGCAGGAATGTAATTCACAAAATCATCAAGTCTAGCGCTGGCTCTTCCAAAGTTCAAATATTTCTCATTTTTGTACCCTACCATAGAATCCAAGGTATTGATGGCCTTATAAGCCATTCCTAAGGGTGCTCCACCAATACAAATATAAAACAACGGTGCGATAATGCCATCGGATATATTTTCAGCTACCGTCTCGATGGCTCCTCTGGCAATCTCTTGTTCATTTAAATCTTTCGTCTCTCGCCCCACGATATAGGAAAGATATTTTCTAGCCTCAGGTAAGTTCTCTTGTTGAAGCTGGGTATATACCTTTCTACTTTCTCGGTCAAGACTCTTTGTAGCCAATATTTGAAAAATCAAAAAGGTTTCTAAACCTAGTTTTAAATAGGGATGTACTTTTTCTGCTCCATACATGAGCAAGTAGGTTAACCCATAGGCAAGGAATACAATGATGATTGTTAGAAAAATTCCCCCGACTCGTTCTTGCTTCTCCCCTTTAAAAAACCTTCGCAGCATATTTTCAGTAGCTTTGATGCCGTTTCCAATAAACCGTATAGGATGAGGAAGCCAATAAGGATCCCCGAAGAGTAAATCCAACCCATATCCTATCACTATTTTGAGCATATTTCTTCCCCATTCAGTATTTGATATACCTTTTTCATATCTAGATTCGTCCTTATAACCTCGGCCAATTTGTCATATTCCTGTTCCTTAAATGCTTCAAAACTCTCAATACTGCTTTCAACTTGCTCTAATCCTTTTAGCCGACGAATATTGTTTAATATAGCTCTGGTAAAAGGAATATTGTCAAAAATTCCATGGATGTAGGTACCAATAACATTCCCTTCCATATTGGCCGCACCATCATCCAAAGCCACATCCTTGCCCAACATATGTCGGATCTGATTTAATCCACGACTTTCTGGGCCCAGCACGGTTTTTCCCATGTGAATTTCATAACCCTTAAGACTAGCCCCTTGGATACCTTCCAACAATCCGCCCAGTTGGGCTGTAACCACGGCCTCCACCTGTGTGGTTGTTTTCTCCATTTCAAATAAAGTATCTACATCCAACAGTCCCAAGCCATTGATTTCCTCGATGGAGCTCTCCGTGCCATAGGGATCTTTTATGGTTTTTCCAAGCATCTGATATCCACCACAAATACCTACAATCAGCTTTCCTTGTCTATGTAATCTCAATATTTGCTCTTCCAGACCGCTTTCTCTAATGTAAACAAGATCCTCTATGGTGTTCTTTGAGCCAGGAATGATCAGAATATCAGGATTGCCAATGGACTCTCCTCGCATGACATACCTAAGATTCACATCCTCTTGGGTTTCAAACACGTTAAAATCCGTAAAGTTCGAAACATGCGGAAGGTAAAGCACCGCTACCTCGATTTGTCCGCCTTGATATTTTTGATATCTGAAACGTTCTGCCAGACTATCTTCATCTTCAATCTGCACATGATAGTATGGAATCACACCTAAAACAGGAATTTTGATAATATCTTCAAGCATTTTAATCCCGGGTTTAAGGATCTCTACATCCCCTCTAAATTTATTGATAATGACCCCTTTTACCCTCTTTTTTTCTTCCTCTGTTAATAACAGCATGGTTCCTGCCAAAGAAGCAAATACACCGCCACGGTCAATATCTCCGATGAGGATTACCGGGGAATCTACCATCTCTGCCATACCCATATTTACAATATCATTTTCTCTTAGATTAATCTCCGCTGGGCTTCCTGCGCCTTCAATAACGACTACATCGTGCTCATATTCCAACTGTTGGAAGCTTTTTTTTACCAATTCTGCTAATTCCGGCTTGAATTCATGATATTCCACGGCAGACATATTTTTAAAGACCTTACCATTTAATATGACCTGGCACTTTTTATCAGTCGTTGGTTTTAATAATACGGGATTCATAGCTACCGTTGGTTCTATTTTACTAGCCTCTGCTTGCACCACTTGAGCCCTTCCCATTTCCAATCCTTCCGCTGTAATAAAGGAATTTAACGCCATGTTCTGAGACTTAAATGGTGCTACCTTATGTCCATCCTGATGGAATATTCTACAAAAACCGGCTGTTAACAGACTCTTTCCTACAGAGGATCCTGTGCCTTGAAGCATTAATTTCTTCGTTTTCATCATTTATTCCTTCCCCCCATCCTTATATACCCTACAGTTTTCTATAAAATTTTTTGCTAGTCTCTGATTGCAATAAAAATGTATATGGGCATATGCTGCCAGAGCATTATACCGCTTTAATCCACATCGCCAGCGATCAATGATTTCTCCATTTCTGGTTTTTTCAAGCTGATAAACCTGATCGTCTTCCATATGATCCATGAGAATAGAACGATGAAATTCATGGGCTTTCGCTTGCTCCACCGATTTAGATAATACAGAGGGTTGATCAATAGTAATATCTACATATCCAAAACGCTGCAGCCGCCCCGTCATCTTTGCTTCTGTATGGAACACCCCAACCATTTCATGTCTCTCTCCCGCTACGCTGGTAATAGCATTTGTCAGATACATCAGCCCTCCACACTCAGCATAGGCAGGTATACCGCCCTCAATGCTTTCCTTGATCTGTTGCCGAATCTCCCTATTATCCTCTAGTTCTTGGGCAAATACCTCTGGGAACCCACCACCAAAATATAGTCCATGGAGTCCTTCTGGCAATTTTCGATCATGCAGCGGACTAAAGAAAATCAAATTTGCACCTAGGCTTTTCAATAACTCTAGATTGTCTTCGTAATAAAAATTAAAAGCTTTATCAGAAGCAACACCTAAGTTGATTCGATCCTCCACCCATATATCCTCTGACATGCAAGCATCTATTGGCACCGCCTGTTCGCTGATTTCTAACAAAGCATCTATGTCTACAGTTTTCTCTATCATGCTTCCGATCTCTTCCACTTTATCCTTTAAATCTTTCACCTCTACACTGGGAATGAGTCCAAGATGTCTGCTCTCCAGCTTAATGGCAGTGTTTTTTACCATATATCCTACACACTTGATTTTGGTATCTCTTTCAATGGCTTCCTTTAATATATGATAATGTTTTTCCCCAGAAACATTGTTGATGATTACACCAGCAATCTCCACATCGGAATCATACATCTTGTAACCTAGCACCTGGGCAGCAGCACTGGCTGCCATACCACTACCATTGATAATTAAGATCACAGGCGCTTTGATAATTTTAGATACATGGGCTGTGCTCCCCACATCTTTTCGACTACCACTACCATCGTATAGTCCCATAACCCCCTCAATCACAGAGATGTCTTTCTCCTGAGCATTTTTAACAAATAGACCCCTGACGGTTTCTTCTTCCAGCATCCAGCTATCAAGGTTTCTCGACTTGTTTCCTGTTACAAAGGTATGGAAGGCTGGATCTATATAGTCTGGCCCTACTTTAAAGGGCTGCACTTGAAAACCTCTTTTTCGAAGGGCAGACATGACCCCCGTGGATATGGTAGTCTTTCCCACGCCACTCTGGGTACCTGCCAAAACAAATCTAGGTAGCTTCATCTTGATCATTCCTTTTCCATATAAATTCGTAATCTGCCAGTGATGGCATCAGTCCTCATTGAATCCTAAATAAAAATGCCCTGACCATCTTTGGTCAGAGCATGAACACACGTATGTATATTCCTGTTTCCTTCCCTCCGAAGGCAATACAATGAATTCAAAGAGGCAGGTCTCCTGACTTGTGAATCGCTTTACTCTCGACGTCTTCCCTGTAATATACAAGTGACATACTATCGATTTCATCCTCACATACAGTAGCGGGGGCTGTGCCGGACTTTCACCGGACTTCCCTATTAAGTATCAACACCTATTTGATTTCCATATTAATTTATTTAATCGTATCAAATATTCATCAATAATTCAATAGCATTAGAGTGAAATATTTTGGCTTGTAGTGATAAATAATAGTGTTTCCATAGCATAATACTTTATCCGTTCAGCATTGTTAATACAGGATAGCCATCTACAATCTCTATCTTAGTAATCCCGCAATTTTCGACCTTATATTTCCAATAATCCTCAATTCCCCTTCCAATCAGGTGGGACAGAATCCCACGGATGCATCCCCCATGGGAAACCAACAATATTCTTCCTTTTGGATGATCCTCTATCAATTTCTCGATGCCCCTTATGACACGCTCATACATTTGACGAAGACTCTCTCCTTCAGGAACAGGATAGTTCAACCATTCCTTTTCCCATGCATTCAATTCATCAGGAAATTGGTTGATAATCTCTTCATAGGATAACCCTTCCCATAGGCCAAAGTTCATCTCTCGAAAACTGTCTATGTTTTTTATTTCTATATGATGATGCTTATTGATAATTTCCGCAGTTTTTCTAGTCCTGAGCAAATCACTGGTAATCATAACATCCAGTGACACTTCCTTCATCTTCTCAGCACTTTCCTCTGCTTGATGTATTCCTTTATCTGTTAGAGGTATATCCAACCATCCACAGTAAACCCCTCGACAATTGGATATGGTTTCTCCATGCCTAACCAAATACAGCTCCAGCATAAGCATCTATCCCTTCATCAAAAATCCTAAGATTAAAAAATAAAAGAGGTAAAAAAGCTCAGAAAGCTCACTCAAGGCACCCAAAGTATCACCCGTCATGCCATCGATTTTTCCTGTAATGTGTTTTATGTATAACAGGCTGAAAATATAACTTAAAAGAATATATGGGAAGGACCATGGATGGATCAAGGAAATTACACCTGTAAAAAATAAGGCGATTCCTAAATGAAGATTCGTTACCTTTCCAATATATAGATTTCCCATACCATTACTGCGGGCGTACACAGAGAATTTAGACCCATAGATGAGACATAGTTTTGAAAATACTGGCATGAGAAGAAGTACGCCATAAACCATATCCTCTGCAAGACTATCAATTAATGCTATTTTTAAGACCAAGGTCATCATGATGGCCAAGGCTGCATTGGTTCCAAGTCGACTATCCTTCATGATTTCCAAAATTCGATCCTTAGGACGGTTGCTATATACCCCATCGAAGGTATCCCCCAGTCCATCTAGATGAAGACCTCCTGTAATAAACACTTCTATGACTACTGCCATGACAGCCGCTAGGAAGCTCCCTCCCAACTGGTAACCGATATAGTGAAAGGATACGATAAACATCCCAATCAGGAGCCCTACCACTGGAAAATATATAATACCATGCAAAAAATCATCCTCGTCTACTTTTAGATTGGTTGGAATCGGTACCCGAGTTAAAAACTGTATCATCAGAATCAATCGCTTCATTAGTGTTCAATTCCTTCCCTGGCTCCGATTCCCTTCTGGAAGGGATGCTTTATCATTTTCATTTCAGATACATAATCCGCCAGCTCAACAATTTCTTGAGGCACATTTCTGCCTGTCAAGATCAGTTCCATGTGCTTGGGCTTGCCCTCAATCAAATTGCAGACCTGTTGAACTGTAAGAAGCTTATTGGAGAGTACACCCATAATTTCATCCAGTATCAACAGGTCACAGCTTTCCTTTTGGATAACTTCCTCCACAAAGGCGAATGCCTTATCAATATTTCTCTTTACTTCCTTTTTCTCTTCATCATTCAGTGTCCAAAAAAACTTTTTCGCTGTGTCGAATCGAAATATCTGAAAATCTGGTTTCAGCTTTTCTGCGCTGTGCAATTCCCCGGAATCGCCTCCCTTGAGAAACTGAACCATAAATACCCTGTATCCACAACCAACAGTTCTTAGAGCCTGTCCCAAGGCTGCTGTGGTCTTGCCCTTTCCATCACCAGTATATATGTGTACCAAACCTTGAGATAATTGTTTTGCTGCCATCTTACCGCCTCCTACTTTATTTTCATGGGGATTCCTGACACTGTAAAATAGACGTCATCTGCCTCAGCTGCGATGATCTGATTTATCCTCCCTGCAATGTCACCGAAAATTCTCGACAATCTGTTTTCTGGAACAATTCCCATCCCCACCTCATTGGTCACAATAATACTCCACATGTTGTATTCACGAATGCTTTTTAGCAAAGAAAAAACTTGCTCTTTGATTCCAGCTTCAATGATATCAATCTGTTCATGATTTATTCTATCCCAATCAATGGTCAAGTCTTCAAACATCAAATTCGTCACCATAATCGTCACACAATCCAACAGTACAGTACCATGATCAGCTGATATATCTTTCACAACATGATGAAGATCTTTAAAGCCTTCATAGGTTGTCCATTCTTGTGGTCTACTTTCCCTGTGCTTCTTGATGCGATCCCGCATACCATCATCAAAAGGAGTAGCTGTAGCTAAATAAGCCACTGGCATATCAGAAGTCTTTGCCAGCTCCTCTGCAAAATTACTTTTTCCACTTCGGGCACCACCCGTAACGAGCGTTATTTTTCCCCTCATCCTATCACTCCTACAAACAAATTTGACTGCGTAAATTTGTTTTCGCTAGAAAATCATGAGGCTATGATTCCCTAGATATAACAAAGCCTGTCTATTGACAGGCATTTTAATCATTCCTTTCTTATCATATCATCCATGATATGTTACGTCAACGAATCCATCAGTTGATCTGAATACGATAACGATGTTTGGTCAATACCTCTTTTCCCAAGGCTCTTTTTATATTTCCATCACGATCTTTTACAATAATGTCCAACGTACTATCCTTTTGAGGCAAGAAATTCAACACCAATTCCTGGTGTCTGCAGTTGGTGATGAGCATCCAAGTAAGCCTTTCTCCGTATTTTTGAACATCAAGATTTTCTATATTGTTTACTCCTTTATCATAGAGAATTTCTTGCCCATTTTCACCAAAACCTTGTAACTGTAAATCACCCATGCCATCTATAAGAATGCTGATATGATTTTCTATGGGTTCATATCTGCTTCGCATCATGTATCCATCGTCAATCCCCAGCTTTTTTCGGATAATAAAGAGGCTTCTTTCCAGCAATTCTTCATGCTTCCCATTGATAATATATCGATCTCCTTCTATGGCCATCACACTCTTCACCATGACAGTACCGTCCCCTTCCAGTGACTTTGATACATCGATCACCCTGCCATCAATCCATCTTTGCCCATCGTGTTCCCTTCTAGGGTCAATCTGAAGCAGCTGATTTGTTTCAATACCTTTTCCAGCAATCAATGTTACCTTTACGTTCTTAGGCATTGTCTTTCGATAAATATAATTAATATAGTCTAGAAAGTTATTTTTATAGTGCATTTGATCATAGGAGATGAATTTCATATTTCTGCTTTTATCTAGATAATAAAGATAGTTCCCATATTGCATGCTTGGCAATAGGTCTTGCGCGCCTTTTAATAGGTTATGTATTGTATCCAAATCATTTTTTTCTCCATAATACTTCTCAATGATCCACAAATATCCTTCTAATAATGTTCTAAAAATATTGGATTTCATGCCACGGTTATAGGGAAGCTTTCCACCAGCATAAAAGAAATAGGCATTGACCGCCCCTGCATTTGGGGTACCAATGCTGATTAAATTATCCACATCTCCTTGATAATTATTCCCCTGTACATAGGTTCTTGAAACCAATCCCCCCATACTATGACAAATGATATCTACCTTTCGACTGCGGCTTTTCGATTTCGCCAAGGCGATAGTCTTTATCAAGTATTCATCAGCACAGTGTATACAATCCTGCCTCCAGTCATAAAAGGCGATAAACAGATTCTCATCCCTCGTATATCCAAGCTGCTCTAATTTTTCCACGAAAGGTTCATATATAGAGGCAGACATTCCAAAGCTCCAATCTCCTGTTCCTGGAATGATTGTATTCCCCATGGATCCATAAAGACCAGGGACAAAAATCAGAGGATTTCTTTTCTGATTTTGAAGCTTGCTCTTGATCACTTCCATAAGACCGACTGTGGTTAATACTGGATGCACAGACATTCCTCCTTTAGCAATACGTTTAAAAAATGAAAGAAAAAAAGCTGCTACTTTTTTGTAGCAACTCTTCCTTCGTTAATGTGTATGCCTTCTAATTGTAGAAGCTTCATTTTCATATCAAGGCCACCACCATAGCCCACCAGATCGCCACCGTGACCAATGATTCTATGACAAGGGATGATAATAGGAATTGGATTACGATTGTTCGCCATTCCCACAGCACGAAAACCCTTAGGTGATCCTATCAATAGCGCAATATCCTTATAGCTAGCAACTTCTCCATAAGGTATTGTGCGCAATCCATTCCAAACTAGCTTCTGAAAGGGAGTCCCTATCAGATGCAGCTTGAGATCAAATTCCTTCAATTGACCCTTTCCATAGAGAGAAAGCTGTCGAATCACTTCTAGATTCATTTCGTTGTTTTCCTGAACTTCTACGAAATTCCTTTTCATCCAATCGAAAAAGCTTTCCACTCTTTCACTTTCTAGTTTTAACCTACATACACCTAGGTCACTGGAAGCAATAAACATTTCACCAAGATTACTCATGAATTTTGTATAGTATACCTTTTCCATGCTCTATCCCACCTGATCTTGATTTCTTTTGTTTTTAAAAGCGTCTTTCGCCAATTTCCATTGCTCTCTGGTCATGGTATCAATTTTTTTCTTCCCTCTGATTGCTGGATTGCTAATCGCTTTTCCAAACCATTCAATGGCTTCTTCATAATTTCCAATCATTCTATGGAGTTCTCCAATTAAATACATAAGAGATACTTCATCTAAATTCCCTATAGGTAGAGGTTCATTGGCAAATGCTTGTTCAAAACAGCCTACCGCATGGGTTAAAAATTCAAATTCCTTTTCGTGGTGGAGATAACGATATAGCCATGCAATTCTTAGACAAATATTAGCCAACGTGCCTTTTTTATTTGCTAGGATCTGACTGCATAGAAGGGCTAGTTTATAGGTTTCAATGGCCTCTATAACCGTTCTTTCCTCCCCAAAACTTCTCTGAACCCAACGTCTCGAGATACTTTCTTCAATCTTTTTTTTACCTGTAGCATTTATCTCTCCAAAATTACTCTCTAAAGCAGCGTACCCGCACATAGGACATACGCATACATTGTAAAGGATTGGATTTTCACCAATATAATGGGTACAGAAGTCTGTATCTCTTTTCTCGACCCTTGTAGCAGAGGTCCGTACCTTCTTCGTGTGAAAAATATTTTTGCATACTGGACAAGTTATCTCTTTGTCATATAGTGCATTGATCATTTTCGTCACCTCATTACTGCTTTTTCTTGTGCATCTTTAACGATTATCCTAATCTTAAGGTCTGATAACTTCTACGCCTGCCTCTCCTTCTCCCTTTGGCTTTAGCTCATCTTGCGTTTTCTGCACTGGTGCTGCAGAACGTTTTTTCGTTCCCTTTACAATAATCTGCTTTTGAGGTTTATAGTAATCTTTGCTAATTTGTTTTCTTTCAATCTCAACCCCATTTTCCACAACAATTTTATAGGTCGTAATCTTATAGCCATCTCTACCCTCTTGTTCTACCTTTTCCTCTCCCTGATACATGTTGGCATCAAATTTCACCTCTACCGTTCTCTTTACCACTTCATCTTGCCTTGATTCAATCTTTACAACCTTATTGTCTACCTTCTGTCCATATACTTTAACAATCAAAAGATTTCCTCTTATATAGCTTTCAATATAGATGGGCTGAGACAATATATTCTGAAACTTAAAATCAAGAACGCCATAGGAAACCGTCGCATCCCTTCCCTTTGGTACGTAGGTAGATGGAATGCTATGATTAATTCTCTCTATAATATTTAAATTACTCAGTAAAATTGCATTGTATATGGTACTGGAAACCTGGCAGATCCCACCCCCTAAACCATCTACAAGTTCTCCCTTAAATATCACAGGAGCATTCTGATAGCCCCTACTCTCTGTTCTCGGTCCCACTTTTTCATTGAAGGAAAAAATTTCTCCTGGCATCAACACAGTACCATTAATTGTTTTAGACGCGAGAGCAATATTTTGCGTTCTATTTTTATTCCCTGCTGTGAACTGAGTCGTGTATTCTCCCAAAAGTTCTTGAATAAAGCTCAAGCTTTCCGACGTTATTCTCGGCGAAGCCACCTCAACAGGTATATCCACCTTTACAGTTCCCTGCCGATAATTATTTTTAAGTTCTTCGGAAATTAACCCCTTTAGTCGATCTATATCTACCTTTAAACCTACCTTTTCTTGAGTTATATGGAATCTGCCATCTGCCTTGGTAATTTTTGCATCTTGAGAAGGTTGATCGATATTCTTTCGAATATCGATCAAGATCCCTTCTAGCTTACTCTGATCGATAATAGGTACTAAATTCAAGTTGTAAGGTACTTTATACAGAGAAACAATTTTTTGCAATCTTTCAAAGTAACTTCCATCACGACCGACTTGATAGGCTTCATTTACTGCCTTTGTGTAATCGTAAGAAAATCCAATATCTTTACCATCTATATTCCATCTCTTGTCTCCATAACCTAGCTCTAAACTTTGCTGATCAATGGATTTTTCAAAATGCTCATGTATCTTTTTCTGTGCCTCTAAAACAGATAGGCTCCCTACATCCACATTTTCTATAGTTACACCATTGTAAATCGTGTCTCTATATAGCAAGAAAAATGAAATGCCTGTGGTTGAAATGAGAAAGCTAAACAACACGATGATGAGTCCAGTTATAATATTTGATTTTTTTGTTTTATGTTTAACCTTTGTTTCCAATCCTTCTCCTCCATTCATCTGCAAATCATATTTTAACAATCTCTCCCTATTTTCTATATTTATTTCTCTCATATAACTAATATACATGATATTATGTTCACTGAACATCTATTAATTAAAATTTAATATTAATTTTGTTGCCATATTCCTTTCACCTTTTTTTTATTATCTCATAATATGTAGTGGACATGGGTCCACAAGCAATTTCCCCTTTATTTAGAGGGAGTTTTATACTCCCTCTCTTTTTCTCTTTGATTGCCTCGGTAAAATAACAACTTTTTAATAGGTATAATATTGATTGTTTTACATAACAATATAATATAAGTTTATTCAATCAACGCGGAGTAGAGCAACGGTAGCTCGTCGGGCTCATAACCCGGAGGCTGTAGGTTCGAATCCTGCCTCCGCAACCATTCGTTTAAAAAACTAGAGTTCCCTCTAGTTTTTTTATTGCAGAGATTCTACTATTTTTCACTCCAAAACACTTCTATCTGGTCACCATCTCTAATGACATCTGTATAATTTGCCCTCTGTCCATTTAATTTCAACACCAGGGATCCTTTTGACTTTGTTCTATCAAAATCAATATAATTGAATACATCCACAAAAATAAAGCTTCCACTCTCCTTAAAAACTTTGACAGTTTGCCCATTCACATTCACTTGGATGAAATAATCCCCAGCAACTTCGGCTTCTTCGGTCTCCATCACTGGCTGTCGTTCCATCTCTAGCCCTCTTTCACGGGTATAGATTCTATCTCCATTTCTTAGTACGTAGCCCAATTCTCGTTCTACATCATTAACAAAAACATGATACTGTACAGGATTCATTTCAAATCGATGGAGTAAATCTTCTATTCTCTCGATCTCATCATAATGAATGACATCTCCCTCTTGAATCTCATAATGCATCTCCTGCCCTTTTCCATTCACCGTAAGCTTACTATATAACTTCACTTCCAGTTGATTGAAATTTACATACTTTAAGGTATCTACGATTTCTTTAAGCGTCGCTGCACCATCTTTTCCATCGATGGCAGGATCAATGATAATCATGTCTTTGTGATGGATTGCAGTATCAAGACTGCTAATTTTTCCATTTAGATAAATCTTTGCTGATTCTCCTGGGACACCTGGTATCACTTTTTCTTTTCCATTCAAAGTGAAAACTAGTTTTTTTCCACTCCGCGAAATCAGCTTTCTCGCATTATAGCCGATCAGTATAAGAGCATCTGAAATTAAGAGCTGCTTTGAATTAAATAATTTTATGTTTCTGCCATCTACAGATACCTGAAGAAAATCCTGCTCTCGATCCTTTTCTGCAATAATACCAATACCGATTGGTGTAATAAATTCAGGTCCCATAAGCTTTTCACAGCGAAACACAGTATTTTCAATGATCTCTGTACCTCGTACCACAACCCGCTCTTTTGGCAGTCCAAGCTTTTCCGCTAAATGATTTGTAAATTGCGGTATCTGACTGCCACCGCCAATACAAAATACTGCACTAGGTGCTTTTCCATTATATTCAATGATTTTGTTTGCAATTTCTACTGCTAAGCTTTCAATCACACCATCTATTTTTTCAATAATCTCTTGGGTAGTCAGAGAGTAGGGAATACCTACAATATCGGAGAAGGAATGACTATCCTTTTTGTTCAGCTCCAATTTTAGATTCTCTGCCATGTCAAAATCTAATAGATATGTTTTGGCAAGGGCTTCCGTAATTTCATCACCAGCCACTGAGGCCATGGCATAGGCTACAATGGTTCCATCCTGGGTTAGGGCAATATCCGAAGTGCCTGCACCAATATCCACTAAAGCAAGGTTCAATAGCCGTAGCTTTGGTGGGATTGCTGCTTGGATGGCAGCAATGGGTTCAAGGGTCAAATTGATGACCTCTAGTCCTATTTTATCCATTACAGTATACAGACCATTTACAACCACATGGGGTAAGAAAGTAGCCAAAACTTCTGCACCTATTTTGTTTCCTCGATGCCCCTTTAAAGACATGATGACACCGTCATTTAAATAATAGTTTACAACTGTATAGCCTACACAATAATAAGTATGATCTTGGCTATGACTTTCTTGATCTATAAGTTCCTGGGCTTTCTGAATACCTTCCATCTCAAGACTATCAATCAGTCCTTTGTCAATTTCCTTTGAAATATCAATATCTCTATTTACCATAACCCGATATGTTTTTAAAGCTCTACCAGCTGCTGCGATAGCAACCTGCTTCAGCTCAAAACCTAGCCTGTTTTCCAGAGTCTCTTTCACCTTTCTTGCTATCACAGCTACCTTATCGATATCATGTATTTGTCCATCATACATGGCCCGGCTGGGATGTTCCATCACTTCCACATCTAAAATCACATGTTTGTCTTCATCTTTCTTACTAATAATTCCTACTACATTTCTCGTCCCTATATCTAAAGAAAATATAATCTCATGGGGATTTATCTTTACCGTTGTTGTTTCAGACATCCTTCACAACCCTTTCATTTTCTTCTTCTTAATAAGTATTCTTCATGATTTTACATTTTCCTCTTTCCATTCTTACAATATGCGACAAAATCAACCATGCAAATAGGCGCTATTTATGTTTCTGCTTCCCATTTTTCACATAATAGTTACAATGGGACAATAACGGACATGTCTCACATTTAGGCTTACGTGCATCACAAGTACGCCTGCCATGAAAAATTAGGGTATGGTGGGCTTTGCTCCATTGATCCTTGGGAATATTCTTCATTAACTGCTGTTCAGTTTCTTCAACATTACCAGCGTCTGCTAATCCAATCCTATTAGAAACCCTAAACACATGGGTATCTACAGCGATGGCAGGTACCCCAAAAGCATTGCTGAGCACGACATTTGCAGTCTTTCTTCCCACACCTGGAAGTTTTATTAGTTCTTCCATCGTATTTGGGACCTGTGAATCATATTGTTCAACTAGCATTCTACAAGTGCTCAGAATATTCTTTGCCTTGCTTCTATATAAACCAATTTCCTTTATTTCTTGTTCTAACTCTTCTTGGGTCATCATGAGAAAATCCCTCGGCGTCTTATACTTTTCAAATAGTCCCGGTGTAACCTGATTCACTTTTTTGTCAGTTGTTTGGGCACTAAGAATTGTGGCGATAAGAAGTTGAAATGGATTTTCATGATTCAGCTCGCAATGGGCGTCGGGATAGGTTGTATCCAAAATATCCAATATCTCCAGTACTTTGCTCTTTTTCTTACCCATGGTATTCTTCCTTTCTATCGTTGATCATAATATTTCAATATCGAAATGTATAATTTCTACCCTGTTATCTCCTTCGATAAACTTAATGATGGAATCAATCATCTGATTTGCATGCTTTGTGGTTGTACTGACACAAGCGATCCCAATCACAGCGCTTCGCCATTTGTCCTGGAGATCTACCTCCGCCACTGAAGCATTAAATCTAGACTGAATTCTTCCTATCAGACTTTTTATAATTTGTCGTTTGTCCTTCAATGAATTTGTTTCCTGCATCATCAATTCTACGCTACAAGTTCCAACCATCATCGTCATCACCTCTTTATCAGTCTGCTTATCTATATTATACATGAAATATGCTCCCCTATCCCTTTAACTAATTCCTTTTTGTAATCAATTCTTTTTTCTTGTTTTGTAACATAATTGTAACTTTACTTCAAAAGGATTCAATCTGGTCTTTATAGAAACATTAAAATAGTGAATAATTACATCATAGGAGGTAAATATGAAAAAGATTTTATCACGAATTATATTTATATGCACTGTAACCTTAGTACTCTCTATTATACCAATTTACGGAGAAGAGCTGGGTCCTATTCCTGCTGTGCCGCAAGATACCACCGGAGGGATTACAAAGGCTTCTTTTCTAAGAACCCTTCTTTCCTTGATTCACGACGATCTCTCTCTTGAGACTGTCAGCGATTCTGACTCTTCAAACCTTATAGACCTTGGCAAACAATATGGCATCATCGTAGAATCCCAGTATGATTTGAACCAAGAAATCACAAAAAAAGATGCAGAGTTGATGTTTATACGTGCCATAGGCTACGATCCTATCAAACTATCTATTCAGGATTCTAAGGCCCTTTTGCAAAAAATGAGTACCTTAGGTCAAACCCCTGAAGAGAAATTGATTTTGGAAATGTATCAAAAAATATCGAGCCCATTGGAAGAGCTTCATGGATTTTATGCAATGAAGTCCTATACGCAGTTAGATTTTATACCTGCGTTGGATTCTCTCAGCTTTGGTTGGAGTCAGCTAGCCTTTGATGAAAATAATGGTGTGTCTCTAAAAACCGATGCACAGGGTGGATTAGCCATTCCTTCTGGCTTTATGGAGCCTATCTCAAAAGCAAGAGAGCATCAGATACCTATACAACTCATGGTATATGCTTCTCAAGGAACTAAAAATAGCGAAGGTACAGGCTTAGTAGAGCGTATCTTATTGGATAGTGAAGTAAAGACAAAGGTAATCCAAGAAATCATTCGGCAGATTTTAGACACGACAAAAGACGGTCTTTCCGTCACCTTCGACGGTGTCGTCATCGATTTTGAAGAAATAAAGGATCCTGCTTTGGCTGCGTCATTGAACCAGTTCCTGCAAGAACTTAAGATTGAATTAGATAAGACAAATAAAAAACTTTATGTGGCTGTACAGCCTAGAAAATATTATAAAGGCTATGACTATAAAACCATTGGGGAAATTGCTGACAAAGTAATTCTTATGGCTCACGACTATCATCCACGGCAAGTGGAAGCCCTAAGCACCATCAATCCCATAGAAAACTTTACACAAATTCAAAGTCCCTTAACACCAATTGTTAACCAATATAATAAGGATTTTGATGTATACACTGCCTTACAGGAAATTACAGACAGTCATACAGGCATTTCCGATCGCAGTAAAATTTCTCTACAGCTTTCTTTCAATGCCATTCAATGGAGAAAAATAGAAAACAACGGAAGCTTCACAATCGAGACAGCAAATCCAACCTATGATGCTTTAAGAAATAGACTTTTGGCAGAGCTTCAGAAGGGTACATTAAATATGCAGTATAGCAAGGCGTATGAAAATCCTTATTTCATTTATTTTGATCAGGAAAAGAATATCCATAACATCATTTGGTATGAGGATAGCCGCAGTGTATTATCAAAAATAAATCTTGCCAAGTTGTTTGACATAAAGGATATTTCCCTATGGCGCCTTGGGAATATTCCAAACTATGACAATCATGAAGAGCAGTTCATGTACTTAGATGCGTGGCAACAAATCTTAAATGCTAAAGGAATTCATTAGCCCCAGTTTATTTCATTACAATCGCAACGTCATAAAAATAGAGCATCTGCTATGAAGCAGACGCTCTATTTTTATATCATTCTATTTATTTAATGCTCTCATTAAAAACATTACCACCGGCGTTGGATCTACATACGCTTTCATCGTATTATTCCTTTGATATCTGCCTGCACAGTATACATTTACTGCTCCAAAGAAAGTAGAAATTACCACTTCTTTATCTAGATCATTTCTGACTTCTCCATTTTCTATGGCTTGATCAATCGCACATTCCAATATTGAAAAAATTTCTTCTTTCTTGCGAAGCATCTTGCTTTTCATCTCATTGGAAATAATGTTTTCTCTCACATCGATTTTTTCTGCCATATCAAAATGTTCTGCAACATGTTTGCTATTTTTATTCGCAACTTTTAATAATTTTTCTTCTAAGCTAATATTTTCATCAATGATTTCTACTATTTCCTCCTTGTAGGATTCAATATAATACAAAACCATCTCTTCGAATAGCTGTATCTTGCTCTCAAAATACTGATAGACCGTCCCCTTGCCAATCCCAGCTTCTATAGCGATATCTTCAATCTTTGTATTATGATAGCCTTTGAGCGCAAATATTTTCATAGAAGCCTTTAATATTTCATGCTTCTTATTCACCTTTTGATTCATGACTCCACTGCCTTCCATCTATGCTTCTGCGCTTTTTCTTTTGGATAACTTTCGCTTAATAAAGTGGCTGAAATCATCAAACATCGTATAAAGTACTGGTATAAACACCAGCGTTAACAAGGTTGAAAGGGTTAAACCTGCAACTACAACCGTTGCCATCGATGCCTGCATCTCTGCTCCTTCTCCAATTCCTAGTGCTAGTGGCAGTAATCCTAATACTGTTGTCAATGTGGTCATTAAAATAGGTCTCAATCGTGTTGGTCCAGCATTAGTAATCGCTTCGTTTCTTTCTTCCCCTTTTTCTCTTCTTATATTGATATAGTCGACCAATACAATGGCATTGTTTACAACGATACCTGCCAGCATGATCAATCCAATAAACCCTGTTACATTAAGACTTCTTCCTGTCACCAGCAGTCCAAGCAGTCCTCCCGAAAATGCCAGAGGAACAGACATCATGATGGTAAATGGATGCAGCAAAGATTCAAACTGTGATGCTAGAATCATATATACCAATGCTACAGCCAAAATCAATGCCATGAATAGGTCCGCAAAGGCCTCCATCATCTCTTCATTTTCTCCACCTATGTCATAGGTATATCCTTCAGGCATATCATATTGAGAAAGCTTCTTTTCAACATCAGCTGAAACACTTTTTAAGTCTCTACCCATGATTTGGCTGGACACCGTTGCCATCCTTACTTGACTTTCTCTGCTTATGGTTACAGGTCCTCTTTCTACGCTGATATCAGCAACTTGATTCAATGGCACACTGATACCTGCAGGCGTTTGAATCTCCAATTGTTCAAGATTGGAAATACTATCCTGATAAATCGGGTCGCCTTTGATCACAACATCAATTTCGTCCCCTTCAAATTTATAGGTTGTAGCCGTTTGTCCTGCAATAATGCCCCTGACAGCAGAGCTTACTTGGGATGCCGTCAATCCATATTGTGAAGCATTGCTTCTGTTTAATTTTACATGAACTTCTGGTATACCTTCTTCCAAGTCACTTTCTACTTCTCTAGTACCTTCTACAGAAGAGACAATATTTTTGAAATCTTTTCCGATCTTTTTCAAGACTTCCAAATCATCACCTTTTATTTTTATAGAAATAGGTGCGCTACTTCTGCCCATAGAACTGGAAGACGCCTCGACCTTGATCTCCGCTCCAGGAATATCCTTCACTTTATTACGAACTTCATCGGCAACTTCTGCCGTACTTCGCTCCCGTTGAGATAGTTCTTTCAACACTCCTGATACTCTCCCGCTATTTGTACCACTATTGCTGCTAAACATGCCTCCAGCTGAACCTGCAGTGGAATACACAGTTTCAATCTCTCCAATTTGCTCTAAAATTCCTTCTATCTCCATAACCACTTGGTCAGTATCTTCGAGTTCTGATCCTGTCGGTAAAGAAACACTAACAGAAAACTCTCCCTCATCGGTTGTAGGGAAAAATTCGGCTCCTACTAATGGAATAGAACCCATACCCACAACAAAAACTACAATTCCAATGATCACAGTAGATTTACGATGTTTTAAAGCCCAGGCAAGAATTCTTTTATAAGCTTTTTCAAGATTTGCAAACACTTTGTCAAAGCCATCGTAAAGAAAATCAAACAATCTAAATCGACCATGATGGACTTTTCCTTGTGCTTCATCAATCTTTAAAAGCTTAGATGAAAGCATTGGTACTACCGTAAGTGCGATGACAAGGGAAGCCGCCAAGGACATACATACGGTTAAAGCAAATTCCTTAAATATAGCCCCTACCATTCCTTCAACAAATGCCATCGGCAAGAACACCGCTACTGTCGTCAGTGTTGAAGCGATAACGGCCATCCCAACTTCTTTTGCCCCCTCCGATGCAGCTTCGATTCTGGAATACCCTTCTTGTCTAAACCGATAGATATTCTCCAGTACTACGATGGAGTTATCCACCAACATACCTACCCCAAGGGCCAATCCGCCTAAGGTCATCATGTTCAGTGTAATCCCATTGAAATAAATGAGGATAAAGGAAGCAATAATTGATACTGGAATAGATACCCCGATAATGAAAGTTGTTCTGATGTTTCTTAAGAACAAGTATAGGATAACGATAGCTAAAACAGCCCCCATCATTGCATTGTTTTTTACACTATCTATAGAGTCCTTGATATATTCTGATTGATCTAATACAACATTAATCTCCAAATCCGGAAATTCCTTTTTCAGCTTTTCAATCTCCATCAGTGCTTTATCTGCCACCTGCACCGTATTGCTGCCAGATTGCTTCTGCAAGGAGATATTTACACTTCTCTTCCCATTGGTTCTTGTAATGGCAGTAATATCTTTATGCTTCATCTCCACTTCCGCAATATCCTGTAGATAAATCACGCCGCCTGCCGGTAAGGCAATAGGTAATGATTTGATCTCATCAACGGTCTGGAACTCCCCTACAGTTTTAAGGGTTAGTTTCTGAATTCCTTTTTTCACCTCTCCACCAGGCATATTGAGATTTTCCGCCTGAAGTTTCTGCGCCAGTTGATTCAAAGTAAGACCATAACCCTGTAGTTTCTCTTGGTTTACAGCGATTTCGATCTGGTCCTCATAACCACCAGAAACACTAACAGATGCGATACCAGAAATTCTTTCCAATCTTGGTTGGATGGTATCTTCAGCAATTCTCTGTAGTTTTGACAAATCTTCCCCGTTGGTGATGGAAATTTCCATAACTGCCATGGCATTTGGGTCGATTTTTATTACCATAGGTGCATCTGCTCCATCAGGTAACCTTCCTTTTATTAAATCCACCTTTTCTCTCATTTCAAGGGCGGCAAAATCCATATCTGTACCATCATTAAATTCAGCAATAATCATAGACCGCCCTTCTGATGATGAAGAACTTATGGTTTTGATATCTCCTACCGTACCTACTGACTGCTCTAAAGGCTTCGTAATCAGTTCTTCTATCTCCTGAGGGCCAACCCCCGAGTAAGTGGTCATAACAATCCCTACTGGAATCTCAAAGCTTGGATATAAGTCAATCGGTAATTTAGAAAAAGATATGATACCGTAAATTGCAACGATCAAGGTTAACATGATCACTGTGACAGGTCTTTTTACCGATAAGCTGGACAAATTCATTATTGTTCACCTCTCACTACCTTAACTTTTGATTCGTCTTCTACGTAATCTTGTCCTTTTACGATCACCTTTTCTCCTGGTTTTAATCCTTTTACAATCTCTGTTTCTCCACCCGCCTCTAATCCTATGCCTACTTCCCTAGCTGCAGCTCTGTCATCCGCTACCACGTAAACGATATTCTTATCATTTTCATTCATAATCGCTTCCGTTGGTACAGCAATTACATTTTCCCTAGCATTTGTGGACAATTTCACTTTTGCGAACATGCCAGGCTTCACAAGATGATTCTGATTTTCAATATATATTCTTATAGGATATAATTGTGTTTTTGCATCGGAAACAGGACTGATTTTATCAATTTTCCCTGTTAAGCTTTCACTGGAAGCGGAAGGAATGTCCACCACCACTTCTTTACCTACAGTAATGGCATTGATTACATTTTCTGTTACGTTAATCTCAGCATATACATTATCCATATTTACAATCGTCACAGAAGGCTGAGCAGTACTAGCCATCTCTCCTACCTCTACATCCACGGCAGAAACAATGCCGTCCACAGGAGCTGTGATCGTCAAATTCTGTAGGCTGTCTAAAGCTTGCGTGTATTGAAGCTGTGCCTGCTCTAACTGAACTTGAATCGTCTGTAAGGATGTATCTGAAGCTGCCAATTCAGCCTGCTCCAGTTGACTTTTAGGAATTGCTCCTTGTTCATATAAAGCCCTTGTTCTTTCCAATGTCACCTTCGCATTGTCAATCTTCTCTCTCGTCAGTTGATAATTAGCCTCTGCCAAATCTATACTTTTCTTTGTTAAATCAGCCTGTTTTTGTATATCCTCTTTATCTAATTGAAATAATACGGTGCCTTTTTTCACGACAGATCCAACGGCAACATTTACACTCATCACCTTTCCAGGTGTCTTAGGCACAACATACACCTCTTTGTCGGCATAAATCTTACCGCTAAATGTAGTTTCATTGGATATGGTTTTTTGTACCACCGTGGCTATTTCTACCGGTATGTACTTTTCTTCAACTGGCGCATTGGCTTCAGCTGTTTTTTTTGCGCCACAGCCTGTTAAAATGCTCATAAGTAAAAATGCTGCAAGAATGAATGATACGGTTTTCTTTCTCATTTTTTTCCCTCCATAAAAAACAATATTCTCTTGAATGATTGACAACTCCCTACCATCTTAGTCCGACTGACTGGTCAGTATTTTTTCATTATATATTCAATTGTTTCGACAGTCAATTAAACAATAATAAATTATTTGTAAATTTTTCTTTATAAATTAGACCATGTTTCAGAATGTCATCAGGATTCGATAGTATTATGATTTATGATGCTACTTTGAATATTACGCAGAAACATCAAAAAAGTTTGTATCAGCATAAAAATTTATTAATTTTTTTAATGTTGACTTTTGTCCTATGTAGTTTCAAAGATGTAGAAGTTAAGAAAACGAAGTGATATGAAAGCATAAAAAGAAGCAGCTTCCTCATAATGCATTGAAGAAGCTGCTTCTTTTATTATTTATTATTTAACTTCATTAATTAAATCAAGCCCATTTCCTTGCCTACCTTTTCAAAGGCAGCTACTGCACGATCCAGTTGCTCTTCTGTATGGGCTGCAGTTACCATACACCTTACTCTGCCTGCTCCCTTTGGAACTGTTGGGAATACGATACCAGATACAAAGACCCCATTATTGAATAAGTTTCTTGAGAACTCCATGGTCTTGGCTTCATCACCGATGATCACAGGTGTAATTGGTGTCTGGCTATTTCCTGTATTGAAGCCTAGCTTGCCAAGCTTTTCTTTAAAGTACTTCGCATTGCTCCATAGACGATCCGTATATTCAGTGGTTTCCATCAGCATCTTAATGGCTTCCATGACCGCCCCTACAGCAGCTGGTGGCAATGATGTACTGAATAAGACCGGTCTTCCTCTATGGTTTAACCAATCCTGAGCTGTCTGGCTTCCTGCAACATAGCCACCAATCACACCGATGGCCTTTGATAAAGTTCCAATACTAAAGTCAATTCTTCCGTGAAGATGGAAATGATCCACCGTACCTCTACCACTTTCTCCTAACACCCCAGAACCATGGGCATCATCCACATAGGTCATGGCATTATATTTTTCAGCTAAGGTTGCAATGTTAGGAAGATCAGCGATATCCCCGTCCATACTAAATACCCCATCTGTAATGATCAATATATTTCTATATTTATCTCGGTTTTCCTTTAGTACCTTTTCTAAGCTATCCATATCATTGTGTTGATAAATCGTTTTGGCTGCCTTGCTTAATCTTGCTCCATCAATGATGCTGGCATGATTCAATTCATCAGAGATAATCAAATCTCCAGCCTCAGTGATCGCCTGTATTGCACCGGCATTACAATTGAATCCAGATTGGAAGGACATTACAGCTTCTTCTCGTTTAAATTTAGCCAATAAGGCTTCCATTTCCTCATGGATATCCATATTACCGATGATTGTTCTTACTGCACCTGCACCTACCCCATACTTTTCTACTGCAGCTATGGCCGCCTTTTTCATTCTAGGGTGATTTGCAAATCCCAAATAATTATTGGAAGATAAGTTAATTACTTTTTTCCCGTTCAGAATTACTTCTGCTTCGTTAGGTCCTTCCAACACTGGAAGTTTTCTATAAACCCCTTGACTCTTTAGCTCTTCAATCTTCTCCTTAAGAAAAGGCAGTTCGTGAATATTTGACATGACCTAAAACCTCCTTCTATAACAACTCAGCTTTTCCAGTTTTATCTATCTTAATTTTATCATATTTAAGTCTATTTATTCATGTTGGGAAACAATACAACTTTTCCACAATCTCCGCGCTTCATCAATTCCATACCTTCCTCATAAGCTTCTAAAGGAAGTTTGTGGGTTATAATAGTATCAATATTTAAGTTTCCTGATGCTAACAAGCCCTTTACTTGATACCAAGTATCGTACATTCTTCTACCTGTAATTCCATGGATTTGTATTCCCTTGAATACCAAGCTGGCGATATCAATCTCCACATCTTTTGTCGGTATACCCAACATAGACATTCTGCCGCCTAGCTTGATATATTCCAAAGCCTGTTGAATAGCTACTGCATTTCCAGACATTTCAGCGACCACGTCAACACCCATGCCATCTGTTTCCTCTAATACTCTCTTTACTACATCCTCTTTCATAGGATTGATAACCACATCAGCACCTAACTTTTTCGCTAACGCTAATCTATATTCATTTACTTCAATAGCAATCACCTTTGATGCACTTACTGCTTTCGCCACAGCAACAGCCATAATACCAATCGGACCGCAGCCTACGACAGCAATGCTTTTTCCAATGATTTCTCCGGACATCACGGTATGTACCGCATTGCCCAGTGGCTCTTGAACACATAAATATTCTGGTGGAATGGATGGGTCGTTGATCCATGCATTTTCCTCAGGTATTGCTACATATTCTGCAAATGAACCGTCTGTATCTACACCAAGAATCTTTGTGTCCTTACAAATATGTGCTTTTCCAGTAGCACATAACTCACATTTACCACATACCACATGGGTTTCAGCAGATACAATATCACCCAATTTTACCCTGGTAACGTTTTCTCCTATTTCAACAACTTCTCCAGCAAATTCATGCCCCATGATACGAGGTGTTTTGATTCTTTTTTGAGACCAAGCATCCCAGCTGTAAATATGGTAGTCAGTACCGCAAATTGATGTAGCCGCTACCTTTACTAAAATATCATTGGGTCCTACTTTTGGAATTTCCTTCGTTGCGATGACTGCTCCCGCTGATGGACTCTCTTTGATGACTACTTTCATTGTTCCTTCCATTATATATCCTCCTCTTTTATGATAAATAGAGTATTTTAGTCGACTGGACGATTATCGAATACAATTGTCCGCCAAAACACCACTTTTTTATCAAACTGTCCGTGACTAATATTACTATACCACATATTTTTATAAAATTCCTCCTTTTTTTACTCATTATTTCATATTAATTTTTCACAAAGTAAAGAGCAGCGAATAAACGCGCTGCCCTTTGTATCACTATCTTCCTTTGAACGGCTTTCCCCTAAAGCCTTTCCTATTTCCTGGATCCCCTTCATTTTTTACAATCATTGTAAAATTATTCAGCTTCTCCATCACAGCCTCTGCTATCTTTTGAAATGGTTGATCTGTCAAAATCTCTATTCCTTCCTCTACGGAACTAACAGGATATATATGAAATTTCCCATCCCGAACCGCCTGAATAATTTCATCTTTTAAAACCAAATCATCTACATTTTGATAGGGTATTATCACACCCTGATCACCAGTCAATTCAAAATACTTACATAAGCTAAAAAAACCCTCTATCTTTTCTGTCACACCACCAACAGGCTGAATCTCACCCTTCTGATTCACAGAGCCTGTCACCGCAATATTCTGTTTTAAAGGTATATCGCTCAAACTCGATAAGAGTCCATATAACTCTGTACTGGATGCACTATCGCCATCCACTCCACTATAGGATTGTTCAAAGCAAATTTTAGCGGTCACAGTGACAGGGTATTCCTGCCCAAACTTTTCGCTTAAATAGCCTTCTAATATCAGTACACCCTTATCATGAATTTTTCCACTCATTTTTACTTCTCTTTCAATATTGATAATTCCCTTATTTCCTGCAAAGGTGGTTACGGTAATCACCGACGGCTTACCAAAGGAGTGATCTCCCACATCAATCACTGAAAGGCCATTAATCCTTCCAACTTTTTTCCCTTTGAGATCAATGATAATTTTACCTGATTCGTACATTTCATCCAGTTTCTCTTCCATTCGATTGTTTCGGTATTGTTTCTCCTCATAAGCCTTATCAATATGAGCTTTACGAATCCATTCACTTTGGTCCATATCCGCCCATACATCAGCTTCTATCAATAGCTCAATAATCTTATTGAATCGGGTAGAGAGTTTTTTCTGACTTCCTGCAATTCTATGGCTATACTCTACTACCCTAGCCACTGCTTCTCGATCCAAATGCTTTAATTCTTTTCTATCACAATAATCACTAATAAAATTTGCGATTTTCTGCTCATTTTCACGGTTCGTGTCCATCACAGAATCAAAATCCACCTTTACTTTGAAAAGCTTCTCAAACTCCTCGTCATAGCTATATAAGAGCTGATATAAATATGGATTTCCAATCAATATAACCTTGATATCTACAGGAATCGGCTCAGGTTTCAGGGTCGTTATCTCCACAATACCCAATTGCATCCGTAAATTCTCAATACTGATTTCACCAGTTTCAATGGTTCGTTTTAACAAATCCCATGATTGGGGATTTGTAAGGACTTGATTGGCTTGTAAGATCAGATACCCTCCATTGGCTTTATGAATGGCACCGGGTTTAATCATAGTGAAGTCAGTCTTTAACGCACCTTGCTCATTTTCATACTCTATCCTACCTACTAAATTATTATAAGTCGGGTTACATTCCATTATGATAGGCGCTCCTGTAGTATCACTGTTATCTATAAATAAATTGACCTTGTATTTTTTCACAAAATTATTTTCTGCTTTCTTGACAACCAGCTCATCCTGTTCTTCTTCAGATAAATCGAAATCATAAAGCTGCTCAATGATATCATGTTGCACATTTTTCAAATAATCGATAATCTTTGTATGTTCTTTATATTTATCAAACAATTCATCCATTAAGGGTTCCACCACATATAAACCAATAGTATTGTCTAAATCTATCACCTTTTTCTTTGCCTGTCTTTCCAGTTCTTTAATTTTTCTTAGAATTTCCACTGCCAGATCTTGTATATCTTCTGCCTTAGCCTCAATTTCATTTCTCTGCTCTTCTTCCAATGCGTTATATTCTCCATCGCTGATTACCTCTCCATTGATCAAAGGGGCCAAAGCAAACCCTGTACTGGTATTTTTGATTTTAAAGCCCTGCTCTTTGCTATATTCCGTTAATTCTTCAATTAACTGATTCCTTTCATCCTGAAATTTTTTTGCTATTTCAGCTTTGCGTTTTTCATAATCTTCTCCATGAAAAGCCTTGGGAATTTCTGTTAGAAGATCCTGTACAAGGATATCCATATCCTCTACTAAAATTTTACCCATACCCGGTGGTACATTCAAAGCCAGCGGTACACCTGGATTGTTAAAATTGTATACATAGCACCAGTCGTCAGGTACATTCTCCCCCTTTGCTCTTTGAGATACGATGCGCTGAGCGTAACTGGTCTTTCCTGTACCCTTTAATCCCGTGATAAATATGTTATATTGTGAGCTTTTTACCCGTAGCCCAAATTCCATAGCCCTTACTGCCCGGTCCTGACCTATGATGTTGTCATTAAAAATCAGATCTTCTGTGGTTCTAAAATCGAATTGGCTTGGATTGCAAAACCGTTTGAGCTTTGTATATGGAAGTTCTTTATACCTTGTCATCCATAATTCCTCCTATTCTGTCCTTAAACGCAAGCACTCTTTAATCCATTCTATTCACCTTCCTCGTCCTTCTCTCCAATAATTTCAGTAAAGATAAAAACTATTCATTCAATCAGGTAACAATAGAATCAAAAAAAAGAAAAACCTTAAGCTTAAAACTTAAGGTTAAATCGACGGGACCTGTTATGGATAGTCGTAGTAATTGTATTAGATAACAAAAGGTGGGAGGACAGATTCTTATTTGGCATGTCTTTTTGGATTATAAACTTCGATAGTAATTTCTTAAGAATTCTCATGCTTTCACTCTTTCTAGATCAATGATTTCGAATATACGCCAAAGTACTTCTCAGCGTTCCACGTTCCACTTCTATTATAATATTCTGATCTTTCCAATGAAACTTGAAATATTTACCTGATCCGCCTTATCATATTAAAAAAATATAAACTCGCAGTGCAAAGTCTCTCCCAGATTTAAGATAACCATGGAGTGCTTCTTTTCTCGCCTTTTTACTGTAGGAGATCCAGGATTAATCATCATAACCCCCTTCTTCGTTTGAAGCAGTGGTTGGTGACTATGGCCAAAAATCAGGATATCTATTGCCATATCTTGAAAAACTTCTAAAGCTCGGTCTGTTGTTTTTCCTTTCTCTCCATGACCATGAGTAATACCGATTCTATAGTTCTCTAAATTGATGATCAGCTTCTCCTTTAGTTTATACTGAAGTCTCTCATCATCATTATTGCCTCGGACCGCATATACAGGGGCATAGTTTTCCAGCAAATTTAACAGTCCTTCTTCCTTTACATCGCCACAGTGGATGATGCCGTCTACACCCTCTAAATATTTAATCACAATTTGTGGCAAATCCAATTTGTCATTCTTTAGATGAGTATCAGCTAAAACAGCAACACGCATTTATTCACCCTCTAGATACCTTATGATTTCTTTTATGATTTCTTGATCCTTTTCCAATCTCAAATGTTGCTCTAATATAGCTTTTCCTTCCCAACCTATTTTATGAATAGCCCAAACTGCATATTTCCTTATCATGATGCTATCATCCTTTAAAGCCTCCATGAGATAAGGGAGTAGCCCTGGATCTTTCGCATTTCCTGCTGCAATGATCGCATTCCGTCTTAAGTTATTTTTGCCTCGCCATCCAGCTGCAGTGTCCTTATACAACGCTTTAAATTCTTTATTAGACATCTGAATCAGTCTTCCGATGTGTGGTCGGTGAGTTCTTCCTTCTGGTATAAAATCACCTTTCACCTTATGGGAAATAGGGCGATTGTGAGGACAAACATTCTGGCAGACATCACAACCATAGATAGCATTTCCCATTTTTTCTCTTGTTTCTTCTTCAATCTCTTCTTTGGTCTGGGTTATATAGGATAAGCATTTTCGCGCATTCATGCCATACCCATCTTCTAGGGCACCACCAGGACATGCTTCAATACAAAGATTACATCCTAAACAATTTTCTACCATGGGTTGATCAGGCGTTAGAAAAAGATTTGTCAGTGCATATCCTAAAAAAACCCAAGAACCAAAGTCTTTCGTTATGAGCATATTATTTTTTCCGAACCAACCAAGGCCTGCACGATAAGCTACTTCCCGGTCTGATAGAGGACCCGTATCCACAAATGCTTTATATTCAAAATCACTTATACTCTCCTTAATATAGCTCATGAGCCGTAAAAATTTCTCCATCAACACATGATGATAGTCTTTCCCCCAGGCACTTCGTGTAATTTCTCCATAAGGCTCCTCCATGGGTGTTTCATCTCCATGATAATATCCGATCCCGATAGCAATAATAGATTTTGCATTTTCCATAGTAATCAGAGGGTTCATGCGCTTATCCAGATCATGCTCTTCAAAGCCTGAGAGATGCCCCTTTTTATGTCTCGCTCGTTGTACATTTCCAATTCTTTCGAATGGCTCTATTGTAGTAAACCCAATTAAATCAATTCCGATGCTTTTTCCATAACTTCTGATCTTATCCTCGAACATCATCAACCTCATCTCCTAATTCCAAAGAGAATCTTCTTTCCATTATATCATGACACGACAAAAAAGAATTGAGTTTCCCCAATCCTTTCAATAATCAACTGTAAATGCCTGAACCTCGTCAAAAGGCCACAGCCGCAGATCTGCTTTTCCTTCAATATTTTTTATTGGCACGAAGCCAAAGTATCGACTGTCATTGCTATCATTTCTATTGTCTCCCATGACAAACACCATACCTTTAGGTACTTTGCCTTGATCCATATCAAAAGCCCTATCTATATACTGCTCATTCATGATATAATTTTCCTTGATTTCGTTGCCGTTAACAAATACCTTTCCATCGCGAATCATAAACTCGTCATTTTCCATGGCGATAACCCTTTTGATGAAATATTCCTTTCTTCTTTCCTCAATGGGTGGATGGAAAATAACAATATCTCCAATCTCCGGTTTATGAAGCAAGTAGCATATTTTATTTACAAACAACTTATCTCGATCTTTTACGGTAGGTGCCATGGATTCACCCTGTACCACAGTAAAGCCGAAGACAAACTCTTCGATAATAATTGCAATAAAAACTGCAACCAATATATTTCTTAATATACTAATTATTTTATCCAGCATCTCATCACACCCTGTACCTTTTTTAATCATTGTCTCCTTTCACTTCGTTTTTTATAACTAAGTGAACAAATACATTTTCAAAAGAAACAATGAATCAATTTATTATATGAGCAGGGTATGCTAAAATATTTCTGGAGGTGTAAAAATGATCAAAATAGTTGTACCAGGAAAACCCATCAGCAAATCGAACTTTAAGCTTCAGAATATCCACGGCCAATTTTGGATGCCAAAACAGGGAAAACATAGTAAATATATCGCTTACGAAAACACAATTGCTGGCCATGTTAATCAACAATATGATGGACCACCTCTAGAAGGCAGTGTTATCACTATCATTAAGCTCTTCTTTCCCAATCGAAAGATGGGGGACATCCATAATTATCCAAAAAGTATTTGTGATGGTATTGAAAAAAGCGGTGTGATTCAAAACGATAAGCAGTTAAAACCCGTCCTCTTATTCGATTATATTGATAAAGATCATCCACGGATTGAAATTGAATTATACGAAAGCAGTAAATACAATATTCAATACAGCATTGAAACAAAATAAGCCTTTAAAATCCTTTCAGCTTGTATTCGATCAAGAGCATACCTATAAAACCAATAATTACACCAAAGGTAGCACCTAATTGATTGCCATGGCAGTGACTCTCCGGGATTAATTCATGGGATACCACATAATACATTGCCCCGGCGGCCATAGCCAGCGTAAATGTCATATATGGCTGTATGAATCTCCCTGCCAGAATTCCTACAGTAGCTGCTATAGGCTCTCCAATCCCTGCAAAAAATGCAAAGGCTATAGCCTTAAATTTCGAATAACCTTTTTCAATCAGTGGTGCAGCCACCACCAGACCTTCTGGTACATTTTGAATTCCAATGGCCATGGCTAATACCAGTCCCATGTTTGCCTTCCCAGAAGCATAGCCTATGCCAATGGCGAATCCTTCTGGGATATTGTGTATGGCAATGGCAGCTGTCATCATAATCGTTTTTCTCAGGGTTTTGCTATTAAAATCCGTCCCCCTCACCTGACCTATATTAATATTCGGTGTCACTTTCTCAATAAAGGCTAAGACGATGGCTCCTGATAATAGTCCTGCAATGACTTGTTTGATCCCACCCATCTCCAGTGCAGGTAAAACAAGACTAAAAGATGCAGCAAACAACATAATGCCCGCAGCAAATCCTAAGATAATATCCTCGAATTTTTTCGTAATCCTTTTTACAAAAATGAGGGGCAAAGCACCAATACCAGTACAAGCACCAGCCAATATACTCGCAATATATCCGTTCACCAGACCCACTCCTTCATCGTTATTCTTTACGCATATATTGCTGATCATTTTACTTCTATTATTTTTTACGATAGTTAGCTCTCTCATACTCCTGTAGCGATAACCTTAGCAAAGAAAAAAAGAATAAGGCATTCCTTATTCTTCTAACTATTATTTATTTAACTCGCTTCTCAGCATCTTGATTTCATCTCTGTATCCTTCCACTTCATTGGGTGTTTCTAAAAAAACAGGTAACTCTTTTATGGCAGGATGCTTGATAAACTCCACAATAGCTCTAAGTCCAATGGTACCTTCTCCGATTTTTGCGTGTCGATCCTTATGGCTAGCAAAGGGCATCATGCTGTCATTGAGATGGATTGCCTTTAGCTTAGACAAGCCTACAATTCTTTCGAATCGCAGCAATACACTGTCCAACTGCTCCACAATATCATAGCCAGCACTATACAAATGGCAAGTATCCAGACAAACACCCACTAAATTCTTATGGTGTACCTGATCTATTATTGCTCCCAATTCCTCAAATTGACTCCCAATCTCCGTTCCTTTCCCAGCCATTCCCTCCAATAAAACCATAGTATTCTCTTCTCCAATCAGAACGTCATTGAGTCCCTGGGCAATCCGATCAATTCCATATTCTACTCCCTTTTGCACATGACTTCCAGGATGAAGCACGATATAGCTGCAGCTTTCCATATGCTGTAGTCTGTCTAGATCATCCCGCAACAGCCGTTTTCCAAGCTCCCATATGTCCTCATCACCTGACGCCAAATTGTATGTGTAAGGCGCATGGGCTAGTAACGAAGCAAACCCATGGACTTTACTTATTTCGTCCAGCCTCTGAATATCGTCTATATTTAAAGCTTTTGCCTTACCACCCCTTGGATTTCTTGTAAAAAACTGAAATGTATTGGCACCGATTGAAATCGCTTCTTTAGCAGCTTTTTCATATCCCTTTGATATAGTTAAATGAGCACCTATTTGTAACATCACGCCACCTCCCACAAAGCTTTTATCTCAATGTTTTAAACAGAAAAATAGCCATTATAAAAAATGCAATGGATATATTGATCGTCATTCCTAAAATATACCCTACGATCCCGCCAAATCCAGCCTTAACGGAAGCCTTTAATGCTTTTCCCCCAAACATCTCCCCTAAAAGCATCCCAATAAACTGACCTAAAAACAATCCTGGTACATTCAGTATAAAAGCACCTACCACTGCACCCACAAGTCCTCCAATGATTCCAAATTTTGTAGCACCAAATTTTTTAGCTGTTACCATACTCGATAGATAGTCTAATATAAAGGATATTAGCATTAATACCCCAAAAACAACGATCCAGCCAATGCTGATTTTTTCGAACTGTGTAAAAACTCCATAGAACAAAGTAGATAAAAACATCAGTCCAATGCCTGGGAGTCCTGGAACAATGGCCCCAATGAAACCAATTGCCATAATGATAATCGTAAGTATCAGCATATGTCCGCCCCCCCATTATTTGAAGTTTTATTTCAAAATACCATGTTCTTTTTTAAAAATCTACCATTATAAATCTATACCGAAATGTAAAATTGTAAAGACTTATGCAAAAGTCACATAAGTCTTTTATTATTATTGCCCTATTTCTTTTTTTTCACCCTTGGAATCGTCAAAGTTGAAATAGAATATGCCTTTGTCCCTTGTCGGGATTTATCCTTTTTATCCTTGATATAGCCTTCTAATGTCTCTTTTAGTATATCTTGTAGTTCTTCTGTCTCTTCAATCGTCAGATAATAATCATTATAGTGAAGCATTCTTTTTGGATAAATTGAGTCATTGGCATTTTCAATGGCACGATAGAAATCATTGCTAATGTTTTCGAATATGGAAATGGAGGCTTGGTTAATGGATTCCATTACACTCTTTTCTCCGGTATTCATAATGCTTCGATCAATCACAAAAGTTTTCGCCGCTGGACGATAGTATTTCTCTATAATTCCAGACTTTACCTTTTCATCAATTAGCTCCAGGATACCGACTTTTTGAAGGGTTTTGATATGATAGTTAATTTTGGCATGAGGTTCTCCCATACGATCTGCGATCTGTTTTGCCGTGGCAGGCTGATCCTCTTCAAAACACTCAATAATTTCTATACGATAAGGATGAGAAATCGCCTTTATTTGATCCAATTCCCGCAACACCAATATATCTTTCATATAATCTCCTCTATTCTTTTTGATATTAAGCGTTTTGCAAAATTGTTAACATATCGTAACAATTGTATATATTATATACTTTTTCTACATCCTTGTCAAAATCCTTTGTAAGCTTTTATCGTTCCTTTATTATGCTTCCATAATAAAATAAGTAATGTCGTCATCATATTCTGATCCTGATGCAATTTGTTTTATTTCATTCAGTATTCCCTGACTTAACACTTTCAAATCCTTGTCTCGGTTCGCCAAAAGGATACGAATCAGATCTTTTTGCTCTATTAAGGTACTATTCTTGAAATTCTCTACTAAACCATCGGTATAAAAAATCACCCGATCACCTTTTTCCATCTGGATATCAGCTTTTTTATATTCTGGTGTATAGAAGTCACCAAAACGACAAATGGGAAAACCAGTGCTCTCACTTAAGGTAACGATCTCTCCACTTTTCCTTACAAGAATCGGCAATACATTAATTCCACCGCTACAGTAGGATAATAGACGGGACTTCGTATTAAAAATAGCATGAAACATAACCACATGCATCTCTATAGGAAATTCCGATTTATTAAATTCTCTGTAAAAATGCCCCAAGGTTTTATGAGGCGCCAATGCATTCACTGCACGCTCTTGAGCCCCCGTCGGTTTAATGATTCGGTCTGCCACCACTGTCATCATAGCAGCAGACACGCCATGACCTGCCACATCGGCAATATACATTCCCAGATTCTCTTCATCAATAACATATATTCCATAAAAATCTCCGCTTAACCGTTCACAAGGAATATACTCTGACACAAACTGAGTACTATAGATATTTAACTCCTTGGCGGGGAGCATGGATTCTTGAATTTTTTTTGCATATTCTAAATCCTCAATCATCTTCGCATTAATTTTATGAACCTCAGACGTTCTTCGCTCCACGATTTTTTCTAGGTTTTCTGCGTAGAGCTTGATTTTCTTCTTTGCATTGCTCAGTTCTACATAAGGCTTGTCTAAATTGTATATGAATATCCCCCTGCTGATTAGATACAGGCCTAAAACTTTATAAATGTGTCCTAGCATATTATAAGTATCATAAACACTTTTATACACTGTAAATGCTGCCTCTGCAAAAACGCTGACAATGAGACCCGCTGCTACCAACATGAAAACCCGATCCCTTGTCAAATGGTAATCACGAATATATAAGATCGAAGCAATCGCAAAAATTACTAAAATAAAATATTCCAGATTTATCTTGAGTTCTGTCAATCCTTGACCTTCAATAAATAATGGTGGAAAACTGTCTAAATGAACCGTCACTACATAGGAGATTAAAACAGAAACAATAATACTACCCCATAGAAAATAACTCCTGCTTAATCTGGTTTTGTAATTATATGGAACCAGCCCAGCAACCAATAAACCCATAGCAAAGATCAATCTTCCTATAATCCAAAAAGTCGTTGCCTTAGGTATAGAGCTGTTTGTAAAGAATACTGGCATCCCATTGTATCCCATCGTATGAAAAAAATCCAACCATCCAGTGATAAAAAAAACGGCTGAATACACAAGCAGTCTCAGACGGTTATTTTTCTGATATGTATAGTATGTAAGAATAAAAGATGTAAAGCTAATAATGATGCTAAGGGATTCCAATATAAGGTGATAGGTAAGAAAGGTGACATTACCAAGCACACTGTAAATATATGTTTCCAGCATCCCTACAATTTGATATATGAACAAGGATCCTAGAAAGATTAGTGCTAAATAAATATATCTTAAATCGATTGACTTTTTATTCTCCTTAATACTTAGCAAAGGATTCAACTCCGTTTCGATAATCTTTATTATTTAAGCTTTCTACATGAAACGTCATAATCCTTCAATATTTTAAAATTATTCCGTTCCTCATCCTTGAATATTATGTCGAAATCATTTGTAAAAACCTCTATCTAGGTAGCAACAATTGGCTTGAATATACCTACCACCTCATATTTTTCAGGAATTCTGAGGTTCGCAGTCTCAATCGATGATAGCTTTTTCCATGTACCCCTGACTCCTTCATTGGCTGCTAGCAATTGAAAATAGAGCATGACAATCCCTCCATCAATTCTGTTCATATTGACAGATAAAAGCCCCCCAATAGATTCTTTTTTTACACATAGTATCATGTTCTCATTATGTAAAACAAATTTCCAAGGCTGCTGATTAGCCCAGGACGGAGCTAAACGAACCACATCAATAATCCTTTTATATCTTTCAGACCATTTGCTTGCTCTTTCCGCCTTCCATTCTCTTCCCCATATGAGTTCTTCAATCTCTTTCCTTGGGATGCCCTGATGTTCTACCTGCTTTATCATCTTATCTGCAAAATTTTCTTTTTCGTAGCCGACAGGTGTTACTGCAAGGATCACCTTGGTTTCATCGCGAATATTTAAAACTTCCTTTATTTTGTCATGATAATGGAATACCTCCGTCCAGCAAGTACCGATCTTTTCCTCCTGGGCTTTGATCATCAGTTGTTCCATACGATATCCTAGGTTTTCCAAAAATCCTTCTTTTCTTTCTGAAACAGAAACAATATAGTGGGGCGCATCGAATACAATCCCAAAATAACCAGCATAGCCATGTATTTTTTTTGCAAAGACAGCGCCTTGATGGATCAACCTAAATTGTACATCGATATCTTTGTACAAGGGTATAGATGTATTTCCTGCGTCCACCAGTTGAGTTAATCGATTATGGGACACTTCCCTTTTATCGAAATTTCGTATAGAGCTTCTACGCTTTAGGATTTCATTAATATTCACTTCCTCCACCCCTTAACGCTTGATTTTTTAGCGAATTTTTTCGTCCATTTCGTCCATAATATAAGTTAATACTAGTTTGTAAATATCATCATCAAAAGATATATTCTCAGGTAAACCATCAAATTCTTCTACCTTTTCCATTTCACTATCAACAGGTAAGGGATGTATGACTTCTGCCTCACCATAAAATATGGCCGAAGTAATTTTCTTCTCTTGCGTAGTAATGATGAATTTCCCTAATAGAATGAGTTTACGAACAACAGCCCCAGTTTCTTCATAACTTTCTCTTATACCACAGGTTTCAATAGATTCATCTGGCTCAAGTTTTCCTCCCGGGAATTCCCACCCTTTTCTCTTTGGATGATATGCCATTATTAATTTTTCATTCTTAAATAAAATCACTATGCAGCCATCGTAATACGCTTCCAACTCGCTTTTTTTTGATAGATGCAACTCAATTTTTCTATTGCCACCATCAACATAATATACTCTATTCATTACAATCACCCTCTATTCAAATTTTTTATTTATTCATTAGAAACCCTAAAGATATTATTCCCCGTTAACTTTGCTCCTCATTTCTGCATAAATAAGGATCCTTTCTTATGCTATAAAAAAAGACTCCTCTTGTAAGGAATCTCTTAAAATATACTCAAATTCAACTCTTTTGATAAATCCTGGAGCATTCTTACGCCCGCGATGCTATTTCCTTTTTTATCCAAGGCTGGTCCCACTACACCAATACCCATTTTATTTGGTACTGCGCACATGATCCCACCGCCAACGCCACTTTTTGCCGGGATGCCCACTTGGATAGCAAATTCTCCCGACGCATCGTACATCCCGCAGGTTACCATGAAAGTCTTAGCGATCTGGGTAATATGCTTGGGCACATATTGCTCTCCTGTCCCTTGTATACAGCCATGATTTGCTAGAAACATTCCCATATGTGCCATATCCTCACAGGTCACTTCTATAGAACATTGCATGAAATATAAATCTAGAATCTCCTCTACATTCCCTTCAATGACGCCCACATCTCTTAAGAAATAAGCCATCGCTCGATTTCTGTCTCCAGTCTTCTTTTCAGACAAATAAACACTTTCATTGATATTCAACAGAGGATTCCTTGATAATTTTCTGAATAGATCAAGGATCCTATCCATCTTTTCCTGATTATCTTTTCCCTTAATCAAGGATGCCACTGCGATTGCCCCTGCATTAATCATAGGATTTAACGGTCTTGATGGATTGATGGTTTCAAGCTTTCTCATGGAATTAAAAGGATCTCCCGTTGGCTCCATACCTACCTTTTCAAATACATACTCTGGTCCATAATCCATTAATGCAAGCATCAAAGTAATAGGTTTAGAAACACTTTGAATTGTAAATTTTGTATCATAGTCACCAGCCTTGTGTATCTTACCATCCGTATCCACTACAGCAATTCCAAGGGCATCCGGGCCTGCATTTTTAAGTTCTGGAATATATGTAGCCACATGCCCAAAACTGGTCCAATATCTATTTCTAGATATCAATTCGGATAATAAAAATTGCATATATGTTCCACCTTTCTGAATCCATCGCAATTCTTACTTTAAAACATCATGAAAACGAAGTCAATAGATCATCTATGCAACTTTCTTAATATTTTGTAATATCCATTATTATTTCTCCAGACTTCCTATTCTTCAAAACAGCTTCCGCCTATAAATTCTTTTATAATCGATGTTTGAGGAATTACATGGTCATCTTCAATGGATAGAAAATAACTTAAAAACTTCAGCAATCTCTTTGCCTCAGAAAACTCCTTTTCTTTCTTACTTATATCCATCAGCAGTGGTTCTGCGTGCTTTTTCAGGACAGCCAATTCATAAATTAGCGCCGAATTAAACATGATATCCGCTTCTTCTTGGAAAGGGAAAATATTTCGTTCTTCACCCCTTCTCACAGAATTCCAAAGCTTTAACGTGTTTAACGCCGAATGACCTCTATACTTGCTATCCCTCACAATTCTTCGAAGCAACCGAGTATCCGTTGTAGGAATTCGATTATGGTCATCAATATTCAGCTGCGTTAAGGCACTAATATAAATTTTAAATTTTTTTTCATGGGGAATATCTAATGTAAGTTTGTCATTCAGCCCATGAATACCCTCGATGATGATAGGTTGATCCTCAGCTATTTTCAGGGTTTTGCCACGATACTCTCTTTCGCCCTTGTGGAAATTAAAGGTTGGCAAATCCACCGTCTCCCCCTGAATCAGTCTAGATAAGTGATCATTGAACAATGCTGTATCTACCGCTTCGATGGATTCAAAATCATAATCACCATTCTCATCTCTTGGTGTATGAACTCTATCTACAAAATAATCATCTGTTGATAAGGAAATTGGCCTTAGTCCATTTACTCGCAGCTGAATAGCCAGCCTTTGGGCAAATGTGGTTTTTCCCGATGAAGAAGGCCCTGCAATCAGAATAATTCTTTTTTTCTTTTCTAAGATCATATCTGCAATTTGGGCTATCTTCTTTTCATGAAGTGCCTCTGCCACTCGTATCAGTTCTGGATACTTTTTATCCCGTATAGTATCATTCAAATTTGCCACATATTCAATATTAAGAATCTTTCCCCATTGCTCTGCCTCTCTAAAGACAGTAGCCAATTTAGCCTGTTCTTCAAACGAAGGTATCTCAGTAGGCTTTGATTTCTCAGGATACTGAACAATTACGCCCGGCATATAATATTTTAGTTTGAACAGTTGCAGGTATCCAGTACTTGGCACCATATAACCATAAAAATAATCCTTTAACCAGCCACAGCTGTAAATATTCACCTCTGTTGTATCTCTATAGTCTAATAATTTTGTTTTTGCATCTAATCCCAGTTCTTTAAATATTCTTTTCGCCTCATCAACCGGCACACTACTCTTAATAAAAGGCACATCCTCTTCAATGATCTCCCTCATCCTTGCTTCTATCTTGACTACATCATCCTCATGAATAGGCCTTTTATAATGGATTTCACAATACAACCCCTTGCTTAAAGAGTGTTCTACAGTAACCTTACAGCCAGATAATACTTCCATAGCTGCCCGAATAAAAACAAAGGCCAAGCTTCTTTGATAAATACGCATCCCATCGGTTGTTGTTAAATCTATAAACTCTACCTTTGCATCTTTATGTAACGAATATCCTAGTTCTCGAAGTCTATTGTTTACCTTCGCTGCTACAATCATTGAAGGATATTCCCCTTGAATTTCCTTACAGATATCCGCTAGAATCATCCCTTCATCTATTTCAAACGCTTTATTTTCATCCACCAATACATTTATCTTTTCTGTCATCTTTCTCTGATCCCCCCACTAAAATAATAAATTTCACACACTAACCGTATTATACCCTATACTTTTTGTTTCCTACCATAAATCGTTTATCATTTTTATTTCATTTAAAATTGAAAGTTCCTGCATTAGCAGGAACTTTTCTAACTACATTTTTGGCGTACTAGGTTTTGATATATTGCTTAATGCATCTCCTGCTTCATTAACATAAATGTTTACTGTCGCCAAATCTCCAATAGCTAAAATCCCTACTACTCGTCCATTTTCTACGACTGGCAATCTTCTAATTTGATGTTTTGCCATAATCTCAGCAGCCTCATGGGCATGCATTTCTGGAGTCGCATACACAAGATTGCTGGTCATCACATCACCTGCATTGGCATTCATATTTCCTTCTGAAACGCCTCTAATCACGATGTCTCTATCGGTAATAATTCCTAATGCATTCTTTTGTTGATCACACACTGGAATACAGCCCACATCTAGATCTCTCATCTGCTTTGCAACTTGACCAATTGGAGTATTTACGCTTGCTGTTGAAACATTTGTTGTCATTAATTCTCTTACTTTCATGAATTCTTGCCTCCTTTCATTTTTTCATTTATTAGCTTGCGCAATATATGAAAAAATAATCAGCAAAAACGGTTTACGCTCTAATTTTTAATTGCGTTCCACAATAAGGGCATATATTAAAATCATCTTGAATAATTTTTCCACACTTGATGCATTGATTGTTCTTCTTAGGAAGATAGCCTTTTAAAATCTCTTTCATTTTGTCAATGGTAATGGGTGTTTTCATGATTTGATCGATGGGACTGCTGGAAAAATCCTTCATCAAGAGTAAATTGCTTGATGACAGAATACATACGGTCTTTGGGGCTTTTCTTTTGATTTCTTCGATAATTCGATCTCCAGTGGAATCCTCCAAAATATAATTAACAATAACCATAAAGGGTCTATGATGCTTTATATCTCTTAGAATCATGTATTCATCTGAAATCAAAGGGTTCATCCCCAGTTTGAACAATATATCCTTCAGTATTCTCGTTTCAAATTTTGAATCATTTACAATGATCACATCCCTATTTTCCATGACGGTATCTCCTCTTACTGAAAAATAAAAATCCTTAAACTACTATTTCTTCTACTTATTTCGATATACTTTTCCAATTTCCTTTAAAATAGATGTATAATTATTGCATTTAACTTTTCTCTGTGAATAACGGCCTGGGCACCCCTGCTTTTTATAGTACAAGAAAGTACACTTTCTTGTATATAAAAAAACCCAAGCCAAAGCTTGAGTTTATTTATCATCCATTAGACCAATTTTGTTAAAGGGATATAAGCGAACAAATGCTTTTCCCATTAGGGTTTCCTTTTCAACTGGACCCACTCTTTCATCCCTGCTATCCAAACTATTTTCTCGATTATCTCCCATTACGAAAAGCATCCCTTCTGGGACGACAGCATCCACTTCTCCAGGCGTATAATCACCATTAATATATGGTTCCACCAATTCTTTCTCATTCACAAAAACTTTCCCTCCGGTTACCTGAATATGGTCACCAGGGATACCAATGATTCTTTTAATTAAATCCTTTTCTTTTCCTTCCAAGGTTTTTAAATGGGACTTAAATACGACAATATCTCCTCGCTCTGGTTCATGAATCATGTATGGAATCTTATTAATGATCAAATAGTCGTACTGATCCAAGGTAGGATACATGGAATATCCTTTTACCAGGGTTGGTCTTGCGATAAAATTTGTAATCACTAATGCAATCGCTACTGCAATGGCAATGGTTTTAAGCCACTCCATTATCTCTTTCCTCATACGTTACCCCTCCTTTATACAAGCTCACTATCTTTTATTTTATCACTTATCTTTCTGTACAACAATTCCTAATTATTCGAGGGTATGACTTCCAAAATATAATGATTCAATCGATCATATTTTTTTCGTTGTACATGAACATCTATTCCAGATAATATTTTGATAAAATCTTCAATGATTTGGTCGATACTGCCATAAATCATGCTAATATCCCTTCGATTTATCCCTCTAAAGCCATGGCCTGCAACAGAAGCGTTTCTAAGATCCATAAGGGCATTCATCTTATCGCTATTTAGGATATGGATTAATTCATTACATCGCCAATCATGCCCTTGATACTTTTGAAGATAAGCTGTAATGGCATAGCTTAAATTAGGATTAAAAACCTTGTATTTTTTTCTTAGTATTTTCAATATAGATTGTTTTGACAAAACCTCTGATGAAAATGTAATTTTACTCTTTTCCATATGATAACGGATAAAAATATATTTTAGAATAGCTTCTTTCAGACGGTATATCCTGCTCACAAAATCTATATATCGCTCATTGTGCAATTGAATCCTCGTATTTTCTAAAAGCTCAGAAAAAATTGCCTCAGGGACACCGCGGGCTAAGTTTTCCATTTCATTTATCCACTTTTTCATAGATATGTCTATATTTCTCTCTTTACTTAAAAATCGAACCACCTCAAACGCTGTCGTAAAATCGAAATTGCTTGCATATCTACAACCATCCAAAATGCTTACGATACCTTGAAAGACATCATCTCTATCCTTCAGTAGATCATAAGCTCCCGAATAATCATATCGACTTAAACAATAAGCCAATGTTATTCTTTGTTCCTCATTCATATTATATCAGCATTCCCTTCCCTATCCACTGTTCCCAATGTAATTTTGTCTATTTTTACTGATGATTTTTTTCATAGTATACCAAGTATATCATCATTATAATATATTTTATATAAAATTATAGCCTTCGAGAATCCCGAAGGCTGCAGCTCTATTGGTGAGTTTCAATAAACCAATCGATTAACTTTCTTGCAATACTGATACTACCAGGTATCTGTGGAAGATCCTTTGCAGAAAACCATTTCGCATCAACAAGCTCTTCCTCATCTGCCTTTATCTCTCCACCAGCATAGTCCGCTGTAAAGGCGACCATAAGAGAATTTGGAAAAGGCCAGGGCTGACTCCCAAAATAGGAAATATTTTTTACTTCAATGCCTGATTCTTCCTTTACTTCCCGCTTCACACATTCCTCCAGCGTTTCCCCTGGCTCTACAAATCCAGCAAGAACACTATAAAATTTTGAAGTAAAACGGCGGCTTTGGGCTAATAAAATCTGATCATCTTTTACTACCGCCACGATGATGGCTGGAGAAATTCGTGGATAATTCGTAAGACCACAGACAGGACAGAGTTTTGCAAATTCATTGTCCTTTGTAACCGTTGGACTTCCACACTGCCCACAAAACTGATAGGTTTTATCCCAATTCACAATCTGAATAGCTTTCCCTGCTAGCCAGAACAATGCTTCGTCTATTTTTCCAAACAGTTCTCTCAAACCAACAAAAATCATATGTTCTCCCTGGACTTCATCTGTACTTAATTCAGCAGAAAAACAATTAGCTTCCTTGATTTTCCCAAGAAAGTGATACTTCTCAGGTCTACGCTCTAAAACCATCAAATCCTTTTGTGTAGGAATTTCCCACCCTTCATTTCCCACTTTTATAAGCAATCTATCGTTATGAAAAACAAACCATAAAGAGTTAGTATTAATTTCAGGTTTGGAAAAAACATTCATTGATGTCCCCCTCTTTCATAAAGATCTATATCCATCTTCAATTTTATCATGATCATCTAATTAACTGCATCAATTTGTTCTTGCTAAATCATTGATTAGCTTGTCTTCAATATCCTTCAACCTTTTAGGAAGCTGTGTTTCAAAGCTCTTTCCTTCTAGATAGGTCAGATTGCCTAAACATTTTTCAAAATATATTTTATAAGCATGCAAAAACTGGGTTTCTAGTCCAAAGTTTTTCTTCATCAATTGATTAATGCTAGTATTGCCATATTTGGAATCTCCAATGATAGGATGTCCAATACTGGAAAGATGAAGCCTGATCTGATGAGTCCTCCCAGTGATGATCTCCACCTCTAAGAGGCTAAACGTTTCGGTGCTCTTCAATGGTCTATAAATGGTATGAATCTCTTTTGCATCCTCATCCTCTCTGTCCGCAAGCTGAACACGGTTTCGGACTTCGTCCTTGGTCAGATATCCCTTTAATTCTTGTCCTTTCTTGACATTCCCCTTTACAATGGTTACATAGTATTTTCTAATATACTCTTTCTCTCGAATCATTCTATTCAAGTTTTGAACGGTTTCGTAATTCTTTGCGAAAATGACAATGCCGCTGGTGTTTCGGTCCAGACGATTTACACTGGCAGGTACAAAAGTTTTTTCATCTCGAGGGTCATATTCTCCCTTGGCATGGAGATAGCTCATCACTTGATTGATTAATGTATTCTTTTTTTCTCTGCTGTCTCCATGAACTAATAATCCAAAGGGCTTGTTTACAAGGAGTATATTTTCGTCTTCATATACGACTTTAAAAGACATTCTGACGGTTTTCACTTCTTTTTTTTCATAAAATCCTTCAATCGTCTCCTCGCTAAGGTATAGCTGAATCATGTCGCCATCCTTCAATATGTAATCATTGTCAATCTTGCCACCATTGACCTTAATATTCTTCTTTCGAATCATTTTATAGATAAACCCCAGGGAGGCTTTGGGCAAATATTTCCTTAAAAACTTATCAATACGTTGATTCCCTTCATTTCTTCCTACACTTAGTTCTCTCATGCCATTTTCTCTCCCTCTATATCTTTTCTCAACATCTCTATGACGATCTCATCCGTTGGAAATGCCAATGGTGGCATATTATCCAAATCAAAATAATCAACTTGATCTAAATCATCAGAGGCTTCCAACTTTCCTCCGCTTTCATGGGCTAAAAACCAGATGCCTACCGTATGTCTCTCTGGATTATGAAAGTTGGATTGCACGGTGTACACCCTTTCAATGGTAATATCTAGCCCAGTCTCTTCTTTAAACTCTCTCACAGCCGCATCATAAACGTCTTCATCATATTCCACATAGCCACAGGGTATACACCATAAATTCTTATAGCTAGTATTTCTTTTCCCCAATAATATTTTTTTATTTTTAAGAAGAATTGCAGCCACTCCAACTATAGGATTCTCATACAAGATAAAACTGCATTCTTGGCATCTCAATCGTTGACGATCATGAATGAGATTTACACATAGTTTTCCTCCACATTTAGGACAATACTGGTACTTCTGTTCTTGCGTCATCATTCCACGCCTCCCTATCCATAAAATACTCCTACCATATCCTAACCATCCAATATTCACTTTATCCCGTGGGCCCGCATCGATATATTTTTGATTGATGTTGAAACCAGCCTTAGGATTATGTTATCCTTAATATATAAGTTTCTGCGCTACTTAAGAGGAGGATGCAAGATGTTTGAAAAATTCAAAGATTTGTTATACGAAGCCAGTGATGTACTTCTTGCTTTTGCTATTATTTTGATTATGTCTACGGTAATTACTTGGAAAGTTTCTGATTCCTTGGCTTTTTCAACCGATAAACTTACCAACGGACCTACTGTTGCTGAACAAGAGCCATCTTCATCTGATGAAAAGCCATTGAAAGAACCTTCTTCCAAAGTGGCTCCAGACGCCAGCCAAAACACGCCGTCATCTGAATCACAGACTCCATCAGATTTGGAAACTGTCGTCACAACTGTAGCGCCTCAACCTACCGCCATACAAGTAGACATCCCCAGCGGTACACCAGGCAGCGGTATCGCTAATATTTTAAAGCAAAAGGGACTGATTGACAACACTGCAAAATTTATTGCTCGGATACAGGAGTTAAAATTAGAAGCAAAATTAAAATCTGGTCAGTTTTCAGTACCGTCCGGATCCTCCCTTGACGATGTGATCTATATCATTACAGGTACGAAGAAACCTTCTTAAAAGTATCTTTTATAAATCAATAGGCTCATAATGATAGGCTAGGAGTTTCCTAGCCTTTTTTGTTCACATTCTTGGTTCTATTGATCTCAGTCTACCATATGGCACAAGGTCCTAACGAGCACTTTCCACAAGCATCACATGTATCTAGTTCCTTATAGTATGCATCTACTTCCCATACTCTTTCATTACATTTATATCTGTCAAAGCCTGATTCGGATAAGGCACCGACAGGACATAATGCTATGCATTGCCCACAGCTTCCATTATATTTAAAGAGGCATCTTTCCCGGTTTACCCGTTTGGTGGGTTCAATTAGGTAATCAATCACAAAGCTTCCATAACGACCAGCACAACCTTTTTCGGTTATTAGCAGATTGTTGATACCAAAGGTTCCAATTCCTGCGATATAGGCGACGTGCCGTTGAGACCACATAGACATTAGTTTCTCTTCATCAAAACTAGGTTGTGGAATCTCCCAAGCCACCTTTATCTTATACATCTTAAGTTGATGTTCTAAATGGTTGTAAATTTCACGAATCAGTTGATTTGTCTCAATGTACGCTTCCACCCAATCCTTTGAAACATACGGGTCCCCTTTATTCCCCATAACCAATTCCTTTGTAAAAGGTATAAAGAAAGAAACAACGGTTTTCACCTCAGACATTAAATCTTGAGGCAACAGATGCTTTTCATGGGTAAAGCTCTTTATTCTGCTAAACTCAAGATCTATCGGATCTGCAAAACCGATAATTGGTTCTCTATACTTTGTCTTTCCACTGGTGTTTTTAACCAAATCCTTTATACATCCTTCTATATATTCTTTCATATTTTCCATTTCAATCCCCCCTACAAGAATCATAACAAAAAAGATCTATAAATACAAAAAATTATTCTCAAAAGAGGCCTTCCGTTTTCTTAATGCAAATATAAAAAAGGTACACTACGTGTGCTTCGCTAGGGGAACCTAGTTCCCCTTCGACGGCTGCTAAGCAGCCTGAGCACCCCTCTGACTGCGGCATGGGAATACTTCCCTTGCACCCCTGCTTTTTTATACTATAAAAAAGATATATAGTGAATCATATTTCTACAGTTCACTATATATCCTATCTATGACGTCTATTCCTGGCATTCCGTTTTATTCAAAGATTCTATGATCCGATCTAATTTCTTTTGCTGTTCTTCACCAAGGAAATCTTTCATTTGAGCCAAAGCTTCCATTTGCTTCAAATATTTTTCCTTATCTTTACCCAACGTTTTATTTAATTGATTAAGTTCTTGAATAATCTCTTCCTCACTTTTATCTCCATACTTATTAGACATTTCTTCAAACATTTTCAACTGTTGTGGATTGATGTTCATGCCACCCATCATCCGCATCAGTCCTTGTAACCTCCTCTTATCTATGCTTCCCATCATAGCACCTCCAAGTATGATTTGGCGTTCATTTATATGTATGTATTGTTTTTGCCATTTATCACATAGAATTCTCCTAGAATATTGTAACAATAATGGAGGGCGTGCATAGTATAGAATAAAGGTGCATTTTTATGTTAGGAGGCAAACTATGAATGAGTTAATTTCCTCAAATAATAACGAAGCTCCGCAGTCTAATGAGATCTTACAATCATTTGAAGAGCTTGGTATCGCACAGCTCACCTCAGATAACAATAAGAAACTAATTTTTGTACTTATTCCATTTGCACTACTATTTCTTTTGAAAGATAAAAATCCTTTCATACTGTCTAGACCAAAATTATCTACCCAGAGTTTTGACAGAAAGCTGATCTCATTAAAACCTATTCCTGCTCCAACTACAAGTATTGACTCAAATTCAATCGAACGGCTAACTAAGTTATTGGAGGGCGTAAAGAAGGTTTCTTCCATTCAGGATCTAAGCAAAACCCTGTCAAAGGCTAAAAGCTCCTCGGGTAAATTTAATAAAGAAGTCGTTAATGAGATCGTTGGACTCCTGGGGGATAACATAAGTAGTGAAAGCAAAGCCCAAATCCACAACTTTACCAATATGATGTCCATGATGGATAAGTTTAAGGATGTAAAGAAGGTATTAGACATCCAGCGACAAATGAAAACCGACAATGGTGGCGATTCTTCAATGCAAATCGATGCGATGATTGAAGCCATCCGACCAATGCTGCCAGAAGAGCAAGCAAAAAATATCGATCAGTTCAAAAAAATGGCTCAGATGATGAAGCTCATGTCTATGTTTGATACAAATAAAAACAGCGAAGATGAAGATGCCCCCACCGAATAGATAGAGGTGAAACCTTGGTTTCACCTCTATCTATTCATAAGTATTTGCATTTCTTCTTCTGTCAGCTCCCGATATTCTCCCAAATCAAGATTAGAATCAAGCTTTAGGCTTCCCATGGCAATCCGCTTTAAATAAGTAACTTTTTTTCCTACAGCTTCGAACATTCTCTTTACTTGATGAAACTTTCCTTCATAAATGGTTAGTTCGATCTCGGAAATGTCATCGCTTTTCAATAAGATAAGTTCTGCTGGCTGGGTTACATATCCATCATCCAAAGTTACACCCTTTTGAAAACTTTCTTGGTCTTGGTTGGTAACCTTCCCATCAACCACTGCAAAGTATGTTTTAGGAACATGTTTTTTGGGTGCCAGCAATTCATGGGCAAGCTTTCCATCGTTTGTTAATATGAGTAAACCCTCGGTATCTTTATCCAGCCTACCCACAGGAAACAGTTCAAATATTCGATAGCCTTCATCTAGCAGATCCACCACCGTTTCTACCTTTGGGTCAAAGCTCGCAGAAATAACCCCCTGCGGCTTATTCATCATGAGGTAGACCGTATCTCGATAGTCAAGCCGCTCCCCGTTAATCTCAATCATATCTTCATGGGGACTGACATGAAAACTTCCATCTTTTACGCCTACACCATTGACCTTGACATTATTTTTTTTTATAAATATCTTTATTTCTTTTCTAGTTCCATATCCCATATTACTGAGGATTTTATCCAATCTCTGAGTTTTCGCCATATAAACCTCCTAATCTATCCATCTCCAGGCAGGTGGATAATAGTTTTTCAACATGGTTCCCGTCTGCTTTGCCCATCCCACAGGAAAGTGATCTACACATACAAGGGTCCAACCCTTTGCTCCCTCGATATCCAAAGTTTCTCCTTTGAGATATTTAATAATCATCGGGTCCTTTCCATGAAAATTCACAACCCTTTTCGAATCCCTATAGGATAAAGCCATGGCCATAGCTTGACTCGGTTCGAACCTATCCTTCTTTATCGTTCCCAACAACCATCCAGATCTTAGAATTTTCAACCCCTTTAATGGTGGTAACCCTTCTGGCAATAGGTATAACTGCTCATTATGTATTTCAAAACTACCCTCAATCTGAATATTTAAGTTCTCTTCCATAAAATTGGAAAATACCTTTGGCGCCTTCATTTCAGCAGGATGACCGACATGTATCTCCATTGGCACATCACATTCTTTTTTCAGCCATGCTAAAAAATGTCCCTCACCATCTATCTTGTGGGGCCATAGTCTAGCATTATCTTTTAAAGCTTCCTTACCTGCGATCCACTGAGGCCTGCCCTCATCAAAGCCTAATGCTTTGGGTATTGGCAGAATCATATAGTCCCTATGTTTTGCAGTAAATTCCTCAATGATTCCCTCATTTTCTTCTGGAGAAAAGGTGCAGGTTGAATACAGCAATTCTCCATCTTCCTTCAGCATGCCATCCACACAATCCATAATAGCCCGTTGCATGGCCACATAAGGTTCAATTCCCTGCCGCTCCCAGCTTTTGATCATTTTCTCATCTTTACGAAACATTCCTTCTCCAGAGCAAGGCGCATCAATTAGAATTTTATCAAAGTAGCTTGAGAAATACTTTTTTAGTTTCTCTGGTGTTTCATTGGTTACGATCGCATTTTTGATACCAAATAATTCTATATTCTTGATCAGAGCCTTTACACGCTGTAAATTGATATCATTAGTAACAATGATTCCTTCTTCGCTGAGCTTTGCTGCCAGCTGTATTGTCTTACCTCCAGGTGCAGCACACAGATCTAACACCTTATCTCCTGGTAGAACATCTAATACAGAAGCTGGTGCCATGGCACTGGGCTCTTGTATATAATATAATCCACTATGATAGTAAGGATGCTTTGCTGGTCGCTCTCCTTCCTCATAATAAAAACCATCCTTTGTCCAAGGAATGGGCTTTAACTTAAAAGGAGATATTCTTAAAAATTCCTCGACGGATATTTTCAATGTATTTACCCTTAACCCTTGATGTTTTGATCTATCATAAGAATGAATAAAGTCTTCAAATTCATCCCCTAGCAAAGACTTCATCCTATCTAAAAACCGTTTCGGTAGCTGCATGATATATCTCCTCTGCTTCCTTGTTTTTACTAGCATCTCCAGTATGAACACAAAAATATACCCACCAATTCGGTGGGTTTATTTATCTCTTCCTCAATTTAATTCTTTTACTTATCATCGCATAGGAAAGAAAAATCATTGTAACAAACACTATTGGCAAGCTTGTTGTATAACGAGTGGAATACAAGGACATCAACGCTACCAAACCACCACAGATCGTGATCGGTATTCCCATATAGACACCTTCAAATTCAGATATGTTATACCTCGCCAATCGAAAAGCGCCACATAGAGCAAACATTAACGTAATCGCAATACCTAATGCACCAGTTCCCATAAGATTCAAGTGCCACATCAGAATAGCAGGTGCCACACCGAAGGAAATCAAATCACACAAAGAATCTAATTCCTTTCCAAAATCACTTACCGCATTTAACTTCCTCGCCAGTTGCCCATCCATACGATCCAACAAACCAGCACAAATAATTAACCATGCAGACGTTCCATATTGATCATAAAAAACAGCAATAATTGCAAGTATCCCGAAGGAAAGATTTAAAAATGTAAATATATTTGGAATTTGGTTTTTATACTTCATCAAGAATCACCCCCGCCTTTATAGGCTCACCATGGCTGGTATTATGTTTCTGTCCAAAATCACCCAGTAACGCAATAGCAAGATATTTTCATGCAACAAAAGTCCGTATAAGTAGCATTATTATGGAATAAAATCCAATAAAAAAGTATAAAACTAGTTAAGTAGACTATTGTACACACTATAAATTCATTTATGGACATAAACATAGGCCTGAATTTTGTGCTTATTTTAGTTTGCTAAGTTCTAGGTCGAGCTATACTTCTTGTTTTTTCTATATCTTATTTTACATTAAATTTTTGTCAATTCCTAGTTATTTTTTATAGCAATTTTATTTTTTATGGTTTTTTTAAACTTGTTGTTATATAATTACAGTTGAAAATGCTATACATACAAGCGGTTAAAAACGAAATGAATTCAACGTTAGGAGGTTTTACCATGCCATTAGTTACATCTACTGAAATGTTTAAAAAAGCTGCTGCTGGAGGATACGCAATCGGTGCATTCAATGTGAATAATATGGAAATTATTCAAGGTATCGTTGAAGCTGCTAAGGAAGAAAAGTCTCCTCTTATTCTACAGGTCTCTGCAGGTGCAAGGAAATATGCGAGCCCAATCTATCTTCGTAAACTAGTTGAAGCTGCCGTGGAAGATAGTGGCCTAGACATTGTTCTGCATCTTGATCATGGCGAAGATTTTGAAATTTGCAAAATGTGTATAGATGACGGCTTCACTTCCGTTATGATTGACGGTTCTAAATACCCATTTGAAGAAAATATTGCCCTTACGAAGCAGGTGGTAGAATATGCCCACGCTCGGGGTGTTGTTGTTGAAGCAGAATTAGGTAAGCTAGCTGGCATAGAAGATGATGTAAAAGTAAGTGAAAAAGATGCTACATTTACAGATCCAGATCAGGCAGCCGAGTTCGTAGAAAGAACTGGTGTCGATTCTTTAGCCATAGCCATCGGTACTAGCCATGGAGCATATAAATTTAAAGGAGAGCCACGATTAGATTTCGCTCGTCTTGAAAAAATCGCAAATCTTATCCCCAATACACCTCTTGTATTGCATGGTGCCTCCACAGTTCTTCCTGAATTTGTAGAGCTATGCAATAAATATGGTGGAGACATTCCAGGTGCCCAAGGAGTTCCAGAAAGTATGATTCGTCAAGCAGCTACCCTCGGTGTTTGTAAAGTAAACATCGATACAGACCTAAGACTTGCCATGACAGCGGCTATTCGAAAATTACTTGTAGAAAATCCAAAGGAATTTGATCCGAGAAAATATCTAGCCCCAGCGAGAACTGCTATTAAGGATATGGTACAACATAAGATCCGTAATGTATTAGGTTCAAGCAATAGACTATAGAACTTAATACCCTTCTTTCTTCTTGTTTTATGTATTTCAAGAATGTGATGTTATATAGAATGATCATAGCCAGGATTTTTCCTGGCTATTACAACCATAGGAGGAACGAAAATGAAAATTGCAGCAATGGGAATTGTTGTGAAAAATCATCAAGTGCTTCTTGTTCATAGAAAATGGTATCCAAAGCTTTGGGGTCCTCCTGGCGGATTTGTAGATCCTGGGGAAACTAAGGAAGAAGCTGTTTGCCGAGAGATTTGGGAAGAAACAGGCATCCTTTGTCGAGTTGAACAACAAATTCATGAGTTCACCTACGAAGATTCCCATATTACCGTCTATGCCTGCCAATACCTTTCCGGCGAATTACAATGCAGTTTCGAAAGTTATGAAGTGGGATGGTTTGTTGTCAATCAACTGCCTGCTCCCCTATCTCCTGATGTATCTATTTTTGAAAAAGCGATCCAACTATTAGAGAATAAATAAGCATCCACCTATAGGTGGATGCTTATTTATTCTCTATCAAATCTCTAAGGTCTTCCATTTTCCTCTTTTATAACGAAGGATCATCAGCACGGCCTCTAATGTAAATTGAAGAGCTGTTGCAATCCAGACATAGACAATACTTAATTTCCAAAAGAATACAATCGCAAAGATCAGCGGCAGTCTGACACCCAAATTTGTAGCCAAAGAAATATAGAAAGGTCCCTTCGTATCCCCAGCCCCCTTTAAAGCACCGGAAATCACCATAGCAATAGCAATAGGAATTTGTTCTAAGGCTCCGACGCGAATACACCGGGCCGCCAAGTCCAGCGTTTCAGGGTCCGATGTAAATAGAGCCATGATGGGTCGAGGAACAGCAAAAAATAAGATCGCTACGATCCCCATCAGAATCACAGCATATTGTACAGATTTCATGGTGCTCTTATGAGCTACATCCACTTCCTGGGCTCCTAGGCGCTGCCCCATTAAGGTAGTCGCTGCTATGGCAAAGCCATATCCAGGCATAAAAGAAATAGATTCAGCAGCGACAGCCACCGCATTCGCAGCAAAATGGATAATCCCCAACTTTGCGATCCAGAAAGAAGATAACAATCTGCTGCCATCATTCATTGTTATCTCGAATGCCGCGGGTATACTTAATCGAAAGAGCTTTGATAATATTTCCTTGTCTAGAATAAATAAATCCCGCACATATACCTTGATACCACATCTTCCTGAGAATAGATAATATAATGATATGAATGCTCCCAGCATCTGAGCTAGACCCGTGGCAATGGCAGCACCTTTTACACCGAGCTGCGGAAATCCCCATTTACCAAAGATCAATACATAATCACCCACGATATTAAAAATATTGGCAAACAAAGCAGCTTTCAAGGGTACAACTGTATTTCCTGCCCCTCTTAATATGGCATTACTCACGCCTAACGGTATTAAAAAGAATCCACCAATTAATACATATCTTAAATAAATACTTCCATAGGCAATAAGCTGGGTATCATCGACCACAAACGCAAAAATTTCTTTGGAAAATAAAATCCCTAGGGTCGAAAGCAATATACTAATCACTATAGCTATGGTAAGGGCTTGGGCAGCAACTTTTTCTCCTCTTTTTAGATCTTCTGCTCCCACGTTTCTCGCCACCATGGCGGTGGCGCCTATCCCTATGGATCCAAAAACTGCCATGGTGATAAACATCATCTGGGCACCCAAGGCAACAGCAGAGATGGACGCTGGGTCCAATCTGCCAATCATGGCAGTATCCACTGTCCAAACCAAGGTTTGTAAAGTCATTTCTAATATTGCTGGTCCAGCTAGTTTAAATATATTATTTCTTATTTCTAAGGTATTCACAACCATCCCACCACTCCCTATAAATCACGTATCTCCTAAATATCCTATAGGATTAGGAAAGCTAGGAGAACTCTCCTAGCTATTTTTTCTCAGGTTCTGCAAACTCCTTATCGAAAAGCTCCACAGTAACCTTCTCCATTTTTTGATCTTCAACAGGTCTATCCCTAAAATCTGTTTTTGTTCCTGCAATTTTATCTACTTCGTCTATTCCTTCAATGACTTTGCCAAAGGCTGCATACTGTCCATCTAGATGCGGGGAATTCTCATGCATGATAAAGAATTGAGATCCTGCGGAGTCAGGATGAGCAGCTCTTGCCATAGAGATTACACCTTTTGTATGCTTTAAATCATTTTTAAATCCATTGCTGCTAAATTCACCCTTAATACTATATCCAGGACCGCCTATACCTGCTCCTTGAGGGCAACCTCCTTGAATCATAAAACCAGGAATTACCCTGTGAAAAATCAAACCATTGTAAAAGCCTTTCTTGACCAATGATATGAAATTGTTTACCGTATTTGGTGCTACCTCAGGATATAGTTCTACCTTTATTTCATTACCACTTTCCATTGTAATCGTTACGATTGGATTGCTCATACATATCATCCTCTCTTGCTGTATTTTACTCTCTATTCATTTTTACTATATTTTGGCTTTTTATGCAATATCAGATTAAGATTCTTTTTCAATCTCCATATTTTTTTTGGATTTTCTGCCAAACACTTTCTTCCCAAAAGAAATGCTAGCCTTCCCTGTCCAAAGGAGACTCCTTCCCATAAAGCGACCTGCCTTCCTCATCATCCCCTTGGCTACCTCCATACTGATGCGAATGTCTTCATCAATGCTTTCCAGGGTAAGCCCTTGCTTTAGCAATAAATCTTGGATCATCTCATTTTTATTAGCTTTCAATACCCTTTTAAGTATCGTCAGTACAATGATCAAGTCATCTACCTGTCCCATCACGGGAATAAATCCTGGTATCAATTCAATGGGAGAAATGAGATAGCCCATGGCCGTGGAAAGAAGCAGTTTTTGTTTTCTCGTCACAAAAGATGCTTTGTACAAATGATAGACCAACTTGGTATATTTCGGCAATCTCTTAATCACTATCAATATCTCGTTTCTTTCTTTACCCTTCATGGCTTCACCATCTTCTTTTTAAATAAGGAAGTTCTTACCCAGTTAGTATGGTGAGAATCTATTTCAGTTATACCCTAGATAGTAACATACTAGCGTTGGTTAGCTTTGCTTCTGAAATTGTTTTTTAACCTTCCATAGCTGATCTTTCATGAAAATCATCATAAATAGTATGGTTCCCATGAAGTACATGGATACAGTGAAATAGTACGGTGTATTATACGTAAATCGCTCCATAATAATGCCACCTAAATAAACACCTGATCCTCTTAATATATTGTTAGAAAGAGCCAGAAAACTACTGAAGGACGCTCTACTTTCCTTCTGTACCAAATCCATAGAAAGATTTTGTAATACAGGCTGGGCCATGTTCATTAGAGATGATCGCATAAAAAAAGAAACAGCTACCATCATCAGTCCCTGAGGAAAAGCAATAGAAAGTAAAAATGGAATAGAAAGCATCTGACATAATACAACGGACTGAGGTTTCCCTATCTTTCGCGCTAAAGTTGAGATAAGCATTCCCCCAAGAACCGTTCCAAGTTGGGCAAAGGATAAGATGCTTCCTACCATCATGTCATCAACGTGCAATGAATATTTTAAATAAACACTAAAAAAGGGTACGACCATACCTGCGCCTAGTCCAATCAACGCATTATAAAGAAGATACAAAACTACGGGAAGATTCATCATTTCCCTATATCCTGCCAGAAAGCTGTTGTGAGTCTGTTTCTCTTTCATTGTGCTTTCTTCCATTTTAAGTACAGCATAAATGCCAGTTAAGGTTAGGAAGCTACAGCCCACAAGTATCCATCTTATTGCTTCTACACTGCTCATATGCTGTTTTAAGTAATCTGAAATATATCCTGTAGAAAAATTTCCAATCATCATAGCGATATTTTTAAGGACAAAATTTAGACTGAATAAAGACATCCGCTCTACTGGAGAACTGTTCTCAGTCAAAAATAAGGGCTCTACGGTAAACTGTATTCCAAATCCGACTCCATACAAAATGGAATAGATGATAATCATTATTTCATGGTTCGTAACTACTTGACCAACCCCACCTATGGCAATCAACAGTAGAGATAGAATCAAACTTCTCCTACTACCCCAATGATTCAGCATAAACACAGAGGGGAGAGATCCTATGCCCATGGCAATGATCTGAATAGACATGATGGACCCTACAAAGGCTTCTCCGTATTGCTTTTCTTTTAAAAATATACCCAATAGAATGCTGAAAGCACTCATGGTAAAAAAGGATATGAAGCTATTGACTAAAAATAGTTTTCCATTTTTACTATACTGCTTTAAGTGATTCTTCAACTTGACCATATTTATTTAGCCTCCCAAAATATCCCTCTTTATTCATCATAATGAATTGGATAGAATATTTCAATCATATTAAATTTTCTTAATCAGACTAAGGTATTTTAGAGAATTTCACACCTATTATTCGTCAATTTATGACTTTATTCGTGAAAATTGGTACTTCATTCCTAAGAATATTTAACAATTTCTAAATAATTTCTCTTTTTTCCATGTTATAATAATAGTATAGCATCTGGATATACAGCATATATAAAAGTATACCTCTTACTGGTATGAGTCTTGTCATCTTCTTACTAAAAGACATCTTAGGAAAATACTTATCTAAAGGAGGAATTCTGAATGATCAATGGTACAAAGATCAGAGAATTGCGCAAGGAGAAGGGATATACCTCGTTAGATTTGGCACTGCGAAGTAATTTGTCTAAAAGCTATATTGAAGAATTGGAGAGGGGAGACAAACAAAATCCTAGTTTTGCCACCATTGAAAAGCTGGCAGATGCACTAAATGTACTCATCGATGATTTACGGATTCCGGTAAATTCATCGATGGCTCTATAAAATTGTATAAAATGTATAGAAATAAAATCAGCCAAGATCATAATCTTGGCTGATTTATTTAATATGTCGCTTTTCTTAATCTAACGTATGCGATTCCGCCCATAGCAATCATGATCCCTACAAACCAGAGGACAACCCTAGTTGCTATATCAATAAAGAACTCTAACGGCAGCATTTGAATAAGAACCTCCTTATTCGGATCTAGCAGCCATAGATCATTGTCAAAGAAAATCTCGTGGAAATATGTGAAGTATTTATAAAAATCAATCTGCATCAAGATCAAAAGTAAACCCATAAGCATAAAGGTTAAGATACTACTATGGAATATACCTTTATAAATTTCTGTGGAAGCCCTATGCGCCAGTCTACTTAGCAAGAGGATTGCTGCAATTATTGAGAATATTCCTATATTTCTCAAAAAATATCCACCTTGAAACAGATTCTTTACATCTACCATATGCTGTTTTTCTCGTTCCCCAAAAACCTCTCGACGCTCACCCTTTACCGTTCCCTCTATCACCAGATCCTTATCCTCATCTTTTAGATATCGAATCATCTTTTCTGCAACCCTTTCCAGATCCGCCATGCTCATCCCTGTCACCTTAGGAATTTCGTATTTGCTGAATTCCTTTAGGTAAAAATCTTTATCAAAAACAAATACCTGGAGAGTGGTTAATAAGATCACTAGTGGTAGAAATAGTGTGATACCCCAGCGTATCATATGTATAAGCCCTTTGTTTTCTTTTTTCATATATCCTACTCCATTTCTTAAAAGTTCTGCCTTTTGTTGTTTTCATTTTGATTACATACACTATTATACTATATTATTTTACAATATTTATAACAAAATCATGAATTCCCCATCAATAAGCCTTTTAAATAAAGAAAACATCTACTTTTCTGTAGATGCCTTCTATCGTCTTATTCCTTTTTTCCAACCTACAGCGATATGCTAACGTACCTTATAAACCTCTATTCCATGAGCCCTTGCATATTTCTCTAATAATTCTTTCCCCATCTCCAAGTGCTTGTCCATATGGACATCCTCATTAAAAGAAACGATACATAACAAAAGCTTCGTTGTATCCATACTTACCATTGCCCGCTCTGAATCAGATGTAGTACTTCCGAACGCTCCATATCTATCAGTGAATACAGGAAGATTTTCAATATTAATATTTCCTCTTCCGATTCCTTCATAACTTTCTCCCGTTTCACCTACGGTAAAGCAAATAGGCCCTTGGAGTTTGTTTAAATCATAAGCACATACCGGATTGCAAGAGGAAATAGAAATGAGATTGTTGATATCCACTACACTATTAATCTGATATAGCTCGCGTTCCTTCACAATACGTCTCAACAACGCTTCAGAAGATAATCTATAGCGGGTAGGATCATTTCCTAGTCTCCTATAGGCGGCTCTACCATCCATAATATTTTTTATTTTCACGATATCTTCCATTTTCATTTCATTAGCAATTCGTTGACAAGCACTGTTCAATTGATCCCAAAGCTCTTTTGGGGAATCGCCTACTTCAACATCTGCTTCTATACATCCCAAAAGAATTGTTTTCCATAGTTTTCTTAACTTCTCTCCGATTTGAATCTCCATCATATTGTGACTTTCTCCTTTACTCCAGTTTCTCTGCTTTCCTAATTATTTCCCTTCCTCCCATGCCCCATGCAATCGTTATACCCTATGATAACATATTTTTGTTCCAACAAGGCATCTCAAATAAAAAAAGCATATTTCTCATGCTTCACTATAAAATAGGTAACCAATACTCATCATAAGGCATACTTTATAATAGAACAGAAATATCTCAGACATCATATTCAATAGAGGAGGTTTGTTTTTTATGAGTGAGAGTGCGGCAGTAAAACCAGGATGCGGTTTTCTTGGTGATAACACAAATTTATTGTTCTTCTTCCTTTTGCTCGTAGTATTGTTTGGTGGATGTTTTAAGGGAACTGGCTGTGGCACAGGTGGATTCTTTGGTGGCTTCGGCGATGACTCCAGCTTGCTTTTCTTCTTCCTATTATTGATCGTACTATTCGGCGGACCATTCTTTGGCTTCGGAAGAGTATAATAATGTTCAAATAGAATTGGGTTTTCCCAATTCTATTACATAACTTTTCAAAATAGATAAAAAGTAATAGGCAGAGTACATTCTGCCTATTACTTTTTTAGCCATGTCGATGAATTGATGGTAAATATTCTATCCAGTGCGGTCAGCCTGAATATCCTTTCGATATCTGGTCTTACATTGACCAATTGAATAGTGATTCCCCTATCCTTTGCTTTTTTTAGAAAAAATACCAAGGCACCTAAAAAGATACCAGTAACATACTCAATGGCTGTGAAATCTACAGATATGGTCTTCGCATCATCATGCTCCTCGATTAGATTCAAGAAAATGTACCTCAATGCAATTGGATCAAACTGATGCAGCTCCTTTTGTAAGAATATTTCTTTCATTCTGTCCATCCCTCACTATGCAAATTTCCTAATTAAAATATTCTCCATGACGTCATTATAGCATTTTCATGATAAAAACTTTGTCATTTGTCGCTGTAGAATTGTCAAACTATTTTTCTTTTTATGACAAACTAGCCTATGGCTTTGTGTTCACAGGGATAGATTTAAAAATACATTTATCCTGTTTTTGTAATATTTTTTTAATGATTTCCTCACATTTTTCACACATATTTAGCGTAAACTAAAAATGTGTGTAAGCTTTATACACTCCTCCTTTTTACATAGGGTTCTCTTTTTAAAGGGAACCCCGTTGTCTTTCACTACCTAACAATCCTATCCATCAGACGATCGTGCATATTTTGTGTGACTTTGTCTATCCTATCTACTAGGTGGTGATAGATTTGTGTGAACTACAGAAACTACTAGAAGACATTGAAAAGCTTAGAACTATTTTGTATGAATTAATTGAAAAAAAAGGAATCGATCTACAAGATCCTGAGGTCATCGCTTCTAGTCAAACCCTAAACGCAGCCATCGCGAAGTATAATGAAATGATTCGCAAAAAAATATAACTTTTTGATTATCCTTTCTATCCTAGAATTTTATATCTAAAGTTCTATCACACCATGACGAATATAATCTCCTTTTCTAGTGCTCTATTTTCATGATATACTTATTTCACGATAGCCGACTCATCAAGGAGATGGAGATTATGAATATACTAGATTTAAAAAAATATTGTTTAGCTCTAAATGGTGCTAGAGAGGATTATCCTTTTGGGGATGATGTATTGGTAATAAAGGTTCTTTCAAAAATGTTTGCCCTTATTACTTTTAAAGATGATGAACTGCATCTGTCATTAAAGTGTGACCCTAAATTGGCTGAGCATTTTCGCCAGCAATACGCTTCTGTCACACCTGGATATCATTTAAATAAGAAGCACTGGAATACCATTATTATGAATGATTCAGTACCAGAAGATGAAATTATATGGATGATTCATCATTCTCATGAACTGGTTTTAAAAAGCCTCACAAAGGCAGAAAGACAAACCCTAGCTTAGAAAAATAAGAACGCCTATCCTATTCGATAGGCGCTTTTTATATTATTTAAACATTCAGCTTCATATTGCCTTCTATATCTTCAATCCGGTTTTATAACTTATTATGGCGATTCCCTATTTATCGAAAAATCCCCCTCGTTTCGTGCTCTTAAAAGCCTTCCGATAGCTTCCCATTTTTTGATTTGGTTTTTCAGCAGTGCTACCTTGTTGTGCGCTTAATTTCTTTTTTTCTTCAATTAGCTGTTTCATTCGTTCAATATCGTGCTTTGACATATGCTACGCTCCTCTATTTTCTCTTATATAGCCTTACTACCGTTTCCACATGTTTTGAGAGGAGGGGATAGCTGTCAAGAATTAGCAGCCTGTATTTTTTAGACTGAAATTCTCTCCGAGGGAACATATCGACTAAGGGTGTACGTATGTGGGAACAAATCAACTATAGACTTTCGTGTGAGTTTATTGTAAAAACCTAATTCACCGAAAAGAAATGTGGCGCATCTCGGTTTTCAAACTTACACTAACTATAAGAACTTATCAAGAATATAGTCAATTATAAAAAGAAATCAGGTAGTTAATTGTGCCATTTTCGACAAGAATATAAATTCCTAACCCGATAAAGATAACGGGCACAATAATACGCCCATAGCGTTCGATAATTCCACCAATCATTGGGATAGTAGCAAATCTTTTAGCTAACTGGCATAGAAGGAATATGCCAATAATAAAGACTGCAAGAACTATAACAATCTGACCAACATTCATTCCTGTAAAATATGGAATATAAATCCCAAGATTATCTCCTCCCATAGCTAAAGTCAGACCTGTAATAGCAAAAATTTGGGATTGATTGTTTTTAATTTGATTTCCAATGGAATCTTCATCCACATCCTCATCAACAAATATCGAACGAATCCCCAAACCCAAAGGAATCAAACCTAGAAACCCAATCATCCAATCCTGAGGAATATAATTGAGGAAATAGGCAGCAATGAGGCTTACCCCGACTAATATACCAGTCCCTAAATATTGCCCGATATAAATAGATTTTATCCCTCGGGTTCCTTGGTTGGCAAAAAGAATTATTAAAACAACTAAATAGTCAATCGATGTAGAAATGAATACAAGTAACGCTGAAATAAGTGTTTGCATAATTTTCTCCTTATACTATAGATTTTTAACATTCAGTTGAAATTATTCCATTTTTAAGCCTTTATCGATAGCTTCCTGAATAATCTTATGACAACAAACCCCCAACGGATTGTTTTCTTTACAATTAGGATTTTTCATTGCTCCTGTTATGGCATTTATTTCTTTTACGGTTTTCGCACCATGCTTTACAACTGCTTCAATTACCTGACCTTCTGTGACTTCGCTACAATAACAAGCATACTTAGGATCTGCATCTTTCTTAAACCAGACAGGAACTTTAACTTGTTCTTTTAAGAATCTTACCCCATTATCAACGTTATAGTAGACAACACTACAATCTCCATTCATGCAAATCTTATATTGCTCCCCATCTACTAACTTGAGATAATCGTCTGTTACTAAGTGCTCAACTGTCACTTTACTAACGGAAATACCTTCTGTATTGCATACTGGACAATGAACCTTAGTTTGTTCTATTTTTTGTGTATTGTGCCCATGGCAACATTCATTAATAGTGCTCATTATATAACCTCCTCGTTTTTGCTTCTCGTTAAAGACAATATACTCTACTTGCTATTAAAATTCGCCGATTAAGATAAATTCTACTCCCAATCGGCGATAAAAAATTATATTTTCGTAATGCTACAGATTTTTAACATTAAGTGCCCTAAAAGCATTTAATACTGCGATAATAGTTACACCTACATCTGCAAATATAGCTGCCCACATAGTAGCTATTCCAAAAGCACTCAAAATAAGAACAATTATTTTTATTCCAATTGAAAATACTGTGTTTTGACGAGCAATTCTTAATGTTTTCTTAGAAACTTTTATTGCTGTGGCAATTTTTGAAGGTTCGTCGGTCATAATTACAACATCCGCAGCTTCAATTGCGGCATCAGAACCTAAACCACCCATTGCTATACCAATATCTGCACGGGCTAAAACAGGAGCATCATTGATTCCGTCACCTACAAAGGCAAGCTTACCCTTTGCAGATTTCTGTGCTAATAATTCCTCTACCTTTTCAACCTTATCTCCTGGTAGTAACTCGGAGTATACCTTATCTAATCCAAGCTGCTTGGCAACCTTTGATGCAACATTTTTTGTATCACCTGTTAGCATAACAGTTTGCTTAATTTTAGCTTCCTTAAGTTCCTTAATTGCCCGAGCTGAATCTTCTTTAACTTCATCTGCAATAACGATGTAACCTGCATACTTGTCATCAATTCCTACGTGTACAACAGTTCCAACAGCTTCACCTTCATAGCAAGGTATATTTAACTTTTTCATAAGTTTTATATTTCCTGCTGCAACCTTTTTCCCATCAACCGCTGCAATAACGCCATGACCTGAAATCTCTTCTACATCCGAAATGCGTCCATTGTCAATTTCCTTGCCATATGCTTGTTTTAAGGAATTAGAAATTGGATGGTTTGAGTAACTTTCTGCATATGAAGTTAACTCTAATAACTCTTCCTTAGTAATTCCTTCTGGATGAATTTCCTGTACATTAAATACACCCTTTGTAAGTGTTCCCGTTTTGTCAAATACGATTATTTCAGCTTCTGCTAATGCCTCTAAATAATTACTACCTTTGACTAAAATACCTTTTCTAGATGCTCCACCTATTCCACCGAAGAAACTTAAAGGAATAGAGACTACAAGAGCACATGGACAAGAAACTACTAGGAATGTTAATGCTCTGTATATCCAGTCGCTAAAGGTTGCCCCATCTATAACAAGAGGCGGAATAGTAGCAAGGAAAACTGCAATAATTACAACAATTGGAGTATAATATCTTGCAAATTTCGTAATGAATTGTTCTGACTGAGATTTTTTACTACTTGCATTTTCAACTAAATCAAGAATCTTACTTACAGTAGATTCTCCATATTCCTTTGTAACTTCTGCAGTAATAACTCCATTAATGTTGATGCATCCACTTAGAATTTCATGCCCTACTTCTACCTCACGCGGAACAGACTCACCTGTAAGTGCTGATGTATCAACCGTTGAATTTCCCTCAATTACTTTACCATCAAGAGGAACTCTTTCTCCTGGTTTAATTACAATTATATCACCTATTTGTACTTCATCAGGGTCAACTTTTATAACTTCATCGTTCTTTTTAACATTGGCATAATCTGGCCGTATATCCATAGCCTCGGCAATTGATCTTCTTGACTTATCAACTGCGTAACTTTGAAATAGTTCACCAACTTGATAAAACAGCATAACTGCAATACCTTCTGGATACTCACCGATTAACATTGCACCAATCGTAGCAATAGACATTAAAAAGTTTTCGTCAAAAACTTTACCTCTAAAAATATTTTTAACTGCTTTCATAACTATATCTCCACCTACAATTATGTAGCTGATTAGATATAAAGCAATATTTAACCATTCAATATTTACATCAATTACTATGGCCACAATAAATAATATTGCACCAATGATTATTCTCCAAAGACGTTTATTCATTTTCACACTCCCTTTAAGCTTTTTTCATAACAGTGCCAGGTTCAATTTTCTTTACGATTTTTTCTGCCTCTTGCATAATTGTAGGCATCTTCTCATCTTCACCCTCAATAACAAGCTTTTGAGTCATAAAGTTAACTGTTGCTTCCTTCACACCATCAAGCTTATTTACTGCATGTTCAATTTTTGCTGCACAATCTGCACAATCTAATCCTTCTAATGTAAATTTCTTTTTCATAACACTCATCCTCCTATATTATTTGTGTATTATCATTAAATATTCTTAGACTATTTATCTTCAACATGAACACTTGAATATATATTCATCTTGATTATTAAAAAATATAGTTTTAATTATATTTTTTTAAATTTAGATTTATATAAAGTTAATCTTTAGTTTAAAAGTCATTTATGCCTTTTTCATAACAGTATCAGGTTCAATATTCCTTACGATTTTTTCTGCCTCTTGTACAATTGTAGACATCTTCTCATCTTCGCCCTCAATAACAAGCTTTTGAGTCATAAAGTTAACTGTAGCTTCCTTTACACCATCAAGCTTATTAATAGCTCTCTCCATTTTTGCTGCACAATCTGCACAATCTAATCCTTTTAATATAAATTTCTTTTTCATAACATCCATCCTCCTAAATATTATTTATTATATATTCCAAGTTTTTTCTTGGAGTATTTTCTGCCAATTTTCGAATATTTAATTATATGTTCATATATTCATATATAGTCAAATAAACATTCAATTCTATTTTAACTGGTTTATTTCATTACTCATTGATATGAATTAAACCTTGGTCAAATATTTGTCTTACATGTTCATCAACTAAGGAATAATATACTACCTTACCTTCTTTTCTGTTTTTTACTAAGTTAGCCTGCTTTAAGACTCTCAGCTGATGGGAAATTGCTGATTGTGTCATGTTAAGTAATACAGCAATATCACAAACACACATTTCAGCTTCATCAAGAGCCCATAGTATCTTGATTCGCGTTGAATCTCCAAATACTTTAAATATTTCTGCTAAGTCATAGAGAGTTTCTTCTTCAGGCATTTTTTCTCGGACTTGATTTACAGTCTCCTCATGTATTACTTCACAGTCGCATTTTTCAACTGGTTGGATTTTACGTGCCATATTATCACCTCGTTTTTTACTTATTGGATACTTGTTCAAGTGTTCATATGTATATTGTAATACCTTATCGATAAGATGTCAATAGACACTTGAACAATTATTCAAGTGAATTCTTTCTAAAAAACTTATTCAAATAAACGAGTAGCATATTGATTATTAATACCTACCATAGGTTTTCATGTGGAAAAACCGCCAAACGGGTAATAGCTCCCTTGATTGGATGCCAACTCTATATCTTATATTTCTACGTCAATCTCCATCCCAGACTTAAACTCAATAGTTAGCTTCTAATCAAAGACTCTTACTTTCTCGACAAGCCGCCTTGCAAGCTGCTCATCATGAATATTACATAGCAGAAGGACGATATTTAATGGAAATAAAAATTTTCGATGAGGTTTTTGAAAGATTAGTGGATTCGGGCCTAGATGCTTTTGATTCCTTTGTTCTAATCACTAAACTTTTAGAAGAACATTTAGAAAATAAAATGATGTACTCCACATTCAAGCACTGAGATTGAGAAGAAGCCTCAACCGCCCATACCCATCAAAAAACCCATGACTCCTTTATCAGTGGAATCACGGGTTTTTCTCATTCAACTTCAATTTCAATGCCAGATTTAAAGCCTATTACAAAGTGGTCTTCATACACAGTAACGTTTTGGATAATCTTCCTTACAAGCGTGTCATCATATCTTAGGGTACAATATTTGTTGTCACGAACAAATTCTATCAGCTCGTTGATTCTCTCATTCTCACCACTCAAGGATGCATCTTCAATAAGGAGTGTCTGACGTTTTTCACGCAGCTCATCAATCTCATCTGCAAGGGATTCATAGTCTTTTCCCTTATTGGCTAGGCTGATTAGTTCTTTCTGATTTTCTTCAAGCAAGCTGTTAAGTTCTGAAATTTGATACTCTGTAGTGTCACCGATTACTGCATGAATATTTTCTTCCAGTGTTCTAATCATGTTATCTCCACCTGCAAGTAGCCTATTAGTCGCAGTCATTACAGCACCATAGAGTTCATCTTCTTTTACCGTTCTATTCTTACAGACCTCAGGTCCTTGCTCGATTCTAGTCACGCATCGCCAGACAAATTCTTTTCTGCCGTGAATATTCCAATATGTTCTCCTGTAAATATCCCCACAATCTCCACAGAAGGTGATGGCACTTAAAGCGTATTTGCTGCTATAAATTCGTTTGTTCTTGTCTGCTCCTGTGTAGATGTTCCTTCTTCGATGAATTTCCTCCTGCACCTGCAAGAATAAGTCTTTGGGAATAATCGCTTCATGGCTATTTTCAACATAGTACTGCGGAACATGGCCTTCGTTCTTAACTCGCTTCTTGGTAAGAAAATCTACTGTGACGGTCTTTTGCAGAAGAGCGTCTCCGATGTATTTTTCGTTTTGAAGGATCTTCTTAACTGATTCTGGTCGCCATCTTGGTTTTCCTGCTGCTGTTAAAATACCATCCTTTTCAAGACCTTGACCAATGCCTACCAAACTCTGACCTTCAAGGTATTTTCGGTAGATGCGTTTGATAATCTCAGCTTCTTCGGGGACAATGATTAAATTTCCATCTTCATCTTTGCTGTAGCCCATAAACCGTTTATGGTTGACCTGTACCTTTCCTTGTTGATATCGGTACTGTAGTCCAAGCTTAACGTTTTGTGAAAGGCTCTGGCTTTCCTGCTGTGCCAAAGATGCCATAATAGTCAGCAAAACCTCACCCTTGGCATCCATTGTGTTTATGTTCTCTTTTTCAAAATAGACAGATATGTTTTTATCCTTGAGCTGTCTAATGTATTGAAGGCAGTCTAGGGTGTTACGCGCAAATCGGCTGATGGATTTTGTAATAACCATGTCAATATTACCGTCCATGCACTCTGCAATCATACGATTAAACTCTTCACGCTTTTTAGTGTTCGTACCGGAGATACCATCATCTGCAAAGATGCCGGCAAACTCCCACTCCGTATTCTTTTTTATAAACTCTGTATAGTGTGCGACCTGAACCTCATAGCTAGAATTTTGTTCTTCTGTTTCTGTAGAAACACGGCAATAGGCAGCAACACGAAGTTTCTTTATCTTTTCTTTTGCGGCTGTACTTCCTACTCTTTTACGAGCAGGAATAACCATTATATTTTTCTCTGTCACTTTATTCCTCGCTTTCTATCAGACTATATAAGTATTCTGCTCGTTCAAAAGGATCAACTGGCATCTTATTATCTGCCTTTCTCATTTTAAATCGTTCTTTGGGAGGGGGAGAGGTGAAAGCGGCAAGCTCTACCACTCGTCCTAAATCCTTTGCACGCTTATCTCTAACTTCTTCAGCTTTATCAAATATCTCTTTATCAATGATTGCTGGATACGTATCATTTCCAAGGTAGTTGACGTTTTTCAAAATGCGTCCCATCACAGAGTGTGTCTTATCAATACCTGCCTGTTCGCCAGCCACTGTAAGGGATAGTCCTGATATGTATTTCTCAAAGAATACCTTTACTTGACCTGCTGCCTTTTCATCGACAGTAACCTCTCCATCTTGAATTTTGTATCCATATGGAATATATGCCATTTATCTCACCACCTTTTCTTTCAGGGAAAGACCGCATTTCAAATTGAATGTCAGCTCATCCCTGGAATTTACAATGATGTTTTCTACAAATTCTTCGAATAATTCTTCTGTGTACTCACCATTAAAATTATCTGCTGACACGTAATCAATGAGGTCCTTTATATCGTTTGCTCGTAAAACCCCACTCGTAGAGTTCGTTACCAGGTTTGTTTTTTCAGTTGTAAGATTTTTTATCTCACTATCCAAGACTTTACGTTCCTGATTAAAAAGAGCTGGCTCAAGGAAACCTTTGGCCATCAGTGTAATAAGGGTGTTGCGTTCTTCCATGAGTTGCTCCATTCGCTTATCAATAGCATCCATTCTTTCACGGTCGCTTTCTTCATCAATTTGGCTAATTGATTTGAATAGCGGTTCTAAGATTAGCTTATGACTGAAAGCAAGCTTATTCATCATGGTTGTCAATGTGGCTTTTATTTCTCCATCTCGCAAGAACAACATGGAGCAACTCTCTTTGTCTTCGATATGACCGATGCAACTCCAAGCAATGTAACTCCTACCAGCTGAGTAGTTTGTCTTTCTCCTAAAATTGCGACCACACTCTCCACAGACAATCTTGCCACTTAAAGCATATCGATTAAGATAAACGTTCTTTTTCACGCCCTTACACTTCATCTTGGCTCTTTCATCAATGAGATCTTGTGCCTTAGCAAAGTCTTCTCTACTTATAATAGGTTCATGATTATCCTTGTAGTAGTATTGGTCTTTTTCCCCTGTGTTTGGATGGCGGTTGTAGTTACTATCGGTGTAAGTCTTTTGTAACAAAACATCTCCCATGTATTTTTCGTTTCGGAGCATGTCTATCACCGTGCCTGCACTCCAGTGATTACCTCTTCTTGCTGGGATTTTGTCTTTGTTCAAACCTCTTGCTATAGTACCTCCACCTTTCCCTGAAAGGCACTCCGAAAAAATACGTTTGATGATTTCAGCTTCTTCTGGGACGATTACCATTTCACCATCTATATTGGTATAGCCATAAGGCGGAGTACCAATATAGCTGCCATTTTGAAATCTCTTTTGAATGGACCACTTGCTGTTTTGTGAAATGGATGCAGACTCTTCTGCAGCAAACCCTGAAAGAATAGAAAGCATCAGTTCACTTTCCATATCACCCGTATTTAGATTCTCTTTTTCAAAATAAATATAAACACCGATATCAATCAGTTTTCTTACTAACTCTAGACAATCTACTGTATTACGAGCAAAGCGGCTGATTGATTTGGTGATAATAAAATCAATCCGACCTTGCTTACAATCTCGTATCATACGGAGCAGTTCAGTCCGTTTCTCCATCTTGGTGCCGGAGATCCCTTCGTCATAATAAAGACCAGCAAATACCCATTCTGGATTAGACTTAATATAGCGCTCATAGTGTTCACGCTGTGCTTTAAGGCTTTCAAGCTGTTCATCACTATCGGTTGAGACCCTGGCATAGGCGGCAACCCTAAGTTTCGTATTAGGTAGTTGTCCCTGGGGCAGTTCATCTATTTTTGTTATCTTTTTCATCATCTCACCTCGCTTTCGCCCATTACATACATCACTCTAAAAGCTATTAATAGCAAGCTTTTTAGGACATAATCTCGGCTAAACGGGGAGAGAATTTCTGCCTGTTCAAGGCTGATATTTTGTGTAATTCATCCGCTGTGATTTTGCCCTCTTTATATAGGTTTGCGACAATGCTCTCCGCTATGTGAAAATCATATTCCTTTTGTAATTCTTCCTCTGTCATCTGCTCGGTCTTACCCTTTAACGGACAACCATCTTTTACTTCATAAATGTTCATAGAAAAACACCTCCTACCTAGTAGCCATGGCAGGAGGTGAAATCTGATGATTTCATTAATCTTTTTGATAAAATTCACATTCATAGCCATCGGCATCAAGGAGCAGCCCTTTTGCCCAAGGTGGCACTTGACTCATCTGTTTACATACTTCAGTAACAGATATTTGAGTATTGGCTTCAATAATGACTTCATCATGGACATGAGCCACAATACGATAAGTACTAAGCATCTTCATTGAATACATCAAAATATCACGGGATATAGCTTGAACAATATTCTCTACAAACTTAGGACCGTAACTTTCAAGACGCTCCCATTTCTTTGTTCCACCTACTCCTTCATAGGTAACAGACTCACCACCAAACTGATTCTCGCCGATTCGAGGTTTTACATAGGCAAGCCGTCTACCTGAGGGAAGAATGATAAAAAGCATGCCACTAAGACAATGAAACTCGATGCCATGGGTTTCTTGTGATTTATTTTCCTTTACGCATTGTTTAGCCGCCCGATCTACATCCCACCAGAACTGTGTGATGTTGGGATTAGACATTCTCCAGGCATTCACAAGCGGTTTTAATTCTTCCTCTTCAAGCCCCATCTCTAATGCGCCCATGGCTTTTAATGCACCAACAGAACCACCATAGCCAAGTGCCAATTCAGCAATTTTACCCTTCTGTCTCAAGTGACCGTTCACACCATGCTTTTCAACGGAAACACCAAACATCTGTGAGGCAGATGCACAGTAGATATCACCACCACTAGCAAATACATCCGTTCGCCATGTCTCACCTGCAAGCCATGAAAGCACACGAGCCTCAATGGCTGAAAAGTCAGCCACAATAAACTTATGACCTTCTTTTGGTACAAAGGCTGTACGAATTAGTTGTGAGAGTGTATCGGGTATATCTTCATAGAGCAGTTCTAGTGTTTCAACATCACCATTTCTGACAATAGTTCGCGCCTCTTTTAAATCTGGCATATGGTTCTGAGGGAGATTTTGCAATTGCACAAGCCTTCCGGCAAAGCGGCCGGTTCTGTTGGCTCCATAAAACTGAAACATACCTCTGGCTCTTGAATCACTACAGACCGCATTTTCCATTGCTGTATATTTCTTTACCGAGGATTTTGCCAGTTGCTGACGTAGCGAAAGAACTTCATTTAGTTCACCATCGGTTTCCTTAAGTTTCTCTGCAACCGCCTTTTTGCCGAGGGTCTCCATCTCTAGACCGTTTTCGGAAAGCCAGCTTTTCATCTGTTGTACAGAGTTTGGGTTATCGAGATTTGTTATCTGCTGCATGGCGGTTAGTAGTTTTTCATGAGAGATGTCATCCATAGCGATGGCCTGCTTAACAAAATCCATATCAACCTTTATGCCTCGATCGTTAATTTCTTGGTCGAGATGATACTCATCCCAGATGTCCTCTGGCACTGGAAACTTGATCAATCTTTGTTGTATCTGGATTTCTGCCTCCACATCACGCTTGTTATATGCTTTGAACTTTTGCCACTTATCGATTTCATCAGTGGGTAGGTTACGGGTCCTACCACCATTTGTTTTAGTCGGAGTACATGGAACACAAAAGTATCGTATCAGGTCTTTACCCTCCGTCAGCTTTTGCTTCTCAAGTCCTAGCACTGCACCTACACCTTCTAAAGAAAGAGGAAGTCCCATATAGGCAGACCAAACCATGGAACATTTCCATGAGGAAGGATTTAGATAAGTCCCAGTGGGATATCCCAAATAACGTGAAAGGCATACTCGCTCAAACTGAGCATTAAATGCCCACTTCGTAATGGCTTCATCGGTTAAGGCATCTAGGATTTCTTTTGGAATCTTTTCTCCATCCATCAAATCGATGACCTTAACTTCATCACCGTCAACCGCATAACCAAACAGCATCACCTCAAAATCATCTGTTTCTACGTAACGATAAACACCACTTTTTTGTAGATTGGTAGATGAATAGGTTTCGATATCAATTTCTAAGTTCTTCATAGCTACCACCTTTCCTAAATCAAAAAAGGTGGTAGAGGGAAGACCTCCACCACCGTCAAGTTTATTGTTTCTATTAGGCAAGGAAGTCATCATCGACAAGAGTCGTAAAATCATCTACTGCAGAAGTCTTACCGCCTAGAGGTTCTCCGTCTCTAATTTTTTGAATGTTACCAAGTCCACAAGCTACACCTTTATTACCATTTGAGTTGAAAGCATAGAAGTTAAGAGAAACCCTTCCATAACAACCGCTGTATACCTCGCTACGATCCAGTATCGGCTTAACACTTTTGTCTACAATCTGTGGCGCTGTCTTGCTATTCGCATTGATGAAGTAATGGCCTTTATAAGCCTCATCATCACGCTCTACATCACCATCACGCAGCGGTATTTTAATGGCTGCCTTATTTGGTTTCTTACCACCAAATTTTGCGATACCTTCCTCAATGGCAGCATCAACTGCTGCATGGATAGCATTAATGGTTTCCTTGTCATCCTTTGGAATAAGGACGGATACGCTGTACTTTTCTGCACCACCATTAATAGATACAGGCTCCCATCCGTGGAAGTAAGAAAATCTTGAGTTTACACCTGTGATAACTTTTGTTTTGTTTTGCATATTTGCCATAATATTTAATCCTCCATAATTTCGTTAAATTCGTTTTTAGCATTTACTACGTTAATCGCCGGTCTTTTATCTGAGTTTGGAACAAGAGTCGGCTTACCCGGTGGTTTGAAAACGAGATCACCAAGGAGTTCCTCAAACTTGGCTTTACCCATCAGTTTTTGCATCTCTGTCATCGGAATAAGGCTCTTTCTGTAAATATCCTTATATCCACCTGCTACAGCTTTTTCTGCGATGGCTTCTTCATCTTTATACTTACGAACCGAGCGACCTTCCACAACTTTAAAACCATTCCACTCTTTACCGTGATTGACTGCTGCATCAGTGGCATAGGCAGTTATTTCATTTGCCCATTTGGTAAGGTCGGGAAGAACAAGTAAGATTTCTTCTATTTCAGCATCCGTCAGAAGAGGTGGTATCTTGAATTCTTTCTCAGCAAGTTTTAGTTTTTCTTCGGCTCTAGCCCTACATTTGTTTGCCGCTTTACAGAAGGTACACCATGGACCGGGGATGTATTCACCCTCACCGTTGAAGGCTTTGTCAGCTCTGGGCTTTAGTTCCTCTTCCGCCCAGCATTTTAGTTCTTCCACCGGTATTGTCCAGGTGCTGACATTTTCTCTTCTAGGCTGAAAGATCGTCATGGACACTTCTTTAATGTCGTACAGGTGATCATAGATTCCAAGTGCTCCTAGGGCATACAGTTTCATCTGTGGATTGTCCACTGCATCAACTAGCACACCCTGTCCATATTTAAAGTCTACGATGTGAAGTCTGTCATCTGAAATGATTACACAGTCTCCTGTCCCAAAACCATCTGGAACATAACAAGAGAAATCAAGACGTTGTTCAATAAGAACGATAGGATCTGTGCAAGACTTTCTTGCAAGTTCTACCTGCTCCATGATGAAGTCAACGTAGGCATCCGTGCATTCTTCCATTTCATCTGAATCATACTCTGATGTAGGCCTCTTACTCCTGATGCGAAGTGCCTTTTTTAGCTTGTGTTCAGAGAGGGCATGGGCTGCTGTACCTTCTTTTGCTGCTTCTCCATTTGTGTTTTCAAACTCAAGTTCAAGCCTTGCAGATGGTAAACAATGAAGCCATCTGTGTGATGAAGATGCAGATAATATTGCATGATTACCCATTCCCAAGAACCTCCGCATCTTTCAAGATATCAGCATAATAAGCCTTATCAACAGCACTTAACTTGTCAGCACCATACTTCCCAATGATGCCCCGCACTTCAGCGGTAAAGCCAAGCTGACTTTTTTCGGCAAGTACCATTCTCACTTTTTCCAGCGAAATATCCGGCTCATTTGCTTTTTCTGTCTTTGTGGTAGGTGTTTCTTTTGGAGCAGAATCGCTATCTGCCATTGCATCACAAACCGCTTGTATGCTATCAGCAAGCCTTCGCATATCATTTACCACATCAAGCAGTAACTTTATTTTGCTCAAGGTCATTTCCTCCTTTCGTCATCTCACAGATAGAGAGTTCCTCGATGCTGTCTCCGGGGATTACAATCGTTACACGCTGTTTTCCCCCAAGAAGGAATCGAAGGATGCGCTCCCTCACGGAAAAGTTACGGTAAGTAACAATCCCACCTGTCTGTGGTTTCTTTGAAACACTAATTTTTAGATTGTGCTTCATATCCATCACCTCTTTCTAAAGGGCGCTTTTATTTGTTGCCCTCTACCTGGTAGCCTCAGGAGATACATAAATCTGACGGTTTAATAAAAAAAATGCCCAAGGAAGTTTTAAACCTCCAAGGGCATCATGCTTAGTTAGGGATTTTCAGTTTTTGACCGGCATAGATAATCGTTGATTTCAAATTGTTCAGTTTAACAATCTCTGTGTATCTTGTGCCGCTACCGAGTAGCTTGGCTGCAATTGCCCAGAGAGAATCACCTTTAACTACCGTATACTCTTTGTAAGTTGGTGAAGAGGTGCTACCGGTGGTATATACAATCATACCCTCGTTGTTGAAAACATAATAACCTGGGTTTTTATCAACCTGTGATTTTGCATTGGAAAGGATACGATATGCACCAAGCTGTGATTTCGCATCTGCCCAAGTTTTTCTAACGCGGTAATAGCCTGTAGTCAGCTTTTCAGGATAGGTTGTATTTTCAGAGCCCCCAGCAGGTGGTTCACCTGCTGAAAGTAACTTTTTAACCTCTGTTCTAAAAGTGTCCATGCTCTTACCATATCTTGAAAACCAATGTCTTGGATCAGCATGATTGGATGCAATCCCTCGTTGATACCCCTCATAGTGGCCGATAATCGTACCGGCAGCCATCGGGTCGAGTTTATACTCCTTACAAAGGTATGCACATAGCTCCACCGCTTCTTTATAGACCGCATTAAAATACGAGGCGTCGGTCAAACCGTCCTCGCAGATTTCAAAGCCAATATGTGTATTATTCGCATCGCCTCCAGCATGCCAACCTCTATGATTCCATGGTAGGGTTTGATAAGTTGCAATGGAGCCATCTTTAAGTTTCCCTATAAAGGCATGGACACAAACCTGTCTTCCATCTGGTCTGTCTTGATTCCAATGATTATTATATTGATTTACTCCTAACAGACCATCATCCGGTCCAACATATCTGCGTAAATTTGGATTGTTCGCTCCGGTGCTATGAACCATGATGCCTTTTGGTGTAATCTTTCTTCCTGCCTTGTAGCAGGCATTCTCTGTAAATATAAGCTTTCTGAGATTCATTATTGCTCTCCTCCTTTGTTATGCAGCTGAGCAAGAATATCCTTTAATTTTTCTGGTATCGGTAATCCTAAGCGCCCTGCATTTTCCAACATGGAAACCCCTTCATTGGAGCAATAGAAAAAGATGATGGCGGTTCGGAGCATGCTACCGTCTCCTATAAGGTTCGTGTCGATAATATGACCTATTCCAACCATTACAAAAATAAGCACCTTCTTAAAAATGCCTCGAAAACCGACCACGCTGGATAGCTTTTTATCAACGATGGCGCACATGACACCAGTGATATAATCAGCCACCATCAATGTAACTAATGCATATAAAAACCCATCAAACCCTCCTAAAAACCATCCCAAGAATCCGCCTAATGCAGTTAGTGCCACTTGTACCCAGTTCCAAATTTCCTTCATGACTTTTACCTCCTTCATGATTTTGAATATATAAAAAGAGTGCCTGCATCTTCGCAAACACTCTTGGATCGTTATAATTGATTCGTTTATATTTGTTTAGGCAGTGCCTCCCATAATCTCATGTCCTCCTGTCCTAAAGACCAAATGGCAATTCCTCTAAGCTTCCATCGATATGCCGCTTCATTTGCCCAATAAACAAGGCTGTCTACGTCCTGGTAATAAAGAATTGAAAAACCATCAGCATCTCCAAGAAATAGGCGAGAGATCCAAACATTGATATCCTTAGGCACGACTTTTACTGAATAATCATTTCCGCATACAAGTGGCAAGACTCCTGAGTGAAAGAAATCATAATCCATGGAGATGTCTTGGCTTCTTGTTGAAGACTCCTCCACATCAATATTTACAGCGAATACCTGAAACTCATTATCCCAAGTCACACCAGTCCTTGAAAGCCTTCCATACTCTACGGTCGTTCCTCCTGGAAATATCACATCAAACCTTTCATACGGTTCATAGACCCAAGCATCTCCCAACCTTAATAGTTCACAAAGAATGCGACCATCAGAACGAACCCCTGCATAACCTCCTGAAAACCCATTAAGGGTTGCATTAAATCGAAGAGTATTACTTGCCCCTGAATAGACCCTTACCGAGTTACCTCTAATCCTTATTTCAATAGTGTACATTCTCGGATTGGAACGAAGATTTGCCTCAGTTGTTTTTATAATCCCAGTGGCAGTACTACCTAGCAGGGAAGACCCCTTATAGAGTTCGATGCGTTGCGTATTGAAATTCAGACAGCAAAATACGTCCCCACAAAACACCCCTGCTCGCCCATTTCCTTCCGGTGTAAAAGCTATTCTTGCTCGTAAATGAACATCTGAAAACCCTTGATAATTCCATGCCAACTCTCCTGAGCCATCAAGCTGTGAGTAGGGACGACTAGTTGTTTGATTAGGATTTCTCCACACCTGCCACTGTCCACTTAAAGCTGTCCAATAACTAGATGGTAAGGGGTTGTCATCCCTAAAGTCTTCATACCAAACTAGTGCAGAGTCTGCTTTTCGACGAAGTACCTCTGTTGTTAGTTTAAATCCTCGATCCGGTTCAGCCATCACTCCGTTAACATCTTTAAACATTCGTGGTGATAACATAAATTCTGCCTCTCCTGCAGAAGGACTCTCAGAGAAATTAGAGCATACACGAAATCCATAAAACTGTACACCTGGTACTAGCGCACTGACGCTGATCGTATGCATGCCAGCTGAAAGATATACACCCGAAGACAAGGAAAGCCAGCAAGTTGTGCGCCAATATGGCCACCATAGTCTATTCTCACTAAAAGTAGAACTTACACCATCCAAAGCAACATGAATACCATTCTTATCCCAAAAGGGAAAAGAGATACGGAATGCAACATCATAAACACCGGCAGTAGCTATTTCAAATTCATATTCTGCTTCGCCTCCTTCTCCAAGGGTTACCATTTGAGTAGAAACGGACACGTTCCCAGTATGGCTATCTGGACTTCCTCCAGTCCGGTCTACATAGATTGTGCCAAACTCAGTTCTTTGCTGTTTACTATAAGCTGTCAAATATCTGCGCCTGTTATAGGTTTCTCCAATTAACGGATACGTTCTTGAAACCGCATCCCACCCTTCCATGTAGTCATACACCTGCGGTAAAGCCCAAGGAACCTTATCGTAATCATCCCAATACGCAATGATAGGAATACGAGGTTGGGGAGGAGCATCATTTGTGAAGTTATAGACTCCAGTCATCCAGTTTTGGGCTGCATAATAGGTGTTGGAAATTCCTCGGTAGGTAATGCCTAGATTCGCAGGAGAATCGTGTATCCTCCAGTTCCAACCATAAGCAGGCAGTCCAAAGAACACTTTTTCAGGAGTCATTACGCGAGCCGCATAATCATAGGTCCCTTCCAGCCAATTCCTAGGGGATACAGGTCCCGGTGCAGAACCCGCCCAAGCCATGCCATAACTCATGATTGCTGCTGTATCGCAGTAGGGATCTAAATCTTCATAAACACACCAGTTTTCACCACCAACGGAGCCTTGTACCCCTGTCATGCCGGGTAAGCAAATATTCACGAGTTTAGATGGATTGTATGCTTTAACCGTATTATAGATATCTTGAAAGAGAGCATTGGCCGCATCCTTATTTTCATAGCCACCACCACGCTCTAAGTCTATATCCACTCCAGCGCACCAAGGGTATTTATTCATAATACGAATAATCTCAGTAAGGAATTTATCCTTTGCACCATTTGTATTATTTCTAAGGGCTGTAAAAATGGATGCTGTACCATGATTCATGATAGTAAGCAGCCATTTGATGTGTGGCCATCGGTTGATGTAAGTAAGCATGCTGGAGATGCTTGTACCTGTTTCTGTTATTGTTCCGGTAATATCTACTTCAAAGGTAAAAATCCCTACGGTATCCAAGCGATCACCATAATCACGTAAGGCTTGGTACATACGAGCATTGCCCATGAAACTCCAAACCATGCACCGCTTTCCTTTTAAATAATCTCTCATGGGCGTTCACTTCCTTCCTGCATTTCTTGAAACTCGAATAATACCCTGGCAGATTTTCTATCTTCTAACTTCACCACATGCTTACTATCACTAGCTACGGTGTATTGAAAAAAGCCCTCTTTTTCAGAAGGGCTCCCATTTTTCAAACACTGCTTGGTAGAGGCTAAAAGAGAAAGTGTGTCTCCTGGGTTTATGGAATCTTTAAACTTAACCTTATGTGCTCCAGCTCCTTGAGATAACTCAATACCTCCTGCTTGCATACCCTGTATCGGGTAAATGTGACAATCAAGACCAGCTGAGGTTTTACCAAGATTAAAGAGAATGATTGTTTCACTACTACGAACCACTCCGTTATAAAAACGAACAGGCACAATGCTATTATTCTGCCTAAATTTCTGGAGCATGGTTTCTGTATTGATTGTGTAACCCGTCAAGCGGTCTCCTTCTTGCGCTTGAATGTCGGTAAAATAAACCGTACCGGTGCAGTCTTCTAAAAGTAGTTCCACCGTTATGCTAACAACACGCTTTTCTTCTTTGCAATGAATGGTCTCTGCAAATCTAGTAAAAGAAACTGACAATATCACCACCTACCCATCTAGTGTCCATTTAATTTCTGATACATGGGGAGTCCAGCCTGTAGCAATAGAGCCTCCTTGTAAAAGCATATCAGTAAAGAATACTGCGCCTGTGCAATCAGAAACATATATACGAATGGTTAGAGCCTTTATCTTGCTAAACCCTCGCGGTGAGATAACATGAGCTGTATGGAAAAAATAAGCCATAGCACCACTCCTTCCTAAAAGAGATCAATAAACCTTGTTTCGGTTGTACCATCCTCGTATTCAATCATAACTTCAATGCCGACTTGCCCATTAGGGCCTTTTTGAAGATTCTCTGATGCAATCTGAGCTGAGAATGTGTAACTCCTCCTACTTGCTGGATAAATAGTTTGAGATAGACTTTTTGTCATACCTAAAACCCCATCAGCTTTAAAGGAAGCATCTCCTGAGACACCATTGTTTGGATCAACATCAAACCCTGAATTGAGCCAGTAGGTGATCCCGTCATCGGCTCTTGAATTTCTTAGATGGTTAAAGGGGACTAAATCTTTTACTTCCTGCCTGTCAAGGACATCGGCTGAGGATAAAATATCGGCAGCTTTATCCCACCCAGCAGATGCATCCCCTAATTCTCTTAAGGTGGTGGATAGCTCCAGCACTGTTTTCCATGGCTCTTGTAGATTGTACTGCCTGCGCACCACACGAGTTTTTACTGACAAATTTAAGTCTTTATCATCCACGGTAACGATATCTCCAAGATTCCAAGCTTCATGTTCATAGCCCGTCAGCACAGATAAATCCATAGCTGAAAGAACATAGGAAATTCTAGGCTTTGAATACTGTGCTAATCGCATATTAGCAAACTCGAGCATCTGATAAGGATTGCTAAAGGATGAGGCATCAAGGGTTGCCACTCTTACTTCTGATGAGTAACTGTAATCCTCCACATATTCTTTATTGCCATTAATAGAGGCAAATGTCATCCCATCTTTTCCATATGCATAAAGTCGAGTGATTAAGCTTCTTGTATCTACTACCCTTTGTATGCTTTTCATATTTTTTCTGTAGCAAAACAATGCTCCACTGTCTGTGCCACCAAATGTCAGAAGATGCACCAACCTATTAGCACTATCAAATATTAAATCTCCTCCATGAATGTTCTGTGTGGCTCGAAGAATTGATAGCGCGTTTTTCTCCGTAGATTGCCATGTTCTCCTTGTACTTACCGTGACATTCCCTAAAGCCCACCCTGTACCAATCAGGGCATAATGCATAGGAGCCTCTGGTGTTTCAGCGACAAAATCCATCGGCTCTTTTGCCGCGCTGAATGAAAGATCATAAAAGGCAGCTTCCGCATACACTTGTGTAATCACTCGACCATCAGAAGTTTTCTCATCTGTCGTGGTCCGAATTCGGTACACATCATTTACAATCTGCACCTGTTTCTCATTATCCAAAGACTCTCGCTTAGGATCATGAAATGGCAACTTAAATTCCAAAATATCAGCACCGTTTACCTCACTGGTTACAATGATGTCAAAGGCATTTTCTAACACCGCTTCCCACGCACCGTTGGTATCCAAAACAACTGGTCTTGCAAATCCGAGCCTCTCATAAGGTGGTTTCGGAATATCATGAAGCTGTATTTCTATAAGCTTAGGTGTTCTTGTTGTATCTTGAGTGGTCAAAGTAATTCGATAACGAATATAAGCTCTATTCGGTGACTGAAGTTCTCCGCTGGGTCCCACTGACTGCCACTGTGTCCAACTGACTAAATCATCAGAGGTAGAGGTTTCAACAAGGGAGATGGCAGTTACTCCTGCTGTGTATTCGCTGGTTACTGATACTCGTCCTGTTCCTGCAAGACCACAGGCAGCTGCGGTTGTATAAAGCTGACCATTTTGAGCATAAACACCACTTGTTGCCTTCAGCATAACAGTACCCGGTTCCGTTAGAGCATCTACATCAGCGGTACTGTCACCACCGTTTGCCAAGATAGAAGATTTGAAGTAGGAAATAAGCTCCTCCATGGTAAGCTCAGAATTCTTTTCATAAAACCAATCATCAAATCCGCCCGCATAATAATAAGTATCAGCCAGCATTCCCATGACAATATTGGCAACACAATTTTGATTCAAATCTCCTGTAAAAGTTCTAAGGGGCGATTGCCAAACATCACCATCACTTCGGTCACAGACCAAATTTTGTACTCTTTTGCTATTTACTTCAATAATGGACGCTATAAAATACCAACCATTATTCCTAAGCGTAATACTTGGTGTTTCCGTTTGATCATAAATCAGCGAACCCGATGCATTGTAAAGCATTAGTCTTAATCTTCCTTGGTATAAGGAGACATAGAAAATCGGTTGTCCTGGTCCATGTCTGGTATTAAAAATGGGAATAAAATTTTGACCAATAGAATAAGTTGTCGGGTTAATCCATCCACCCACTACGATTTTTTCTCCTAAATCACTAAAAAAGCTACCGTCATTGGTAGCCACTAAATGGGTTCTTTCACTTGTAGGATTGACAATGTTTTGCCTGAAAAATCTCCCGAGTCTACCTAAAACCAAACTAGCTGAAGTTCCTGACCATCCGGAAACAAAGAAGTTTCTGTTATTGCCCGATGCATCTAAAAGCATGGTGTTTCCATCTGGCGCTGATTCATTAAATCGCCAAAGTCCAACGGTTTGATCACTTACTGGATACTCGCCTGTGAAATCTGTTTGCACTGTTAAAATCGACTTAATGGCCACCTTATCACCTCCATCTGCTCTTAGCCAGAATCCTTAATTCAGAAAATGTTGCTCCCGCCACAGTGATTGCTATTTCATTATCTCCCTTATGAAGAACAGGAAAATTCAGCTCATCCAAGCCTGGCAAACCATTTCTCAATGTGTTTCCGTTTGTATCCGTTATTTTGGCTGTCACTAGTCCACTGTCAATGACAAGAACTTCATCTGCTGTCAAAGCTCCAACAACTCGTAATTCTTCACCATTTGTTGTAATCGAGATATAGGTGGAGGATGAACTGTTAATTGTACCCTTTAGTTGATAAACGGGTTCTGAGTCAGCATTTCCGGTTAATCTTTCAATCTCATGGTTGCCTTCACTAGAAATTGTAAATTGCTCATCTGTCAGAGCATAAGCATGAGGATCTGGGCATATAAACTTAAGATCAAATGCCCCTGCCGTTCTAAGTAGCCTCTCACAATCCACCTGTTCAGTAAGACGGGCATAAAAGTAACGATCCGGAATATCATCCAATACAAGTTGTTTCAAACCATTCATGGGGTTTAACCATTCAGCTAACCCATCCAATACACCTACTAGATCAGCAAAACTTTTTTGTGGGTATACATTACAATTAACGATAATGATTCGCTCTGAGCTATCACAACCAAAATCAGCAACACCCGCTTTCCCCGGCACCATTTCATAAGAGTTTCTAAGGGCGGGCGATGCCTGCCAGCTTGTGAGTCTTGCTTTTATCTTCATGTTCTTTGAACTAATACCGTTATAAATAAATCCCATACATCGCCCTCCTTTACGTCGTTATAAAGCGCCCCTGTGCTCGAGAACCGGTCTGCATTAAATTGTAGAGTTCTTGTGATATCTTTCTAATATCATCTTCACTTCGTACAATCATCTGCTGAATGGTAATTAAAGAGCCACCAAGCATTCCATATCCGCCACCTGCACCACCATTTACATTTACATCGGAGTCTAAATTAAAATCTGTGGGGATGACCTTTTGCATATCTTCACTAACATCATCCATGGCCTTCTCAAAGCCTACACCGATACCTTCACCCATGTTTTCACCAATACCTGCGAAAACTTGAGATGGAGATCGGATGCCTAAAAGTCCCTTAACTCCTTTGACAATTCCACCAACCATGTCACTGACTTTATTTTTAAGCCAAGTCACCATGGAGGCAATACCATCCCAGAGTCCTCTGGCGATGTTTTTACCCACATCAATAATGGCCGGTATGGCTTTTCCTAAACCAGTCACTATTGCTGTAATAATCTGAGGAATTTGTGCCATTAACTGAGGAATAGCCCGAATCAATCCTGCCGCAAGCTGAATAGTCAGCTGAACACCCATTTCAATAATCTTAGGTAGATTTGTGGTGATAAAAGTAATAATGCTACTAATAATTTGCGGTAAAGCCTGAATTAAGGTAGGCAGTGCATTTAAGATACCTTGTGCCAAACCACTGATAATTTGGAAAGCCGCTTCTAGGACCAAATCCAGATTATTAATCAATGTTTCTACAATCAAAATCACTGCTTCTACGATGGACGGAATCAGTTCCGGCAGTGCTTCACCAATGCCAGTTGCAAGGGTAACAATCATCACAAGTGCCGCTTCAACAAGGGCAGGGAGATTGGCAATGATTCCATCCACTAAAGTTAGTACCAATTGAAGCGCCCCTTGAGTTATCTGTGGCAATGCCTCAATAAGACCGCCCACTATGGTCATAATAATATTTGTCGCTGCATCAATCAGTGTTGGTAAATTATCCAAAATACCGTTAACAAGAGCAATGACTAGCTCAGGAGCAACTTCTGCAATGGCAGCTATCAGTCCAGTGACCACATCTAAGATTTGAGGAAGAATTACTGCTATCTGGTCAACTGTTTCTTTGGCTCCAGCTTTTAACTGTTCCGCTGCACCTTCTTGCCCTGTGATTAGACCTGTAAGACCATCAAGGATCATGGTAAAGCCGGGGAGGAGTTGGGAAGTGATATTGTTTTTCACACCAGTAAAAGAACGGGTAAGATTATCCATGGCATCGGTATACTCGACTGCAGCATCGATGGATTTATCACTCATCACCAGCCCTAGCTCGCTGGCTTTGTTCTTCAAGTCTTCTGTGCTTTCTGCAGTTTGGTTTAAAAGGGCTGCTAGTTCCACGGATGAGTTTCCAAGGAGATCATTGGCAATGGCCGCTTTTTCGCCTTCATCAGCAATACCCTGCAGCCCTCTCACAGTCATCTCAAAGATTTCTTCTCTTGATTTCCCTTGGAGATCTTCCATTGAGATTCCTAATCGCCTGAATTTATCAGTGGCAGAAGTACTACCATTGATGGAGTCATCAACCGTGTTATTTAGTTTTTTCATGCCATTTTCTAAAGTAGATATGCTTGCACCATTTTGCGAAAGCACATAGTCCCACTCTTGATAGCCTTTTCTGGAAAGTCCTATGCGTTGACTTGCTTTATCAATCTCATCTCCAGCTGCAGCCGCATCATTAGCCATGTCATAAAGCTTTTTACCGGCGGCAACTGCAGCAGTTCCAATGGCAGCCATAGCCGCTCCGATTGCCACACCGATTCCTTTGACAATACTGCCTAGTTTCTCAAATTTTCCTCCCGCATCATCTGCAACGTTAGCACTCTTTTTTATCTCATCACCAAAATCGTCCGCTTCATTTCCCGCTTCATCAAAACCTTCACTGGCTTCATTTAGTGCTTTGTTATTTTCACCAAGCTCCCGTTCCATCTTATTTAAATCAGCGTTGGCATTATTAAGCTGGATTTGCCAAGCCTGCGTTCTCTTATCATTTTCACCAAAGGATTCAGCGGCGTTTTTAAGGGCAGCTTCCAAAGTACCGATTTTATTCTTTTGTGCATCTATTTCCTTATTTAAAACTTCATTTCTTGCTGTTAAGGCCTGGACAGATTTATCCTGCTTATCAAACTGTGAGGATACCAGTTTCATCTCAGATCCCAGAACCTTAAATGTCTGATTGATGTCACGAAGTGCACTTTTAAATTCCTTCTCGCCCTCAACACCAATTTTGAGCCCAAAGTTATCTGCCAAAATCACCGCCTCCTTCCTTTAAAAATCAAATACCATAGGGAATAACATCATCTATGGAAATCTCCCTTTTTTGCTTGCTCACTCCAAGGAACTGTTTGTGACATTCCCATAAATCCATCAAAAGCCCAAGAGGTGTAAGCCATGTTTCCTCTTCAGTACGATTTAAATGGACTGTTCCGTAATATAAAAGCCGAGTAAAGAGCTCCTCCTCATTTACCCGGTTTGTGCGTTTTTTGAGTCATCTTCCGATGCAATATTTCGTTTCGTCCCTTTAAACATCGCTTCCATCAGTGCGTTTTTATATGTGGCAAGCTCCAAAGGTGAAGTAAGAAGTTCAATCTCCTCTTGCGTGAGAAGATTCTTCTTATCATTCGGATTTCGCAGGTTATAAATAAGCAAACTTTGATTGGCCATCAATGTAATCAACCAGACAATCTCATCCAGTGCCATCTCGAAGTTTTCTGATTTCATAAGCTTTTCACCCAGGTTTTCAAGCCCACCATATCTTCCTGCAATTTCTTTTGTAGCCTTAGTCGTTAAAATAAGCTCATACTCTTGACCACTAATAGTAATCTTGGCGCTGCGTTCGTTATCCATGGAACATCCTCCTATTCTTCAGTGCCACCGGATGCGGCAAATGTAGGTTCATATACTTCGTTGTACCATCCAGTAATAATTGATTGTGTGACTCCTTCATCACCCTCGTTAACTTCTGCTTTCCAAGGATGTCTGCCCTGACCATCCAATTTGTTCCTGCGTAGCACTGTCCCTTCAATGGTTGGAGTTGAAAAGGTAATGCTATCGCCTTTAGTAGCCAGATTAGTTGCTGGGATACCAAACTTGACACGATACAGCCAAAAATAACGATACTTTCCGTTTGCTTTTTTAGCCCTAAAGCCTACCGCAACAGGGTCACCGCCATCTTCACTGGTTGAAATGAGCACATGATTGTCATCAATGGTTGCTCCTGTAAGATCTCCTGCGGCAGTCACTCCAATGTCATCAATACCAAGCGCTAATGTGCCACTTCTGAACTCTTTAATGATTTCAGCCGCACCATCATCGGCATAAAGCGTTGCCTCAGCAAGCTCTACCGACAGTTCTGCACTTATGGCTTTTGCCAAGGGCACCGGGGTTTCATAGGTTTCATCACCGCTTGCATCCTCGGTGATTTTTGCATAATAAAGTCTATCAAGACCAATTGTAGCCATATTTTATTCCTCCATTTCTAATTTAAATTCATAGGGTTTTGCCACATCAATGGCATAGTGGTGGTAGCCTGTATCATCTTCATGGCCGATATACCTACGGTCTGTTATTGTAAAATCCGCACCCAAAAGAGTGCGGACTAAATTATTTTTAATGCCAATATAGTTACCTTTTACAAATAGGGAAAGTCTAACTTCCTGCACTTCATATTCAGGCTTGTTATCAGCATGAACCTCAAACAAATCGACAAGAGGTGTGATTACAAGATAAACATCAGGAGGCACACCAGAAAAAACACCTGTCTCTACTGGAATGCTACACATATCTGCTATGAGATTTAATTCTTTTAAGATGCTCATATTTTATCCACCTCTTCATCAAATCGCTGTTTCATTGCTTCTATACAGGCTTTTCTTGAAGTCCTTCTTGCAGGCTTTAAAAATGGTTTTGGTGGTTGACCGGATTTCCCATACTCTATGATATTGGCTATCTTGGCATTGCTTTCACCATTTCTTCTTGGTTCTTTAAAACCCACTTTTACATTGAAATTACCGTTTCGATCTAGCTTAGCAGGGGAGACACCAAGGGAATCGACTAGTTCACCCGTAGACCGGCTTTTTTCTTTTGTTCCACTTCCAATAGTCCCTTGTAAATTTGACTTTACTGTTTCTACAACTACTTCTCCTCCTGACTCCAGCACCTTCGGTATAATTTCATCTGTCTTATCACCCAGCTTTGAAAGTTTTAGAAGAAAATCCTCTGGCATTTTAACATCTGCTTTAGCCACTTGATGCCACCACCTTTTTCGCCAAAACTTCAATATACATACCTTTTCCTTTTACATCCTCCACACTTGTGATTTCGTATCGTCCATCACTGCACGCAATGACCATCTTAGTAGACACCGGAATATCCGGTATCTTACGAAAGCAAAACAGTGCGGTGGCTTCAGAGAAGGTTGCTCTATTGGCCCATTTTTCATTCCCGTGACGATCTTCCTTATAAGCACGAACAGACGCAACAATGGTGTCAGTGGGTTTACTAAAACCCTCACTGTCTTTTGCTGTTTCAACAGAAATAATATCTATAAAGGTATTCATTTTTCCAAAGCTCATACGCTACACCTTCCAATCCCGATCAAGCCTGAGCAGTAAATTTACCGTATTCCAAACCTGCTGGCCCGCCTGCACATTGTCAGCAAAAAAGCCACCCGTACTGCCATCCCGACTTTCATAGAAGTGGGATGACAGCATGATGATGGCTTGCTCCGTAGTTGGCGGCATTGCATTTTCGCTATAATGACCTTCCGGCAGATGCTGGTAACTCTCGGCATAGGAGGTTGCAGTGGTGATGTATGTCTGAAGAAGTTCATCATCACGATCATGCTCAAGAATTAGATTTGCCTTTACCTTTTCAAACAGTGTCATCACCGTCACCTTCCTTTATCTACGGAGTATCCTCTACCATTATCCCAGTGGCTTTTAACTTGGTAAGAAGGGCATTAAAGTCCGTTACCAAGTCCTCTACAGTAGCCGCAGTGCTTGCTGGTTGATTCTCAAGAACAGGGAGGCCGGTTACTTTGGCCCCCTCTTCTATGACAAGTTCACCACCGATTACGGTCTTTTCTCCACCTTGCTCTGTATAATTCTTCGTGTTATAACTCATCATTTGCACCTCCCATTAAGCCTTTTGCTGTAGGATTTTAACAGCTTCAGGAAGGATCAGTTTACCGTCTACACGTTGACTTGCAAGGAAACCAACTTGACCAGTGGTTGCAAATAGCTCATTTAAACGCTTGAAAGAACGTCCTTGTCTGTCCGCAATCCAGTAGTAACCAAAGTCACCAAATGCGATGGTCTTTGCCCCAGCCTCAATAATTGGCGCATAGGCTGAAGTATATACTGGACGGTTTAGCAATGTATCTGGAGTACCCGCAGTCAGCGAAGGCTGCCATAGATATTGGCCCTGTCCGTCTTTTAGTTTACGGATTGCTTTCACCGTTGCATCATTCATTAAGAACACTGCATTTTTTCTGTATGGTGCTTTTAATGAGTATACAAGATCGATAATCTCATCTGCTGTAATAGCTGTAGCCGAACCTGCAGTAATCCCAAGCTGTGCTCCACCCGTAGCATTGAAAATGCCTGTAGGTTTTCCATCAGCATCTCCAACAAGAAATGCTTCCTCTTCCTTTGCTCCAATTCTTCTTGCAAACTCAGTGGAAATATAGCTTTCAAGATTAAATACACTATCATTTAAGAGTTCATCCGAGACTTTGATCATCGTACCCAACTTATATGCACCAATGGAAGTCTGACCAAATACAGAATCACTCTCATCAAATTCCTCGCCTTCATCAAGCCAAGCCGCAGTTCCTTTGGTCACTACAACAGGAATTTTTCTGTCACCGCTTGAGGTCTGAATAATTTTTGCCAGCTTACGGAACACATTTTCTTCCTCAAGGGTTTGAATTAGGGTACGTTCAAATTCATCTGGAACAAGATATCCACCCTCAGAATCAGTTCCTACAGAGAGGGAATTGAGTACATCATGTCTAGGATTTTTGCTTCGCATGACATTCCAGAATGCCTTCTTATAATCATCACTTGCTCTTCCAGTCTTTGTTTCCATCCCTGGAATATTTGGTTTTCCAGTAAGAGGCATATTCACAGGTTTGTTAAGTTCTGCTTCAAGTGCCTCTTGGCGTTCCAGTCTTGTGATTTCCTTTCCAAGATTAACAATGTCCTCTTCCATTCTGTCGTAGGTTACCGCATCCTCCGCAGAAACAAGCCCGTCACTGCCACGTTTTGAATCAAGAAATGCCTTTGCCGCTTCCCATGCTTTTGCACGTTTTTCACGCAGTTCAAGAATTTTACTCATTTTGATTTCCTCCTAATATTTTAATAAATTAAGCCGCTCATAAAGCGGCTCGGTTGATTGTTTGACAACTGGTTTCTTAAGCTTATCCATTAATGAATTGGTCACTGCTCTTCGGCTAAACACAAAACTATCTTGCACAGTACTTTCTCCAGTTCTAAACATGATGTCATCAGCAAAACCAAGCTCAATCGCTTTATTGGCATTAAGCCATGTTTCTGCATCCATCAGATGGGATAGCCTTGTTCGTGATAAACCGGTTTTCAGTTCATAAGCATTGATGATACTTTCCTTTACTTCATCTAACATTTGCATTGCCTTTTGCATCTCCTCACTATCACCAATGGCTATGGTGAATGGGTTATGGATCATCATGAGTGAGGTTGGTGACATCAAGACTTCTGTTCCTGCCATTGCAATGACCGATGCGGCTGATGCTGCAATACCGTCAATTTTTACAGTGACATTGCCCTTGTAATCCATCAGCATGTTATAAATCTGTGATGCTGCGATACAATCGCCACCGGGAGAGTTGATCCAAACAACAATGTCTCCTTCGCCACTCATAAGCTCTGCTTTAAAAGCTGCAGGAGTAACATCATCTTCAAACCAACTCTCCTCTGCAATTGCACCGTTAAGGTAGAGGGTTCGTGTTTGTGTATCTGAATCACGCACCCAGTTCCAAAACTTTTTCATTTGGCTGTTTCCTCCAATCCTTCTTTATTTGCAAATATGCCCGCATCCGCAAGTTTGGTCATATTGCCGTTAATTAGGTATAAATCTCCTCCAAGCTCAGGTGGAATTCGGTCTAGGTTCTCAAGCTCCCTAATATCATTGGCGCTCATCCATCCGTTTTGTCTGGCGGTTGCATAGCCGCTCATTCGAGAAACATAATCTCCACGAAGTAAACCATCTACGTTAAACTTGGAAAAATACTGCTTCTTTTCATCTGATCTTAAAAGCGCTCTGCTAATGGCCTGCTCCCACCGAATTACCCAAGGGTCCAAGGTGTATTTCACAAACTCCAGTGATTGTTGTTCAATATTAGAAAAGCTCGACTTTTCCAGGTCTCCAACCATATGTGGAGGTACACGGAAAATTCGAGCGATTTCATTGATTTGAAATTTCCTTGTTTCTAAAAACTGAGCTTGCTCCGGCGAGATACCAATTGGCTGGTACTTCATGCCTTCTTCAAGTACTGCCACGCGATGAGAGTTGCTACTCCCTTGATAGGCTGCATTCCAACTTTCCCTTACTTTCTGAGGGTCTTTAATGGTGCCAGGATGTTCAAGTACCCCTCCTGGTGCTGCCCCATTAGCAAAGAACTTAGCTCCATATTCCTCACATGCTATTGCCATACCTATAGCATTCTTAGCCATAGCAATCGGCGAGTAACCCACAAGACCATCAAAGCCTAAACCTGGAATATGAAGTACATCGCTTGGTCTTAATGTAACCGCCACACCATTCATCGTTGGTGCATCATCGGAATATCTGGTGTAGGAATAATAGAGATTGCCACTGGAATCTCGATCCACAGACATTCGATTTGGCATTAATGGATACAGTGCTATGACTTCACCTTTGCCGTTTCGAATAATCTGAGCATAGGCATTGCCCCATAATAAAAGATGAGTCATCATCGTCTCGCGGAAAACGAAAGAACTCATCTCTGGATTTGGCTCATCATGTAATAAAAAATATAGCGGATGAGAAAGTGCTTTCTCCTTACCACCGCTATCGGTGTATTTATATAGATGAAGGGGAAGCCCTGCCACAGCCTCTGCTAATATCCTCACGCAGGAATACACTGCAGTCATTTGCATGGCTGTATGCTCATTAACAGGCTTGCCGCTTGTCGAGCCGCCAAAAAGGAAACTATAGTTGCTCCCTGCAGTTCGATTTTGTGGTTTGTCACGTGCTTTAAAAATATTTGTAAATAGCCCCATCTGCATCACTTTCCTCTCCTAAAACACGAGTAATCCCCGACCGTCATAAACCGAAGCACTCGTATCATTGCCACAGCGAATTGCTCTATCTAGAGCCATAATAGTGGCTACAGCACCATCTATTTTTTCTGTTGACTTCTCTTTATCCGGTTTAATGTTGCCCGCCGGATCAGTACGAATAAAAATATTATCCATCATCCATCTAAGAACAGGATGTCCACCATGTGCGACCTTTTCCTCCAAGGTTAGTTTCATAAGTTCCTTGGTTGGTGGACTCATATCTTTAAATCCCTGTCCAAATGGAACAACGGTAAATCCCATGCCTTCAAGGTTTTGTACCATCTGGACTGCACCCCAGCGGTCAAAGGCAATTTCTCGAATGTTGTACTTTTCACCAAGACTTTCAATAAACTTCTCAATGAAACCATAATGCACCACATTGCCTTCTGTAGTCTTAAGATGTTCTTGCTTTTCCCATACATCATAGGGAACATGGTCACGATTTACTCTGAGATTAAGGGTTTCTTCCGGTAACCAAAAATAGGGAAGAACAACATATTTGTCATCTTCATCTTCCGGTGGAAACACGAGTACAAAGGCTGTTATATCTATGGAACTTGAAAGGTCTAGACCGCCATAGCAAACTCTTCCAAATAAGTCTTCTTCATTTACGGCAAAAGCACATTTATCCCACTTATCCATTGGCATCCATCTAACTGCTTGTTTGACCCATTGATTAAGTCTTAACTGCCTAAATGTATTCTCTTCTGCAGGATTTTGCTTTGCAGATTCACAAGCGGCTTTTACCTTGTCGATTCCCACTGTAATCCCTAGGCTTGGATTTGCTTTTTTCCATACTTTTGGATCAGTCCAATCATCAGATTCGTCTGCTCCATAAATAACTGGATAAAATGTAGGGTCAACCTTTCGCCCTTCCAAGAGGTCTTTCGCTTTTTGATGTGTCTCATAGCAGATAGATTTGGTGTCTGACCCTGCAGTGGTAATAAGAAAATACAGCGGTTGGGTTCTTGCATCACCAGAACCCTTGGTCATAACATCAAAGAGTTTTCTATTGGGCTGGGTATGAAGTTCATCAAAAACAACACCGTGTATATTAAAACCATGCTTTGAATAGGCTTCAGCTGAAAGCACTTGATAAAAACTATTTGTCGGCTGAAAAACAATACGCTTTGTTGCCGACAGGATCTTAACTCGTTTACTAAGTGCTGGGCTCATACGCACCATATCAGCTGCAACTTCAAATACTATCGATGCTTGCTGACGATCTGCAGCACAACCATAAACCTCCGCTCTTTCTTCACCATCACCACAACAAAGAAGTAGGGCAACAGCAGCCGCAAGTTCTGATTTACCCATTTTCTTTGGTATCTCAATATAAGCTGTATTAAACTGTCTATATCCATTTGGTTTAAGTGTTCCAAAAATATCTCTGATAATTTGCTCTTGCCAATCTATGAGTTCAAAAGGCTTTCCTGACCATTTACCTTTGGTATGGCTTAAGCACTCAATAAAGTTGACCGCATAGTCTGCAGCATCTTTATCGTAATAAGAGTCCTTTGCCATAAAAGCTGTCGGTTTATATTTCTTCAACTTTCTAATATGCGGTCACCTCCCAACAAGCATAAAAATAGACCTGCATCAAGCAAGCCTTATCATTCTATCCATACGAGAAACAGAGCCAACTTTGGCACTGTCCTCTTTTACTATTTAGTTGTGTTCTAGCAATAGGATTGCAAGCGCAATTTCTGCATCCTCATCCACAGGTTCAATGTCCCAGCCCCGGTCATAATTTGCAATAATCTTTCCGTTACGTTTAAGCATCAGCTTAGAGATGCGTCCTTCGTCAATTCCAAATTCCGAGCCTTTCTCATAGCACTTTACCCAATAATGGATGATACTGTCATGAACTTTGATGCTACCTTCTTTCCACATGGCTTTATTCCTCCTTACCGGTCAGAATGAACCTGGAATAAGCCCCAATGTTATCTGCAAGGTAAAGAAGCAACTCGTCATATCCTTCCCTTAGAGCGATTTCCTGTACTTTTCGTACATCAAACATATTGGTTTCACCTGTTTCACGAATAGCATGAATCTGTTGTTTTATCTTATCTGTCATCGTGAATCCTCCTGCACAGGTCTTCGCCAAAAGCGACTGAGAGGCTGGAGCCTGAATCCCAACGCACCATAATAGAACCAATATCGTCTACTCCTACAACTGTTCCTTTTGTACCAATCTTTGGAGCTTGAATATCATCCATCTTTAATAGTTCTACTCGACATCCAGCAGGGTACTTCTCACGAAGGTTTAGCAGTTGTTCTTTACTGATTATCCTCATTTTTTACTCCTCCTTTGAATGCCGCAGAACCGGTTAGATTTCTGAGCAATATTTTTCGTTCTTCTTTATACTCTTTTCCAATAAATTCAAGGCGGAGCAAAAAGCATCTAAATGCGTATTTTTCATTTGGGATTTCCTTTTCTTTTGCAGTAATGCGTTTCTGGTTTCTTGCCATCTCGCAAAGCGCAGAAATAAAATGGTTGTAAGCCTTAACCTCTTCTGGTGTTGGTATTTCTTTAAACCATGGGAATGAAACTTCATCTTCAGAAATTTCAACAGGTAAGTCTTCTGCCTCAAGTGCATGACGGATAAGATCGCCTTTTGCCTCAATAATCGCTTTTAGGTTTTCAAGTGCCTTTTCTGTAAAGCTACTCCTTGGCATTGATACATAAAGGCTTAAAGCCTCACTGTCTGCGGTTTGTTTGCCCTCAGTGACGTTAATTTGCTCCTCTGCGATAAAACCCTCCCTTGCCAAACACTGGGCTACGTTTTCGATTTCTTCGCTGTCTGCCTTATCACTAAATTCAAGACTCCCATTTTTGTCGATGATAAAGGCATCCACCTCGTAAGCCATGCTGGGCATTCCAAGGTACTTTGCTTTAACACCTGTGATGTCGCTAAGTGCTGTGACTAACCTCTTTCGCTCTGACCCTGTTACGTTATAATTAATGATCATGTACAAAACCTCCTTTGTTTTGGTATGTACATATATCACTCTAAAACACTTATTTATCAAGCTTTTTATCGCTAATTTAGAATAGAAACATGGATTAAGTATTTCCTTCTAATTGTGTATACCAAACAATGCCAGACAGCACAAAACATACATTTGGAAGGGCTACTCCGTTGCCCCACATCTTATATTCAGCAGAATCAGAATGCGGATTCTTTAGCCACTTAGATATTTGCTTTAGTGTCTTGGCTTTTGAATAACTGCCGGTCACTTTACGGTGTGTTTCAAATATGTCATACCAGGTGCGAAGGTCATCCATCGTTGGGTTTTCTATCCCTAAATCACTACACCACCAATCGGGGAAACCCTGCAGCCTTGCACACTCTGTTGGTGTCAGCCTTCTGACTGTGTATTCTATACCGTCATTACCATTAATAAGCGGTGGATCTTTATAATCTGTGGCAACTAAAGTATTAGCAAGTTCTTTCTCGGCATTTGTAAAAAATGATGCCTTACTTGATGAGTAGGTAGGAGTTGCCACTGCACTGGGACCCTGTGCATTCAGTGTTGAACTTATCCCATCTTCTGTAATCCCAAGATTTCTAGCATAATTTTGACCACAGTTGAAAGACTCCCTATCAATCGCATAAACGACAGCGTGCTTATCTACAGTATTTAAAGTAAAGCTGACTTCCTCGTTAACACCATCTCCTCGTGGGCCATTCTTGTCATCTCTGCCTATCATAGAGCCTTGCAAGGCATAACTTTCTACCACAGCAATACCACCTTGATTGCTATCCGGAGCATTGCCTGACGTATCAATGGTTCTTGCCGTATCACTTTCATAGACATTTGAACGTGCATTGATTGTTCCTTCTGAGGTAAATCGCACATCGTAGGTCTTAGGATTTTCCACAACAAATGGCTGATTGTTGCCGCCTGTTCCATAAGTAGCAGAAATAGTTGGTGCAACATCAATCGGCCCACTAAAACGAGTATCCTTTCCGTGATTATCAAAAACAGCCGAGTCCATAACAAAAGGTGGATGATTTGACTTAGCACGTAGGGTACAAGTGATATCCTTTGTCACATCCATACGATTACCGCCCTGGTCATTTAAGCAGATTGTGCCTGCCTCTCCAGTGCTGTCTGCAATATAGCTGGCAGTACCTTGCCACGAGCGGATGCTCTCCTTAGAATACCCAGACAAGCCTTCTGACTTAAATAGTATTTCTCCGGCACCCCCACCCGCAAAATCTGCGACAAGGAAGATTCGTTTTCTTCGTTGGGGAACTCCCCAGTATTGAGCATCCAGCACTCGCCAGGCAAGGGAGAAATGATCTCCCACGATACTTCCTGCTTGTTTCCATTTATCAGTTTTAGGAATTGATATGGTTTCATCTTCGATGTGGCAGATGCCTTCAAGGACGCATCTGAAATCTTCTCCTTTGTTTGATGAGAACGCTCCAAGCACGTTTTCCCAGACGATATATCTTGGCTTTTTGCCATCTGTTGCACACCTCATTTCTTTTACGATTCGGATGGCTTCATAAAAAAGACTTGAACGTCTCCCATCCAAGCCATCACGCTTACCTGCTATGGATAAATCTTGGCAAGGGGAGCCAAAGGTAATAATATCTACTGGCTCTATCTTGCTGCCATCCATGCAAGAAATATCTCCATAATGTTTGATAAAAGGCAGCCTTTTGGTTGTCACCCTAATAGGAAACGGTTCAATCTCCGATGCCCATACTGGGGTAATACCGGAAATTAAACCGCCTAAAGGAAAACCGCCCGAGCCGTCAAAAAGACTGCCTAGGGTCAGTTTATTCATTGGCTACCTCCAATTCATCGTATCTATAACTGAGTCCATCCCTTTGAACACTTACTTCTTTTGATGTCCCGACTTGCCCAATATAGCGTTTTACAATAACATCACAGAATTTCTCATCTAGTTCCACTGTGTAGCAAATACGCTCTGACTGCTCACAAGCAATTAATGTACTTCCACTTCCACCAAAGGGATCGAGTACAATTGTGTTACTCATAGAGGAATTCAAAATAGGATAGGCAAGAAGAGGAATTGGTTTCATCGTAGGATGATCACCATTTCTCTTTGGTTTATCAAACTCCCATATGGTAGTTTCTTTTCTTCCCGTATACCACTGATGTCTTCCTTTCTTCTTCCAACCATAAAGCACTGGTTCGTGTTGCCATTGATATGGTGAACGTCCAAGTACAAGGGAGTCCTTTTTCCATATACAGCAACCGGATAAATAAAAACCGGCATCCGAGAAGGCTTTTCTAAAATTAAACCCTTCGGTGTCGGCATGAAATACATAGATGGAGGCATCGTCTGCTAATGCTTCTTCAATATTGATGAAAGCATCTAAGAGGAATTGATAAAAGGCATCATTTGTCATATGATCGTTTTTGATTTTCCCTGCAGAGCCTTCATAATTTACGTTGTAGGGAGGGTCTGTCACACACAAATTAGCCTTGTTTTTATTCATCAGCACATCATAGGTTTCTTTCACCGTGGAGTCACCACATACTAGCCTGTGCCTACCTAGCGTCCATACGTCACCAAATTTGCTGATTGCAGGCTTTTTTAATTCTTCATCCACATCAAAGTCATCATCGTGAATTCCATCTTTGATGGTATCTTTAAATAAGTCATCCAGTTCTTTAGGATCAAATCCAGTAAGCGAAACATCAAAATCTGCACCTTGTAAATCAGCAATCAAAAGGGCAAGCTTATCCTTATCCCAATCACCGCTAATTTTATTTAGAGCGATATTGAGGGCTTTTTCCTTTTCCTCATCCATCTCAATGATGACGCATTCGACTTCTGATATACCCATATCAATGAGTACCTTAAGTCTTTGATGGCCACCTACAACATTGCCTGTCACCTTATTCCAGATAACCGGCTCCACATATCCAAACTGCTCAATCGAGCGTTTCAGCTTTTCATACTCTGCATCACCTGGCTTTAAATCTTTACGAGGATTGTATTTAGCAGGAAGCAGGTCTTTTGTATTCTTTTTTTCAATCAACATACCTTTTTACCGCCTCCCTTAGTTCTTTATAGCAATCTAAAAACTCCCAAGAATGCAATCCATATCTGAAATGACCGTAGGTAGCAGTATCCGCATAAATGACATCGGTCAGCCTTAACTTTTCGATAATTGCTGCAGGTCTAAGATTAAATACTTCTTGAACCGCACTACAAAGGATACTTTCAGCAACTTTGCCTGTTCCAAATGTATCAATCTCCACAGCAACTGGATCTGCTTTTCCAATCGCATAAGAAATGGCAACCTGGCATCGTTCTGCATACCCACACCAAATAATGTTCTTTGCGATGGCTCTTGCCATATAGGCACCACTGCGATCCACTTTTGTCGGGTCTTTACCGGAAAAAGCACCGCCCCCGTGGGATGCAATGCCGCCGTATGTGTCTACCATTATTTTTCTTCCTGTCAATCCTGTATCAGCGGCAGGTCCACCTTCCACAAAGCGCCCGCTTGGATTAATGAGTATCTCCGTTTCATCATCAAATGGATATTTTTCAAAGACAGGCCAAAGCACCTGAGAGATGATTTCATTTTTTAAATCATTTAAGTCTTTATCAGCACCGTGCTGAAGGGAAACAACAATGGTCTTGATTCGCTTTGGCTTATCATCTTTATACTCTACTGTAACTTGTGCCTTACCATCTGGACCGATGTTTTTAATAACACCATTCTTCATAACTTTATCCAGCTTTTCACAGATAGCATGAGATAGAACAAGAGGTAACGGCAACTTCTCACTTGTTTCATTGGTGGCATAGCCATAAACTGTGCCTTGATCTCCTGCACCTAGCATGGAATACCAGGAAGTATCGCCTTCACGGGATTCCAAGGCTCTATCAACACCACCTGCGATATCTTTGCTTTGCTGATGTACATGGACAAACACGAGAAACTTTCTTGGATTGTAGCCGACATCAGTTAGAACATTACGAACTACTCGTTTGATATCAATTTTCTTTGAACAGGTAATCTCACCGGCAACAATGATACGTCCTTTGGTTGCCATCACCTCGCAGGCCACACGAGAGGATTTATCTTTTCTCAAACACGCATCTAAGATGCTGTCAGAGATTAGGTCACACAATTTATCGGGATGCCCTTTACACACACTTTCACAAGTTCTATATTTTTTCATTATCATTTTCCTTTCCTAGCAGATAATAACCGCTCCATTAAATCATCTTGTGGACTTCTGCCACCAAACTCTACAGAGCAGTTTTCTTTTACAATCTGGTAAATCTGATACCAACACTGATTTACTTGTTTCATGTATTCACGGCTCATAGCAACATACGGTGATGCTATGGCTGCTGATGTAGTAGGATGTTTTGCAAGAAATCCATATTCTGAAATACACTCCTCGCACTGAATCCAACGAGAAACACTCATGGCATATTGCTCGATCAGCTGGTTGTTTACTAACATTTCGCAGCTACGATCCTTTAACCATTTATATGTTTCTATATAAATATCTTCTGCACAGAGGTCTTTACCGTTTTTCTGAGTCGCCTTTAGATAATCTTTTACTGGAGGAACATCCGTGCCTTCCATTTCTGCTGGCTCCGGTAGTACTTGAGCCCCGTTTAATCTGCCGTCAGTAATTTTATCTGTTAGAGCTTTTGACTTTCTTCCTGCGCCAACACGCTGGCCACCTCTTGCTGTACCGTCCTTTGCCATTTTTCCACCTCACTTTTCTAAAAGTCTTTAATACCCCCTTTGATTTCTGATTTTTACACGCAAGACCCCAGGCCGTTGTCCGCCATAAGAGGTCTAGAGATTTGACCTCCCCCTTGGCTCAGCTACGAATCTGTCGATCACCGAGTTCTAAATGAATCTTGTTGTGACAGGATTTACATAAGGACATCAAATTACTTCTATCGTGTGTACCACCTTGAGAGACAGGGAGGATGTGATGCACTTCATCAGTGGGAGTTAGTCTTCCATCCTCTTTACACATCTCACACAGGGGATGTTCTCGTGCATATCTGTCACGGATTCTTTTCCAGGCTCTGCCGTATTTCTTATTAACATCACTTGACCGTTGGTACTTGTCATAGCGCCTACGCTCTTCTACTCGATGGTCTTCACAGTACTGGCCATCGGTTAAGTTGGGACAGCCTGGTGTACTGCATGGTCGTTTTGGTTTTCTTGGCATCATATCACCTCGCTTTCTGGGCATAGAAAAAGCCCTGCAGGGTATGACCCACAAGGCTTAGTAAGTATTCTATCTTGCTGATTATAATGTAACATAAAGATGAGGTGCTTATCTCTGCTCAAAAGTGCTCATTGCTGTTCAACATTTGAATAACAATTGGATTTTCAGGTACGACAACGTGATTTAAGGCATTGCCATGCCATCTGCGAATGGTACTCTTATCAGCATTCAGCTCATCACCGATTTGCTCCCAGGTAAAGTTATGAACGTAGCGGTAACGTAACACCATGCGTTCATCGATATCCGTTACTTTATTAATCACATCTCGAATCTCTGCTTTAAGTGCTACAAGATGATCTACCTCATCATTAATCTTGATTTGTAGTTCTTCAATTCGCTCAAGGTATCTGACAAACAAAGCATCGGTATGCCGTTGTGTTTGTATTCTCTCGCCCCAGCTGGGGGAGGAAACACTGGTCGATAATTCCCTCAGCCTTTCCATTTCCTCAATGTTTGATTGGATTCGTTTGTCTAGCCTGTAGGCTTGGTGTAAATATTCTTTTGCTTTCATTTCTCGCTCACCTCCGCTTGTAGCTTTTTGATTAGGATTTCTCCATCAACAGAGGTAAGTTCTCTATACCAATCAGAGCGGAAGAACCTCTCCACCTCGTTTTTCAAATCTTGTGCAGGTCCATACTTTGGACGCTTTTTTAGTTTCTTTAAGGCTGTCCGATAATCCTTAACAGCCATTAAAATGATGGCATTGGCTAAGTTTTGATAAGGTTCTGTCATCGCATCACCTCTAAATTTGCCTTTACCGCATCAATCAAGGCATCTTGAGTTTTCTCTTTTTTTGTGAGTGCAAGCAGTACGTCTTCATCGATGGTGTTTTTGGTGATGATGTGGTGAACAATAACTGTATCCTTTTGACCCTGCCTATAAAGTCTTGCATTAGTTTGTTGATACAGCTCTAGTGACCAGGTCAGACCAAACCAGATAAGCGTTGAACCGCCGCTTTGAAGATTAAGACCATGACCGGCACTGACCGGATGAATAACAGCAATGGGGATCTTTCCATCATTCCAAGCCTCAATATCCTTTGATGACTGAATCTGTCTGACTGGAAATCGCTCTTTAATCCGTTCTAAATCATGCTTATACCAATAAGCAACAAGGACTGGTTTCCCATTTGCTCCTTCGATTAAATCTTCCAAGGCATCTAGCTTTTTGTCATGAATCACATGAGCTTTATTTTCGCTATCGTATACTGCACCATTTGCCATCTGTAGCAGTTTTCCAGAAAGGACTGCCGCATTAACAGCATCAATTTCTTCATCACCTAAGTTAGCCACCATGTCTTCCTTAAAATCTGAATAGACTTTCCATTCTTTTTCACTTAAAGTGACAAACACTTCATTACTGACATATTCAGGCATCTTGAGATAATCGGTAGATTTCATAGAAATGGTGATGTCTGATATTTGTTTGTAGATTTCCTCTTCAGCACCGGGCAGTGGTTTATATGAAAATATAATCTGTGCGTTTCTCTTATCTGGCTTAAAATAGGTGTTTCGGTAATGGCTAATGTAGCGTCCCAGCCTTTGACCTAAATCAAGAATTCGAAACTCTGCCCATAAATCCATCAATCCATTACTGGAGGGAGTACCGGTAAGACCGACTATTCTTTTTACAGAGGGTCTTACTTTAAGTAGACTTTTAAACCGCTTTGCACCATAGGACTTAAAGGATGACAGCTCATCAATGACCACCATATCAAAGTGAAAAGGAATACCACTTTTATGAACCAGCCAATCCACGTTCTCACGGTTGATAATGTATAGCGTGGATTGTTTCTTGAGAGCATCGATTCTTTCTTTTTCAGTTCCCACTGCCACCGAGTAAGAGAGCCCTTTTAAATGATCCCACTTATTGATTTCTGCAGGCCATGTATCCCTTGCTACTCTTAAAGGAGCAATGACTAACACCTTGCAAACGAGAAAACTATCCAAGCAAAGGTCAAATATTGCCGATAAGGTAATCACACTTTTACCAAGACCCATTTCAAGAAAAACTGCAGATATGGGATGGGATAAAATAAAATCTGTTGCATAGCTTTGGTATTCATGTGGATTGTATTTCACTGAGTATCCCTCCAATCTGGTCTACACTGTCCAAGCAATACACCGAAAAACCTAATGCCTCCAGTTGTTTCTTTCTTTTTTCTTGTATAGGGCGCATCTTTTTTCCCGTTGCTTTACACTCAACAAATGCCATTCTCCCCATAGGAAGTAGTACAATGCGATCTGGCACACCATCAACTCCTGGACTTACAAACTTTAGTGCAATACCTCCCATGTCTTTAACTGCTGCTACAAGTTTTTTCTCTATATATTTTTCTTGCATAATATCCTCCATAATTTTTATAAGGAACAACAGGTACAACTTTAACCGTTTTTTCCTATACGCGCGCATATACACGTCCACGATGCGTTACTACTACTATTTTTTTATTTATTACTAAGTAGTAAAAATCTTGTTCCTGTCATTCCCATAACGCTAAAGTATCGGTATTACCTAGGTTTTTAAGAGAACAACCATAGGAAACAACCATTGAACAAGGAACTAGCGTTACTCAATTCGCTCGTAACAACGTTGCTTGCCGTAGATTGGAAAATTGGTTGTTCCGTTCTTGTTCCCTTGATACTTGTTCCAGTCACTGATTTTCTTCATAATGCCTGCAATGGCATAAGAATCCGCAGGTTTCATAGTGGCGGCATCTTTACCAAAGCACTCGCACCAAATTTCCATATTGCAAACAAGGGTACGTTCTACCGTACCAACACGGGACTCCCCACCAAATTCACTACCGTTAAGGTAATTTCTACGCTCATATAAAGACATGGTGCTCCAGTCATCCGGCAAAAGAGTATCAAGATAAGTGCGAACAAGACCCTCGCGCTCATCACTTTCCATCGCATCAGCCTGTTCATTGGTAGCCAGTTGGACATCACTGCCTTCGAGATAGAGTTTTTCACCCCTCCCATAAAGCACTAGCGTTTCAGCCCATATCTGTTCCACATCATAAACCGACATTTGCCATGCCTTCTTTCTACTTTCACCATTAATACGCACCGGCCAGAACCTACGGTTACCGGTGATGTCTCTAAGAAATCCACTCTCTGCATTGGTTGAACCTACAATGATGCACTGACGAGGATGGCTTTCAACATTGACTCCATAACTGGCACGGTACTTATCATCAGACCTTGATATAAAAGATTTGACGACCTCCACATCAGTTTTTCGCATTCCAGCTAGTTCTCCAAGTTCTAAGATCCAGTATCCTTGGAGTTTCTCAGGTCCTGATTTATCTTTCATATCTGTGAGCGTCAAGCTATCGGAAAACCAATCGCCTGCAAGTTTTGCAAAGAAGGTTGATTTACCAATCCCCTGTGGACCATTAAGAATTAGTACGCTATCAAACTTTGTACCAGGATGATAAATACGTGCTACCGCCGCCACCATCATCTTTCTTGTAACGGCTCTGGTATATGAGTTATCTGCTGCATTAAAGTAATCAATAAGCAAGGTTTCAACTCTATCGATTCCATCCCAATCCGATAGATTATCAAGGTATTCCTTTATAGGGTGATAAGCTCTCTCTGCTGCCACAGCTATAGTCGCATCTTTTGTTTTAGTTGGAGCGTAAATTCCGTATCTATTGGAAAGGTACACCTTAAGGGCGGCATTATCCGAGTCATTCCAACCGCCTTTCATTTGATCCCAAGGCAGACCATTCCTTGCATCGATTCCATCACGGTGCTTATTAAAAGCAATGGATTCTAGTTCTGTGTCGTTACGGATGATAAGGACAATATTATCGAGGGTATCCTTAATCTTGCCCTGTTTGTCAAGTTCAAGGGCTGTTTGCCATGTATCATCTGTAAAATCAACCGTTGCTTGCTCCATACGCTCTTTAGCAAATTGCGCCTTCACTTCATCATCTTTAATGGCAAATTCACACATATTGATAAAAGATGGCCATTTACTTGGTGGTGTATTCTCTGATGCTCTATCATCTAAATTGCCAAACTTATGAATACGAACAAGGTCAAAGGCATTCAGCAATCTCCCGCTTGCAGGATCTGTTGCATGATGGGAGTATGCGAACTTATCATCATAGAGTATGACTCCAGCGCTTGAATCGGCTGGCATATAGTCATACCGGCCGACCATTGCTGAAGGTTCATAGACATTTTCCAAAAATTTATCAATTGCATCACTTACTGAATAAGTACGGCAAAATGTGCCAATCACACCTTCCTTAGAAAGCGGATCAGCCTGTTCTGTTAATGAACGTTCTATCACTTCAGATTGCCTAGAAGATACCGGCCAGGTACTTGTATCTCGCCAATCATCGTATTTATTTAGAAACTCATCGGGATCAAGGAGGGAGCCATCTTTTTCTTCATATACAAATACACCGTTTCTTGAAGTAGATGGCCAATACATCAATCTTTCCGGCTCATAGGTCGTGTCATCAAAAAGGTCAATGCCAATTTCCTTTGCTACCATACGGCTGACCGCAGCATATTCTTCTTCTCCCACATCACGGGAAAGAGGAATAATTAGTCTAAGCCTTGGATTTTCTGGAGTATGCTTATGGGTAGAATAGATGCAGCACTGGTAAGGGAAGAAGGTACAGATTTCTTCCCAAATACCACTTGTTCCATAATCCATATCGAGAGTTAACATAGATCGTGACAGCACATTTCCTTTTTTACGTCTGCCATCTTTTAAGTGACCACCAACAAAGCCGCCCACATCCTTAATGGAATCCTGTCCGCCTTTTCTCATTTTGCGATATTCTTCAACGGTTTCAGTAGTACGCTGTGTGGTCTTAACACGGGAACAGAAATCGTCCCAGCTAATATCGCTGTTTTTCCACTTTTTATCCATTCGGCTATTGCCGTATGCTATCTTCATAAAGCCTCTACCTCCTCAAAATCCTTATTGAAATATCTGACCAGTTGTCTACGTTTCTTTGCCTTTTCTATTTCAATACTCATGCCTTTTGAGATAACATCACCAAGTACCCAGACTTCCTGGCACTTGCCCATGAGGATGATGTCCATGAAAATAGCAAGATCACGTTCTTTCTCATTACTGTCATCCATGAAAGGGAATAGAAGGTGCGGGGTCAGCGGGATACATCCACGATTGAAAGCAAATTCTGCAAACTGAGTGGCTTTTAATACATTTTCCTTAACAGCTCCGTGAAAAGGGGCGCATATATAAACCAAAGGACGGAAGGCAGGTTTTGACGCTGCCTTTTCCTTTTTTACTATATTAGTTAGTGCTTCATGCGGAGTAGGGTCATAGTATCCTTCAGCATTGAATTTATTTATGTTCATCACAGCTACCTCCGGCTCTAATTTTTTTACTACATTCGCTACAATATACTGCAGTACCAAATAAATCACTTTCACCATCACCTAGGATTTCTGCAATATCCACCATTACTTCAACATCACACATCGGGCAGTGGCAAAAAACATTCTCATCTGTTATTTCCATGGATATCTCCATGGAATCATTCAATCTTTCTTTCACATAAAACATAGTAAGAGCCCTCCTTAATTCTTCTCTATTTTGGTTTTGTACCATTCCAAGTAACGCTTACGCTGCCCATAATCTGGAACAGCTACTAACAAACCAACATCTACTTTTTGTAATGTGTCTAGCATCGTAATCTGCTCATCAGATAAGTAAGGCCTGATGCTTTTTCCTTTTTCAATTCCATTTGCTAATCTAAACTGCTTTGCCGTCATTCCAATAACGATGCGATTTAACATATCGCATTCATTACTGAAGTGGTATGGCTTTGGATTTTCATGAAGTAACTTAATGTTGTCTGTCAGCAAAGGGAACTCCTTACGAGCCGAAACAAGGGTTTTAATGAACTGCTCCATTTCATTAAAGCGTTTGATGTATAACTCTTTGAACTTCATTGCTTTCTGCCCTGTATATCCCATAACCAACATAGTGAATCCATCACGAGTCATGGCATAAGCCTTTTGTTTTCTGTTCCAACCATCCGTGTATGAGGTTGGCTCAAAATTGAGCTGAGCAAATTCTGTGCTTAACCCAGATTTGGGGTCAGTGATTTTAGCAATGTCACGCAGAACATTTTTATGTTCCTTCTCGAAGAACTCTGCTACAAACAAACTATCCACTCTTGCCGTATCTTTGGTGTCGGCAAACACACCATATTGATCTTTAGGTATTAATTCTCTCATCAGAATTACCTCCTTAAATTTTTTTGGAGGTCTTGACCTCCTACCTGGTAGCCTTGGGAGAAGGTCAAATCTGACGGTTTTTATATTCTTGTTCCAATTTTTTTGTTGCTCGTTTTAACTTCTGAGTAATGTTGTTTTCATCAGCACCTATGGAGCTGGCATATTCACGGATTGACATACCGTCTATACGAACGGCGATAAACATATCCGCCCAATCTTCTTTTTTACCGAGTACCTTGCTTATCCATTTACAAACATCCTCGTACTCGTATTGGTTAGAACGCTCTATCTCTTGAGAGTTATCTGCAAATGTATCCATAACATCAGTTTCATCCTCAGCCTGATCATCTTTACGATAAGGTGTCTTCGGATTGCCAAGATGCCTATGATAGCGGCGCCAGTGGTTGTATTCTTTGGAATTCATTAGTTCGAACATTTCCTGTAAAGTTTCACAACGCTTAACTTCTGCTTTCTTTTCAGGCTTTGCCTCTGCAAGACGTTGCTCATAGTCAATGTCCAGCATAACGCTGTAATCTCCATCTGGAATTTCAATTGTGGTGTAGTTCTTATGACCATTTTTGATGTTGTCTTCATATAAAACTCGAATCTTCATAAAGTATTCCTTTCCGTCCTGGCATTGGGCGGCGGAATACAAAAAGAGCCTGTGGTGAAGATGACCACAGACTCCGCTTGTCCTAAAAAAGGGCACACGAAATCACGGTGGGTGCATCTTCATTCCAAACACAGTCTTTATCACTGTGTTCTGAACTCTTATGCATCCCGCCGTCCGTATGCGCACTAGGACTTTGAGATTGATTTTGTTGAGCAATAAATGCTCTTTACTGATTACTACCTTTGAGGAGGATAGGCAGGCTGATTATTCAAATCTGTCTCTGCCTATCACTGAAACTACTTCTTTTTGCTTGGTCTCGTTTGACTTAAAGCACTGCCAGCAACTGATTTAGAATTTTTGCTGAAACGTCCATCGTTGAGAATTTTACTTGCCTTTGAAGCAACTCTCTTGGATGTTTGGCGTGTATTACGTTTTGCCATTTCTTTTCCCTCCTTCCTTTTTCTCGATATGCCTTTATTGAAAATCTGGCATATGATATTTTTTATAGTTGGTAAGCTATCAGACTTTTCCATTTACAGATGTCTTTCCTAGAAATCAGCTTGTCTTACCATCTATTTAAATTTTAATAGCTGGAGTTCCTAGAATCCTCAGCTGAGACTCCTCTGACACTCCGCTGAGACTCCTCAAATATTTACCTAATCCTCAAAACAAGATAAAACTAAGTATTTATAAAGTTCTAGTAAGCGTTTTTAGATATATGATTGTAATTCGCTTAGTAAATTGCTATAATAGTAAAGACACGTCTTGGTTACCATCCAATTGTGCTTGGAGGCGATTTAAAATGGCTTTTAGTTATAACAAATTATGGAAGCTCTTAATTGATAAAAAAATGATGAAAAAAGATTTAATGGCGAAAACAAATTTAACGTCGACTACGTTAGCAAAAATGAGCAAAGATTTGCCAGTAAGTATGGATGTGCTAGGAAGAATATGTAAAGCTCTTAATGTCAACATTGGCGACATTGTCGATTACGTGGACGATGATACTTCCAACTAATTAAATCTATTGAGAGGAGACGCATGTATGAAAAAGCTATGCTTTGGTACTTTGGCAACAATTTTAAAAAATTGCAAAACAAAGAGCATTACACAAAAGTGGTTGTGCGGTACCTTGCTGCTTTCTGTTGCGTCTACTTATGATGTTCGTAGCGATGATGGAACTACTTCTGACTTAGTAAAGGGCAAGAAAAATCTTTCACGTATTGTAACTGATGCTGCTTTATCAGCCGACCCTCAGGATGTTTCAGAGTTCTTTAAGCAGAATATCCTTCAAATGTTGGACAGCAACAAAAGGAGCTTAATCGTTCTTGCCTTGAAAGACATCATTGCATCAGATAATGCAATTGAACCTGACACAATCATTGAAAAAGTTAACGGTATGACAAAAGAAACCATATCGAGTCGTGATGCATTTGTCTTGGAAGATTTTCTCGCTGGAATATTTCTTTACACTGTGCAAAATGTTGAAAACAGGAATTGTGAAGATAACGTAAAGGAAGTTACTGATGAGTACATACAGTCCTTTAATGATGAAAAAGACAAGATAAGTTTCATTTCAACATATAGTAATTTCTCTTATGAAACCGCAAACGAAATTTCAATTAACACTCGCGCTTTAGTTCTCTTAACTGAAACTGGGGGCAAATGTCAAAAATGCAGTAGAGTTTTAGGCATAAAAAAAGAAGGCAACGATGTTAATTATGCTAAGATCGTCCGCCTTTCTGAAACTGATGAAGTTGTTCTTTGTGTTGACTGTGAACGGGAAATACAAAATGCCTCTCTGGAAGAAAAAATAGCTCTAATATCTGAAAAGCATGATTTAGAAACTCTTGTAGTCGCGAGAGAAGCGACATCAAGATATACAATAGAAAAGCAAATTGAACAGGTGCTCCGTGAAGTCGATTTGATGGATGTTACAGATGGCACACAACTAAAAATACAGCCTGTGAAAGTTGAGAAAAAAATCGTTGAGAAACGTTTGAAAGAAAGGGTACTTTTTGATGTTCGGCGGTTGTATCAAGGAGTTAACGATGCACTAGATCGGTTGGCAGGAGAAAACAAGCTAAACGTCGATAAGTTTGCAAAAAACGTCAAACGAATGTACGAAGATGCAAACGAATCACAATTATCCCAAAGTGCTATTTATAATCTACTTGTTGAGACATTATTCGAAAAAACCGGACGAAAATATAGAGAAGCTTGTGAGATCATAATCTCCTACTTCGTACAAAGGTGTGAGGTGTTCGATGAGATTACCAAATAAAGTAACACCCTATGCAAAAAGCATTATTGCTCTTTTCCCTGACATTCTTGAGGAATTGGCACAGCAGGATATGTCACCTAAAGAGCTATTCGAAAAAACCAAGTCAAGAAAATATGACATGGCTGATTTTCTAAGTGCATTAGATTGCTTATTTGCATTAGGAGAAATTGAATTAATTGAGGAAGGGAGGCTACTTCGCTATGTTGAAAGAGATTAAATGCGATAAGTTTGCTCCAGACCATCATACTATTTATTTCAACTCAGGCCTGAATACAGTTCTAGGAAGTACAGGTGGAAGCAATGCAATTGGAAAATCTACATTTCTATGGATTATAGATTATGTATTCGGCGGTGAAAGCTATTGCTCCCTGACTGGAGATATAAAGAAAGAAATAGGCTCTCATACAATTTACTTCAAATTTGAGTTTGATGGTCAACCATACTATTTTTATAGAAGTACTGATGATCCTAAAAATGTTTATCAAAGTGATAAAGAGCATCATTTTATAGCAAAATTGTCCCTTGAAGATTACCGAAGGTTTTTATTTCAGGAATATAAAATTGGCCTTCCAGCTCTTTCGTTTTCAGATATTATAGAGCGTTTTTTCCGTATTTACGGGCGCGAGAACACTCTTGAAAAATATCCATTGTTAGTGAAGCCTCGTGAACAAGATGAAAAGGCTGTAGATTTTCTACTAAAACTTTTCGGGCATTACAAAATTCTTATATCCATCAAAAGTATGGAAGAAGAACTTGGAATTAAAGCTTCACAACTAAAAAATCGTCAGCGTCAGAAAGTTGACATTGAAAAGATCGAAAGTAATAAAAAGGCAATTGAATCATTAAAAAAGAGGCTTCAAAAGCTGATGAAAAACAGTGAGGAAGCTCAATTGGCAATGTTTGGTTTTGATACACAAACATTTGAAAGGATATCCGCAGTTCAAAAAGATTTGAATAGTTTTATTCGCAAACGCAATCGCCTGCAATCAGAACTCAATGCTATTTTGAGCAATATCCCTGATAGCAAGGCCAATACTGAAAGTGAATTTAATTCCTTAGCTAATTTCTTTCCAAATGCTAATATAAAAGCATTTGCAGAGATAGAACATTTTCATGTAAGAATTAGAGAAATTTTAGGTGAAGAAATGGATCAGGAAATAAACCGACTGCAACCACTGATCCGAGAGTACGATAAGGAAATAAATCGTCTAAATAGGAAAATTGAAGAGTCTGGCATAGCAAAGGAAATGTCTGAGAGAGTGCTTTCCCAGTGCGTCAATGTATCTAAGAGCATTGATAGACTTGAAGAAGAGACATCAGAGTTGGTTCATCAAAAAGAATTACAGGATGCTCGAGCAGAAGCAGAACAAAAATTAGAAAAGCTACTGTTGCAACAATCCGAAAAAATAGGTGAGATTCAAGACGATATTAATTCTAGGATGGAATTAATTAATAGGGTAGTAACTGAAAAGCAAGAAACTGCTCCCCTTCTATATGTCTCTCCTCAAAAAGATATTATTTTTGAGACTCCTGGCAACACAAGTGAAGGAACTGCCTTCAAAAGTCTAGTTGTTTATGATCTGAGTATTCTTGAATTACGTCCAGTTCCTGCTATCATCCACGACTCAAACATTCTCAAACGTATTGAGGATGTTCACTTGGAACATATATTGGAACGTTATCAGTCTACCAAAAGCCAAGTTTTTATTGCTTTTGATAAAGCTGATTCTACAACCGAGAATGCACATAGAATTTTAGAAGAAACTGCAATATTACGTTTATCTGACGGAAATGAACTTTTTGGTCGTTCATGGAGTAAGTACAAATCGAACGATTAAATATAGGAGGATTTTAAAAAATGGCTGCAATTGATGATTTATTGCGTCAAATTCCGGACACTTCCTTGCGTAACCGCTTGGAACAGGAATTTACACGTATTTCGAAAAATAAGAAATTTGGACTTGTATTTGAGGACCACATCCCAGAATGTACTCCTCTTTACGACGTTCCTATCAAACGCGGTTCGACAGTTGCGTTAAAAACTGGTCACATTAATGATGTATACACAGTAATAAAATTAGAGGGTAATTCTGCAATTTGCCGTAACAAAACAACAGGAGATATATTGAACTCCCCGCTTATGGAGTTAGTTTCCGTTGCTCAGTTTGGAGAACCTATATTTCCTACTCTTCAGCCAATTGATTCTGTAGAAAATGCTCCTGATAATGATTCATGGCATTCAATCATTGAAGCAGATAATTACCATGCTCTTCAGTTACTGGAATATCTCTATCCTAAAAAGGTCGATTGTATTTATATTGATCCACCATACAACACAGGTGCACGGGATTGGAAATACAATAATGATTACGTAGATTCTAGTGATAACTGGCGCCATAGCAAATGGCTTTCAATGATGCAAAAAAGATTAAAAATTGCTAGAAGAATATTAGACCCTGATACAGGTATATTGATTGTTACTATCGATGAACACGAAGTTCATCATCTTCGCACTTTACTTGAGGAGCTTTTCCCTGAAGCTCATATTCAAATGGTAACCGACGTAATTAATTATAAGGGCGTATCACAAGGACATTTTGCTCGAGTTGAAGAGTATATCATTTATGTTTTTATGCCACTGGCGAATATTTCAAGTTGGTTCGATAGAATGCTTGGAGAAAACGATGCTTTTTCAAAAAAGGTAACATGGGCATCTTTGCTTAGACGAGGCAGCGATTCATATAGGCAAGATTCACCTAATTTATACTATCCAATATTAATTGATGAAGAAAATAACCGGGTTGTCAAGGCTGGGGATGTTTTACCATTAGGAAAACATCCTGATTACGATGCTACTATAGATGGATATAAAGCCGCATGGCCCGTTCGAACTGATTTATCGGAAGGCCGATGGTCAATGAGCAATGACACTTTAAATAAGATGATAGAGCTTGGATATGTTTCTGTTGGAAAATTCGATGCTAAGCGAAAAACATGGCCTATTAAATATCTGTTTAAAAAACAACGCGAACAGATCGAACGTGGAGAGATAATCATAACTGGACGCAACAATGTTACTGGAGCCGTTGAGGTGGAATATGCTGGTGTGACAAATCAACTCGTTCGGACCGTTTGGTACCGAAATTCTCACAATGCTGGAACATATGGAACTGACATGATTACAAGTATACTCAATAAACCTAATACATTTTCTTTCCCTAAATCACTTTATGCGGTCCATGATGCACTTGGTGTGGTAATTAAAGATAACCCAAATGCTCTCATTGTTGATTTCTTTGCCGGAAGTGGTACGACTCTCCACGCTGTCAATCTTTTGAATTCTGAAGACAGCGGTCACAGGCGATGCATACTAGTCACCAACAATGAAGTTTCAGTTGATGAGGTACGCAATTTACAAAGGAGCGGCTACCAGCCAGGTGATCCTGATTGGGAAAAACAAGGAATTTGCCGAGCAGTAACTTGGCCGAGAACAAAATATAGCATCCTTGGCAAGCGTGACGATGGTACGATTTTGACAGGTGATTACATTACAACCCTGACTGAAACAAAGGAAGTTGAACGTTCATTCTATCAACTTAGCTTTGCGGAAGATTTTGAAGTTTTAACGAAAACTACCAAGAAACAGCTTGTTTCTTTGCTTCGCAGCAAAGAAGGAAAAACACAACTACCACAGACATTGGTAAAATCGGATAGTAAATTCATTGTTTCTGATAAACATACAGCATCGATCCTTTTTGATGCAAATGCTGTTGATGAATGGTTGGATGCTCTGGAAGGCCAAGACCACATCGTAGACTTTTACATTATTGAAAAAGAAGCGGCAGTATTCAAGAACATTAAATCGAAGGTTTCAGACTTACTCGGCCTCATAAATGTAACATCACAAATTAAGCGTCCAATGAACGAAGGCTTTCCTGCCAATGCAGAATACTTCAAACTAGATTTCCTAGATAAAAATAGTGTTTCATTAGGACAACAGTTTAGCGAAATATTGCCGTTATTATGGCTTAAGTCTGGTGCAATTGGAAAAAGACCTGAAATAAATAATAATGAAGTGCCAGATATGCTAATTTTACCTCAAAACGGTTTTGCTATCCTGGTTGATGAAACAAAATTTGCTGAGTTCTCAGAAAAGCTCTCTGAAGAGAATAACATCCAAGTGGTGTACTTCGTTACTAACTCCGAGGAAGCTTTCCGTGAAATGACAGCTGGAGTAAAAATAAATAACACACACCAACTTTATCGTGATTATATCGATAACTTTGTGTTAGGAAGCAGGAGGGATTCATAAATGAGAGATATATTATTTCCTTTTCAGGAAACGGCCCTTACAGAGCTACACGACAAAATCAATAAAGCACACTTAATGTGGAGTGAACGTGACCCACAGATTATATCCTTTTCCGCTCCCACAGGTTCAGGAAAAACCATTATTATGACAACACTCTTTGAAGATTTATTATATGGTAGTGCCGACAGCATTGGAGATCCAGATTCCGTTTTTATTTGGCTCTCAGATTCACCAGAACTCAATGAACAAACTAGACTGAAGATCGAAAGTAAGTCGGACAAAATCCGTGTTCGGGATCTGGTAACTATAGATTCAACCTTTAATGCTGAATATTTTGAAGGTGGCAGCATTTACTTTTTAAATACTCAGAAACTTGGTTCTGATAAACTGCTTACAGGAACTTCAGATATACGACAATATTCAATATGGGAAACACTTACTAATACTGCGAAGCGTAGTCCTAAAAAGTTTTATGTAGTTATTGATGAGGCTCATAGAGGCACCTATACATCTGTTCAAGCTGAAAACAAAGCACAATCTATAATGCAAAAATTTATTAAAGGAAGTAAAGAAGACGGACTTTGCATTATGCCTTTAGTAATCGGTGTAACAGCGACACCCCAGAGATTTGATAATTTAATAGCTGGTACAACCTCAACCGTCCAGAAAGTCATCGTCCCTCCTGAGCAGGTACGTGAATCCGGGCTCTTGAAAGATAGAATTATTATACACTATCCTGATATTCAATTAAGTGCCGATATGACAATGTTTAAAGGGGCGGTAGATAATTGGAGAAAGAAATGTGCTCATTGGAAAACTTACTGTGAGAACGAAGACGAGAAAATGGTAAACCCTATTCTTGTTATCCAGGTTGAGGATGGCAACGATCGTGAAGCAACTCATACAGACTTAGGAACTTGTATTGATTTATTAGAAGAGTCGATAGGACAAAAATTACAACCCGGCGAGGTTGTTCACACATTCAATGACCGCGGCACACTTAAAGTACGCGACATTGAAATACAACAAATAGAAGCATCAAGAATAAATGACGAAGAAAATGTAATGGTTGTATTCTTTAAAATGAATCTCTCTACTGGATGGGATTGTCCACGTGCCGAAACAATGATGTCATTCCGGAGTGCACAGGATTATACTTACATTGCTCAATTATTAGGGAGAGTTATTCGTACCCCTTTAGCTAGAAGGATATCTTCTGATGCTGAACTTAACAGCGTCAGTTTATTCCTTCCATACTTTGATGAAGAAACAGTTAAAAGTGTTGTCAATGCTTTACGTGATAGTGAAGCTATTATGCCAACTGAAACTGGGACCAACAAAGAGCTAGTAACATTAGGGAGAAACTTGACTTATACAGATGTATTTGATGCGATGGATAATCTTATCACATACAGGATAGATTCAGCTCGTAAACAGGCACCTTTAAAATTATTAATACAGATTTCTCGTGCTCTAACCATGGATGGTATCGATTTAGAAGCTCAGAAGACTGTAAAAAACGCAGTGTTATTAAAAATGATTGATGAAATCACAAATCTCAAAGAAAGTGGTGTTTTTGAAAACATAGTAGCTACAATCACTGGCTTTTCGCTTGGAACGCTGACATTTGACTATGGTGACAATGCCTATTCTTTTGATGAGTCCTCACAGACTATGACAGTGTCAGATTTTGATATTTCTCGTCATTTTGAACAGTCTGGAAAAATTTTAGGAGAAGGGTTACACAAAGAATACTGGATTAGGAATAGTACTAGAGATCATATTGATGTAAAAGTTGAAATTATAGTTCTTACTAACGATACAGATGCAATGGAAAGAATTAATGATTTCGCAGAGAAAGAGTTTATTAGATTGTATGAAAACAACAAACGTTCCATTGCAAAATTAAATGAGGCTCGTAAAACAAGCTACGAAAGATTAATCAACGCTTCAGTACAACCTATTTCTGTTCCATGGATAATGCCAGATTCAATCGATTTTTATCTGCCAGAAGATAGTGTAAAGTTTGAACAACACCTCTACTGTAATGAAGATGGTACATTCCAAACAACACTAAATAGTTGGGAAAGTGGATTGCTTGATGAAGAGCTTAAAAATGGAGTTATCTGCTGGTTGCGTAATCTTGATCGTAAAAAGTGGTCCCTTGAAATTCCATATGAAGTTAACGGTGTCACCACTTCCATGTTCCCAGATTTGGTAGTAGTAAGAGTTGATACAGACGGTTACATTTTCGATATTCTTGAACCACATGATCCTAGTCGTAAAGACAATTACCCTAAAGCAGTTGGTTTAGCAAAGTTTGCAGAAAAACACTGGGATAAATTTGGTAGGATTCAGCTCATTAGGCTAAAAAAAGGTGTTGATGGTCGCGAGCATTTCTATCGACTTGATATGGAAAAAACAACCATCAGAAACAAGGTTAGGGGTATTACCTCAAATGAAGAGCTTGATAGAATTTTCGATGAGGATGCTGTGAGAGAGGATTAATCTCTTCATATATCATGTCAGCCTCACATCATTGATTTCATAGTAGCTGATAAGTCCCCACGAAAAAAAATAAGGGTTTCCTGGTATTAGCATCATGGTAAAAACAATGGCACTAAAGATGCAATGTCAGGAACCCTTTATTTTATTATTATCATTCTTAGGAAAGTTACTTCGAATTCTTTTCACCAACGACACCTATGCTGATTTCGTTAGTCATCTTATCAACTCACCACGTCTTTGCCAGCAATCGTGTCAACTCACCACATCAATATCCATATCATCTTCTTGATCATCTAACCCGCCTATCTTGGACAAGTTCCCACAAAGAAAAATCCCGTGATTATCCTTCCGGCTTGGAGCCAGATCTCAAATCACGGAAACCCTTTATTTATAAAGTTTTTTATCCCTAAAACATCGTATTTACCTTAACCCTTGACATCAATACTACCGTCTCAACGTGAGGGGTGTGGGGGAACATATCCATGACCTTTACCTTGTCTACCCTGTACCCTGCTTGTTGGGCATCTTTTAAATTTTCTGCCAGAGTCTTAGGGTTACAGGATACATAGATGATCTCCGGTGCTTTATACCTCATTATCTTCTGTAATGCCTTTGGATGCACACCTACCCTTGGTGGATCAAGAATGATGATATCTGGTTTTGCTTTTAGTTCATCAATCTTCTTCAATACATCCCCAGCGAGGAATGTGCAGTTGTCTAAACCGTTCATCTTTGCATTCTTATTGGCTGCTTCTACGGCTTCTTCAATAAGCTCGATGCCAATCACTTTTTTTGCCTTTTTCGCTACGATTTGTCCAATCGTTCCCGTACCGCTGTAGAGATCAAATATGGTCTTATTATCAGCATTTCCCATGAAATCCAGGACCATACTATAGAGTTTTTCTGCTCCAAGAGAATTTGTTTGGAAGAAGGAAAAGGCAGAGATCTTAAACCTCAAGCCTAGAATCTCCTCTGTAAAATAGTCCTGCCCCCATAAAATATCAGTTCTTTCACTGATAACCACATCCGAAATATTATCATTAAAGGTATGGAGAATACCCACCAATTTACCTTCTAGATCAAGTTCTTTGATTAATTTCACCCATTCATCCATATCAAATTGGATCTGGGTAGAGGTAACGATATTGACCAAAGTCTCTCCTGTTCGCTTTGCCTTCCGTATAATAAAATGTCTTAGGTATCCTTCATGGGATTTGCTATTGTATTTGGAAACACCTTTATTTTTGAAATATTCCAAGGTCGTTCTAAGAATTTGGTTAAAATCCTCATCGGCAATTTTACACTGGTCTACTGTCACAACGGAATTAAACTTCCCCTTTTCATGCATACCTAGCGTTAGCTCCCCACCCCGCTCTGCATCGCCAAAAGAGTACTCCATCTTATTTCGATAAGCAAATTCCTCAGGGCTGCCTTCAATTCCCAGGAAGGTATAATCTTCGATTCCCGCAGCACCCAATAATCTCTTTACCTGCTCTTCCTTCATTTCCAACTGTTTTTCATAAGTTAAGGTTTGGTGGGCACATCCACCACATATTCCATAGTGGGCGCAGAAGGACTCCTGTTCCACAGGTGATCGTTCTATGATTTCCTGAACTTTCCCTTCTGCATAATCTTCTCTAACCTTATTAATCATCACCTTTACCGTTTGTCCTGGAAGGGCATTTTTTATATACACAGGTTTTCCTTCATGATAAGCAATACCCTTGGAAGGAAACTCTACCTCTTCAATTTTCAATTCTAGCAAATCTCTTTTTTTCATCCAAGCCACTCCTCCTTTGTTCATAGATGCCATTCTCAAATCATCTGGCATTTCACCTTGTTTTGATAGATTTCTTTTTCCATCCTGTCGATGACATCCAATATTTGCAGTCTTACAAAAGGAAAATTCGCCCGATCAGCATAATCTTTCAGATCTTTTTTGTAAGCCTTCAGTATTCTTTTATACGCCTTTTTTCTTTCTTCCTCTTTCAATCTTTTGTTCTGTAAGTGTTGCATTTCATGAAGTACTCTTTTATCCAACAGATCAGCATCTTGAACGACCTTTGCCTCAATAGAAGCTGTGGGTGTTTCTCCTTTTCGATTGTGTAGTCGAATACACTCTATCACTTGGCGGGTAAAGGCTTGCCCATATCCTTTTTGTTCCAAATAGCCCTTAGCAATGACAGCGCCTGTTTCTTCATGATTGGCATCATCTGCGATTTTAGCAATATCATGGAGGATTACTGCCATCTCCACAACCTCTTTGCTGCAGACCACCTTGCCAAGAATCTCCCTAGCATGATAGAGTACAGTCATTGTATGGTTGAAACGTCCCTCTGCGCTATGTCGAAAAGCCTCTTTTGTATTCCTCTTTCTTTTTATCCTTAACTCATCCTCTTTTAATTGCTGGTATAAGTAGTCTAACGCTTCCTGTTGTTCTTTTTTTAAAATTAAGATCATATTTCTTCACCACTTTACGAAAGGATTAAATACCCGTCCATCTTAGGCCTTTGGGATAATGATTTTTCAATACTCCCTCTGCCAGTTTACCCCACCCCAAAGAGTAACCCTCCACATGAACAAGATTCCACCCCTTATTCCCATCTATGCTAAGAGCCTCGCCTTTCAGATAGCCAAGAAGCCGATCATCTTCTAGGCCGAGGCTAATATTATATTTGCAATCTTCCCTGGTTAAAGATAGGGCCAAGGCATGGGATGGCTCAAATCTACTTTTCTTGATAGCTCCCAAATGCCATCCAGGTCTGAGGACTTTTAGATTTTCTAAGGGCACCATCTCCCTAGGTATAATATATAATTGCTCCCCAAATAATATGTATTGCCCTTCTGGGGTTTTATTTAAATAGGCTTCCCCAAAGTCAAAATAATCCTTCAGCAGCTTACGATCCACTGACTTTGTCAGGGTTTTTATTTTTCCAGGATCCTCTCCATCAGTTTTGGTTAGCACTGCCACAAAGTGACCTTCTCCCTTTAGGTGATGGGGCCACAATCGTATCGTTTTTTCAATGGACGCATTGGATGTTCCAACCCACTCTTTTCTTCCCGACTTAAAGCCTTCATAGAAAACTGCGTCTTCAACGGAATATTCTGGGTGTCTCTTTAAAAACAGGTCAATGACCCCTTCATTCTCCTCTGGTGCAAATGTACATGTCGAATATACCAATCTTCCCCCTGGCATCAGCATCTTCCCTGCTTCCTCCAATATTTGAAGCTGACGGCTGGCACACAGGGCCACATTCTCTAAACTCCATTCTTCACAAGCCTCTGGATCCTTTCGAAACATACCTTCACCAGAGCATGGGGCATCCACCAAAATCCTATGAAAATATCCGGGGAATCGCTGAGCTAACTTTTCAGGAGTTTCATTGGTTACCACACAGTTTCTGATTCCCATCCGCTCTACATTTTGAGCGAGGATCTTTGCTCTGGCTGGATGGATTTCATTGGCAAGCAAGAAGCCTTCATGCTTTAATCTGGCTCCAACATGGGTGGATTTCCCTCCAGGTGCTCCACATAGATCTAAAATCCTTTCTCCTGGCTGGGGATCTAGGGTGCCTCCTACCGCCATGGCACTAGGCTCTTGAATATAGTATAAGCCAGCCTCATGAAAGGCATGCTTGCCTGGTCTTTCATTGGAAGGATAATAAAATCCCTCTTCTACCCATGGAATTTGCTCCAATTGAAACATATTTTGTTTTAAAAAATCTTCTACAGATACTTTTAATGTGTTTACACGCAGTCCTTGTAATTTGTTTTCTTCATAACTGGCAACAAAAGCTTCATATTCATTCTTCAACAAAGCCTGCATTTTTTCTAAAAAATCTTTTGGCAAATTCATCGATTGATCACCCCAATATTTCTACCTAATTCTATTTTCCTATCATTCTACCTTGAATATGCACTTTCCAAAACATTTATAAAGCCGAGTGTATACTCGGCTTTAGGCTATTTCTTCGTAATCCTCGATATATTTGTCTGCCAATGCGCAGATATCGTGCTTATATGGGAAAGAATGCTCATCAGCAATGGCAACGACTTGCATACCTGCTCGCTTCCCTGCCAAAACACCAGCATAGGTATCCTCGAAAACAAGACATTGTTCAGGGGCAACCTGCAAATCTTCAGCTACTTTTAAAAACACATCGGGATAGGGTTTTCCCTTTTCCACCTCACAGGAGGTTCGGATGGAATCAAAATAATGAAGAATATTGTGTTTTTTTAAAACTGCCTCCGCCAAATCCCTAGCATTGCTTGTACCTATACCTATCTTGATATTGTTTTCTTTCAGTAAAGTCAAGAAAGGAACCACACCTTTTTTTAACGAGATCCTTCTGGCATAAAAATCTTCTGCCATGCCTAACCACTCTTCTTTAATTTCCTCGATCGTATCTGGCAAAGAAAATCTTTCCTTAAAATAATGGGCTGTTTCCGTAAAGCTCATACCCTCTATTTCCTTTTGTAAGTCCTCAGGCAGGTATAAGCCTCTTTTTTCTAAATAGTCGATATCGATCTGTGTCCAAATCCACATAGAATCTACAAGGGTTCCGTCTAAATCGAATATGACACCTTGAATACTATTAAACATTACGAATCCCCCTTCGCTCGCCCTAGGTCATTTTGTTTCATATCTAGGTTACCATATCTATTCTCCTTGATCAATAAAATTAGAAATTCTTCTGTAGATTATAAATATCTGTATCGGATTGAATTTGTAAAGACAAGGGTTTGAGGTATCAAAAATGATGCCACTTGGGATTTTTCATCTCATTGATATGATATTTTAGCTTTAATGATGCACATTTTCTATCGTCTTACATATTATTGTAGTGCCCAAGCCCCATGGACATTTGAAATGGGAGGTGCCCTATATGAATAACCAGATGAGCCAACAATACTATCCACCACATTGCCACGGTCAAGATTTTGACTGGGTGTTCCTTTTGATAATAGTCATTTTACTATTATTATTAGGAGTTGGTATCTTTGATGGCGAAGATGATAATGATTTCATATTGATCATTATCATTATCATCGTGCTATTTGTATTCTTTGGTTGTGGATTATAGGAATAATTGAAGCTGGGGGAAACCCCAGCTTTCAAACTAAACTTCAGATTTCGCAGTGTAAATAACGAAAGTGTTAATCTACAAAATAGTGGAAGGGAGGAAAGAAAATGATAAGATCTACACAGGTAACCCCTCACTGTAATAGTCTTAAAATAGAAAATTCTTATAATGGATCTGTAGAAAATCCTTATTATAGACCTATGGAAAACCCTTATTATAATACTCCTGTAGAAAATCCTTATAATAGATCTATATATTTTACTCAAAAACCAAACTATCCAGCTAATTCGAATAGTGTAATTAGTATTAACATAACACTAGAACACCTATTAACTATAGTAGTTGTTTTTATAGTGTTATTTGCTAAAGGAGAGAATTTGAATACAAAAGATTTTATAAATAAACATAGCATGGATATAGGAAAGATACTCAATATATTAGGAATTTTTAAGACAGAGGAAAGTAATTCTGATATGAGTCCAATAATGAATATGTTAAGCAAAATTAAAACTAAAGGAGGTCATCCTATAGTGCCCGATAAAAATATAAATCCTACTAATCTGATAGATATAATAAAACAAGCTGTTGAAATAGCAAATGAACTAAAAAAAGATCCAAGTATAGTAGATACTATAAAAAGCTCCAAAGAAAAAGTTGACACGAATACAATTGAAAATATAACAAATAAATTAAAAAATTCAGACGAGAACAAGAATATCGATCCTAGCAAGCTTGAAAGTATAGTAGAGCAAGCTGTTGTAATAGCAAATGAACTAAAGAAAAATAACGTATAACAACCTAAAAAGACCATCTGGTATTCATTATCAGATGGTTTTTTTAAACATTTTAAAGTACAATGACGCACCTTTTAGGTTGTCCTACATATTAATGTAGTGCCAGGGGGGCCTGGGACATCCTATAAAGCGAGGTGTCTGTATGAATAACCAGATGAGCCAACAATACTATCCACCACATTGCCACGGTCAAGATTTTGACTGGGTGTTCCTTTTGATAATAGTCATTTTACTATTATTATTAGGAGTTGGTATCTTTGATGGCGAAGATGATAATGATTTCATATTGATCATTATCATTATCATCGTGCTATTTGTATTCTTTGGTTGTGGATTATAGGAATAATTGAAGCTGGGGGAAACCCCAGCTTCAATTATTCTAGATGCAAAGCCAATGACCGTTTTGGTGCTAAATAGATAAATTTCTCTTGCCCACAGAAAAATCATCATCCTTGAGAAATATTGTTTTCTCTGGAAGGTGATTCTAGTCATACTTTTTTTAGAAAAAGACAAACTTTATTACAACTTACATCTTCCATTGTAATTATTTCTCTATCCTGTTTCTTCCATTATTTTTTGCTTTATATAATAGATCGTCGGCCTTTTTCACTATTTCTAACGCATTCTCATCTTTCCACTCCGTAACCCCTCCGCTAATGGTGATCTTTAGCTCCTCTTCCTGCCACTGAAGGCATTCCACCCGCTGACGTATCTTATCTGCCAGTATAAAGCTTTGCTCAAGCATGGTTTCCGGCAAAATTATCATGAATTCCTCTCCACCATAACGACCTACGATATCAATGCTTCTTAGACTATTCCTAATGAATGCAGCCAATTTCGATAACACTTGATCACCAACTTGGTGTCCATATTTATCATTTACTGCTTTAAAATGATCAATATCTACCATAATCACCGATAATCGTTTGCCGTATCGTCTAGCTTCCTTGATTTCCTGATCTAAGCGGTCATACATATACTTATGATTGTATACCTTTGTCAGACCATCCACCATGGAGATTTTCTTCATCTCTGACATTACATGATGCAAGTTGGCTACCATATGATTAAACTTCATATTTAATTCTGCAATCTCATCATTTCCCTGGCAATAGCTCTGAACTTGTAAATCTCCTTTTTCAACAGCTTCCATATAATCCATGATTCTTCTAATTCTTCCGACCACCGTGTGGGAGAAAAATATACCTACAAGAACTGCCGCCAGACCGCTAATCACACCGATAGAAATCGTTCGTTGCCGAATTGGCTCAATCTCCTTTTCTAACGTTTCCTTTGGCATCAGCGCCACTAGTTGCCATTCTGTTTTGGGAATCATCATATAGCTTATGAACATTCCCTTTCCATCTGCGATGGTATAAAACGCACCCTTCTCCATGTCGAGGGAAGAATACCACATCTGTGACGTCATATCTTTTCCTAATGCATCCTCATCTGGATGGGCGATGATCTGTCCTCTTTTGTCTAGAATCATCACAAACCCGCCTTCACCCAGATTCGTTCCTTTTACCGCCTTTGAAAGCTGTTGGAGGGAGGTGTTGATTGCAAATACCCCTATCACTTCTCCATTATGATCTTCTATGGTCTTGGAAGCACTGATCACCTTCTCATGAGTAACCAACTCTTCATAGGGTTCACTCCAAACAATCTTTCCTTTTTCCTTCATAGCAGCTATATACCAAGGGCGTATGCTAGGATCATACCTATCCGGTGGCTGCCACTCTGGAACGATATAAAATCTTCCATTGCTCGTCCCTATAAATACATGCCAAAGGTCTGAATTTAATCTGCGTATAATATTCCAGTCATCCATCCCAACCAAAACATCCCTTTCCATCGTCAGGGATTCTAGCAGTTTCTGATCACTTGAAAATATATCTATGGCTAATTCTATTTCCTCCATGTAGTGATGTATAAAATAATCATTCATATGTTCTATGGTTCTAAGGTTTGCTGCATTCAGCTCTTCTATCAATATCTCTTTCGCTTTTTCATAAGATAAGGATCCCAACATATAGATAGGAATGCTGATCAATATAAACATTGTAAGGCTCATTTTCATCTTAATACCCATCTTCATTGGTATGTCCCCTCTCAACATTTATGCCTTTCGGTCTTAAACTCTATTCTTTAGGAAAATGTTTATTCCAAAAGAATTATTTTATATATACCTATGCCTACTATAACTAAACATATAAAAACTTTTTCTATAAAGGAAAATGCTGCATTGAAATGCAGCATCCGTCTTTTATTAAAAATCTTTGTTTTTCAGTTTATCCGCTCTCTCTGTAGCTCTCTGTAGTAAGGCATTTTTGTTGACAATCCATCTTTCATGACTGCCGCTACCAATCCTGCCGATCTCATCATACGCAGTCATATCAAATACAATTTTTACGCCATCGAAGGATTTCACTTCAACCTTTACACTGACTGTTGCTCCCAACCCAGTTGGCTTTTCATGCTCAATCTGAATCATTTTTCCAACAGTAATAATACCTTCTGGAAGCTTATCGTCCACCATCTTTACGGCTCCTTCAATCATCAAAGCAACCAAGGATGGTGTAGCCAATAAATTTTCTAACCTTCCACTACCATAGTTTAATGCAGTGTCCTCCTCCTTGATTTCTTTCTGAATAACGATGAAAGCACCTTTCTGAATTTTAGGAAGTTCTAACATTGTCATCACCCCTTTATTCATTTATATTCTATATGTACCACCAAATAGAATAAATAAGCATGTATTTGTTTATCAAGGTCTATGATGATCTCCTATAACCTATGGTAATGTGAAATGGCAGAAGAATTATACTCTGTTAGGATTGCAAATATATTTCAATTCTTTCCTTTCCACTACCCAAGTTATTTCTTTTTAAAGCTACTCGTCCAATCTCCCCTGTCTTTCTTAAATGAGTTCCCCCACAGGCTACTTTGGCAAAACCATCTATTTCCCAGTATCTTCTTTCATGCTCCTCATCACTAAAGTCACTATTTATATTCAAGTTTGCGTCTACGAGATTGCTCAATTTACTTATAATCTCCGGGAATATTTCAGATATATTTCCTTTCCAATAGAAATCTAACCTTGCTTTTTCTTCAGTTATATTCGCTCCAATTTTTTCAGGATGGTTATAGTTCTGATACACTAATTCCAAAATAATCTCCGCTGCAAAATGTAACTTCATTAGTCTGTATCTTTTTTGCCAATCAATTTTAACCAAAACATTATCCCACGGTTTTAAATTGTGATTTTGTTGAATGATATAGTAAATTTCTTTTCCTTCTTTTCTTGCTTCGATGACTTCATACCCACCTATCGTTCCAGAATCAGACTGTTGTCCTCCTGAGAAAGCAAAGGCAATTGTCTGGTCGAGCGTTATACAATCATTATTTACGCTTGTTACCATCGCTTTCATCTCAGTTAAATATGGATTTTCCCAAAAGAGCTTCTTAACCGCCATCATTGTCCCTCATTTCTAAAGATACTCGTTGATTTATATATTTCCATATCATTTCATATATTTCCTTCAGAGCAATGAAAAGAGCTGAGTTCGTAAATTTATGTATTTTGATTGTATGCTTAGGAGCATTTTAGCCTGAATTCTTCATAATTTTTTAACCGCTTCTTCACAATATACTCACAGTTATACGTTACAATATAATTGCTGGTAAAAACCCCCCCTTAAATAGTAATGTGCTCCTATTGCTGGTTGGGAGCACTTTTACTATTTATTTGGCTGATTTGGGTAATAAATAATTTGCAGAGATATTCAAGGAATCAAAACCCATAGATGATTTTAATTTTATATATCTAAGTCCTTATATCGTTATAAGTTCAATCTTCAATTAAATTTCAGAGTATCCTAATTTATTTATATCTAGGAGAATGTATTTAAAAGCTAAAAATATAGAAAAGAAAGGGTAGACAGCTCTACCCTTTCTTTCTCAAAATCTCGTTAAATTCATTTATTTTCATGTCAAGTTCCTGACTTATTACCAATATTTTAGGATCGATAAGCGCTGGATCTTTCGAAATCAGTTCATGCATAGTAACTCTTATTTCTTCTATTTCGAATGATATCTTCTCTAAACTATCCATAGTGTAGCCCCTTTACTTTTAAACATTTGATAAATAAACACAAAACTATTATATATCTCAAATATTTTTACTTCAATACATAAAATTTCAAATTATTGGTTTTTTTATCTTTTTTTCCTGGATTCAGAGGATAATTAGATTTCTTATCGAATATATAAGTTTTGTAGCGGAGCGCGCAAATTAGCGGAGAGTACAAATGAGGAAAGGTCATTTTATGAAGACAGGAGTCTCTATATGAGTATAAGTCCATATAAAATAGGGAAGGATTTAGAATTATTATGCATTAAAATGTTAGATATTCTTGGGAAAATGAAAGATAGAGGAATCATTAGCGAAGATGATTATGAAGAACATATCAAATTAAAAGTAGCGTTTCTCAACAATTGTGGAGAAACAATTGATAAAGGATTTGGACAGAAATAACTTCTGTCCTTTTCTTTTGTCTAAATATGCTTTTAATTTTCAGGAACATAGAACACTTCTCCCCTATTATTGGACCAAGCATATTTTTCCCATAAATAGAGGAAGTTCAGTTTAATTTTCTGTAGGAAATAATAAATCCTAACGTTGTAACCTTGTCCTCTATATACGAATACTATGTACTGGGACAAGCGTTCATGGTTGTTTGTCTCATATATGGTTTATCTTCCTCCTTATCAAACTACCCGATTTCTTCGGGTAGTTTTTATGCTCTAAATCTCACTTTAGCCTATTTACTGAAGCAAATCCAACCAATAATCCTACTGGTATCCTTATGTACAGCATGGAAACTCTCCTAGTTCACTTCATTTTTTAAATAAATTAGCTATTTTTGTCGAATAATGTCTTTCGATATATCCAAAACTATAACCATTGATCGAACTCTAGAAAAAGGAGAAACCAAATTTATGCATTTTAATATTCTATTAGGATTTCTATTTCCTTGGTTACTTGGATTCTATTTGTACCTAAAAGATAAAAAAACAGTTTTATCTATTGCTCCATTTTCTAGTTTGGTAGCTCATTTATTTAATATGTTGGGTATGCATCTAGGATTATGGCAAGTTACTCCTTTTCACTTATTTGATGTCTCTGTACTACCTTTCGAACTCGGCTTATATGCAATTCTAGGCAGTTTATTAGTATATACCATTCAACGTACTAAGCTTAACCATCACTTGATTATTCTTATATTTGGAGCTTCAACAACCTTGCTTGAACAATTAAGCTTTTTTTTAGGCATTGTTCATTACTCAAATAGTTGGAATATCTGGTGGACCTTCATTTCTTATTTGACACCTTATTATTTAGTTTATAGCTATTATATTGCACTGAAGCACGTTTCAATTTTACTCTGCAAGCCTCCAAACAACTCACAACATCATTAACTATTTACTTGAATATTCAACTGAATAAGGTTTTCACTCACTCTTAAAACTATAAGTAATACTCATTGGTTTTCCCAAATAATTCCTATTGCCCAACCCATTTTATAAAACTTACAATTTGGCAATAACTGTCCATATATATCATAATAGCTTTGTTCGGAAAGATACTTATCCGATGCCAAATGTTCAAGCCACGGCTTTGAAATATTATGTTTGAATATTCTCATGGCATTTTTTATACCAAACCTGACACAATGAGGAATAAACTCTTGTATTGCTCCTAATATGTATACATACCTTGGAAGAGTCTCAATTTCAGATACATTGTCAAGAATAACAATTTTTCCATCATCATTCACTAATTCTTTCATTTGTCTGATTATACTTGATATGTTGTTTAGATGATGAAATGTTGTCCTACTTACGATATAATCGAACTTGTTACCAAAACTAAGGTATTCAGCGTCCATATTTAAGTAAGTAATATTGGAACGCTGGTGTTTCCTTTTTGCAACCTCAAGCATTTCATTTGAAATATCAATACCTATTACCTCATTGAAATAAGTGGATAACTCATCCGCTAGTAGCCCTGAACCGCACCCAATGTCTAAAACCCTCTCTTTTTTCGAAGGCATATTTGAAATAAAAAACGTATTGTCATTCATGAGACTGGCTACAAAATCATATTCTTCCGCTACTCTATCAAATTGAATTTCAGTCGTATTCAAAAATTTACCTCCTATCCTTAACATATCCTCTCAGCATAATACTTGTTCATCTTTTCTACTTTATTTATATTCACCGAATCCCAAAGTTTTCCTTCATCTATCAAAAGATCGTAGAATCTAAATTCCGCTGTCCTTCGCTAAATTTGCACTTTGCGCAATAAGAAAAAAGTAAAGTTTAAATCTTCACATATTTTCTTCTTTCATCCCATAAGATTACAGTTTATAAGAATTATTTTTTATACTATCTTATTACATTAGCAGATAATCGCCTCGTTTTGAGCAAATAAAAAAGACCTTCTCTAATTGGTCTTTTTTATTTGCTAATTTAAAATTAGATCTCCTTAATTACTAAAGGATATTCTTATCTTTTATTTCTAAAATTTTTTCCATCTACGGTATTAATCTACTTTTATCCCTCGGGAAGAGTGTCGCTTCACGAACATTATCAAATCCCAAAAGCATAGCTGTAATTCGTTCAAGTCCTATGGCAAGTCCACCGTGGGGAGGCATGCCAAATTTAAATACAGATAGATATCCTTCAAATTTGTTAGGATCCAGACCATGTTTTACCATATTGTCCTTTAACTGTTCATACTGATGTATCCTTTGACCCCCCGTAGTGATTTCGAGCCCTCTGAATATTAAATCAAAACTATGGGTTTCCCAACTCTCAGCAGGCATAGTATACATTGGCCTCTTTGACTGGGGATAATGAGTAAGAAAAACAAAATCAGAATCATACTTTTCCTTTATATATTTAGATATGAGCACTTCTCCTTCAGGATCTAGGTCTCCTTCAAGATTCTCTTTACCATATTGGGTTCCTAACAGTTGTATCGCTTCTGATAACTTCAATCTAGGTATCTCCGCTGGTATGACAGGTATATTTGTATCGAGTAATTCTAACTCCGAAGCACATGTTTTACCAACGTATTGCAGCATATATCTTAGCAGCTGAGTTTCTAACTCCATAATCTCGAATTCATTCTCAATGAACCCCATTTCTAAGTCCATACTGACGTATTCATTCAGATGACGTTTTGTATCATGACTTTCCGCTCTATATACATGTCCAATCTCAAAAACCCTTTCATAACCTGCACCTACCATCATTTGCTTATAAAATTGGGGACTTTGTGCAAGATAGGCTTCCTTGTCAAAATATTTAACAGTAAATAAGTTGGTTCCGCCTTCGGTTCCCTCTGCCACAATTTTAGGTGTGAATATCTGTGTAAAACCCTGCTGGATAAGGAATTGAGAAAATCCTTGAGCTAAGGCAGCCTGTATCTTAAACACTGCATTAATTCTTGGGTTTCTTAAACCAATCACTCGATTATTTAAGAGCACATCCAAATTGATGTCCATCGATTCTTTGTTAATCTCTATAGGCAAATCTTCTTTTACTGCAGATATTATTATTAATGTAGAAACCTGTATTTCAATACCAGTTTTGCATGATTCATTCTCGATTGATTGTCCTGTAATTTCAACAACACTCTCGAGTTTCAGCCCTTTTATTTCAACCTCTTTCGTATTGACCACACACTGTACAATCCCACTTCTGTCTCTTACTAGCAAAAATCCAATTTTACCAATTTTTCTTATTCTGTGTATCCACCCATTTATCCTGACCTCTTTACCCATATGATTTTTGATTTCGCTAATTAATACTCTTTTCATACATATCCTCCTTTTCATTAATAAAAGGACGTCCATGATAAACAAAAAATCGCCTCTTCTATCTATAAGAGGCGATTCGACCGCGGTACCACTCTTTTTAACTACCTATTAAAAATAGATTACAAGAATAAAGCAGAGTGTGCACAAGCTCCACTTTCCATAGGCTGACAAATAATAAAAAACTCACTTCTCTGCAAGAAGTGAGTTTTGCCCACGGTACCATTCTTATTAACTATTCTTGATAAATAGTTCTCTTTACTTCCGATAACGGGGAAACCCGAGTTATCCTATTTACCTATATCGGTTTTCAGATAACCTACTCCAGGAGGTCCTTCAGTGTTATTTATCTCATCAGGCTTCCACCAACCCTGACTCGCTGGGAGGCTCCTAACACCTACTCTTCCCTTCACAGTAATTAAAAATATTTTTTATTTATTATATAGGTTATACACCTATATGTCAATACTATTATATTCAAAATTAATTAAATTATTCTACAATTAGGCATATGAGTTATAAGAACAGTTTTAAATTCCCCACCAGCGTTTCATTTATTTTCTTCTAAAATTAAAGCGTAGAGGGATTTTATATTGATCTACTTCAATGCAGGTATATTCAATATGTGTTAAATCATAATTCTATAAAGGTGAAAGAGGATAAACTCCCTTCTCTATTTTACTGACTTTAGTAATGCGCTTATATATCAAGCATATAATATTATAGGTAAAGGAGGGAAAATCTTGAAGAAATGGTTAAATTGGAGGACTATTTGTATAGTATATATACCCTTATTAATAATTTTAAAAATTTTCTTTTCTCCCACTCATACTTTGATGAATAAAAACATTTCCATTCAATCTCTGAAAAACAATGAATATATGCTTTGGGAAGAAAAAGAAATGAAAAAACATCCAGACTATGATAATTTAGCAATTTATATTGATATCAATATGAAAACCTTAGAACTCGTTAATCTAGACAATAATAGTGTATTAAAAAGATATTTAATTGCTACCGGTAAAGCCAAAACCCCTTCTCCCATCGGGAACTGGACAATTACTGAAAAGGCCAGATGGGGTAAAGGATTTGGCACAAGGTGGATGGGGCTGAATGTTCCATGGGGTAAATATGGCATACATGGTACCAATAATCCTAGTTCTATAGGGCGACCTGCTTCCCACGGATGTATAAGAATGCAAAATAAAGATGTGGAAGATTTATATCGTTATGTTAAGGTGGGAACCCCTGTAAACATTTTAGGTGGAACTTTTGGTCCGTTTGGAAATGGCTTCAAAGTTTTAGTACCAGGTGATCGAGGTGCTGATGTTTTTGAAGTACAGAAACGAATGAAAAGAATGGGGTATTATCCTGGTTATATAGATGGGATATATGGTGAAGGAATGAAAGCCTACGTAATTAAATTTCGAAAAGATAACGGCTTATCATTATCTCACAATATTGATCTTGAATTTTATAAGGCATTAAATATATATCTGTTTGAGTGAAGAATTTGTACTTGATCTATGCTCTCTTTTGCTAATTCGATTCATAACTTTTTCGGTTTATCTACTGAAATAGGTAGCATAGCCTCAATCTCTTCATTACATGTATATCTCACAATATATAAATCACTTACTTTCTTTGTAGATAATAATTTTTTTCTAGTATAATTTCTTATTATGCTCATATAATATTTGTATGGAGAACATAATGTTAGTGGTTGTATTATCATCTTTTGTTATTCATCAGCCCGCTATATTGTGTTCTTTCGTTATGTCCTAAATCTTATTTTACTGATACGAATATTGGTATAGATGGACCATAAAGACATATACTAATTCTTATAGCTGCTTTAGGAGGTGTTTTATGACTCTAAATATCGTATTGGGTTTTATCTTACCAACATTGCTTTCTGCCTATCTTTTTAAGAAAGATGTGAAACTCGTAATGCTCATCTATCCTATAGCCATCAGTTTTGCATGTATCTACAATATATTTGGATTTACATTAGATTATTGGATGCTTAAACCTGAAAAAATGGGTTGTATAGCTGCTTTACCCATGGATTTAGGTTTGTATCCATTTTTATCAAGTTTACTCATTTATCTAATTCATCATAAGGGATTTAACAGCAAACTGCTCATTCTAGCTTTTGCCATTTTTACAACAGTTGCTGAATATGTCGCGGTACTATTTAAACATGTTACTTACCATAATGGTTGGAACATTGGATTTACTTTTTTTTCATATTTGACCCCCTATGTATTTATACATTGCTATTATAAATACTTTAAAAAGATAAGCTTTTCATAAATTCTACTTAGCTCCTTTTTAATCTAAGGGTACCTATACAATTCAAATTTTAGTATATAAGGATGGAACTGCCCAGCAGCTCCATCCTTATATAAATACAAATCCACTTTTACGCAGTTGAGAACTTGATGGTACTATTCTTGATAACAATGTTTGTCAGGAATGACACCCATACCGGTAGGTGGAATAGCAACCTGACGATTTTGCAATATCTTTAAGGTTAGGAAGATAACCATTTTTTCTTCAATACTCTTAAATTGTTTTTCTTCAAAAGGCATTTTATAGCCGTCTGGTCGAGTACGGCACAATTGTTCATCAAACTCTACAATTCTGCTGCTTATTAATTCACAGAAAGGAAGTTCATTGAAGTATTCTGTGCTGATTTGATTAAACTCTGACAAATCACCAGACATTAAGTGATCCTTCTCGGCAAATCCATGGCCGTGAATCTTTTGCTGTTTTAGATATTCAAATTCCACAGAAGTTCTAGGAATAGGACCTAATGGTGCGATACCATTAAAGAATACAGGTGTTGTACAACTCCATGGTACGTCTACTGTACAATGCTTAATATCTCCACAAAAACTTTGGCTGCTAGAGCAGGTACGTGTTGCATATTGGATATTCTTACGAACGAATCCTTTAATAAAGAGCACGTTTGTGTCCTGAATAAGGAGACATTGAGTAACTTTCAAATGCTTTTTGATATCTTTGATTTCCCATGCATATTCTGGTAGATCGATAATTGAATTTACATTGACTTGGACAGTTAGTTCTGCGAGAACAACAGGCACTTTAGCTACGGCACCAGTAGTCAATGGAGTAATAGGAGCGGGTGTACTCACGCAGTCTCCTATAGTCCCACCTGTTACCTTTGCACAATTTGGTTTATAGTGTTTTAGTGAAGTTATTTCTGCATTCGCACTATCGACAGCATTATTTCCACCATAATACATACTTTTCTCATACTGCTTACCACCGTAATAATCATTTGTTGGATAGTATCCTTTCTCAAAATCGTATTGCTTCTTCATTGACATTATGAAGGAACCCCCTTATAAATTTATTTTTAGCAAGGTCCAATGCATGTCCCTCACCTAGTACATGATATTCTTTAAAGACAAGAATGCTACAAAAATAAAAAGAATTTTTCGATATATGTATCTAAAAATACATTTAGTCCAAATAGCCTATACTAAATTAAATTTAAGTATGTAACGCTTTCGATCTTCAGCCAACGAATAATCCATCTTCAATTCATTTGTATCGTTTAAATGCACCTAGGTGATCTTATCTAAACTACTTTTTCTAACAGCGCTAAACTTTTAATACATTACTCTTATTTCAAATAACGACACTTCAAGAATTTTAAGCATTTCGTATTACTGAATATCACATTTGGGACATGTTGCTAGTAATATATATTGCAAGAAGATGAAGCAGACGTAATTTTCTATGCTTCACCATGCTTGTAATATATTATCTGGGGGTTGAAAATTTTTTATGGATGTTAAAGTTAAATTTACACCAGAATACGATAAAAAGCATAATACAATTCTAGCACAAACACACGTTCATGAATTTTTAGGTAGTACAAGACTTGCCGGACAAATCACACACAATCATCGTTTTGCAGGTGTCACAAGCGAAGCAATTCCACTTCCTGGTGGCGACCATAAGCATGCTTTATTAACCAATACAGACTTTGCGATTGGGCATCTTCATGAAATTGGTGCAGAAACTGGACCTGCAATTCCTGTTGGAGGTGGAAAACACGTCCACTTTGTAGAAACATTAACAACATTAGACCTGGGTCATGCACATGAAGCAGTTTTTGCTACCCTCATAGAAGATCCCATCGGATAGTTCTTTGCTAATCAGTTGCTCCCAGACTAGGGCAATTTGTAGATTGCTCTAGTTTACATACAGCATTCTGATCGTATCATACTTTCTAGTCAGTTATTTATAGGTCTTAACTCATACTAACCCTTACTTGCTTTCACTATAAAAATGGTATCTTCTTCCTATATATCACAGAATAAAAAATACTGGTGATATATGTAAGATATTTTATGCTTCAACCTTATGACTCAGAAAAAACGCTTATCCTATTTTGTACTGTTTTTAGAGTCTCTAAATTTTTGACTCTCTTTCTATTTCGCTCCAAGCAATTTTTTTGATAATTTGTATATAATGCTAGTGGGGGACCTTAAATGAATGAACATGAAAGTAATTTGGAAACTATTAATTCTCTTAAAAACATTCTTTATAGTTTTCTAGAAGAATGCCAGTGGAACTTTCATGATGAAACCGTAGTCTCTATTAATAGAGCAATAGATGAATATATCGTAGCCTATATTCGAAGCTTAAGTGCATAATCAAGCTCCCAGAGTTATTCTAGGAGCTATATTTTCTGATATACTTACCTAACACTTATCATTTCATTTTATTTGCCACAAACGTTTAATTAGTATAAAATACAGCACTGCTTTATGATCCTAATAAATATCTGCTACTTATCTCTAGAAAAATAGCTCTGCAAGATCTTAGTTTAATAATTCCTTTCTACATCTATCACTTTTACCTTTAAATTAGAAAAGAGCAGGAATTTTAACCTACTCTTTTCTAATTTAAAGGTGTACTTAGGGATATATACTTATTATCTAATGACTAATCTGCATCATATGCATTTATTGCTGAAGGTAATGATGTTGTTACGACATTTCCTACTGCTGGCAGACCTACAAGTACAGCACTGATTATTTCTTCTCTACTTGCCCCATGCTCTTTCGCCTGTTTTACATGAAATGGAATTCCACTTTCTAACCTAGCTGCAGCAAGAACTGCAATATAAGCAAGTTCTTCTGTTTTTTTGTCAAGCTTACTTGCCGTATCTAATTTTTCCACTACTTCCATCCACGCCTTTGCTTGTTCTGGCGCTTCAGTCATGAACATCTGAAACGCATTACTAATAAGCGGTTTATCCATAATTACCAATCTCCTTTACCATATTATCACTCTACTACAATGCCATGACTATTTAAGCATCCATGATGCAGTGTTTAAAAAATAGGAATCAAGATTTCTTAAACTATTACTTCTACATATCCCATAAATTACCTTCCAAATAAAAAATAAAATTTCTTCTACTTATCTGATTAAAGACATTCTTAGCCTTGCGATGCGAAAAAGAAATTCTGTGCTTTTAGCCATTAAAATGAAAACGAGCTCAGTCCATCTCATAAATAGCGATAAACTTACCAAATCCATTGTCCATAATACTTCCTCTCGATTCATATAATTCTTAAATCTATATTTATTCTCCTAAAACACCATTTTTCTACACATCCTGATTATTTCCTTTTTTGATATAAAATAGTTTTTACCTTTGGCATTTATGTTAAATGTGTATTCACTTCTGCATATAGTTGATCAATTGACAAAAAATAAGTTTGAGGTGAGTATTTATGATAATTTCATTTAAACGAAATCTAGGAAACAAGGATAGAACAATAAGAATTCTTCTAGGTTCATTCTTATTAATTGAAGGAATACTTGGATACTGAATCATTATGGATATGCTAGGTTGGTCAACCGTTAAGTCAAAAAGGTAAAGGCAGGGATCTCCTGTCTTTTTCTTTATCGGTATGTGTTATACTTTTTTCCCTTTATGCTTTTAATTATTTATTATGATATAGTTTTCTTTTCATGATAAACTTTAAACAAACTTATACTTTGTGCTATTTTATGAATTCCTTTCTTTTCGTTTATTTATGTAAAGTCTTCCATCACTTTGTAGCTCAGCATAAATCACATCACTTACAGATTCAATTCCAAACAATTTCAATTGATTATCCAGCCACGCTTGACTTAAACTGAATTCTTCTAGGTTTCCGATTACTACTTTGCCATCTACAATAATCTCGCTAGGTATATGTACTCTTTGATGAGTTAGTATTTTTAGATCTTTTCTAGTCGGAGATTCTGATTCAGGTATTTTTAATACGCTTAATTTTCCATTAGTCTCTAAAATAGCATAGTCCACATCAGAAAATGAAAAAACTTCTTTATTACGAAGGAGCATCGATAGATCATCAATGTTCAGTTTTGATTTAGACAATGCCTTTTCCTGAATTTTTCCTTTCTTGATAACAATCATAGGTTCACCATCTAATAGCACTCTAGCTTTTGAAGATTTTAAGCTTAAATATTCTAATAAAAATGTAAGTACGGCCCATAATGTCACACCAACCAAGCCGTCCATAAGCTTAATATCCCGGTGTACCACCATATCTCCAACTATATTTCCTAGGGCAATTCCAGTAATGTATGTAAAGTGAGTCAGTTGTCCAATTTGCTTTTTCCCTAGCATACGTGTCAATAAAAACAATACTGTAAATCCCAATAAGGTTCTAAATACCGTAACAAAAATAGAATGCATATAGCCTCCTCATATGTTCGTAATAATATGCTCTATTTTATTTTGCACAATTTAATTGTTATTATTTTCTAAGCAATTTCGATCATGTTACTTGTAAATTTAGTTCTAAATATTAAGGCATATTTCTACTAAATAAAGCCAGGATCTCTCCTGGCATTTTATCTAGAAAATTCTCTTGGCTGAATGAAACTCTTCTACACTTCTGAGTGCTTCTCCGAATCTTTGGAAGTGAACAATTTCACGTTCTCTTAGGAATCTCAAAGCATCCTTTAACAAAGGATCATCAGTCAAATTCAAAAGTTGTTCATATACCGCCCTGGCTTTTTGCTCAGCAGCCATATCCTCATACAAATCGGTTACTGGGTCTCCAATGGATTGGATATAGGCTGCAGTCCATGGGTTACCTGTAGAATCTTGGGGATAGATAGCTTTATCACGGATAGCATACATTGCACCCATATCAGCTTCTTTGATTTCTTCAACGGTTGCCCCTGTCATTAGCATTTTTACCATGGTACAGATCATTTCCCAGTGTGCCATCTCCTCGGTACCAATATCAGTTAATAGTGCTTTTGCCTGATCTGTAGGCATATTATATCTTTGATGCAAATATCTCAACGCAGCAGACAGTTCTCCATCTGGACCTCCGAATCGCAATAGGATATGATATCTACAAGTGTTTAAAATGTTTATATCTTATTGCTATGGTGTTACGAATAATCTTCATTAAGTGTATCGTTCGCAATATAGGAATATTATAACTTGACCTATATCTGTCGTATCCAATTAATCTTCTGATTAGTTACTTGCTCTGTTTCAGCAATTGCTTCTGTTAAGGTCAAAAATCCACCCCTTGTAGAATCAATCTTATCTTTTTGTGTCATAGATTCAAATTCAATATAAAAACACTCAATCTCCTTATCATCACAAATTTCTAGCGGGTCTTTATAATCACCACTGCCATATAGCACATTCCACTTGATTAGATCCTTTATCAAAATATAGTTGTATACTCCTAAAATGTAAAAGATTGTCACGAAATGCTATCTTTCATATATAATTAAAAGAAAAAAGGAGTTGTTACAAATGAAAAAATTTATAAGTGGACTAATAGTAGGTATTATGGCTGCCTCGATGACCTTTGTCTTCGCAGATCAGTCTGTGATTAAGTTAATTGTAAACGGTAAAGAAATTCAATCTGATGTTCCTCCTCAAATAATCAATGGACGTACTCTAGTTCCAGCACGTCCATTAGCTGAGGCCTTGAATGCTAAAGTTGAATGGGATGAGAAATATAGAGCTGTTATCGTGACTTCAGTTTCTGAATCTACTCCGAAAGACTTACCTTCAGTTTCTATTGAAAACAACAAAGATAATCTTATTTTGGGAAGAGATCTTACTGACAAATACGGTGTTAAAATATCAGCGATTCCTGGTCCTCTTACCAAACTTGTAAGATTGACATACGGTGATAAAACTATAGAAACTGATGATTATCAAATAATTGAAGGTAAGACGTATTTTAACAAAAACATATTAACTGAACTAGGTATTCAATAGTTTCCCCCCTCCGCGACTCTGCACGAAAATTTGAGAAGCCACATTTGTCGTTATTCGCCCCAAATTATTTGGGGTGATTTTTATTGTGTAACCTTATCCGGCATTTGTGAATAGTATGTACTGGGACAAGTCCCTGGGATTGTCCGTTCCATGCATGCTTTAGGGACTCCTCCTCAAACTACCCGATCCCCCTCGGGTAGTTTCTTTATGCATTAAATCTTATTCTAGCGACATACTCTAGCTAGATTACATCACAACTGCACTAAAATTCTATTTGCTCACCTTTATCCAGCAGTAACTATGGTAAAATAGCCATGGTTAAATATTTTTTAGCATGCAGATCGCTGAACACTTGCCGCTGTGGGTTGGTCTTTTTCTTTATCAAAATCTTTGAATCTCCCATTCTCAACGATAGATATCAATTGAAATTTTTCATATAACCACATAGCAAGCTGAATACTCACCCTTGTACCTCCTGTCTCGTAATCAGCCAATGACCTCTTACTTGAATTGATCTATTCTGATGCTTCTATCTCACTAGGAGCATCTTTCCTATTTCTTGATAAAATAATTATTTAATCCACAAAGTTGTCCTCAAATTCTCTATAAAATAAAGTGCATGAAGCACTTTTCCTATGTACTGATTGATATTAAGCATCTTTTTTGATATTTTCTCTATTCTCTGGCACGTATCCCAAAGCTGCCATGAATTTATCCGTCAAGGCAGTAGCGATTTTCACTTGTTCTTCTTTTGGTAAACTACTGATTAATTCTCTTTTGCCATCTCTTAAGATATAGGAAGTTACAGTCAATTCTTTTCGTGCCATAATATCACCTCAATACATACTATTTTTAAAAAAGTGAATGGGTTCGTGATTCTTACGATCTATTTGCCTAATTTCTAATGCGATCAGAATTATATCTGTAATAAATTCATTTCATAGAATAAAGTTACGTTTAGCCCTTATGTCGATTTTTGTATAAAGGTTTTACCTTTTTCCTGTAGAATTATGTAAATTGGAAGGAGCTGAAATCATGACAAGATTGGGATTAACGGCTGATGAATTATTCCATTTTGGGATAATAACAAACTTAAGCGTTTCATCTGATAAGATTAACGAAATGTTAGATGGTGAAAAATCTGATGTAGCCGAGCTTAAAGCTGGGTTTACTATCGCACGTGAAGAAGCATTAATTAATACAGTTGCATTGATGATTGAAAAAAATAATGAAGTGTTAATGCAACAGCTTAAACAGCTAAATATCAACTTGGATCTATGATCTTTTCAACCATTTGCTTCTTTTTCATCAGAATTAATTGCTCCGTTTTTATAATTTCTCTTTGCTGAATTGGAACTTACACTTCCAGTTCAGCTAATCTTTTCAGATACTCTACTTTGCTTTTTAAAGAATTATCCACCCACCTCACCTCCCTAAAGTTATGTTTAGCGCAGTTGCATTGTAACTTTAAGAGATTAATATGACAAATATTACGCTTAATAGAATTACTTTCGTTTCTGAGATAAGCGAAGTGATAAGCTATAAAAGTGGGTTATGTTTAGAGTATACATAAATATAAAAAAATCCAGATAATATCAAAATACTTGAGGGTGTTTTAGAACTAAAAATATGTGACTTAATCAACAACTTTCAAGTGAAATGATTATGAAAATAAACTTACAGATCCCATTCCCTTTTATAGTTATGCAAAGAGAAGTATGGTCTGACCGCTTTCATTATGGCACTCGGAATCTTGGATGATTTAGCCGATTATCAAAAGGCAAGCCCTTGGAACGCTGTAAGAAGGACTGAATGGCGAAATATTATACAACTAAAAGACTTATTTGAAAGTGAATCATTAGAGGCGTTTTACCGAGAGTTTATTGATCAGAGATATATAGATTATTTGTATAGAAATTTTGATGATATATATCCGACAAGGGAACGGCTCAAAGCCACTGAAAAAGTTTCAATTAGAGGAAAATCTTTGAGCCTATCATTCCGAGCGCAGCGAAGAATCCAGTATTTAAAGGCTTTAGAGACTCTTCATTTCACTATGTTTCATTCAGAATGACAAAATTCTAGATTTTTTCAGTGGCCTCGGATGGTTCTGATCTGTTGCATGTTACACAGTTATTTCTTTGGTATGGGAATTTGTCTACCCTCATTTTATTGCACAAAATATGTATATAATTGTGCCCCACCTACAGATGAGGTAGCTACTTCTTTCTTATTGTAATTATGAAACGGGGAGATTTAAATGATACTAAGTGTAAGTAGACGTACTGATATTCCCGCTTTTTATAGCGACTGGTTTTTCAATAGATTGAGAGAGGGATATGTTCTAGTTAAAAATCCAATGAACACTAAGCAAATCAGCAAAGTTATATTAAATCCTGAAACTATAGACTGCATTGTCTTCTGGACTAAAGACCCCACTCCAATGATCCACAGATTAGATGAAATTAAAGATTATCCATATTATTTTCAGTTTACATTGAATTCCTATGATCTAAGTTTGGAACTTAATGTACCCAAAAAGAAGCATTTGATTGATGCATTTATCGCGTTATCAAATAAGATCGGAAAGGAAAGAGTCATTTGGCGATATGATCCGATCTTATTAACTGATAGTTTTGATAAAGAATATCACTTCAAATGGTTTGAATACTTAGCAAGTCGATTATCTGATTACACTAATAAGTGTGTAATTAGTTTTCTAGACTTGTATAGAAAAACTAAGCGTAACTTAAAAGCTATTCCTCTATTATCGATTCAATTAGAAGACATGAATGATATCGCATCCAATATATCTAAAATTGCTGCTTCCTATAATTTGGCTATTGAATCTTGTTCCGAAGAAATCGATTTGCAGAGATTTAATATCAAACACGGTAAATGCATTGATCCCAAATTGATTTCAGATATTCTTAAGATAAAAATTGATGTTGATAAGGACCCTAATCAGAGACTAGAATGTGGTTGTGTGAAAAGTATCGATATCGGCGAATACAATACTTGTAACCATGAATGTTTATATTGTTATGCTAATTTTAGTAAAGGTACTGTCCAAAAAAATGTTGCATTACACGATAGTAACTCACCTCTTCTGATCGATAATCTCAATGGTGATGAAAGGATATATGAACGAGAAATGATATTCTATAAGAAAAGTCAGATCAGTTTATTCGATTATTAAAGGACGTTTCATTGTAAAACGTTCTTTAAATGCGAAAAAGTATCTGCGACAAGAAAGAGCTTAACAGTGTAAAATTTATTTACACTGTTAAGCTCTTTCTTAAATATAGGCTTTATAGTTCAATATTTTCTATAGCATCAATGATATCTAGAACTGCTTTACGGTATCCTTTAGACCAAATAAATGTAGTGTCGCTATGGTGTTCTACATCTACACCATCTAAAATTTCATATAAAACCTCGATCAAATTACTTTTACCCACTTTAATAATAACCTCCATTTTACTTTTATAAAAATCACCAATAAAAGATTATATAGAATTATTTTTAAAAATATTGTCGTAATCTGTCAGGAATATCCAGAAAAATTTATTTTTCTGATCACAACTCAATAGTAATTGGGTAACATTTAAATGTTTTTTGGATTACCTCGAGCATTTATTATATGATAAGATTGGTAATACCTATTATTATTACATTCTGAAGAACAACAAAACTATTTAAATGTAACAAAAGGCGATTCTGTTCTGTCTCTAAATATGTATTTGACGGTGATTTCTAACCTTGCCTGATAGGTGTTCAATTTCAATTGCTCACTAAATATCTTACTACTTCATAATTAACCCCCTTAGTATCTACCAAAAAGACATTCATTCTCAAGAATTCTATTTAAGGATCAGTTCATATTTGAGTAATAATTGTGTCTATAATAATTGAAGCTAGGGTTTCCCCCAGCTTCAATTATTCCTACAAGCCACAACCAAAGAATACAAATAGCACGATGATAATTATGATGATCAATATCAAATCATCACCATCATCACCATCATCGCCATCAAAGATACCAACTCCTAATAATAATAGTAAAATGACTATTATCAAAAGGAACATCCAGTCAAAATTTTGACCGTAATACCATTGCGGGTAGTTGTGTTGGCTCTTATGATTATTCATATAGACACCTCGCTTTATAGGATGTCCCAGGCCCCTCTGGCACTACATTAATATGTAGGACAACCTAAAAGGTGTATTATTATGTTTTAAAATTTTTAAAAAAGACCATCTAATAATGAATACCAGATGGTCTTTTTAGGTTATTATACGTTATTTTTTTTTAGTTCATTTGCTATTACATTAACTTGTTCTACTATACTTTCAAGATTGCTAGGATCGATATTCTTGTGTCCATCTAAATTTTTTAGTTTATTGATTATATTTTCAATTGTATTCGTGTCAACTTTTTCTTTAGAGCTTTTTATAGTATCTACTATATTGGGATCTTTTTTAAGTTCATTTGCTATTTCAACAGCTTGTTTTATTATATCTTTCAGGTTACTTGGATTTATATTTATATCGGACACTATAGACTGACCTCCTTTAGTTTTGCTTAACATACTTATTATTGGGCTCATATTAGAATTACTCTCTTCAGTCTTAAAATTTCCTAATATATTGAGTATCTTTCCTATATCTAGGTTATTTATAAAATCTTTTATATTCAAATTCTCTCCTTGTGTAAATAACACTATAAAAACACCTGCCATAGCCAATAGGTGTTCTGGTGTTATGTTAATACTAATTGCATTATTCGAATTAGCTGGATAGATTGGGTTTTGAGTAGAATATCCATTGTAAGGATTTTCTACAGGTGTATTATAATAAGGATTTTTCCCAAGTCTATAATAAGGATCTTCTATAGGTTTATAATAAGACTCTGCTATTTTAGAATTATTAGAGTAAGGGGTTGTATGTTTAGACTTTCTCATTTTTCTACCTCCCTTCGATCAATGTGTAAATTAATACTTTAGTTGTTTAACACAAAAAATCTGAAGCTTGGTTTGAAAGCTGGAGTTTCCCCCAGCTCTCAATTACCCCTATAATCTACAACCAAAGAATACAAATAGCACGATGATAATTATGATGATCAATATCAAATCATTATCATCATCTCCACCAAAGTCATCAACTCCTAATAATAATAGTAAAATGACTATTATCAAAAGGAACATCCAGTCAAAATTCTGACCGCAGCAATGAGGTGGATATTTGTTAGGTTGCAATTGGTTATACATATAGGCACCTCCCCTTTCTAATGTCCATGGGGCTTGGGCACTACATAAATATGTAGGACGAGCTAAAATGTGCATCATTATAATTAAAATAGCTTATCCATGAGGTGTATAATTCTGCGATATGGGAACAGTTCTTTTCTGTATTCTGTCGCCAAATATGTATTTAATGCCAAAAGACAGAGTCAAGCTCTGCCCTTTTTTAAATTAAGTGAAATTTAATCTATCCTGCCTATCTATCTTTGGTCACTAATAGCAGCATTGCTGTTATTAATAGCCAACTCACTTAAAGGAACATGCGGAAGGCCAGTTGTTATATTTCTCACTAACAATGCTATATCCACAGCATTTTCTGGAATTCCCCCATGAGTTACCTAAAGAAAACAACTACTGCTCCATTGATAACAAATCACCTAATATTATAAACAACTAAAATTGATACATATAAGTAACAAGAAAGCAGGAGTCCCTGCTTTCCCGTTCACGTACCATATGCTAAGTTAAGCGATTTATTGACCATACAATTCCTGGCGTACCTGCTCCTCCCAGATCCAGCGGTATGGTTAAACCGTTTGCCTCATAAAAGAGGCCAATAACATCGCCTGCAGTTAATTCCACAGTCCCTGCTAAAGTGACCGTTCCGTTTCCGAGTATTGTTCTTAGGGTCAGTACTAGTGCCACATTCACGTTCAGTAACGGGAACAGACCACTAACCAAATCTGTTACTACTGGTGATGTCCTTCTTACAACAAATGCGGGATTGACACCGGCGCCTAAGGAAAGCGTAATGGCAGCAGTTGTCGAGTAGTTGATTGTAGCTTCAATCATATATACACCGGTCGCTGGAACCGTATAATTACCCGTTACCTCATCAAAGGTAGCGCTGTCAAAATACGGAGAAGTCACGGTAAATCCTGTTAGCTGGGTACTAGCGGCAGTTGAAACAGCCGGTAGAAATGCTGAAAAACCTTCCCCTAATACAGCCGCACCTGCTGGCCCTGTTGCTCCCGTTGCTCCGGTGGCCCCTGTTGCTCCTGTTGCTCCTGTTGCTCCTGCTGGACCTGTCGCTCCTGTTGCTCCTGCTGGACCTATCTCTCCTGTTGGACCTGCTGGACCTGTCGCTCCTGTTGCTCCTGCTGGACCTGTCACTCCTGTTGCTCCTGCTGGACCTGTCACTCCTGTTGCTCCT
>NZ_JACHEN010000004.1 GCF_014205875.1 Anaerosolibacter carboniphilus
TACCGTATAAGTATTGCAACAAGGTCATCTTAAAAAGAACTACAGGATCAATGGATGGGCGTCCATTATCTGAAGAGTACAAATCCTCTACTTCACCATAGATAAAGCTGAAATCTATGTATTTATCTATTTTCCTTAATAAATGGTCTTCTTTGACCAGCTCTTCGAGCATAACGAATTCATAAGAAGTTTGCTTATCCTTAGACTTAGTAAGCATATTCATCACCTCACTTTATATATTCTACATTAACTTCGTAATCCCTTTTTGACACATAAAAAATATCCACCCTTTCGGGTGGACTTTGTCAACAGTCTCAAGTAGGGTATTAATACCCTACTTTTTTATTATGTGAAATATACATTTAATGCAATAAAATAAGACAGGATATCACCTGCCATATCAGTAATTGTGTATTTCGCAATATAAGAAGAAAACGTAGTAGGTTATTTGTCAATTTCTCTAATTGCATCAATTAAATGCAGAGGCTCATTTATTATAAATTTACACTCAGGAAATTTATGCTTATCATATCCCCAACCGTATTCAACTAAAAGAATATGTTCAATTCCAGCCTTTTTACCTGAATCATAGTCTGATATTCTATCGCCGATTACTATAACTTCATCGCCTTTAAGATTGTATTTCTCAAGTATAGTTATAAATTCCTTTGTCTTATCCATTTCGCTGGAAACTATCATAGAAAAATAATTTTCAATGTCATAACTTTTAAGTTTTTTCGAAATTTCTTCTAAAAAATTAGAAGAAACTAAAGTTAAAGTATAACGCTCACGAGCCCACTCTAAAACCTCTTTGACACCATCAAAAATATCCGGCTTTTTTGTAATGATTTCTTTTTCAAAAATCTCCATCGCTCTCTTTTGTTTCTCTGAGCACAAACCAAGATTTTTATAACACTCTCGGAAATCATATCCATAGATCTTTCTAAATTCTTCGACTGTATCAGGTAATGTTACGACCAGTTCGTCACAAATGATTTTATATACATCGTAAACATTGGAAAAAGAATCCACAATCACGCCGTCATAATCAAAAATTATTAATTTAATCATCTTAAATCTCCTTAAGTAGAATATAATTGGTATTATACAATAAAGTTACTAGTTAAACAATGTTCTACGACTGCGACATGAAAATTTTGTTATTTAATTCTATATTATCAATTAAATTCCTTTAATGAAATAGATTTCTTATTTCATTCGAAAGATACATTTTACGCATACAGAATATGTTTCAAGGATCAAAAATAGGTATCTATTAGAGCGATCGGTGCCTATGCACATAATTGCCACCGTTCCATAAATAAACGTATTCATTCATATGAGAAATTGAGTCACATAATAATGAACTTTTATATGGTAATTATCGTAGAAGGAGAATTACCTTTTTTGTTGTTATAGCACTACTTTATTTATAAAAGGAGAAGTCATAGATGCTAGTAAAGCTCCATAATTTAGATCAAAGGCGACAGTATCGCCAAGTTTTAAACTTTGATTTTTCGTTAAATCCATTAGTAAATGATCACTTGTGGCCCCGAGTATTTCAATATTTGAGTGTTTAGGCATTATACCATCAATATTTGTATCCTGGCGACCAATATTCAGAATAGCTCTTGTCATCATTCCTTTGTCCTCTATTCCAGGAATATTACCAAATGCATCCTGTCCTATTTCTCCTACAGGCAAGGAAGGTTTCAATTTCTTCTCAATTATCTCTGCATATAACGTAAAAGCGTCTTGAGATGTGCCAGGCCATGCTTCTCTACCTATAGTTTCTCTCCCTAAAAGTATTCCTTCTCCAATTCTAAAATGGTTAATTCGCTTTGGTATTTTTCCCGAGGCCAATAGTTTAAGGGAGCTGGAATTTCCTGCGGATAAATATTGAAGTTCTATTTTGCATTTTTCTTCAATTTCTTCAGCCAAATCAACTAACTGTTTATTATTCTCGTAGGTTGGTATAGTTCCGTTTAAATCAGTTAAATTAGTTCCTAGACCAATGATTTCGATTCCTTTCATGGTAATTAGTTCTTTAACTAGAGGGAGTAACTCGTTAGGCCAAACACCTTCACGTAAATCACCAAGATCAACCATTATTATTATTTTATGTATTAACCCTTTCGATAAGCTCGCTTTAGATAAAGCCTTAATAATCTCATATTCAGAATTCAAGCTAACATCAGCAAGTGAAATAATTCTTTCGATTTCTGACATATGCGGTGATCTCATTAGGAGTATAGGCGTATGGATATTACTTTTTCTTAAACGCTCAATGTTATCTAAACGCGATTCACCAATCCAATTAATACCTCCACGAATCATAGCCTGAGCTACTTCAACCATTCCAAGTGTTCCTTTTGTAACTCCTGCTACTTGTATTCCATATTTCTTGCATTGATTAACAATTGCTCTAGTATTTTGCTCAATTTTATAAGTATCAATTGTAATATAAGGCGTTCGCATTTATGTACCCTCCCAGTTATTAGATTTCATTATTTAATAATCTCTCACATATAAAGGTAAATTGTTTTACATGCAGAAACCAAATAGGATAATGCTATCGATATATTAAAGTCTACCAATAAAAATAGTTTGCAAATATAAAATCAGCAACTAAATTTAGTGTATCATATGATGTAAATGTTTGGTAGTATTTAACATTTTATAGTTTAGCTTATTTTTATTATGTGGACATTGGCATACAATGTAATTCCATCTTATGGGAATGGGTTATAGCATTACACGTTGGCTAGAAGTTTTAACTCTAATGAGTTTCGCTAAATAAAATTTCTGTGAAAAAAAGCAGGAGCCTAAGCTCCTGCAATAAGTTATTCTACATCATATTCATTTACTTCAAAAGATGCTATTTTATCAAAAGCTATACACTGGGACGCTTGGTCCGCTATCGTTATGTAGTTCCAAGGCCGCATTTTCTACACTTGATCTTAAACTTACCTTCTAATTCACATAGGGTTCTACCGCATTTCTCGCACTTCACTTCTGTCATAAGCTTTCCCCCTTGGACTCCCATCCTGCCGAGTTCAGGACAGGAGTCATAGATTTATGTAGTATGTTAGGATCCTCGGAAATCTTATATTTAGCGCATTTTATTTTAAATTCACTTGCCCTACAACCAATACATGCTTAAATTATCTGAGTAAGCAAATACTATTCCTGTAGGAATTCAACAGTTGAAAGAAGGACAGTTATTAATGACATTTTCAATAATTCTATTTATTATCTCTTGGTTATGTTTTTTTATCTTTGCTGATAAGAAGAAGCTTAAAGGATTTCTATCAACATGTTATCTGGCTCTTATTTTAGGCCTTACAACCGACTTGCTTATTCACCATTATCCTTTATGGAACTACCCTTCCTCAAGTGAATCTCATTGTATAAATAGACATTTAGCAGATGATTTCGGAGTATATTTTGTGACTACATACTTGTTTTTGCAAACCCTTCCCAAAGATGAAACTCGCTTATCTATAGCTAGACATATTTTTTTCTGGTCTATTTTAGCTATCTCAATCGAATTTATAGCCATAAAGACACACGCCATGAAATATGGATTATGGTGGAATATGAGATACTCATATATTGCCGATTGGATTCTTTTCCTAATTTTTTATATCCATCATAAATTCTACAATCAACTTCAATCTAACAGGTCCATAAACTAATGTATTAAAAGAATTAAATGTAAATTTAGTATATTAACATATCATTTATACTTAAATGTAAAAATACCGTATGCTTCATTTCTGAATAATACGGTATTCTAAAGAGTTTGTATTACTTAATAGTTAGGCCATTAATGTGAAGAATGCAAATTAACATCTTGTCTTTGCATTGAGTTCCTAAAATTCATTACTCGATATGAGGGTAACACTATCCTGCTCAAACTTATTTAGTAAACTATCCCACTTATTTTCATTAAGTAATACAATTCCGTCTTTGAAAATTGAAACATTGTATCCGTGTTTCAAGGCACCTTTTGCTGTATGATAAACACATCCTGCTGCATCTAATCCAACAAGGTATAGTTCTTTTACTTGTTGTTCAGCTAAAAAAGCTTCAAGTTTGGGATTGGAAAACGCATCTGGCATCGGCTTTGAAAAAAAGTGGTTGGACATTATCGTGATCCGTTTATCTAGCTCAGTTCCTGGTTTCCCCTTGATAGCTGTTCCATGACCGACAACTCTCGATATTATCTTACCCAAAAAACCATCAAATTCTTGTCGTATATACACTATAGGCATATTCTTTTTAGATGCATCCTCTATGATTTTATTCACAGTTGTAATTAATCTCTCAGAGTCTTTGTATGGAAATGGAGATTTTGCAGTTATTCCAGTATAATCTTCTTGGATGTCTATTACTAATAGCGCTTTTTGTGGCTTTGGGCATTCTTTTTCTTCCATTACTTACCTCCTGCTTTCTTAAGCCATCTTCCACATTTTTGACTTAACTAACAAGGAAATTATATCATAATTCCTACATTATTATCCCAAAATTTTCAATATAAATTAAATATTTCCATTTCCAAAATACCGTATTATTCAGTTTTCAAAGATCATTACTGTTTTTTCTGTTTCATCTTAACGTTGAAATATAACCATCTTGCGTTAAACCTCAATTCTGTAACCATTTCATATAGGTTGTATATTATGTAATGGGACAAATCCCCTTTGTCCTACATTTTTCCCCTTCTTTTTTGCTATCCGATATAGTGGGTAGCTTTTTATTAAAGCATAAATCTTTCGTTATCTTAAATTCCATTTCTGTATATAACTTCCTAACTACGCATAGAATTATAATGGCCGGGGGTGATTAAATTTAATGTCCAGCTTAATCGAGCTTTCTAATCATATAGAAGTTATACGAGGTGCATTGCATGACTTACTAGAAGAAACAGACTATGATCTTTTAGATTCAAACGTCCAATCTGCTAGCAGGATACTCAATCTAGAGATAGCCGAATATCATAGACTATACTTAAGCAAGTACGAAACCTAAGGTGTTTCGTATTTTTATTTGTAAAATCTTATTCTATCGACTATTCTAGTGAAAAACCAGCATCACTATCCCACCATTGGGCAAATTCAAATCCAGCGTGGGATATGTCGATATATGGTTCTTCCCACGCTTTATCCAAGTTGTATTTAATGATATCGTCACTTAGCTTAGAACCGCAAACATTACAAACACAATTTTCTCTTAGCCCTTCAGACTCTCCTTTCTTGCATTTCGGACATATTACTTTCATAATTTTTAATGACATTTCATATTCCCCTTTCCTACTGTGCTAAATATTTATTTCACTCTAATATAAGTCTTTAAATCTAAATGGACGTACTATTTTAATATTAATTGTCAGCTAAACCATTGATTTCACCACTCAAACAACTTACAATTGTAATTATCATGCAATTTAAGGGGTGTTAGTATTGACTTTTCTATCTACTTATTTAAGAGAAAACGAATTTTATAATTTTCTTAATGAATTAAAAGATATTGATATCATCTGTAAAAATCAAAGAAATATAGAGGAATCCTTCCTGAATGATTCTATAATTCAAATGCTCATAAACTCTCCTTGCTTGAATCGATCAATAATCCAGTCTCTCTTCGCTCTCACCATTACCACAATCTCATTTCCATCTATGTAGTGTTGGTTTATTGGTTCCTGGCACTATTCCGAAATCGTGACCTTGCTTTAACGTTTGCTGTACGACCGCCTTTAGCATTGCAATTTTCTTCATGGTCTCTTGGATTGCTCCAACGTCTATACTATCTATGATAGATATGCTTTGCTGAACTGGTTGTAAATCTCTAGTATTTTCTATCTTCATCTTCCTCCTTGAGCTCTCTGTATGAGATATTTCTTCTGTAACACTCGATCATTCCTGGATGATCTGCTTCAACGATTCTTAGGGTAACAACATTTTGAAAGCTGATAATTTTGTTTACCATTCTAACCCCACCTCATTTGTAATTTTGTACTTCCTACTAATCTTTGCTTATTATCTAACTCAGCTTTACGTTTCCGTTCGAGGTACTTCGTATCGTAGAACGGTATAATCTCCGTCCCTATAGCCGTAAAAATCTTATCTTCATTTTCATCTAGGACAAGATCTGTGTGTTTCACGCAAGGGATTGTTATATCCCTAAATCCTCCGACTTTAGAATTAAATATCATATCTCCTAGCGCATAGATTCTAATGCCATTGGAAGGATTGTAAGCCTCGATGAACTGAATTTGTTTATTCTCCATTGCCTGGTCCTCCATCTTGTATAAATCAGAGTAAATCTGATATGATACAGGTAACTAGTATTTTTTGTCTGACTACTTATGCAGCTGCTGGGTAGTCATTTTCATTCATAGCGTAGAAATCTTCTTCCGTCATTTCAACAGGACAGCTTAAGTATCCATATAGATTCCAATACATCCCCTGGCACTCTCTGCAGGTTCTATGCTTGGACTTCAAGAAAACACCTCACTTTCGCAAAACATTTATTTAATCTAGAAACTGCTTGTCCAATCTTTTCTTAAAAGATAGCCTCAGCTATCCATTAAGCCCGGCACGTCTATGTATTTCACAAATTACATCATCTGCAAATTTCAATTTTCTTTGGTGATCTATGGACAGTTCGTTGATTTTTTCTGAAATTATACTCATCCAAAAGTCTCCACATTTTTGCACAAATGCTTCTTTGTCAGCTTTTGTTTCAATTCCAGTAATTCTAATTCCAATATTAGACTGTTTCGCCATATCACCACCCCTATTGATATCTATGTGATGCAAAAATTGTCCTATGCCAAAAATTTTCAAAGTATTAGGCACACTTTTTTCAAAGTATCATACATTTCTATTGCTATCTCTCTGCTTAGAGGTATCACTCTCCTATTTCCGACGTATTTCCTATCAATGCACTTCTGGTTGTGCTCTTTGATCTCTTCTGTAAGCTCATCAATTCCAAAAGTCTTTGCATACCACATTTCAAGAGTTTCGATACAATGCCTTACATCCAGAGCTTCTCTTAAAATTTTCTTAGCTAATGATTTTTCTTCTGATGTGTAATCCTGTGCATCTACGTTTTTGTTCATGATATCCATAGCCTCCTGAAAGTGAACCATAAATTCTTCAATTTCCTTCATGCTCTTTAATAAGATGGCATGGCCTTCTTCCCTAACTCTTCCGTCCAGATAGACTAGATGAAAGTTTCTGCCTATTTCAAAATTTTGACAGTGATATCTAACTAGTTCTGGCCTCCTAAGTGTTGCTGCCAATAATGCTGTTTTATCAGGAGATACCTGTTGTTGCCTGCTTCTGATCTTATAGAGCGTTTTATCAGATATGTGGGTTTTGTCTGCCACCTCATATATGGGTATCCCAGCACTTTTCACAGCAGCCTCGATGTACAACTGCATAGTCACCGTAATCTCCCCCCTAATATGTACTTTTGTTCGGTGCTTGTTCGGAACTGTTTGACCATTCTGTATTTGATCGCTTATTGATATAATCAATATGGGTTATTTATTTTACTGTAACCTGTTTTACGTATAACGCTTTAGTTTCTTAACTATTCATTATTTACGTACTTTTGAGGTAAAAAAATTTCTTCTAATGGTATGTCTAAAACTGTTATGATTTTTATTAAATTTTCATATTTCGGTCTAGTTCTACCAGATTCAATATCTCCTAGAAAACTATGAGAAAGACCTGTAAGTTTAGCTAATTTCCTCAGAGAGTATTTTTTAGTGGTTCTAGCTTCCTTAATTACATTCGATATTTCTATTTTGTAATTATTCAAGGTAATCACCTCCTTGAAAATATTGAACGTTATAATTGTACTATTATCAATTCTTACATATAAGAACTTTTTAGCTTCTAAAGAATTAAATGATGAAGGTTGGAATGAAGTAGCTGAAAATGCAGTTAAATATGGTCTTAACAGCAAACAAGTTGTTAATATGCTTGAAGGCATTTCAATGATGGTTAAGCAGATTAAATAATATATTGGAAATAGACAATGAAATGGAGTGTTTTCTTTGGAGCACTTAATGGAACAGACTTTAGAAAAGATTACGAAGCTTGATGAAAAAGTAGATAGGATCGAAAACAAATTAGATTCTGTTTTTTAGCAAACTTCTGATCTTACTAAATTTAGAGCAGAAATAAACGGAAAGTTAGAGATCGTCTCTGATGACGTAAAGAGTCTACAAACTGATATAGATGTGCTGGTTGTTAATACAGCTAAGAATACAGCTGATATTATTAAGCTGAAAAAAGTTAAGTAGCTTTTTAGTTTCGAAAGAGCTGAATTTTGAAGGTTGAAAGAAGTCGTGGAAAATGCTGTTAAATATATGTTGCACGCAATAAAACAAGAGCAGATTCTAATTCTGCTCTTGTTTTATTGCAAATAGGTATTTTGTAATAAAAGTACACTATGAATCAAAAATCATATCGGATTACCCTTTATTATTTTCTAGCTGTATCGCAAATGATCTTGAATGCTCAATTTTTTCATCCGTTATAAACTCAGATTTATAACCGAAATCTCTTTCAGCAAGCATCCCAGCATATTTTAATTGAGAGTGCTTACAATACCGCTTTATGCCTTCTTCAAATAAATCAGCTCCATTTTCTGGTCTGTATCCACAAGTGGTTATGATAGCTAATTTTTTGCCACTCCAAAGAGAAGGACCTTTTTCATCACCATAATACTTATTCATTCCATACACCAACCGATCCAGCATCGATTTCATAGGTGGTGTACAATACCACGAATAAATGGGTGTCGCTAAAATAACGACATCACAATCATATATTTTATCAAAAATTTCTTGCATATCATCAGCATGAGGACATCCAAAAATTGTCCAGTCTTTTTGACAGTTCCGGCAAGCAGTACAAGGCTTTAAATGTTTATCATAAAGCCAAATCAAATCATATTGAGCTTGATGAAGTTCAAGCTCTTCAATAAAGGGCTTTAATAATTTAAATGTATTTCCATCTTTCCGCGGGCTACCTATAAGAATACAATATTTCATTTTATCCCCCCATATATTGATAAATACATCAAGCAAAATACGCACCCCAAAGCAATACTTCATACCAAGAATAAAGAATGCGTCTAGATTTAGAAAGCCTATTAATCTATTCTTAAATAAAAACCCTTTGAACAAGTACCATGTAGATACCCGTACCTGCCCCAATACTCAAAAGGGTATTTTCCTTCCAATAATGAAGCACGCTTATGAAAATGATCGCTATTGCCTCTGGAATCCCATATGGAGCACTTTTAAAGCTAACGCCTTTAAGACAATATACAACCAACAAACCAATAGCAGAATAGGGCAAAACTTGCCCAAGATAACCGATATATGAATTGCTTGACTTAGTACCTTGGAATAGAATAAAAGGGAAAAACCTTGTTATCATGGTACCAATCATTACCATGCAAATAATAATAAAAGTTTGAATAGGTGTTAAAGTCATTGTACTATCTCCTCTATTAGTTCTTTCTTTTCCATATACTCTTTTCTGGATATCATCAATACTGCCAGTATAGCAATCATGGAAGGAATAATGAAATTACTTTGCCCGAAAACAACCAAACATATAATAGAACATAAAACACCGATTACTGCAGGTTTATGATCTTTCTGGGTTTTCCATTGTCCCACAAATATCACAACAAAAAGGGCGGTTAGCACAAAATCAAGACCCTTTGTATTAAATGAAACCATAGAACCCAACATCCCGCCAATAGCTGAACCTAACACCCAGTAGCTGTGGTTAAGGAGTGTAATAAAGAAACTAAACCAATTCCTATTTACACCCTCTGGAGGCTCAGCTGAGCACACGATAGAAAACGTTTCATCACACAAGCCAAAGATAAGATATGGTTTTAGCTTACCAGCGCCTTTATACCTATCAAGCATTGAAATACCATAGAATAAATGCCGGGCGTTTACCACTAGCGTCATTAGCAATGCATATATAGGATTAAAAACTGATGTAAGAAAAGTAATTGCCACATATTGAGCTGAACCTGCGAACGCCATAAGACTCATCAAAACTGTCCATCCTACGCCATAACCCTTACTGCTCATCAATATCCCATATGCAATACCCAAAAAAGTAAATCCAGTAAGTACAGGAATCGTACAGGGAAAAGCTGCCTTTAATGCTCTTATTTTATCTTCCAAATTTACCACCCCACTAAACTTCATCAATTGGTACATTGATAGTTCTTTTTTCTATCCCCATAACCATACTAGTTTCGAGACTGCTGATAGTAGTATTCTGCATTAATGAATCAATGATAAAATCCCTATAACTCTCCATATCTTTTGCCACAATCTTAAGGAGATAATCGTGGCTTCCTGTAAGTGTATAACACTCTTGAATTTGTGGAAATCTTTTTACATCCTCTAAAAATGAATGTATTGTTTCTCTATTTAGAGGTGATAAGTTAACAAGAACCAATGCAAGAACCTCCATTCCTATTTTTCTCTCATCAACAATCGCAGCGAATTTTTTGATAATACCAGCCTCTACTAAATTCTTTGTTCTTGCAAGGCAAGCTGATGGTGAAAGGCCTATTTTTTTTGATAAGTCTAAATTTGAGATTGAACCGTCTTCCTGTAATTCTCTTAAAATTGCTTTATCCGTATTATCAAGAATAATTGCCATACTAAACGCTCCTTTTCTTATAGCTCAATGAATTATATTTTGTATAAAAGTTATAATATCACATTAAATATCAATAGTAAATAAAAGCAGAAAATTAAATTCTTTTTTAAAAGAACTAAGTGAATCTCATAAGAGATTCACTTTTATAATGGTATAATATCAACTAATCCTACGAGCGTTACTTTTAGTCTACAAATATGCAAGTCAGAACTTTTTTATGCATAACAAAAAGCACCATCGTATGATGATGCTTCTTGATTTCTCAGTGTTCAATCTTAGAAAGTACATGCTACAAAATTGCTCTACAATAGCATATTTACTCTACTTAGGAGTAATTACCCCACGAGAATTATGCGACATGTGGATTAAGAGACGACAAATTGAACAATAACAGGAGTCCCGGGATCCAGAACATCGCCTCCGGGAATAGTTATCGTTGTTGTGGTAACAGTTGACGTATCAGCTGTTTGCAGTATTCCATTAATAAATAAATTGTAATAATTAAATGTGCTCGGAAATGCTGTTGCTGCCGCACCCGTATCATCTGTAAAAGCCGTAGCGGCAATTGCAAATGTTGCTCCGGTTCCTGTCCCAGCACCAATTGTTGAAATAAATCTTCTACTGTTTTGGTACGGTGTAACTATCGGCATTTTTCTCACCCCCTTTCACCTCTAATATATTCAGTTAGGTACAAAAATGTAAGGACAATCTAGCATAAATTATTAAAAAGAATTGTTTGTAAAAAAGAAGAGAAATGTAGGCGAACACCAAAATAATGTAAGAAATTACTGAAATGAAAATGGTAAATTTCGCTGCTTCACTGTTAAGAGGTCAAAACTGAGAACTGAATGATTTCTAAAGTTATTGGCGTACCTCTATAGATAGTGGTACCTTCGGTATTTAAAGTCAATGTATTCGGACTTATACTGTATGTTTTGCCTATTTGCAATATCCCATTTATAAATAAATTATTATAACTATTCGGGCCGAGACCCAAAAAAAGATTAGTGAAATCTCCTGAGTCGTCTTTGAATAAATTTGCTGGGATATTTATTGGGTCTGGTGAAATCAAATCAGATTCCACAATATAATAATACCTATTAATAAAGGGGACAATAGTTATTTCGGGTAGTGGTCCTGTAGCACCGGTAGGTCCTGTTGCTCCTGCTGGACCTGTCGCTCCCGTTGCTCCTGCTGGACCTGTTGGTCCAGTTGGTCCAATAGCAGATTCATACTCTACAATGAGGGTTGGCCAATTTGCTACGATACCATCATCATATCCTTTAAATCCCATCAAGCTGGTTTGGTTCTCAAAGGTGGTAAGCAAGATTCCATTATTAGAAAAGAATCCGTTATACCAGATCCGTACCAGTGGCGTTACATCCAAATAAATATAATTTCCTACAAGATCGCTATTTAGAGGAGTTTCAAGTACAGGTTCACCTGCTGGTGGCTGAGTGTTCCATGTCACTGTATCTTGGGAAAAATCACTTAATAACCTAAAGCCTGTGAGCGGTTGTATTCCAGGTGTTATCTTTTGAAAAAATAGTAGCCTTAATGTTGCATTTGTAATGATAGACGCTGGTGGTATTGCAGATAGGTCAAACTTTAGTAGACTCCTATATACATCATTTGGAGTTACAGTTCGACCCACGAAAAGATTCTCCTGTGGTCCAAAGTTCTGATTGGGTTGTAGTTGCGATACAATTGTTGCGTCTATAGGTGTTAGCATTAGTATTGGCACAGCAATCACTCCTTTCCACTACATTCTATGTGGATGAGCTGTTACAGTTACAGAGTTTAAATATAATTTATCACAGAATAATAGCAGTGAAATTCAAAGATTCTGTTCCAATTTCCACTTGACGACTGTATCTCTTTTAAAATTAAGTTCATTAAATATGTATTACATTGAATATTTGTAGAAATTATAAGCCACCATTATAAAAATACGGCTACTTATATAGTAGCTTTTCTTTTTTGCAGTAAAAATTATATAATAGTACTACGCTATATTTTAAAAGTTGGGGTGATCTCATGAAAATAGCTATCTATTCAAGAAAATCCAAGTTTACTGGTAAAGGTGAGTCTATAGACAATCAAATTGAACTGTGTAAAGAATATGCTAATAAACATTTTGATACTAATGAATTTTTAATCTATGAAGATGAAGGTTTCTCTGGAGGTACTACAGATAGACCTCAATTTCAATTAATGATGAAGGATGCCATGAAAGGCAAATTTGATGTTTTGATGTGTTATAGACTAGATAGGATCAGTAGAAATATCTCTGATTTTTCAGATACAATAGAAATCCTACAAAACAAAAATATTGCTTTCATATCCATGAGAGAACAATTTGATACGTCTACCCCTATGGGTCGCGCAATGATGTACATAGCCTCTGTATTCGCTCAATTAGAACGTGAGACCATTGCAGAACGTATTCGCGACAATATGATGCAGCTTGCTAAGACAGGAAGATGGTTAGGTGGAATTGCTCCAACTGGCTATACTAGCGAACAGGTCACCTATTCTGATCCATCTGGCAAAGAGAAAAAAATGTTTCGCCTCTTCCCTATTTCTGATGAGTTAGAAGTCGTGAAACTCATATTTGATAAATATGTTGAACTAAAATCTCTCACTAAAGTTGAACAGTTTTGTATCATGAACGACATAAAAAGTAAAAATGATGCAGACTTTAGAAGATATTCTCTGCGTGCTATGCTTAGCAATCCTGTTTATGCTATAGCTGACGAAAAACTATATGATTATATGAGTGAAAATGGTTATGAAATCTACAGTCATAAAAATGAGTTTACAGGGGAATATGGAGTAATGGCATACAACAAGACCAAGCAGGATAAAAAAAACGCGTCAGGGAGAATTAGGGACATTTCCGAGTGGATTATTGCTGTAGGAGCTCATGAAGGGATAATAGAAAGCAGTCAGTGGATTAAGACCCAGAGGCTTTTATTAGGAAACAAGTCAAAGGCCTTTAGAAAAGTAAAAAACTCTATTTGTCTATTATCTGGGATTCTTCGGTGTGGTAACTGCGGAAGTTATATGAGACCTAAGATGGGAAGAGAAAACAGCGATGGAATTCAATTATTCTATTATATGTGCGAAATGAAGGAAAAAAGTAAAAAAACAAAATGCAACATGAACAATGTGAAGGGTAATGATCTAGATCAGATGATCATCGATGAAATCAAAAAAATGGCTATGTCAGATTCTAACCTGTATGATAATATTAAGAGCGATAGATTGAACCTCATGACTTCTCAAAATGCAATTCAAAATGAAATAGCGTTGATGGAATCAAATATAAAAAATAATGAGCAAGCTATCCAACATCTTGTAACATCGCTATCGCAAGGACAGAATACTTCAGCTGCGAAATATATTATTAAACAAATTGATGAACTAGACGAACAAACTGCTAAAATGAAAGAAAGACTATTTATCCTTAAGGAATCGGAAGAAATGAACCAATCAAAAGGAAATAGTCTAGATGTTATGAAAGATATGTTATCAGCTTTTAACGATAGCATTGATACTGTAGATATAGAGGCCAAGCGTACCTTCATCAAAAGCATAGTTGATAAAATTGTATGGGATGGTCAAAATGCTGAAGTAGTAATGTTTGGAGCGAATTCAGAAAAAAAGCAAATGCCGCCAATGTAGGAGGTATTATGTTTCCACAATGGAGGGATAGCATTTTCAATACATCTTGCGGCATAGGTAGCCAATCTCGTGCCCTTATGACGATCAAAGGTAGTGATTGCTTTAATCAATCCGATGGTACCGATGGAAATAAGGTCATCTACTTCTCTCCCGGTATTATGATATTTTTTAACGATATGGGCCACAAGTCGTAGATTTCTTTCGACCAAAATATTTTTTGCTTCTTCATCTCCTTGTTCATAAAGGGCCAATTGATGATTTTCTTCTTCTGGAGTCAAAGGCTTGGGAAATGAGTTGTTGGTAGAAACATAGGATACAAGGGCCATTAATGGCTTTGCCAGTACCGCAGACAATGTGATAAAGGTAGCCCACATGTAACTATCCACCTCCTAAATTTAGGTCATTTAAAATTATATGTAAAAAAAGATAGAAATGTGCATGTCTTTGTAAAATAGGATTTTTGGAAGATCACTCTTTCATATGATCTATAGCTGCAATTCGTCTGCTGATTTCATGGAATAAAGGTGCAGCCACGCTGCCGCCTCCACCACCATCTTCTACAAGGATGGTGATTACATACTTGGGAGAAGTAACAGGAAAATACCCGGTGAACCATGCGTGCACCACATTTCTTCCCTCAGAGGATCCTTCTGCGGAGCCTGTTTTTCCAGCAGCACCGCCTAAATCCTCCATATGGATTTTAGAACCTGTCCCTTCTGTTACAACCTTTTCCATCAGAGTTTGAATATTTTTACTCACTTCTTCAGATAAAACAGCTTTGCTATTCTTTTGCTTCCTTTCTCCTATGCGTTGATTATTTTCATCTATGATTTCTTTTACAATGCTTACGTCCTGTAAAATTCCGTTGTTAGCAATTACGGAAGTCATTCTTGCAATCTGCAATGGTGTAACCTCCAAAGTACCCTGACCAATAGAAATATTTCCTATACCGGCTCCTTTTATATAATCTTCTGTTGGTAATTTTCCAGGGATCTCTTCTGGCAGTTCAATGTTTGTTAAAGAACCCAGTCCCAGCCGTTGAGCCATTTCAAGAATTTTTTTCCCTCCAACCTGCCGCCCCAGTTGAATGAAAGCTGAATTACAGGAAACAGCAAAAGCCTGTTCAAAATTTATATCACCATGACCTCCTTTGTCAAAACTACTGCATTTAATAACTACCCCATCAATTTCTTCAAAGCCTCTGCAATGAAAAATTGTATCGTCATGGATTAAGTTATTCTCCAAAGCAGCAGCTGCAACTACGATTTTAAAGACTGATCCCGGAGGATAACCGATTTGAATACCTCGATTGAAAAGCTCCTTGTTATTGCTCTCTAAGTATTTAGCTACATTGTCTTGGTCATAATTGGGTCTGCTCATTAATCCCAATATATCTCCGCTTTTTATATCTAGCACGATAATACTGCCCTTTTCATAACGTTTATCAAATTCTTCTTCGATGATTTTCTGTATATTATAATCAAGAGTAAGTGCAACATTTTTTTCGATTCCGCTATAATCTTTTGGCATTGACCTATAACCAAACCCTGGTATCACACGTTTTTGGGCATCCACAATAGCCCCTACGGCGTTGGATCTATACTCTTTTAATATTTGATCATATTGTTTCTCTATCCCTTTATTACCTACATTATCGATCTTGTTTATATATCCTATGACATGAGCAGCTAAATTGGTGCGACTATATCTTTCATCGCTATCCATGGAATACACACCTTTAATCGTCAATGCGTTTTTGATCAATTCTGTATCATAATTCTTTACTTCCAGTTGGACAGGCCTATTGCCTGTTAACTCTTCATATTTCAACGCATAGATTGATAACTTCGTTAACTCGCTAAGAAGTTTAATATTTGTATCACTTTTGGGAAAGCTTTCTGGATAAATAACTAAATTAGTCGTCGTCTTCCTATTAGTGAGAGGGATTAAGTTTCGATCGAAAATTTTCCCTCTATCCATGCCTGTAGGAAGCTCTTTAAACCATTGGCTCATTGCTTTTTTTTGGTATTCCTCCCCATTAATAATTTGAATAAATGCTAATCTGCCAATAAGTACAAGAATCACTAGTGTAAAGCATACGCCTATAATAAATAATCTATTTTGGTTCTTTGGTTCAAGAGATGCCCACTGTTCTTGCTTTTTCTTTTCCATTCTTGTTTGCAAAAAAAACACCTTCCTGAGTAAATTGGATATCTTAATTCTTTCCAACTTCAGAAAGGCGTATACGTTATAAAAGTTCTATACTGGTTCCATTTTGCTTTTCATATATAATGGATCTTACCTTAGCCACCATGATATCAATGGCTACTTTGTTATATCCGCCCTCAGGAATAATGATATCGGCATATTTCTTATAGGGCTCAATAAACTGTTGGTGGGCAGGACGTACAGTATTTAAATATTGATCAACAACGGAATCTAAGGTTCTTCCACGCTCCTTAATGTCTCTCAAGATTCTACGAATAATTCGTACATCCGGATCTGTATCCACAAAGATTTTGATATCCATCAAACTTCTTAGCTTTTCATCATCTAAAATCATAATCCCTTCTAAAATGATGATATCCTTCGATTCAACAATCTCCGTTGTTTGCTTCCTTGTGTGTATGGAAAAATTATAAATAGGCTTTTGTATAGTCTGCCCATCCAGTAAATCTTTTAAATGGGCAATCAACAATTCTGTATCAAAGGCCAAGGGATGGTCATAATTCGTATGTACTCTTTCGTCTAGAGAAAGATGGTTTTGGTTCTTATAGTAGGAATCTTGCTCAATAATAGTAATATTCTTCTCGGGTAAGCATTCAAAAATAGCTTTTGCTATGGTGCTTTTACCAGACCCAGTCCCCCCTGTTATTCCAATCAATATAGGTCTACTCAACCCGATCATCCTTCCTATCTTTTCTTAATATATCAAATTTCTTCACAGGTTTTTCCATCTTCATTTTGATAATTTGTTGGGCATGGGGTGCCACATCTATAGCTTCGTTATTTTGATTCCACATCTGCCCTACAATTTGCGTAAATATCTTCATGTCAGGACCGATAATCTCCAGTTCATCTCCCAAAAATATCCTATTTCTTTGCTCGATAACGGCAATTTGGGTCTTTTCATCATAGTCAATAACCAATCCTACAAAGTCATATTCTCTGACATATGCACTGGTTCCATAGATTTGCTCTTGTGGGCCAGGCTTGTCGACATAGAACCCAGTAGTAAAGTCACGGTGGCTGGCTTTTTTGATTTCTTCAAGCCACTCAGGGTTATACTGATAGCTGGTACCCATTTTATAATACTGATCAATGGCTTCCCGATAAACTCTGACAATATTGGCCACATAATAGACACTCTTCATTCTACCCTCAATTTTTAGGCTAGACAGCCCTGAATCAATGAGCTCAGGTATATATTGAATCATGCATAAATCTTTGGAATTAAAGAAATATGTACCTTTTTCATCTTCAAAGACAGGCATATATTCTCCAGGTCTTTTCTCTTCTACTAGATAGTATTTCCATCGGCATGGGTGGGCGCATTCTCCTCTATTCGCATCTCGATTCACCATGTAATTGCTGAGTAGGCATCTCCCAGAGTATGAAATACACATTGCGCCATGGACAAAGGCTTCCAGTTCCAGATCCTCAGGAATATTGTTTCTTATCTCTTTAATTTCTTGGAAAGAAAGCTCCCGGGCTAAAATAATTCTTCGAATACCCTGCTCATACCAGAAACGAGCACTCATGAAATTCGTATTGTTAGCTTGTGTACTTAGATGTACTTCCAAATCAGGCGCATATTGCTTTACGTACATCAAAGTCCCTGGATCAGACAAAATGAGAGCATCGATGCCTAATGAACTTAGCTGCTGCAAATACCCAGGTAATTCTTGAAGATCCTCATTATGGGGAATGATATTCAGTGTTACGTACACTTTTTTGCCTCTCTCATGGGCAAACTTGATTCCTTCCTCCATATCTTCAAAGGAAAAATTTCTGGCACTAGCTCGTAACCCAAAGGTTTGTCCCCCTATGTAAACGGCATCTGCACCGTAAATAAATGCAATTTTTAATTTTTCCAGATCCCCTGCGGGTGCTAAAAGTTCTACTTTTTGCATAGGTTCACCTCCGTATTTTTATAACTGATTGCTATTCCGTCTCCAACAGGCAAGAGACAAGATGTAAGACTGGTATGATCCATGATATAGTCCAGATACGTTCGCATACGCTTAACAATGGTCTTTTTTCTGCGAATTACATACTCATTGGATGCAACCATTCCCTTATATAGTACATTATCTGAAATCAATATACCTCCCTCTCGAAGAAGATGGATGCATGAGGATAGAAACTCCATATACTGCCCCTTCGCTGCATCGAGAAAGATCATATCGAATTTCTGATCTATTGTTGGCAGTATCTCTTCTGCATTGCCATAAAGGATACGTATTTGGTTTTCCAGCCCAGCACGCTGAATATAAGACGCTGCCTTTTCAATCATATCCGTTCTTCGTTCAATACTGATGAGTTGGCCTTGATCTGAGGCATTACACAAAATCATGGCAGAATAACCGATGGCAGTACCTACCTCTAGGATCTGTTGTGGCTTATGAATTTTTGTTAAAACCTCAAGAAGCTTTGCAACCTCTGGGTGGATAATCGGTACATGATTGACTTCTGCATAGGCTTCCATTTCTTTTAAGACGCCTTTACTCTTTGGCAGCACATCTCTGATATAAGCTTCTACTGCTTCATTTACAATATTGTTCAAATGCAGCAACTCCTTTTTCGTAATAAGGCAAAAATGAATACGTGGCATCTATCCACGTATTATTTTTCCCTATAAATTAATTACCATTCTTTGCTCTCAAATGTTCTTCATATGTTTTGCTAAAGGAATGCTCCCCATCACTTTTCACGACAAAATAATAATAGTCGGTTTCACTTGGATATAAGGCGGCTTCTAAGGATGCTTTACCAGGTGATGCAATAGGCGCTGGCGGCAATCCAATATTTTTATAGGTATTATAAGGTGAATCAATGTCGATATCTTTAAGGCTTAGATTTGCTTTTCGTTCTCCCAATACATATTGAACTGTGGCACAAGACTGTAATAGCATACCCTTGTTCAAGCGATTGTGGAAAATTCCAGAAATGATAGGTCGTTCCTTTTCAAGTTGTGCCTCTCGCTCAATAATAGATGCTAAGGTAACCACCTCTTGAATTGTCATATTCAGTTTTTTTGTACGATGGTAGTAGTCATCGGTAAATATTTCATCAAACCGATCTAACATTTTTGTAAGGATTTCTTCCTCTGTGGCACCCTTAGCAATCTCATAGGTATCTGGAAACAAGAATCCCTCTAGTCTATTTTCACCCTTGGGAATTTCTTTTAAAAATTCATATTGAAAATCGCCATTGTTAACGAGTTCCATAAATTTTTCTCGGTCTATTAAACCCAAGCTTTCTAGACGGTCCACAATCTGTTTAAGTTCAAACCCCTCTGGTATTGTAAATTTAGCAGCATCCTTAAAGATGCTTCCCTTTATCAGATTGTCGATAATTTCTCTGGCATTCATGCTTGTACTCATTTGATATCTTCCGGCTTGCATTTTTCCCTCAGCCTTGGACAGTTTACTGAGTATTCTAAAGCTCAGATCATTTTTTATCAAATGATTCTCTCTTAAAATGCTTGCAATTTTTAGGGTAGATGCACCTTTGGGTATCTCAATAACCACCAGCTCTCCATTTTGAACATTTACAGGGCCTATGGATTGATGGTAGTATATAATTCCTCCTATGCCTAAGAATATTGCTAAGGAAATAAGGATTGCCATCAGTCGAAGGATTTTCCTTGAAAAAGATTTTTCTGCCGTAGAATATTTCATCATTCTACCTCCAAGTTTGTATTCATATGATACAATTATACAATTCTCTACAGAACTTTACAACTCTATGGATGTCAAAATTTCATCAGAATCTAACAGAATTCTTAAAATAAAATTCGCATGTTGCCATTGACAACATGCGAATTTTTAAACTTCCATAATGATCGGTAGAATCATAGGACTTCTTTTTGTTTTTTCATATAAGAAAGATTTTAGACTATCCTTTATCGCTGACTTTAAAGATGCCCATTCTCTTACATTGTTTGTTTGACATGACTGTAGTGCATTCTTCACAACAGCTCTGGCCTCATCCATCAAATCCTCTGATTCTCTTACATATACAAATCCCCTAGATATGATATCTGGACCTGCAATAATCTGTCCGTTTTCCTTGGTAATAGTTACAACCACTACCATTAAGCCATCTTCAGATAAATGCTTACGATCTCTTAATACGATATTCCCTACATCACCTACACCTAAGCCATCAACCAGAATATTTCCAGCTGTTACATTGCCAGTTTGTTTTGCACCTTCCTTTGATATTTCTAAAACTTGACCATTTTCTAAAATGAAAATGTCTTCACTATTCATACCTAAAGTTTGGGCAAGCTTACCATGTTGTCGAAGGTGTCTATATTCTCCATGAACCGGTACAAAAAACTGGGGCTTGATCAAAGAATGCATCAACTTTAGTTCTTCTTGACAAGCATGACCAGATACATGAACATCGGCCAATGCTTCATAAATCACATTTGCGCCTTTTTCAAACAATTGATTTACGACGCGAGCAACAGTTTTTTCATTTCCCGGGATGGGTGTTGCAGAAAGAATAACCATATCTCCAGGTTGTATTTCTAATTTTCTATGCTCGGAGTTGGCCATTCTAGATAAAGCTGACATGGGCTCTCCCTGACTGCCTGTAGTGACGATGACAATTTCATTGTCTGGATATCTGTTGATTTCATTGATATCGATAAGGATATCTTCAGGCACATTTAGATATCCCAAATCCATGGCAACATTCACAACGTTGACCATGCTTCGCCCTGAGAAAGATACTTTCCTATTAAACTTATGAGCGGCATTCACAATCTGTTGTACTCTATGAACATTTGAAGCAAAGGTTGCTACGATAATTCTCTGATTTGCATTTCTGAAGATGTTTTCAAAAGTTACTCCTACAGTTCTCTCAGACATGGTATAACCTGGACGCTCTACATTCGTACTGTCAGCCATCATCAGCAATACGCCTTTTTGTCCTAATTCCGCTAACCTATGGAAATCTATGACATCTCCTCCAATAGGTGTATAGTCAATCTTGAAGTCTCCTGTGTGAAATATGGTCCCTAAAGAGGTATGAATCGCTAATCCGACAGCATCAGCTATACTATGGCTTGTTCGAATGGCTTCAACTTTAAATTCACCTAGTTTCACTGTGTCACCGTGCTTGATGATATGAGTTTCAACGCTACCACTGAGCTTGTGTTCCTTCAATTTGTTATCTACCAAGCCCAAGGTCAGTTTTGTTCCATAAATCGGAACATTTAGTTTTTTCAGTACATAAGGCAATGCACCTATATGATCTTCATGACCATGAGTTAATACGATTCCACGAACCTTTTCCTTGTTCTTCATTAAATATGTGATATCTGGTATTACGATATCAATCCCTAACATTTCATCTTCAGGAAAACTCATACCACAATCTATGACAATAATATCATCTTTATATTCAAAGGCCGTCATATTTTTCCCGATTTCGTTTAGCCCACCTAAAGGAATTACTTTAATTTTTGCTATTTTACGTGCCACGTAATCACTCTCCCTATCTCAACTATGTATACTAATCCGGCCTAAATGTATCCCAAAAAAGAAATCAAACGAACAGATTGCATTAAGTTTATTATACTGTATTTGGCATATCTTAGCAATATAAAAGCATTACAGCACCATTACTGCCTTTATCATTTATTATTGCTATTTTCATCATAAGTAAACCTAGTTTGCATCAAAATATCGAATTCTTTTATGGAATATATTTCTATCCATTTCAGCTTCTGCCCATCAAAAAAACCCTGTACAAAGCGTTACAGGATTTTCTTACAAGTATTACAGTATCCGAAAAATTTAACTTTATGATCCTTGATTTCAAAGCTATAATTCTCTTCAATCTCATTTTCAAGGGGCTCCAGTAAATCCACCTCTACTTCAATAACCTTGCCACACTTTAAGCATATTAAATGGTGATGTTGATGATCTTCCTCATGGTTATTTAATTCGTATCTGCTACAGCCATCATCGAAGTTAATTTTAGAAATCACACCTAATTCATCTAAGAGCTGAAGGGTTCTATATACTGTTGCTAACCCTATCTCAGGACATTTTTCCTTCACGAGATCATAGATTTCCTCAGTACTCATGTGCTTTCCTTGATTTTCCATAATTGTATCCAATGTAGCCCTTCTTTGAGGCGTAAGCTTATAACCTTTTTCTTTTAATTTATCTTTTAAACTTTCCATCATTTCTGACATTGTCACACCTCTTTTTCAATTAATAAAGCATCTTACTTAATAGTTTAATTGTAAAAATTAGTAAAGTCAAGGATGAATCTAGAATTCAAGTGAGAATTATCGAAATGAACAGAAATATGATTATTTATTACAATTCTTTAAACCTATCCCACACCCTTTACAATCTCCACATTTAGGTGGCTGTTTTACTATGCTATAGCACCTAGGGCATCTTTGGGTTTGAGGATCTACTATTTTGTTGCCACAGACTTTACAAATAAGGCTCATAGTTTCATCTCCCAATTGAAATTATAATAGAATCATTTCATAATTAAAAATAAATTCTAAAAAAGCTGTTTTCTAATGATATCTATTATCAATTATATGTTATCATTATTCTTTCTGTGTGTCAATACTACTGGGATTTCCTTATCAATTTTAACCTCATTCTTTGAAACCTTACATGTAAAGGCATAGAACTCTACCCCTACCGCTGCAGCTTCTTCTACCACTGCTGCAAAAGCAGGATCTCTTTCTTGATTCGGTGTAAAATAAAGGGCATCTTCCCGTTGCACAACAAAGATTACGACTCCTCTCATATTTTCTTTTACAATATTCATTAGTTCGATAACATGCTTTCTACCTCGTTCAGTAGGCGCATCCGGAAAAGAAGCAACATGATCATCCCGCACATAGGTTACACATTTGGCTTCTATAAAAGCCAGCTCTTTTTCTTTATTTAGAAGAAGATCAATACGACTATTACCATATTGTACCTCTTTTTTGAAGAAATCATATTTGCATAAGTGACCTATCCCATGCGTACGAAAAGCATTTTCTAAAATGACATTGGGTAGCTTTGAATCAATCGCCACCAATCCTTGATCCATATATACCATCAGCAGGTCAAATTTTGTTTTTCTTTTTTCATTTTCTATAGATCTGACTATAACCCTTGCTCCTTCAAAGAGGAGTTCCTTCATACGTCCCGTATTGGGCACATGGGCTTTGTGAATGCTATCATTCCATTGGATTTCAGCTAAAAAGCGATTAATTCTTTTTATAAATATTGCCTCATGCAGCATGCCTTCTATGTGTACCTTCAAAAATATGCCTCCATTATTTAATATTTATTATTTATTATACCAAAATTTAAAAGAGAGAATCCCTTGTTTAAAGAATTCTCTCCCTTAGATCCTTGATTTAAATTTTATTCTTCCTCTTCATCATCGTAATCTTCATCTTCAAGTAAATCTTCATAGGCTGCAGCAACAGCATTAAACTCCTCATCATCCTCAACGCATTCTAAAGTGTATTTTCCGTCTTCTTCTACCATTTTGAAAATAAATGCCTCTTCATCTTCTGCATCTAATGGCAAGAGGATTGCATACTCAGCTTCATTTACCTCTAATGTAGCAATAACTTCAAACTCAGTTTCCTTTCCATGTTCATCAAGGAGTGTTACAATGTTATCATTTTCCATTTTTATCACCTCATTTAGTTTTGTGGCCATCTAAATAGCCTTGTAAAATATATGTGGCGGCCACCATATCTATAACTTGTTTTCTCTTTTCTCGACGGACATCGGCGCCGATAAGGGTTCTTTCAGCAGCAACGGTAGTCAGTCTCTCATCCCAAAGAATAATTTCTAGAGTATTGAAACGTTTTTTTAGCTTTTCTACAAATTCCAATACTTTTTCTCCTTGGGGTCCAAGAGTGCCATTCATATTTTTGGGTAAGCCGACAATCATCTTATGAACTTCTTTTTCTTTTACCAATTCTTCTAATCTTTTTAGATCTTCTTTAATATTAGTTCTTCTGATGGTTTCTACCCCTTGGGCAGTCCAACCCAGAGCATCACTCACAGCAATTCCAATTGTTTTGTCGCCTACGTCTAAGCCCATGATCCTCATGTATAACTTCCTCATCTCTAAACAATTTTTATGCAAAAATTAGGACAATAACTACTGCAATAGCCACACAGCACACATTGATCGCGATTCACTTGGATATGATCTTCCTCTAATTTTAATGCACCATGTTGACAATGATCTGCGCATTTACCACACTTCTCACACCAAAAATCGATGTGTAGTTTTCGAATACGCGTAGAAATTTTATTCTGTACTGATAGAGGGACTTCTTCACCATTGAAAACCATAATATTGGCCATGACCTCTTCTCTCGACTGCATACCTACGGCAATAGAATCCAGTGTGGGCAAATTCAGAACAAATTGAAAACATTCATCAGCGGAATGAATCAAATTGCCGCCACCTAATGGTTTCATGCCATAAATTCCCTTCCCATTCATTTTGGCAATTTCCAAAGCACTTAGCATATCCTCGACAGATCCATCTTGAATACCAAGCCCTGCTTTATTTACGATGGGATGAATAATATCAATTTCAGCCATATTTGCCACAGCTTTTACTGCTTTTACAGTATGGGTAGATATGCCCACTGCTCTTATTATGCCCTGTTCCTTCATCTTTAAGTAATATTTTAGTGCACCAGCATGTCCTCTTAAGGTATGTTCGCTTTCCTGTTCATGAAGCAAAAATATATCTATCTGATTCAAATCCATAGCACTTAATGCCAAGTCTACACTTTTTTTAGCAGTTTCTTCATCATAGGCATAGGATTTTGTAGCAACAATAATGGGACCACCCTTATAAATAGACAGGGCCCTTTTGATATGAGGATATGTTCCATACAGTTCGGCGGTATCAATAAAATTTACCCCCCGTCGGAAGGCTTCTGCTATGACTTCTCCCCCAACTTCTGGGTTAAGATTTGCTTGCAGGGGTCCTACAGTTAATCCACCAAAGCACAATCTTGATACCTTAATACCTGTATTACCTAAGAATCTGTATTCCATACGCTACACCCTATTCTCTTCCTCAGGAACATAAAAAGCTAAATATAGCATACTCATAACTAAAAAGATAACGCCCGTGGCCGATGCTACAATGCCGGAGTCGTTTACAAGAAACCCTACGATACAGGCAACGACAATACCTGACCAACCCATGGCTAAGTTGGGATAAAGCTCTGTAAGCTTATACAGTGTGCCTACAGGACGATAGATCAATATACCAAGTATAATAATGGCACTAAGTAAGACTTTACTCCATATGGTAACACCCACAAGCATTAAATTCATGGTTATTTTTCTCTGTATGATGAGAAAAATAATGCTGGGACCCTCTGTAATTATTTGCTGGATTGCACCAGCAAGATGGGTTTTGCTTCCTAGCAAATAGATATCTATATATGCCATGAATGCTACTGCAGCTACTATGGCTGTACCTATGAAGAAAAGCTGCTTTATACCAATACGAACTTTAAATAGTCTTAAAGATACGAAGACGAAGGCTGCAACGGCTGTCATCGTCCCACCAACATTTGCCCCAAAACCTGGATATCCAATAATTACGATCGTAATAAAAAATATCATTAGACACCAAATCTTATTTATTTTGAATCGATCTAGGAGGGAAGTAGCAAAAACCGAGGTTGCTCCAATGAGAACGCCCATGTATTCATTGCCAATTCCGTAATATCTTGCTCCAATAATCGGATCATATCCAAGTAAAGAACTTTTCATTAGCGTACCATTGGTGGCAACATCTATAAGTAATCCTACAGTAGTAATTAGTGAAAGAAAAAATACACTATCTATCGTTTCCTTTCGAATATACTTTGTCATATAGGTGATTAGCGCTGTTATACCAATGAGTAGTGTAAAAGTCATCCATAGATTGGTTTTCACAAAAATAGGAAGTATCAATAATACAAAAGGTGCAGTCATGGTAGTTAGCAAAACATTTCTAAAACGATTCACCCACTTAGCATCTAACCGATGCTGAATTAAAATAATGATTAGACCCAACATAGAAACTATAATTTCAAATATAGCAAAGGTTGACAATACAGGAACTCGAAAGTTTGAAGTAGCCACGGTATCCCTATTTAGTTTAAGGATATGGTTATAATTATCTTCCTTAGGGATAAATCGCAAGGATCTACCCGTCATATCATCAGAATCAATTCCAAAATAGGCCAGTACAGAAGGTGCTACGTCAACATTGGCAACGATTCCTTCTCTCCTTGTAGTATCCGATGTCATGATCCCTTGCTCTACGCCATCCCCAAACATAATGATTGGTGTAAGTTTATTTCCACTTTTAATATTCTCTCCGGAAGGATATGGCGTAACCAATATGATTCTTGTGTTTTCAAGAGATAGACTGCTTAATAATTCATTTAAGAATTGATTCATTTCCTGAAGGACAATATTCTTGTGCTGCACATAACGTTCTTCAGTCATATGATTCTTATATCTCTCTAAACGACTAATGTCACTAAGATCTACTGATATAAAATTTGAATCGCTCCAAACAGTGTCGATAATCTCTTTGTATTTTTCGTAGTTTGTTTTAATACCAAAAGGATATTTGGGATCATTAAGGATCAATTTCTCTTCTACAGAGCCATAATCTACAAATCCACGATCATCCATCGCAATTAACGGAGCTAGACGAACTTGATTCTCGCTGGTATCACCATTACCAATGGCAGCTGTTTTCAAACCAATACCATGTAATGCTTTTCCTAGGGCTCCAGGAATAGCGCCATACTCACCTTCTAAATTTAACATGCTAAGCTTGGCCATTTCTAAGTTAATAATTCCTTGGGCTTTTTCCATGGGACCAAATCTTCTTTGATAGATCAAAATATTTTCTTTGTTGATATCTTCAAAGGCCGCAGTATCTATGGAAGCTTCCGCCCTCACCCCAGCACCAATGGTAGCATAAGCTTTAAAGCTATTTGCCCGGGTTGAGGTTCGATTGTTCATCAATGCGATAGAACCGTTGTCAATCATATCTCTAACGGAGTTCATGCTATATAAATCTTCAAAGCTCATCTCATTGAGTGTTATAAGTAGCACCTTTTTATTTTCCGCTCCATATGAGAAGGCAGGAAAAAGAAAAGTAAGTAAAATAAGCCACACGAAAAGTATTCTTGCAAACGATTTGTTCAAGATCAGTTCCACCTACTTATTTTCTAGATATTTTTTAATCAATTCTTCTAGGAGTTCATCCCTCTCTAACTGACGAATAAGGCTTCTTGCATTATTGTGGCTCGTTATATAAGTGGGATCACCTGACAAGATATAACCTACTAGCTGATTGATAGGATTATAACCTTTTTCTTTTAAAGCCTTATACACATTCACCAATATTTCCTCAGCTTCATTTATTTTTTCTTTATCTACATTAAATTTCATTGTAAAATTAAACTTTTCACTCATGCTTACACTCTCTCCTTTCCTCTCTATTTAATATATTTCATATATTCTCTACAATTATACACAATCCTTTAATTATTTGAAAGCTTCTTTCACATATTGTAACGCTAAAGCCTTGAAAACAAAAGAAAACTGTTTTGAATGAATAGACGAAGGATATGGTTATCCTCCGCCTACAATAAATTTGATTATTTTACTTGCCTTTCAACCAAAACAGCTACTTCCTTTAAAGCTTCATCAATCTTAGTTACATCCTTGGCACCGGCCTGGGCCATGTTAGGTCTACCACCGCCGCCACCGCCAGCAATTTTTGCTATTTCCTTGATAATATTTCCTGCATGCACCCCTTGATCAATCACATCTTGGGTAGCCATGGCAAGGAAGTTCACTTTGTCATTACAGTCAGTTCCAAGAACAATGAGTCCAGATCCTAGTTTATCTCGAAGCTGATCTCCCAAGTTGCGCAGGCTATCCATATCTAGGCCTACAAGCTTATGGGTCACTACCTTGATACCTTTAACTTGATTCACATTTCCTAAAATCTCTTCAATAGAACCAGAGGCCATCTTATTTTTCAAAGTCTCAGCTTCTTTTTGGACAGCTTTTAAATCATTTAATAAGTTTTCTACACGGATCATGATTTCCTTTGGATTGGTTTTAAGAAGTGCGGAAACCTCTTTAAGTTTATTTTCTTTTTCTTTAATATGCTGATACGCCTTCAAACCTGTCACCGCTTCAATCCTACGTACACCAGCAGCCACGCCGCTTTCACTCAAAATTTTAAACAAACCGATTTGACTAACACTGTGAACATGGGTACCTCCACACAACTCCATGCTATAGTCACCAATAGAAACTACTCTAACTCGATCACCATATTTTTCTCCAAATAGAGCAGTGGCACCTTTCTTCTTTGCCTCATCTATACTCATTTCCGTTGCATCTACCTGTAGAGACGCTAATATCTTCATATTTACAATCTCTTCTACCTTTTCAACCTCTTCATCAGTCAGGGGCTGGAAATGTGAGAAATCGAATCTTAACCGCTCAGGAGTCACCATGGAGCCTGCTTGTTCAACATGTTGGCCCAATATACTCTTTAATGTCTTATGAAGCAAATGAGTAGCCGTATGGTTTCTTGCAGTACTGATACGTATTTCTTGGTCAACCTCTGCATTTACGATGACACCTGTGCCGATCATACCGTCAAGGATCTCACATATATGCAGAATACGATCATTATGCCCTTTTTTTACATCAGTAACCTTTACTTTACAAGCTTCATTCCATAGGATTCCCTTGTCACCTATTTGCCCACCACCTTCTGGATAAAATGGTGTTTTATCCAGAATAATCGTAATATGATCTCCTGTGCTAGCTTCATTGATGATTTCACTGCCCTTCACCATGGCGAGAACAGTTGCAGGAAGGGTCAGCGCATCATAGCCATTAAAACTTGATTTGATCTGTTGATCAAGCTGACTAAATACATCCTCCTTCCAGCCTTCACCCTCCATATCCTGACGCGCGGATCTGGCTCTTTCCCTTTGTTTTTCCATTTCAATTTTGAACGAAGCTTCATCTACAATCATTTTCTCTTCTTCTAATATTTCTTTTGTCAATTCTAAAGGAAAACCGTAGGTATCATATAATCTGAAAGCTTGCTCACCAGACAACACTGTCTGCTGGTTCTGTTTCAATTCTTCAATATAGCTTTTTAAAATTTCACTGCCTTGATCGATGGTTTCATGAAATCTTTCCTCTTCGATGGCAATCACCTTATTGATATATTCGCTTTTTTCTTTCAACTCCGGATATCCATCTCCAGACACCTTGATTACACGATCAACGAGAATATTTAAGAAATTATCTTTAATGCCTAATAGCTTTCCATGCCTTGCTGCTCTCCTTAATAGTCTCCTTAAAACATAGCCTCTACCTTCATTGCTTGGCATGATACCATCGCTTACCATAAAGGTTACTGAGCGTATATGATCTGTGACGATACGTATAGAAATATCCTTCTTAGGATCTACGCCATAATCTTGTCCAGAGATTTCAACTACACCATCTAAGATATATCGGATCGTATCTACTTCAAAGATTGAATCCACATCTTGCATGATACATGCTACACGCTCAAGTCCCATACCCGTATCAATATTCGGTTTTGGCAATGGATTGTAATTGCCCTGGTCATCTTTATCGAACTGAGTAAATACATGATTCCAAAATTCAACATATCTATCACAATCACATCCAGGTTTACAATCAGGTGAATCGCAACCGTATTTTTCACCTCGATCAAAATAGATCTCAGAGCATGGACCGCATGGACCTAAACCAATTTCCCAGAAGTTGTCAGCTTTACCCAGTCTTACGATACGCTCAGTTGGTACTCCAATCTTCTTGTCCCAAATTTCATAGGCTTCATCATCATTTTCATATACAGATACCCATAATCTTTCAACAGGCATTCTTAAGTATTCTGTGACAAATTCCCAGCCCCACTGGATAGATTCATTCTTAAAATAATCACCAAATGAAAAGTTACCAAGCATTTCAAAAAAAGTTCCATGACGTGCAGTCTTTCCTACATTTTCAATGTCTCCAGTACGAATACATTTTTGGCAGGTAGCCATTCTCTTTTTGGGTGGTGTATCAACACCCATGAAGTAGGGCTTCAAAGGTGCCATACCAGAGTTAATCAGCAATAGACTCTTGTCATTTTGAGGCACTAGAGGAAAGCTAGATCTTACGAAATGATCCTTGCTCTCAAAAAAACTTAAAAATTTACTTCGTATTTCGTTCAAACTCATTTTATCCATTGTATCATCCTCCAAAATTTTTATCATATTATTGATTGTTAATTTTTAACATATAGATTACAAAAAAATAAACTCCCGCTCCTACACAAATATAGGGACGAGAGCATGCTCGCGGTACCACCCTACTTACCAATTGATTGGTCACTCTTTCAGTAAAATACCATGCAATATAACGGTCACAACCGCTGCGCTCTACTTAGGTTCAAGCTCAGTACTCCGAAGCTGCTTCTATAGATTATTATCAGAGATCTTTCAGCAATGGATCTCCTCTCTGAAGATAAAAAATCTATATACTCCTCTTCATCATAGCTTTTTCAATATTTACTTTAGAAAATTATATAAAAATTACATTTATATGTCAATCACTAAGTATTATTTTTAGACACTCCTCTTATTTGCTAAACTCTAACAATTAGATTTATGATATGTTTTCCAATAATTTTTATACTTGCTGCCACAGGCACCGCAAAAAGCATGCCTATGACTCCAAACCATTCATTGCCAACTAGCAGAGATAAGATTACTACAACGGGATGTAAGCCTACACTGTCTCCTACGATTTTAGGAGATAGAATAGCACTCTCTACTTGTTGTATGGTTGTAAATGCAATCACCACCCATATGGCTTTCATTGGTGTATCTAATAATGCAATCACTACAGCAGGTATCGCTCCTATGATGGGACCGACATAAGGAATAATATTGGAAACTCCAGCGATAAATCCTATTAGAAACGCAAAATCTATTTCTAATATAAGTAATGCGACTGTACTTAGCATCCCAACAATCATTGCTACAATGATTTGACCTCTTATAAATTTACTTAAAAGTTTGTCGATATCCCTTCCGATATCAATACATTCCTCCCTACAAGTTTTTGGGATAAGAAAGATTATTTTTTTCTTAAAATAATCGGCATCTTTTATAAAATAAAACGAGAAAATCGGTATTAGTGCAAGGGAAATGATATGGGAGAACGTACTGATTATGCTGTTTGTCACTTTTTTGAATACATCAATGATCGTATACTCGATATATACAATATTATCTTCAATTGCTTCTTTGACGCCAGTCAGCTGAGGAGAGATATCATCTAACTGTTTTATTCTAATATAGATCTGATTAACAAACTCATTGGCCTGTTGAGAGTATTGAGGCAGCAGCTCGATCAAGTTGCTAATTTCCTTTGTAATTTTTGGCGTTATGGTGATCGATGAAAGAATAATTGTTATGATTACCGTGGTATAAAGCAAAATCACAGCCAAAGTTCTTTTAACCCCTTTTCTCTCTAAAAAATGCACCATAGGGCTCAAAAGGTACGCAATAACTATAGCCCAAACCACAGGACGTAGTAATTGGAAAATTATATCTCCTTGTTGATGAACAATCATCACAAGGAGGATGGCACCAAAAGAAACAATTAAATAAAAGAGATGCTTCTTTTTTAATGTAAGTTTATTCTTTTCGTGAATAAATCTATTGCCAATATGAATAAGATAATAGAGTGTGAAGCACAGCAATACAATAAACAGCATATACATGATTATATAAATACTTAAAAACAAGTAAAATAACGGTTTTGTATATATTATATTCATAAGATTAAGACTATTATTCACTGATAAAATCCCCTTTTCAATTTGTTGAAAAGCAGCTAATAAATTAGCTGCTTTCATTTAAAACATATTCATAGGGCTTGTCATACCGATCATATTGGAAGCATTTTTAATAACCCTGCTGCCTCTTTTCATAAGCTTTCTTCTTTGTCTAGGCGACATTTTGTTGAAAGCATACAACCCTGCAGTAGCACCGATAATACCACCAGCAATAATACCTGTCATGAATTTATCTCTCATTGTGAACACTCCTTTAGGATTGGCTTTTGACTTAATTATTCCAAGGAAAATAGTCTTTTCAAACCGCCTGTATTTGACAAAATGGATTTCTCTTCTGAATTACTTATAATAATTGTATTGGTGTCGAGCTTAAGGTTATCTTTCAAAGGTAAAATAGATCTTCCTTCCACTAAATCATGAAATAGTCCTTCAGAGAGGATTAACCCAGATAATCTACCTGAGTTTACATCAAACAGAATATCTTGGACGATGCCAACATCTTGACCTCCATAAGTTATGACCTCCATGCCTATTAAACTTTGATAGCTTTGTATATGATCTTGGTATGGGCTTTCTTCTATAACTGATTTATTTTGTATCACAACTGCGTCTGAGCCTATATTTTTGATATTCTGAAGAGCTATAACTTTTTGTTCTCTAAAATACCCACCTTCTTGTATCAATAGACAAGTAGCTCTTAATTCCATTTTGTCATAAAGAATGTCTTTGATTTCGATCTTCTTGCAACTTTCTTCTAGGCATATCACCGGAAGGCCAATAATGTCATACCCTCTTTTCATCAAATTAAGTCACCACACTTTATAACAAAGGTAGTTTACTTCTTATTTATTATTCCACACCCAAAAATAAATAATGCACCCTTGGGTGCATTTTCAATTATCTTACTTTTTTGATAATAGTTCCACCACCCAGTAAACGCATGCCATCATAGAATACAACAGCTTGTCCGGGTGTAATAGCTCTTACAGGATTTTCAAAAACAACATGAATTTGATGATCGTCTCTTGTATATATCTTTGCTTTAGAAGGCTTTGCATTATATCTTATCTGAGCTTCTACTTCTATACCATTGTAAAAAGAGACTGGATTAATCAGATTGACATCGTCAGCCAGCAATTCATAACCAAAAACATCACTGTTCTCACCAATCACAACTTCATTTTTTTCTGGAATAATATCTATCACATAGGCTGGTTTTCCAATGGCAATGCCTAAGCCTTTTCTTTGGCCTATGGTATAGTTGGTAATCCCATGGTGACTCCCAATCACATTACCCTGGATATCAATAAATGAACCAGGTTTTATCTTTCCAGGTGTTCTTTCCTGAATAAATTTTCCATAATCATTGTCTTTCACGAAACAGATTTCTTGACTATCTGGCTTAGTTGCTGTTGATAAACCCAATTCGGTGGCAATTTTTCTCACATCCTCTTTGGACGAAAATTCACCTAAGGGCATGAGTGTATGCTTAAGCTGCTCTTGAGTAAAATTATACAGGGCATAGGTTTGATCCTTTGATATCGCATTTGATTTCTCAATCACATATTTTCCTGATCCATCGTCTTGTTTAATTTTCGCATAATGACCAGTAGCTACATAATAAGCACCAAGCCCATGGGCACGTCTGAGTAATTCATCAAACTTCATATACTTATTGCATGCAATACAAGGATTGGGTGTTCTTCCCTCTATATATTCATCTATAAAATATTGAACTACCTTTTCCTCAAACTGCTCTTTAAAATTCATTACATAAAAAGGTATGTTTAATCGATTTGCAACTCGTCTTGCATCATCTACAGCCGACAGGCCGCAACATCCACCCGTATCATCGTCTGAATCTTCGTTTGTATCAGACCATATCTTCATGGTAACACCAATGACCTCATAGCCCTGTTGCTTTAGAATGTAAGCTGCTACAGAACTATCTACGCCGCCACTCATTCCAATCACAACTTTATTTTTATCTAAGTTTGTCATTATTCCACCTACTTTGTATTATGTGCAAAAATTGATCAGATAAATCCATAAGGAAAAGCCTAGGACATCCTAGGCTTATTCATGGTCTTCTTCATGATCATGGTGATCTTCGTCTGGATTGAAATCTTCAAGCCCTTCCAAAACGATGTTTTGCTTCTTTGAATAATCGAACAAAGCAGCCTTTACTGCTTGCTCTGCTAAAACAGAACAATGAACTTTTTGAGCAGGCAAACCGTCAAGCGCTTCAACAACAGCCTTATTTGTTAATTTTAATGCATCCTGCACGGTTTTTCCTTTGATCATTTCAGTGGCAATACTTGATGTAGCGATAGCTGAACCACAACCAAAGGTTTTGAATTTAACATCGACAATTATATCATTCTCTATTTTAAGATACATTTTCATGATATCTCCACATTTTACATTACCTACTTGGCCTACACCATCAGCATTCTCTATTTCACCGACATTTCTAGGATTCATGAAATGATCCATTACTTTTTCACTGTACATTATTTTAGTCCTCCCTTTACCTTTTCATACAACGGTGACATTTGTCTCAAGCGGTCTACAACTTTTGGTAATTCAGCAATTACATAATCAATATCTTCTTCTTTGGTGAAATCACCAATGGTTAAACGCAGTGATCCATGGGCTATTTCATGGCTAAGTCCGATAGCCATAAGTACATGGGAAGGATCTAGAGATCCTGAAGTACACGCAGATCCACTGGAACCAGAAATACCGAGCATATCCAAGCTAAGTAGTAAGGATTCACCTTCGATGAATTCAAATGCGAAATTTACATTGCCAGGAAGTCTATGGATTGGATGACCGTTAAGTCTTACATAATCCACTTTCTCCATGATTCCCTTCACCAATTTATCTCTTAAGCTTGTTGTATGAGAAATATGGGTCTCCAGGGTCTCCATAGCTAATTCAGCTGCTTTTCCAAAACCAACGATACCAGGTATATTTTCTGTGCCTGCTCTTCTTCTTCTTTCCTGAGCTCCCCCATGGATTAGAGAGTTGATTTTTACACCTTTACGAATATATAATGCACCTACACCCTTTGGACCATAGATTTTATGAGCAGATATGGACATAAGATCTATGTTTAAATCATTTACATCTATTTTTACATTACCAAATGCCTGTACCGCATCCGTGTGAAAATAAATACCTTTTTCTTTTGCCAAGGCACCGATTTCTTTGATAGGCTGAATGGTACCAATTTCATTGTTTGCGAACATTAATGTAATTAATATGGTCCGATCTGTAATCGCGTTTTTCAACTGATTAATATCAATCATTCCATATTGGTCAACATCTAAGTAAGAAACCTCGAAACCATTTTTTTCCAAATATTCACATGTGTGTAATACAGCATGGTGTTCAATCTTTGTCGTAATGATGTGATTTCCTTTTTGTTTGTTGGCATAGGCAATACCTTTTATCGCCCAATTATCAGCTTCTGAACCACCGCCAGTGAAAAAAACTTCATCCTGTTTTGCTCCCATTGCCTTTGCTAGTCTATCTCTAGCTACATCAACAGCCTGCTTTGCTTCTCTACCATATGCATGTATGCTAGAAGGATTTCCAAACTTCTCTGTGAAATAGGGAAGCATTTCATTTAATACTTCTTGCTTCATTGGAGTAGTAGCCGAATAGTCGAGATATACTCTTTGGTTCATCCAATCATCTCCTTAAATTATATATAGTACATAAAAGAATCGCTATCCTGCAGCTTTTTATAATCATCCAACATATCCTGAAGGGTTATCGAATCCACAACATTATTGATGCTATCCCTAATTTTCTCCCAAATGGTTCTTGTCACACAACAGTCAGCTTTAGAGCACTCACTGTTCTCCTCACTGGAAACACATTCTGTAGGTGCTAAAGGACCTTCTAGAGTTCGGATGATATCACCCACTGTGATGTTATGAGGTTGATCTGATAAAATATATCCGCCTTGAGCACCTCTAACACTCTTTACAAGTCCAGCCTTTCTTAAGCTTGAAAACAATTGTTCTAAATAGTGTACTGAAATATTTTGACGCTCGGCGATACTGTTCAATGCTACGGGTCCCTCTCCCACATTAAGTGCCAAATCGAACATCGCCTTAAGCCCATATCTTCCCTTTGTAGAAAGTCTCATTTCGTCACTCCCTTCAAAATTCCAAGTAATTTGCTCAGAATTCAATTTAAGTATATTATACCCCACTATTTTTGTCAACATTCAAAATAATTATATTTTGTTATTTTTGTCACAAAAATATTAGAACTAAAAACAAAAAAACAAAAGCCCAGTTACTTTCCCCATAACCGAGCTCTTCTATACTGTTCTTAGATCAAATCTATATTTCATGGTACTGATTGCCTGATCTTCTATGATGAGAGACATACCCATCTTTGAATTCTGGACATATCCTATGAATGTTTTCGATTGCCTTCGATATGAGTATCATATAGGGTGTATAGATAAATTGAATCACTTGATCGCTAAGTTTATGAAAATTTGTTAGATTAAAGGCTCTTTTATCATAGATGCTGAAGTGAGAAAAATGATAAAAGATTAGTTTATCATCATTTACATATAATTCCTCATCTCTTATCGATAGACCATAGCTATCAATGTTCCAAACAGCCACATTTGCACCTTTTGACTGCACTACATGTACCCCACCGAATAAAGTTTCCCAATCCTCCACATACCGTTGGTCACCATAGATCTGTTTTTCTTTATTTATCTTCAGGGGACAGTCCTCGATGCATTTTTTCCGCCACCACGCAATAGCTTGGTATGCTTCAGGTTGTGAACTACAGCCAACAAAGCCTGTGTTATAAATACCCCCGTCAATATGGTTTGAAAACATATGTGAATAGTGGTGCTTTGTCAAAAATAACTTCGCATTAGGATTTTCAGAAAAAAGATCAAACGGACTGGAGAAAAAACATAAATCAGCATCAATATGAGCAAAATATAAAGCGCTAGGAAAATTTGTCATTACATAATATAGTACTGCCGGCTTTACTGTCCATGCATACTCATGAAAAATTCTTTGCTTTCTCACTCTCTTTAAGTCTTCATTTTCAATATCCTCTAATCCTAAAAGAGTAACCTTATCGAAATTTATAGCAGAGAGAATCCGAAAGGTCCAGTCATCAATGCACAGCACATATATATGAAAGTTATCATAATGATAAATGAGACTTTGATACATAACAACAAATTTAAAAATATATTTGCAAGATACAACTGTAGAAAAGTGAATTCTGTCCATTAACCCTTCCCCTTTTTTATTTTACAGCTTTTTATATTTTTTTCTATTTAACTCATTGCGATTATAAAAACCAGAAAAGTTGGGATCAATTTTTTGAATATCGCAGATGACCGCCTTCAGTACATTAATATATGGATTATAAACAGGCTCCTTAAGTGTTTTGTTAAAGTTTAGCACATATAATATTTCTTGCGCATCTGTAATACGTAGACCTGCGAAATGATACAATATAAGGGGATCATTGTCTAAATACACTTTGCCATCGGTAATATGGGGCGTATATGAAAAATCATTCCAAGGACCAATATTTACACCTGGCGTTGTAATATCACAGACATTTTTAAATATTTGAGGCATTGTTTCTAGGTACTTTTGGTCTCCAAACTTGCCTTTTTCCACCCTGTCATAGCACCAATGAAGACACTGATCACGCCACCATGTAAGGGTACTTATTCCGTTGTCATCATTTAAAAAACTGATAAATCCTGAATTATATATACCTGCGTCCTTTTCTACAAATTTTAAATTGCGACTATAATTATGCTTTGATAATAATACAGAGCAATCCTTTTGTGATTCAAATATGACCTTTGGATCTGCAAAAAAACACCCATCTGCATCCATATAAGTAACTCGCTGTATTTCGTTGGAAAAATTACTCAAAATAAAATATAAGAAAGAAGGTTTTAGGGTCCAACAGTATTCATTTATCCTTCTTATAGATTTTAAAGATAGAACAAACTGATCTTCTAGGGCATTTACTGGAATCAGAGTAACTCCTTGTAGATCCATTTGGCCTAAAACGCTTTCTGTTTCTTCATCCATGCATAAAATAAAAACCCTTGATATACCAGCATTGTGAATCAAAGATCGATATAGTGCTACACCCTGGTATATTCGATATTTTGTTAATATCATACAGTATGCATGATTTGAATTTTGATTTGCTGCGGACTGCATATCCATATTATCTCAATCCTTTATCTAGGAAATTTTCATACCACCTAATCGTTTTTTTCAAACCTTCTTCGACACTAAAACTAGGACTCCAATCCAATAGATCTCGGGCTTTTTTCGCCGATAGGTATTGATGCTTAATTTCATTTTCACCTTTGTTTAAAATAACAGGTGCTAGGTCGCTATTCATGAGATGAAGAATCATTTCAACAAGTTCTTTAACATTCATCTGAATTTCATTGCTAAAATTGAATGCTTCTCCAAACAACTGCAATGATTCCATTTTTTCAGCCAACAAAAGGTATGCGGATACTGCATCTTCAACATAAAAATAGTCTCGGATGAAGGTGCCATCGCTCCGTATGATGGGTGCTTCTCCTCCAAGAATGGACTTAATTGTTTGGGGGATAATTCGATTAAAATTCAAATCTCCTCCACCATATAGATTTCCACATCTTGTGATACACACTGGTAAACCATAGGTATGATAGTAAGCTTGTGCAATCAAGTCTGCACAGCTTTTTGAAACATCGTAGGGATGATTGCCCTGTAGTGGCATGTTTTCATCATAAGGCAGTTGTTCTTGATCCCCGTAGGCCTTGTCACTGGAAGCCACAATAACACGTTTTACCAAAGGACTTCTTCGACAGGCCTCTAAGATATTCCATGTTCCCATAATATTTGCTTTGAAGGTTGAGATAGGATTCCGGTTGGCAACACCCACAATTGCTTGGGCTGCTAAATGAAATACAGTGTCAATTTCATGCTCTCCTAATGCCCTCTCTATAATTTCCAAATCCTCTAGAGATCCGTTGACCATGCACATATTTGATATTTTAGGCTCACTATATAAATTGGAGTTTGGTACGAGATCACGAACCAACCCCACAACATTAGCACCTCTGTTTTCAAGTTCTTTTGCAAGATAACTGCCTAGAAAACCAGTACATCCTGTCACCAATACATTTTTTCCCTTCCAGAATTCGACCTTCATTTCCATCACCATACCTTCCATTTACAATGATCACTTTCCCACATTTCATTTACAGTCAATATATCTTTATAGGTATCCATAGCAGTCCAAAATCCGTCGTGTAGATAGATACTGAGTTGACGCGCTTCTGTGAGCTTACGCAGGGGCTCTTGCTCAAGAATACAACTGCTGTCATTCTCCAAGTAGTCAAATACTTTCCTATTGAACACAAAGAAACCGCCATTGATGATTCCTTCTGTTTGTGATTTTTCTTGAAAAATCTGGACTATCCCGTTTTCTGCAACCATTGTGCCATATTGGCTTATTCTAGGCACACCCGTAACGGTTGCGATGCGTCCACTTTGTTTGTGATAATCCACCAATTTGTTGATATCGATATTTGCCAAACCATCACCGTAGGTTAGCATAAAGGAATCACCTTCAATATAGGGTTGAGCCTTCTTAATTCTCCCGCCCGTCATGGTCTCAAAACCAGTATCAATGAATGTTATTTTCCATTGTTCAGGCTGCTCTAATAATTCATATTGACCTGTGCCGCTGTTTAGTACAAAATTATGATTCTTCCAGGCATAGTCCATAAAGTACTCTTTTATCTTATCTCCCTTGTATCCAAGCAAAAGTATAAAATCATTAAACCCATAGTGGGCATAGATCTTCATTATATGCCAAAGGATTGGCTTATTCCCAATCATGGCTAATGGCTTAGGGACATCATCCGTGATTTCTCTCATTCTAGAACCTTTTCCACCACAAAGAATTACGACTTTCATGTACAGACTCCCCCCAATAGACATTTTTAATAATACATTCGTTCCTACCAATTCTTCGTCCAACCTTCTCAATTCAAATTATGTAGACAAGTGAGTTTTTGTTACTGAAAAATCTATACTTTTATCCAAGAGAAGTTAAAACTAGCTACCCAGGAGAATTCTTTCAAGAAATGTCCTTTCAAAGAAAATTGACAGGTCTTTTAAAATTTTATCCTGTCAATCAAACCGCTGTATCATAATTTTTAGAATTGAGGTTATATAAGAGAGTGATATGCCTCTATAGCCTTTTTAGCAATTTTATGCCATGTGTAATTTTCTTCAATATAATTGCGTAAATCCGTTGTAGATGTTTTGTGAAGTGCAGACATAATCGCATTATAAATTGAATCAATATTGGACGGATTGCAATAATCTGCATAATCGGCCAGTACTTCCTTAGCCGAGCCGATTTCAGTCGATACGACTTTACAACCTGCTATACCAGCTTCCAGGCTTACTAAGCCAGGATATTCAATCCAACTAGGAAGTACGTGCAACAATGCCCCTTTATAGATAGATTTTAATGCTTCTCTTTTTACGTCCTGTAAAATCATGATATTTTCTTTCTTTTGACTCATACAGTCCCGATAATAGCGTTTATCATTAATTGATCCAACCAATACTATTGGGATTCTTTCATTAGACATTGCTTTCATAAGATTCAATTGATTTTTCTGGTGATGAATTCTTCCTACGCAAAGTATATACTCCTCAACACCGTATTTATCTCTTATATAATTCTTATTGCCGTTCTTAAAACTCTCATCGACGCCATAGGGAATGATTACATATTTTGTGTTTACTCGGTAGTTATTCCTGATAAGTTCTGCTTCTCCCTCACAGTGAGGTAAGTACATATCGCAATTTTCAAATAAGTATTTTCTTTTATCCTCACTCTTTTCCCACGCTTCTTTTTTTACGATCTGATCGGTTTGAGTAAAATAGTCTCTTAAATCCCAATAAATAGGAGTCAAGACAACTTTCTTATTATGCTGTTTTGCATTTTTCATAAAGCCGTAGCTTTCCCGCGTTCTAATAGTATTAAATATATGGACAAGGTCATAACTTTTTATATTGATGTTTTCATCTGTACAGATATCAATTTTTATTCCTTGGTCTTGTAAGTGTTTTCTTAGATTTAGAAATACAATACTATCACCAGCGAGATTATCCATAAAATCCTTTCGAATTTGGTACAATACTTTCATTTAATCACCTAATCTCATTAAGATTTTAATTCTTCTCATTATAAAACGAATCCCTTATATTAAGCTATGAAACAATAATTTATCCTGCTACTTATTTTTAATATAAATACTTTAAAGATATTTGAACAGAAATGATACAATCTAGTTATTTTTTGTACTTTTCTTTTATACATTATAAATGGGACACTATTATAAATTGAGGTGATCGATGTGAAGAAGAACCCAGTGTATCAATATATTCATTTTCACTCATCTGAATATGTCTATGTTTTTTATAGGATCGATAATGAATTATATGTAAAGATACTTAAAGATAATAACGAGTTTTCAAATAAGAAAATATCAGATAATGTCATGGAGTTTGCTGTTGAAATAGATGAATTTGGTATATTCCATCTTGTTTGCCTAGCAATGAATGGAGAGCTAGTGTATTGGAAAAACCAAGAATTAAAATGGTATCACAGAATTTTAACAAAGTATGATAGTTCTTTTTATCAATTTAAGGGATTAAAGATTTTTCTTTGTCATCAAAAGATTCACATACTCTTGGCTGTAGCGAATGAATTAAATCCTGAACAGTGGATCCTAAAGCACCACTATTGGAACAATACGGTATGGCATAACAAAAAGGTATGTGAAATGAACTGTGGAAAATATGATAATCCTTTCCAAGGAGATATCGATACGAATGATCATATTCATATTGTTTATAAGTCAAGACAGAATGAAAAAAATCAGATTTTTTATAGTAAATTTAACATGGCACATAATATGTGGAGTACACCGCAAAAAATAAACATTTCTACTCAAGAAAACAATCATCCTTTTATTTTCTGTGATCATGAAAATAGGCTACATCTGGTATGGTCTTGTTTGGAGAATGGTAGCTATAAAATCCTCTATAGACATCATCAAAACAGTTCTGCTATAAAATCTGTTTGGTCTGAAGTCACTAACCTTACTTCAGAAGATTCGAATTGTACCCACCCCCTTTTATTACAACGTAATGATGAATTAAAAATCTTGTGGAGACAAAATAATGATTATTATATAGGAAGTCTCAACTCCAAAGAGAGCACGATAAATGCACCTATTCTCCTGTCTACTGATCCTGATAGAAAACTTTTTCTCATATCCGTCATAGGCAGCAAATACAAATTATATCAGTCTGTAAAACTGACTTTAGGATATGGCTTTGCTAGAGATAAAGATATCTATATTTTAGGACTAGATGACATACAAAATGATAGCGCATTCCTTAGTGATCGTCATCTATATCATGAGCCTTCTTCCTCTGAAAACCCAAATCTGGATGAAGAGCGCTCTATACGAAATGGGTCAGGTGACAATTTTCCCTCGAAAGCAACTTCACGGATATCTCCTAGGATGCTGCTATCCACAGGAAGTCAAAAAGACAAATCTCAAGTTTTAGTTCAAAATGAAATACAAACTTTCAGCGATCTTTCTATAAAAACAATTTTTGAGTCAAATAGCATAAAAGATACTAGACAAGATTTAATGATAAAGATCAGTGAAATAGAAGAGAGACTTGAGAATATATATAGCCAGTTGACATTTTTAACGGAGAAGATAGAGGAGATAGAGCCAATCCTATTTTCCTTAAATCAGCAAGGCTTTCAGTTGAAAGAGGATATGACTACTATGCGCAGTGAAAAAATGGGACTATTTCGCTGGTTCAAATAGTTTCGAAAATTACGAAGAGTTTTGTAAAAAAAAAGATGCTCTCATTGAGAACATCTTTTTTTTTTAGAAGCCTATGCCAGGTCCAGTAATAAAGTCATCCAGTTGTGGTGGGAAGAATGCTGGTGGCAATTCTTCGTTGAAATCTTCGCATACTGGTCTGTCTGGTCTTCTTTCACATGGAGCTGGCGGTGGGCAGAAGCCAAATGCAGGGATAACTAACTGTACTTCTAGCTCACACTTGATAACATTATAAATACCTACTGTAAATTCAGCGCAGCACACATTTTCGTATGGATCATATGCATCACATGAGTTGCAATCTTCTCTGGCTACTCTTGCATCCAATACTCTTGCTACGATTTCTAACTTGATGATTTCTTCATCAATAGTTTCTCTGCCAGTTTCCCTAATGATAGCAGCTGGTTCTGGACAGTATAATGGACCAACAGTTTCACTTCTTCTTAACAGCAGCTCATTATCTGTAGATACTGTACCATCATCAAATACTACATCATATAGGATTCTTAACTGGTAGGTATAGCTGATTAATTTTCTATTTGTATCGCCAGGTATAGATCTTCGGCTAATTACTCTGAATGATCCAGGAACAAGTCCTTCTACTCTCGCATTAATAATGTCATCAGCGCTGCAGTCAATTCTAAAACGAAGATTTGGATCGAAAACTATTCCTTGGTCTAGATCTTCTTGTTCACAATCGCCAACTAGACATAGTCTTAATAGACAAGAATCATATACTTTTGGAATTTGAACGCATACAAGTTCACATGCATTTCCAAACTGCTCTCTTAGTTCTTCTGGAATAACACCAGGCGTATATAAACTAATTCCACAACCTGATGGAGTTTGTCTGTACATACATTTTCCCCCTTCTTTTTAATAAAATTTGATAAAACACACTCTTTAGCAGTTACAATTGTCTTTTCTAATTGTATATTATGTATTGCTTATCTGTTTGGTGATAAAAAATTTAATTCTCTCGTAAATTGGTCTAACATATTGTCTTCCCTGTAATAATATATTTAATTAAGGCGGGTGATGTGAATGATTCAGTGGAATAATTTAGATATGATCTTAACCTCATCTATGAAAACCATGAAGTTTTTTTCCCATAATCACAAAGGTGTTGAATACCGAAATATGGACGATGAAAACTCAGTTAGTCTATTTGATGGCAATATCATAGAATACGATATGGATATGGACGAACAGGGGAATTTGGGCATGGCGTTGTTAGACAATGCTGGAAAATTGTATTATTTTTTTTATGACGGTCGCAAATGGAGTACCTATGATATACATCACTTTAACCTTCTGTTCGAAGAGATCAAGGACCTGCGGATCCGATTTTCAATGAACGATCCAATCGTTATTTTTTCCAGTCGCAGTCATTCAAATTCAAATCAGTGGTCGATCAGCATCTTTCAGAAGATTGAGAAGAATTGGAAGAAAACGATACTTACGAAAGTATATTTAAGTGCGAATGTTGTACCCTATACGATTACAAAGGATAGAAAAGACAATCTATACCTTGTGTATTTAAGTAATCATAATATCGTATATGATATAAACCTTAAAGTGTTTCATCAACAATCTCAGACATGGTCTGATCCAATTTTCCTAAGCAATTGTATATTTATTAAGTACTTTCATATGGATTCCTTGATTGATTCCCTTGGGGGGATTCATTTGATATGGATTGATAAGTATAAAAAGAACTACTGTATCAAATATACCTACCGTGGATCCTTAAAAGGAACCCAGTCAAATCCCTCTATTATCATGGAATTTACCGAGCCCCTTATATGGAGTCATTTTTACATGTCACAGCAGTCTATTCATATCTATGGCTTTATAAAGGATCGTGTCTATAGAACTTCTAAACAGTTAAAAAATACTTTAGGGCTTTCAAAATGGCAACAGCCGATAGAATTAGACTTCGATTATGACCATTTGACACTATATAGATCTTTGGGAAATAAAAAAGGTTATTTAGCAAATTTCATACTTACAAGCACTGAAGATGACTATCGTCCTATACAGATAGATGAAATTGAGGAATCATCAAAAAATGATTTTATTAAACTAACTAATCATCAAAACATGGAAATTCAAGATCATATTGTAAAGAAAAATCATCTGGAGTCTTTAGATAGCTATTCTGACGAAAACAAAGACCTTCTTCGATACAAAGCAGAATTGTTTAAGAAAAATCAACAGATCGAAATAAATCAAGGTCTTGTAAAATCTTTACAAGGAGAAGTATCCTTCATGAAGGAAGAAATAAGGGTTCTTCAGGATCAGCATAAAAAAAGTATCCAGCTTTTGAATGATACTACAGACAAGTATAAAAAGCTTCATGAGCTCTTAAACCAACATAATCAAATCTTTGAAAGTAGATTGTCTCAACTGGACACCTCAGAGCTAAAAAGAAAACTAGAGATGCTCTCACAAGAAATACAAAAAAACAGATCGGACGTTTTGGAGTGTTTGACGTCGAATAAAGAGTTGAGAGAAGCTGTAGAAACCCTTCAGCAGGCTGGCTTTTTTCGGAAGATTTTTAGTTAAATCATAAAAGGAATGTTATTAAGAAAACATAACATTCCTTTCTTCACATTTATTCTCCTATCTGTTCACTTTTATATATTCTGTTTTATTTTCTTCCGTTTTAGATATTTTATAGAGCCCTTGATAGTTGATCTTTGCATGCTTGATGAGTTTGATCGCGCTGTCTAAATCTTTTTCGGAGATATAGATGGCAGTATTGCATGATTTGCCAACAGCCCTTGGTGCTTTTCTAAATGTACTTTTAATATTATGTCTTCGTAGGAGCTCTTCAATATAATATCCATGATAATTTGATGAAAAAACGAAAATGTAACTTTCCTCATGCTGCACAAGCAATCATCTCCTTGTTCATTCTTTATTATCATACTATTCGACTGCTTGTAATAAGGAACATATATTAATAAAGATAGAAATAGCCTCGGGCATTCCCGAGGCTATTTCACTATTTCACATGTTTATATATATATTCTGATGTCATGAGCTGAAGCAATGAGCCATATTCGATATTAAACCGAACTTCATCTCCAACTGCATAATTTTCTGTACAATCTGTAACATCTACAATGAGATGATCACTACTCGCACCTAGAATTGTCATATTTGGATCCAATGGGATTATATTCTGAACAGACATATCCTGTCTTCCTACGGCTAGAATAGCTCTTTTCCGTAATCCTTTATCTTCAAAGACTGGTTTATTACCGAAGGCATCCATTCCTATTTCACCAATAGGTACAGATGGCTTTTCTTTTAGTTCGACTATTTCTGTGACCAGTGTAAAGGCATCCTGATACGTATCTTGTATTGGATCCCCATAGGCTGTTTCTCTGCCTAAAACAATAGATTCTCCCAATCGCAGGTGATTAATCCTATCAGGCATTTCTCCTTTTTCCAAGAGGTAAAGACTGCTTGAATTTCCTCCTGATATAATGGTTAAGGATATATCAAATTTAGCTTCAATGATTTCCCCAAACTCAACCAATCGACTCAAATTCGTCTTATTAGGGATGACACCGCCGTAGCAAGTTAGATTCGTACCAATACCCAATAAATTAATATTTTCAAATTTTAATATTTCACCAATGGTATGCTCTATATGATCCTGCCATACACCCTCCCGCAGGTCACCTAAGTCAATCATTAATATGATATTATGCATTCTTTCTAATTCTTTAGCGGCTGCATCCAAAGCAGCAATGGTTTTTATTTCAGAATTTAAGCTTATATCAGCATATCGTACTGTTTCCTTTGCTTGACTTATCATGGGCAATCTTAACAATAGCTTTTGAGCATTTATCCCCTGCAGTTTTACAAGGTTTTCAATTCTGGAATCGGCTAGCATTGTAACCCCATTATCAACAAGAACTTGGGCAATTTCAGGAATTCCACAAAAGACCTTCGTTACGCCAGCCGTATCAATTCCTTTTTCTTTACATAATTTGGTCAATGTGAGGGTGTTATGCTTAATTTTATTGATATCAATCTCTAATCTTGGACAAATCTGCATACAATCTCCTCCTAATCCTAAATCTATAGCCGGGAATTTTATCCCGGCTAACAGTTAATCTATGTTCAAACTTTGCTTCATCAAATTTAGGGCAGCTTCTGGATATCTTTTCGATAATACACCAAGGGATGCCATGATGTAATCATTATCTATCAATATCTGAGCTTTTTTTGTAGGAAGTAAGCTATCACCCTTGTTGTGCTGTGCAATCTGTTTCAGAATCTCAACTCTTCCTGGTAATCTCGTAAGGGCACCACCAGTGCCTACAATCCACTTAATATCAGTAAGATCCTTCCCTTCTGCAAGGGTTTTCTTGCCTGCTGGTCCATAGAGATGCCTGAATTTTCCTACATGACGATCCATAGCTGTCAATACTGCTTCCAAAGTAAGAATTTCCACAAATCGCTTCAATTCATCAGTGTCGGGTATAGGTTTATGCCTGCCCATTACTTCCTCAATATCGCAGTTCATTTGTTGGGAAAGCTTATCCTTCCCAATTCTTTCCACAATATTCGGCATATTTACATAGACACCCAAATCTCCTTCCACAGTCCTCTTGGCTTCAGGTTCGGGACTGATCAGAATTCTATTCACCTCTTCACTGCCTGCAGTAACCGAGTGTACATCGGTAGTAGCGCCACCAACATCAAGAGTGACCAGATCTCCAATGGCTTCTTTCAAAAGTTTAGACGCCTCCATCACTGCACCTGGTGTAGGAATGATAGGTCCTGTAACCAATTCTCGAACTTTTGTCATACCTGGCGCATGAACGATGTGGTCCTCAAAGGCATCTTGAATAATCTTTCTGGTTGGTTCAATGTTAAGCTGATCAATTTTAGGATAAACATTCTCCACAACATATAGCTTATTTGGTTTATTCCTAAAGATTTCTTTGATCTCTTCTTGGTTTTCAATGTTGCCAGCATAGATGATGGGTACATGGGTATCCATATCAGCGATAAGCTCAGCGTTATAGAGAGCGGTATCCCTTTCACCATAATCTACTCCACCAGCAATTAAAATGAGGTTTGGACGGATTTCCTTGATTTTATTAAGATCAGTCCTTCTCAGTTTTCCAGCAGTAACATTGTGAATGATGGCGCCTGCTCCCAGAGCAGCCTCTTTTGCAGCCCGAACTGTCATGTCGTAGACGAGACCATGGACTGTCATTTTTAATCCTCCAGCCGCACTACTGGTTGCCAGCATTTCATCATAGGATATTTCTTCTATTTCAAGTTTTCTTTTTAGATCATCAATTGCACCCTGCAGACCAATATTCACATCCCCCTCTAAAACTGTTGTGGGAGCCTGGCCTTGACCAAGAAATTTAGGGTGATCCGTATGAATATCAGCGAAAGCGTTTACTACTGTTGTAGTGCTTCCTATCTCAGCAACTAATACATTAATTTTCATGTTAATGCCTCGTTTCCTACTTATTTGCTAATATCTCATTTCTTCTCTTTACTAGGAATGTCGCCACATGAATTCCCTTTGTTCCTCTTCCAAACCCAGCATCCATTCCATACTTCACAGCGATTTCAGGCGTTACTTGGGTACCGCCTGCACAGATCATGATTCTATCTCTGACACCTTTTTCTACAGCATAGTCATGAATTCTCTTCATGTTTTTGTAATGGATATCATCATGGCTGATGATCGTTGAAGCCAATATTGCATCTGCATTTATTTCAATAGCAGCATCTACAAGCTTTTCTATCGGACATGAAGTTCCAAGATATTCAACCTCAATACCCCATTTTTCAATGCCACCATGCTTGATATCGATAACTTCTCGCATACCTACGGAGTGTTCATCTTCTCCGACAGTGGCAGCAACTACCTTCATAGGCTTTCCATTAATTTCTTCCCATAATTCTTCATTGGACATTACTTCTGGTTCGTCAGGCACAACAATGGTATTTAAGTCAATATCAAAGCCAACAGTACCTTTTAACTGAACTCTTGTAGCTTCGGAAGGATGCATCTCTTCGATATGAATAACTTCTACATCGGTTAATCCAAGCTTTTTACCTACCTCAATCGCAGCATACTCAGCGACCCTTCTTGATGTTGGTAAAAGTACTTCCACTTGAACAATACCATCGCCCAACCATTGAACTTCAGGTTTGATAAGGGATGTTCCTCTGTACTTTTCAGAATCATCTAATCTTGTATATACACTATCGCTTTCATCTAATTCATCAATAAATACGATTTTTTCAGGTTTCTCAAAGGTACTACCATCAATTAGCTTAGACGGATTTTCCACAGCACTTGCATCATACTGGGCCACATTGTTATAGCCGAAGTGAGCAGTGACTGGTGCCAAGTAATCTTCATCTCTTTCAAATACACTACCAAACCCTAAACCGCCATCGATCTTTCTACCGATTCCATCCCCATGTCTTTCAGGATACATACCAGAATCTACGAAAAATCCTTTTTCTACAGCCTGGAAGTAGCCGCCCTCTTGAATAATTTCTTCAAGGTATAGCACAGCTCTTTCCTTTAATTCTCTCACCTTGTCTCTTAAGAAGCCTTCTTTTCTCAATTCTACCATTTCCATTAGGGAATCAAGAATTGTTAACGTTTGTTTGGCTGTATCACATGCTTCGATATTATACATATGCCATGGAACATTTCTACCTTCATCTGGAGTAATCGTTGATTGAATATCAGCACTTGTTAATCTTGATAAGAGCATATTCAATACGTGAGTTACAGTCGCTTCCCTCGAAGACGAAGTAATATATTTTGTATTCATTTGTGCTCTCATCTTATATTCATCAAAGAGTTCTCTGAGGGCAACAGCATAAGGTAAATCATACTTTAAGCTAGGAGCTGGTGCAGCTGTTGGCGGTACAGTGGATAAGCAAATATTCTCCTTCTTCATTCCTACCTTATAGGAATATAGGGAGTTGATACCGTGCTGTACCATTAGCTCGGGCATAACCTTCCAAGCGTCTCTAGCTGTTGCGTTAGCGTTATGAGCACCATCAATTTGCGCCATATTTGCCCAAGTCATCACACTTTTTGCTTCTGCAGCATCCACGAAGGATCTAATCATATTGATGTTTCTATATAGTACGTTATATTGTGGATCTTGATGGGCGCCGTTAACTCCTTCTTCAGCAAACATAACTGCAATATCAGGACCCGCTACACCACTTACATAAGAATGGTAGTTAATAGGACGTCCTACTTCTTCTTCAATTAAATCAAGGGCTTTTCTTTGGGCTCTTACAACTTTTCTTGAAACAGGTATTCCACCAATTCCCTGAGGTGTTCCTTCAATTAAACCATCATAGTGGGATTGTCCAGCAGTTCGAATAACCATGATATGGTCCGCACCATGCCATGCTGCCATTCTCATTCTACGAATATCATCTTCAAATCTTCCTGAAGCAATTTCAGTAGTAATTGTGTAAATTGGTTGAGGATCAATATTACCCATATAGGCAGCTGATGGAATTGGGATAGAATTTTTTAAAGGTTCTGAACAATCATTATATGTGAATGGTCCCATTTGAAGATTTTTAACTTTCTTTCTCCAAGTCCAGCCCCTTCTTTTTGGTGTGTATTTATCAAGATCTTTCAAGACTTCTCTAACATTGATTTTTTCATTAATTTTTAGTTGCTCCATTATTTATCCCCTCCTTTAAACATGTTTACAACCTCGTCCCAATGCTTACCCTCCATTAGTTCGAGACCTGCCTGCCGAAGAGGAATATTTTTTTCCTTAGAAACTTTGTATACAACATGACCAGCACCTTTTCCCATTAATCCTCGATCCATAGTTCCATCTACAATTGCTTTTGCTTCTAAGCTTGAAAAACCCATTCTAAGCAATACAGATCGTTCGATGGCTGGCGTGGTGTTTTTTCTAGCTAAATCTACCAATGGATCTACGACTTGTTCCATAAGCTCCCAAAATCTTTGCTTTAAGGCTTCATCAGATAATGAGGCCAGGTGTTTTCTTCTCTCTTGGAAATCGTCTTCCCTTACAATATAACCTTTCATTCATTTCCCTCCTAGTTCTCGTAAGTTCTTGTCAGTGATATAGGGAGCAAATAACTTTCTGTTATTACTCCCTTCACCTATTCACAATATACCTATCATTCAATATTTCTTTCTTTTAAAACCTCTTTCACAAAATCATAAGAAGATTTTGTTTCTTGCACTAAAAATTCTATATCTGCTTCAGTGATTTTTTCAATTTCACGGATTTCTAGACAATTCTTTATATATGATTTCCTGATTTTATTCATATCAAAATCTCTAGCTTTTATAAGTCTTGGATGCTCAGGAAGTATAATGCTTGTTCCAGGGATCTCTTCCTCAGGATTTCCAAATCGAATCTCAATACCATTTTCTCGGGCAAAGGACAGCTGTGCCTGAATATGCTTTCCTGCCCCTGTATACTCAGTTTCCTGTACGACAATAATCTGTTCTTCATCTAGCTCCTGAGCAATACTGAAAGCCGCGGCCAAGGAAGTATTTCCTGCGGGGCCTCTCTCCAAGCCTTCAAGTTGTGCTAAAGCTTCTGTCATATAAAATACCTCGCCTTGGGATACCGTTACATATCGATCCATATATCGTAATGGTCTAGCAGCTGATCTCGGTACGTCAGAACGATCTGGCCATGTAGAAAACGGCATGCCAAACCCTGTATGACCTGTAGTGAAGGATTTCCTGTTGAACTGTTCATCAGATGCCATGTGAAGGCCTTGTAGGTTTACACTAGCACCAACAACACTTACACTCTCTGCACCTGCCTTTATTAATCCTCGAGCAGTACCTGTCAAATTACCGCCACCAGCATTGGTACATACGACAACATCTGGGTCCTTACCAATCCTCTCTCTGAACTGCATTGCTAATTCATACCCAAGAGTTTCAACACCTGCGATGCCGAATGGTGTATATAATGAAGCGTTAAAGTATCCTGTTTCCTCCAATAGTTTTAAGAAGGTATAAAACAGTTCTGGACCAACGGTCAGTTGTACAACTTCTGCCCCATAAGCCTCGCATTTTCTTGCTTTTTCAATGATTTCAGGTTGTCCTACACCTCTGCTGTCATAGCACTCTTGTACAATGATACACTTCAGCCCATGCATGGCCGCTTGACTTGCGACCGCAGCACCATAATTGCCGCTGGTTGCTGCAATAACACCTTTGTAGCCAAGTTTTTTGGCATGATATACAGCATTTGCTGCCCGTCTTGCTTTAAAGCTTCCAGATGGATTCGACGCTTCATCTTTTATAAAGATTCTGGCTCCTTTGCCTTTTGGCGCCATCTTTCTTGCTAAAGCGGTTAGGTTTTTTAACTCTAAAATAGGTGTATTTCCTACTCCTGTAGCACCTTGAATTTTCTGCATCTCCTCAAGGGTATATCCAGTTTCTCTCATCATTTTTTCGTAGTCAAAAGCGATGGAGCCTGATTCAAATATAGCATAGTCAATGCCAACAGCCTGCTTCATAATCTCATTTCTTCTTGCCATCAGCCCTTGGTAGCTCATATCTTTACTCATGAACTTCACCTCCTGCTAAGATAGCTCTTGCCTGAAGTCCTATTTGCAGAAGTTCTGGTACGAACTTCCCATAATTATGGGTATATGCCGGGTGAATTTCTACAAGTTCACCCTCAACACTTCGTCCAGTAATCGTAATCACCTCAACAGATTGACCGATTTCGGCATCTGTTTGAATAAAGCCCTTTACCCAGGATTCTAAAGGTACTTTTCTAGTATCTTCAGGGACTTGAGGAGCTCTTTCCTCACTTGTCAGGACAATATTATAAATTTTAACCCAATCTCCTCTTTTGGCCTTCATAAAATTCGCCTACCTTTTTACTAAATCTCTCATGTCGCCCATGATCGCTCTTGGCACTGGTAAATCTAACATTGTTTTTAATCCTGGATCAGCGTTGATTACATGAGGAATCATATTTACACACATAGCAATGGTTCCAAGTCCGCCTTCAACCTCAGGCTTATTGGCCATGTGAATTGCTGGTGTTCCTTTAATTGTGATATAATCACCTGTCTCTGTACCTTCCATTTCCGGCTCGATTTGTTGAGGGTGAATCATATCAATTTTAACTTCCCCATCTACATAACCTTGGCCAGTCATATTGACGCCAGCTACGTTACCTGCAGCTGCAAATCCATAAGGAGACTTTCTGTCTATAGTCGTAACGATGGGCTTCATTTGCTGCTCGAATTTTTCAACCTTCCAACCAATGGCATCTCCAATCATTCTGATTGACTCTGCAAAGCCAACATGTCCAGCTAAAGTACCATCTTTAACACCTTTTTCAAACGCTTCAACGGTTATGCCAACACCTTGCTCTTCCATTACAGCTGGTCCGAATGGAGATAAACTATTTACACGTTTTGCTTCAATATGCTCTACATCTACCATGCAGCCTGTTAAGCAAACAACCAATAAATCCATCATAAGTCCAGGATTGATTCCAGTTCCAAGAATAGAGACACCGTTTTCCTTCGCGATTCTATCTAGTTCAGCAGCTAACTCAGGATTCTGTGCTTGCGGATAAGCCATCTCTTCTGCTGTTGAAATAACGTTTACTTTCTTTTCTAATACTGTCTTAAGTCTTGGAAAAGCACTTTTTGTAAATGAATCAGTTGCACAAAGACATACATCACAGCTTCCCTCAGTAACAACTTCATCAATATTTGGATTGATGATTACCTCAGGACGATCTCCTCTTTCCATGCCTAATACATCATACATGCTTCTTCCAACTCTAGCTTGATTTCTATCGCACACACCTACGATATCAACACCTTTTTTCTTTAGAAGCATTTTTGCCATACCGCTACCCATTGCACCAAATCCCCAAATTGCTACTCTTACGTTCTTCATTGAAAGGACACCTCCAAAATATTTTAATTAATCAACATATTCTTTATATGCAAAATCTCTGCCAATATTTTTTGATAGATCTTTGGAAATATCCATTAATTATTCAAAATTTATGCATACATTGATGTAGTTATGTATGTTTATACTCATTTTAAATCCAAAATATCTATAGAAAAACAATAGATAGCAAAAATTGCCTAAAAGCGCAAAAATATTTGCATTGATGTGCAAATATTTTTGCGCTTTATGAAAGATCAATATTAAATTTTTTTAACTTATGCTGAAGGGTTTGTCGCTTAATTCCTAACTTTTCAGATGCTCTGCTAATATTATTATTACAGTCTTTAAGGGCTCGAAGGATTAAATCCTTCTCTATTTTTGTAAGTGTATTGGTTAAATCCTCCACAGGAAAAGTATCTTGGTTTTGGTAAAGTGCAAATATTTTTGCATTTGTCTGTGGTGGAAAATGCTCTTTTCTTAAAATTTCTTCTTTTTCAATAATATTCATAGCACCTTCAATCGTATTTTCCAATTCTCTTACATTTCCAGGCCATCGATACTCTTGAAATGCATCCAAGACTAAAGGATCAATAGTTTGTACATTTTTGCTTAGCTTTCTGTTATACTTTTGTATAAACCAGCTTGACAGCAAGCGAATATCATCTTTTCGCTCTCTTAAAGGAGGTAAAATAATAGGAATCACGTTTAACCTATAGAACAAATCTTTTCTTAGGGTTCCTTTATCTATGGCGTCATAGGGATCTTGATTGGTACTGGCAATGATTCTTACATCGATTGGAATATCTTTTATGCCTCCTACTCTTCGAACATAACCTTCTTGCAATACTCTTAATAATTTGGACTGAAGCTGTAGTCCCATGGAATTCATTTCATCCAAAAAAATAGTTCCTCCATTGGCTTGTTCAAAAAGACCTGGTCGGTCGATAGCGCCAGTAAATCCTCCCTTTGACGTTCCAAATAAAATTCCCTCCAATAAAGACTCAGGAAGAGCAGCGCAATTTTGAGGGATAAAAGGCTCTACAGCCCGATGACTTCCATAGTGAATGCTTTGAGCAACCAATTCTTTACCGGTGCCTGTCTCTCCATAAATAAGGACACTTGAAGATGAGTACGCTGCTTTTTTGGCATAGTGGATTGCCTTTATAAATTCGGTACTGTTGCCTATGATACTTTCAAAGGTAAACTTTCTAATTTTCTCTGTCTCTTTTTTATCAGGCTTTGATAACTGAAGCTGAAGTGTCATAATTTGCCCAGACAATTGTTTGATTTTCGTAATGTTCTTGGAAATTTCCAAGGCACCCACTTTATTTCCCTGAAAATAGATGGGTACCGTAGTATTTATGGTCGTTATTTCCTTATGATGATTATTCAAATAGGTTTGAGGTCGATCGATCAATTCTTCCTCCGTTCTTAATACGCGAAGCAAAGTACTGCTATCCTGATCTAAGCTGGGAAAAACATCTAAAAGAGGCCTATTCACCACTTCGTCTGCATCCATACCCTCGAGCTCCGCCATGGCCTTATTGTATATAATCGTTCGGCCATTTTCATCGATTACATGCACGCCTTCATCTATTGTCTGTAAAACAATCTTTAGAATCTCATAGATATATGGTTGCATATGTCCTCACCCTTCTCATTTTTAACTTCCTGTACTTTTATATTGAGTTTCCATATTCCAAGGAAAGGCTCTGAATTAAAAATCTATTCAGAGCCTTATCTTTCAGCAGCTTACCGATATAAAGGAAATCTTTCACACAATCTTTGGACCTTTTCTTTTATTTCCTGTATCGGGGCTCTATTTTCTATAGCCAAAGAAATAATTTCTGCAATTTCCACCATTTCTGGCTCTTTCATGCCTCTAGTCGTAATAGCTGGTGTTCCAATTCTAATTCCACTGGTAACAAAGGGACTTTGCGGATCATATGGAATCGAATTTTTATTGACAGTTACACCAATTTCATCTAAGCATTTTTCTGCATCCTTACCAGTAATGTCCTTATTTCTTAGATCAACTAACATCAAATGATTATCCGTCCCGCCTGATACGAGGTGAAATCCATGTTTTATCAATTCATCTGCAAGCTTAGCCGCGTTGGCTACGATTTGTTTCTGGTAAACAATAAAGGATTCATCCATTGCTTCTTTAAAGCTTACAGCCTTTGCTGCAATCACATGCATTAATGGTCCGCCTTGGATTCCTGGGAAAATTGCCTTATCTATTTTTTCAGCAAACTCTGACTTACAGAGTATTGCGCCACCTCTAGGACCTCTTAATGTCTTATGGGTTGTTGTTGTTACAAAATGGGCATAATCACAAGGATTTTCGTGGAGCCCTGCAGCAACCAATCCAGCGATATGAGCCATATCTACCATAAGGTATGCACCAACCTCATCGGCAATTTCTCTAAACTTCTTAAAATTAATTTTTCTTGGATATGCACTGGCACCGGCAACAATTAGCTTCGGTTTCACATTGATAGCAGTAGTTCTTACTTCATCATAATTAATGAGACCTGTAGATTGATCTACACCATAGGCTGCGAAATTATAATACTTTCCTGACAAATTCACTGGACTTCCATGGGTTAAGTGGCCGCCATGAGATAAATTCATGCCTAATACAGTGTCCCCTGGATTTAGTATGGCGAAATAGACTGCCAAATTTGCATTGGCACCTGAGTGAGGTTGTACATTAGCATGCTCCCCATGAAATAATTCCTTTAACCGGTTTCTAGCTAGATCTTCAATAATATCTACATGTTCGCAACCACCATAGTATCTTTTCGCAGGGTATCCTTCCGCATATTTGTTTGTTAACTGACTGCCCATAGCTTCCATAACTGGATAGCTAACAAAATTTTCGGAGGCAATCAATTCAATTTTATCTTGCTGTCTATGAATCTCCTTGTCTAAAGCCTCGAATATTTCTGGATCTGATGTTTTCAAATGTTCAAAATTCATCTTACATTCCCCTTTCATAAGGAAATTATTGTTTTAATAATCATATATGTCATTGGTTTTCAATGATCTATTGTCAATATACCCGTTTTTTACCTAACTATATTATATTTTTAAAAAACATTTATAGCAACTTTTACTTTCATTTCTATTTTCTTCTACATCGATAATTGTATCTCCTTTTTAACTTTGATATAATTTTTGAGATAAGGGAGTGATTTATTTGATCATTGATAGAAGAAGTGTTCTATCTCTGGCTATTTACGCCGGAGAAATCATGTTAAAAAATGGTGCAGAAACCTATCGTGTTGAAGACACGATCGTACGAATTTGTAAGGCATATGATATATCAAATGTAGAGTCCTTCGTTACACCAACAGGTATCTTTATAACAGTAGATAGCGAAAATGATCATCAGGAGCCTATTACCTTCATTAAAAGAATTAAATCAAGAACGATCGATTTGAGCAAGGTGTCGAAGGTAAATACCTTCTCTCGCAGCTTGACGGATTCAAAAAATTCCATAGAGGATGGTATAGAAGTCCTAAAAGATATCGAGAGTTTTCCTACCTACCCCAAATATATCAGGGTATTCTGCGCAGGGCTTGCATCCGCTTTTTTCGGTGTGCTTCTAGGTGCTGGTATTTTAGATTTTCTGAGTTCTTTTACTATTTCGATGATTGTATTTATTATTGTAAATTATCTGGATCAGCATCAAGCGAACTTCTTTATACAGAACGCCCTAGGTAGCGCCATCGCTTCCGCTTTGGCCTTACTTTTTGTTTACTTTGGCTTTGGCATCAATCTTGATAAAATAATAATTAGCTCCATCATGATATTGCTTCCTGGAGTCGCTATAACCAATGCGGTTCGAGATTCTATATCTGGAGATTTGATTTCTGGTACTGCCAGAGGGGTTGAAGCCCTTATCACTGCCATATCTATTGCTTCTGGGGTAGGTATTATCATGAATCTATGGATTCACACGTTTGGAGGTCGTTTTTAATGTTCACTCAATTTATATATGCATACATTTCAACTGTGGGCTTTAGTCTATTGTTTAACATTCCAAGAACTGCAATATTAAAATCTGCCTTAATTGGCGCCACTGGCTGGCTTATTTATGCAGAAGTGAATCAATTATCTCAAACGGCTATACTAGCCACTTTCTTAGGTGCATGCGCCGTTTCGATCCTTAGCGAAATATTTGCACGAAAATTCAGGGAAGCTGTAACCGTTTTTGTAATTCCAGGAATCCTTCCTTTGGTGCCAGGATCGGGTATGTACAACACCATGCTTGCGCTGATTCAAAAGAATTTTAGTAAGGCTGCGTTAGTAGGCAGTGAAACAATCTTTATTGCCGCTAGCATTGCTGTAGCTATTTTGTTAGTTTCTTCATTTACAAGATTAATTTTTCTAAAAAAAATATAGAGACGGTTTCGCCTCTATAAGGTTTCATCAATCATTTTTTTAAATTCATTCTTTGAGTAGGCTCCATTTACACGATTCTTTTGTTCTCCATTTTTGTAAATCAGAACAGTGGGAATGCTCATTACTTTAAACTTTCTTGCCAGATCCCGTTGTCCATCCACATTCACCTTGCATACTTTGACTTTTCCTTGATATTCATCTGCTAGTTCATCCATAATAGGACCTAGTGTTTGGCATGGTCCGCACCAATCTGCATAAAAATCAACGACAACGGGAATGCTTGCATTCAAAACTTCTAATTCATAGTTGTCACTATTCAACATAACCACATGTTCATTACTCATACAGAAATCCCCTTTCTAATAAACGAATCTTAATCTAGCACTTTTGTAACAACTGGAACGTATTTCTTATCTTTATTGAACGTACCTTCAAAGCGCTTTATTGTCAAATAAGCAATTATAGTTAGTAAAAAGCCAATCCCTGCAGCATATACCTCGCGATTACCTTGGATCCCTATGCTATTTAGCACATAACTCCCTAACCCAATTCCAAGGAGTAGCGCCAGCAATGGAATAACATATATAATAAATGCTGCTCCCATGACATTTTGGGTTTCCATATTCACTTCTACGAAATCCCCAGGCTTTGCCCCTATCTCATTAATCGCCACAATATTCAATTCCATGTTTTCCTTGCCGTGCTGACAAGCACCGCAATCTCCACAGGCCGAATGTTTTTTCATATGAATTTTTGCCTTGTTCCCACTTATGGTCTCAATAACTGTCCCTGTCTGAATCATCAAAATCACCCCATATCCTGAATAAGTTATGTCTAAGTTTAATACTTGATTATTCTATATATAAATTATAGCGTAAATATGTCTGTAATCAAAGTATTAAGTTTAACATCTCTCCTATTCTGATTATACCGTTTAGGGATCTTCTTTAATCATTGATGCTTCTGTAAATTTAAGGGTGGTCTACCACTTCATCGTTTAAGCATTGCAACGTCCACAGTTGATGCAGTTTTCTAGCTTGCCAGCCAAATCAGAGCTTGCCCTTTTCGAAAAGATACAGGGAATGTCCATACTTTTAGTTTGCTCTTTAATAATTTCAGTTAGTCTATGTTCTATAAAATCATATAATACGATGACCATATCTACATTGCTTGGAACAGACATTTTTCTCATTCCTTTTTTCCGTCCTGACCAATGTATGTAGTCTTTGATTCCTTTTTCATTTAACACATCTGGAATGTTCCCCAATCGATCGCCGCCTACAATTAGCGCTGTCATATTTATCACTTCCTATTCTCTATTCAAATTTTAAACTGATAATGATTATCATTATTATACAATCTTCCAATATTTTTGTCAAATAAAACAGGCGTCAAAATCGACGCCTGTTTTATTAATTATCTAAAGAAACTTTTACATGTAATTCATTTAATAGCTTTTCATCGACCACAGAAGGCTCTTCTGTCATAGGCGACGAAGCATTCTGCGTTTTAGGGAATGCAATGACTTCTCGAATACTATCGCTGCCAGTTAACAACATCACCAGTCGATCTAATCCGTAAGCAATGCCACCATGGGGTGGCGTTCCATATTTAAATGCCTCTAATAAGAATCCAAATCTATCCCAGGCTTGCTCAGTGGTCATCCCTAATGCCTTAAACATTCGCTGTTGCAGTTCGCTGCTATGGATACGGATGCTTCCACCGCCAAGTTCTATACCATTTAGCACGATATCATAGGCTTTTGCCCTTGCTTGATCTGGTGCAGTTTCAAGTAGATCTAAGTCTTCATCCATTGGTGATGTAAATGGATGATGTTTCGCTACATACCTATTTTCTTCCTCATCATACTCGAAAAGAGGAAACTCAGTAACCCATAAAAGTTTATATTCGTTTTTATCTAGCATACCTAATTGCTTTGCTGCTTCAACCCTAAGATGTCCTAAAGAATCAAATACAACGCTTGGCTTGTCCGCCACGAATAGCAATAAATCTCCTGTTTTCCCATCAAATCTCTCGATGATGCTATTCATTTCATCCTCGCTTAAAAATTTTGATATCGGAGAATTTATTCCCTCATCTGAAATCTTAATCCAAGCAAGCCCCTTCGCACCATAAGTCTTTACATAATCTTCTAATTTCGTGATGTCTTTTCTACTGAATTTGTCCCCATTCCCATTGATGTTGATACCTCTTACATCGCCGCCATTCTTTATAGTATCGGCAAACACCTTAAATCCACAGTTTTTAACAATATCATTGATACTCCGAAGTTCAAATCCAAAACGAACATCAGGTTTATCGGATCCATACCTCTCCATGGCCTCTTTATAAGGCATTCTTTGCAATGGAAGTTCAATATCGATATTCATGGTCTCTTTAAATACACGATGAAGTAGTCTTTCATTTACAGAAAGAACATCGTCCACATTTACAAATGACATTTCTATATCAATCTGAGTAAATTCGGGCTGACGATCTGCTCTCAAATCCTCATCTCGAAAGCACTTTACAATTTGGAAGTACTTATCCATACCCGAAACCATCAATAGTTGTTTAAACAATTGAGGTGATTGAGGCAACGCGTAGAATTTGCCAGGATTCACTCTGCTTGGCACTAAATAATCACGGGCACCTTCTGGTGTTTGTTTCGTAAGCATGGGTGTCTCTACTTCTATAAAGCTATTGTCGCTTAGGAAATTTCTAGCCACTTTCGCTACCTTATGTCTAAACATAAGATTCTTCTGCATCTTTGGTTTCCTTAAATCTAAATATCGATATTTCAATCGCAGGTTTTCTGAAACATCATCCTCATCCTCAATATAAATCGGTGGTGTTTGAGCTTCAGAAAGTATTTTCAGCTCATTTGCGAAAACCTCTATCTCTCCTGTGGGAAGATTAGGATTCACTGCGTGTCTTTTCTTTACAATACCTTTTAACGCAATCACATACTCACTACGGATTTTCTCAGCTTTGGCAAAGGCCTCAGCAGAAATATCTTTATCAAAAATAATCTGTACAATTCCTGTACGATCTCTTAGATCCGTAAATATCAAGGCACCTAAATCCCTTCTTTTCTGCACCCATCCCATCAGGGTTACTTCTTGATCGATATTGCTTGTGCCTAGGGTTCCACACATATGGGATCTTTTCATGTTCCCTAAAGTTTCAGCCATGCTTATTCCTCCTTTAATAGTTTTGCTCTTAATTCATCAATGATGTTACTGAGCTTGACTTCTGATTGGGCACTGGTTTTCATATTTTTTAATGAAACCGCGTCATTTTCTAACTCATTGTCACCAATGACAATGGTATAAGAAGCATTTAATTTGTCTGCATATTTGAATTGTGCCTTGAGACTTCGGTTCATATGATCTTTGTCAGCAGAAATTCCTGCCATTCTAAGCTGATGTAACAATCGCGTGGCTTCTTTTACAGCTTTATCGCCTAATGTAGCAATGAAAATGTCCACACCTGGTGCTTGAGGGATTTCAATATGGTTGTTCTCTAAAGTTAGCAATAGTCTTTCAATGCCCATTCCAAAACCTACTCCTGGTACGGATGGACCACCTAAAGATTCAACCAGTCCATCGTATCTACCACCACCACACACAGTACTTTGAGAGCCAATTTCATGGGATACAATCTCGAAAGCGGTCTTTCTGTAGTAATCCAATCCTCTTACGATAGTTGGATCTACCTTATAGGGGATTCCCATAAGCTGAAGATTTTCTTTCAAGCTTTCAAAATGCTGTTGACATTCATCACATATATGATCAAGCATGAGAGGAACATCCTGAAGCTGTTCTTTACAACTTTCAACCTTGCAATCTATAATGCGCATAGGATTTCTGTCAAAACGATCCTGACAGGTCTTACATAGGTGATCTAGCTTACTTCGAAGATATTCCTTTAGCAGATCATTGTATCTTGCTCTGCAATCAGGACAACCTATACTATTGATCCTTAATTCAAGATTTTGAATCTGTAATTTATTGAAAAACATCATCGCTATAGCAATAACTTCCGCATCAACAGAAGGATTGTCTGTGCCAAATACCTCTACCCCAAATTGATGAAATGCCCGCAATCTTCCAGCCTGAGGACGCTCATAGCGAAAGCATGGGGTTATGTAAAATAACTTTGTTGGCTGTGTGTCTGCATATAGCTTATTTTCAATAAAAGCACGTACCACTGGTGCAGTACCTTCAGGTTTTAGAGTAATCTCTCTACCGCCATTATCTTTAAATGAATACATTTCTTTTTGTACGATATCTGTAGTTTCGCCAACGCCTCTCTTGAATAATTCTGTATGTTCAAAACCTGGTGTTCTGATTTCCTTATAGCCAAATTTTTCACAGACATCTCTAAAGAGACCTTCTACATATTGCCACTTATATACATCACTAGGCAAAATATCCTTGGTCCCCCTCGGAGCTTGTGTCAACATAATATCCCTCCTGTAAAGTAATAAAATAAAAAAACTCCCCAATCCTCTATTTGCATAGGGACGAGAAGTTTATATCCCGCGGTGCCACCCTTATTGTAATCTACCACTTTAGCCCGTTAACGCCGAATTACGTGCAATCCTACGCTGAGCTTCAGATCACATGCTCATAGGTGTCTTCCATACAATCCTCATTATTGAGCTCTCACCATTTCTCAATTCGCTGGAAATAGATACATATGTACTCTTCCTCATCATCACTCTTTCCATATGCAATTTATATCATTATAATTTAGCATATACTATCTGTCAAGATTATTTCCAAATTTCAGTAATTCTATTCTTTTTTTCTCGATCATCTCTTCAATACGATTGATGTAGTGCTCCACATTCGTCACATTAGGTACTCGTTCAAGCCTGTTTTCCATTGGATAATAGACTTTAGAAATAGCCCCGGCCCCTAAGGCAATAATAGTTTGTCTTTCTTCCATGATTTGTATATTATAGATGCATTCATGGTCAGCCTTGCAATATCCAATATTTTCAAGATTACCGACCATATATTTTTGTCGATACATATAGTATGGAGTTAGCCCCATACGCCGTGCATAGTTTTGTGTGATATTGAGCATCTGTTTTGCCTGTATTTCCTGGGTCATCTTATATTTTTGAATGTCTTCTTTTAACTTTGACGCTCTTTTAATGGCTAAAGTATGTACTGTAATATTTTCGGGATTAAGGTTCATAATTCTATTCATTGTATCCTCTATCATAGCTGGGGTTTCATCAGGGAGACCTACAATAAGATCCATGTTGATTGTTCTAAAGCCGATCTCCTTTGCCATATGATAGGTTCGAATGATATCTTCTGAAGTATGAGATCTACCAATACGTGCCAAGGTAGCATCATTCATCGTTTGGGGGTTTATGCTAATTCTGTCTACACCATGTTTTTTTAAAATCAATAATTTTTCTTGATCAATCGTATCTGGCCTGCCTGCCTCCACTGTTATTTCTCTCAAATCCTCCAATCTAATGTGATCCTTGATTTTGTAAAACAATATATCAAGTTCGCCAGCGCTAAGAACTGTGGGTGTGCCACCACCGATATAAAGGGATATGACCTTTCTATCCAGCTCTTCTAAAAGCGTACCAACCTTTTCAATTTCATAATGGAGTGCATTCATGTATTGAATGAATAATCCCCTATGCTTTTTGTCAGCGGTATTGGATGGGAAGGAACAGTACAGACATCGGGTTGGACAAAAAGGAATTCCTATATATATACTAACATCCTGCTCCTTATTGTTTTCAATCACAGGTCTTTCTACCAAAGAGATTTCTGTTACCAAGTCCACCTTTTCTTCACTTACACCGTATTCATTTTTCAAGTGGAGCTTAATTTCCTCTATCGGAAAACTTTGATCCAACATTTCGTGAACAATTTTACTTGGTCGAATACCCGTTAAGATTCCCCAAGGTGGTCGTTCTTTGAAGTGGGCACATAGCACATCAAATAATGATTTTTTTATCATTCTTTTTAGCTTTTTACGGCCATTTGGTGTATGGAGGCTTTTATCCTCATAGGAAGTAACATCCGTCAATATTTTCTCCTTTTGGTAAAACAGGCTATTCTCCACAATAACAGTATTTTTATTCTCAGATAATTTGCTCACGAATAAAAAGCTTTGGTCATTTTCCAAAGCTTTTTCCGTAACAAATTCAATTTCACTGGCATCTACAAATAGTTTTAGCAGTTCAGCTATTTCATAAGTATAATCATGTCCGTCAAGATAAATCTTCATCATCAATCACCTAGCTTAATAATCCTTTTTCATTTCATATTTCAATTTCTCGATATAATTTCTTTGTACGCCCAATTCCTTAGCAATTTCATCATCTTGAAGGCCTGAGTCAACCATATCAATGAAATCGTGAAAATCAATATCTTTGAATCTGTTCATATTTCTATTACTGATATAATCACCGATTCGCTTTGTCATATGAATACCTCCCCAAAGAAACTATCTATTAATATTCTAGCCACATTCACTTGGGGATATGCATCGATCTATTGATTTATAAATGGGTTCATCCTTCTTTCCATTCCAATGGCTGTGGAAGCGCCATGTCCAGGTAATACATTTGTTTCATCATTAAATACCATAAGCTTCCTCTTTATGGAATCAATAATCAGCTCAAAGGAACCACCTTCTAAATCAGTCCTCCCGATAGATTGAGCAAATAGTGTATCACCTGAAAAAATAACCTCATTTACACGAATACAAATACTTCCTCGGGTATGTCCCGGTGTATGAATAATATGCAATTTTAGAGCACCTAGCTCAACAATATCACCATCGGCTAAAAGTCGATCTGCTTCCACTTTCACTTCTGTCATGCCCATTAGGCTTGTTAGATTCTTTCTAGGATCCTTTAACATGTCTGCATCATCCTTATGGATACATACAGGAATGCTCGTTTTCTCTCTAATTTCTTGAACAGCACCAATATGATCTCCATGCCCATGCGTTAAAATGATCATCTCTGGTAACAGATTATTTTTCTCTATATAAGCAATAATCTCATCCGCATCTCCGCCAGGATCAATGATAGCAGCTTTTTTTGTTTCTTCACAGATAAGTATATAACAATTAACAGCGTATATCCCTGCAGGTATCCTTTCAATAATCACTTAGATTCCTCCTAGAATGTTTTTTTACTGTCTATCAGCATGGTTACTGGTCCGTCATTGCATAGACGAACCTCCATATGAGCTTGAAAGACTCCAGTTTCTACTTTTAGCCCTTGTTCTCTGCATCGCTTCACAAACATCATGTACAATTCATTGGCTCTTTCAGGTCTTGCAGCAGTAGAAAAACTCGGTCTCCTTCCTTTTCGACAATCACCAAGTAAAGTGAATTGGGATACTACTAACAATTCACCACCTATATCTTTCAACGACAAGTTCATTTTTTCGTTTTCATCTTCAAAAATTCTTAGATTTGTAATTTTGTCTACCATATATTCAAGGTCTTTTTCATCGTCCTGTTCTTCTACACCTAATAGAACCAAAAAACCTTTCGCAATTTTTCCCACAATCGTGTTATCAACAGATACACTGCCTTCACTCACCCGTTGAACAACTGCTCTCATAAATCATCGCCTCCAAAACATTAAAAAACTTATGATGTAACTCTAAAGACGTCCATAACACCTTGCATCGTGCGTATTTTATTGATGAGTTTGTCTAATTGATTTACATTAGTAATTTCTACTGTCAAATTGATAATAGCGATCTTTTCCCGATTGGTTCGTGCATTAACTGCAGTAACTGTCAGTTTTGTTTCAGACAATACATTCGTAATCTCTGACAGCAGACCTTTTCTATCTGCCGCAATAATTTGAATTTCAGACTGATAAGCGGTTTGACGTTCTTCGTCCCACTCAACCTCAATAAATCTATCGATATGATCTGTTTCATTTGTCACATTTAGACAATCCTTACGATGGACTGACACCCCTCTGCCCCGCGTGATAAAACCCACAATATCGTCCCCAGGCACTGGATTACAACACTTTGAGAATCTTACAAGTATGTTGTCTATTCCCTTGACAGTAACACCTTGGGTGTCTTTTTTTACATGCTTCGGCTTATATTGTTTGCTATGGGCAATAGGTAGTTCTTCTAGAGATTTTTCTTCTTTTTGACTCTGTTTATACATTTCCTTGAGTTTAGGTATAATTTGATTGATCAAAATACCGCCATAGCCCACCGCAGCATAAAGATCGTCGATCGTATTTAGACTAAATTTCTTGACCAATGTATTTAGCCATTGTTGTCTCAATAGTCCATGTACTTCATAGCCATGTCGTCTCGTTTCTTTTTCCAGCATTTCACGGCCTTTTTCAATGTTTTCTTCTTTTCTTTCTTTTTTGAACCATTGACGAATTCTATTTTTGGCCTGAGTGCTCTTAACAAACTTTAGCCAGTCACGGCTTGGACCATTACTATGTCCTGATGTCAGTATCTCTATAATATTTCCATTTTTAAGCTTATAATCTAGCGGAACAATTCTTCCGTCCACTTTTGCTCCAATACAACTATTTCCTACCGCTGAGTGAATTTTGTATGCAAAATCAACAGGTGTTGATCCAGCTGGCAAATCAATAACATCTCCCTTAGGGGTAAACACAAAAACTTCGTTGGTAAATAAATCTACTTTCAGAGATTCCATGAATTCCTTAGGATCCTTCAAATCTCTTTGCCACTCTAACATCTGACGAAGCCATCTTAGTTTATCATCAAAATCTGCTTCATCTGTTTTTCCTTCTTTGTATTTCCAATGGGCTGCAATACCATATTCAGCAATTCGATGCATTTCCCAAGTTCTGATCTGAATTTCGAAGGGTTCCCCTTGAGGACCAATGACTGTGGTATGAAGGGATTGATACATGTTGGGTTTAGGCATGGCAATATAGTCCTTAAACCTACCTGGAATTGGTTTCCACATGGTATGGACGATTCCTAAAGCCCCGTAGCAATCTTTTACATTGTCTACTATGATTCGAATTGCAATTAAATCAAATATTTCTTCAAAAGATTTATGCTGATAAACCATTTTCCGATAAATGCTATAAAAATGTTTAGGTCTTCCACTGATCTCAAACTTTATCTGTACGTTTTTCAATGATTCGTTTAACTGCTTAATCACCTGATTAATATACTCTTCTCGCTCACGTCTCTTTTTCGCTACCTTTTCTACAAGCTCATAATAGCCTTCCGGATCCATATGGAGTAGCGCAAGATCTTCTAGTTCCCATTTAATCTTAGAAATACCTAGTCTATGAGCAATTGGAGCGTAGATTTCCAGGGTTTCGAGGGCTTTTTCCTTCTTCTTGTTTTCATTCATGAATTTTAGCGTACGCATATTATGCAAGCGATCAGCCAGCTTGATAATAATAACCCTGATATCTTTAGCCATGGCTAAAAACATCTTTCTTATACTTTCTGCATGTCTTTCCTCTTTTGTTTCATAGGTTAATGACTCTAACTTAGTAACACCCTCTACAAGCAGCGCTATCTCTTCTCCAAACTCCTTTTTAACCTGTTCAAAGCCATACTTGGTATCTTCAATCACATCGTGTAAAAGACCTGCCACAATAGTTGAATCATCCATCTCTAATTCTGCTAAAATTTTAGCTACTTGAACAGGATGAACGAAATACTTCTCCCCAGATTTTCTAATCTGCCCCTCATGGGCATTTTCAGAGAAGTTATATGCTTTTATAATTAAACTTAAATCACTATTGGGATTATACTGCTGTATTTGAGCCAATAGATTTTCTAACATGATATCACCCTATACCTACTGAATAGTCGTATCCCTCGTTTAAAAATATTAAATATATTATATAACAAATAGTATGAAAAAAATAGTATACAATACACAAATATGTCAAAATATATAGAATAGTGGTTGGCAACCCAACCACTATTCTAATATTGAATCAATGACCTAACATCATAATTTTTTAGTAGTTCTCTTCCATTTAAATAGGTTAATTCAATTAAAAATACGATCCCCACTACCTCCCCGCCTAAATCCTCTACAAGTTTAATCGTTGACAGAATCGTACCGCCTGTTGCCAAAAGATCATCAGCAATTACAACCTTTTGACCAGGTTTAATCGCATCTTTATGTATTTCTAGTACATCACTTCCATATTCCAACTTATATTCAGAACGAATCGTTTCAGAAGGAAGTTTACCTGGTTTTCTAACAGGAATAAATCCTTTGTTCATGGCATAAGCCAGAGGTGTACCCACAATAAAGCCTCTAGATTCAGGACCAATAACTAAATCAAAATCTTTATTCTGTAACTCTTTCTGAAATTGATCAATTGTATATTTAAACGCATCTCCGTCTTTTAACAAGGTTGTTATATCTTTGAAGCGTATTCCTTTTTCTGGAAAGTCAGGTATAACTCTAATTTTTTCTTTTAAATCCATTATAATTCCTCCTCAGATTTCTGAAATATTTCATAGAGATTCACACTTCGATTGTATGATCAAAATCTCCAGGTTTTCTATTTTGTTGGAAAAGCTTTACTCCTTATTATATGATATATTTTACTCCTATTCAATAGTATGAATACAGAAGTAAAATTGTTTCATAGATCCTATTTTATTGTTATGAAAGCATATTCTGCAAATCTATGTTATTTCCTTCTCGATCTTCTACTATTTTTATAAATGATTAGAATGATGAACACAATCCCTAAAAGCCCTGAAATAATGTAGCCTATGGCAGCAATCCTCCCAATATAAGACATTTTTTCTAAATCTCCATGCTTCAACCCCATTGCGGAGGCTATAAGTATAGATGAAATCATGATACTAACAGAAATTCTAACACCGAATCGATCTAGTTCTCTGCTTATACTTTGCATAGCGGGCTGTTCTATGGTGAATCGCATTTCATTTTTGTCGATTCTTTTCATTAGACTTTTCAATAAGAGGGGTAAATCCTTTAATGTAAAAAACACATCTTCAGAATAATCCAGCAATTCATTGGCGAGCCTTTTGGGATTTAATTTGTGGGTAGTAATTTCCTTCATGAACTGAGACGTCACATCTGATAGTGAAAAGTCAGGATTCAGTCGTTTTACGCAGCCTTCTAAAGTTATGATGGCTTTACCCAGGATTGTGAATTGTGAGGGCAGCTTAATTCTGTTATCATAGGCGATGCGCATGAGTTCTGAAACAGCTTCACTCATTTTTAAGTTCTTTAAAGGGGTATTGTAGTAATAGTTTAATACAAAAGAAATATCTTCCTTTAATCTTCTCATTTCTGTCTCTTGAGAGACTGCCTCGATTTCGATCAACAAATTGATGATTTTATCTACATTTTTTTTTGCTCCAGCAATAAACAAATTGGTGATAAATGCCATGGTTTTCTTATCAAGATAGCTTGTTATTCCCATGTCGATAAATGCTACTTTATTGTGAGCCAATACAAAGATATTTCCTGGATGGGGATCACCGTGAAACAATCCGTATAGGAATACCTGTTTCATAAATGACCTTGCGATGATATCTCCAATTTTCGCTGTATCCCATCCTCTTTGTCTAATTTGTATAACATCAATGGCTTTAATTCCTTCTATCTCCTCTAAAACGAGGATTCTTTTTGTGGTATATTCCCAAAATATGAGGGGAACACAAACTTCTGTCTGATTCTTAAAGTTTTCTCGAAATCTTTCTGTATTTCTTGCTTCAAGGCTATAATCCAACTCTCTTATAATAGAGTGAGAGTATTCTTCCACAATTTCTTTTGCATGTACTGGCATCTCATCTTTAAAGTACTCATCAAATAAAGTGGCTAGATGACATAAAATACTCATATCTCTTTGAATAATCTGTTTTATATTTGGTCGTTGTATTTTTACAACTACTTTTGTTCCATTTCGTAGACGGGCTTGATGAACTTGTCCTATGGATGCTGCTGCCACAGGGTTTTCTTGAAACTCTAAAAAGGCATTTTGAATTTTAACACCTGTCTCTTCTAAGAATATTTTCTCTACTGTATGTATCGGAAAGGCAGGTGCACAATCCTGAAGCATTGATAATTCATTTATCATTTCTTCTGATAACAGGTCAGGTCTGGTGCTTAAAATCTGCCCTAACTTAATGAATGTAGGACCCAACTCTTCTAAAGCCATTCTGATTCTCTTTTCAACTGGCAAAAACGATTCCATGTTCGATTTCTTCTGTATCCAGCTTTGGATTGGACCTTTAGGAAAGAGCTTAATCGCTATGTAGTCGAAACCATATTTAATAAGAATTTCACCTATTTCCTTATATCGTCTTATGTTTTTGTATCCATTGCCTATTTTTCTTAGGGTCATCTCATTCACCTACTAAATGTAAAAGGTAATAATATCCTAAGGATATTATTACCTTTATCTTTACTACATTATAAGTAAGTTCAAATTTCTTTTAGGCAGGCTTATATTTTCCTTTATTTTTTTCCCAGTTTTTCCACATAACCCAAATCGGGCTGGCTATGAAGATGGAAGAATAGGCACCTGTAGCAATACCTGCGATGAGGGGTAAAGCGAATTGTTTGATGGATTCAACACCCAATACATACAATGTCACAATTGTAATCAGAGTAGTTAGTGACGTATTGATAGATCTAGCCAAGGTTTGATTAATACTATCATTAGCCACTTCTGCATAATTGGATTTCTTCATAAATTTAACATTTTCACGTATCCTATCAAAAACAACAATTGTATCATTAATAGAATAACCCACCACCGTTAATATGGCAGCTACAAGAGAGCTATTCATTGGTATTTGGAATAATCCATAAATGGCAATAACGACTAGAACATCATGAATCAGTGCAATAATTCCGGCTACACCAAACTTAAATTCAAATCTAAAGGTAATATAGGCAAGCATCCCAACAGAAGCAATCAGTATAGAAAGCAATGCTCTCTGAGCAATTTCTTTACCTATAGAAGGTCCAAACTGTTCAGCTTGTCTGTAATCCTCATCTTTTAGATCATACTTTTCTTTAAAAGCATTGAAAATTTCTTCTCTTTGTTTATTATCGAGGTCTTTTTTTGTCTTAATAATAATTTCTTGTTTTTCGTCTCCAGCATGGAGAATGTCTGCATCAAGGGCAAATTGAGATGTGATATTTTTTGCTTCCTCGACACTTATGGTTTTCCCTATATTGATCTGCATCATGGTACCACCTGTGAAGTCTATTCCCATATTAAAACCATTAATAAATCCCACAAGCAGGCCGATGACAATTACGGCGATAGAAAGACTAAACCATATCTTTGTTTTTTCTACAATTTTCATACATATCAACCCCTTCCTATGCCCCGTATAATTTCGTATTTTTAAAGGCACTAAAGCTAATAAATATCTTTAGAAGTAGCTTTGTAACAACAACAGCCGTAAACATACTGGCAAAGATACCAATCATTAGAGTGACTGCAAATCCTTTAATAGGGCCAGATCCAAACTGAAATAATACAATGGCTGCGATAACTGTGGTAATGTTTGAATCTAAAATGGTTGTCAGCGCTCTTGAAAAACCAGAGTCAACAGAAGCTCTTAGAGACTTTCCATTCCTAATTTCTTCCTTGATTCTTTCAAAAATAATGACGTTGGCGTCAACGGCCATACCGATTGTCAAGATCAATCCCGCTATACCTGGCAACGTCAAGGTAGCATTAAATGCAACCATTACCCATAAAACAATAGTAGTATATAGGATCAGTGCAAGAGCAGCAATAAATCCAGGCAATCTATAATAAGCAATCATAAAGATGAACACCAATAAAATCCCTATAGCGCCTGCAGAAACACTCTTATTTAAGGAATCAATTCCTAAGGTTGGCCCGATCGCAGAAGTTTGTACTTCTGCCAAGTTAACTGGCAGCGCACCACCCCGAATTAACGCTGCTAACTGTGATGCTTCATCTAGAGTAAAGTTTCCTGTGATCACAGCTCTACCATTTGGAATTTCATTTTGAACTACTGGTGTAGAGATTGGCACGTTGTCTAAAACAATGGCGATAATTTTATCTTGAGCATTTGTTTCCGCTGCCAATTCCTTTGTGGCTTCTTGAAAAGCCTTTGCTCCCTCACTGTTAAACTCTAGGGAAACCGATGGAATATTACTCCGCTTTTGTTCAAATACTACTTCTGCATTTTTAACTTGCTCGCCAGTTAACACCACTTCACCAGTTGGTTTGATAAATTGCAATTGAGCTGTTTTTCCAATAACTTCAATCGCTTCGGTAGCATTCTTTGCTCCAGGTAATTCGATTCTAATTCTTTTCTCACCTTCACGGACAATATTGGGTTCTGTTAATCCCAAACTATTTACCCTTCTCTCGATGACCTCTTTTGTTTGACTCATGATTTTATCTAATTCATCGCCTGATGCATTTGTTTCCGCTTCTAGTACAACAAATACACCACCTTTTAAATCTAGACCAAGCTTCATCGTGTCTTGTATTGAGCCTATCTTAAAATTTCCAGCCTCAAATCCATAGATACCAATGATGGCAGAGGCGGCTATAATGGCCAGAATTAATAACAAAGCAACTACATTTTTAATATTCATCCTCTATTCACCTTCCTTATGACATTCATAAGAACAATTATATACCTTGTCCTATCTTGCGTCAATCTCATACAAATTTTATTTTACGTCATGGGACTTGGCCAGTATAACATAGTTTTCTGCCGAAGCTTTCAAATGTTCTTTATCTTCCTCAGTAATCTCCCTTATAACTTTGGCAGGCGATCCCATTACCAAGGAGTTATCAGGAATAATTTTTCCTGGAGGAATTAAAGAGCCTGCCCCTATGATTACGTTATTTCCAACCACAGCTCCATCTAATACAATAGCTCCCATACCCACAAGAACATAGTCACCGATTGTACATGCATGGACAATCACTCCATGTCCCACTGTAACATAATCTCCTATTTTTGTAGGCATATCTTTATTAATATGCACTGTGCAATTATCTTGAATATTGGTATTTTCACCGATTTCGATCGTATTGCCATCCCCACGGATTACTGTACCGTACCAAACATTTGCATTCTTCTTCATTTTAACACGGCCGATAACATCCGCGCTTTCTGATATATAGCAGCTTTCGTGGATTTCAGGCTTAAATCCTTGGTATTCACGAATCATTGTTTTTCAACCTCCTCTAGCAACTTTGCTTGTATAAATAATGAGCATTCAATTCTTTTTTTCTCCATTTCACAGCCAATATCATAGGGAATATTGATGTCTTTATGAAAATTATAGGCATTGGCGTGACATCCTCCACTACAGTAAAATTTGGCCCAACAACGATTACATTTTTCTTTATTATATACATGGGCATTACCAAAGGAAGTCTGCAGATTGTTTTTGAATTCTTCTTTCACTACATTTCCAATACGAAAAGCGTCATTTCCTACAAATTGATGGCATGGATAAATATCTCCCTCTGGTGTAATAGCCACATATTCGGAACCTGCACCACAGCCAGATAATCTTTTAATCACACAAGGTCCTTGTGATAAATCAATCATAAAGTGAAAGAAATTAAATCCATTTCCTGCTTTATGTCTCTTTATATATTCGCGAGCCAGTGTTTCATATTCATGAAAGACAACATCCAAATCCTCTTCTTTAATTGCATAGGGTTTGTCTTCTTCAGCAACTACTGGTTCTACTGAGGTATTTTTAAAGCCTAAATCGGCTAGATGGAGCACATCAGAAGAAAAGTCCAGGTTGTCTCTAGTAAAGGTTCCCCGAACATAGTAGCTTTTGCCATTTCTCATCTCAGCCATCTTTAAAAGTTTGGGAACAATTATATCATAGGTGCCGTTACCATTTATTGTATATCTCATATTATCATTTACTTCTTTTCTACCGTCTATACTCAAGACTACATTTTCCATATTTTGATTGATGTATTCCATAGCATCATCGTTGAGTAGCACCCCATTTGTTGTTAGGGTGAATCTAAAGCGTTTATTTGTTTCTAGTTCTCTGCTCCGCCCATAACTTACGATCTCTTTTACCGTATCAAAATTCATCATAGGCTCGCCACCGAAGAAATCTACCTCAAGATTTCTTCTAGATCCAGAATGCTCTATGAGAAAATCCAAAGCCTTTTTACCGACCTCTAAAGACATGAGTCCTCGATCGCCTTTAAAATCCCCCTGAGAAGCAAAACAATACTTGCATCTTATATTACAATCATGGGCAACATGAAGGCATAGTGCCTTTACTACTGGCTTTCGATTGATAAAGGCTGGGTGGTTGGCATAGGAATCCTCAGTAAAAAGCAATCCTTCTGATTCAAGAGTTTGTATTTCATCCATCGCTTCCAGAATTGCTTCTTTGCCATAACTTTCTAAAAATTTTTCCACCATTTCTTCTTTGTTTTTGTATTTATACTCATCTAGTAAGTTATATACAATTTCATCGACAACATGAACTGCGCCACTGTTTACGTCCAGAACGATTCTTATATCGTCTAGTAGAAATTTATGTATCATTCATGATCCTCCCTTAAATTAATCTAAAACACTATTCTATTGTATATAAAGTTTTTTTCCATGACAAGAAAAAAAGCAAGGATAACAGACCTTTGTTAATGTAATTCATTTTTTATTTTAAAATTTCAAAACAGGATAAAAGGACAGCAACTTGATCATTACTGTCCTTTTATGGTATGTATTATTTATTTTCACATTCTTGATTTGCAACTGTACAGGATGTTTTGCAAGCTGACTGGCAAGATGTTTGACATTCTCCGCATCCACCCTTAGCAGCACTATTTTTTAACGTTGCATTTGTTAATGTCTTGATATGCTTCATTTATTTCTCCTCCTCTACGTTAATTTCTACTAAATTATAACATAAACCATTTTCCTGTAAAAGTAGTTTATTTCAAATTTACACCGATCATTCCCCCAACGCCCCCAGCAACAATACCGGTCAATGCCTTATACAGTAACAACATTCCCACTGCAAACTCATCTAAAAATACCCAACCCATCACCATAATGAGCATCGCATAAAGTAATCCTGCCACAGCTCCATTCAGCCATCCTTTTCTTCTCAATTTTAAGCCAGTATACATCCCACTCATGGCCACACTAATAACCATTACAGTTGAAGTAACGATGGGAATGATGCCTTCAGAAATGCTGGTATATGTGATCATGAGTGCCATTAGGATAAATGCAAATACAGAGAATACACATGCGGAAAGTATCCCCTTCATGTATACTACTATAACATTGTCCTTTCCTATGTCTACTTTCTTATTGGACTGCAAAATAATCACCTCACAAAAGAATTCTTATATCATATTTATGCGAGTATGCTTGAAATATTACTATAACCCAGTCCTTGTAAATATCCATATGGAAAGCAAAAAGGATGCTTTCGCATCCTAATTATTCTTCTGCTCCGTCATTCTTATTAATATTTCCCACAGCCCACCTTGCAATTTGAAGCTTTAATTTATCCGCACCAACTTCGATTGTCAGGACATCATCCTTTACTTTCGTAATTTTACCATAAATGCCACCAATGGTCACTATCTGGTCGCCAACCTTTAAATTATTCCTCATTTCTTTCACTTGCTTGTCTCTCTTTTGCTGAGGTCTAATGATTAGAAAATAGAATATTCCTAGGAAAACCGCTGTCATAATAATTGGTGAATATGTTCCGGTCATTGCGATATACCCCTCCTTTTCTGTAATAGTTATATATATTCAACATAGAAATAAGAACTCCTTTTCTTGTTTAAATTTCGTAGCCATATTTTTCAAAAAACTCTTTGCGATAATCTAATAAGCGATCTTGGCGGATGGCTTCTCGAACATTTTTCATCAGTTCTATCAGAAAATGTAAATTATGATAAGTCACCAATCGAGCAGATAGGATTTCCTCTGCTTTATACAAATGCCTTAAATAGGCTTTAGAATAATTTTTGCAGGTGTTACAGCTACAATTTGGATCTAACGGACTAAAATCTTCCGTGTATTTTGCATTCTTTATCACTACTTTCCCTAGTGACGTCATGGCAGTACCATTTCGAGCAATTCTTGTAGGTAGTACACAGTCAAACATATCTATGCCTCTGATTGCTCCTTCAATTAAGCAGTCTGGGCTCCCAACCCCCATCAGATATCTAGGTTTATCCTTTGGCATTAACGGTGTTGTATACTCAAGCACCTCATACATCAATTCCTTTGGTTCTCCTACGCTCAATCCACCTACGGCATAGCCTGGGAAATCCAGATCAATAATCTCTTTTGCACTTTGCTCTCGTAGATCTTTATACATACCTCCTTGAATAATTCCAAATAGCGCTTGTTGATCAGGTTTACTATGCGCTTCTTTGCAACGTTTCGCCCATCTTGTAGTTCTTTCCAATGAATTTTTAACATAACTCCTTTCTGCTGGATAGGGAGCACACTCATCAAAGGCCATGATAATATCAGCACCAAGAGCATTTTCAATTTCTATAGCTTTTTCAGGGCTAAGAAAATGCTTTGAGCCGTCCAAGTGAGATCTAAACTCCACGCCTTCTTCAGTAATTTTCCTTAAATCTCCCAGACTGAAGACCTGGAAACCACCGCTATCTGTTAAAATAGGACGGTCCCAATTCATAAACTTATGTAATCCTCCAGCCTTTTCTACAAGGCGATGTCCCGGTCTCAAATATAAATGATATGTGTTACTCAGTATAATCTGGGCATCAATATCCTTTAGCTCCTCAGGCGTCATGGCCTTTACTGTGGCTTGGGTTCCTACGGGCATAAAGATGGGTGTCTCTATTATCCCATGAGGTGTCTGTATACGTCCTAACCGTGCCCCACTTTGTTTACATTCTTTAATCAGTTCATACTTAATTGCCATTTATGCTAAACCTCCTATTGTATTCCTTTGTTTTTATATCATCAACATAGCGTCTCCGAAACTAAAAAAACGATATCTGTTTTTTACAGCTTCTTCATAGGCATGTAATGTTATTTCTCTGCTGCTAAAAGCACTCACCAACATGATAAGGGTTGATTCTGGGAGGTGAAAGTTTGTGATAATACCATCTACTATTTTGAATTGATATCCTGGATAGATGAAAATATCTGTCCAAGCCCCTGCAGGACGAACTTTTCCATGCTCATCGGCGATACTTTCCAGTGTCCTTATGGAGGTAGTACCTACTGCAATCACTCGACCACCATTTTCTTTCACCTTATTGATAGTGCAGGCGGTTTCCTCGGTAATCTCAAAGTATTCTGCATGCATTTTATGTTCATGAATATTTTCACTCTTGACTGGTCTAAAAGTGCCCAATCCAACATGTAATGTAATGTATGCAATATTTACACCTTTCTCTTGAAGTTTGCGCAGCAAATCTTGAGTAAAATGGAGGCCTGCCGTAGGGGCTGCTGCTGAACCTTCATGTTTAGCATATACCGTTTGATACCTTTCCTTATCTTCTAACTGCTCTTTTATGTAGTGGGGCAACGGCATTGAACCCAACTGGTCTAAAATTTGCTCAAAAACACCATCATAATAGAATTCCACAATTCTTGAACCTTCATCTCCATAATCAATGATCTTAGCCTTTAGGAGGCCATCACCAAAGAGGATTGTATCGCCAATGCGCGCCTTTTTCCCAGGCTTAACCAAAGTTTCCCATTTATCCCCTTCAATTCTCTTCAAAAGAAGGAATTCCACCTTTCCTCCTGATGGATCCTTGATGCCAAATAATCTAGCAGGAATCACTTTCGTATTATTCAATACTAGGCAATCCCCCTCTTGTAGATAATCAAAAATATCCTTAAATATCCGATGCTCTATGACTCCATTCTTTTTATCTACCACCATTAGTCTAGATTCTTCACGATTTTTCAGTGGCGTTTGGGCAATTAACTCTTCTGGTAAATCAAAATAAAAATCCTTTGTCCTCATTATCAATTCTCCTTACTCGATCTGTGTCCCTGTATAATAGTATGTTAGTATCTGATCATAAGTATAGCCTTCTTCTGCCATTTTCTTAGCACCCCACTGACTCATACCTAAGCCATGTCCCCAGCCTTTTCCTGTAAAAACATACTGTTGTGCATTAAACGAAATGTTCTTTAAATCTATTCCATTAAAAACAACCATCTGATTCAGACCACCATTCATTTGCTCTGTTCCATCTGCTGTAACAACAAAAAAATCACTTGAGCTTATTTGCTGTGGTTCAGAAGCATTGCCAGTGATAACAATAGCTGATGCATCCGTGCTCACGGTAAACCAAGTACTCTTAATGTTATTATATCCAAATATACTCCTTACCTTTTCTTTTTCAAGAATTTTCTTATCAGCGCTCCCACTCAATTCAAGCTTTAACACTCTTCCAAAATCTGAGTATGCTGTAACCTGAACGCCATTCAATTCACCAACGGAAAGTTGTTTACTGTTGAGCAGATCCTGGATTTGATCTTTTGACATTACATAGGTCCAGGTATCATTAGGGGCTCCTACTGAAAAAGGATCGTTCACGCCTTTTAAATAATCTATAGGAGTAGACCAGATATTTTCACTATTTTCCGTATGTCCACCGCTATTGGAGTGGTAAAACGGCGTTACCAAATTTCCTTTATAGGTTAGAAATTTACCCCTTGTTTCATCTACTGCTTTACGGCTTGTTTCATGCTCACTGTCGAAACCTCCATAGACTTGACAATGGCTTGTTGCACACAAATCAAAACCATATTGCTTGTGGATGCCCAAATTCTGAATAGCATAATTTCTCGCTGCCACAGCTTGAGCTTTTTGCGCTTCTAGAGGCCAGGTACCTGACATTTCTTTCGGAACAACACTATAAAGATATTCTTCCAATAGCAGTCTATTGATGATTGTTAAATCACTGTCGTTATATCTCTTAATCCCAATATCTCCTCTAAAGTTCTTACCGTCTACCTTAATTGGTGTGGATGTAGTTGACTTAAAATAGTATTCAGTCTCTCCTAAATTTAGCATGCATAACACGTCTCCAGCACTGGATAAAATCTGGATTCTCATGTTATTCTGTGGTATAACCTTTAGTTCAAGTTCCGGAAAAGTCGATCTAATTGCTTCCATTGCGCTTTGGGCACTGGTAAGTGATGTAAACATTCCGGTCCATACTTGCCAACTACCCTCAAAACTCAAATATGGTTTGTTTCCTGTGTAAGCTAGATTGCTTAAAAAAGCTTGAGCTTCCTCCCTTGTACTGAATTGGGGTCCTATTTGAACATGAATAGGTCCTTGAATCATTGAATTATTGCTATCTCGTTGCTCGTCATACTGATATTCTATAAAGGAACCATTGAATCCCATAAAAAAGCTGTCTTTGCGAACAATAATCTCATCATTCCCTAAAAAACTAAACATACTATTAAATCCGCCGCCTATATCATTACCTAATTCTAATCCACCTTTTCCGAGGATAGATATCATCGGCGTTGCACTTTCTGCATATCGGAGCCCTATTTTAACATATTCAGGCACTTTTCCCTTATCGTATCCATAGACTTGCATTGGAATAGATATATGGATGATAGATATCATTAGTAGCACCGCTGTTAGCTTTAAAATATTACGCATTTTGTCATCTCCTTCACATTCGATAAGTTCTAACATTATTTTTCGACAAAATCCAATAATATCCTTCTAAGTCATTATAATGTAAAAATTTTGAAATATATAAATAATACAAGATAGCATCCTTTCTTGTATTATTAAAAAGAAAAAACTGTCATTAGACAGTTATTTTCTTAAAAACAAATTTAAAATCAATGTCAGTAAGATGCTTAGAATAAAAGTTGTCATCATCGGAGCATAAAAAGTGAAATTCCCTTTCTTGAAATAAATATCTCCTGGTAGTTTACCTAACCCAAATCGCGAACCGATTGTCACGAGAATGCCTACAGCAATCAGAATTATTCCCAATATGATAATTAATCTCCCCGGATTATTCATTTTTTCACTCCGCTCCATTTACATCTTTTATCCCCATATGTTCATAGGCTAACTTTGTTACGATTCTTCCCTTTGGTGTTCTTTGCAAAAATCCTAACTGTAAAAGAAAAGGTTCATATACATCTTCGATCGTATTTCTTTCCTCCCCAGTTGACGCGGCCAGGGTATCTAATCCAACTGGCCCGCCCCCGAATTTTTCAATAATAGTAATCAGTATATTGCGATCTACCATATCTAAGCCTAAGTGATCCACTTCCAGCATATCCAAGGCTTTTGTAGCCAATTCAAAAGTTATTCTGCCATTTCCCTTTACCTGAGCGTAATCCCTTACTCTTTTCAATAGTCTATTTGCTATTCGTGGTGTACCTCTAGCTCTTTTTCCTATTTCATAAGCTGCTTTTTCTTCAATCTCTATGCCAAGAATGGCAGCAGATCTATATACTATTTTAAATAAATCCCCATTCTCATATAGTTCTAATCTACAGATTACTCCGAAACGATCTCGTAGCGGTGATGTTAACAACCCAGCACGAGTCGTTGCTCCAATAAGGGTAAATTTAGATAGATCTAGTCTGATGGATCTTGCACTTGGTCCTTTGCCGATAATGATGTCAAGCGCATAATCCTCCATTGCAGGATAAAGTATCTCCTCGACCGTTCTATTTAGTCTATGAATTTCATCAATAAAAAGCACATCATTTTCTCCAAGGTTTGTCAATATGGCAGCTAGGTCTCCAGGTCTTTCTATGGCCGGGCCAGAAGTAATCCGGATATTTACACCCATTTCATTAGCTATAATATTAGATAGCGTTGTTTTTCCAAGCCCAGGAGGGCCATATAAAAGCACATGATCTAAAGATTCATTCCTTAACTTCGCCGCATTAATAAAAATTTGCAGTTTTTCCTTTATCTTGTCCTGCCCGATATACTCGCTCAAGTTCCTTGGTCTGAGGGTATTCTCAATTTCAAAATCCTCTTGTTTTATGGAACTCGTAATGATTCTATTATCTTCCAGATGATTAAACAATGTTATCCCTCTTTCTCAGCTACTTCGCTAATACCTTTAGTGCCCTTCTAATCATGTCCTCTACCCCATTGCTTCCATATTCAACTTCATGAACTGCTGCTAGGGCTTCTCCTCTATTATACCCAAGCGCCATCAATGCGTTAACCACTTCATCATTTGCATCAGTAAATGTCGGTTTTAATGGAATCAAGGATGGTTCGAGAATTGCAAGCTTATGATCAATTTTATCCTTTAGCTCAAGTACGATTCTTTGAGCTGTTTTTTTCCCTACACCCTGAGCTTTCGTTAACCCAGTTATATCTTCAGAAATAATCATCCCTGCCAAGTTTCCGATTGAGATGGACGATAGTATACCTAACGCCACCTTCGCACCTACACCAGTAACCGTGGTCAAAAGTTGAAACATTTTTAATTCTTCCCTCGTGGAAAATCCATAGACGCTTATATCATCCTCACGAACAACCATTTGCGTAAATATTATAATCTTACCTTGTCTTCCCTTTACAGCACCGATGGTCTCTAAAGAAGTATAAATTTTATATCCGATGTCATGGTTTTCGATAACGATATAATCTTCTCCAAAAGAATCTATTGTCCCCTTGATATATTGAAACACATTCACTCCCCCAAATTATTTCATTTTGAATAATCCTTCAAAAACACCAGAATGAGCATGACAAATGGCTACCGCCAATGCATCAGCAACATCATCCGGTTTAGGCACTGACTTCAAATTCAGTAATGTCTTAGTCATCATTTGAATTTGTTTTTTATCCGCTCTACCATAACCAACAACACCCTGTTTTACCTGTAACGGAGTGTATTCAAAAGTAGGAATATCGTTGTTAGCAGCTGCCAAGATCGCTACACCTCTAGCATGACCTACCAATAAAGCCGTTTTTGCATTTTTATTAAAAAACAACTCTTCTATGGCCATTACACTAGGGTTATACTGAATAATAATATCCTCTAAGCCTTTGTAAATTTTTTTTAATCGCATTGGTATGTTTTCCTTTGCGTCAGTAACTACTGCACCATAGTCTATTGTCCTAAATTGATTTCCTTTATATTCGATAACACCAAATCCCATAATTGCAATTCCTGGATCTATGCCTAGTATAACCATTGTAACATCTCCTTATCATTTATACAAACATATATTCGATGCTTATGTCTATATTCCTTCTTATTTTGCATAAAAAACAGAGTGTATTCATTATGAATACACTCTAACTGCTATAATCCTCTAGTATCTGATGTACGCTTTCAAGATTCTTGACAGGAATACCATCTTTTAATTTTTGCTGATCAATATCTCCTAGCCCAAAGATTGGAATCTCTGTTTGATCGATAAGTATGTTGTTTCCAGAATCATCTATTTGAAATATAGCGATAAATCCATCTTTTTCTTTGACGATATAATAATTGGGAGATAATGTTTCCTTTACGCGATATAGTTCAATAAAATCCTCGCTGATACCTCGTATACTCCATCCGATATAATGGCTAGAAACATAATCTTGTAAACTCCTCAACGGTTCTCCAATCAAGACTATAGGCACTTTTTCTTCCTTGGTTAACGTATCCCTTGATTTTTCATAGTATGTTTTAAATATGAGTTTAGTCTCTTCTGTGACTAAATTGTTATTTACAGTTTCTTCAACATTCAAATTCAGATTCAAATCGTCTTCTTGGTTAGGCATGGTTTCCACGGGGTCCTTGCTGTTGTTATGATTCTGGCTTTCTTCTGGGTTGTTCTTAGGAGTTTCTGCAATCACACCTTTATTAGGGTTAGGTTTGATTGGGGTTTCAGTATCATTTGTTACGTATCCATAGATAAACCCTAATAAGAGCAGACTAAAGCATATTGCAATAAACTTTCCTCTGCGCTTCTTTCTTCTAAACATAAAATCCCTCCTAGTCTATCTAAGTGACTATTATTACCATCCTTCGAGGAATTATACATTTATCCTTTAATGATATTCTATCACGATGTCCGCTCGTTCTATTTATCGACATGAATCGATTTTATCATTTCTTTATTGACATAATTTTCCCTTGTTGATATAATTTACACATAATGTTTTTCACTAATTTTTTTTGAGACCTATAGGTCTTTTTTTTTGTCTAATTTCACGTGTTATTACATATACCATAGGATTCTTCTGAGAAAAAAATAAAAAAGGCACACTGTATGTGCTTCGCTAGAGAAACCTAGTTCTCCTTCGACGGCTGCAAAGCAGCCTGAGCACCCTTCTGACTGCGACATGGGAATACTTCCCCTGCACCCCTTTTTTTTATAGTCTAAGAAAATGTACTTTCTTAGACTATAAAAAAAAGAGGTCTGTACCTCTTTAAAAATTACTGGCGGGAGTACGTGGGAATCGAACCCACCTAAGAAGCTACTAACCCCTCAAACTGGTTTTGAAGACCAGAGGGCACACCAGCACCCATCTACTCCCAAATAAAGTTGTCACGAAGTCGATTATATATTAAATTACTACCTATTGCAAGGGGGTATTTAATATTGCAATTATTTTGAAATTAATGTTTCATCTCTTTCAAAGGCTTCGTTAAACGAATAATGACTGAATACTGTTGTCTCTTTACCATTGATTAAAAATTTAACTCTCTTAATATAGGGTAACTCTGTTAGTGAGTTCACGATAGAGTAAATTGTCATAAGCTCACCAGTGCTTCCACCCCAATGATCTTTGACGAAGCTTTCAGATAAGTTTACGATAGCAAGCTCCTTATCTATAGTGATATCTTGCAACCGGGTGTTTACCGGTATTGTTTTATGTATACCTTTCTCTGTTGGTCCTTTGATCAATTCCTTTATAATTCTTTCTTCGATCATTTCATCGGGCGCAAGCTTTACAGATCGCATCTCCTTTACCAATTGGTCTGCATTGGTCCCAGCGAAATAAAGAGAAATTTTCTGTATTGTTTTGTTATCATCCATTGAAAATCTATGAAACACATTCTCCATGAATCCTGATGGAGAAGTATATTCTTCACCTTCTATCATAATTTTTACATTATTTATTTCACTAAACTGAGTTAAAGTATTTATTACCGTCATAATTGCAACTATCTGCTGTATTTCACCATTGACATCGACAAATTCCTTTGAAAGATTTACTATGGCTACATCATTGTATTTCTCCACCCCAAGAACTTTTGTTTTTGGGTGAATATTCACCTTCAGCTTTTTATCTTTTGGGCCTTTGATCAATTCTTTCATTGCCATCATATATTTGTTGTCATTGCTATTAATTTTAATCGTCCTTTTTTCTATAACGATTTTCTCGTTGTTCCGATCAGCATAATATACATTTAAATCTATAGCTTCTGCCCTCATTTGTTTATCTGCACATCCACTAATTGCTAAAGTAATTAAGAAAACAATTATTATTATCCTTTTCATGAAATCCCACCTTTCTTATATAGGCATAACAATTTTCCATTCCCCATTTTCATAGATCATTTGCCAGCTTTCCATAAACTCATTATCTAAGTTTCCAATCGCCGTTGATTTTTTCTCATAGGTAACAAGCAATATCACTTTATTACTATACTTTTGCGTTTGATACTTTGTTATTTCATAGTCTCTCAATTCCCTTATATAAGTGCCCATGTTTAACTTAAACTTAAGAAAGTCTAATTTTTCTGTACTTGTTTTTGATAGCATTCTATACGCATTATCATAGCTGCCTGTTCTAAGATAATCTAAAAAAACATTAAACGTATCAAAAGGCGTAATCACTTCTTTTTTGAATAGCTCCTCATTCCTATAAAAAGGCTCTTTTAAAGAGTAATACTTTTCGATAGCACCTACTCGATCGCCTTCGATTAAGAATTGAACAGCCTGTATTTGTTCTATTTCAGTAAGCGAATTAACCACGGACCAAATTGTAATCGCTTCATTCATTAGATCCCACCGATAAGAATCAAGAAAGCTTTTTGAAAAATTTACATAACATATGTTATCAATGGTTTTTATGGAGAGTAATTTCGTTTCTTCAGGAATTGATGCTTTCAGTGTCCTATTTCTAGGGCCCTTGATCAATTCTTCAATGATAAGCTTTTCTTCTTGCAGTTCATCACTTATAATTACTCTCTCTTCACTGACCAAACGATTATTATTGGAACTTCCAAAGTATAGTTTCAGTCTATATTTAGTCTGATCAGGTACCGGTGGAATTGGGGGTTGGTTTTGGCCCATTTCATTATCCTTACTATAATTATAAACACCAAAACCTATGATCATAAGTATGAATATAAAAAACAATGATCGGTATAACGTTTTCAAAGTTAACACCTCCTATCCATACTAACTCAACCCACCCACATCTTTAGGTAAACGGATATAGAAAATTGTGCCCTTATTTATCTCACTAGATACTTCTATCCTACCCTGATGCAGACTAATAATCTGGTGGGAAATCGCTAGTCCTAATCCTGTTCCTCCTGTGCTTCTTGCCCGAGCCTTGTCTACCCGATAAAATCTCTCAAAAATATAGGGCAGACTTTCTTCTGGTATGCCAATTCCATTATCTTCTATTTTAATCACAATATCTTCATATTCCATATACAGAGATATTTCAATTTTCCCGCCATTGGGTGTATATTTTATTGCATTATGGATAATATTTGTTAAGGCCTGCTGCATTTTTATCTGATCTAGCTTGGCATGGATTTTTTCTTTTTCATAAAACAGCAACTCAATGTTTTTATTATCAGCCAATGGTTTCAAAGAGTGTATGAGATTCTCGATTAGATAATTAATATAGGTAATCTGATAATCTAAAATGAGTTTCCCTTTATCGATGTCTACCAAAGCTAATAAGTTTTCGATAATCTTGTTCAACCGATCTACTTCCGAATCAATATCTGTAAGAAATTCTCTATAAGTTTCAACTTTCACATGATCTTGATGTAACAAGGATTCAGACAACAATTTAACAGCACTTAGAGGTGTTCTTAATTCATGGGATACATTGGCTACAAAATCTTTTCTTTGCTGTTCAACTTGGGCTATTCTTGTAATCATTAAATTAAATGAACTACCTAGGTTGCTTAATTCGTCATTTCCCCTTACCTCTACCCTTTCTTCTAAATTCCCTTGGTGAACTTTTATAATACTATTGGTAAGCTCTTCGATGGGCGTTGAAATGAGTTTTGCAAAAATAAAGCTGATAAACCCAGTGATAAGTAAGCTTATGAAAGATAAATATAAGAAACTTCGCATCGTTTCACCAATATTTTTATAAATATCTTCTAATGAGGCTGATATAAAGACAGCTCCAATTACCTTGGTATTTAAGATAATCGGAACTGAAACATACATTGTTCGTCCATACTTTTCTAGGTTATGTTGTTTTGCAACCGATTTACCTTTTAAAGATTCTTCTAATTCATAATGCCTAAGGATAGAACCTTTTAGAACATCATAGGAATCACTTACAACAACACCTTTGCTGTTTATAATTAAAACCCTAATTTTAAGATCTTTACTTATTTCTTTTGTCAGATCCTCTATACCTACATTCTCCACAATTTCTTCATTGATTACACTAATCACTCTGCCTGCGATAATATTACCCTGGGTAAATAAATGGACTTTCTTTTGATTAATATAATTCAATCGTATCGCTTCACTTATAAAGGAATTGATTAATAATAAAGTAAGAACTCCCAATAGTAAATAGGTGGAAACTAATTTCCACCTAATACTAATAAACTTTTTATTTGACCCTAAAATAATAACCAACTCCCCATTTTGTAAGAATAAACTCTGGTTGGCTAGAATTCTTCTCAATCTTTTCCCTAAGCCTTCTTACATGTACATCTACCGTTCTTAAATCACCAAAATATTCATAACCCCATATAATTTCAAGTAACTCTTCTCTACTGTATACCTTGCCCGGATTTGTGGCCAATAAAAGTAAAAGGTCAAATTCTTTTGCAGTAAGATTGATTTCTATGTCAGCCAAATTCACTTTCCGGCCAAGGGTGTTAATCGTAAAGTCATTAATTCTAATAATATTGGTAGGTGAAACATTATCATTGATATGTACTCTTCTAAAAATAGCTTTGATTCTAGCTTTCAACTCTAGAATATTAAAGGGTTTTGTCAAATAATCGTCCGCACCATATTCAAGCCCCAAAATTTTACTGGTATCTTCGCCTTTGGCTGTTAGAATAATGATTGGCACCATTGACTTCTCTCTTATCCGTTTGCAAACCTCTAAACCATCAATGCTTGGAAGCATTAGGTCGAGAATAATTAGATCATAGGAATTACTCTGTGCCTTTGCAAGGGCCTCCATTCCATCTTCCGCAGTATCTATTTCATAGGTCTCTTGCTCTAAGCTATACTTTAAACCCTTAAGCAATATAGGTTCATCATCAACAACTAGCAATTTATATGCCACACAATCACCTCTTCGATTATTTACAGTCAATCCTTATACCCATAGACTAAAGAAACTTAGGCTTTTTAAGGATATCTTTTCCTTGGCTTCACAAAAGTATGTAACTGGCTCCAATAAATACTGTTCCAAGCCAAGTGTTTTTTACATTCATCTACATATTTTGCTAATTTTATCATAATTCTTTTTTTGTATGAATGCAAGAAAAAAGCTACCTCTTTTGGGTAGCTAAAATAATATTCGTTTGTCTCCTGTTCTCTTTGTAAGCTTGATTTGATCAAAATGTTCCAATAAGGGTAATGCATATTTTCTTGTGGTATTCAAACAATCTCTAAACTGTGATAATGTAATTTCTTTATGCTGCTGAATAAATTCCTTCAAAATCTCTATGGCGCGATCATAATGCTCCACATGAAATACAATTTCGTCATTAATCTTTACCAATCTATTCATGTCTAGAAGAGCGTTAAACACCATTCTATTGTGTTTTTCGTCTTTGTTGCTTTTTATAAATTCTTCTGGCATAGGCGGATTAAATTCCGCTTTTAAATAGATATTTTCAATTTCATTTTTAATCTTTTCCTGCTCTTCAGTAAAATCGACCTCAAAATTGTAGGCAGAAACTATATTGCCTTTAACCTTAATGATTTGATTTTTTTCATAGTGCTCTAACAAGCTGTCATAAAGCCTACCTTTTGCATGAGGTAGAACTTTATTCCGTAGTTCTTCCTTAAGCATACCAGCCTTTAAAGGATATTTTCCATGGTATTCATTTAATAACTTAATGATTTCCTCTTCCACAGTATCTAAATAGGTGCGATGCGTAATCTGATTTGAAAATCTAATCACGCTGCCTTCTAGAATCAAATTGCCAATAATTTCTTCAATCATGGTTTCTGACATACCCGTCTGGGTTGCATAATAGCCAATGGTTTCAAATTTATTTCCATATTGCTTGATAATCTTATCAATGATATCTTCTGGACTTCCTTCTTCCTTAACCTTTAAGTCTTCAAGGGTATCTTCTTTAAAGCGTTTATGCTTTTTGGGATTGGGCTCCAAAATAATCCCTCCACCGATAGTTTCCATTGGGGAATAGAACCTAAGAACAAAGTGATCCCCTCTTTTGGCTACCGTATATTCCTCTAGTCTCAATTGGGCATAACAGGAGTCTCCTGGCTCTAGTTCCTCTCGATCTAGTAATACAACTCTACAGAATATTTCACTGGTTCCATGATGAAATCTAAGCCTTTCACGATTTTTTAAGACCCTGCTTACATCCTTCAATAGATTCAACTTAATATCCAACATTGTCGTCGATTTCATCGAATTTTTCTCTGCTAACACATTGCCCCTTAATATCTCTTCAACCTTTATGCCAGCTAGGTTCACAGCAACCCTCTGTCCAGCATAAGATTCATTTACAGACTTTCCATGTACCTGTATGGATCGTATTTTAGCCTGTATATCCTGAGGATATATGGTGATGAGAGAATCTGTAGCCAATGTTCCTTCTATTTGAGTTCCCGTCACAACTGTTCCAAAACCCGATAAGGTAAATACTCTATCTACAGGTAATCTGAATGGTGTACGCATATCTTTTTCTTCTGTCTCCTCCGTAAGCTGGTCTATCAATTGAACTAGTTTCTCTAATCCAATGCCTTGGGAGGATGAAACCGGAATTATCGGAGAAGATTCCAGAAATGTTCCATTTGTTTTTTGTCTTACTTCTTCCTGCACTAATTCTAGCCATTCTTCATCAACTTTATCCGTTTTCGTCAGCACGATGATACCTTTTTTTACTTCCAGAATAGAGAGAATATTAAGATGTTCTTGGGTTTGAGGCATAAACCCCTCATCAGCCGCCACCACTAGTAATACGATATCTATACCACCAACACCTGCAAGCATATTTTTAATAAATCGCTCATGTCCAGGAACATCTATAATTCCTGCCCTTCTACCGCTGGGAAGATCAAAATGGGCAAAGCCCAATTCAATGGTTATACCTCTTTTCTTTTCTTCCTTTAAGCGGTCTGTATCCGTTCCTGTGAGCGCTTTGATAAGGGTTGTCTTACCATGATCAATATGTCCAGAGGTTCCTATAACAATATTCTTCAATATGAATCCCCCTTTTTGATTTCCATAACATCGACCAATGCATTTAAAATGAGGGCATACTCCTCTTCTTTGATGGTTCTTACATCGAAAACAAGTTGTTCATCCTGAATTCTAGTAATGATAGGTGTCCGATATTCTCTTAATCTTTTTTCTAGTTCATTGACTGATATCTGATTTGGTTTGATTTGTATCACCCATGAAGGTAGTTCTACCAAAGGCATGGAGCCGCCACCGATTTGTGAAAAAGCCTGGTTCAATAAAATACTGCATGGTAATTTGTATTGTTTTAAAAGTTCTTTTAACCGCTGGGCTTTGCTTTCGATCTCCTCAACCTTCATGGTTATCATATGTAGTGTGGGTATTCTTTTTATGGCATCTTCCTCATCAAAGTAAATTTTAAGGGTGGCCTCCAAGGCAGCCAATGTCATTTTATCTACACGAAAAGCCCTTGTAAGGGGATTCTTCTTCATAAGATCAATATACTTCTTCTTACCTATTATAATCCCGGCCTGTGGCCCCCCTAAAAGCTTATCTCCGCTGAATGTAATGATATCTACTCCAGCAGCAACACTTTCTTGTACAGTTGGTTCTTTTGCTAATCCATATTTTGAAAAATCTATAAAGGTTCCACTTCCAATGTCCTCGATCACAGGAAGACAGTGCTTTCTTCCTAACTCAACAAGCTCTTTCAACCCTACCTCTTCGGTAAATCCTAGTATTCTATAATTGCTTGTATGGACCTTCAATAATGCCCCTGTTTCCTCTCTAATTGCCCGCTCATAATCGAACAAATGAGTTTTATTCGTACTCCCTACCTCTCTCAGTAAGGCACCACTCTGTTCCATTACCTCAGGCACCCTAAAGGAACCTCCTATTTCTACTAATTGACCCCTTGAAACAATTACTTCCTTATTCTTTGCCATTGTGCTTAAAACCAATAAAACTGCAGCCGCATTATTATTTACCACAAGGGCACTTTCTGCCCCTGTCAATCTTGTAATGATATCTTCCACATGGACATATCTAGAGCCTCTTTTCCCTGTTTTGACATCGATCTCTAGGGTTGAATAACTACTAGCCACGTTCCAAACAGCCGCTTTGATTTCATCACTTAACAAAGCTCGGCCTAGATTTGTATGTAATATGACACCAGTGGTATTCACAACTTTTGTTAAACTCATTTTGTCTTTTTCGTTGGCATCACGAATAATCTTTTCTAGCAATTCAGGGTAACGAAGTTGAAATTCATTTATTTTTTCTTCAGAAAGCTGAGCAATTTGCATCCTAATCTCTTCAATATTTTTTCGAATGACATCTAAGACAATAATTCTAGGTAATGTCATTAGCAATTGACAAATCTTATCTTCATTTAAAATATCATCTATTTTAGGGATTTGTGTAAATAGACTCTTTTTATCAGGCATATACTTCACCTCTCGCTAAATTTCTTTATGTTACTCATTTTCGTCAGCAATCACATAAAATTATACCATAATAATAGAATTGAGAAACTTAATTTATTACATTTATTGACGCTTTTCAAGAAAAAAACACTTCCGCTGAAGTGTTTTTAAAACAAAGAAACCTGTTCATTCAACATCAAAGAACATATATTGAAGCTTCATCCTTCTCCATAACTTCACCTATCACTGCGAAATCCACCGACAAGTGGCGCCTGTAGTAATTTAACAATGAATCTACTTGATCCTTAGGAAGGGAAATTAAAAGCCCACCTGATGTTTGAGGATCAAATAGTATGTCCTGCATATGTTGAGGAACTTTATCATCAAAACGAACATGTTCAGCAACGTACTTTCTGTTTGCATAGGCACCCGCTGGTACTAAACCCATCTTCCCATATTCCACAGCGTTATCAATGGTTGGAATAATTCGATGGTCAATTTTCATGCTTACTTTGCTGGCTTTCGCCATTTCATAAGCATGACCCAACAATCCAAATCCTGTAATATCTGTGCAAGCAGATGCTCCAAATTTTTTCATGCCATCTGCTGCTACATTATTTAATGTGGCCATGATCATCATCACTTTTTCAATTTGTGATTTTGACAACAGGTCCGCTTTTAGAGCAGTATTCAATATTCCCATGCCAAGAGGTTTCGTTAATATTAACTGATCTCCTGGCTTTGCCATGGCATTACTGATCACTTTATCTGGATGTACAATGCCTGTCACAGATAATCCGTATTTAGGTTCATTATCTTCTACAGTATGTCCTCCTACCAAAAGAGCTCCCGCTTCCCGAATTTTTTCAGCGCCACCTTTCAAAATTTCTGTAAGCACTTCCTGGGAGAAACAGTTGGGGAAACACGCAATATTCATGGCAAGTAATGGCTGACCTCCCATGGCATAAACATCACTCAGAGAGTTTGCTGCAGCTATTTGTCCATACATATAAGGATCATCCACAATAGGTGTAAAGAAGTCCAATGTCTGTACGAGGGCAGTTTCATCATCCAATTTATATACAGCAGCATCATCTGAAGTTTCTAATCCAACCAGTAGCTTTGGATCATGAATTTTAGGTAAATGACACAGAACCTGTGCCAAGGTCTCAGGACCCATTTTCGCCGCTCAGCCAGAGCTGGTTGTCATTTCAGTCAGTCTTCTTTGTTCAACGATAGACATGTTCTTATCACCTCCCTCATAGTTTAACACAAATGGACTTAGCAATCAATTTTCCCTTTTATTTTACTGTAATTTGATCTTTTAATCCTTCAAACTTCTTCTCACCAATGCCAGACACCTTCATAATATCTTTTATATCCTTAAATTCTCCTTTCTCCGCTCGATACTGAATGATTCTACCTGCAAGGGCCTCTCCAATTCCATTTAAAGTCTCTAATTCTGCCGCACTAGCTTGATTAATGTTTACTTTCCTGCTGTTCGACCCACCCTGACTCACGATATCATCACGATTCTCTTCATTAGCTATATTTTCTCCTATTTTAGGCACATATATTTGTTCTTCGTCTTTTAGAATCCTTGCTAGATTGACCCTTCGGCGATCTGCTGACACCAGCATTCCTCCAGCAGCTTCAATGGCATCTATAATCCTTGCGCCTTCTTTCAATATAACTAAACCTGGGTTTGCCACTTCGCCCACTATATCGACAGCAATCATTTTTTCCTCAACATCATCTTGCTGATCCATGCTTTCTGATTCATCCTGTAGCTTTTGATTTAACGCTTCGTTTTGTATGGTTACTTGAGGTTTGTTAAAAGAGCCTATAAAATACCTCCCCGTAAGAAACAAGACAATTATCGCGATAAAGGTAACTAATATTATTCTTTCACGCTTTGTAAATTCCATCATATCACCTTCCATATTACATTTATGTAAAAGTTTCTACGAACTTTGCAGATATCCTTTTTTTTACAAATTAGGTTTAATTTTAATTCTCTTAAATTTTTTTGCTTTTTTTGTTATACTATTATAGTACGTTTAAATTTATTATAAGAGGTGACCTCATGCAAAGAAGTAGAATCAGTATTTTTGTTATAATGATCATCCTAATACATGCTCTAGTGCATCCAGTTATATCCATGGCCTCACCTCCAGATATATCTGCTCCTAGCGGTATCCTTATTGATGCTGAGACAGGTGATATTTTATATGAAAAAAATGCTTTTGAAGCAATGTATCCTGCAAGTACTACGAAAATCATGACAGCTATCCTTACTCTTGAGAATACGAAGCTTCAGGATATCGTTACGATTGATAAAGAAACGCCTTTTACCGATGGCACTAGGATCTATGTGATTGAAGGTGAAACATTCACTGTTGAGCAACTGCTTTATGCATTGCTGGTAGAGTCTGCCAATGATGCTGCAGTGGCATTGGCCAAGCATATTTCTGGCTCCGTAGAAGAATTTGCAAAATTGATGAATAAACGGGCAAAGGAACTTGGTGCAAAAAATACCCACTTTGTAAATCCCAACGGATTGCCTAATAGTGAGCATGTTACTACGGCATATGATCTGGCTATGATCGCAAAATATGCAATGACATTGCCTTTATTTCCTGATATTGTAAAGACAGTCAATTATCAAATTCCTCCAACAGATAAGCAGCCTGAAACCCGTTATCTGAGATCTTCAAATCGTTTTCTTTGGGGTGTTGGGGGTAGTAATAAAATTAATTATAAGGGGCAATGGATAAATATAAAATACGACATCATCGAGGGAATAAAGACAGGATATACCATACAGGCACAGCAATGTTTGGTGACCTCCGCGAAAAAAGATGGTCATCGATTGATCTCGGTTGTGTTAAAAGCTCAGGGTACGAATATATACACAGATACAAGGACGTTGATTGATTATGGCTTCGATAACTTTAGCTTTATAAAACTCACGGATGGAAGTAGATCTGTAAAAAATGTGCCTATTGAAGATGGCCAAGAGGCTACATTAGAATTAATCACACAAAAAGAACTATATAAGGCACTTCCTAAGGATGAAGCTACACCTCAAATCAATGAATCTATAGAGATTTCCAAGGAACTTCGTGCTCCTATTCATCAAGGAGATATCGTCGGTACACTCGTCTTTTCCTCAAATGGTACTGCTTTAGGCACTGTAAACCTCATTGCTGCAAAAACCATCGAAGAAAGAGAGGGTATTACAACCATATTTTTCAGTGAGAAATCCCCAGGAAAATCTATATTGAAATACCTAATGATTTTGCTATTGTTATATATTGGTTGGAGAGCTTATATTACTTGGCGTCGTCTAAAGCGAAAACAACTTAAAGCATCCAGGCGACCAATCATGGTCAATAATCCAGGATCTCCACTTTTCTATAGAAATGATCGATCCAATCGAAGAAAAATGTAATGATATATTGAACTACTTTTCACAAGTCCCTATAAAAATACAAAAGTCGTGACAGAATTTTACCGTCACGACTTTTATTTTAATATAATCTGTGAACAAATAGTCCACTTCTGAGTTTAGGTTCAAACCAAGTTGATTTTGGCGGCATTACCTCACCAGCATCTGCAATAGATATTAAATCATCAATTGTTGTTGGGTACATTGAAAAAGCGACCACCATATCCTTTGCCACTCTTTTTTCTAATTCGCCCAAACCGCGAATTCCACCTACAAAGTCTATTCTTTTATCCGTTCTTGGATTTTCAATTCCTAGTATTGGATGGAGCAGATTCTTTTGAAGTATGGATACATCTAAGCGATCTACTGGATCACTATCATCGTAAGTTCCATCAATTGCAGTTAGCTTGTACCATGTATTGTCTAGATACATGCCGAAGGTATGTTTTTGTTCAGGTTTATATTGTCCTTCACCTTCATATACTTCTATGTTAAACTTTTCTTTTACCTTATTTAAGAATTCTTCTTGAGAGAAGCCATTTAAATCTTTTACAACCCGGTTATAGTCCATGATGAACAAATCTTCATCTGGGAAGATTACAGACATAAAAAAGTTGAATTCTTCATTTCCTGTATAGTTAGGATTCTGTTCTCTTCTCTTTAATCCTACTTTCACAGATGAAGCCGAACGATGATGGCCATCGGCAATATATAGATAGTCTATACCTGCAAAAATATCATGGATTCTATGTACTAACTCTTGGTTATCTAGAACCCAAAAAATATGGGTAATGCCGTCATCAGATGTAAAATTGTATACTGGCTTATGGAATTTGATCCAGTCGTTAACGATAGTATTCACTTCTTTATTGGACTTATAGGTTAAAAAAATAGGTTCTGTGTTTGCATCACAGTAATCAAAATTGTTGATCCTGTCCACTTCCTTCTCAGGTCGTGTAAATTCATGTTTTTTGATGATATCATTCATATAATCATCGATGGAAGTACAACCTACAATACCTGTCTGAACTCTACCATCCATGATCTGTCTATAGATATAGAACATTGATTGATCATCTTGGAATAAAATATTATCTTCAATCATCTTATCCAAATTATGACGAGCCATTTCATATACCTTTGGATCATACGCATCTACAGAGTCGCCCAAGTCAATTTCTGATCTTCCGACATGTAGAAAACTATAAGGATTTCCCTTCGCCATTTCCTTTGCTTCTTCCCTATTCATTACATCGTAAGGAAGGCAAGCTACTTTATCCGCTAACTCTTGTTTTGGTCTTATTCCTTTGAAAGGTCTAACTACGGCCATTCTTCATCCTCCTATTTGAAAAATTTTGTAATGATGTCAACAATTTCTTCTCCGATTCTCGTTTGCGCCTCTCCAGTAGATGCGCCAATATGAGGGGTTAACGATATTTTGTCATGGGTATATAATGCTTCATTTTTTGTCGGTTCTTCTTCAAAGACATCGATAGCTGCAGCTGCTACTTTGCCAGAGTCTAGCGCTTCTAGCAAAGCTTTTTCGCATACAACGCCGCCTCTTGCAGTGTTAATAATATATACCCCATCCTTCATCATTTCAAACTCAGCTTTTCCAATAATAGCCTTGCCCTCTGGTCCTGCTGGAATGTGAAGCGAGATAAAATCAGATTGGGCTAATAATTCGTTAAATGGAATATATGTATATTCATCAGCGCCTTCAACTTTACCTGACCTATTTGTATAAATTACATTCATTCCTAAAGCTTTCGCTCTTTTAGCAGTTTCCTTGGCAATTCTTCCAAATCCTATTAAGCCAAGGGTTTTACCCCCTAACTCAATGCCTTCATACTGCTTCTTATTCCATTTACCGTCCCTCATGGTAACGTTTGCCATATGGATGTGTCTGGCAATGGCAAACATATGCCCAATTGCCAACTCTGCGACGGAAGCACTGCTCGCCAATGGTGTGTTCATGACTTTGATTCCGTTTTCCATCGCATATTCCACATCAATATTATCTACGCCAACTCCTCCACGAATCACGAGCTTAAGCTGTTTTGTTTCAAGAGCTGCATCGATGATCGGCTTTCTTACCTTTGTAGCTGAACGGACAACAATAACATCAAACTCTTTAATTTTTTCCTTTAATATATCTGGTTCATAAAACTCTTCTACGACTTCAAAGCCTGCATTTTTAAGAGCCAATACACCGCTTTGTTCCATTCCATCTGTAATTAAGATTCTGGTCATGTTGGTTCCTCCTACTATAATCCTAGGATTTCTTCGATGATAGACAATAATGTTTTGATATCTTCAAGGGTTGTTTCAGCCATATGGGCAATTCTAAAGGTAACATCTTTCAAATCTCCGTAACCATTAGAGATCATATATCCCCGCTTACCTAGCTCTTTATTTAAATCACTTACACTAATATTTCTAGTGTTTTTCACGGTTGTTAATGTGTTGGATGCATATTGATCTTCTGCTAACATTTCAAATTTATCTTTTGCCCAAGCACGAACATATTTCGCCATTTCAAGATGACGCGCAAAACGATTATCTAAGCCTTCAGCTAATATTTTGTCTAATTGATAATCTAGCGCAAACATATGAGGCAGAGATGGTGTAGATGGATACTGATGATCTTTCTTCTCTATGTAGTTATATAAGTCTAACAAATCAAAATATAATCCTCTGTTTTCAACTTGCTTTGCAGCAGCAATAGCCTTTGGTGAGAATGAACAGATTGCCATACCTGGAGGCAAACCAAGACATTTTTGTGTAGATGTAATACAAATATCTACACCCAGCTTATCCACTTCGATTTTTGTACCACCAAGGGAACTTACGGTATCTAAACAGAAAATCACGTCTGGATATTTTCTAATTACCTCTGCGATTTCTTCAACAGGATTCATAATTCCAGTTGACGTTTCATTATGTGTAATAGTAATCAAATCATATTTGCCAGTAGCTAGAGCTTCTTCAACCATTTGTGGTGTAGTAGGCTGTCCTAATTCTGATGAGAACTTATCAGCTGGTACTCCATTAGATGTAGCCATCTTATACCATCTATCGCCAAATGCACCCACTGAGAACACAGCAGCTCTTTTTCTTGTACAAGATCTTACAGCACCTTCCATAAGTCCACTTCCTGAAGATGTGGATAATAGGATAGCGTTTTCCGTGTACATGACCTTTCTCATTTTCTCTGTAATTCTTCTCTGTAACTCGGAAGCGTCTTTTGTTCGATGTCCAATCTGTGGTGTAGCTAATTTTTGAAGAACATCTTCACTTACATCAACAGGTCCAGGAATAAATAATCTTTTATGCATAGCAAACCCTCCTATATAACATTTATTTTATAGAGAGATATTTTCCTCTCTATTCTTCCTAAGTTGCCCATTCTATAATACCATTATTAATGAATCGACTCAATATCTATTATATATTCTTTTTAAAGGAACTTGCAATTTTTTTAACAAATTCACAACTTTTTTAACAAGCATACAAAAAAAGCGATCAATAATATTATTGACCACTTTTTCGAAATCATAACTTTTAAATACTTCTTTTATAAAATCATAGCTACTGCTTCAATTTCTATATTCGCATCCTTGGGAAGCCTCGCTACTTCAACACAGGAACGAGCAGGTTTATCTTCTGGAAAAAATTCAGCATACACTTCATTAATCTTGCTAAACTGATTCATATCCTTAATGAAAACCGTTAGTTTCACCGCATTTTTTAGAGATGTCCCAGCTGCTATTAAAATAGCTTCCACGTTGTTCAAACACTGACGAGTCTCTGCTTGAATATCATTGACAATCATCTCGCCTGTCCCTGGGTCTACTGGCAATTGACCAGAAGTAAAAACCAAGTTTCCAACTTGAATAGCTTGAGAATAAGGCCCTATAGCTTTCGGTGCCTGATCTGTTTGAATCATTTTTTTTTCCATAATAAACCCTCCTGTTATTTATTTACTCTAATTTCATCAAGATAATTATAAATAGTATATCTAGATACACATAATACTTTTGCAACATAATCTATGGCACCTTTAATCAGAAATGCCCCTTGTTCGTCTAACCGTTTAACGATATTCACCTTTTCATCTTTACTCATGTATGCCACAGGCTTGCCTAGTTCTTCTAAGGTATTTGACACAATGCTGCTTAACACATCATTTACACTATTGCTTAGATTATCACTTTGCTTCAAATCTTCTTTACTCTCTGTTTGAGTAATTTCTTGAATTGCATTTTGTGCAACGATTAGCTCAGACATATCGAAATTAATGCATAGACATCCAATAACTTGTCCACTTTCATCATTGATAAACATTGTGCTAGACTTTAATGCACGCCCGTCGGTACTTTTCCCTGTATAATTTAGGATGCTATCATTTGTATTGCCCTTACGAATGGCTTGTAATCCAACTTCAGTCATAGGACTTCCCAAACTTCTTCCAGTCACGTGACCATTCTCAATCGCAATAATTGAACTTTGGAAATTGTTAAAATCATGGAGCACTACTTCACAGTTTTTTCCGAAGGTTTTTGCAATCCCTTCAACAATAGGAATAATACTCTTCAATATTGGATGAATATTTGCGTTCATCTAAATCCCCCTTTGCTCCTATCTCATTTTTATCTATTTATTTCATTTATAAACTATCAGGGTCCTCAAAAATAGCATCTTTCCAAACCCTTTCTAAATTGTAGAAATGTCTTTCTTCCTCAATAAATATGTGTACCACCACAGTCAAATAATCTAATAAAATCCAAGTACCATTATCATGGCCTTCTTTGTGATCCAAAGGAATCCCATCCTCCGCTAATTTAAAAATTATTTCATCAGCTATTGCCTTTGCATGTCTGGTCGAAGTGCCATGGGCAATAACAAAATAATCTGCGAAACTTGAAATCGATTGAATATTTAATACAGCAATATCTTGTCCCTTCTTATCATCAATCGTCTTTGCAATCTTCATTGCGATTTGTCTAGATTCTGCTAACATGTATAACCTCCTAATTCATATATGATAGGTCAAATTTTAGAAAGAAATTAGTGCTAGTACCGTTAGATATGCAATATATAGTAGCATTAATAACACGCCATCCTGCCTACCTAGCTTACGGTTTACTGTTCCAGCGATGATCAGTATCATCATTAACAAAGCCGAAAAAGGTATATCAAGTACCAATGTTTGGGGTATAGCAACCATTTTTTTTCCCAATACCTCAAAATTCCTAACAGATATAATTAACCCATCCTCTGCAGCTATAGATGAGGCACCCAAAACCATAGTTAAATTTAGTATATTTGCTCCTATAATATTACCTACTGAAATTCCTTCATATCCCTTAATAACTGCAATCAAAGACGTCGATAATTCTGGTAGTGAAGTTCCTAATGCAATAAGGGTCAAACTTATTACTTGTTCTGGTATATTTAAGATATTTGCAATCAGTACACCATTGTCGACAAGTAATCTCGCTCCTAGAATGATACCACCGGCACCTGTGATAAATTTGAATAGATTTTTCAATAATGCAGTGTTGAAATTTTTTTCCTGATACCGAATTGTGTATTTATCCTCTTTACGAGTATATACTTCAAAGATATTTATTATTATATATATTATTAAAAGGATAAGCAATACAAATCCTTCATTTCTACTGATCTGTCGATTGAATGCCATCAAATATAAAATTACAGTGGCACAGATCATCAAGATTCCCTTTACACTAAAAAATCTCCTGCGTATTGAAATAGGTGATATCATAGCGCACAGCCCTAGGATAAGGCCAACATTGCATATTGTTGAACCAATTGCATTGCCCATAGCCATATCTAAATGACCATCTAATGTAGCAATCATTGAAACAAAGAGTTCAGGCAAAGTTGTTGCAAGACTTACAAGGGTGGCCCCTATTAATATATTTGGAACACCCGTTATCTTTGCAATCCATACTGCCGCATCCACAAACAAATCCCCTGCTTTAATTATTATGAACAATCCAATAAAAAACAACACAAAGACTATTATATTTTCCATGTAGTCATCCCCTCTATTTTTATGCATGTTAATATATACACGACTAGGTGATGACATATAACTTTTACCTCGAAATCTAGAAAAAAATAGACACTACATAAGTGTCTATTCTTTCAAATCACTTCCAACAATAATTGTTATTTCAGCTTCAGCATCAGCATGTAAGTCTGTTTCGATATCTTTTACTCCAAGTATTTTGGCAATTTTTTTCGCCTCACTTGCTTTATTTTTTCGATCATAGATGTGTGTCTGGCTATACTTCATGCCATTAATATTATTAATATTTACGACATTATATCCTTCGTCTTTTAATTTTTTAGCCACCTTCGTAGCCAATCCCGCTACCCCAGAGCCATTTAAAACTTCTACAGTAGCTTTGCTGACAACTTCCTGCTCTTCAGACTTTTGGATAAGACTGCCCACGATGCCATTAGATGTTTTCTGGGTCTCACTCTGTAAATCATCTAACATTGTCTTCATTTTTTCTTCATCAGGAATAAAATACCATATTCCACTTATCAGTTTAGGCTCACCTGGAATAGTCAACATATTTATGCTGTCCATATTTATGCCAGTTGCCTGGGTTGCATAGGATGCAATTGCCGAAGCAGGCATATTTGTATCTACATAGGTCCCAAAGGTTTTTGCAAGTTTAGGAAGCTTAAGGATTGTTTGAGGACTCAAAAGCTTATCTGCCACTGCTTTTAAGAATTTATGCTGAGCCTCAATTCTTCCTAAATCTTGATCCGTATAGCCTTTTCTAAAGCGTACAAACTGCATTGCCTTATTACCATCTAGCACCTGTAAACCTTTTTTCAAATCAATCTTTAATGGTGGATCTGCATAAGGATCTGAATACTTCATATTCATTGGCACATCCACTTCTACGCCACCAAGATCATCCACAATTTGTCCTAATGCCTTATAGTCTATTCTTACATAGTAATCTACATCAATTCCTAGAAAATCCTTTACGGTTTTAATAGAAAGATCAATACCTCCATAAGCATGGGCATGATTTATTTTGTCTTTTCCCTTATGTCCACGGATAATTACTCTAGTATCCCTTGGGATAGAAATAATATTCACATTTTTTGTTTTAGGATCGAAATTTGCAACCATAATGGTATCTGTTCGTACCCCATTGGCATTTTTTGCGTCTTTTGCATCAACGCCTACAATCAGTACATTCACTGGTTCTTTTCCCTGAGGTGCATCCTCAGGTATAATTTCATTTTCTGGACCTGCACCACTGCTGATACTATCATAAAAAATATATAGTCCTGTACCCATCATCAGCGCAAAGCATACAAAGGCAATAATCAATATTTTAAAAAACTTTTTCATTCACTCACTCCTGTTCCAATCTCCTTCATACATAGAAGTGAATTTCTTGCAGAGATTGTATCATGATGTATTAATTTGTTCTGGAAAATAATATGGGAGATCGTCTGATTTGTAGCCATTAAAGTGGCTTTATCTAAATTAGATAAAGCCACTTTTCTTAAATCGTCAACACCTGGAAATTTCCTACTTGGCTCAATATAATCTGCTAAATAAATAATTTTTTCTAATAAAGTCATATTCTCTCTTCCGGTGGTATGATACCGAATCGCATCTAGTACTGCTTGATCATAAATACCAAACTCTCTTCGAGCAAGTTCTACGCCGACAACAGCGTGCAGTAACTCCGTTTGTTTTTTTGTCACACTATCTAAAATTATATCAAATTGTTCAACATAATTCAACAATTGATGAATATTTAAATCTTTCGCACAGTCATGTATTAAACCCGCTATGCTTGCTTTTTCTATAGAGCAATTATTTTTTTTAGCTAGTATAATAGCAGTCTCTTGCACCCCCAGGGAGTGTTGATATCTTTTTTGACTTAGCGTAGATTTTAAAACCTGCTGAATTTTTGTTAGCTCCATCTTTTTTCTCCCTTATCGATATAGGCCATTTTTGTAAATATAGTACTCAACAGACTCAGGGACGAGATATTTAATAGACTGGTTCGATGTTACCCGTCTTCTAATATCCGTGGAAGATATTGCTAAAGCTGGGACATCTATTTGATGTATCTCGGCTTGATATTTTTTCTGCAAATCCTTTATTTTTTCATCCACAAAAGGAGATTCTAATCCCGGTCTAGTTGCTGCGATGAAACGACATATATGCAATAGCTCGTCCACATCTTTCCAGCTCTCTATATCACAGATTGCATCTGCACCTGTAATAAAAAACAATTCTGTATTCTCTTTATAAATCTGCTTAAGCTTCTTAATCGTGTGGATTGTATATGAAATATTCTCATCTTCAATTTCTATTTTTGACACTTCGAAGTATGGATTCGTCACCGTGGCCAGTAACGCCATAGCATATCTGTGTTTTGAATCAGATACCTGTAAACCAGTTTTATGGGGGGGTATACCAGCGGGTATAAAAATCACCTTGTCTAGGCTATATTCGCATCTTATTTGCTCCGCAATAACCAGATGTCCATGATGAATTGGATCGAAAGTTCCACCCATTATTGCAATTTTTTCCATTTTCTCACTCTTGCTGTAAATCTCACTTTGTTTTTTTTCTGCTTGCTTGATAATTGTTTCTATATCCATCTGATTGCACCTCTTTGGGTTTATCTTCTAATTTGATTATTATACACTATTTTTAAAATTATTTGAAGTATCATCTCATTATGATTTACTTTTCGACGATTTTCAAAACCATATATGCAAATAAAAATCGGGTGTAACCCCGATTTTATTCATAATGATAAAATTTTAGTTAGGTAGATGAATCTTTGCATTTTCCTTGGACTTTCGATAAAGTACAAATTTATTTCCAATCGCTTGAACAAATTCAGATCTAGTTAATTGAGCGACTTCATTTGCTGCATCCTTTGTATTTAAAAGACTCGTTTCAAGCACATGGATCTTTATCAATTCTCTTGCTTCTAAAGCCTCATCTAACTGAGTAATGAAGCTTTCTGTGATGCCCATTTTACCAATTTGAGTAATAGGTTTTATTGTATTTGCTAAGCTCTTAAGATAACTTCTTTGTTTCCCTGTAAGCAAAATAATCCTCCTTTAAACTTCAACCTCTTTTCGAACCTTACGTCTATGGATTTCATAATTTTTGCTGCCTTTTTTCCATCCACTTCTCTCTTTGTTTTCAATAATTTGAGTATCATGGTATTCATTAATAACAAAATCATTTTTTTCTAGACAGAAATATGCATGTGTTCCCTGTTTACAATTCTGGCAATTTAAGCAACTCATACTAAATCTTGTACCCCCATATCAAAATTAATCATAGTATTCGAACTCAAAATCATACATTTTAACAGTATCTCCATCCTGAACACCCAATGCCTTTAGTTCATCCACAATACCCCTCTTTCTAAGGAAATTCTGAAAATATCTTAATGAATCCATATCTTGAAAATTGGTTGAGTTGATAAGTTTTTCTACTGGTCTTCCCTCTACAATATAGTAGTCATTTTCTCTTCTAACAATAATTTTATGGCTTTCGTTTTCCTCTGGTGTATAATACTTAAAGGTTTCAGCCTCATCAAAAATTGGCGTCTCCTTAATTTCATCCAGTTTATTTGCAACATAGGATAGCAATTCTTTTAGCCCTCTGTTTGTAGCAGCAGATATAGGGAATACTTCATACCCCTGGGCTTTCATAGAATCTTCAAAATTTTTATATACGTCTTCAGATTCTAACAAATCAAATTTATTGGCTGCTATCACCTGGTATTTCTTAGATAATCGCTCATCATAGTGCTTTAGTTCATCATTAATTCTGTGAAAATCCTCAAGAGGATCACGTCCTTCTGAGCCTGAAATATCAACAACATGAATAAGCAGCTTCGTACGCTCAATATGTCTTAGAAATTCCAATCCTAATCCCACACCTTGGTGGGCGCCCTCGATTAGTCCAGGAATATCCGCTAAAACAAAGCTTTTACTGTTCACTTCAACGACACCTAGATTCGGTGTAATCGTAGTAAAATGATAGTTCGCAATCTTTGGTTTTGCACTGGTTACCACCGATAGCATTGTAGATTTTCCCACATTTGGAAATCCTACCAATCCAACGTCAGCTAACAGCTTCAATTCCAATATAACCCATCGTTCTTCTGCATGACCACCGCTTTCAGCAAAATTAGGAGCTTGCCTTGTAGCAGTTGTAAAGTGGACGTTGCCTCTTCCACCTTTTCCTCCTTTAGCAATGATAGCACGATCCCCATGATTTGTTAAGTCTGCAATAATTAAATTTGTGTCCTCATCTCGCACAATCGTTCCTGGGGGAACCTTCAATACAAGATCTTCAGCATCTCTACCGTGCATCTTTTTTGCTTTTCCCTTTTCGCCTTCTTGTGCTATGTACTTTTTCTTATAACGAAAATCCATCAATGTTCTTAGGCCCTCGTCAACGACAAAAACTACATCTCCACCTCTACCACCATCTCCGCCATCGGGACCTCCAGCAGGAACGTATTTTTCTTTTCGAAAAGAAGCAGAACCATCTCCACCTTTTCCAGATTTCACAAAAATCCTTGCTTTATCTACAAACATTATATATCACCCTTAGTCCATTCTTCAATATTTTCATTCTAAATATCCTAATTTTCCTTCATTTGCTAATAAATTTATTATATCAACTGTTCTTATGGTGTCAACTATTTTTATTATGTCCATTTTTATTGCAACATAACCAAATGAAGAATAATCGAAATACTACTGAACGCTGAATAAAAAAAACCCCATGAAATGGGGTTCTTTTTATTCAGCAGCCACAGCTGTTTCTCTTGGATATACACTTACTTGTTTCTTATCTTTACCTTTTCTTTCAAACTTAACAACGCCGTCTGTTGTTGCAAATAGAGTATCGTCTCCACCTCTACCTACGTTATTCCCTGGGTGAATCTTTGTACCTCTTTGTCTTACAAGAATACTTCCTGCATTGACAAATTGACCATCGGCTCTTTTTACGCCTAGTCTTTTCGCTTCGCTATCACGGCCGTTCTTGGAGCTACCTACCCCTTTTTTACTCGCAAAAAGCTGAAGATTTATATTAAATAACATTATCTACACCTCCCTATCATGGAGTTCTATATACTCAGAATACATTTTATACGTACCCTTCATACCAATCAACATCGTATTTAGAATAAGATTGGCCTGATTATATAATTCATCTGAAAGATCATCTGGCAGCTTACAGCTAATCCATCCTTCTTTCATTTCATATATGATATGAATGGACAACAACTCATATAAAGCTAAAATTGCAGTCTGCGCCAGTACAGAAATACTTGCACATACTATATCTTGCCCATATTCAGCTGCATTGGCATGTCCTTCCACAGTATATCCAATGATTCTCTCATGGATATCTCTTTGAATGATAATCTTAATCATGGATTCATCTACCTATGCATTGATACTTTCAATTTTTACTTTTGTATATGGTTGACGATGTCCTTGCTTCTTTCTGTAGTCTTTTTTTGATTTATACTTGAAAACGATAATTTTAGGAGCCTTACCATTCTCAACCACAGTTGCAGAAACCTTTGCACCATTTACTACTGGAGATCCTACAGTTAACTGACCATCCTTTGATAAAACTAATACTTTATCAAACTCTACAGTATCACCTTGAGTCACATCAAGCTTTTCAACAAAAAGCGTGTCTCCTTCTTGAACTCTGTATTGTTTTCCACCTGTTTCAATAATAGCGTACATTGTTACACCTCCTCTAACCAGTCTCGCCAAATCCAAGGTACTTTCGTTTAAAACCCGATCTGAGCGGCTTCCTACAGATAAAAATGATAACATACCCATAGATAAAAGTCAACATTTATCAGAAAAAACTACAAAAGTTCTTGAATTTTACCCAATTTTCCCATCCCTCTTGTATGTATCTCATCATTGTGTATATTTTCAGAAGCTTTTAGATAGATTTTTAAATTCGTTTCCTTTTCTAGATCACTTATAAAATAATTGTTATCTTCCGTCAGCACAGTTAAAATAGATGGATTTATTTCGAACAAAACAGCTTCAGCATTGGTATGATGTGAAATTCGCCGAGCTTCATTTTCCAGGTTATGAATCACTGTATATTCAGAGAGAACTTTTCCTGTCCCGTCGCAATAAGGACATTTTTTCTGGAGTATAGAATCGATCCTCTGCCTTACCTTTTTTCTTGTCATTTCTAAAAGACCAAGTTGTGTCATCCCCAGAATATTTGTTTTTGTCCGATCTTTTGCTACTGCCTTTTCCAAAATATGAAGAACCTCTTTCTCTGCATCCTTATTGATCATATCGATGAAATCTACAATAATAATACCGCCTATATCCCTTAATCGTAATTGTTTAGCGATCTCTTTTGCAGCTTCTTTATTGATCTTAACCACGGTATCTTCCAGATCCGTACTACCCACATACTTTCCCGTATTCACATCGATAGAAGTCAAAGCTTCCGTTTGATCAATCACAATATAGCCCCCACTTTTTAGCCAAATTTTTCGTGAGAGCGCACTCTTGATCATGGACTCAATTTGATAATATTCATAAATGTCCACTTCAGATTGGAAATATTCTACGCGGCTTTTCAGATGAGGGGAAATAAGTTCTACAAAATCCAGGGTAGATTTATATTTTTCCTTATCATTCATTACAAAGCGATCAATATCATTACTGAACATATCCCGTACAGTTTTTTGAAGGAGGTCCAGATCTTTATATATTACCCGAGGTGCAAACCCAAGGTGCCTTTCACGTTCAATTTTTTGCCAAAGTTTGAGTAAAAATTTCAAATCTTCCTTCAACTCTTTTTGTTCTTTGCCTTCAGCAGCTGTCCTAGCTATTACACCGATGTGCTTAGGCCTTATTTCCTCTACTGCTTGCTTGAGTCTCTCTCTTTCTGCCTCAGACTCTATCCTCCTTGACACTCCCACATAATCAACATGCGGCATTAAGACCAGATATCTACCTGGCAAAGTTAAATGGGTTGTAATTCGTGCTCCTTTTGTCCCAATTGGCTCTTTAATGACTTGAACAATAATTTCTTGACCACCTTTTACAACATCACGAATCGATATATCCTTTAAGGAAATATCGTTGCTTTCAGCCATATATGGGGGGATCGCATCCTTCACATAGAGAAAAGCATTTTTATCTAATCCTATATCAACAAAGGCAGCCTGCATGCCAGGCAGCACATTGGCAACTCTCCCCTTGTAGATGTTCCCCACGATTCTTTTATTATCTTCTCTTTCTACATATATTTCTACTAGTTCCCTATTTTCCATCAATGCCACCCTTGTTTGGTTTAAACTAGAGTCTATAATTATCTCATTCATTCCAATATCCCCCTGTAAGAATAAAATTTAGCCATTGATTTCTAAAGGTGTTACTAGTGCATCCCCTAAGAGAGTATATAGTTCTAACCGATGAACCCTCACATGTTCAAGTGCTATAGGTAACCCCATATCATGTTTGAATTTTTCAAGCAGTATCTCTGGTTTAAGATTCCCTTTGCTTCCAGTAGCTAACATCATTTTTAGCGTGACTGACGACTCCTGATGCTCCAATAGCTCCATGTTAAAGATAAGTCCTTTGATATTGATTTCTTTTGCCCCGTTTCTGCTATTCTTCTTTGAAGCTTTATGAATAATTATTTCTCCTTGATTCATAAAGCTTTTTATAGCAATTTCCATGGCTTCTTTTGTGATATGACCCTCTAGTGGGCAATTTACTATGTAACTTGATGCATCAACAATTGCCATTAGCGCAGGCATTTTCATTTCAATAAAATTAGCCGATAGAATCTTAATTCCTTGGGGCAACTGCTCATTTACCCTATTAATAAAATGATCGAGTTCCACTCTTTCATCGAGCTCAATATCCATATATTCTGCTTCACTGGAAAGACCAATCGGTACTGCCGTAGCAAAAGAAATCTTAGGATGAGGATTAAACCCTTGGGAAAAAGATAATTTTATATCAGCTCTTCTTAGCGCTCGCTCCATTAATCTCAGCAAATCAAGATGCGATATAAATTTCATAAGATCCGTTTTTATAAATTTAACGCGCAATTTATTCATTAACATACACCACCTATAAAACCTTGATTTATTCCACAACCTGTACAACTTGTTCGACAGTCATGAGTTAAGACAGCCTGTTGAGCTTTTTCATTTTCCTTTATTAGATATTGTTTTGTAATTCCTATTTCTATGTGATCCCATGGCAATATCTCTTCATAGCTCCGCTTTCGATTTGCATAAAAATTGGGATCTATTCCACAATCCTGAAGTGCTCTCATCCATTGATCATATTGGAAAAAATCTTGCCATCCATCAAACTTACATCCATACTCCCAGGCTTTAATTAATACTTCTCCAAGCTTCCTATCTCCTCTGGCGAAAACACCTTCTAAAAAACTAGTTTCAGTATGATGATAACTATATTTAATGTTTTTATGACGTAATTTGCTTTTTAGATACATCTGCTTCTCTTTTAACGTCTCAATAGAATCTTGAGCTTCCCATTGGAAGGGTGTAAATGGTTTTGGAACGAAGGATGATGTGCTAATGGTAACATTTAAACCTTTGTTCCTCTTATCCTTAGGTACTTTATAGTAGGTCTCCACCACCTTATGGGCTAGATCTACAATTCCATCTAAATCCTCATAGGTTTCCGTCGGCAGACCAATCATAAAATAGAGTTTAACATTATTCCAACCTAAGGAAAATGCATTTTCCATGGCCTGGATTAGATCTTCCTCAGTTACCCCTTTGTTGATTACATCCCTCAATCTTTGGGTTCCTGCTTCTGGTGCAAAGGTCAACCCTGTTTTTCTAATCTTTTGGATTTCTTCTATTAATTGTAATGTAAAGGAATCTAGCCTTAGGGATGGTAATGAAAGACCTACCTTTTGCTCGCCATATTTATCAATCAAATGGCGGATTAGATCATTCAAGCTTGAATAGTCACTGGTACTTAATGAAGAAAGCGATAATTCTTCATATCCTGTATTTTTAATGATCTCGTGGGCTAATTCTTTTACCTTATCTACCGAGCGTTCCCGCACAGGTCTGTAAATCATACCAGCTTGGCAAAACCTACAGCCTCGGGAACAGCCTCTAAAAATCTCAACCATTGCTCGGTTATGAACCACGTCAATAAATGGGACAATCACCTTTTCAGGAAAATATATGTCATTTAAATCTTTGATAATTCGCTTCGAAATTTTTGCAGGAAAGTCTTTATTCATAGGAATAAAAGACTGAACCGTTCCATTATCATGATACTTTACTTCATAAAATGATGGTATGTATACACCTTTTATAGCAACAATAGATTCAAAAAAATCTTTTTTGCTCTTACCCGAATGTTTCCAATCTTTATATTTGTCGAGTAACTCAAGAATAACCTCTTCGGCCTCTCCAAGTACAAAAACGTCAATGATCTCCGCAAGAGGCTCTGGATTGTAAGCGCATGGTCCTCCTGCTATTATGATTGGATCTTCCATTCCCCGATCTTTACTACGAAGAGGAATATTTCCCAAAGCTAAAATATTTAAAATATTCGAATAGCTTAATTCATATTGAAGCGTGAACCCAATAAAATCTAATTCATAAATAGGACTATGGGTTTCAAGGGTAAAAAGAGGTAACCCTCTCTCTTTTAATAGCCCTTCCATATCAGCCCATGGCGAGAAAATTCGCTCACAGTATACATCATTTTGTTTATTTAAAAGGTTATATAAAATATGCATGCCCAAATGGGACATTCCTACCTCATATACATCTGGGAATGCAAATCCAAATCGAATGTCAACTTTATCTAAGTCTTTTTTAGCACTATTTAACTCATTTCCAATATACCTGGCTGGCTTTTCAACTCGATAAAGTAGTGAATCTAAATCAATTTTCGTCATTTTTAGTCCTCCTAAAGCACCTGATCTGATCTCATCTCTAGTATTTGTATAGTTGGTTATATAAATACCTATATTTTCTTCTTCAGTATAGTATTACTATTGTATCATTTTACCTATCTATTAACAACTTTTCTAGCGGAACATTTATACCATATCTGATCATGCCTTCTAAAACCTCTGTCTCTGTTAAATATCCAATCAGCTTGCATTTCCCATCCACAACCATCACGATATGGTATTTGTTAGGCAAAAATTGATCCATGATTTCATTTACAGGAGTGCCTTTCATCGCAACTAATTGTTTTGACCTTAATACGCCTTCTGAAAGAAGAGATTGTTTTTTATGTGTTATTTCCTTTATAAAAATAAAAGCTGCCATTTTATATTCCCTTTGGGCAGCGATATATAAAAAAATAGCTATGAAAGAAAGAAAGATATTCAAATAATTATATCTTATCATACAAATTCCCCAAATAAATATAGCAATACAACAAATCTTCGACAATCTTACAATTATTTTTGTTGCTTTTTTAAATCCAACAAAGCAAGCCAGATAGGCCCTTATCATTCGCCCTCCATCCAGAGGAAGGATAGGAATCAAATTAAATACACCAATAACAATATTCGAATAAACAAAAAAAACCATTAACTCACTTTGATTCGATAACCAGTAATATATATGATAGCCAATAAATGCCATACAAAGATTTGATACAGGTCCTACAGCAGCTATAATAATCTCGTCCCTTGGACTGGTGCTAAACAACTCTTCAATCCTAGCTACGCCGCCAAAAGGGAATATCTCGATGTCATGGATATGGTACCCTAATATTTTTGCCATGATCGTATGAGCCAATTCGTGAAGAAAGACAATGACAAACGAAAGAATTGCATTCTCTATGTAGCCAAAAATAAAAAAAAGAATGAATGAAAAGCATAACAAGTAGTTTATTTTTATTTCTACTCCAGCTATTTTAATAAATGTCATTCATAGGCACCTACTATCTTAAAGACTGGTTTTGTCAAAATTGATATACTCCTCAGGGTCCACTTCTTGATCATTTACCCACAATAAAAACTGCAGCAAATTGTTTGCATCGCTTGTATTGCTCAGTTTTGCAATCTCCTGACCACTCCTAACGTTTTCTCCTTTATTTACATAAATTTCTCCGCAATTCCCATATAAGGCGCTTACATTTTCTCCATGCTGAATTTTAATAAATTTTCCAAAACTTTCGCTTTCTCCAACTTCAATAATTTCTCCATCTGTGACAGATATAATGCTTCGACTGTTCCTTGGCATAACCTTGATTCCTAACTGATAAGTTTTCGTATTTAAGACAGGATCAATATTTTCACCATGTTTGGAAACGATTGTACCTTGGATCGGTGCAAGAAGAGTATATCCATCAATTTTCTCTTTTCCCATATTATTGAAAACACTGGCAGCTTTGCGAGGAAGGGATGGAATCGTTTGTGCATATTCTAATACTCGTTTACCTGCTTTTTTAAAATCAAGCTCTTTATTTAATGTTGTTTTTACTACATCAACTGCTTTGTTTGTAAAGGGCAAGTTAATACTTTTCATTAATATGGCTAGCAGCACGATGCCTATGCAAATAGCTATCTTTTTTAGGGTTCTTCTATAAAAATTCTCTCCTTTTCCCATGGTGCTTAGTTGTGGGCTTATTCTTTTCGGATAACTACTCATCCTCGGTCTATCATATTTCATTCTTCCAAAAGACTTATTCATAAATACCCTCCTTATGTTGTAATTAGTATAATATATTTTTTATTCCTTCGATTTATTACAACAGGAGTCTATTTCATGTACAAACACTATAAAACTCTATTCAAAAAAAACTCCAGTACTAATTACTACTGGAGGAAATTCTTTTTAATGTATTCTCTTGTCTATTCTCTTTCCCAAGAAAGGATGAAATCAGTATACTTAGCTCAAATAGTAGCACCATTGGCCCAGCAAGCAATATTTGGGACACAACATCTGGTGGTGTTAGTATTGCTGCCACTATAAATACTAATAAAATCACTACTTTTCTATTTCTTCTTAAGGTTGGTGCAGAAATCAGCTTAAACCTCGTAAGCAAAGCGATCAGCATTGGCATTTCGAATACCAGTCCGAAAGAAAGCAGAATAGAGCTAATGAAGCCTATATAACTTCCAAATGAAATCATGGGTTCGATATCTTCAATTTTAAGCTTTGCAAAAAATTCAATGGTTATCGGTAAAATTATCTTATATGCAAAGGTAGTCCCTGCAATAAAAAAGAAAGCGCCAGTGAATAGAGATGCCAGTATAAATCTCTTTTCTGTTTTCTCTAAACCTGGTTTAATAAATAACCAAATTTGATAAAAGCTAATGGGAGATGAAATAATAATCCCTGCTATCAAGGATATTTTCACATAGGCCAAGAATAGCTCAGGCGGCGATAAATATACAAAATCCAGCTGTTTCGCCGGTTTTAGTATATCTTGTACCACCCGATCCACATAAAAGAAACAAATACTACTCGTCCCAATGGCTACGGCTAATATAATAAAGAGACGTTTCCTTAACTCAGCCAAATGCTCAATCAAAGTAAATTTATTCTCGTTCACGTCTGATTCATCCCCTATTTTTTAGTCTCATCCGTTACCTCTATATCCTTTGTAATTTTATTGGCATGATCCTTAAATTCACCGATTGCTTTTCCTAAAGATCTTCCGATTTCTGGTAGCTTAGAAGGCCCAAATATCACCAAAGCAATCGCTAAGATTAGGATTAACTCCATGGCACCAATTCTTCCAAACATGATTTACACCTCCTTATAATGCGAATCTTTTTTACTACATGCATTCATTCATTAATCTATCTTCCTCTTTACAGATTACTCGCTGGCTATGGGTATAGATAATTGGCTGACTTGATACGACCCTACCAACAATGGTAATCCCTAACTTTTCCGCTAAATCTAAGGCTAGGTTGCTTGGAATACTTCTGGACACAATAATCGGGAATCCAGCAGCAGCAGCTTTTAATACCATATCCAAAGAAATACGACCCGTTGTAAATATAATCGTTTTATAGAAATCTATTCCTTGAAATAGGCCCCTTCCAATAATCTTATCTACAGCGTTGTGTCTGCCAATATCTTCTCTTAAAATTGTTATTTCATTCCCGTCACTTAAGCACGCACAATGCATACCACCCATTTTTTTATACAATTCCGCTTTTCTAAGCATCTCGATAGAACGTTCTTTCAATTTTTCCACGGCAATCGAGTATATTGAATCATTTTTGGCATCGTTTAAAATTTTCTCTGTAAATATGGCTCCGCTGCCACAGCTGCTTGTCAGCACACTGGCCACCGAGTACACATCTTCATTTATTTTATTCGAAGTCATAACATAAATTTTCTTCATGTCTTCACATGCAGCCAAGGTTAGAATATCTTCGACTTTTCTAATAAGTCTTCTACTATAAAGATGTCCAACGGCTAATTCATTGAGATTCATTGGGGTACACATAAAAGTTATCAGCTTTTGACCATTTAATATTAAATCTACTGGAGCTTCCTCACAGATGTTGGATTTTCTCTCGATTTGTTCGTCAGACATTTGTATTAACCCCCAATTTCATGGTGTCTCATGCTGAAGCACCTCAATCCATTCTGTTAATGCCATTGCATGATCCTTGGTCATAAACCTCTCAGAATATAAGTAAACCGCTCCATTGGATGCCCTAGCCTCTTGAATATCTTGGTAGATTTCCTGATCCTTTAACTGGCTCATTACACTGCTCAATTCATTCTCTCCAAAGCTAAAGGGCGGCGTTGAGAAAAGCCTTCCATCGGTGGGGCGAGGATATATCTTTGATTCATGTCGGACCGTTTCCGCCACCATTTTTAGTAAGTCTTTGTCTTCAATACGAACCAATATCTTGGCATAGTTTTCTGTCATGTCTTTGGAAGAGTAAAAGTATAAGCGCTCTGAACCCCTGATGCTTTTGATATCAGCAAAATCTGGGTTAATCGTTATTTGTTCTAGCATATCATTTAATCGTTCTTGCGACAGGGATGTAGGTTCTTCATACAACTCTTCCAATTTCACAAGTCTTGCTTCCTTTGTTACTCTTCTGATAAAATCCGCTGTGACCACCAGCTCATCTTTTCTGTCATCTTCCACGTTAGCTTCCCCCCCTACAGTTTCCATAAATATTTGGATAAGGGGAAAATATCCCCTTATTCCACATCATAATTATTAAGGTAGAAGCTTTAATCGTTCAAGCTGATTTGCTACATCGTGTAGATCTAATCGAATTAACGTTTCCTTTGTAGGTGCTCCAGTTTTCTCGTCCCAGCCCATTTCCTTATAGAACATGGTTAGTGCAAGCTGCATATCATCTCTATCCATTTTAATGGTTCCCGGTGTAAACGGCTTCTTATCAGGATCCACGTCAAATATCCAATCACACATCAAGTCATGTTTATTTCTCATATCTACTGTTCCCATTTGCTTTACAGTAAGGGCCCTATGAAGGGTAAAGATTCTTTCACCAGCTAAGTCCAGTTCTTCCTCACTAATTTCTTGTCCAGTAACAATACTGAGGTATTTCGCTTCTAATGCAGTATCTCCTCTATAGTTTCTTGATTGCACTGGTGATACGGTCATAGGCCACATCCAGTTGCATAGCGTTAGTGAGTCATGAAGGCAATTTCTAATAATGCTCCATTTTGCAAACTTTGCTTTGTATTTATTCATTGGTGTATAGTTCGCAGGTGCATCAATAGCATCTGGAGATCCCCAAACTTCTGCTGCAATTTCTTTTTGTATAGCAATCGGCAGCCCAGATCCAATAAAGTTCATATGAGAGTGGCATTGGGCATCCCGATTGAACATACATGATATGATGGCACCTACCTGACCTCCTGCTTCATTGCTGTGGTGTTTTGGGAATCCTAGTGGTGACCATACACCATAGGCATTGCCATTCCAGAAATCATCTTCAAAATGCCAACGTTGTGCAATCCAATATGTACCATCACCGAGATGGCTAAATTCACCTTCTTTGAAAGCAATTCGCCTATAGAAATCAATTAAGAAGGCTGGGTCTCCAGCTTCAAGCTTATCCCATGGTATGCTCTTATATTCTTCCTCAGGCAATACTTTCTTTAAGATTTCATGATCATAGGCGTATTTAAAATCTTTTCCAATCATGCCATAATTACACCATACACCGTAATCATCAGCCACTTGAGCGCCCACAACCTTACCGATCATCGTGTTATCGTCTTTTTCAAACTGATCCGTCACGCCCTTAATCATAACACCATTTGGCGAGCTATAGCCCATACAGGTATTGGCAACATAAGGTGACAGACCATACTTCTCCAACTGGGGTACTTTTAGCTGAGAATGGCATCTGATTGGACAAGATTGACAACCACCCATTCGAACTGTATATTTTTCGGCAACAGGTCCCAAGTCCATTACCGCTTTCATGGTTCTGAAGCCTATTTTTTTCATGTCTCCAGGAGGATTCTCACCCGTTTCAATCGGTGTCTCTGCACCGCCCCAGAATAAACCTTTTCTTGAAAGCCATCGACTGCCACTGTTGTGATATTCTGCCCAAGGCTGTGGTGTCCTAGGTACTACGTGCTGATTGTTAGCGCCAATAATTTCCTTCATCATATATTCATTTAAAGTTAATAAATCATATTTGTGGGCTGCAATATGGACAGCACCAGTACCTTTAATAGCAATAGCTTTTAATTTTTTGGATCCCATAACCCCACCATGCCCACCGGCTGAATGGGAAGTCCCGTTCATGATAACAGAAAGGTTTACCATATTTTCACCAGCTTGACCGATGGCAGCAATAGAAGCTTCTTTTCCAATAACACTTGCGATTTCAGCTGTAGTTTTGAAAATTCCTTTTCCCCATACAAAGGAAGCATCCTCTAAGGATACCTCATCATCTTCTATGCGTAACCAAACCGGTTTAGAAGAAGCACCTTCAACAATGATTGCATCCCATCCTGCGTATTTCATCATGGCAGCGAAATTTCCCCCCATATGGCTATCAGACACTGCATGGTACGGATTACTAGGAAGCAAAGATGTAATATTTGTTCTAGAACTACATGGAGCACCTGTACCTGTCAATGGTCCTGCCCCAAATATAATTTTGTTTTTTTCATCAAAAGGTTTTGTTCCTATTGATACTTCGTTAAACATGACCTTATAGCCTATACCCATACCACCTATAAAATCTTTATATATCAAGGTATCTTCCGTTGAAATTTTTCCACTTGTGAGATTCACTCTTAAAATCTTACCTGCCCATCCACCTACTTTAGCCATTTACTGTCCCCCCAAACTATATTTTTCATACTCAACATTTGCAGAACTTACCCCAGCATGTAGCCACGACGAATCATTGCCACTTTCACATCTTCCCAAGGAATGATGTTTAAAGCACCTGTTGGACAATTTGTCGCACACATGCCACACAGTACGCACTTAGATGATTTCATTGTTTCAGGATCAACAGTTGGCAGATGCCATGGGCATGCTTTTGTACAGCTACCACAACCGATACACTCTTCTTTCACCACTACTCTCGCGCCTGTTTTTGGGTCAGCAATAATAGCTCCCTTTGGACATGCATTGCCACAGGCTGGATCCTTACATTGCTTACATGTTTCAGGAGTCATCAGTAGATTACCGTATTGTCCATCTTCTTTCCAATAAGAGATCTTAGGACCATCCACGCCAAAGTTATAGTTTCTACTTACCTTCACTCTTGAAATGAATGGTTGTACTTTCCCGTCATTTAAGGACGTACAGTTAATCTCGCACCGCTGACAACCAGTGCACCGATTTCTATCTGCAATCAGTACACCTTTCGACAGTGCAAATGCAGCCACTGCCTCTGATTCATGCGTGAAGCCTAGCATACTCAAAAAAGAGACAGATATGGCGGCCCCAGCCATACCTTTGCCAGCTAGCTTCAAAAATTCACGTCTCGTCGTTTCCCTTTCAAGAAACCCTTTCCTTTCATCTTGAGACATTCATACACTCCCCCTTAAAACAAAATATATTTAACATCGTTTGATAGATGTCAAACAAGCTATGATAAAAACTCACTGCTTAATATCATATGAATACTGCCCCTTATTCATATGCATAAAAATAGCAGGCATCAACACATTTATATATTGAGACCTACTTCCTTGACATATCCATTATAAGATTATATTAAATATATAGTTAGTAGTATTGGAAGACGATCATTTTAATTTTTATAAAAGAGCACTCCGTTTCAGAGATAAAACATCCAACCCTCATTCTTTTCTTTGAGGACGAAATATCTATTACTAAATATTAAAACATACGTACTGCAAAACAAAATCTGACGCATATCGATACAACCTAATATCATTTTACTATTTTATTTATTAAAAATATTCCGACAATATAATATTATTTACATATAGAATATAATTATGTTTAATAATTGTCAAGCAAATCCTATCAATTAAGAATGTCTTTTTATGATAACAATCTATGAATGGTACTCATTATTTATGACAGTATTTCCTATGTGCGATTTTACCATTTATTCAATGCACAAGAAATGCTTGTTAAGAATTACTAGAATAAATAGTTCTTTTCAAATGAAAAAGACAAAACACTAAAAATGTTTTGTCTTTTTTTACTTTATTCTATCTCTCATCGAAGAGACGAGATCGATTAGAATCTGTGTATTCGGATAGCAGGCTAGTCCATCTAAACTATCTAAAGCTTTTTGGTAATATCTTTCTTCCATCTTCCTAGTACGATCAATACCATTGGACTTATGAATAAAGTATATGATTTCTGTAATATCTTTCTTAGTAAAATTATTTTTGTTTAACAATGCTAGAACTTCTTTATGATACTCACTTTGTTTGATCGTATACAAAAGCGGCAGCGTATAGATTCCTTCAAGGATATCATTTCCCGTAGGTTTTCCTACGATAGCATCCTCAGAAGTAACATCTAGTAAGTCGTCTTTTAATTGGAATGCAGTTCCTAAAGACATTCCAAATCTACGTAAATTTCTAGAGGTTTTTACATCACATTCCGCTGTCTCTGCCCCAATCTGACAACATAGGGCAAAAAGCAATGCAGTTTTATATTTAATTCTTTTCAAATACGTACTAATAGATGTAGAATGATCAAACTTAGATGCGTATTGTTCTATTTCCCCTTCACAGATCGCCTTGATAAATTTAGATAGATGAATAATCTTTTCACCATTGCTGACCTTTGCAGCCAATAAGAAGGCTTTGCTAAATAAATAATCTCCTGTATATACAGCAATATCTTTGCCATACTTTGATTGCGCAGTTTCGATACCCCTTCTAGACTTTGCATTATCAATAATATCATCATGAATTAAAGTTGCCATATGGAATAGCTCCAAAGCTGCTGCCATAGGCACAATTTTATTACTATCGTAATTACCATATTGAGCAGAAATGATGGTTAAGGCAGGGCGTATTCTCTTCCCACCAGCCTTTAGCAAATCAAGGGAGGCATCTTCAGCAATTTTTCTTCTGGACTTCACAGATTGTTCTAGAAGCTCCTCGACCTTTTCCATTTCTTTTTCTATGTCTGGATATTTGCTCCAATAACTCAATTTATCACCTTCTTCATCCTACGGCTTAATTTACAATTTGAAATGAATTATTTATTATCTGAAATCTTCCTGTTAATCCTGAAGAGAGATATACTTTTTTATCTTCTGTAATGATAATACATTCTACGCCATCTAGGCTTTCTATAAGCTTCATCCCCTTATCAAGGCCCAGCACATAAACGCTAGTGGATAGTCCATCTGCGTCTGTTGAACTATTTGTAATGATGGAGGCGCTGACAATGCCATTTTCAGCTGGATAACCCGACTTAGGATCAATAATATGATGATATCTCTTATCGTCTTGTATAAAATATCTTTCATAGTTACCAGAAGTTACTACCGTTTGATCATGAGCTTCAATTATGCCCATGTGGGTTCCTGTAGGCTCAAATGGATCCTGTATACCTATTTTCCAAGATGATCCGTCTGTCTTTTTCCCGAGAGTCACCACATTCCCTCCGAGATTTATTATAGCATGTTTTATACCTTTTTCTCTCATAATTTTTGTTACTTCATCAGCTGCATATCCCTTGGCAATTCCACCAAGGTCAATTCTCATCTCTGGTTCACTGAGCTTAACCTTATTTTCACCTTGAAATTCAATCTTTCTATAGTCCACAAAACTTAAGGCATCTCGAATTTCATCTTCACTAGGTATCCGTTCATTTTCAGTTCCTATGCCCCACAGCTTTACTAGCTTTCCAATAGCAGGATCAAAAGCTCCATCGGTCACCTGCGCATAATGAACAGCCTTCTTTATGAGCTCACTGGTTTCCTCACTAACTTCAACATAGTCCCTTCCAGCATTCTGGTTAATCTGACCGATCTCACTTTCATCTATATTAGCGCTCATCTTATCTTCAATTTCTTTTATTCTTTCAAAGGCAGTTTTAATGATATCCATTCCTTTTGCTTCATTACTGGTCCAAACACTTAACTGCAAATATGTCCCCAGCATATAGGTAGAATCACTTACCATTTTCTCCTCTGATTTACATCCTACTTGGAAAGTGGTAAGAAGTATCGTAACCATTAGGATGAAATACTTAAGGGTCTTGTTTTTCATCTCAATCCTCCATCTAAGCATTTGAATATTAAATAATTATGTTCATAATTATAAGTCCCAATACATATGTATTGGGACTTACCAGTTTCTATTTTGCAGATTCGATTGCTTTAACAGCTAATTCTTTAAACTTCGTAGAAGTTCCTGTAGCACCTGCAACAGTATCTACCGCATTTGGATCTTGCTTTTCAACCAATGCTTTTGCCAATGCATCAGATACTTCTCCTACAGTTACGCCAGACTTTGCTTTGAATGGCTCATTGTAACCTGCATCATCTCTCTTCTTCGCACCATCTTTATTTACTTCGTCAAATACAACTTCTGAAATCTTGCCATCTGTATATGTAATACTGATTTCTGCTTTCCAGCCACGATCATCAAAATCTGCATCAGATGCTGTAAAAGTACCATCTTTAACAGTATCTTCCGCTGGCGCTGCTGGCTGTTCAGCTGGAGCTGGTGCCGGTTCAGGCTGCTGTGCTGGTTGTGCAGGCTTTGCGCATCCAACGCCTAAAGCTAACACTAGAACTGTAACTAAAACAACTGATAAAACTTTTTTCACGATATTGCCCCCTTCAATTAAATAGTTTTGAAATCGCTTTCAGATATTATTTTATAATTAAATTTAATGATTGTCAATTTTTTCATTCGAATAATTTATGAACAAAACTCACTATCATTACCCATTTCTTATCCTTTACATGCACGATCTAGTGAAATTACCTTCATTCTTTTTCTCACTTTTAATTTTTTTATTATACAACTGTTGTCATTTTTGGTATAATACCTTTAGCAGCAATGTTAAAATAATATTTAACCAAGTTTAAGATTCAAGAATTATTATTTAAAGGGGGGTTCATTATGAAACGTGTTGTAGTACTTGGTGCTGGATACGCAGGTGTAGACGCAGCACTTACACTGCACAAGAAATTGAAAAATGATGATGTTTCAATTTCAATTATTGACAAAAATGATCGACACACTTTATTGACTGAGCTTCATGAGGTCGCAGGCAACAGAGTTGACGAAGAGAGTGTAAAAATATATCTCAATGATATATTTAAGTACACAAAGGTAAACATCATTCAGGATGAGATTACATCCATTGATTTTGAAGGACAGACCTTAACTTCTGAAAAGAATACTTATGCCTATGATTATCTTGTAGTTGGCTGTGGCAGCGAGCCTGCTTTCTTTGGAATTGAAGGAATGGAAGAAAACGCTTTCACTCTTTGGTCTTTAGAAGATGCCAAAAAGATTAATAAACATATCCGTACGATGTTCCAATTGGCTTCTAAAGAACAAAATGCTGAGAGACGCAAGGAATATTTAACCCTTGTTGTTGGCGGCGGCGGATTTACGGGTATTGAAATGGTTGGCGAGCTTATTCAATGGCGAGATGTCCTATGCAAAGAATATAATATTGCAAAAAATGAAGTACGACTTGTTGTCGTAGAAGCAATGGATAAAATATTGGCCGTTTACCCACAAAATCTAATCGATAAGGCTATGAACTACCTCAAATCAAATGGTGTTGAAGTATTAGCAAACTCACCTATTACAAAGGTTACACCTAACCGTTTAGATATAAAGGACGGAACTGTAGTTCCTACAAATACCTTAATTTGGACTGGAGGCGTAAAAGTAGCCAGCTTTGTTGAAAAAGTTGGACTTCCAGCAGCTCAAAGGGGAAGAGGAAGAGTTGAGGTGAATGAATATACTCAATCTACTGCTTATCCTAATGTATTCTTAGTTGGTGACAATTCCTTCTTTGTTGAAGAAGATGGAAAACCATTACCTTTGCTTGTAGAATCAGCTATGCAGACTGGTAAGGGCGCCGGTAAAAATATTGCCAACCTTATTCATAATAAGCCACTTGAAAAATGTAAACCTAAGCTTCATGGTACGATGGTATCCATTGGTCGTAAATATGCTGTTGCAGAGACCATGGGTATGAAAACTTCTGGTTTGATGGCTATGGCTATCAAGCATATGGTAAATATTCACTATCAGTTTGAAGTTGCAGGTTTTGAGCAAGTTATTCGATATCTAAAACATCAATTTGTGCATAAGCGCAAAGATGACAATATCATTAAAAAGCATTTAACCACTGAAACATTTACTTTCTGGATGGTCATTATGCGTATGTATTTAGGTTATATGTGGTTAATGCAAGGAATCCACAAATATAATGATGGATGGTTTTCCAAAGTATCCATCTATGCTCAAAAGGTAGCAGCTGCTGCAGATGCTACGGCTTCAGCTTCAACTGCTGCCGCTGAAGGCGCTGCAGAAGTCGTTGTTCAAGGTATGAACCTTATTGGACAGAATACGCCTGCCTGGTATGCATGGATGTGTGAAACAATTATTGTTCCAAACGCCATGCTCTTCCAGAAGATAATTGTTTTAACAGAGTTGGGCCTTGGTATTGCATTCTTAACAGGTACTTTCACTTTTATTGCTGCAATTGTTTCGATTGGAATGAATATAAACTTCCTACTTTCTACAGGTCTATACGATTATTGGTATATTGTAACTTCCATCGCTTGCTTAGGTGGTGCTGGTCGTGCCTTTGGCGTAGATCACTATTTAATGCCATGGTTCATGAAGAACTGGAGACATTTTGTTAGAAATAAGAGTATAAAAATAAATCTATAGTAAATAAAAAATGGAGGAATAATTCCTCCATTTTTTTATCTCTCTTTAACAATCTCGCGCCAATGAAATTCTCCCTTTTCCATGGCACGAATCAATATTTCCGCAGTGGCAATATTCGTTGCAACTGGAATCTTATATACATCACATAACCTTAAAAGTGCTAATATGTCAGGTTCATGAGGTTGAGCTGTTAAAGGATCTCTTAGAAAAATAACCAAATCCATATTATTCTGAGCTATTTCTGCACCAATTTGCTGGTCACCCCCTAAAGGACCAGACTGAACTCTATGAATCGGTAAACCAGTAGCCTCTTGAATAAGTCTACCAGTCGTGCCCGTTGCAGTAATGTGATGATGTTCAAGAATATGCTTGTATGCAATTGCAAAGTTAATAATTGTATCTTTTTTTCTATCATGGGCTATTAGGGCTACGTTCACTGTAAAACCTCCTCACTAAAATTTAATCTTTTGTCTTCTCATTCCAACATTCAAAACTATACCTAAAGCAAGCATACTCGTAAGCAATGAGCTGCCTCCATAACTAATAAATGGTAAAGTAAGCCCTGTAACTGGCATAACACCCATAGTCATCCCGATATTCTCAAATATTTGAAAGGCAAACATCGACGTAATACCAACAACTACCAATGAACCGTACACATCTTTTGACGCACTTGCAATTTTCATCATTCTATATAGGAAAATAAAATATAATAATACAACGATAACACCACCTAAAAACCCAAATTCTTCACCTAGCACTGCAAATATAAAATCTGTTTCTTGTACTGGAAGAAAATCAAAATTATTTTGAGTACCTTGATACAAACCCTTGCCTATTGCCTGTCCTGAACCAATGGCAATTTTGGACTGCATTACATGATAATTCCCTGGTAAACTCATATCAGAAGGATTTAAAAAGGCATCTATTCTGACTCTCTGGTGGGGCGCCATCAGTTTATAGGCGATTGGTAATGATACAACGCCTGTTAAGAAACCTAATCCGAGAACTTTGTAACTCAATCCAGAGGCGAATGTCATTCCAAGAATAATGATAATAAAAACCAAGGCACTTCCAAGGTCAGGCTGTTTTAGAAGCAATAGTATGGGAATTCCCCCATAAATTGCGATTGGTACTAGATCTTTTATTGTGTTGAGTTGATTTTGCCTTGATTCTAGATATTTAGCGAATGACAATATAAATCCGATTTTCACAATTTCAACAGGCTGAAAATCAATAGGACCAAGGTCTATCCAGCTTCGAGCGCCGCCTAAAGTCTTACCTACCCCAGGAATATAAACTGCAAGCAGCAATAAAATAGAAATAGCGTAAATACCCTTATCAAAACCAGCATAAACATTATAATCTATCAGCAAAACAACTAGGATAGCTATAAATCCTAACGCAAAAGCAACTGCCTGCACTTTTACCTGCCGTGTTAATCCATCTTGTGTAACATGGGTCGCACTACTGATCATAATCAATCCAATACAAAATATAGCAATGATCGTTATGATCAGGGTAAAGTCAATGTTTTTTAATAGTTTTTTATCAATCATTAAAGCACCTCTTCTAATTGTTCTATATGAAATTATATCATAATTAAATAGGATGTCTCAACAAAACATAATTTCCATCTATAATAATACAAAGAAAAAACGAAAAACCAGTTTACTGGTTTCTCGCTTTTTCTCTATCTAGATTTCATTTTTTTTATTGGAATATTCGCAATTAAGGCTGGCACCATTGAATCATCAGTATTTTTTTTCGTTTTCGTGATTCGTATATCTAATCCATCCTCATCGATTTCTACATAATCAGAAATTACGCTTAACAAATCACCTTTAAGCATCTCAAGAAAGTTTGAAGAACAATTTGTCCTGTCATGAACAAGTACCAACTTCAATCTTTCTTTTGCTACGTTCTTACTGGAGGCGTCTTCTCTGCTAAATAACTTAAATAGATCCATCATTACTTATCCCCCTTTCAGAATTATTTACCGATTCCAAATAGCTTTCTTAGTTTCGTCATGAAACTATCCTCACCTTCTAATTGCAAGAAAGGCACGTCTTCTCCCATAATTCTTTTGGTAATATTTTTATAAGCACGTCCTGCCAGAGACTTATCATCTGTCACAGCAGGCTCTCCTTTATTCGTGGAAATAACAATGAACTCATCATCAGGCACAATGCCCAAAAGATCGATTGCTAAAATATCAATCATATCTTCTATGTTCATCATATCGCCTCTTTTGACCATCTCTACACGAATTCTATTGATGATCAATTGTGGATTTCTTAATTCAGCAGCTTCTAATAGACCAATGATTCTATCTGCATCTCGAACAGCAGAAATTTCAGGCGTTGTAACAACAATGGCACGATCAGCCCCAGCAATGGCATTTTTAAATCCTTGTTCGATACCTGCAGGGCAATCCACAATTACAAAATCAAACGTTTCCTTTAGCTCATTACACAGGTCTTGCATCTGTTGAGGATTGATTGCATTTTTATCTTTTGTCTGAGCAGCTGGAAGAAGGAATAAATTTTCATATCTTTTATCCTTGATCAAGGCTTGTCTTAATCGACAGACTCCTTCTACCACATCCACAATGTCATATACAATCCGATTTTCAAGTCCCATGACTACATCCAGATTTCTAAGTCCAATATCGGCATCCACAACAACTACCTTTTTACCAGAAAGTGCCAAACCAGTCCCTATATTCGCAGTAGTCGTTGTTTTTCCAACGCCACCTTTTCCAGAAGTCACTACAATTACTTCACCCATTATTACTCCCCCTATCATAGGATTCATTTTATTATCTACTTGGTAAGTATGGTTCAATCACAAGCATATTGTCTTTTATTAAAGCCAATTCCGGAATCATTGGCCTTGTCTTTTCATTGTCTGGTGATCGGGTTATCGTGTCAGCAATTCTTAATTGTGTTGGCTGCAAACATATTGCCGCAACATAAGCTCTATGATTTCCACTCGCTCCAGCATGGGCTAAACCACGAAGAATACCCATCACAATAATATTGCCCTCAGCGATAATCTCTGCTCCCGGGTTTACATCACCTAAAACCACCACATTCCCTTCAAAGATAATTCTTTGACCGGATCTAACCGTTGCTCTTATAAATTTTGTATGTCCTTCTTCAATTCCTTCAAAAACTAAATGTTTTTTTGTTTCGGTACAATGCTCTTTTAACCGCTCTTCTTCATCTATAGTCATATTGTACCTTAGCTGAATAATCTCTTTTATCTCGTCTTTCTCGTCTTTTGATAATTCCTTCCCCTCAAACCCAATTACTTTTGCACCTGCAAAAAATTGCTTCGTAGATTCTAATTTCTTCACAAGCTGCTCTTTCACATCATGGTAATCCATATGAGGGCTCAAATATATGGATATACCATCCTTGTTTCCTTTGAAGGATACAGTGCTATTTCTAGGCATTATAGAATTACCTCCGCTACTTACAAATAAACTACAACGTTATATTTATTCTTCATATGAAAACTAAATCCTTTTTTTTTCTCAAAAAAGTAGCATGAAAACATTATATGTAAAGGTATTAATTGTTAACTATTCATGTAAATAATGACTATACCCTGCTACAAACTAGTAAAAAAGCACTCACAGTACTTCCTATCTAGTGAGTGCTTTTTCTAAGCTTAAATCATTTGCTTCTTTGTTTAATCCTAAATATTCTGCGATGATTTCTCTTACGATCGGTCCAGCATAACCTCCATGCCCGCCTTGGAAAATCAAGCTTACAACGACAATCTGCGGATCATCTAAAGGTGCATAGGAGACGAACCACGCAAAATTATCAAATGGCTCTTTAAACTGATCCATTTGTTCATTGCTAATTTTATTGTTACTTAATAACCGTATGGCTTCACGCATCGCATCGCCCTCATCGCGATATTTGTCTTTATTGGCTGTCATCAGCGCCTTCGCCTTTGCTTCAACATCAGTCAAGCTTAAAGATGGGGCGATCCATTTCCAATATTTTCTTAGATATTCGGCCTCATCTCTTGGCTGAATTTTACCTGATCTTTCCGCAGTACCTGTTTTACCACCAACCTTTATTGGAAATCTTCCAAAGACAGCTCTTGCAGTACCGCCTTCTTCTTGGGTTACGTTGGACATCCCCTGCCTGATATAACTCAAGTTTTTATAATCATTTAATTCAATTCTTGGACCTTTTTCTTTTTCTACATTTGGCGTTTCTGTGCCGACTTTTTTAACGACACTCACCTTATTCAAATATCCATCATTGGCGATTGCTGCAATGTATCGTGCCATTTGTAATGGCGTATAAGCATGCTCACCTTGTCCGATAGATAAGTTGAATGTATCTCCCTTTGACCATTTCGCTTGGTTGAAGTACGTGAATTTAGCCGTATCAACCAATGTCTCAATCTTGTCCTTTTTGACACCCAATTTCCCCGTACGATTAATCAGTTCTCCTCTAGATGGATTTTCATCTGCCCAGCTGACAATCTCAGCAATATTTTTTTCTAAGGTTTCTTTATCCTCATAAATCTCAGGCTCAAAATAGTCCTTTGCACGATCCTTAATATGATTTTTCAACATGGACTTAATGGTAGCAGTCTTTTTCTGAGGATTAGGCACCCCATAAGCATTTTCACTGATTTCAATACCAGTACGTTCATCGAGTCCTAGCAATTTCGTATATTCTAATAATTTATTGACATTCATGGAAATTCCTAAAGATTGCTGTTTGAAATGATCCCAACCTGTAGAAACATTATAGAAATAATAGTTGCAGGATACTTCTAAGGCTTTATACAAATCTACATACCCATGTTTTTGTTTTTTGGTGTTCCATAACCAGCACCCAAAGTTTCTTCCGCCATAGGGTATAAATCCGTTATCGAATAATTTCGTATTTGGATTTAACCCGCTCTCAATTGCAGCAAGGCCTGTAATCATTTTGAAAGTAGAACCAGGCTGGATCGCCGCTCTAGTAGCTAGGTTATACAGAGGAATGGGAGATAAAGGGTCTCGCGGATTTTTATCCTGCAGTTCATTCCAATCCTTTGAAGAAATCCCAGTAGCAAATAGGTTTGGATTAAAGCTTGGATAGTTAGCTAAAGCCAGTACTTCCATGGTTTTGGCATCCAGGGCTACAACTGTACCGGTGGTGGCATTTCGAAACACTTCACCATACTTGTAATCTCCCCATTTACTCTTAAAAGTGCCCCCTACTTGTATTTGCTCCAAAGCTTGGGCAAGAGCATCCTCTGCAACCTTTTGCAGCTTTGCATCAATGGTTAGATACATGGTTTCACCTTTTTGCGGTTCCTCTTCTCTTAGTACATTAATTAAACGACCATACACATCTACTTCTACATATTTGGCACCATCTTTACCTTTTAAGTCCTTTTCAAAAACCCGCTCGATCCCATCTTTGCCAATCAAGTCATTGGGGTCATAGCCCAATTCTTTTACATATCTTTCTCTTTCACTATCGGAAATTTTACTCAAATAACCTATTATATGAGACGCCAAATTTCCACCTGGATAATACCTTATAGGCTCTACCTCTACACTGACACCTGGCATTTCCATGATCCGCTCTTCCACCTCGGACACCGTCTTGGCAGAAACGTCAAAGGCGATGGTTACGGGCTGATACTGACGATAGCCTTGTTCTTGCAGTTCATGGCGAATGATTAAGATTTTTCTGGCATCTTCATTTGAAATGGCTTCAGGTATTTTAAACTTATCCCGTAACGCTTGGAAAGCTTCCTCTGCATTTAGGTTTTCCTCTAGTTTATATTTTTGCAAAAAGTTCTCCTTTTGCATTTGAGGAATAAACTTCATGGTTTTTACAGAAATTGGTGGATATATTCCATAATCCTGCTGCATGACCGTTTGTGCTTCATACTCATCCATACTCTGATCAATCTCTAATCTTTCCCTCAAAGTTTTGAATACATCTTCAGCAGTAGATAAACCTTCTAATCCTTGTGACAAAAGCCAATTCTCTATTTCCTTATCATAGGAAAAATAATACTTCCCATTTTCGATAGCTATGGGGAAATTATCTACATGCTTATCTCCATTGGTGTTGAGTATATTGAGTAATTTTATAGCGATTTCATTGATGTCGCTGTTGATCAATTCATTTTTCATTATTTGCACAGTAAAGCTAGGTCTATTCCCAGCTAGAAGCCTTCCATATCGATCCCTCAGCTCGCCCCGTGGCGCAGAAATGGGAATCTTTTTAATTCTGATATTGTCCGACAACTCCTTGTATTTTTCACCTTCCACAATTGTCAGCGTAAATAACCTGATAAAGAGTATAGTAATGAAAATTCCAAAAAACAAAAGAATCTGATTGTATCGACTTTTTAGTTTTTCAAACATACGATCACCTAGTTTTTATTTTTGTCTTAGAATGATAAAGGAAATTATATATCCAACCATAGGCAAAACCAGCAATAATGCTATTGTAAATAGCTTCTATGAGTATAATCTTTGTAAAGAGCAACGATATATCGATTTTTTCATTGACCGTATACATAATGAAGTAATACACGAAATGATAGACTACAGTACCTAAAACTGCAAAGAAAATAGGTGTTATGGCATGGTCTTTAAATATTTTATTCTCAAAGGATCCCACGCCAAGGCCAATTAACATGTATATTAAGGCATTAGCTCCTAGAAGTGTTCCTATGAGGATATCTTGAAGTAAGCCTGCGATAAGTCCAATAACAGCACCCTTTTTCCTACCAAACAAAATTGCCAAAATGACTACTAAAATCAAAGTGGTATTTGGGATGATTCCAAATATTCTGAAGTGTTGTAACAGTGTGGTCTGAAATATGATATTAAAGACTAAAACAATTGCAATCGATAGTTGGTTCATTAGAATACACCTTCTCCATTATTTGTTTGACAAGATAACCATTACCTTGTCAATCTTTTTAAAGTTCACCACTGGCTCAACTATAATCGTCTTTAATAATTCATCCTTTTTCTTTACCACTTCTTTTACTTCACCAATCAAAATTCCTTTTGGATAGGTACTTAGTCCAGACGTAATTAATTTATCACCAACTAAAATCTCTGCTTCTGGATCTATAAGATATCCTGATAGATCTGCTTGTACACTTCCTCTAATAACACCGATATATTCATTATTTCGCAAGACTTCGAAGCTTACCGAGCTTTTATTATCGATGATGGTAATGACTTTTGACCAATTTTCACCTACTTCATATACCTTCCCGATAAGTCCGTTACCATTTACTACAGTGTTCTCCTTTTCTATACCTTGATTACTACCTTTATCAATCGTAAATGTATTAAACCAGTTGCCAGGATCTTTTGCAGAAACACTGGCTGAAGTATAACTTGACTGTCCATATCCACTTGTATAATCCAATGCCTTCGAAAGTTCTCTAAGTTCGATAAGCTCATCTTCCATAAGTTTGTATTGAACAACCTCTTTTTGGAGCTTTTCAACTTCCTGCTTGAGATCTTTATTTTCACGATCTATTGCTTTAAAACGAAAGATTGGTGTTATTGTATTCTCAACGGCCTGACCTACTCTATAAAATGCTTTTTGTATAGGCGTGAAAATATTTCCAATCACATTTTCCGGTGGAGAAAGTTTCATTCTCCCACCTAGACTAATCCCCATTAATATAATGAGAATGATAGTAACCGTAGTTACTATCATTAAAGCTCCCCTTTTTAGCCATTTTCCCATCCAAGCTCACCACTTTATCTCAATCTTTTTGGAGAAATCAATACTCTTTTTAGCGTTTCTATTTCCTCAATCGTTTTTCCTGTACCCAAAGCAACACAATCCAAGGGTTCTTCGGCGATCCGTACGGGCATCCCGGTCTCCCGACGAACCAATTTATCCAATCCATCAAGAAGAGCCCCACCACCTGTTAATACGATTCCATATTCCATGATATCGGCTGCCAATTCTGGTGGTGTTTTTTCGAGGGTATATTTTATAGCATCAATAATGGAATTCACTGGCTCATGCAATGCATCAAGAATTTCAGATGATGTTATTTCCAACGTCTTTGGAAGACCCGACACTAAATCCCTTCCTCTGATTGCCATCTTAGGCTCATTGCTTTTGGGATAGGCAGAACCTATGTTAAGTTTTATTTCTTCAGCAGTTCTTTCACCGATCATTAAGCTATATTCTTTCTTAATATATTGCACGATGGATTCATCTAATTCATCCCCACCAATTCTGACAGACTTGCTGGTTACAATCCCACCAAGCGAAATGATGGCAATCTCTGTTGTTCCACCACCGATGTCTACTACCATGCTGCCCGTAGGCTCTTCTACTGGTAGTCCTGCCCCAATGGCAGCAGCCATCGGTTCTTCAATTAAATAAGCTTCTTTCGCTCCTGCTTGCAGGGCGGCTTCTTCGACAGCTCTCTTTTCAACTTCTGTAACTCCTGATGGTACCCCTACAACAACCCGTGGCTGAAAAAATAAGGACTTCTTTGGATAAGCTCTTTTGATAAAATACTTTAACATGCTCTGTGTAACATCAAAATCAGCGATCACTCCATCCTTTAGAGGTCTTATAGCAACAATATTTCCTGGTGTTCTTCCTATCATTTGCTTTGCTTCTTGTCCAACAGCTAACACTTGTCTCGTATCTTCCTGAATTGCAACGACGGAAGGCTCCCTAACTACAATTCCTCTTCCTCTCACATATACCAATGTATTTGCAGTTCCTAAGTCTATACCCATATCTTTAGAAAGAAAATTAAATGCACCCATTATTTAAATACTCCTCCCTGTTGATTGCCTTATATATTATCTTGTCCACTATAAAATATCTTTTTCCTTTAAGCTTGTATATGTTCCATTTCCAATAATAATATGATCGATTACATCAATTCCAATAATCTTACCAGCCTCAGCTAATCGTTTTGTAATAGATATATCTTCCTTGCTAGGCTGCGGATTCCCACTTGGATGATTATGCAAAAGTACGACCGAAGCAGCACTTTTTTTTATAGCTGTTATAAATACTTCACGAGGATGTACTAAAGAAGCATTCAAGCTTCCTATGGACACATTCTCTGAAGAAATAATTTCATTCTTTGTATTCAGCAGAACGATCTTAAAATACTCTTTTTTATAATACCTCATTTCTTCCATATAGATATTGACGATATCTCCAGGTGATTTAATGCATGGTCTAACAGTTGCTTTTGCAGCAGCGATTCTCTTCCCTAACTCAATTGCAGCAATAAGCTGACATGCTTTGGCTGAGCCAATTCCTTTTATCTGGCTCAATTCCTCAACAGTACAGTTCGTAAGAAAATGAATTCCTGTTTGATCATAAGAAAGAATCCGCTGAGCTAATTCTATAGCCGATGCCTCTTTTGTTCCTGTGTGGATTAATATTGCAAGTAACTCTGCATTCGAAAGATTTTCTACTCCAAACTGGATCATTTTCTCCCTAGGTCGTTCACTCTCAACCATTTCTTTAATAAGTATATGGCCTTGACTCCCTTGCATTTCAACCTCATCCCCAGACTTTCGACAATTCTCTTGACAATTTCCAAATAGACATTCTCCCTAAATCAATTCAATATCAAAGTGATTGCTCAGAATATCATCCAATTTATTAATTGGTAAACCGACTACATTAAAATAATCACCTGATATCCATTCTATCATAGCAGATCCTTTTCCTTGAATTGCATAGGATCCAGCTTTATCCCAGACTTCTCCTGAATCTATATACCTTTGAATTTTAACATCTGACAGCGGCTTGAACTTAACTCTCGTCCTTTCAAATGTAACTATCTTATTAAGGGTCCCTACCTGGATGACAGCAAGACCGGTAATCACCTCATGAACATCATTTTCCAAATGCTTAAGCATGCTATATGCTTCATCATAATTTCGAGGCTTACCAAGAATACTGCCTTTAACAACCACTGTATCTGCCGCGATAATAAGATCATCTTCATTACACTGGCTTACAATGCTATTGGCTTTTTCCAAAGCCAAGGCCATAACAATTTGCTCTGGGGTTTCTCCCTCATAAATCTTTTCCTCAATTGTAGAAGGAATAATCTCAAAGGCAATATTAAAATTTTTCAGTATTTCTGCCCGCCTTGGCGAACCTGAAGCTAGAAAAAGCATTGACATGAAATCACCTACAGTTTGCTAAAAATAAGAATAGCTAGAATAATTCCAATGACACTAGCAAGATTTAAACTCAGAACAAACCCCAAGGTAAGCTTAAGAATGCTTAAATCTATAGTCACTGGACTAAAGCCAATTGTCTTCCCATAGCCTAATATTTTGATGCTCTCTCTAAAAATATCACCTATAATACCCCCAATGATTCCTCCAACTGCTACTAGCAGTATCAGCAGCCATGGATTTCTACCCACTGCCTTCATGTACTTTCCCCCTTGCCCTTACATAATAATCTTTGACGTATTGCCACCCTTCGATAGTATAGCTTTCAAATGAAGCGTTGCATAGTTTGATGTAAGTCCAACGAAATAACCTGTAAACAGACTGACTAACATCATTACAGGAAGATAAGTAAAAATTAATATATTATGAATCATAATACTAGCCACAGCCAACTGGGCAATATTATGGGCAAGAGCACCAAATACACTTACACCTATTAAACTAAAGTGTGTTGAAAAATTCCTATATACTACCCACATTACCAAGGTGCTTAATAAAGCACCCGATAGACTATATAAAAGTCCTGTTACAGCACCAGTACCAAGGGTAGCTACTAAACATCTGATAATTGCAACTGCAAACGCATACTTATAGCCAAATACAACAAGGGTAATTAAGTTTACAATATTTGCTAGTCCCAGTTTTGCTCCTGGGGCGATGAAAGGTAATGGTATAGTAGATTCAATAATGTGAAGCGCTATTCCTATAGAAACAATCATTGACAAATATAATAGTCTTTTAGTTTTCATATGTTTTCCCACACCCTAATAACTTATAATATCAATATCCGATTTGTTTGTTATCAATTTTATTGAGACCTTATTTGGCAAACAAATACTGGTTTGATTGGCTCGATTCAGCCATCCCATCTTTACACACAGTTGATCCTTACAATCAGCTTCTACAATCCTAGCATTTAATCCGTTGATTTCAATCAAGTTATGACCCTCTTTCGAATTAACCTCGATCAATTGCTGCTCCTGTGCTGCCTCAAGAGAAACCTTTTTGTATTCTTTTCCATCAACCTCTATAACCAAATATAAATTATCACTATTTATGCTGATCTTCTTAACAATAAATAGACCGAACATGCTGGCCATGATGATACAGCCTATCAATACCTTGTCCCATTTTGTCACACACATCAACTCGCATTTATTAATAATTTTTCCAAAATATGCATACTCTATAACCGATTTTATTGAGAATAGTGAGAAATTTTTAGGGAAACTCTATTTTTCCTTTAAACACAGTTTAAGTTTAACATTTTGATATTTCAATGACAAGTAGTATTTTTTTCATATAAAAATAGAGAACATACTCAGCTTGAGTATATTCTCTATTTTTTATTTCATTTTAATCGTTTTCTTAGGACACTTTGCTTCGCACGCTCCACATCCTATACATTTGTCTTCTAAAATTCTATGAACTTGCTTCAATTCGCCTTCAATCGCTTCTACTGGGCATTGCTTTTTACAAATTGTACATCCAATGCAATTTTCAGCGATAATCTCAGCTTTTCTTCTTTTTTCAAAATCTGCATAAATTGCCTTAGTCGGACATTTTTCTGCACAAATCATACAATTTGTACACTTTTCATAATTTATCTTTGCTAAATTATTTGAAAACTCCATAGCATCAAAAGGACAAGCTTTTACACAAATCTGACATGCGATACAACCAACATTACATTTTTGACGAACAACTTTACCTACTTCTTCATTATTACAATCTACGACTACATCCTGTTCAAAAGGAACAAAATGAATCACTGATTTTGGACAAACTTCAATACACTTTCCGCATGCAGTACATCTCTCTGGGATGATTCTAGCTATTCTTCCATCAGTAATTTCGATGGCATCAAATTGACATGCATTTACACAAGTACCAAGACCTAAGCATCCATAGGCGCAGCTTTTACTTCCACCCGATACCATCGCTGCTGCTTTACAATCCTGGATACCAAAATAATCAAATTTTTCCTTACAGTTTTTGGTATCTCCACTACAAATAACTCTTGCAACTTTTTTAGCGGCATCTCCTGCTTCAACACCCATGATTTCAGCAACATTCTTAGCACAATCGGCTCCACCAACTGGGCAACCAGTAACTGGTGCATTGCCAGCAACAACAGCATTGGCAAATCCATCACAGCCTGGATAACCACATCCACCACAGTTTGCTCCAGGAAGTACGTCTCTAATCGCAACAACCCTTGGATCTATTTCAACGGCAAATTTCTGAGAAGCATAAGCCAGTCCAGCCCCAAAAACCAATCCCAATCCTCCTAATCCAGCAACCGGGAGTAGTAATGTATTTAAATCCATCTCATATCCCTCCTGTCTAAACGAGTCCAGTAAAGCCTAAGAAAGCAATAGACATTAGGCTCGCTGTTATAAGTGCAATAGGAAAGCCTTTGAAAATTGCCGGCACGTCTGCAATCTCTAATCTTTCTCTTATCCCTGCAAACAGAATGATTGCAAGAGAAAATCCTAGTGATGCGCCAATGGCATTCACGATTGTCTCAATTAAATTAAAATTAGACTGAATATTTAATAATGCAACCCCAAGAACGGCACAGTTTGTAGTGATCAACGGTAAATAAACACCCAAAGCCTGATAAAGCGTAGGGCTAGTTTTCTGAATTACCATCTCAACAAACTGAACCAATGCTGCTATAACAAGAATAAAAGCTATAGTCTGAAGGTAGCCAAGCCCTAAAGCATCCAAAATGAAAATTTGAACGATATAGGTAATAATAGATGCTAAGGTCATAACAAAAGTTACAGCCATTCCCATTCCAGCAGCTGTCTCAACCTGTTTAGAAACCCCTAGAAAGGGACAAATCCCTAAGAACCTTGATAATACAAAGTTATTAACAAGTAAAGCACTTACAAATATAATGAATAATCCACTTGCAGACATCTATATCCCCCCCCTAAAATTGATTTGCTTTTTTAGAAACAGTCCAGTTGTATAGCGCAAGTAAGCATCCTAAAGCAAGGAATGCTCCGGGAGGCAAAATCATAATTAACGCAGGCTGGTAAGACGCGCCAAGGATTGCTTTTCCGAATATAGAACCTGCACCAAGAATTTCTCTCACTGAGCCTAAAATCGTTAATGAAATCGTAAATCCTAGACCCATACCGATTCCATCAACAGCAGATAAGAGTACTGAATTTTTTGAAGCAAATGCCTCCGCTCTCGCTAAAATGATACAATTTACAACAATTAATGGAATAAATAATCCTAGAGCCTTATCCAACGCAGGTACAAAGGCTTTCATCAACAAACCAATAACTGTTACGAAGGTAGCAATAACAACTACATAAGCAGGTATACGAATCTTAGCAGGTATGAATTTTTTAAGCATTGCAATAACTACATTTGATCCTAATAATACTGCCAATGTTGCTAAACCCATACCAATTCCATTGATAGCAGAAGTTGTAACGGCAAGGGTCGGGCACATACCCAATAACTGTATAAAAGTCGGATTGTCATATAGAATTCCTCTTATAAATGTATTGCCAATTTTCATTTTACCACCCCACATTCTATTTCAGTGCTTCATTGTATAATTGAATGGCCGTATTTACGCCTGATGTCACAGCTCTTGAAGTAATTGTAGCACCAGAAATCGCCATAATTTCGTTCTCTTTAGGTGTACCTGCTTTGATAACATCAATCTGGCCTTCAGCTTTTTTACTATTGTATTGACTCTTAAATGCATCATCGGATGCCTTTGCACCCAATCCAGGAGTTTCTGAGTGATTGCCTATGCTAACACCTTGTATCAAGCCATCTGCTGAAATACCAATCATTACTTCTACTGGACCTCCGTAACCACTAGGATCCGTTTTTATTGTATATCCTACTACCTGTCCATCCCTAAGTCCTTTATATACTTCTAAGATATTATCGTAGTTAGCAAATTGATCTTTTGGCATCTCTTCGAATTCACTAGCATCAGGCAGTACACTTTGACGAGCAGTGATATTTGCTTGTAGTACTTGATTTGCAATGGGTTCCTTTGTAATATCATTGGTCCAAGCAAGTACCGCAGCTGCAACCGCTGTTATAAGCAATAAGATTAATCCTAATTTAATAACGTCACGCATTTACTTCACCTCCCCAAATACTCTTGGGCTGGTATACTTATCAATAAGTGGCGCAGCCACATTCATTAATAGTATTGAATAGGATACCCCCTCCGGATATCCTCCGTAAAGCCTAATGATACTAGTTAAGATACCACATCCCAACGCATAAATCACTTGTCCTCTTGGTGTTACTGGTGATGACGCATAATCAGTCGCCATGTAGAAAGCCCCAAGCATTAATCCTCCAGCCAATACTTGATAGATCATATACTGGAGACTAAATCCTCCACCTAAAATAAATGTTAACACTGCAACTGTTGAAATATAGATTACAGGAATTCTCGGTGTAATTACACCTCTATAAATTAAATATAAGCCACCAAGTATTAATAGAATGGCCGAAGTTTCTCCAATACATCCACCCACATTACCTATAAGCAAATCTACCAATGAAGGCAATGGTTGTCCCGCAGCCTCAGTACCACTGATCAAAGCTAAAGGTGTTGCAGTACTTACTGCATCCGCTCCTGGCGTGACCCAATTCGTCATAGGTACTGGCCAAGATGCCAGTAACATTGCACGAGCTGCTAAAGCTGGGTTCATAAAATTATGGCCTAAGCCACCAAATGTATGCTTTACAATGGCAATAGCGAAAATAGAACCAATTACTGGCAACCACCAAGGAGCTGTCGCTGGAATATTAAAAGCTAACAGAAGACCAGTGACCACTGCACTCCAATCATTAACGGTAACAGGTTGTTTTCTTATTTTTTGAATCACAGCTTCTGTAACAACGGCAGCAATCACGGCCGCGAGAATTACTTTCACAGCTCCCATTCTGAAAAAATAAATACCTGCCAATGTGGCTGGAAGTAGTGCAATTACAACATCCCGCATTATGCGGCTAATTGACTCATCTGCCCGCAAATGGGGAGATGAAGATACAATCAATCTATTATCCATGCGAATCCCCTCCATTACTTCGTCTTTCTTTTCTTCGCGATAATTTCACGCTTAGATACTCTTATTGACTGTAGCAATGGTCTTTTTGAAGGACATATGAAAGAACAAGAGCCACATTCTATACAGTCAAGGGCATTGTATTTCTCTGCTGTTTCGTGCATATTTTGCAAAGCGTATGCACTGATGTATAATGGCTGAATAAATGCTGGGCAAATCTCAACACATTTTCCACATCGTATGCATGGTTTTGGTTCTGGTAATCTAGCTTCCTCTTGGGTCAAAACCAATATTCCTGAGGTACCTTTAATAGCTGGAATTTCATCGGTATATTGGGCTAACCCCATCATAGGTCCTCCCATGATCACTTTCCCGGGATTACCATTATAACCGTCGCATTGTTCGATGATTTCCTTAAATGAAGTTCCTACTTTGATCAGTAAATTTTTTGGTTCTTTTATGCCCTTTCCTGTGATTGTTGCAATTCTTTCAATCAAAGGCATTCCAGTTTTTATAGCATTGGCGATCGCTGCTGCAGTACCCACATTATTGACTACAACACCAACATCCATTGGTAATCCGCCTGAAGGAACCTCCTTTTTTGTGCATGCATAGATTAACTGTTTTTCAGCACCTTGAGGGTACTTGGTATGAAGTCCTACAATTTGGATACCAGTTTCCTTTTCAACTGCTTTTTTCATGCTTTCAATAGCATCTGGCTTATTATCTTCTATGCCGATATACGCTTTTGTAACATTTAACACCTTCATCATTGCCTTTAACCCATAAATAATATCATCTGGATTTTCAAGCATCAATCTGTGGTCAGCAGTCAAATAAGGTTCACATTCGGCACCATTAAGAATAATTTCTTCAATTTTCTTTTCTGGTGGTGGAGATAATTTTACATGAGTTGGAAACGCAGCACCACCCATTCCAACAATTCCAGCTTCTTTTATGATGCTAAGAATCTCTTTGCCGGATAAATTTGAAATGTCACCCTTTGGGATAACGTTTTCGTGAACTGTGTTTAATCCATCTGATTCAATAACTATACAGACAGCTTCCCCAGTCGGTGTGAGCATACGAGCAATTTGTTTTACAGTACCGGATACACTACTGTGCACTGGTGTAGATACAAATGCTGATGTTTCACCAATTTTTTGTCCTACCTTCACCTGATCTCCAACGTTAACAATCGGTTCACATGGTGCTCCGATATGCTGCTGAAGAGGTATTGTAACGACTGCTGGTTCTTTAGCTTTCTCTACCTTTAAGCGAGTAGTCGCTTCTTTAAAATGTGGTGGATGCACTCCACCCCTAAAGGACAAGAAACCCATTTTTTTCACCCCTTATTATTAAAAAGTTATAAAGCAAATAATTGCCACAACTAAAAATAGTTCTATAAGTTTTTTGAATATCCTTCATTGTTAAAATACTAACCTATTTTTTTGTCTACTGTATACATCATACGACCTTAAAAATAAATTAGATATATTCAAAAAAATATAGAAGCTTACGCAAAAAAATATAAATAATGTGAGTATGCATTATAATAATATGATATAACTAACTGCAAAATATGTCAACAAATGATGAAGTTTAAGAAACATATACCATCTGATACATTTCCATATGTATTCTGCATTCTGCCTTCTATCCAACTACCGCTTCATTTAACTCCCTAAGCCCCTCTTCAATATAATTCTTTATCCAATCTAATACCTCGAACGTACCTAGAGGCACGTTTTCTAGAACCTTTTTTACCTCTCTCGTATCAAAAACAAACTTTTTTCCATTCAAAGTATGTTTGTATATATAGTCAATTTGTTCATTAGACATGATTAAAGTCATCACCGTTTCTGCCATATTTCCCAATGGTACACGGTCAATATGACTTCGCTGAAATTGAGCAGTAACAGTCGTCCCTTTGCCAATCGCTGAATGTATCGTAAATATGCCATTGCACATCTCTGCAGCAACTTTAAACAAAGAAATTCCTAAACCTACCTTTCTGGTATTCCTGGATGTAACAAAAGGATCTGTTACTTTTTGTAAAAAACTTTCATCCATACCCTTTCCATTGTCTATAATACTTATGATAAGTATATCCTGAACTGTATCTTCAGAAATTTCAATCTCAATACAGGACGCTTCGGCAGCAATACTATTTTGAGCAATATCTAAAATATGTAATGACAGCTCTCTCATCTTTCAGTGCCTCCAATAACTTCTCCAACTTTTAGCGCATCGAGTACACCACGAATACTTTTTTCTTTGACTTCAATAAAACTCTCTCTTTCTAGGATATCCCATAAATAGTGGGCATCTGAGCTTCTTATGGACTTATATTTGTTTAAATAATGAAACTTCTCGATGCAAGCTCGTTGACTTGTATGTTTTGATATTTCAATCACAGATATAGGCAAATCCTGGGGTATAAATCCAAGGTTTGCAATAATGCTATAGGAGCTTCTATCTACATGAGCTGGAATCACCACCCCATCAAGGAACCCCACCTCTTGAAAAGCTTCTTTTAATGATATATTGACGGACGAAATTAGCATCCGTCTGTTTTCACCGATTGGCTGATCCTTCTCATCAAATATTATTTGTTTTCCAAATAATTCAGGTAGATTTTCTTGTGTATTCATTTGTTTATATACTCTGTTTTGAAATTCTTTTGCTGTTTCTAAATCCTTGAAGAGGCACAAAAGATGTACCTCTTCCTTCGTCTGAAGCTCCATTCCAGGAATGACAATAAGATTGTTTTTCGTCCCCACCGCCATGCAGGCGCCACAGTTTTCCATCGTATTATGATCCGTGATAGCGATGGCGTCAAGCCCTTTTAAAGAACACATGCCTATAATATTATTCGGTGTCATGTCATCATCTCCACAGGGTGAGAGGGCAGTATGGATATGAAGGTCTACTGCAATTTTCATACTAACGAAGTCCTAATTCATAGAAACAACAAAAAATGTTATAGGCACTCAGTGGTGTACTCAAAATTGCAACATGCTCTTCCGACGCCTTGTCAATCGTCTCTTTGTCTATGGAAATATTCTCTGGTACAATAATACATCCAATATCCAAAAGAGATGCTACTGCAACAATATTGGTATGGGTTTGTACTGTAATCCATGCATCATGCTGTTTGCCATGAGACATTACCCAACTTAACAGGTCACAGCAATACAAACCTTTCAGTTCTCGACTTATGTGCTCCTCTCCAGTTACTATACGAAACTCATATTTATCAATCAAATCTTTAATGATCATCATGGTTACCTCCACCTTCGTTCATATTAATAATCATTGTCACTATTGTTGATTTACCTCGCTCTGACTCAATTGAAAACTTGTCACTACATCTCTTCATGTTAGGCAGACCCATTCCAGCGCCAAAACCTAATTCTCTCACTTTATTAGATGCTGTAGAATACCCTTCCTTCATAGCTAGTTCAATATTCTCAATACCTGGTCCTTTATCTTTTGCAATAATCTTAATAAATTCTGGATAGATATATAAAGTGATCTCACCACCATCAGAGTGAATCACGATATTTATTTCCGCTTCATAGGTTGCAATCGCAACTTTTCTGATAATCTGCGCATCAATGCCTAATTGTCTAAGAACCTTCTTGATATTACTAGATGCTTCTCCTGCCCTGGCAAAGTCTTCTTTAGCCACTTCAAACTCAAGTTTAAGGCTTTCCCCTGGTGCTTTATCTTCCATATTAAACCACCTCTCTTTCTAGAACAATGCAAAATCCTTATGACGTTTCATTTCAGGCGTGACTTTTCTTTACTCGGGATTCCTATAGATTGTCTTTTTAATATTTATTATTCACGGAAAAACCTACATATTCATACAAAGCTTCGTTTAGAGACTTTTGCAAATCGGAAATAGCTCCTGTTTGCTTTGCTTCCTTTAAATGAAGGATAGCCAAATCTATTACTTTCACGAGATCTTGGGCAACTTTTCCAATATTTGACGATGTTGCAATCTTACTTAATTCGTTTTTAATACTTTCAAACTCTTTCAGACTTTCGTCAGCCACAGTTTTTATGTTCTCAACATCTGCACTTTCTTTTGACAATTTTTCCACCTGTTCTGAGATTTTTAATAGCGTATTTATAGTTTTCTTATTTTGCTCTTCAATACTAAGCGTATTCTTATTATCATCCTTTGTATATTTTATTAATTGGGCAGGAATGTTTATTGTTGTAACATATGCATCAGGATACTCTTTTCGAATCCTCTGAAGTTCACTATCTATCCCAGTCCTGCTCAATAGCGAAACGGCAATCACTTTAAACCCATCTTGTTGATGGATATGGCCTTCATAACCCTTAGCTTTCAGCTCTGTTTTCATTGCTTCTGCATTTTCAATAGTCGTGAATTTACCGATCTGAATACTATAGAAATTAAAACCTTCTAGTTCGAAGGTTGTGACAAAGGCTTCTTCTGTTGCTTCTTGCTTTGAAATGGTTTCGCTATTCTGTTGATTGTCAGACTCTGCTTCTTCTGATGGTAAACTAGTGGATTGTTGAGGAACTTCCTTTGATTGCATGCCAGGTGCTATGACTAATCTAAAAGCTGTATATCCTAAATAGATCGATAGTATTGGCAGTAAGATAGTAAATGCAACCGTAAGCCCAAAACTCTTATTTTTATACTCCTGTCTTAGCTTGCTCCTTGTAATTCTCATTTCCCTTCCCCCTTAAATAATCCTTCAACATCCATAAGTAGTTGAACAGGTTCATCTGGATATCTTATGTTTGAAACTTGAATTCCTAGCAATCTAACTTTTTTTATCATATTGATCTTGTTCTGTATCATATTTGAAGCACTTAGATAAATCTCTTGGTATATATCTGTGAAGTTTGGCATTGTCGTACTTCTGGTTATGCATTCGAAATCTTCGAATTTCACCTTCACAGTAACAGTTCTTGCCTGAAGACCTTTCTCTCTAAGCCTATAAGCAAGAATTTTTGAGCAATCTTCAGTATATTGGATGAGTATATTCATATCATCAATGTCCGTCTCAAATGTCGTTTCCTCACCAATGGATTTTCGCCTATGTTTATTTTCTACAGCCCTATCATCTTTTCCTTTAGCGAAATTCAATAATTCAAATCCTTTTTTGCCGAATCTATCAATAATTATATTTTGATCATAGTTTACCAAATCTCTAATATAGTATATGCCTAATTTTCTTAGTTCATTTTCCGTTTTGGGGCCTACTCCCCAAAGTTTTCTTACCGGCAAAGGTAGTAAAAACCCTTCTGCTTCTTCTTTGGTAATTATCGTAAATCCATTTGGTTTCTGATAGTCTGAGGCAAGTTTAGCCAAATATTTATTCTGAGAGATTCCAACCGATGCGGTTAAACCCAGTTCTGTCTTTATTCTCTCTTTTATTTCTCTTCCAATTTTAATGCCATCCTTACCAGTTACATCTAGGAATGCCTCATCAATAGATAATGGCTCAATGCATTCCGCATAATCCTCAAAAATTTCTAATATTTTTCGAGATACTTCCATATACCTTTCCATGCGAACGGGCATAAAAATTAGATTCGGGCAGAGCATCTGCGCTTTTTTAGAAGCCATAGCTGCCCGGACTCCATATCTTCTTGCTTCATAGGATGCAGTACACACAACACCTCTTCTTTTAGGATCTCCACCTACAGCGATCGGTTTATTCTTCAGTTCCGGATGATCTTTTTGTTCAATAGAGGCATAAAAAGCATCCATATCCACATGAATTATTTGTTTCTCCTTCATGGTTCACCTCTGTTTGTTTAAAATTCCATAACAATAACGCCAGCTTTTTTTATTATATCATAAAGAAAGCTGCTAACTTTGCCGATATTTGTTATATAGTATCGTTCATTACATTCTTATTTATTTAAAAGGAGTTAATTTTATGAATCCTACAAATATCAATAATCTTTTTAAACAAAAACTATCTGAAATTCAGAGCAGATTACCCGCGGGAGTCAAAATTATGAAAGAAGAGCCTAGTATGGATTTTCAAGAGATCTTAGGTGCTGAAATTGAAAAGAATGCTGAAGCTACGATCAGCACAAAGGATGTTGATCAGCTTATCGAAAGTGCTGCTGATCGTTATAATGTAGATAAGCATTTAATTAAAGCCGTAATGAATGTGGAATCAAGTTTTAATGCCAATGCCCTTTCGAAAGCCGGTGCACAAGGTCTTATGCAGCTCATGCCTCAAACTGCTAATTTAGTCGGTGTTACAAATCCATGGGATCCTGTTCAAAATATTGAGGGTGGTACAAAATATCTTCGTGATATGTTAAATCGTTATAATGGAAATGTAACCCTTGCCTTGGCCGCATACAATGCAGGGCCTGGCAATGTTGATAAATATAATGGGGTTCCGCCCTTTGCCGAAACACAGAGTTATGTTCAAAAGGTTTTATCAAAGCAAAACTTATATCTTAAATCAGACTCTGAAGAATAACATAGAAAACCCCCTGCAGCTTGCAGGGGGTCATTTATTAGATTAATCTTCTTGCAGTAACAAATCTATCTCGATAATATCCTTCATTTAATTCAGATATAACTACCTTCTTAGCACTATTTCCTGACGATGCATGAATAAATCTTCCATCACCAATATAAATACCTACATGGGTTATATTTCCATCAATCTTTCCAGTAGTATCAAAGAATACCAAATCGCCAGCTTTTAAATCCGCTTTGCTGACCTTTTCTCCATCACGGGCTTGGTCCTTAGAAGATCTAGAAATTGAATATCCAGCACTTTTAAATACATAGGATGTAAAACCTGAACAGTCAAAACTGCTTGGTCCATTTGTACCGTATTTATAGGGTACGCCTAAATAGTTTTTTGCGATGTCAACTATTTTACTCACACCAGGTGTTCTAGTAGCTGATCTAGATATATCAGTGCCACTGCTGCCTTCTAATACGACACTTATATAGTCTTGATGAATCCAACCTTCCGTGCCGCTTTGAGCGATTACATTGTACCAACCGTTATCAAAGGTTTTAATTGAAACATAGTTGTCCATCCCAAGACTAGCAAGAACCTCACCATTCAACGCAGGGGTTTTTCTTATATTAACATTAGAACCCGTTACTCTACCAGTAACATAATTTGGTGCCAATTCAATATAATCAGAGCGAATCCAACCCTTCAATTGATCATCAATGAGTATTTCATACCATTCAGCATTTTCGCCAACAAGTTTCACTTCTGAGCCCTTGTTAAGGGATTTTATAACATTAGCATTTACATTAGGGAGTTCCCTTACATTCACGCCATTCCCATTCACAATGCCCTTTTTCATTAAATCCTTATTATCATACATTGGTACAACCAAATCATTATACACCCAACCTTGATTACCATTGCTTAGCTGGATCAAATACCAATCGTCTTCACTGTCTATAATCTGAACATATTCTCCAAGGGATAAAGTAGCTATAACTGATGCAGTGGTATCTGCGCCACTCCTAACATTTACATCTTTAGCAATAACCACTCCCTTTGTTGACTCTTCAGCATTTGCAACTATCGCCATTGAAAACACACTTAACATAACCAGCAATAAAATAATCATTTGTTTGGTGCCTTTCCCCATTCAATAAACCCCCTCAATCATAGTTCCAAAATATTTACAGAAAACATGTCCACTCTTTTTATATAAAATATTATTGAAACTATTTTTTGGCTCCTAAATACTGTATTCTGAAATTATCTAATTCACTAATTGTAACCTCAAAGCTTCACAAAATGCGACTCAGATTAAACAGAAACAATAATTTGTAGCTCTCATTAAATGTATAATTCTACATAAAGTCTAAAAAACCTTCCCATTTCTGCAAAGAAATTTATTTTCACTTTTTTCATAAATACATAACCTAAATATGTGACTCATAAAATCAGAAGATTATAATCGCTCTGAAAACTTTGTCTTTAACATAATAATCACTTCTTCCAATCTTTTCTGATTCAATTCATCAAGTTGTTCAAATATTTTTTTTAACTCCTCAAGCTCTTGACAAAATCTTTCTAATTTATCATTCATGGCTACCCGCTCCTATTTTTTCTTAATTTTCTGTATATTTTCTCCAAAAAAAAGAAAAATCCTTCTTGTTGTATGAAATTATTTCCTTCCTTTCTTTTTTATATTATAAGGAAGTATACTTCCCTATAATATAAAAAACCGCTTATAATACAAGCAGTTTCAAATAATAAATTGCCCCAATGTTTGACATTCGCTATCATGAAGAACATATTGCTAAATCTACTTTTAAAAGCAGTGCTGATCGGATTTAAGGAGGTTTTCTGCTTCTTAGGCTACCTAATATGGAAAAAGTATTTGTAACATCTTAAATCTGTTTTGAATAATTTGTATTGGGTAAACCAATATCCCTGATCTTCGCCTGAAGCTTAGACTAAATAACATATATGGAGCGGAAAACTTGACTATCGCATGGATAGTCATTCTTTTTTGAATTAATTTCCTAACTTTATTACTTTTCAGGCGGCCTTATTTGGATTATAAAAAATAGTCTATTGCAGTTCTAGATGCATATATGATATTTTCATCATCACATGTTTTCATCCAGAAATTCCTCTAATTTTCTCAAATATTCCTCAGGATACATCTTTAGGCTGCCTATATGGCTTGCTTTTTCTGTAAGCCATAACGTTGCATTAGGATTGTCTTCCAAGGATTTTAAAATTTCTTTTGAATTCATACAAGAAATAATCTGATCATTCTTACTATGTATAAGAAAAATGGGCTTTTTTCTTATCTTTCGCACTGTATTCATAGGAGAAACTTCGTTTATTTTTAGCCCATATACATTCGCTGTCATAGATATGATTTTATCTTTAAAAGGTAAATAGCGTAGTATAGCACTGTAAGATGTTCCTCCTAAATTGTTTAGAAGTACATCTACGTCGTTTGATAAATTTCTCACGTCTGTTGAAACAAATAACTTTAAATCCCTAATAGCACTATCAGCAATTACAACATTTATTCTTTCGTCCTCTCCTGCAGTTTCTATTGCAGTGATTGCCCCCATAGAAAAACCAATAAGTCCAATTTTTTCGCCTTCTATACCACGCTGCTTTAAATATTCTATAGCTCCTGCAACATCATATTTTTCATAATACCCAAATGTGATCAAGTTCCCTTCCGATTCTCCATGTCCTCTCAAATCAAATGCGAGCAGATTATATCCTTTAGGTATTAAATATTTAACTAAGATTTCCGTTCGACCAGACATAAATCTATTCTCTCCAAGCCCATGAACTACAATCAAAGTTTTATTACTTTTTGATGGTGCAGTAAAAAACAGACCTCTTAAAGTAATATTCCCTTGCTTACTTTTAAAGACAACTTCTTCACATGGAAATTCTTTTGAATCTAATTTCATTACTTTTGATATTTCATTTTTTCTATGTATTAATGCGTCACCGATTTTATAATACACAAAGGACATACTAGCGGTAGACAAAATAAATAACAAAAAGATCATTATAATTAGTTGCCTATATCTATACTGCCTATTTCTCTTATCCTTCATACTATATTTCACCGCCTATTTCATACGATACTTCAGTGACTCATCTATAGTTTCTCCCTCCATAAACTATCTATCCTACAAATAAATTCTCTAGCGTATTAAATCATATGTTGTGACTCCCTTGTATTTGTGCGTGTGATCCACTAAGGCAATCTCTCATTATCTTCCCCCCTTACGCATCAGTAGCTTATATATCTATTAGAAATTTCCATATATTCCCAACAGAATTGATGAACAATTCCATAGATTAGTCTTCATAGTTCCACCAAAACTTCCCATTGAGCAATCCAGAGGCTATTTAAATAAATTTATATTAAAAAGATAATATTAATGGATAGTTGAATTTATTTCGCATAAAAGGATGTGACTGAAAAACCTCATGGAACTATCACCAAGGTTGTATCGACTATTTGTGCGCCCGCCTTTATTTACAAAACTATATTTCGACAGAAGGATTAAGTCACTATTATTTCCGTTTAACTTTCATAACAGAGTTGTTTTAGATTTTGGTTGTGGTATTGGATCAAGCAGCTGTATGTTTCAACCAGAATATTATATTGGTATCGATTGTGACGAGAAGAGAATTGCATATGCAAGGAATCTTTATAAAAATTATAATTTCTTTGCTTCCCAAGGTGCTAAATTATTCATAGAAGATAACAGTATTGACTATGTTTTAATTATGGCTGTTTTACATCATATCCCTTCTCAGACAATAGGAGAACATTTACTCGAATTCCATAGAGTTTTGAAACCTACAGGAAGAATTATTATCATTGAACCATGTTTCTTTCCAGGATCACACTTACGGAACTGGTGTATGTCATTCTTCGACAAGGGAGAATTTATTCGTAGTGAGCAAGATTATTTACGCCTTTTTCATCAATATAATTACAAGACAGCTATGATAAAGCGGTTTAGTAAATGTTCGGTTTATAACGAACTATTTTTCACTGCAAATCCTGAAAGGTAACCTGATGTGTGTCGTTTAGAATTTGCATTCTTAATTTTAGTATAATTTATTACGCACTGTTTTTAGCACTTCATTTCATTGTTTAATTTGCAAATATTAAATGATTGGCAGTTTTTAAAAGCATAAAAAAACTACATGTTACATAGCCATAATGAAACAAGTAGATTGTTATAATTCATACATATACCACAAAAAGAAAAGGCATAGTTATATGAATAACTACACCTTAATCATTATTTATTCCACTTATCAAGTATAAAATTGGTGCGAGATAAGGGACTCGAACCCCTGACTCCTTCCACGTCAAGGAAGTACTCTACCAGCTGAGTTAATCTCGCATATAATTTGTAATTTAATTACTTTATTATGATACATCATATGATAATCTTAGTCAATAGCATCCTGATGAATCGTAACAATCTTTTCGAATTCATCTTTCCCGAGATGTTCCTCTAAGTATGCTATAGCCTGGATACATATCAAATACTCATCTCTTTTTTCTCGCATACTCTTCAATTTTTGCCTTACATATTCGATCATATCCAACTGACACTTTGCGTCTTGGTGCCAAAGTATTTTCTCAAAATCCTCAATTGCTTGATTAAGTCGACATACCCTTTGATCCAATCGCTTTAACAGATTCACATCATTTCATTCCTTTGAAGCATATTCTTATTGATAATATATTCCTTTTGATGTTACACAGCAAGCGCTTCTCTATATATACTTATTATGTACCTAAGTCATTATAAATAAACCACTGCATTTCAATGGTTTTTGAACACAGTTTATTATGATCTTTCTTTCGATCATAGTATACATCGCTAAACAAAATGTATTATGAATATTATTTAGCTGACTACAGAAACTAGTTCAAAGGAGGGATATCCATGAGAGAGCAAGGAAAAATTATGAAGGTAAGAAAAAATAGCCAAGGAGACATTACAGATGTAATGCTGAATGATGGAAATATTTATTCGATTACTGATGCCATCGAGCTTGCAAAGGGTCATAAGATTGAGGGAGTTAATGTGGGTAAGGCAAAGAATGGCCGTGAATATCTGCGTAGCAACCCAAATGGTAAAGAATCTGACAATCTGGATCATTTAGAGACTTTTTAATCGTTTAAAAAGTAAAGTATCGTTTATTTACTCCTTTTTATGTAGCTTTTTTTATATGCGCCTTAAACAGATAAGACCACTTCTAATTCATTATTAGAGATGGTCTTCTTATTATTCTTGTCACCTATTCTCTCTTATTTACATATTGTGTATAGACAGATAAAGAAACATATTCTGTTTCGAATACCAATTTATGGAGGTGTAAATCGATGAGTGATGCAAAAAAGGGCTTTCTAGGTGGATTTGGTGACAATTCTTCATTACTGTTCTTCTTCTTGCTTTTGGTTGTATTATTTGGTGGAGGTATCGGTGGAGGCATTGGCTGCGGATGCGGATCAGGCGGATTCTTCGGTGGTTTAGGCGATGATTCAAGCTTGTTATTCTTCTTCCTATTGTTGATCGTATTGTTTGGCGGTGGATTCCTAGGCGGCGTTTTTTAATAAGTCCAATAGAATCGAGAATTTTCCCGATTCTATTTACATACAAAATATTAAATAGAACATTTTTTTCTTTATGAATCAATTTATTTCTGTTTTTTCCCTTCATATTTATAATGAAAAAGAGGCTAAATAGCCTCTAATTTTTTATACCTTACTATGCAATTTTAGTATGTTTTATTTCTTTTTTACAATCCGTTAGCAAATCCCTTTATATTTAGAAAATGGGCAAATAAAAAGGGCTTGTTTGCCCTAAAAATTCAAGTGGTGCGGATGGCGGGATTTGAACCCGCACGGTCGTGGACCGCTACCCCCTCAAGATAGTGTGTCTGCCAGTTCCACCACATCCGCAATTTGTCACTTAAATATAATAGCATTTTCCTTTATTTTTGTCAACAATATTTTCTGAAGCGATCTTATTCGGCGCCAGTCAGCTCCCATGTGATAATCTATCATTCTTTCTCTTCAAGTACATACCATTGTTCAATATTGTTGTAGATATTGTACGGCTTCGGATCAATATTCCCCTTTACATAATCTTTAACGACTAAAGCGTTATTTTCAAAAAATAAACTATAATAAGGTATCTCTTCTAAAATAGTATTCTGCACATCTCTATATTTTTGCTTCCTATCCTCTGCCGATTTCGCCAAAGCAGCTTCCATTAGCTGTTGATCTAATTGAGGGTTGGAATAACCAATGAAATTGCTATTTCCCATATAAGATGAATGAAAGATAAAGCTAATATCTGGATTTACCGACATTTTCCAACCACCTAAAACCATGTCAAATCCGCCTGAATTGAGTCGATACTGATATTCTTCCCAATTCACCTTTTCAGCGATTACCTCAATTCCAATCTCCTTTAACTGAGTCACAACCATATCTGCAACCTCTACTCTACGAGGATTATCATTATTTACTAACAGCGTTAATGATAATTTTTGATTTAGTTCATTTTCAAGGATGCCATCCTTATTCTCATCCCTCCAATTTGCATCTGCTAGTAGTTTCTTCGCACGCTCTTGTTCTTTACCGTACTTTTGTGCAGATGCATCATTCAACCATGAATCTGGATGGATGGGGGTATCTGTAATGGTAGCATGTCCAAAATAAACATCATTTACAATCTGATGTCTATCGATTCCATAGGCTATGGCAGTTCGAATACTTTTATCTGCTGTAATTGCTCTATTAAAATTAAAACCTATAAATTCATAATCCCAATCCGTATATGCATAAGTTTTTAAAGTTTTATCCTCACCATACTTTTCCCAATCAAAATCCGTTGCCTTTCCAACAGAAGCTTCATTGGCTTCAACAGAAGAAAGAGCGGTTTCTGGATCTGGTACAATTTTCCCAATAACCGTAGGTACAAAAGCACTTGTATCCCAATATTTATCATTGGATTTTAGTCGAACGTAGTTAGGTTTCGTATAAGCTTCGACTTTATATCTTCCTGTACCAACCAATAGATCTTTTGGTGATTTAAAAACATCCTCTGGGGATCCATATTTATGCTTTGGAATAATTGGAAATTGAAAATTTTCAATTTGATTACCTATAGCAGAATTTGTTTCAATAAAAATTTTATGTGACCCAAGAACTGTTATATTTTTAATATTCTTGACAAATCCACTAAATATTGACTTTTCAACATTACCGTTACTTGTCCTTAAAGCATCGATGGTAAATTTAACGTCTTCTGCAGTGAATGGCTGTCCATCGTGCCATGAAACATTCTCTCTTAGTTGAAAAGTCCAACCGTCTCCATTCTCAGTGGCAGTCCAGCCTGTTGCCAATGCTGGCTGAGCTTCTAATTTACTATCTAAGAACACCAATCCATCATAAACCAGTTGATTAAAATAGAATATACTCTCATTTTTATTGAGAATTGGATTCAGTGTATCAAACTGTGTTATTGGGAGTACTAATTCCCCCCCTGCCAATGGCTTTTTCACTTCTTCAACTGGTTGCTCTGGATTTTCACCATCTTTCACAGGTTTGCTACAGCCAAAGACTGTAAAAGACAATAGTAATAATAATATGATGAATATATTTGTTTTCTTGTTAATCAACGGAATACCTCCATCTATTCTTCCCACAATACTTCAGGAATACACCTATAATACCCTTTTCAATTTCTTATTTTCAACCAAGCCTGGGATTCTGCCTCTTTTGGCCACAGGTTTATCATTCACTTCCTTAATGTCCATCGTCATATCGATGGCGGATGCGCCAGAGATATAACTACCCACTCCAAATGAATCAGCTCCGGCATCTCGAAGTATTCTGATTTTCTCTGGAGTCAACCCACCAGATACAAAGATCTTCACGTGATCATATCCACTAAAATTCAGCTTATGTCTTAGTTCATTTACAAGTTGGGGTGTAACACCTCCTCTTTCGCTAGGGGTATCCAATCGCACGCCATATAAGCGCTCTCCCAAGGCTTGTGCAATTCTAAGGCTCTCCTCGACTTCATCTTTAAAAGTATCGACCAGCACTGTCCTTTTATGACTCTCTGGCATTACTTTATCGTATACCTTGGCTACCTCTAAGGTATCTCCAGCAATTAGCATAGCTGCATGAGGCAGTGTTCCTGAAGCTTCAATTCCAAGAAGCTTTGAAGCCAGAACACAGCTCACGCCTGTTGCACCACCAATAACAGCAGCTCTTTCCATTACTGGAGCGACCGCTGGGTGCACATGTCTTGCACCAAAGCAAAGAAATGTTTTATCGCCACATGCTTCTTTTACTTCTCTTGATGCCGTAGCCCAGCCACTTGCACTTGCCAAACTTCCCAAAATTGCTGTTTCAAAAATTCCAAATTCACTATAAGGACCTTTGATTCTAATCAGAGTTTCTTTTGAATCAAACGATTCTCCCTCATCAACACTCCAGACTTCAACATTTTTATCCTTCAGCATATTTATTACCTCTTGAACCCCAGCAAAAATGCCAGGTTTTCTAGCAAATATCTCTGCAGTAACGATTTCTGATTCGAGATTCATTTCTCTTAAAATATCCATCGTTCTTAGAAAATACACATCTGTCGTTGTACCCTTCAATATCTCCTCATGGGTACTAGCATGTATTAATCGTTCCTGATCAACCTTTATATTCTTAATATCTTCAAGGCTTTTCATATGTTCCATACATTCACTTTCCTTTCTTTTTCTTACGATTACATCTCAAGGAAAACATAGCACTATTTATAACAAAACAGTAAATATCCTCCCATCAATGAAAATATACATATAACCTCGCCCTATTATTATAAAAAACATCTGATAATTGTTCAATAAAATACTGAATAAATATATAGATAACAGCATTTATACTGTTATCTATATAGAATGCTATAAATTTTATAACTCTTTAAAACTTTGTCTATATATGCCCGAGTTTCCAAAAAAGGAATTTTATTTAATGTAATACCATCCTGACTATATTCTGGATTATCAAGCCACTTATTCACATTTCCACTCCCGCCATTGTAAGCTGCCAGTATAAGCTGTAGCCTTCCATCAAACTCACTACTTAGTCTATCAATATACCAGCAACCAATTCTGACATTTATTTCTGGGACGTATAGCATTTCTTCATTGTAATCCTTTATATCCAATTGTTTTGCAGCCCATTCTCCCGTTATAGGTGCAATCTGCATTAAGCCCTTAGCTTCTTTATGAGACTTGGCCTTCTCATTAAATTTACTCTCTGTCTTGATAATTGCAGCTACCAGCAATGGATCTAAATCATACTCATCCGAGTACTTTTCTACAAGCGATCGATAATGAATTGGATATAGTATCTTCAAAAACCAATTGGTGCTGTTTGCTGCTACTCCTAAAACCATTACAACCATAATGACAACCAATAGTCTTCTATATTTCTTGAGATTTACAACCACCAATACAACCCCTCCGGAATGTTAGCTATGGAAACGTTTTAGTTCTATTTTTAATTTCTCTTCTAGTTCTGAATAAGTTCCACTGTTATCAATAATTACATCTGCAAAGTTCTTTTTCTCTTCAAGTGTCATTTGTGAGTTTATTCTCCTTTTGGCATCTTCCAAATCTATTCCATCTCTATCCATCAACCTCTTGCATTGTGTTTCTTCGTCTACAGAGATAAGCCATATTTCATCTACTAATTGTCTCATATTCATTTCAATAAGTAAAGCTGCATCTAGAAAAACCACGTCATACTCTTTTTCCTTGGCATATACTTCAATTTTATTCATAATTTTATCGTTTATGCGCTTATGCGTTATTTCATTTAACACCTTTAATTTATTTGGATCACTAAAAACTATACTACCTAGATGTTTTCTATTTAAAGAACCATCAGAATTGAGTATTTCTTTCCCAAAGTACTCTTCAATTTCTTTTAGAGCAGGCTCTCCAACCGCAACAATTTCTCTAGCGATAACGTCTGCATCAACAACAGGATACCCATATTTTCTAAGAATATTTGTGGCTGTGCTCTTACCCGAGGCGATGCCGCCTGTAAGTCCTATAACATTCATCCAATATAGCATCCTTCCTTATTTAGTATCGTACCAACTTTCTCCAACATTCATATCTACCTTTAGCGGTACATCTAGATTTAAAGCATTCTCCATTTGTAATTTCACGATTTCCTTTACTTCATCTATTTCACTTTTATGGGCTTCAACAATCAGTTCATCATGAACCTGTAAAATAAGTCTAGACTTTAATTTTCTGCGCTTTAATTCTTGATCCACTTTGATCATTGCCAGCTTAATAATATCCGCAGCACTTCCTTGAATTGGAGTATTCATTGCTGTTCTTTCTCCAAAGGAGCGAAGATTAAAATTACTAGCACTAATCTCAGGTATATATCGTCTACGTTTTAAAAGGGTTGTAACATAACCAAGCTTTCTGCCTTCTTCAACAATCTCTTCCATATAGCGCTTTACACCAGTAAATCTGCTAAAGTATTCATCTATATACAGCTGTGCCTCTTTCCTTGTGATCTGAAGATTTTCTGATAACCCATAATCACTAATCCCATAAACGATCCCAAAGTTTACGGCTTTAGCCCTACTTCGCTGCAATGAAGTAACGTCTTCCATAGGCACGCCAAACACCTTTGAAGCTGTGGAAGTATGTATATCTAAATCTTGATGAAAAGCCTCTATTAGATTGTCATCCTTTGAAATATGAGCCAACACACGGAGCTCAATCTGAGAATAATCTGCGTCCAATAATAGATAGTCCTCATCAGAAGGAATAAATACTTTGCGTATTTCCCTTCCTAAAGCTAATTTTATTGGTATATTCTGCAGATTAGGCTCTGTGCTACTAATCCTACCAGTTGCAGTAACCGTTTGGTTGAAGCTAGAATGAATCTTATGAGTTTCTTTGTTGATTACTGCTTTTAATCCATCAATATAGGTGGATTTTAATTTTACCAATTGTCGATACTCTATAATCATCGCGATGATAGGATGTTTTTTTTGAAGCTTTTCAAGTACTTCTATATTGGTTGAATAACCTGTCTTTGTTTTTTTTACAGCAGGTAATTCCAATTTGTCAAATAAAATTTCTCCCAATTGCTTTGGTGAATTAATGTTAAAACTCTCCCCAGCTTCATTGTAAATAGATTGGGTAATATGTTGAATTTTCTCATCCAATTCTGTCCCCAACTGATCTAATATGCTTTGATCAACCATGAAGCCGTTAAATTCCATATCACTCAGCACTTCCACCAAAGGCATTTCCACATCACTGAAAAGCACGCCTAATTCAGCCTCTTTCATTTGTTCCATCAAGGATTCTTTTACACTCATCACTGTATTACACCAATTCATTCCAAATTCTATAAGCTTTTCTTCTGCAAGCTCACTAAAGCTAGTCTTACTTTTTCCTTTTCCTAATACATCTTCCTCACTTTCGATTTTTCTGTTTAAGTACTCTAAAGATATATCTTGGATTTCATAGGAGGACCGAGTAGGATCAATAAGGTATAATGCAATGGCTGAATCAAAAGCCATCCCTTTCAGAACGATCTTATATCTTTTTAAAGAATTTCTGTCCCTTTTTAAATAATGTCCATACTTTCTGATTCTGGAATCTTCCAATATCTCCTTTAAATCCTGTAACGCCAGGGGTACATCTTCTCCTTTTATAAAAAAGTGTTCTTCACCACATCGTACATGAATTCCAATAATATCATCTTGGATGATGTCTTGACCATCCGTAAATGTTCTAATGCATAACTCACCTGTATTTTTAATTTTATCCTTAAGACTTTTCCAATCAAAAATAACGCTTGTCGGTTTCACATCTAAAAAATTACTATCTGTGGTCTCCATTTTATTTTTCACTGCGACTCTTCCCATTAAGCTATGAAATTCAAGCCTTTTAAATAGCTCCATCAGCTTTTCTGAATCTGGGTCTTCTCTTTTCAATTCATCTAGGGATATCTCTACAGGAACATCTACCATAATGGTGGCCAGTCGTTTACTAAATATTGCTTGTTGCGCAAATTCATCAATCTTTTCTCTAAGCTTTGCACTTGATATTTTATCTGTATGTTGGATCAATTCCTCAATATTTCCAAACTCCTTAATTAGTTTTATAGCAGTTTTTTCTCCTACACCAGGAACTCCTGGAATATTGTCAGATTGATCACCCATCAGACCTTTTAAATCTATAAACTGTTGTGGCGTTATCTCATATCTTTCCATTACACCTTTATCGTCATATTCTTCTAACGAACTAATACCTTTTTTTGTGATCAATATCTTGGTTTTGCTGGATGCTAATTGCAATGCATCCCTATCCCCTGTAACAACGATAGCTTCAAGTTCCTTATTCTCCGCGTATTTCACAAGAGTTCCTATCAAATCGTCCGCTTCAAATCCATCCAGTTCAATCCTGTGAATTTTTAAAGCATCCAAAACATCCTTCAAAATTGGCAATTGCTGTGCCAACTCGCTTGGCATTTTTTTTCTACCTGCCTTGTATTCGTCATATTCCAAATGTCGAAAGGTCGGTGCTTTTCTATCAAAAGCCACGCTAATATAATCTGGACGATAGTCATCCATAATTTTATAGAGCATATTCACGAAGCCATATACTGCATTTGTATAATCCCCACTTTTGCTTGATAGTAACGGTAAAGCATAGTAAGCTCTGTTAATCAAACTATTACCATCTATGATAACCATTTTCTTTGTCATTTTGTACCCACTCCTTTATAATACCGCACGAATACGATTCATCATTATATTTCCCTGATTATTCCCTTATCAATCCATATAACAATATTCTTAATCGAATTTAAAAATCCTCTTTTTATGCTGGAATATGCCTAATCCATTTCTCCCATATGATGTGAATCCATATATTCCAAGTTAAATAATAAAACAGCGATTTTTTGTCTCAAAATTCTGATCATTTGATATAATATTGAATATATCTAAGGATGGAGGTTTTATAATTGAATATCTTTGATGAGAAATTAATAGCCTACATGGCTGAAAACAATGTTGAAGCAGAACACCTTATTTTCAAAGAATCTTGCCATTCGGTGGAAGAGGCTGCGATGGCAGCTAATGCAACAGCTCAGGATATTGTTAAAAATATTTGTATTATCGACGAGCAGGGCCAACTGATTGTCGCAATTATCAAAGGCGAAGACAAAACTGATCTTTCAAAAATCAAATCCCTATTAGGAGTTAAGAAACTCAGAACTGCAACTGCTGATGAGATCCTAGAACATTCGGGATATATTTGCGGTGGCGTTCCCTCATTTGGTTACAAAGCGACTTTTCTCATAGATACAAGAGTTATGGAAAATACCATTGTCTATACAGGTGGCGGTTCCCAGAATTCACTTGTTCGAATCTCACCCAAAGTTCTTTTAGATGCCAATGGCGGACAAGTCGTTGATATTAGAAAATCATGATTAAATTTTGTTGTAAACAATATCTTTTCATAAAAATAACTCTTCCCTATGGAAGAGTTATTTTTAATAGGTTTCATCTATTTATTTTTGTTTATTCTTTTGCCCCTTGATTCGTCTAAATACATAGATACCCAAGGGGATTCCGATCACCAAGAAAACTAGCAGCACAGGCAGTATGCTAACGATTTTGATGAAACCATTCTCCGCAAACTGTATAATTTCATTTACTGTTTTGATGAATCCTTTTTGCGCTTTTAGCCATACATTATCTCGAATTGGATATATTTCTTTATCTTTTGGAGACATCTCGTTAAGAGTGATCTGGATAGTTGATAAACTCACCAAATCATCCCAACGCTTCACATCTCCTGTCATTCGATTGATTTCACCTCGAACTCTAGAAAGCTCTCTTTCGACTTCTAGAATATCCTTTACATTGGATGCCTTTTCCATAATTCCTCTAAGGCTTTTTTCTTGAATCTTTAGGTTTTCGATCTCATCCACTGTACTTCTATATTCCTTTGTTATATCCTGTCCACTAATACTGATGTTTGTAACAACGCCTAAAGATTTGATTTGATCTAGCACCTCGACAAAGCGATTCTCAGGAATGCGGATCAATACACTTCCAAACTTTAAAGATTCTTCAGGATTTGCCTCATTGTATTGCTTATATTGGGTATTACTGCTTTCTATAAAACCTCCACTATCAGAAACAATCCTCGTGATCTGACTAAATTTCTCATCATATTCATCAACATTTAAATCAACATATCCGCTCTTGATAACTTTCCGATCTGATTCAGCTTGCATATCTGCCGTTTGGATATTTTGACCGTTTTGATCAGCAATGCGTTCTTCCACAAAACCTCTGTTTTGCTGTGCTTTTAAACCATATTCTTCAACGGTATCCCCCCCACCGTCTGAGGTGGTATCCATTTTTAATTCAGGAGCGGCGGGAGCAGGGGTAGTTTTAGATAATTCCGTGTCAGTAGATTCCATGCTCCTATTTTCTCGCATCTCACTATTATTAAATCTCATTTCATTTATAGAATTAGAAAGAATCAACACAATAAATAATGCCGCGATGGATGTATATACTTTCCAATTTTTCCAATTATGTTTCTTCTTGCTAGGGCTGCTATCCCCTATTTCGATCACATTTGCATGATCTTCTTTCGCTCTAATCAATTTTTCATGCAAACTCGCTTCAAAGTTGGAAGGCAATTCTATCATAGGTAGTTCATTGCACATATTTTTTATGCTTAAAAGCTCCTCATATTCCTGTTTACATACTTCACATTCTTTTAAATGCTTTTGTAGCATATTTGCTGTATGCTCATCCAATAGGTCATCTATATAAAGAGATATTAACTCAGTAATTTCTGTACAGTTCATATAAACCCTCCTTTCTATGTTTTAGACGTGCGGTTTTTGATAAAGTTCCCTATTTGTTATAATATCCTTTAAAGCCAACCTGGCTCGACTTATTCTTGATTTAATCGTTCCCTGAGGGCAGTCTAATATTTCAGAAATCTGTTCATAGCTTAAACCTTTAATATCTCTGAGAATAATCACTGTTTTATGTTGTTCAGGCAATGCTTGAATTGCATCCTGTATACTTTTAATCTCTTCTTTCTTTTCAAAGATTTCTTCTGTGCTGCTATTTGGATCAACCACATCTCTATCAATTTCTCCGTCTTCCATTTCCACTGGATTATGGTATGAATAAACTTTTTGCCGTTTTCTTTTCCGCAACTCATCTAAACAAGTATTTGTTACAATCCTATACAACCAGGTAGAAAAACTAGATTGTCCTTGAAAAGAATGTATTGATTTAAAAACCTTAACCAAGGCTTCTTGAGTAGCATCACTGGCATCTTCAACATTTCCTAGCATTCTAAAGGCAATATTATAAGCAAGGGTCTGATACGATTTAATCAGCATTTCAAAGCTTTCAACATCTCCCTGCTTGCTCTTTTCAATAAGATTGATTTCAAATTCTTCCATTTGCGTTCACTCCTTTCCTAAAAAATTACCAATGCATTAGACGTATATTCTCTAAAAAAGTTCCATTTCCTTTAAATATTTGTCTGAATTTAATTATAATATGCCCTCTTTTTTACACAATAAATAAGGAGAAACACTATCTCCCTAGTATTTCTCCTTGTTCGTCTCATTTCTTTCTTAGAACAATTTCGGTTTCATTTAACAATAGATTTGTCTCATATGGCTTCCAATGCATCTCATACTGTTCATTCAAATATTCAAACAGGGAACAGGGTTAAATATGCAACAAATCTACTGTTTCCAGTAGATTTGCTATGATTATTCGACTTCGGTTACAAGTATTCTCCGATGAATTTTATAGGGATGAAAGAAAGAGTGAATGATATTCTGCTCTCTATCATAAACGGCGGTAGCATGATGCATAAAATTATTTCTTAAGAAATATCTCAAATCTATGGATTTTAAAACAATATGTTCACCTTCATTAAAACGTAACACATGATAGTTCGTTGAAAACTCTTTAAAATACTTACCAATGTTCGTATCTTCAAATAACTCAACAGTCTCTTGATCAGGTCTTTTAAATTTCTTCCTTTCACTAATTTTTTGATTTATCATGTTAATCTGCCCAACAATATTGTGACTGTTTGTATTAACAATAAAATCCCACTTATAAAATGCCATCAAGGCTGGCAATATTTCAATATTTATTATTTTATATCCATGAGAATAATGCTTTTCAACCAATTGCATTGCTCGCTGTTTCATTAGCCACCTTGAATATAAATACACCATAAAAACGATCGAAATCAGTAAATAAAACCAAGTCGTGCTTTGCTTATTAAATATTAATAAGAATGCCAATAGGGTCACCACAGGATCATACAGCATCAAAATGCTCACCTTACTCTTTTTCCTGGTAAAAGGCATAAAAAGCTTCGCTCCATAGGAATTCAAAATATCGAAGATTGTATGGGACAAGCAGCCTATAAACGTCCATAAAAACACTTGTAAGGTTGGAAAATCGTAATAGAAGAAAGATAATCCCCCAGTAATGATTGCAGCTAATCCAACTAAGGCTGGTATCGAATGGGAGATTCCTCTATGGTGTTTTAAATAAACATAATCTCCCCAAACTTTTCCAATAACATCAATATCAGGAGCCATGGCTCCGATGGCGCAACCCAAGCTTACTGGATTGCTTAGGGCTACCGGGTTTCCGCTAAAAGCTGAAATAGCTAACCCGATAACACCATGGGTAACTGGATCCATTTTATTCACCACCACATCAAATTTTGTTCACTTTAGTTTACCATAATGTTCTGCGCACATCAATATATTTAGATAATTATGTCTATTAAAAAAGTGCTTGCATTCTATATTTCTATATGGTAATATAATACTTGTAACGCGCCGAAGTGGTGGAATGGCAGACGCACCGGACTCAAAATCCGGCGGGGTAACACCCGTGAGGGTTCAAGTCCCTCCTTCGGCACCAATTTAAAAAGGTCAAAAACCTAACAAAAACCTACCTAAGAAATTAGGTAGGTTTTTTATTGTAAGATTACATAATCAAATATCGAAAGTTATTATGTTTGCTATCTGATAAAAGCTATCATGTACAAAAGCGCATTTATATTTTTCAAGATTCTCAACAGCATCTATCAATTTACTAATATCTTTTTCATCTATTTTAGAAGTAGTATTTGCAATTTTTTCTAAAAGTAAATTTTGAGCGTCAGCCTTTGCGTCAAATAATCTCTTATACTCTTGATCACTAAAGAGTTTTGTCAATAAATCGTTGTATAATTCTTTCGACATATTTACTTCCACCCCCCTTTTATCTTCTTGCAGGTGGCCGCATATACTGATATACTGTATATAACAACTACCATATATTTAGTCGTTGTTTGCAAATAAGAGGCCGCCGCTTCCAGGTAACGGCTTCTTATTCGTTTTTGATATAAAGATTGGCAAAAGCTGCAATAATTCCAAACAGTATTGCATTGCTAACATCGATCCGTCCATATCGATATAGTACGATCTGGATTATCATAATTAATAGGATTGTAACTTTCCCGTGTCTAAGAAGTTTTGCCTCCAGTGATGGCTTGATAGGTCGCTTGGGGTTCGCCACTACGCCCTGCGTTTTTATAGTGGCAAAGGCGAATACATAAATTAATATAATATTTATGGTGTCCAGTTGAATCTTAGCAGACAAGAAACTAAATAAAACTGTAAAGCCAACTGTAACAGCAAAACATAGATTTTTATTTTGAAAATGGAACCCACCAAAGCATCTTCTCAGTAACATATAAGTAAATACAAATGCTAAAGTTAAATCCCATGTATGTATCGGAATGGTCAGAAGAACGGAGATTCCAACCCACTTTATCTTCTCAAAACTTGTCACTTTGCCGAATTGAATAATTCGCTCTATCGATTCATCTGAATACCCACCCCTATATTTCTCAGGAAGATAATCTGAAAGTTTTACATTCCCCATTGCACCTACCATGCCTCCTTACCACAGTATAAATTGAAAATGCTATCTAAAAATTCTTTATTACCAGATCTTTCAATTGAGTTTATTTTGACTATGCTAAAATTCATTTTTCTTATTTTTGAAATCTGTTCTTTGATTGCATATGGGCTTTTGCCATTAATCTCAGACATATAATCATACACTTGAGTTATACTCAAATCCTTAATATCTTTATATGCATATAGAATTTGCTTTATCAGCAATCTGTCTGCAAAAGTACCTTTTAGATTTTGAAGTATATGATTGATAGTTTGTTCAGATATTGTTATCTCATTTTCTACTTCAATTTTAAGGAGTTTGTCAATGATCATGACCAAGATCTTATAATCGCAAGGTTTAACCATGTACTCATCGACTAGATCACTCATAATATTATTTGCCATACTGCTTACCATGATGGCTTTAGGTCTGTAAACTTGGTTGATGTTTTCCAATAATGCGATCCCATCAACAATTGGAAGCCCTTTATCTGTTATTATTAATTCTGGTCTATCTATAAACACATTCTTAAGTACCACTCTAGGATTATAAAATGCCTTTATTGTGATATTTTTATATATACTTTCGAGATATTCTTTTGTAATTTCAGCAAATTGAAAGTTATCATCAACTATGTAGATCATCTTGTTTTATCACCTTCTTTTTAGAGAAAAGGGAAAAATCCCCTCTCTCTCTACAGTAATTCCTCAGGCATTTCTTCTTGATATAATCCAGATAAACATGCTTCAGCTGCTTTTGATGCTAATGCGCTTACAAATAAAACGATAGCCGAAAAAGTAAAAAAATGAGCTAATAATTTACCTGCTATGTTCTTTTTCATCCTCCTTCACTCCCTTCCTTTTGAGTTTTTCAGCAATGATTTGATTGTAATATTCTTCTATCTCTTCATTACTGCTGACCAACAGCATTTCTTTATGTAAGTCTATTGGCTCCTTGTCATAAAGCTCCATGAAAGTCTCATAGTTCAGTGTCCTACGTAAAAGACTTACATTGGAGTATAAAAAATATATAACGATTATAAAAAGTATTAATAAATCCATTTCTGTGAAGGTGATGCTCTGGAAGTCTTTTTGGCGAATGTATATATCCGAAAATCTAGTATTAATAAACAACGAGCATAGTAGAAATGTTATCAAAGTGAAAGCCGTATATTTAGATCCAGGGGTAAGGTCGTCCCATTTTTTTCTAAAGAACACATTCCTCTTGAGCCTAATATCTTTTAGATAAAGAAAACATATGATCAGGAATGAAATAGTTCTATTAATAATTGACAGCTGGAGCCGATAGTATAAAATTCCGTTTTGTTGCACGCCTTCCTTAAATATTAATGTGAAAGCTGGGACCACAAATGTCTCTAAAACCATAACGAGCATCATAGTAATTCCGGCAGAAAATAACGATCTCCTTATATTGAAACCAAGAAATCCATAGACCAGGGCTATTGTAAATGTACTAGAAAGATTAATATAAACAATATTGCTTGTGATTGTTCTGATTTTGAAAGCTGTGTAGGTTATAAATGCTATAGAGATAATCAACTTCAATGCCATCTTTATGGAGAACATTTTTTTTATTTCTTTGCCTTCAAATAAAACAAGCGGAAAAGCAATCGCAAAAATTACCTCTGGCACCATGGCGAAAATAATATCTTTTAATGGCATAATCTCCATATGTAAATCCTCCCAACATTTTTATTTATCTAGATAATACCAAAATTCTTTAAAAATTTACACCGAAATATCGGGACAAAATTCGACAGTTTGATTGTAAAATAGCTTTATAGAGAACATAATAAAAGCCTAACGTTTTATAGCTAGGCTTTTATTATGACATTTATTTCAATCCACTTATAACCTTTTTAATTATTTCACCTTTAGATTTCTTAAAGTTTTTAACCACCTGAGCCTTATTTTTAGCGCGTGTAACTTTACCAACCTTGAAGTATTTAGATATCGTCTTTCCACCGAGGCAAGTCAATAAGAATGCATCATAGATTAAATCATTGTCTTTATAATTCTTTTCGATCATGCGGAATTGCTTCCCAGCAGTCTGCATTTCAAATTCTATTTGCTTTATAATACTGCCTCGAGAATAGTCATCCCTGAGCTGAAAATATATTTTCTCTCCTCTCCAACCCAATAGATCCCATCCGCTGCTCATGTATTCATCTATTTTCTTTTCTGCATACTCTATCTGTGTTTCCTTCCAGAGCTTACCTACCACATCCTGATCTGCACCATATGCTGCGCTATTCATGGCCAACATTGCTGCCACTGTCATAGTAATTATAAATTTACCTTTCATGGATCTTCCCCCTTATTTTCTTAATATATCCTCGATATTACTAAGATCCTCTTTGACCTGGATAATCGTTAGGTCATTTATTTGGGGTATGTTTCGATTTGTCACAGCTATGATCCTAGGAAACACTCCTCCAAAATACTGTTTATAGGCTCCACTGTATAGTAGTTTCTTGTACTTCTCCACATCAAGAGGTGTGTTTGATATCTGCACCTCCAGAAAGGCCACATAACCTTTCCCTCTATGCCTATAAGCGATCAATCCATCACACCTAAGATGCTCGATTGTAACTTCACTTTGAAAGCTCACAATGTCTATAAGTTCACTAGCAGCTGCATAGAAATCTGTTGTCAATAGGCTATGCCGCCACTGCTTAGGCTTCCTGATATAGTAGCAGTACTCTTTTGTCGTTAGATCCCGCATCCTTTTTACCTCTTTATTCTCGACCATGGTTTTCAATCTTTTTTGAGCCATCAACAAAGATGGAAAGTATAGTTTTGCTATTGTGCTTGTACGCATGATCTTATATTTTTCTATAGCATCTATAACACTTAAATCCCTTGAAGTAATCATTTAATCACCTCTAAGAATGAAAAGTCTTTTACTTCTCCGCTGATATCATCCTTTTCAATGTGTTCCTGATTCTGCTCAACATAAAAAGACTTTAGTAAATCCCGGGCTCTCTCTGGCGTAAGATTCATAGACTGAAACTCTTTCAGCTTACCAGCCTTAAGAAATCCATGTCCTTTCCCTCTTAACTTCTCTAACCCATTCTCTTCAATGATGATCCGACTATTGATTTCGGTAGCTGTTTTTAGTCCAACAATAATTGGAATATTGGCTCGGATATCTCCGTCAATTATCTTTGCGCTAGGCCGCTGGGTTGAAACTACTAAATGAATGCCACATGCCCGCGCTTTTGATGCCAACTCTAATAAGATATTTTGACTTTCCTTTTCTCTTCTAAGGTCCGCAAATTCATCTACGAAGACTATCTGGTAATCTAGCTTCTTATTTTTAAATCGCTGATTGTATTCTTTAATGTCTACTACATCGTTCTTGAAGAATAAATCATACCTTCGATCAACTTCACATGATAATTTATGCAGTAGTTTCTCTGCTTCTCCTCGATCCCTGGCGAAGTTCTCTACCATGCCGCACTTTCGAAATATCCCAAACTCTGCCCCCTTCTTCAAATCGATGAGGTGTAACTTTATATCTCTTCTTTTCTTTGTCAATATGAGGTTTGTGATAATGCTACGCAGCACAGTACTTTTTCCGCTTCCAGTTTCCCCAGCTATTAATACATGAGGTGCGCCATCTGCTAGATCTATTTTTAATAACTTCCCACCGTGGGTATATCCAATTACGAGATCTACAGGTCCTCTTGTCTCAGTCGCTTTAAATTCACATATTTCTAATTCTGTCTCATATACTTCAATAAGAATATTCTTATTCGAATATTTGATATCAATTTTTCTATTCAAGTATTGCTCTATGGCCTGCTGCTTCCTTAAGAAATCGTCGCAACCGAGTCCTAGAGGTAGCGTAAAGCGCAAACAGTATCCATAGAGCGTTCTTTTTTTCTCTTGCAATTTTGGATACATCTCATCTTTGTACAAGCCACAATTTTTAAACAGAGTTTTCCAGTTAGCGTATTCCATTCCAGAAAACATCAAATACCCTAATCCCAAACCTATACTACCGATTGTCAGTGTGAACACCTAACCACCTCCAACATTTTCACTTTATTCTATCTTCCCTCTCGTCTTCCTGTTTTTGGTTTGGCTCACCCCCTTTACCATCCCCCTGCTTCGCTCCACTTCGTTCCGCTCCGCTTATACTTTCCTCAAAAAGTATCTCTAGCATAGTAATATAGCTATTCTTTTGTAAGTTATTGACTTCTATCTGACTTATAGGTTAACTTACTTCTAACTTATGCTGCCAATTTTAGATTATTGCATGTCCACTACAAAATTTTCTTCATTTTTTTAAAGGTTATCTCTATTTGAATACGGAATAATATTCATGTATAGTAGTTATAAAGGGGGTTTAGCTATTATGTCAATATCATATAAAGGACTTAAAATACAGCTCGTTAAAAACGATAGACAATTGCAAGATTTAGAAAATGATCTAGGTATTGCGTGGGCAACCATCTCTAAGATCAATAAAAACGAATACTTGACATTGAAGACATTGGAAAAAATAGCCACATATTTAAATTGTGATATAGGTGATTTAGTTTCTGTGGTAAAAGAAGTCAAAAAATAAAAAAAGCCGGAGCACTAAGCCCCGGCATTATCTTTCTTGAATATCTCGAATGTATTCTTGATGTGTTCATAAAACCCTATGATGATCCAGCCTATCACGAATCCGATGATTGCTCCTGCAATGGATGCCTCGATCAAGACCCACCCAAGGGTCCCAGCTGCAACCCATATCACCCATGGGATGATCTTATTATTTAAGGTTGTATGCTCCTTCAACATATACCCCAACACCCAAAGAGCTGCAAACATAAGCATCCATGGATTCTTAAGTACTTCCTGTAAAATGATAATGACATTATTTAACTCTTGCATGTTATCTCCTCCTATTTATATTGTATTAATGCGGCGATTAGCCCCACAATAATAGCTCCAGCGATTGTCCGCCAGAGCCATTTTTGATTATCCTTAATCTCCGCAATATCTTTTTCATTTTGAATCGCTGTACTATGGGTCTGTTCAAGCTTTTCTCTCACACTGTTATAGCCATCAATTTTGGTTTCTAGCCTCACCAGTCTTTCTAATATTTGCTGCTGTATAGGGTCCATATAGCACCTACTTTCTTAATTGATTGATCCTTGCTGCCGCTTTTTCGATCATGATTGCTGCATATTCTCCTTTAACAACTTCACCTGGCACCGCATTTTGTAACCAATAGTCGGGTGTTGTGGTGATTCCTTCCTGGATAAAAACATCGAGTGCCTTTTCTAAGGCCGTTTTCTCCTTTTGAGGTGCCTTATATGGATGCCCTATATGCTGACAGAAAGCTTTTACAACGGCCTCTGCATACTCTTGCCAATGCTCCAGTAACCGTTGTGTATCATTCGCATTGTCAGCGAAGCCATACTCCACAATTACTGTTTGTACGTTGCCTGTCTCTCGGTGCATGAAATAATAATCCTTTGACGGGTTAGAAGGAAGGGTTCTGGTAAATACCCTTCTCTTTTTCTGGCCAGCTGCAGCAATGGCATCTAAAATCCCATTCGCCAATTTTCCGTCCCCATAAATACTGTAAATAGTCTCTGCTCCTTCGCCGCCTCCAGCATTAATATGGTTTGAGATACAGTACTTTGCCCCTGACGCTTTTACAAGGTTGGTTCTCTGTCCGGATGTAAGGGTGATATCTGTTGCTCTTGTGAGGCTGACGGATATGCCTAGTTCTTTGAATCTTCGCTCCTGATACTGTGATATCTGTAATACTAAATCTTTTTCTTTCCAGTATTGGTTTGTGCCTCCTCCTGGATCTGCTCCGCCATGACCAGGATCTATAATAATCGTCGACATGGTTCCTCTCTCCTTTCAGACATAAAAATAACACCCTCAGGTGTCTATGTCACAACTATTCTGTAAATAGTTTCGCTACTGCATCTCTAATTTTCTTCAACATTTCCAGTAGAGCTGCCATTCTCCATCATCTCCTTTGCTTTATTTTTAATTTCTGCAAGCTTTTGAAGCATCTCTTCTTTTGTCATTATTCAATACCCCCTAGTAAGATTGCTTCTATGATTGTTGTCAAATCATATATACTTTGAGCAAGTATATTTTTCTCTAGTTTTAATTGCTCTATCTCAGATAGTGGTTGAGGTAATGGTGTAGGATCATGGGCATCTATGATCTGTTGTACTGCTTCTATATTTTCCTCATCATCTATAAATACACTATTATCTCGTATTGTACTGGTCCCATCTTCACAAAGTGGATTGATCAAGCCTTGTGCTAATAATTCGTCCATTAACTTACTTGAATTTACTTCTTTTGTGATTTCTAGTTTTATCATTCGGTCACCTCCAATGAAAACCACGTGGCGCTATCACTCAGCACGTTTAATGCCCCGCCAGACCTTTGTCTTACTTGCACTTCGAAATAATCACCCGCTACCACGTCTACTATGGATGAAACAACATTTTGTCTTACATCTCCGACATCTGTAGACGGTCCAAACTGACTATATGGCATACCTTCAAAAGACACACCATTTTTTAATACTCTTAATAATCTATAACCTGCGGTACTTGTTGCCCATACAACGCAAGCAGACACCCGTATTTTTGATACGCCTTGCGGTATCACAAGTTTTGTAGGGCTGTAGATATTCCAAAAATCATTTGTATCATAGCCTTCACTAGCAAACGATAGAATAGTTAGCGTATCATTCGGAATACTTTGGTTGCTAGATAATTTCACTCTAGCCCCTTTATGCTTCATATTTTTAACAATAGCAGGTATGTCCCCTATCTGCCTTACAGCCTGTTTCTGTAGGTTTTTAACAGTCTCCTGTGCCATTTCGTGGGCGGTTCTAAGGTTCTCGGCGTGTGTGCCTGTGCCTTCGAATAGTTGGCAATTATATTCTTCGGGTAGGACTTCGTATAGTACCCAGTATTCTGCACCGACTCTATCTAAAGAATCATAGGTTGTTTGTGTAATATAGCACCTTACTACTCCCCCATATGCCGTGGATACATATAGAAATATCCAATTTTGGGTATCATCGGTCATTACTCCATCTTTTACTCGAATAACCTTTAATATATTTTTAGGTTTATTTTTAAGCTGGGAAGATAAACCTGCATAATTAATATGGTAATATCCAGAATTTAAAGCAGGATTTACTTTTTCATACACCAACCCACTAGATACAGCTATCGTGTTAATACCTTCTGAAAGCGTCGGCAATTCACAGATAGAAGGAATGTTAATTATTTCTTCCACTGGTTGGGCTAGGGCGTAGTATAGGGTGTAAGGTTGCCAATAATTATTTATAGGGGCTTGCGTAGTTGGTAAAGTAGTGGTTCCTCCTGTTAATGCACCATCTGATTCTCTTCTGTAAGCCCATGCCTTTGTACCTGTGCCGTTATACGGTACGGTACCATTAGGATTAGCTGCACTATCATACATCTTCCAACCCATGAAAAACGCCTTTATCTCGTCGGCTGTAGGGGTATAAGATTCGCCCCAGCCTGTGTCTGTGTCTGCTACGGTAATATTTAAGTAAGACCCATACCCGTGCATATCAGCTTTATCCCATGTCGAAGTAAAACCAAGTAGAATCGCTCCGTTATACTTAGTAATCAATAAATTATTATCGAATAAGTTAAATGTATTTGGTATCGATACTCGCTTAAATCCAGCATAATCAGCACTGAACGACCATGTAAGACTACCATCTAAAATCAATTTTTCGACTTTCTTGATCTTCTTAAATACACCATTTTCATACTTCAATTTGTCAACGTAGCTGCCTATTTTCCCTAGCATCGTGGGGACGATTGTCTTAGTCCCTCGGAATGGTTCGTATGTCGTGGCGGTTGTTCCTTCTTCAATTTGAAGATTTGCATTTAATTTAAACTCCGTTAAGTCTATGGTGGCAGAATCTAATCTTGACACCCAGTAGCGTATAAGCCTGCAATTTTGCGGTGTTGTAAAAACTTGGTCACTTACTACCGAATACCCTATATAGTTTCTATCTTTGTCATAGTAAAATATAGCAGGAAAACGATAAGCAGAGTTGATGCTCTTTATATATTGAGTATTAGGCTTTACTGGAATAAAGCTACGACCACGTACGTAAGTGCTATCACTAAATTCTACCCCATTTGCTGTACTTATCCCGCCATTCTGAATATCATTTATATCTATCAAATTTTTCCCTGCTATATCAATTACAGGGTTCAGCGTTGGTTGGGCAGAATTGACGTAAGGGTATTTCTCTAATAGTTGATCTACCGTCATATTGTTGTATTCGTCTGCGGTTATTTCAATTAACATAACGCCATCTATGATATGCTTGTTACCTATGGCACCAGGGATTCCATGAATATACGGATAAATTGAAGTTTCTGTTCCTAGATCTGTAGGTGATAACTTTAATCCGGCCCTTTTAAAATCAGTCGTACTTAACTGGAAACCAACATTTTTTATTCCTGTTGACGTTGCACTACCTTTAGTAGCATATAAATCTAATGAAGTATAATTTACATTCTTTGCATACGCACTTAGGAAGTAATATTTAGAATTACTTATTTGAAATGGTGACGCCGCTCTAATAGCTGTGGCGCTCGCTGTGGCACTGGTTACCTCAATACCATAAGTGCCGAACACCTTACTTCCACTAGTCAAGGCTCTAGTTGCATTAGCCACTGCCCATTTACTTATATCCTCACAATCCCCATCCCTACCTAAAAGGTTCACCACCATATTCCCATTCAATTCAAAATTCAAGCCACTGGCTATCTTTGCCATGATGGCCTGTACTCGTTTGTCCCAGGTATTAAGGATTATAGTCGCTGGACCAGGCCTTTCTACAACCTCAGAATCGAAATCTTCTCGAAGCGCACTGATAGAGTCTGCATTTTCTTTGATCTTAGCTTCTGTTTTTCGGTTATCCTCATTATAATCCTCTCTCATTGGATACTCGTTACCCTGCCACTGGTTTAACCCTACATATTGAGTCTTATTTTGACTTGGCATTTAACCACCTCTATTCCTGATAAGTTTCTCTTTGATCCCATGTCAAATTCAATGCATCCCACTCATCCCAGGTCTTGTTGTATGCATCGAATTGATCCCATGTTAGATAAATAAAATAGAAAAGTAGGGCTAAATGGGCAGGCTTGATATCTTCTAGCGTTGCCTTTACCACTTCTATTTCGTCAGGGATCCCTAACACATCGTTAAATGTCACCTTGATCTTGCCACTGGAGAGCTCCACATCTACATTCCCATTGGTCCATGCATCGACTACACTTTTTATTTTTTCGGCATCGATCTTGCCCTCTCCCCGGAGCTTTGCCTTGATCAAGCTTCTCCTATTGGCTAAGGATCTGCTGTAATCAATCTTAATGCCCAGTTGTTTTTCCCATATATCAAGGCCCCAGGTTGCCGTATCAATAAAATACTGCTTGTATAAATCTTCTAAAGTGCTATCGATAGAATCAAAATCCTCTCCAGCTGACTTCATGATCTCATTTACCACAGGATCCTGACGCACAATTTTGTGCAAATGTTTAATTAGTTCATTCCTAGACAATGGTAACACCACCTAATATGGCAACTTCCTTGACTCCTATTGGAATGTTATCCGACTGTCCATTCACAACCAAATCACTGTAATCCTCAACCCCTTCACTATCCAGGATCACGCTCCCAAGCTTTGCATAGGATATGAAATCTCTTTTGAAGGCAATCTCTTTAAGATATCCATCCACGGCATTTTCGATATTCGTCTGTACCTCTTCCAATCCATAGCCGGAAAGCAGCGTAACCGACAGGCTAATATTAATGGGCTTTTCTATTGCTGAAATCGCATAGCAATAGGCCCCTATAGGCGCAGCTCCTTCACCTTTACCCAATGATCCTGGGTCTATATAATTCTGAACTGCCTCGATGAGACTTTCACTTGTCGGTTGCTTGTTGCTGTCAATGATGACGATCTCCACGGTATTATCTCCTCGCTCTAGTGGAAACACCTTGGCATCTCCAACCCCTGCAATTTCTTTCGCCCATTGCAAATAGTGCCATTTGTTCCCACTGGTAGCAGGAGTTTTAAGGGCCAGGTAATACCGCTCCCTAAGGCTGGTATCTGTCTCGGCCTCATAGCCGTCATGGGTAGCCCCTGTATTGTTGACAGAGGTAATCCCCGATAAGGTTACAGGCATTTGGATGATTTGATTTGCTGGCACATTCCCAACGTCTCCGGCCACCAGGGCCTCAATATTTACGACTCCAGTATTTAAAATCGTCTTGGTTTCTATGGCTCTGAACTGAATACCGCTTGGAGTCTCAAATAAATCACCAATGTTAATCGTCCCATTACCGTTTATCATTAATTGACCCTTCGCCTTGGTAGCTTGCTTTCGGGTGATTCCTTTTCGTTGGGAGACAAACCTCTCCAGCTCACTACCGGTTAATTTATCCACGTCAACTTTCTCTGCCAATAGATTCATATTTTGATATATCTTTTCTCCCTCAATCGCAAAGGACCTCAATATGTCCCATATGGGATAGCCTTGGGTCTTGTCATATGAATCATCGATGTTTGCCAGGAGCTCATCATGGATGTTATCCCGTGTTTTATCTTCAAACATTCATTGTCACCTCCATTGGCAGCGAATTTCCATTGATCAACAATACGTCAAAGCTAATGATAATCTGATTGCTGTTTCTTTCAGTGGTAAAATTCTCAATGCGTTCGATATGGGGATGCATGATAATTTTTTCGGATATCTGCCTCTTAACCTCTGAATTAATCACCCCCACAGGAATATCCCTGCGGCCTATAAACTTAATGATCTCAAGGCCGAAATCTGTATCTTTATATATCTCAAATTTTTCAAGCTCTGTTCGGATAAGTTGCTCCACCCACATCATGATTTTTTGTTCATAGGTAGCTTCAACCATCTTTCCATCGTTAAGAACGTATTTCTTTTCGTTGAAGTCAAATAAAAATACTCTACCTAGCTCTTTTACGTTGCTGTCACTTGGCAGAGTATTGCTTGTATCTATATTAAACTTTGGAAATATAGCCATTCTATCCCACCTTATCTATTAAAAAGTAGGTTTGATCCGTGGATGCAGGAATCAAAATTACCTGGTCCCCGATCTTTAATGTATCCTTCAACGTTATCTCGCCCTCATGATCCAGCGACTCCAGGACTGTATAGGTATCGTACGTTTCCGGCGGTGGTGTTTTCGTCACAATGTCACCGCTGCTGGTGCTTGAAAATTCCCGTTTATATCCGCTCAGTACATGAGCTGCAATAATCAGATGATCCATGGTTAAGATGATCTCATCTCCAAGTCTCACCCGTGTATTGGGCGGCGGTGAAAGTACGACCCCAACCTGAGGGCCCGAATAACCCTTGTTATCTCTGTCTTTGAACATTCCAGCAAATTCTACATCCCAACTCTCCATTACTCCACCCCTAACGTAACACTAACCTTATGAATACCGTTGCTTACTGTGTGATTGTCTGATTTGATCACATATCTCCCAACGATTCCAGTTGTCGTTTCATTAAATTCTAAAATTCTTCCTGCCCGGATTTCATCATGCCCAAGCAACTCTAAGCTTACGTCTTCTTGTACTCGATTCAACTCAGAAAGATTGTTTTTCGCAATATTTCTGGCTTGGGCCTCGTTCTTTTTGTCAACGATGATGACTTCCTGCATGCTCCCATACTTCCCAATATTGACATCATCCTGTATGGATGCAAGGATTTTCGTTGATTTTTCCTCATCGGATACCACGATAACCTTGTTTTTCATCTCTTCTATGCTCGTTTTTCTGCTTGGCCTACTAATTGCAGATGTTACAGGAAAGGGGGCCGTATTGCTGCTCAATCGTGCCATAGGATTAATAAGTAAATCCAACTGCTTCTCAATATGTAAGGTATCAATTCTCATTTCCATTCGGTACTTAAGCCCTGTCTCATTGGTTACCTGCTCTAAAATATCCTTTAGGATATCGCTGATTGGCTGATCCTTATATATCTTCGTGATTGAAGTGGCTATTTTGGCAATGCTATGTTTGATTTCAAATCGATCCAGCAGCTTTTTTATGGCATCACTGGCACTAATTTTATTGAACTGAATCACCGTTTCATTTTTATTCAAGTACCATGCATAATCAAAACATGTGAACTTCTTTCCAAACCTTTCATTTGGCTCTTGACTGACAATGACAAATCGATGAAGTTCTTTCATGTCGTTGGCTAGAATGATATGATCCCCCAGCGTCAGTATATCTGAGTTTTGAAAATACTGGCTGTCGTTATAGGCATAATCAAATCCAAGCTCAACACCTAAGCTATCGATATTACTTGACCAGGATAGATTACCCACCAGCTCAGTGATATCCTTAGGCTGATTGTTTTTATATACGAATAATTGATGGGCCATTTATTTCACCTCAACAAATCGAAATTCTTTAATTTCTAAGGTGTATTGAATGTCTCCTATTCGATCCAGCCCATAGGTGAAATTCTCCACTGTGCATGGCATATTCAACACTTCTTTTCCTGCTTTATCCGTGATGATAATTCGAATAGGCACCCTTTTATCAGACCACTTATTTAAGAAATTCACATAGTCCCATCCGTTCCTTTTGTCCTTAACGAATGGATAGTTCTTCATAGGAAAAAAGGATTGAATAGACAACGTCCTCAACCCTTTTAATCCTAATAAATTTATGGTCCCCATCTGTATTGTCTCAAACTCCTCATTCTTCCTCGGTGAACTTATTTCTAAGCTAGGGGGTACCACAGGAAGTTTAATAGATTCTTCAAAATTATTGGCAGAAAATACAATGTCCATTTCTCATCACCTACCTATTACCTAAGGCTGCTTTTATTTTCCTAATAATGAAATTCGCCAAGTAATTTGCATATTCTTCATTACCAATTACATTGCCTTGTATGATGATCTGCAAGCTTATGCCTCCAGAAGCATTATCGATGATCTTCTCGCTTTTATCGGCTGGAATAATCGTCGTTCCGCTTGGGTATCTCTTGATCTCTCCACCTCGTTCATCGGTTTGGGCTAAACCACCCTTAAAATATGGCGTACCCATGGCGAGTTTTGGAATCTTAGGTATTTTAACCCCTATCGTTTTACCTCCAAGCCAACCGGGAGCCTTAAAGGATGCAAGTCCGTTGAATCCTTCAATAAGTCCATTCAATCTGTCAATCATATCATTGATGACATCTTTGATACTGCTGCCTACAGAAGTGAAAGCGCCCACAATTGTCTCTTTAATCCTGGTAAATGTATCGGTTACATTCGTATACAGTTCCAATGCCTTGGCTTTGATGGTATCCCAATTCCTCCACACCAATACCCCTATTGCAATGATAGCCATAAGGGCCAATGACCATGGATTCATCATGCCTACGATCTTGTTTATAAAGTTGAATACTTGCATGGCTTTTCCAATGGCGTATATTCCTGCACTCACTGCCAATGCCTTGGCTTTGAATGCGATAAATAAGCCTATAGCTCCGGCAATGATTGGCTCATAGATTCCCCAATTCCGCTTTACATGAGCTGCTATCCCATCAATGAGTTTGACTAAAAACTTTAGCATTTCTATAGCAGCACCAAAACCAGTCAGAAAAATGGCTTTGAAGTCAATAAAGCCATATTGGCTATGGATAAAGTCAATGACGGCCTGTATTCTGCTTTTTATACCAACAAACCCTGTAATAATTCGGTTGATTCCCTTTGTCAGTTTGACGCTGATCTTATCAAAAACGCCGCTTTCCTGCCATCTGACAAGGGTATCAGCTACAGCCTTGATCCTGCCCTTTAGCATATCCATGGCACTTCCTTGCTTTATCGTACCTTCGTCTGTAGCTCCAATGATATTCGCCAAGGCTGATTTAGTAACCCCTGTAATTGTAGACCAAAGCCCCTTGGTGTTGCTAGCCATTTTCTCCATGCCACCCTTGAACTTCTCATCCATTAGCCTCATCAATGCCTCATTGAACTTTTCTTGGTTCGTGATTTGGCCCTTATTGTTTACGACTTGGATCTTGCCCATCTTTTTATAGGCATACTCCACAATGTCAGCTTTCTTAATGCCAAATTCTTTTACAATCTGTTACCCCACTGTTTACAGTGTGGGATGGTCATTTCTGCCATCCTCTCATAGTCGCCTATGAGTTCAGACTATACCTTCATCCCATTTGGATGACCCCCGTCTAGTCGTTACACCTTCCAATAAAATAGGCTTGGCTCGGTATTGTCTTATTAATAAGAGTTTCACCGAATTTGAGGGTTGTTTCATAGAAGATTACTCTCCTAAGCGGCTAAAATTAACCGTTCTAACTCACCAGTCTGCGCATCAATGATTGCCTCGGTTGCCTGGATCAAGTCTTTATTAGTAGCTCCTGCCATATCACCAATTAGGGGTAAATACTTTTGCGCCGCCAGCCCCATTGCTTCAAGTTTTGCGCTGGCTTCAACCATTTGACCAGTCTCAAAAGGCGTTTTATTTGCAAGTTTAACAGACCATGACATAATTTGCCCTGCTTTTTTAGCGTCCTTTGTGGCTGTCTCTAACTGTGTGCGAAAACCTTCCATATTTGTAGCTTCAGTAAAGGCTGTACCAATGGTATCTCCTATGCCTTTTAGCCCTGCAAATCCAACCGCAAGCCCACCTATAGACTTTGCCACGGCGCCAAAACTACCGACAGCATTGTTTTTGAAGCTTTTTATTTGATTGTCAACATGCTTCACTTGCCTTTGCATCTGCTTGATGTTCTTGGTTGATTTATCGATCTTATTACTGAATTGATCCTTTAGGTTTAGAATCGTCTGTATGACCTTCTTTGCCATTTTCTCACCTCACTTTCTTTATAAAAATAAAAAAGGGCAACCTTTAATTTCCGTCACCCTTTCCAAATATGGCTCCATATTTTTCAGCCTCGTCCTTGTAAAACTTCTCCATGGACTTCTTATACATGATCTTTTCTATATAGGACAGATTCATGAGTTTATCCAAGTCGTGTCCCCTTGGAAGATAGAAAGCATACATCTCAAACTCCCAATCTGTCTCAATTAGTTTTTTAGAGTTTCACCAATATCCTTTACCCCTGCCATCTCCAAGATAGCCGCCCCTACTTCTAGTACCTCTCCAATATCAAACAATTTCATGACAATTTCATCGGGTTCAACACATTCATATGCCTCTTGGAGTGATGGTTCTTTTAGAATAGGAATGCTGGTATAGATTAGATATTTAAATGCAGCCACGATTTCCTTTGCGCTGTCATTGTTGCCCATCAAGTCGATAGTCTCTAGGATCACCTCATCACTGGGTCTTTGGGCTACAATCGTCCCTCCAAGGCTTTCTACATGAATATCCTTAAAGGCCAATTTTGCCTTATCCCTCTGCTCCTTCTTTGCGATCAAGTCTGTTAGTGTCAATTTCTTAATCTTATCCGTTTTCTTGCTCATCTTGCAATCCCCTTTCTATTAGATAGCATCAATTAAATCATAGTCGGCAAATTGGAAAGGCAATTCCTCTTCACCTAAAGCTTTGTTTTCAAATTTTAGGAGCGTGAATTCATCAAATGTAACCTCTGTAGCCTCAACTCGGGTATGTCCAAAGGCGGCAGGATCAGCAAGCTTCCCAACGATTTTTACGTCCGGCATCTCTCCAGATTTAAAGGCCTCTGCCAACAGCTTGGCTCCTCTGTCATAAACCTTTTGAAGTGTTATGGTTCCAGAGCCTTCAAAACCCATGTATTTTCGATGCTTTCCCAATTCTTCGCAGAAATTTACATCCTCATATTGTCCTTGGACCTTTAATTCAAAGGACTTGACCTCTGCCCATTTCTCCCCATTGACCCAAATACTGCCGAAGGTTCCATTGATCACTCTGTTTGCTTTTAATTTAGCCATCTATTTCACCTCTTTCTATAACATGGTAATGTTAAACTTCAAGTCTTCCATGGCATCTAAAATCTTAATGTTTCCACCAAGATATACATTGCTCCTAAAGGTGTTGTTTTTTACCGTTAACTCATCCCATGTCTCAGCTTCTACCTTGCCGATACTTAGCCATGCATTGCGCTGGGTTTCTATGTCCACGAATGCTTTATTGCTATAGTTGATATCTAAAATATCTTCTCCAGCAAGGGTTTTGAAATATGAATTAATGGCACTGATAAAGAGAACCTGGTTATCGTAGTTGTTCTTGTACTTACCTACGTAGAACTCCTTAAAGGTACTTCGAATATCCTCCAGAATCATATCCATAGACTCTACGATAATGATCTTCTTCATATCCTCGGTCCGATCCGTTGTGAGGGTTACGAGACTGTTCACAGCCCTTGCAATTTTGACTTCTTCCTCGTCATTGATTAGCACAAGCTCCCCATCATTAATGGCTGCTTCCACATCCTCCGGCTCTGTGACGCTCTCCAGGTCTTGCAGCACATAATAGGTAGCACTCATGGTCATGGGTAGCCCTGCAAATATTCCTGCCAGCCTTGCAAGATATTTATCCCCGGTGATTTCATCAGCACCCTTTGGCTTCACATTTGTATTCGTAAAGTTCACGATGTGCATGTCATCGGTAACCGTCGCATTAAATACCAGGGCTTTATAGGTCTTTCCATTGTTTGTATTCTGTCCTTTTACCCATGTAGTAAGGGCTTGTTGTTCAGTCGCCGATCCACCGGGTGCACAAATCCAGTTGAATTTCTTGTTCGCCAATTTTCCAACGGCATCGGCAATTAAATCTGTAGTTGTGGTGGGCACGCTTACTGCAATAACCTTGGCTGAAGTCCCAAGAAAAGCATCATTGATGTACTTTAGGTTACTCGCTGTCCAGTCTTCTGCTACAATTTCGCTAATCGCTTTATATTCTTTTAGGTCAAAGCTGCCTGTGTCATCCTTCAAGATCAATACGACAATGCCTTTAGCACTTCTCTGGACCGCTGATACAGCTTTTTGCTTAAATACAATCTCAATTTTAGGCAATCCTATAGGCATTCATTATCACCCTTTCATCTTATACTTACATCCATTTCCTCCATCATCTCTGACGGATCCTCAATTTCTAATTCTTCAATATAGTTGATATCAAAGCTAAATTCTATGATTCCTCCCTCTAGCTTTTCAACGTTTGTCTCATCGATGTGCACGATAAACCTTTCATTAATTTCAAGGGTCTGAAAAAACATATCCTCCAGCTTTTCTTGTACATCCAGCAGCTCCAGACGATGTTCATTTCTATTTCTTGCGAAATAATGAATTCTCACCGTCATAGATCTTTCCACAGCGCTGTCCATAAAGGACCCTTTACGGGCATAATCAATATCCGTAAAAAAAGAAGGTCTGTCAAAACCTTCTGTTATGTCCCTCGTTTCAATCTTTATCTCTGGAAAATTCTCCTCTATTTTGGTATTCACCGCCGTTACAATATCCTTTAAAGTGACCATCCTATCACCTTCCTATAGTCCTTTATCCAGCATTTCATCCACTAATTTATCCATATCTTGATAAAACTCGTTTTCGAACTCCTTTGCCGATTCTTCCAGGACTTTTTTACCCTTCGCAAAGCCAATCTCTTTTCCATCTCTGACAACTGCATGACCATGCTCGATCAGGTGGGCATGGGGCGCACCGTTATATACTCGGATGGCCATCTCATCACTATTGTATTTATATACCCGTCCTTTTTTAAAGCCTTTTACGTAGTTCCCCGTCTTTTTCTTAACCTTTGATTGGGCTTTTTTCTTAACCTTTCTGTTTAGCTTGGCACCTTCTTTTACAAGGAACTTTTTAACCTCTTTCGGCATTTTCTGTTTTGCCAATTTTAGAATATCCTTAGAAAATTGATCCATCTCTTTGATATCAAAAGACTCAGCCACAACATCACCTACTCGATGATTTCTTCACAGAATATCTCAAGCCATTCATCTGCATAATATGGATTGAGGATATACTTAATATCAAATCTATTTCCTCGAACTTTAAAATGCATGTCTTGGGTAATATCTTTTCCAGCACCGTATCGGACTAGGATTTTATGACTCACATTGGATAGCTTTGTGTCAGCAGCTTGGCTTTGCAGCTTTCCTGTCTGAGGTATTACTTTTGCCCATATGGTTTTTATACTTTTGTCTCGATACGCTGTCTCTTTTAGCTCATTTTTAAATTCTTCTCTACCCCATACCTCAATCTTGGTATCTGTAACAGTCAGAAGCTCTTTTGTCTTTTCTTCTCTAGATTTCAACATATGCATCAACTGCCTTTTTAAGTTGTAGTCTTAGAATCTGTGTTTTGAAATTGTCTTCAAAGTACTCTAATGCATTGTTATAGGCATATCTACAATAATCTAAGAGTAAAGATTTAGGCTCATCTTCTACATCAAAATCAAGCTCCACACCGACCAGGCCATTTAGATAAGTTTTCCCCCTAGTTATGAGATCCTGTATCATCGTATCTTCATCATCCCAGGTTATTTTCAAATAATCTCTAACTGCTTGCAACATCTAACCACCTACTTTTTAGTGGATCTCTCCCTTTTATTCTCTGTTGTTTTTACAGTCTCTTCAACTTTTGGAATTTCGTTTTCTCCTGGAGCTTCTGCCTCAGCTATTGACTTCTCCTCTTTCTGAATTTCTTCACTTGATAGTTTTTCTTCTTCAGTTTGTGTCTCTTCAATTATTTCATGGATCTCTTCAACAAAAACACCGAGAGAGGTTGAGTTAATTTCCTCAAACCTCTCTTGAGTGATTTCCAACTCCTGGTCTTTTTGATGAATGAGAGTAGTATGCTTATCTCTAAATTTCTTTACTACTTTCACTTTCATATGAACTTACCTCCTATACTGTAGGTGTTGTCATGCCGCTGATATCAAACACCAGGAATGAATCGTTGTCTTTTGGCTTTCCGTTGGCGTATTGCTTTGCAATATAAGTTCTCTCATCTTCAAGGAATTTGTAGTGATCAGAATACTCAATTTTTTGAGTAGATCCTACGCCCATGAAGTAATCTTTAGCCATACCTGCGATCATCTTACCCTCTGGCACTGCAACAGATTGAACTACTTTTGCAGGGATTGGCAATACACCATGGACATAGGTACCCGTTGCACTTAAAAATGTTGTAGCAGGGAATATTTTTGACCAGTAATCCAGTGGATTTACCACTAATAGCACGCTTGGTACTGCTCTCTTTCCACTCTTCGTTAATGGAGCCATAACATGTGTCCCCAATGTCACTGGCTGTAGATCATCCAAGGCTACAGCCGCTTTGTCAGGGTATACCCCTTCTACAACGGCGCCGTTTAAGTTTTTAATCATTCCGATTGGCTGCTCTTTTCCTGTTCCTGCCACAATAGCTAATTCTAAAGCTATGGCCAAAGATTCCATCAACAATTCTCTTACGAATCGATCTAGCCATTCAGGACCTAAATCCAACATTGCCTTGCAGACTGGAACAAATGCACTTAACTTATAGAGCGCTGTTTTCTCCTTCTTAAAGGCTGCCTCAAGCTTCTTTGTAATTTCAGCACACAAAGCGCCCCACCATGCAGCTTCAGCATCATTATTTCTTGTGATCCATTCTGTTACCCCTGTTGTGTTTACAAATTCAATTTCTGCAAGTAATGGATGGTTTTGTCTTAAGTCTTCGAAAACTCTATCAAATACTGTGGGTGGTAATAGAGTTTGAATACCAGCAAATCCACCAGCTCCTATAACTTCGTTGTAGTATGCTTTCTCTTTGGTTGTTAAAGGATTGAGTCCTCTCTTTACCATTACAGATTGATCATTCAAATTTTCATTGGCTGCCTGCTTTGCTTCCTGCAATATCCTGGCTTCAATACCTTTTGCCAATTCAACTTGAACAGCTGCGAATGCTTCACTGTCTCCATTTTCAATTGCATTCTTAATTTTTTCTTTCAGCTCCAGTTCGTTTTGTGCCTGCAAATCCAAATTGTTCATGCCCTTTGATGTGAATAACTGTAAGTCAATACCATCTTTTAGAATTTTATTTTTCATTATTCGTTACCTCCTACGTTATGTTTTTTAAAAGCATTAAAAAGAGTGGGCTTTACTTCTCCCACTTCCGCTTTCACTTCTTTCCTGTATTTGTTGAACAATGTATCTTTGATACTGTTTTCTACAACTTCTTCTTCCTTCTTTTCATCTATGATCTTTGTGCATAAACCAAAGGCCAGGCATTCCTCTGCAGTTAGATAGGTTTCATCTGCAATCAGCTTTTCTAATTCTTCTTCTGTTCCTACAAACTTACTCATATAGCTGGCCTTTACAGCGGCGTCTATCTTATCAAGATCCCCGGCAGTTTTTCTTAGCTCGTCGGCATTCCCCAAGACGATAGTCCAGGCCTTGTGGATCATCTGCATGCTGTTGGTAAACATATACACATTTTTTCCGGATGTAGCAATAATACTTGCTCCGCTTCCGGCCATTGAATCGATGTATATATCAATATTTCCATCATGCTGCTTGAATAGATTGCAAATAGCAATACTTTCAAACACATCTCCGCCGCCAGAATTGATATGGACATTTATGTCTTTCCCCTTTAAGGCCTCCAATCTTCTTTTTACTCCCTTGGCAGATATGCAATCATCTTCCTCCTCCCACCAATAAGCCTGCCGGATAACTCCATATAGATATAATTCAGCTACGTCGCTATTTTCCTCAGCTCTTACCTCTAGCCTTGTTTGGATTTTAGGCATTTCCATTCTCCCCACCTCCTTTCGCTCTTGTTTCAGCTCTTTCATAGTTCTTTGTCATCCATCTGGCCCGGCTCCACTCAGTATTTAACGGCTCCATGCCCAAGGCTTCAAGGCAATCATCAATTGAATAGGATCCAATCCTCAATAAAATTTCCAATGGGCCAGCCACATCTGAAATATCCACACTCTTTATCCTTGTGGTGTCTATTTTGAGGTATGTATTTTCCAGATAGGATTTTTTCCCATAGAGCTTTCTGTTTATTTCATCGGCAAGCAGCTCTGCCAGAGGGTTGATGCAGAAAGTCAGGAAATTGTTTACGGCCTTATCGGTATCCGCTACATTCCCTTTTAGGAGCTGCGGAGGCACTTGAAAAGCTATGGCCACAAAATCAAAGATATCATCAATAAAACCTCTAATCTCTTTAGATCCACCCTCTGTCTTGCTGTTTGTTTTGCTTCCTATCTCGTCGTACTCCAGACCATTGGTCAGGGGCAGCACAGCTCCACCTGTCGCCTCAAAGAATTTTTTAAATCTTGCAGACAGCAGGTCGGTTAAATCATTTTGGGCCTGTTCCGTCTGAGGATAGCTCGTTGGGATCTTTAATGTACCCCGTTTTGCATTGTTCTTTTTGTAATAGTTTTGACTCGCAGCAATAAGCTTCCCGTAGGACTGATAAAGCCCCTCCACTACAGTCTTGATCTTTTCGTCATGGAGTTCGAAGTGGAACACCTGAGATTCCAGGTAGGTGTTGCTCAATTGATAGCCCTCAATGACAATGTCCTTGTAGATATTTTCCTTGAATGCGTACTTTAAAGACGTAAATTCATCTGCCACGTAGAATTTTCCGTCTTGCTGTATCACCAGGCATTCATTTTCATAAACCAATTTATGTATCACATCTCTCCAGAACTTGCTGGATGACTTGTTTTGATTGGGCTCTACATTGAAAAGATAGTAGTTTTCTCCCCTCTTTTTCTGCCCTTTTTCATAGGTAAGGAACTCGCTCCTCGATACAGCGTTGGCTATAAGATTTACGCATGCCTGTACAGCCAACTCTTTGTAATATACTTCCGCAGCAATTTCTCCAACGCATACATCAAGCTTCAGCGTGCCATCGTCTTTGAATAATCCTGAGAACCAACTCCACAATCCCATTTCATCACCATCCTTCTAATACGTATAAACGCCGTATGATCTAAATTCTCCGACCTCTTCCAGATCCTCATCTTTTGTCATGGCATGCAAAAAGCAGAAAAACCCATCCGTTTTTCTCTTGATAGGTTCTATCTTTAAATATGCCTTGTTGCCATTTCTCCTGGTCTCAACATAGGTATTATTCACATACCATCGCATCAGCTTATCATCTCCAAATATCAACAACCCATTTGCAAATAATTGGCTTATAAGCGGATGGAGTTTACTATGACTGATCTCTCCAGAGCGGATGCTTTCCAAAGGCGCGCCCTCATTGTTAAAGGTTTCCTTGAGTGCCGCATACCTAAAACTATCGGCTACAATGGTTTTTATATGGTACATGCTGGCTTTTTCTTTAAACCACTCCACCACCACTTTGGGCGGTATCGTGGGCGCTCCTTTTATGATGGTAGCCAGCCCCAAATCGACGGCCTCTTGAATGTCTATATTGAACTTGGTAAACTTTATACTTTTCTCATGGATAAAGGTATGCTGCATGAAGATCCGCTTCCCGCCTTTTTTAAACAGCAGACCTACGGAACAAAAGTCTTTCAAATCCGCAAAATCAACAGCCCCTATGCACTCCAGTCCTATTAGATCAGGAATAGGTTGGTTAGTGGCTTTTATCTCCTCCCAACTTGCCACAGCTGTAGCTTCATCCTGGGTAGGGATGTTCATCCTTTTTGTAAGGAAAGCGACTTTCAACTCCGAGCTTTGATGCATATCATTGTATTCTTTTAAGATTGTTCTTTTCAGCGTCCTGTCATGGTTTATCCTCGGGATTGCTTTTTCCCACAAATCAGGATTGTCTACCTCTTCCACTGAATCCATCTTAAAGATAAAAGGGAAGAATCCATTATGGTGATCTTCCCCTAATAATATTCTTCTTGATTTTTCTTTGAGGTCATCCAATACCGATTCCCTAACGTTTCCGTCGGTGGTTATATAAAACCTCCTGGGGTTGGCAACTTTGCCAAGGCCTCCAATATGAACTGCAATATTATCATAGTTTTCATATTGATGCACTTCATCAAAGATAAGGGCACCGGGTCGTCCTCCATCTTTTGTTCTGGCATTGGAAGTACAATATCTCAATGTAGAGTTTGTCTTGCTGAAGGTGATTTCTTCCTTTGTCCTGTGGAATAATTTTTGAAGTTTCGGTGTATCCTCTATCACCTGATATACTTCTTCAAAACTGGTCTTTGCCTGTTTTTCGGAGGTGGCCACAATATCAATATCATAATTTTTGATACCATGCTTATCACTCTGTAAATAAAAGCTTGTGCAAGAAATCAGTCCATTTTTCCCGCCGCCTCTACCCATATAAACAAAGAACTCATCAAAGACCAGGTCCCCTGTGTCTTTATAGAATATCCCAGATACAAAGGCGAAAAAGAATCTTTGAAAATCCAATAGGCCGAATGGAAAGTATTTTCCCACCACTTCAACAGCTTCATAAATTTTTTCAGAATCTATTATGACATTTGGATCATCGAGGACCTCTCTGGCAAACTCCATTAATAGCTTCTGTTCTTCGCAAGCATGGACCTTCCCATGCTCGACTGCATCCATCCAGGCATCTATGTATTCGTGATATCTATAGCTCCTCATCTTCATCAACTACCTTCAAATCAGATGCTCTTATCCCAAGATCATAAAGGATGGACAGCATTTGTTTATTTACCTTTAGCAGTTCTGAAATACTCTCATTTTTCTTGTATCCTTGTTGCCCTCCTCCATTTGCCCAAAATACAGAGACTCCTCTTTTTTCAATATCCTCAATCAATTTGTTTTTAATATCCCACAGTGATAGGTAGTCCTTGGCCAAATCCTTGTAGTGAGCATGCTGGTCTAGCTTCTTTTCTTTCATCTGCTTGTTTAAGGCCCGTTCTATTTTTTTTCTTAGCTTTTCTAACTCCGTCAACTCACCCACCCCCCTACATGTGAGATTTCTCTTAAAATCTCCAGAGCCTTGACCCTCATCCGGTCCGGAGAATTCTAAATTTTTTTGATTTTTTTGACCCGGGGGGTATATTTATTCCCACCGTTCTTCGTTAATAAATTTCTTGCTAGATTCTTTCTTGATAAGCTTCTCTGGATGTTCTTCGTTATGACAAGGATCACAAAGACTTTCAAGATTATCATCAGTAAGAGCTAATTCAGGATAATCCTTAAGATGCTTTTTATGATGCACACATGTAGCTTTGCTGTATCTCCCTCTACGCTTACACTTCTGGCATTCATTATTATCTCTTATCTTTATCTGACTTCTTTTCGCAAGCCACTCTTTACTCTTGTAAAACTTTCTAGTGTCACCCTGCTTTATCGCATCGAATAATTCAATTCTCATTTCCCCCACCGTTTCTGTTTCATCTTTCTTTTTTCTCTCCGATAGCTGTCATGACTCATGCACTCCCTTACTCCTTCATACTTTTCATCAAGGTTTATTGTAATCTCTTGACACTTCTTACGTTCTGGACAATCGGTGCATAAAACCTCTGATGCACAGACAATTAAACCATTGTGGAATTTTACTCTACACAGATGTTTCTCCATGCTGCACCACCTTTCAAAGTAATTGAAGCATACTAAAAAGCACCCATTTCTGAGTGCCTTTTGCAAGGGATCGGCTAGTAGCCATTACGTGAATATATCTTTCTACTATTACCGTACATTTATCGATTTTATGCGTTTACAGCGCATAATCTGTTATGTATTCATTAATTTTTTTTAGTTTTCTTTCTGCCTGCCTTAAATTTCTAGATACATTGGACTGATTCATGCTTAATTCCTCAGCAATTTGCCTCTGATTCTTGTTTTCGTAGTAGTACATCAGGAGTATTTGCTTTTGCTTCTCTGTCAGTTCCATTTCTATTGCTTTCTGAAGAATTTTCTTTAATTTCTTGATCTGGCTTTGGTTTGTACTTTGTTGCATCTTCGATGATGAATCCATGATATAGAATAGGTAGTCTTGATTTTCGTGAGTTAGTGGTATATTTTTCACTTCTCCACCATCCTCTCTTA
>NZ_JACHEN010000005.1 GCF_014205875.1 Anaerosolibacter carboniphilus
ACCTCACTTTATATATTCTACATTAACTTCGTAATCCCTTTTTGACACATAAAAAATATCCACCCTTTCGGGTGGACTTTGTCAACAGTCTCAAGAAGGTAGACCGAAAGGTCTACCTTCTTTTACTTACATCATACCCATTCCACCACCGCCGCTACCGCCCATCGGCATGCTTCCACCGCCACTGCTTGGCTGCATACTTCCGTTCTGCATTTGCATCTGTTGCTGCATCATGTATAATTGTTGCTGCATTTGATTTAGTTGCTGTTGTAACATCATATAGTTATAATCGGCTGGTGCATTCATTGAATTCATACCACTCTGCATTTGCATGTTGCCATTCATATTTCCTTGCATCTGCATATTTCCCATAGGCAACCCTACGTTCATGCCTCCCTGCATTTGCATATTGCCGTTCATTCCATTCATCCCTGCCATAGCATTTTGATTCTGTTGTAATCCCTGTTGCTGATGTTGTAAGTGAATATTGCTATCTGCCATATTGTTGTTTGTAGAAACAAGTCCTAATACAGCGATACTTACAAGAATTCCTACGAATGAAAATATAGCTAACTTAAACCATCCATTGTTTTGCATTTTGATTCCCCCTATTTTTGTTTTTACTCGATCTTGGCTATCCATGCGGCTTCCTTGTTCTACTTCCTTCTTTTTCTGTGGCGCGCCTAGCTTATCTTTCTTGTTATTCGTTGAAGAATTTATTACTGCCCATACACCCAATCCTGACCCAAGAAACAAAAGAGCCAGTAGAACGAGCATATAAAGTTGCCCTAATGAGCCTAATATATTCAACAATATCACCTCTTTACTTTATCCATACGATTGCTAATATAATTGACCCACCGATTATAAAGGGTAGCAACAGAAATATTAGACTTGTGGTAAGAAAACTAAGATTATATATGACAGGCGCTTGACCTTGATGATGGCTGTGCATCTCTGCCATCTGTTCATTTCCCTCTCCTTCACTGAAAAGATCATATAACGTTATATTGGAAACATGCATGTTCTGCATCATATTCCCCATGCTGGTATTCATCATCTCAGCCTTTTTTGTTTCAGGAGCACTCCAGAGAAAAAACAACGTAATGATAATCATTGCACCAAATATAAATGTCAATCTCCAAAAGTGAAGTTTTTTACTATTTAACATGGTCATTCCTCCACTGCATATATCTTATGGCAAATCCTGCTACCATACTTATGAAAATAAGTGGAATCATTAATTTTGTTGATACTACCATCACTTCTTGAAGTGCACCATTGTGTTCAATATTCATTGCGACACCCATCATGGAGTTGTCCATCGCGGCCATCATACCCATCATAAATTGCATAACTTCACTTTCAGTTGGTCCCGGTTTAAGCATCGAAATAATAACCCCAGATGCAAGGAAGAAGAAAAACGTTGCCATAAACCAAATAAATATTTTAATCCACGGTTTTTGCAACATCAGACTTTCCTCCTTTACCTTTTTCCTCTGCTTTAGAACTCACTTTTTTAGGCCAAATCAAGGCATGACACTTTACATAGATGTGCCAAATCACCCCTGCTAAGGCAATATAGGATACGTATTCATGCATGAATAACGCAAAACCCATGCCTGCCATACCAATTCCATTATGCACCCATATCAAAACACCAGTTATGATCAGAATAAGCGTCGTAATGAACGTGAACAGCTGATAACCGCTTTTCCCGATAATAAACCAGGCTAGATGTTTCGTATCATTCTTGATATTTCGATATACTTCATAAACGATGGAGATAAAGGTTATCAATACAAATACTGCAGCTGATAAGCGATGTACATAGTCAGCCGTTGCATAATCAAAATTAAGCAACCATCCATACTTAGCACCAACCATCGCAAAACCGCTTATACCTAGCAAAGCCCATACGATTGCATAGACCCAATGCATGATGAAGTCGAAACGGATATTCATGGACCTTTACTCCTTTACTCTATTTCTGCTTTTTCTGTTTTTTTTCATCGATTTCTTGATGTTTGCTGTTGCTTTCTGCTAATACGGATGTCTCTGTTTTGTCAGATATATCGCTTGCAACATCTTTTGCCTCTATCATTTCTATCAAAGAACTACTTTCCTCTGTGTTTTCATCAACTTTTTCTATAGTTGCTGCGCTTATTTCACTTTCTGTTGTATTTACTTCTGTTCCACAATTGGGGCAACATTTCCACGCATCTTTCAATACCGTTTTACAGTGAGCACATTCTTGAATTCTCTGTTTTCCGCAGGAAGGACAAAACTTGTATTCCTGATCTGCTGCAAAGTTACATACTTCGCACTTAACTGTTGTATTGCTACTGCTCTTAACCGGAATCAGTTTCTTCACATCTACCGAAATATTTCCCTGTCTCGCGTAAGCAACGAAGCTAACAATCAGTCCAATAACGGATACAGAAAGCAGTAATTTAGCGATAATCAATGCAGTATTTCCCATAGGGGAAATATATCCATTTGTCATCATGCCATAATAATTTCTACCCATGGCACCATAGCCATTATATGGTGAAAAAACAGCGTTAAAGATTATTATCATTAATCCCAGTACAAGTACTGTTCCAACTGCAATCAATCCAGTCTTAAGCACAGGATCTTTTTTTATTTCCTCAAACTTATTGGATTCAAACATTTTGAGTTCATTCCTCTCTATTAGATACCTCTTTACAAGCATGATCAACAGAATGATCGCTGCAATGACAAGTCCTATGAATAGAAGTTTTACGGAAATCGCTAGAATATACGAAAGTGTATTTACTAAAGAATATCCTCCACCCATATCCATGCCACCTTCCATGCCTCCAGTGTTTCGCCCAAACATAATGTTAAAGGCTAATCCGAAGCTCAATACCCCTAACACAAGAATTGTAATACTTTTTAAAACAGGATCATTTTTAATTGCCTCCCACATGAAATTTCCCCTCCTTTATCATTTCTTACGAGACCCTAATTTGCCGAAGCTTCCTTGCGGTCTTTTTGAGTAGAGGGCTTTAGCAAGTTAAAGATTGAACCTAATATTCCTAGAATAAATGCAATTGCAAATAATACTAACGTTGCATTTACAACTGTAGGGATACTGATATTATTGAATATTCCTCCAAACAAGCTTGGTGTTGAAGATGTACCATGATTCATCTGTGATAAATTAGGGTTATTCATATAATTTTGCATCATATTCGCCATATAAACAGCCTGCTTTGTAAAGTCATCCCCTAACTTATTTAACTCACCCACTCCTTGAGCTAACTTAAATACACTTTGATGGATCTGCTGCATCTTATCCTTATCAAACACCAATCCATTGGCTGATACATAAGGATTAATATTCACGAGATTTGCTGCTTCATTTACATAATTTAGTGCCTGATTTAGCTTGTTCTTGTTTTGCAGTGTCATGTTGTATTGATTTGAATAGTATTGTACCAGATTTTGTGTATTTTGATTTGCCTGCTCAGCTTGAGATACGAGTTCATTGTTTAGCTGCTCCAGCAATTGCATACCTACAGATAACTTATATAAACCCGTATGAAGCTGTTCCATTTTATTTGCATCATACGTAATACCCATATCTCCCATCTGCGTAGAAGCGTTCATCTGCGTATTGCTGGAAGTATCCGCTGGCGGATAAACATTAATCGTTGTATTCCCTTGACTATTAGCTTCTGCTGTATTATTAGGCTGAGTATTATCTACAATAGGATTATAATTGGTTTGAGGTTGCATGTTCCCCATATTCATCTCCACTTTTTCTTTCGGAGCATATGGATCTAAGGTCATGAGACGAATTGATTCATTAATAAGATAAGTTGCCTTATTTAGACTGTCTTTGTTCTGAAGCGCTAAGGTCATCTCTCCCGTGGCACCTCGTATGCCCGTAGCGCTTTGTCCATTATTTTGTTGCGTAGTTTGGTTATTCATGGCACCATGTTGCATGTTCTGCTGTCCATTGGCACTGGAACTATTATTTGTACTTGTAGAATCATTTGCCTGCTGATTTTCTGTGCCTGGCAAATTCATAGAACCGTGATTCATATACAAATAGTTATATCCGATATATCCCACTCCACCAACAATAACAACTAACAGAAATACCGTTAGCAGACCATTGAGAAACTTTTTCATTCTTGTTATTCCTCCTTTTTGGCAGGCATCCTATATGAAGAAGGTTCTTTCTTCATATAGGATGCCTTAAAGTAAGTTTTTACATTGCCGTTGGATTAAGCATATGATGAATTCCATAAGCAGCTGCGGCAACCACTACAACGATTGCTACAATAAGTAATATTTTTGTTGTTTTATTCATGAAGTCTCCCCCTTTCTATCTACTGTTCATAATCATCATCTTTAGCTTTTATGAATACATTATAATAAATAGATATGGAGATTTTATGGAGGTTCGGCACATTTTGCTATTTTTTATTTCACAGTGTGTCATCCTTCTCTTTATGCTGCCATTTATCTACAGAATTCTTCAAATTTTTATTGTTCATTTCATTCATCAATCCTTAAATTACGACTTTCTTCAAATACCTCAAAAATAAGCGAAAAGCAGGCAATCTTTTAAGATTGTCTGCTTTTCGGTATTGTTACAATAAATTCAGTACCTCTACCCAATTCACTAGATACACGAATCATTCCTTTATGGGCCTCTACAATTGCTTTGGTTATGGTGAGTCCAATACCTGCACCACCGGTAAGTCTATTTCTCGACTTTTCAACCCGATAAAACCGTTCAAATATATAGGGGAGGTTCTCTTCTGAAATACCTACTCCCGTATCTTTAACCTGTAATTCTATATTTTCCTTATTTCCTAGAATATGGATATATGCTTTCCCACCTGCTGGTGTATATTTTAGTGCATTGGAGAGCAAATTCACGATGACTTGACTTATTTTATCCTTGTCAGCGAAAATCGTTTCCGATTCTCCTTTAAATTTAATTTCTATTCCCTTTTGCATAAAATCGTTCTCAAAGTTGCGTACAATACGCTCTACAAGGGATGTGATATCGAACGCTGTATTGTTTAGAATTAGATTTTCGCTTTCAAATTCAGCCAGTCTCTCGAGATCGCCAACCAAACCATTCAGCCTAATAATTTCATCATGGCAGCTTTTTAATCGCTCTATATCTAACTTCCATATACCATCAATCATAGCCTCCATATGACTCTGCACTGTTGCTAATGGCGTCCGCAATTCATGGGCTACATCTTCTGTTAGCCTCATCCTAAGGTTTTCTTGTCTTTCCAAGGTCGCAGCAAGATCATTAATGGTACTCGTTAATTGAGTTATTTCTGTAGTGCTGGACTTTTCATAACTCCTTCCACCAAAGTTTCCCTTGGATATCATCCTTGCAGTCTCGATTACCCTTGAGATTGGCTTCGTTAGTCTATCTGACATCACAACACCACATACGAATGCAAAAAACATTGAGAATATCCCTATGCTCATGAAAACCTTATTCAAATCATTGATAAACATGATATCATGCTCGCTAAAATAAAAGGGACCATAGTGTCCGATTTCAACATATCCAACTTCTATTTCGTCATGTAAGATCGGGAACTTCTTCTCAATATACTTTCCTTCTAGGTTTGGATAATACTCTGACATCCTTTTGGATATATTTGCAATAATCTGCTCACACTCACCATTGTTGTACGTTCTCGCATCCCATACAACCTGCTCATCAATATTCTCCACGCGAATAATCAGGCCTTGTTCTAGGGCACTCATCCCTATGTTTTTAATACCTTCCTGTCTCCACGATTTGTTCTGTTCTTCATACTGTCGACTTATGGAAGCAATAATTTCCTTATATCTTTGCTCCTGATTCTGAATGACGTACTCTTTAAAATGTTCTTCAAAAGATATATTAGCAAATATACTTATCAGAGATATACACAGTAATACTACAGCAACATAAGATAGAGATAACTTTGTTTTGAGGCTAATTCTCACGCATTTCACCACCGAACTTATATCCAATACCATGCACAGTTACAATGTATACAGGACATTTGGGATTTGTCTCAATCTTTTGCCTCAAGTTCTTGATATGTGAATCAATTGTTCTATCGAACCCGTCAAAGTTCCCCTCTAATGCAACCGTTATAAGCTCTTCTCTCGTAAAGGCCTTATGAGGATATTTGATCATTGTGAAAAGGATCTTATATTCATTTGGCGTTAAGCTAAGGATTGTTCCCTGCTTTTTAACCTCATGTCTAGAATGATTAACTACTAAATCATCATTGTTAAAAGAGAAAATATCAGAATCGAAACTTTTTGTATTCCCTGACCTTCTCAGTAGAGCAATTACTCTGGCCACCAGCTGTCTTGGACTAAATGGCTTTGTAATATAATCGTCGGCACCAATACCTAAGCCCCTTAAAATGTCCTCTTCTTTTACTTTTGCAGTAAGCATAATGATCGGTACCTTTGACTTCTTTCTCAACATTTTGCAAACCTCTTCCCCCATGATATCAGGAAGCATTAAATCCAGAATAATCAGGGATGGGTTTATTTTTATTGCTAGCTGCAGCGCTTCTTGACCAGTGGACGCTTCATACACAGTATACCCTTCATTTTCAAGATAGGATTTTACTACTTCTACTAGCTTTAGCTCATCATCAACTACAAGTATTTTAATGTTGGAATTCTCTTTCAAGAGATCACCTCATTCCCTCATCGAAGCTTTAACTTTTTTACCCACGCTGTTTTCATCTTCAACGCTTCTGTTTACATTATCATAGCATACTTCTTATTCTGCTGATAAGTAATACTTCATATCAGGACTTGTTTTTTTCCACTGCTTTTTTGTGTATAATATCCTATACGCTTTATTCCCGATTTTTCTAGATAGCTCGTCCACGATGTGTGTTACTTCCTCTGCATTCTGTCCGTGAATCATGGTGTAAAGATTATATGGCCAATTCTCTCTTCTCTCTCTCTCATAAACATGGCTTATATTCTCATTGCTTTTCGCCAACTTCTCAATCATCTGTCTCTCGTTGTCTTCAATATCCCAGACGACCATTGCATTTGCAACATATCCCGCATTATAATGCTTAATTACCGGTGAAATCCTTTTGAGAATGCCTTCATTTTGCATTCTAGTCAACCGGTTTAATAGCTCATCCTTAGATATTCCTACCCTCCCACTGATTTCTCCGAATATGTCTTCGTGTATATTTAGATCATCAGAAATCTCTAATAATATCCTTCTGTCAATCATATCTATCATAGCTTAATCCTCTCACTTTATTTAAATCTAAAAAACACATTGGTCTTATGTTTATAGGTAGCAGGAAGCGATAAGATTTCTTCTACTTCCGTTTTTCTCTTTATCTCCCCTATTTTTTCCTCTAATTCTTCCTGAGATCTTTCCATTAAAGTAAACCATAGATTATACGCATCATCTCGCTCATAGTTATGGGTAACGCCCTTATATTCACTGATGATCGAAGCTACTCGATCAAGGTCATTTTCATCTACTTTCATAGCGACAAGTGTACTTTTGATTCCCAATTTGTTTACATCCACAATACCACCAAATCTCCGAATATAATCTTTCGATTTCAATGAATCTATGGTATCTATTACTTCCGCTTCACTTATTCCTAATCTTTCTCCTATCACTAAAAATGGTTGTTCCACCAAAGGAATACCCTTTTGAATTTCATTTAATACTTGTCTTTCTAATGTCGTCATTAAACTCGCTCCCCACTGTTCGTGTAACAATAATCAGCTGCTGGGTCCTCTTCCAGAAAATCCCCTGTTTTCTTATAGGCTCTTGCTCTGCATCCTCCACATATTGAAATGTTTGCGCATGTACCACATTTCCCCTTATATTTATCAAAGTTCCTTAAATCATTAAATATCTCACTGTCTCTCCAAATTTGATCAAAAGAAGATTCTCTAACGTTTCCTACTTTTATAGGTAAATAAGGGCATATGTGAACATCTCCATTCGGAAGAATGCAGCAATATCCAATACCAGCAATACATCCCCGGGTAAATCTCATTTTCATGTCTCTTTGCTTTGCAAAGGACATGAACTGAGGTGCACACGTAGGCTTAAGTTCAAGTTCTGTATCCAGCTGTTTATCTAAAACTTCATGGATCAATTTGATGTATTCTTTATGCTCTAATGACAGGTGTCCTAGATTGTCACCCCGGCCAACTTCTACTAAAAAGAATGGATGATGGGCTGAAGCCCCTACACTTTTGGCTAAATCAGTTATCTGCAATATGCTTTCTTTATTTGCTTTTGTAACTGTAGAATTGATTTGAACGCGAATTCCTGCTTTGATACAATGATCGATTCCCGTGAGAGCCTTCTCAAAACACCCTAGTGTGTTTCTAAAAATGTCATGCTTTTCTCCGCATAGATCATCAATACTGATGGCAACAGCCTCAATTCCAGATTCCTTCATGGTTCTTGCCATCTCTGCAGTTATTAAAGTTCCATTTGTTCCTACTACCGGCCTTAATCCAACTGATTTCGCATAACTTGCAAATTCAAATATATCCTTCCTTATAAGCGGTTCTCCGCCACTCAGTACCAGTATCCTAAATCCTGCTTGGGCAATTTCTTTAATCAGCCTTTTTCCTTCTTCAGTTGTTAGTTCACCTTCATATTGCCTCTGTTCAGAATCACGATAACAATGTTCACAGTATAGATTGCACTGTTTTGTAATATTCCAGGATATAATCATATTTCATCATCCTCCAAGTAACATGCCGGATCAGAAGCCCACATATCGTTATGAATATAATAGGCCCTGGCTCTTAAGTTGCCATTACAAATGCTTAGCCACTTACAGCTTGTACATCTGCCCTTGATTAGGTTTTTTCTATTCCGCAATTCGCCTAAAATGGCTTCACTGTTATTCCATATATCCGAAAAGGATTTTTCCTTTAAGTTTCCAATAGGCAAAAACCTGGTAAACTGATCTGGATAAACATTTCCTTTCCAATCAACATTGGCAATCGCACTCCCGGACCTATTTCCTCTATTTCTTGCTAAAAACTCAAACATTTTATCTGCCAATTCAGGATCTTCTTTTCTAGTTTTTAGATAAATATAGGGTCCATCCGCATGGTTGGCAACCGTTAATATTTCTTTCTTACCTTTTCCCTCGACGATGGCTTTCTTGGCGTATTCATATAAGTAGTCAATAACTTCTTTTGTTTCTTCATTTGATAACATCTGATCCATAATTTCTTTGCCTCTGCCAGAGGGGACTAAATGATAGAAACAAATTCTATCAACTTTCATTTCCTCCATCAGATTTAGTATGGTAGGTACATCTTTATAGTTATTCTTTTGCAGCGTGAACCTGAGCCCTACTTTTTGACCCACACGATGACAATTTTCTATAGCCCGCAATGCGTTATCAAAAGCGCCAGTGGTTCCTCTGAAATCATCATTTTTTTCTCTTGTTCCATCGATGCTTATTCCTACATAGCTGATGCCCATATCTTTTAAGTTATCAGCGGTAGATTGATCTATTAAGCTTCCATTGGTGGAAAGACTTGTTCTGATATTTTTAGTTTTAATATATTTCATAATGTCGAATATATCCTCTCTGATCAGGGGTTCCCCACCAGAAAGAAGGATTACCGGCACATGATTGGCTGCAAATTCATCAACGATTCTATAGATTTCCTTTAAATCTAAAGTATCCGCATCGTCCCCATAAATGGCATTAGAGTAACAATGTTTACAGGAATAGTTACATTTACGCGTGATATTCCAAGCGATAACAGGTCCTGAACCTTTCTTCACACCTGTTTCCGTTTTGCTGCAATCTCGTGAATACCTTATCGAATGACGATCCTCTAAACCCGATAATATTTTAGTAATATCTAACATTCGCATTCTCCCATCTGCTCTTCAACATTATTTATTATTTTTTCTGTGAAGCTTCATTCACCGTTGTTATAAAAAATATTACATTCCAAGGATTCTTTCTCATTATTTCTCATAGAGTATGCCCAAAATACGAATAAATCTATAATAACAAAATTATATGGAGAATTTATGGAGGATCTTCCATATATCAAATTGTTTCTTAGCATTATCCTTTGTTTTGCATAGATAAGCATTCCCTTTATATTCTACATTGAACAGCTCAATTATATTTTTTCTTTTAAAAAAAATAGATAGTCCTAGCAATCCACTGCTAAGTCTATCTATTTTTGCTTATATGATTTACATCATGCCGCCCATCATACCCATACCGCCACCACCACTTGGCTGCATACTGTTCATATTGTTCATCATTGGCATCATGCTCATGCCACCGTTCATGTTCATGCCACCCTGCATATTCATGCCGTTCATATTCATCATCGGCATCATGTTCATACCGCCTTGCATATTCATATTACCTTGCATGTTCATGCCATTCATGTTGTTCATTGGCATCATATTCGTGCCACCCTGCATATTCACATTCCCCTGCATGTACATACCATTCATATTGTTCATGTTATATCCGTTACCCATATTCATGTAATTACCATAACCAGTGTTCATGCTGCTATATCTAGTAAATTCATTGACGCCCCATAATACACCAAAGCTAATCACTATACCTGCTAGAGATATTACTGCTAGTTTAAACCATGGATTTTTCATAAAGTTTCTCCTTCCTACACATTTTTTATTTCTTTTTCCTTACCACAATGAGGGCAAACTTTCCATTCTGCATTTAGTTCTTTTCCACAAATTGTACAACTTTCTTTACTGACAATTGCTTTGTTTCCTGAAAATGTGTTTTTTATTGTTTCCACATCTTCTGTTGTGAATAGATTGTTTTTAATCCATACGATGATCCCTGCTACTAGACCAATCACAAACACAACAAACAGTACTTTAATCATAAGTAACAGTAAATAGGATATTGATCCACCATATCCAAAACCATACCCAGTACCCATATACATATGTTCACCTCCATAATTTCCTCTCATTGTAAATCCTAGACCAAACCCAGAACCAAATACTAAGCTCTGTAGCAGACTCAACCCAATAATACCTAAAAGGGCGACCATCATCATCTTAACAAAAGGATTATTCTTCATGTGCTTCACCTCCTTCATCACTTTTTCGTTGTCGATATTATACAATCGCAATAAGCGTGCCAACTTTTTTCTATATGAAATTTCTTTCTTGAAAATATCAGTGCGCTTTCTGAGTCGGCTCGTACGCTGCTTTATATATTGATTTTATGTGCTCAGCTGTATAGGAACCTTTCATCTAACGCTGTAAATCATAAATTACTTTCCTCATATCCCTAATCTTATCAATATAAAAGGGTGTGTAAAAATACACACCGTACTGTATAAAATTGAACATATTGAAATATGAATCATATATAATAAAAAAAGCAGTCCCTAAAGACCACTTTTATTATGTGTTTGGAGATTGAACTTTTCCATTCTGTAAATAAGGGCATGCCTTGATATCCCTAGCAGCTTTGCTGCTTGTGTCTGATTCCATTCTACCATTTCTAACGCCTGACGAACTAAGCTCTTTTCTACCTCTTCAAGTACGATCCCCGCTTCTGGAAGAACAAATATATCATCATAGTCAGAGTAAGCACCTCTGATTACCTCCTTCGGTAATAAAGAAGCTTTAATATAACCATCATTTGCAAGAATGACAGTTCTTTCAATAATATTCTCAAGCTCCCGTATATTTCCAGGATAATCATAGTTCATCAATATTTCCAATGCGTCATTTTCAACGATTAAGCTGCCCTTATTCAGTTCCTTCCCATATTTTGCTGCAAATGATTCAACCAATAGCGAAATATCTTCTTTTCTTTGTCTTAAAGGGGGGATATGGATAGGGATCACCTTTAATCGATAAAGCAGATCCTCACGAAAATTGCCTTCTTCAACCATTTTTTCAAGACTTCTATTTGTAGCTGCAACAATCCTAACATCAGCCTTAATACTTTCTGTTCCTCCCACTCTTTCAAATTCTTTTTCTTGAAGAACCCTAAGTAATTTGACCTGTAGCGAAAGACCTAACTCTCCAATTTCGTCTAAAAAAAGAGTTCCTCCTTGGGCTCTATCAAATCTTCCTGGTTTTCTATTCTGAGCTCCAGTAAAGGCGCCCTTTTCATAACCAAACAACTCACTCTCTAGTAAATTTTCAGGAATCGCACCACAATTAACCCGGATATAAGGTTTATTTTTTCGGCTGCTTTGGCTATGAATAGCACTCGCAATTAACTCCTTACCTGTACCACTCTCTCCTGTAATGAGTATTGTAGCATTTGTATCTGCAACTTTCTCGATCAGCTCAAATATTTCGCACATTTTTTTGCTTTTGCCAACAATCTTATGATTTTTTGTTTCTGAGATAGCACTCCTGAGATAGTCTACTTCTTTGTTTAGCTCATCAACATGTAAAGCCTTATTTATTTTAAGCATTAATTCATCAATATCAAACGGTTTTGAAAGGTAGTCTAATGCGCCCAACTTCATAGCTTCCACAGCTGCATCCGTATTTCCATGGGCAGTTATCATGATAACAGGTATCTTCTCATGAATGGTACGTATTCTTTTTAATACCTCCATACCGTTAATTTTAGGCATTCTATAATCAAGAACCACTAGATCTGGTTCTTTATCTAGAAAAAGTTCAAAGGTCTCTTGACCATCCTTTGCTTCAATAACACTAAAATTACATTCTTTCAGTTTCTTTTCTAATATCCATCGCATATTTTTTTCGTCATCGGCAATCAATACTTTTTTCATAAATTGATGGATACCTCCTTGTCAATTGGAAGAAGTAATTCAAATCTGGTACCTTCCCCTATTTTACTAAAGACATCAATTACACCGTTATGCTCTTCAACAATCCTATGAACAATGGAAAGACCTAAGCCCGTTCCTTCTTCCTTTGTCGTAAAGAATGGGTTAAATACCTTTTTTATATTACTTTCTTCTATGCCTATACCCGTATCCTGGAAAATGATTTGAATCCATTGGTGATCTAACACTTTCACTGCAATGGTAAGTTCTCCCCCATCAGGCATTGCATCCGTTGCATTAAATATCAAATTAATAAATGCCTGCTTTAACAGTTCTTTGCTTGCAACAATTTCAGGGGTTTTCTCAACACAACAATTTATAGTAACTTCACTTTGTTTAATATATTTACTCGTAATTGCAATTACATCTTGTACGATTGTATCAACAGAACATACCGCCATTTCATTCTTATTTGGCTTTGCAAAATCCATAAGACTCTTTACGATTCGGTTGGCTCTTTCTACTTCCTCATCGATTATTTCTAATTCTCGTATAGCCTCGGTATTTTTCTCTGCTTCCCCTTTCATTGTCTGTGCCACAGCTTTTATAATAGCCAATGGGTTTCTTATCTCGTGGGCTATTCCAGTAGAAAGTTCTCCAAGAGCCACTAGCTTATCATTTCTTTGTACGTGTTTCTGAAGTTTATTTAATTCAGTTATGTCATCAAAGATCATTACTAAACCTTTATTCATATTTTCTAAATTTAGAGGATAAATATTGACTCTAATATTTGTTTCCTTATTGGCTATCTTTACCTCTATTTCGATATTCTCAATGATTTTATTTTGTCTTATAGACTCTATTGCTTTTATTTTCACCTGTTCACAGCACACAATTGTCTCAAGAAAGCTTTGTCCAATACAAGTCTCATCTATTCCAAGAATATCCGTTGCTCCTTGATTGATAATGGTAATAAACATATCATTGTTTACTGCAACAACACCACTTTTGATACTCTCAATGATACCATTCGTATATTTTTCTAGAAGTATATATCTAGCTAAACTGCCTTTTATATCTTCTAACTCCCTATTTTTTCGTTCAAATAAGATCCCTGTTACCATTCCGATAGAAAAGAAGAAGAATACATCTATTAATTCATTTATAGTAGGAGAGCTTAAATTGACAGCTAGTAAGATATGGGGGGAATATACTAATCCTACTATTAAAGCGACTAGAACGCTCCCTCTAAATCCATATTTGTAAGCTCCCATGATGATAGGCACCGTATATAATAGTCTATAGACACTATGATAAGGCACATCTTTATATCCATATAGGTAGTGGATAATACTAATGCCTGCAATAAATAAAAAAATTACAATTTCATATTTATATTTTAAAACGACTCTCTTCATTTGATCACATCTTTATCTATAGGTTTTTCACAGTACGGACAAAAGCGCCAATGAACATCGATTTTTTCTCCGCAATTTGTGCAATACTTTTTTAACGTTTCTTTGCAAATTGGACACACATTGAAATCTTTTTCAACAATGTTATCACAGTTTGGACATCTACTTATTGGAGATGTCACCGATTGACTTGCATTGTTGGCTTTATATATAAAAAGGTAATATACACACAAAGCAATAATTAACAATATAAAAAGTGTCACTTACTATCATCCTTTCCTGTTTATGTGGGCTCCGCACATTGGACAAATCTTCCACCGCTCACTCTCCACATCAAATCCACACCTTCTGCACTTCTTAGCACTATTTTGAGCCTGCAGCATATCCAAAAGTATAAAACCTCCGATGGCAATTGCTACGAATATGATGATCCAAAAGTTCATGCTGTAGTTATAATTATTGTACATGCGCATTTTCGAATGCATACCCATGCCCATCCCCATCTGCCAATTCTGCTGGAAGAACATAGGGGCAAAGATAAAATTATAGATAAAGATAACACCTATGACAATTAAGAGCATGTACAAGATTGTTCTTCGATTCTGCATAACGATTCCTCCCTAAGATGTTTACATTATAAAACAATGCAAGAAAAGTGCCAATTCAATGTAAAACTACTCATAAACAAAGCATGTTATCTAATATTCGTTTCAAATTATCTTGTATATCGCTTTATATATTTTATATGATATCAAAAACTCTGAATATTTTCCAAATTATATATAATCCCCATATCCTTTTAGTAAGTAGCGAAAGAATTTTCATGTAATTGTCAAGTTCTCAATTTACGATATGTTTAGATAATAAGAAACTCTGGTCTTCGCCAGAGTTCCTTATTATCTACCGTAAAGCTTTATTTATTTCAAGCTTTCGCAGCAATTTCAAAGTATCCATCTATCTTTATTAAAGCTTACTCAGGTTTATTGTACGTGTCTTGTGGGTTAGGCGCATAGTTTGGTACAAAATCCTCGTATTCAATACCCTGCATCATACCAGACGCAGCATGATGTAGTTCATGGCAATGCTGCACCCATCGGCCAGGATTATCAGCCTCAAAGGCCACCACATATTTTTCACCAGGTTTCACTAGCAATGTATCCTTCATAATGGCTGCCCCAGAAACTGGAATCCCATTCTTTGATAGTATCTGGAAGAAATGCCCATGCAAGTGCATTGGGTGATCTACTTTACTGTTGTTAAAGTAAGTAAATTTCACCGTATTTCCTGTTCTTAATTTGAATAGCGGCAGCTCATTAAAAATCTTACCATTGATTGTATATCTCAAACCCTTGTCGTCTCCTAAAGCCTCTAATTGAACCATATAATCAATATCATAGGATTGGTTTAATGTAAATTTCCCCGTTCCAGGTGCACCATAGTTCTCGAAGCTAAACAAAGGATACCCCATTATTTCTTCTGTCCTTGTCTTTCCATTTCCATCAGAAACAATTACAGGTATCTGTAATTGATCATTATATGCGTTATCATCATGGGCATCAATGGTAAAGTTTTCGTCTTCTGTTACGGTAAACTCCACATCATATCTCTCTCCTGGTGCTATTTGAATGATCTGATCCTTAATAAAATCTGCGCCATGAATATCCTGTCCATCTGTACTTACGATCTTAATATCTTGACCTGGAATGTGAATTCCATGAGATCTATATCCAGCATTGATAAATCTAAGTCTTACCACATCGCCTTTCTTTACATCTATTGGCTTTATTAGTTCACCAGACTTACCATTCACAGTATAAATATCATAGCCATAAGCCATCATCTCTTCTTCTTCCATAACAGGATCGATCTCTTCAGACGTTGACATATTCATACCACCAACATCACCTTGTGGCTCCATCGCACCGTGGCCTGCTGTATCGCCTTGAGGTTCCATCGCACCATGCCCACCGCTGCCTCCTGCTTCCATATTCATATCACCCATCTCTTCCATGGGCTTCTCCATCCATTCATCCAGAATAAATGTATAATCTTTATCTATCTTCCCTTCATTCTTCGGTTCTACAATCAATGCACCGTATAAACCTTTATCAACTTGCTTTGATCCTTCTTGATGGGAGTGATACCAATAGGTTCCTGGTACATCGGCAGAAAATTCATAAACAAAGGTTTCTCCAGGTCTTACTGCGTCCTGATTAAGGCCTGGTACTCCATCCATAGCAGAATTTAGTGGATATCCATGCCAGTGAATCGTCACAGGTTCGATCAGCGTGTTCTTTAGTTCAACTTGAACATAGTCACCTTCTGTTACCCGAATTTCTTCTCCCGGAACTGTTCCATTATATGTCCAAACAGGAATGATAACGCCCTCTTTTATTTCTAAGTTTGTTTCCTGTGCCACTAGTGTAAATTTTTTCACCGGCTGCCCATCCCTAGGTTTGATAATGCCTTTTGCATAGTCATGATTGTTAAAAGTATTTGATTGTATGGTGCCTCCATGATCTCCGTTACCATTTTGATTCGTATCAACATTTACCTGTGCATTATTTTGCTCCATCCTCATATTCTCCATAAAAGCCTGATTGCGCTGGAAAGTAATGACGGAAAGAACCATAACCACTGATGCTATTACTGCTAATACAGTATTCGATCTACTGCGCATCTCCACTCCCCCAGTTACTTGTTTTTCTTATCATACTAGTCGATTTATTTCTTCATATATCTATTATGCTAGAGTGGGAAAGTACTAACAAATTCTTTGAATCTCTTTTTGGCTAGCTCTTTCCCTCTTTATTTAATAAACCGCCTATCGCTATACATTATAATAAAAATATATGGAGATTATATGGAGATCAGATCTCTATTGAATCTTCTATAGTATTTGCAGTACTTTTTAAAGAAAATATTTTATCAAGTAATCGATCCTTCCTCTTTTTATAAAGTAGATTCCTGAATACTTCATTACTTTTTGGATTTTTTCTCTATATGATTGCTCATAGCATTTTATTCTACATTTTTTACAGGGTGGTTTGTATATAGTCAAAGGACAGTTGATTCGTTTATTTACAGCATATAGCACTAGTGCTGTACAATCTTTGCATAAATTTATCTTCTTTTTTCCGTCTATATAACTATTGGAAATCGGGTGTTTCTCTGTTTGATAATGGTTGTTTTTACAATAAACATGGATGAAATCAATTAATATAGATATATCTTTTTCCACGTTAATATCCTCTTTTCACACGAATAAATCGATTTCGCATATTAAGTCATTCACTTTGTTTTCGTCGTTTTTGGATTATTACTCTTTTGGTTTATATCACAACAATCTAATCGTTGATCACCAAAATTCTTTTTATTGGCTTCCTCAAGTTTCTTTAGAAAGTTTTTAAACCAATTTTTCATAAATACATCCTCCTCCAGCTATATATTTGCGTAAGCTATTCAATCTCTATTGCTCGTCTTCTTTCGTCTTCTGTAAGCACATGATTGGATTTCTTTTTATTATCTTCTATGGAACTGCGCTTTCGGCCATGATGGTGTCCACCACAACAACCTCCGCCTTTCACCATTCGGTAAATCACAAAGCCTACTAATACCAAATAAAGTATCCGTACTATGAATATCATCTCTCTTGCACTCCTTTTGTTTTACATGCTCTTAAGTGGCAGCAGCTATGCTTTATAACAATTTCATATTATAATACTTGACTCAAACTAAAAATTCCAGCAGTAGTACCAAAAACAATAAATAGAATAATCGATGATACAGCTACTTCCTTTAGCTTCTCCATTACTTAACACTCCTTTTCTATTTTCACATGTTGCACAACAAATGTACCAAGGTTTTTTAATTTATTTCTAATCATTTCTCCGTCCTAAAAGTCCTGAAATCAACATTAGTCTAACAAGCTGTAAAATAGCCATAACTGTAGCTGCTACATACGTCAAGGCAGCTGCATCAAGTACCTTCTTTACAGGTTTTTCTTCACTTACTGTGATATAGCCACCATCCGCCAAGATATTCATCGCTCTGCTGCTCGCATTGAACTCTACAGGCAATGTGATTACCTGGAATACTACTGCAAACATAAACACGACCACGCCTAGTTGTGCTAATGACTGAGACCCTAACATTAGCCCTATGAATAGAAGGGGAAATGCTGCTTGGGATCCTATACTGGCAAACGGCACGATCATACTTCTAAGAGATAGCATGCTATATCCTTCATCATGTTGCAGGGCATGCCCAACTTCATGGGCGGCTATTCCTAGTGCCGCAAGGGAGGTTCCATGATAAATCTTATACGATAACCTTAACACCTTATTTCTTGGGTCATAATGGTCTGTCATATGGCCTCCCACCAATTCAACCTTCACATCATTGACCCCTTGTTTTCGCAGGATCTCCGCTGCTAACTGTGCACCAGTCCACCCTATTCCAGCCTTGTGTTGGCTATATCTATGAAAGGCGCTTTGCACCTTGCCCTGGGCATACATGGCAAAAATAACAGCAGGAATAATCAAAATAAATGTCGGATCATAGAAAAATGGAAACACTTGTTCATCTCCTCCTCACTTCAGATTAGCATCGGCTAAATTTTGCCCATCACATTCATTTTATTTTTCAGCAATATCGTCTTTATCGCTTACGCTGCCGTGGCATGAACCACTATGTCCTGATTTCCTCATCATAAACATCATCCCGATGTGCATTAGGGGACATAATAGAAATGCTAAGGAAGATAATCCCCCACCCTTTACACCGAACAAAGGTAGCCCTGCAATAATCAGTATGGGTAACATGCAACATAATATCATTAACAGCCCATGCTTTAAGGTTCCCTTACGCTCTTGTTTTTCTCCTCCATGGCAGTTTCCGTTACTTTTATTAAATTTCTCCATTTGATTTCCTCCTTTAATCTCCTTGATAGTAAACTTTCATCTTAATTTTCACTGAATTATTCTAGTTCATATTGTTATGGGCAACCTATATCATCTTTTATTGCAACTTACGTGCCAAATTTTCATCCAAATCAATTTAATAATTATAGCTAGTGGGGGCCCACTAGCTATAAAAATTTGACAGTTTAAGGGGGGAACCTTAAATGTCTCAATACAATATCAATGCAATTATAATGCCAATTTCAAAACAGTCTTATAAAATAATTTTCTTGTTTAACCAAAATTATCTCAAGGCTTGTATTCTCTCAATTTTATCGAGGGTAACCAGTTCCAGTCCAGTTATATAGATTTATCTAACATTCCTTTCTTTGCTTAAAGCGTCCTATCTTATCTATCATTCTGTATGATATGCCACATGTTTGTTGTGATTTGCTACAAGATATCCGGCAATCTTCCCATTATCCTGCCAAACTATCATCTTCGTGCCCGCTTTTCAAGGAACAGAATCTTTAAAAGAAATTATTGTACTAAATATCTCAGGCTGCTTACTCTCCCCTTTTGCTTAAGTCATACCATGTATAGCAATATTCTGGATTTGTCATCATTCTATTATTCAAAAGTAACCTAGCAAACAAAGTGATATCTTTCAAACCCATAGCGTTAAATTTTCTCGCAGATGTTACCACATAACCATCATAAATATTTTTGAACAGCTTTCCTACTTTTTTCCCTTCTCTTCGAAGATTAAATATAAATTTTAGATCTTCTCCTGCGTAGTATTTTTCATCGAATCCCCCAAGCTTCTCAAAAGTCTCTCGCTTTGTATAAATCAGTACTGCGCTAACCCCAGTAATGTAAGACATTATCAATGATCCAAACGATAATCCTTTATAGAATAGTCCATCTTGGTCCAATTTCATTCTTGCTCCACCGCCAATATACGCATCTGTCTGCATAGCATGATACACCAGATTAAATATATTCTCACTAACCTCACTATCTGCATCTAAAAAGCATAATATATCTCCCTGAGCAGCTTTGGCACCAGTATTTCTAACTGCGGATATAATATGACGTTCTTCCTGAACGATTTTTATCCCAAATATCTGAGCTATTTCTGCTGTTCGATCATTTGAATTGTTATCAACAACAATGATCTCTATTTCTTCATTTGTTTCTATTTCAAAAAGTCTTGCTGCTTTGCTTACCGATAGCAATGTATTATAAATTCTCTTTTCTTCGTTATATGCAGGTATAATCAAAGATATCGCTGGTCTCTTCATTTTCCATCTCTCCTTACACAAAATTCACCAGTAGTCTGTTCTTTATGGCTTAATCCTACGGACTTTTTGTGAAGATTTTGTGAAGAGAAAAAAGAAAATTTTTTGCTTTTTAATACTGCTTAGGTAATATGATGACTGTTTCCGTTCCTTCCCCTAAGCTGCTATGTACTGTAATTGTTCCTCCAAGGGCTTCAATAACTTCTTTCGTGATGGTGAGCCCAATACCAGACCCTCCCGTCGCTTTATTCCTCGATTTATCTACACGGTAAAACCTCTCAAAAATATACGGTAAATCCTCAGGGGGTATTCCAATGCCCTCATCTTTAATCTTTATAACAAAGTGTTTTTCTTGTTCAATTGTTTCTATAACGATACTGCCGTATTCCCTACTGTATTTAACACTATTGGAGAGGATATTTACAATCGCCTGGCTAAGTTTGTCTTCATCCCCAAATATCTCCTCAATCTTACCCTTTACTATGATAGATAAGTTTTTTTTATGAACTTCCGATTCAAAAGTTGTGACAATAGATTCAATGATCTTGTTTAGATTAAATTTTCCAACATTCATTTTCTCAAGACGGCTTTCGTATTTTGCTAATTTTGTTAGTTCACCTACAAGACGATTCACTCTAAGAATTTCTTTATAGATTCCCTCAAGTCTTGTAGGAGTAGGTTGAAGCACACCATCTACCAAGGCTTCCATGTTAATTTGAATCGCAGATAACGGCGTTCTTAACTCATGAGAAACATCTGCTACAATTCTTTTTCTTATGCCTTCTTGTTCTTCTAATGTCCGAGCAAGTAAATTAACCGAATCCGATAATTCCTTTATCTCGACCATGTCAGATTTTACATGGACTCTTTCCTTTAAATTTCCTTTTGCGATCTCTTTTGTGACTTGTATAGATTTGGTGATAGGAATACTAATCTGTCTCGCGATAATCAATCCTAAAATCAAAGCACAAATTAGAGAGACAACTCTAGTAATATTTAATACATCATGCAATGAGTTGATAAAACTTGAATCCCTTTCTGTAAAATAGAACGGCCCATAGTAGGTTATCATTAGTTCCCCTATGATCTCCTCTTCATGTTGTAAAGAAATCCTTTTTGTCACCAATTCACCTGTCCAGTAGCGAAAGTGCTCTCTCATATTACGATGGATAGACTTTAATAATTCTTCCGCCTTCTTTTGAGAAATCGTTTCAGTATCATATACAACCGTTCCCGAATGATCAATGATAGATATGACCAAACCATCTTCTAATGCTCTCAGGCTGGTCTCCTTAATTTTTTTTATATTCCATTCTCCATGATACTGATGGGCAATATCGTGAACAATGCTGTCCATCTTTCTTTGATTATTATCGTTTACAAATTTAATCAGTTGTTTATCCATTAGCAAACTAGATAATAGCACAATGATTCCAATGGTAGCCAACGTGATGATCCCATGGGTAATGGATAATTTCGTTCGTAATTTAAGCTTCATTTTTTCCGCCTCCAAACTTATATCCAAATCCATGTACCGTTTGAATATACGTAGGATTCTTTAAATCATCCTCGATTTTCTGTCTCAACTTCTTAATGTGGGTATCAATAATTCGATCATATCCATCAAATTCTTCGCCTAATGCAATAAAAATCAATTCGTCTCTTGAATACGTTTTATTTGGATATTTTACCAAGGAAAGAAGTATCTTATATTCACTAGGTGTTAGTCGTATCACTTCTCCACTTTTTCTCACTTCATTGTTTTCTAAGTTAATCTCTAGGTCTCCATTATGAAATGTCATGATATTAAAAAGGGGTACTGGATCGCTTTCTGTTCTTCTTAGAACTGCTTTAACTCTTCCTACTAACTGCTTTCCACTAAAAGGTTTTGTCATATAATCGTCAGCTCCGATGTCTAACCCCATCAATATATCTTCTTCTTCGGCCTTGGCAGTTAACATGATGATGGGCGTCCTAGCATTCCTTCTGATTTCTTTGCAAATCTCTTCTCCTGATAAATCTGGAAGCATGAGGTCTAATACAACCAAGTCAGGTTTAACATCATAAAAGGTTTCCAGGCCTTTTTTTCCATTGTGTTCGATATAGGCTTTAAAATCACTGTGTTCCAAATAGCTTTTGACCACATCCGTAATCATATATTCATCATCAATAATCAAAATCTTTTTCTGTCTGTCCATCATAACGCACCCTCATATTCAATGTTTTAGTTTTTATCTAATCGTATGCTCATTATATAATGAACGCCCATCATATTTCTAGGGTACTCTCCTTGTATAATTCTTTCTCTTTAAGGCAATAAATTAGATCAAATTAATATTTTTGATGCAAATAAGATCATGGCATCTCTCTTAAAGTAGATAGGAGTGAAACTTATGAAAGCCTTTGTCAATAAACACTCGTGTATTTTTTGTGGTTTATGCGGAGGAATATGTCCTGATGTTTTTCAGAGCGATCACGACGGAAAATCTATATCTTTGGATATAGAACTCTCTGATGAATTACTTATCATGGCTAGACATGCTGAATCTATTTGTCCAACTTGGTCAATCACTATAGATGATTTCCCTAGAAATGAAACAGATAATGCTTGGGTTTAAATTTTTTATACTTGTAAATCTTATGAAGGGGTGTTGAAAAGAAACAAAGAAGGTCAATTGACCTTCTTTGTTTATGTTTTGAAAATATTCACATGCCTTAAGTATAACAATGATGTTACCATCTTTATATATTATCTTTTTCGACTTCTAAATTGCTAAGTAGTCCTTAACCTTCTCTTACTGAATAGAACATACCATATTTCTTCCTGATCGTTTTGCTAGATATAGCCCTTCATCAGCTTTATGGATAAGTTCAGCTGGATCCATTACAGTTTCAGGATATGTTGATACCCCTATGGATACAGTTATTGATAACACTGTATTATTAGGCAATATGAATTGATGAACTTGTACTTCACTTCTCACTCTTTCAGCAACTTCTAACGCTTGTTTATGAGGGCAATATGGCAAAAGAATAGTAAATTCTTCTCCGCCAATTCTCGATATAATATCATTTTCACGGCAATTATTCAGCAGCACTTTTCCAATCTCTTTCAAAACTATATCACCTGCAAGATGACCATATGTATCGTTAACCTGTTTGAAATGGTCCACATCAATTATCAATACAGATAGCTTCTCATTATTCGTTGTAATTCCATAGATTAGTTCATTCATTGAATACTCGAATTGCCTTAAATTATTAAGCCCTGTCAAGTAATCACGCTTAGCTTCCTCTTTAAACTTTCTATAGTGAATATTTACAGTATCTACATAGTTTAGCAGGTAATATAGAGTTATTCCTATCCCCATTGAAACAGCCGCATAAGAAGTTATGACAACGAAAGTCTTCCCAGAATTTCTTAATAATACATACATACAAGAAGACATAACAACAACGCTATACATATTCATAAAAATCCATTTCCAAAATTGTTTCTCTTTGATTCTCCATATTATATTACATCCAATAACAGTAAGAATCATGCTGATCACTGCGAATATCGAAGCTTTCGTTATACCAAAATAGGTTATTCTAAATGTAATCATTATTACTGCAGCTATAACAGATGGTAACAGCCCCACATATCTTATCAATATTATAATCGCTAGATATCGAAGATCTATGATTGTAGAAAGGATTTCTATCTTTACACCAAAAAGAATCAATGTAATCCCCAGTAAACCTCCACCTATTCCAGTCAAAGCTTTTGTAGTTATTGAGGAATTATTTGATAAATCATCTTCTTTAAAAATATGGCTTCCTATAAATACAAATGAAATCAATATCGTTGAATTGATAAATAAGTCTCTAAACATATATCTCCCTATTTTCTTCCATTCTCGAATATAAGATCTTTAATATTAAATGATAGACAGTTATTAATAAATAGTATTAGAGTGCATTTTGGACGATCATCTATACCATTTGTTATTTACTTTTCGATAGTTTTTTCAAAATGTAGCATTAAATGTTGTATAGCCTTTAATATCTCCAAATATTCGTTGACTGTACTCATTAAAAAAGTATTATCCTCTAGTGAATTTATATTTTTTTTCATGAGTCTAATTTCTTCTACTAAATATTTTTCTAAATTTTTCAAATCTCCATAATTCAAAAGGCTATCCATAATGCACCTCCAAAACTAACATCATCTGAGAAATGACATGTTTAGTATTTTTTATCTATTCATGTATGTAATGAAAATCATTGCTTTAAAATAGGTCTTAGTTCCTATTTTTCTTTTATATTTATAGTACTTTTGTCCTATTATACCATATTCTTACTTTATCCTACAAACATTGTCGATATTTTATATTTTTTCTACTTTGTTCTACGTGAAATCAGAAGATTACTATGTTACCACAGATATATCTTTCTAATAATCTCTCTTCCCTCAGATCCTTGCCACACCTATCTTGCCAAATTACTCCATCCAATAAGAATCAACCAAAAAGGGCTGAAGAAAAATACAGTTTTGCATTTGAGGGCTGTTTCTTGTAATAAAGTCAAAATAAACAAACTCCTCTCTGGTTCGGTAGTATTTCTCTAATCCTTGCCAGAAAGGAGTTGCTTATTTCGCTTTTCAAAAATATGTTACAATCTCTTAGCAGCGGTCAAAATACCACCACCCTACCCTCTTAACTCAAACCAATAGAATTATGCTTGACTTAGTAATACTATCTTATCGTAAATGTTTCAAAAAAGCTTAACAGCTTGTCATAACTGTTCAATACCTTGTTATAGGTATCTATTAGGTTTGTATACATATCTATTTGAACACTTTCTTCAGGGGCGGTTTCGTCTTCTACATCAACAGCGTCCTCTTCAGTGGCAGCTTCATCTTCTACATCAACAGCATCTTTTTCAACAACTCATTTTTTCTCCTCTTTTAAAATAGTTTTACTTTCATCCTCCTCTGAAATATCTTCCGGGACTGATTGCGTTTCTACGGAAAGTTGAAAATCGATTTTTGGTATATCAATTTAACCACCTCCCTTTTTGGTACCGTAGTATACAGCAGAAGCCACTTTCACGCTATTAGTAACTTCTGTAAATAATTATATTTGAATGTTGTTTCATAGCCTTTTCAAAATTTTGAACATTTGTTGCCAAATTGTTACAAATTATTACCATTTTTATACCATAAAAAGATTCTTGCTTATCTTTTACAAACCAAGCTATAAAGATATATGAGCAACTGTTTATATCGGTAGACTAGGTATACATATAGTAAACCAAAACCCTCTTGAGCAATAAATCAGATTTTTATACACAAAACCCGATACTGGTATAATATCAACGCTAATGATATAATTAAGGTGCATTTTCACGCTAGTAGAACTTCTTAGACATAAGAAAACCGTAAAGCTTTTCAACTCTTACAAACTCCTATACTCAATATTCAAAATAGTAATGGAGGTGATCGTATTGCAGTATTTAGGAAAAGTTTTGGTTGTAGATGATGATCCAAACATATTTGAATTAGTAAAGTTATATGGTGAAAAGGAAGGTTTTGAAGTTATAGGCGTAAATAATGGAGATCTTGTATTATCTGTCTTTGATAGAGAGAATCCAGATGTAATTATATTAGATATTATGCTTCCAGGCAAAGACGGCCTTACCCTATGTCGCCATTTAAGGGAAATACGTATGGTTCCCATCATTATGCTTACTGCTAAAGGAGAAGAAGCCGATCGAGTTTTGGGGCTTGAAATGGGTGCTGATGACTATGTGTCCAAGCCTTTTAGTCCTAGGGAGTTGGTCGCTAGAATCAAAGCTGTTTTGCGCCGAACCAAAACTCCTGAGATATCAGCAAATTGGAATTTAAAATACCCAGGAATAGAAATTATGGCTGATATCAGAAAAGTATTCGTGGCTGGTAAAGAAATAGGAGTTACACCGAAAGAATTCGATCTACTCCACTATCTTGCACAAAATCCTCTACGGGTTTTTTCAAGGGAAAATCTTTTATCTGCTGTATGGGGATATGATTACTTCGGTGATCAGCGTACAGTCGATGTTCATATTCGTAGATTAAGAAAAAAGCTGGCGCCTTTGAACCACGAATATTTAACAACCATTTGGGGTGTAGGTTATCAATTTACTGCTTTTTCGAAAGGAAAGGAAGTAGATTATGAATAAGTACGTTCAGCAAGGAAAAAAATTTGGTCAAAAGCTAATCCAAATCCTTGTAAAGTTGTGTCTTTTCCTGAAGTACTTTTTTCTAAAACAGTTCAATAAGAATATTTATACGAGGATATTATTTACCAATGTACTATGTTTTGTTATCTGCCTTACCTCATTAATCACACTTTTCGATTTTGCAGTAAAACAAGTAACCTACAATCAAATCCAACAAGAGCTACTAAGAAAGGCTAAACGAGCAAACTTTACTTTACTTCAACAAAACAATTTGGAATTGATGGTTCCCTCTATAGACAAAGATAACAATTTTATCTACAACCAGCAGGAGTCACTCAAGTTTTTATCTGATATTTTTGATGCAAAGATTACAGTTTTTGATAAAGAAGGCAATATTGTGGCCACCTCTGCAAAAGAAGAAGTAATAGCAGGCAGCCAAGTAGAGAAAAAATTTGCTAAAATCATCTCTAGTGGTGAAACCATCACCACAAAAACTGTTGACAATGAAACAGGTGAACTAGTAGTTATTGCCGCTATTCCCATGGGAGGCAGCAAGGACACTATTGAAAATGGTATCTTGCTGGAGACTAACCCTTCCAAACTTGATCTTAATATAAACAAGATGCGGTTGTATCTGATAATAGGTGGAATACTCATACTCCTTATGGTTATTTTTATTTCGGTCTATCAAGCAATGCATATTGCCAGACCCATTTCCCGATTAGCTACTTTTATGGCTGAATACGATAGTGGAAATTATACTATATCAGAAGATGATCACGCTCTGGATGAAGTCAAAATATTAACAAGTCAACTTAGTAAATTAACGGAAAAAATGCAGAAAATACAGGAAGAAAATCAGAGAGTAGAAGAAGAAAGAACAAGGCTTTTCGCTGAAATATCCCATGAACTCCGCACTCCTTTGACGGCTGTTCAAGGTTTTGTAGAGGCTATTCAAGATGGTGTCGTTCAAGACAAGGCTTTACAGGATAAATACTTAAAAATTATTTACACCCAAACGATCCATATAAATCGGTTGGTAGATGACATATTACAACTAAGCCGTTTAGAAAGTGGTAATATCCGTCTTGAAAAACTTCCTTTGGATTTAGTACCCCTAGTACAAGGAGTCGTTATCTCCATGGAAGCTGTGGCTCAAGCTAAGAACATATCTATTATCTTTGAAAAGGATATAGAGAAAGCAAAGATAATAGGTGATATTGACCGTATTGAACAAGTGATTCGTAATTTATTACAAAACGCCATCAATGCCACAGAAAATGGAGAGATCAAAGTTAGGATAGAAATTTTACAGCGAGAGGTCATCCTCACTATTAAAGATAATGGTATTGGTATATCAAGTGAAGATCTACCCCATATTTGGGATAGATTCTATCGAAGCAAAAATCAGAGAGGTAATGTTAAACTACAGCAAGGGAGTGGTCTAGGTTTAGTTATAGTGAAACAACTGGTACAATTGCATCATGGGAAAATAGATGTAGAAAGCCAATTGGGGAAAGGAACCGTTTTCTATATACGCTTTCCATCATTATAGTTAAAAACCAACAGTCAAAGTATTCATGATATAAAAAGACCGTAAGCATAAAGTATTGCTTCGGTCTTTTTGATTTAAAAGGTCAATACCGATTTTCGATAAAGATCATAGGATCATTCTATCATCTAAACGTATAAAAAAGTATAAACAATATAGGTGAAAATGGTTTACATTGCATTATGAAGTATATCCAATACACACTCCAATTTCTCAACTGGAATTTGGCCAGGTGCCGATACTTGACCAACTGCACCAAATGTCATCGATGATCCGAAGACTTCGCCCGCCATTCTGCTAATAACTCCTTTTGAAGACATGGACATCGTGATGATCGGTCGGTCTGCAAAACAGGATACCATTTCATAGGTAGCACTTAACAGTACTAAAACATCCGCAGGAGTTTGAGGCATAACCGCAATCTTTGGAATATCAGCTCCCATTTCCTGCATCTTTTGAAGCCTTCTTAACAACTCATCTTTTTCTGGTGTTTGGTGAAAATCGTGGTTTGATCCTACAACTAACACGTTGGCACCATGGATATTTTCAATATTCTCTCTGACAATTTCATCACCTGAAAAAATTTCAACATCTATAAGATCAACAAGACCACTATTGGCAACTACTTTATTTAACCGTGTATATTCTTCCATTGAAATTTCTTTTTCTCCGCCCTCGTTCTTCGTTCTGAAAGTAAAGAGAATTGGTTTTTCAAGCAAAACCATTCTAAGTTCATTTAAAGTATCCATAACTTTTGAAATATCAAAAACATCTTCATAAAAATCGACACGCCACTCTACAACGTCAATCGGCAGCCCCTCAAAGCTACGAGCTTTCTCTAGGATCGCTTTTTTGTCTTTTCCAACGATTGGAACAATAATTTTGGGTCTTCCTTCACCAATTCTTACGCCTCTTACTTCATATATCTTTGTCATCCGAATACTCCTTCCTAATCAGTTATGGTCAAGCTTATTTGTTTGCTTTATTTGCAATACAAGTTCAATCCTTCTAAATAAAACGACTGATCAAATTTAAGAAGGCTGTCAAGCACTTAGATTGTATTCTTACGAATCGCTTCAACAAATGCCCTATATGCAAAAACCTTTAATTTTTTCTGTCTTTCCTTTCTTGAAGGTTGGGTTATTCTTCTATGTAACCACTCTAAATTTAACTTTTTCCAAATCTCTGGTGTGCGCTTAACTTTTCCTGTAATTACATCAAGGCTTCCTCCTACACCAAAAACCACTTTAACATTGAGTTCATTTTTATTTCTATAAATCCATTTATCAGCAAGTGGCGACCCTAATGCAACGATAAGAATATCAGGCTTTGAATTTCTTATATCTTCAACAATTTTATTATTATCTTCTTCCTTAAAGTAACCGTGATGTCTACCTGCAATTTTAACATTAGGATAATTTTTTTTAATATATTCTGAAGCGTTTCTATTTACTTCTTCATCTGAGCCCAATAAATAAAATGACCATCCTTTTTGATTCCCAACTTTTAGAGACTCTAAAAACAGGTCATAACCAGTAACACGTTCCGATATTGGATTCCGTTTTAACCTCGATGCTAAAACAATACCTATCCCATCAGGCGTTATTAGATCTGATTCAAGTGATATCTTTTTTAATTCTGGATCTTCCTGAATCTGTACTGCAATTTCTGGGTTTACAGTAATAAGGTGAAACATTTTATTGCTACATTGAGATATTTTGCTATCTATTAAGTCGACTGTTTCCTTTAAATTTAGTTTTGAAAATGCTATCCCTAAAATATTTACGTAATTATCCATACACAAATCACTTCCTATTAATCTTAAATTTCTAATACCCACACCCGATCACACGAGGACAGTCCTTGTTTGCTAAATTCTCCCTTTTCCCTTGCCTGTCCGATCATCCTTCTCACTCCTTAGACCGAGTTTATTCCATTTTTATTCTACTGTCAACTAGCAAGCAAGGACTGTCCTCGCTTGCCTAATAAATCAAAAATGGCGTTGATATTTTGAATAATTTCTTATTTCCCTCCCATAATATTCAAGCGTTCCATCATTTCCATCAAAAACTGCTGCATATAAAGTATTATTATAGTTTAGATGAATCTCGTAAACTATCTTGCCCTTCAGGTTTCTTACCATGAATATATCTTCTATTTTAGCTTCTTTATTAATGCGCTCTTGTATTTCTTCTTTCGTAAGAATAGGTAGAGTGATTTCTTCGTCATAGGGATATACTATCTTAAAACTGCTTATTAACCCATGGGCTTGTATAACTACGTCTATTTTCTTCATTTCATCGTAAACATCATTGCTCTTTTCAATGTATAAATATCTTATATACTCTATATTTTTTTCATCATCATATTTGACCTCTTTATCGTAATTTAAAGCTTTAGTATTAAATTTGTTAACCACATTATTTACCATTTCATCTAGTTCGTTTTCTTTATATTTTTGCGTTTGGGAAGTTACAGAATAACTAACAGCCATCACAGCTACTTCCTTAGTTTTTTTATCATATTCTACTGTATAATCTACTGCATCAATAAGTGATTTCCCAAAAACTTGCGGTTCAGCTTCTGTAAAATCCCTTTCTTTATAGGTTCTAAAAATATACTTATCTGCGTTCAGTTCCTCTCTATTATCATATTTTAGTAATTGATCCTTCACTAGAACTGAAAATACTCCTTTGCAATAGGATTCAACCTTTTCAAAATCTACATCTTGAAAGTTACCTTTATATCCTTTAACAAGGTTATATTTTGAAGAATTTAGTAAGCTTTCCGCCCTTGATGAATACTGATTATATATATCTACAATATTATCTTGTAGTTCTCTAGTCTTTTCATAGTTCCATTCTGTATAATATAAGATCCCCATAACATTCTTATATTCGTCGATTAATTCTTGATTATATTTATATAGCATATCTAAATATTCTTTTTCGTTTTGCTCTAGTCTTCCATCTTTCAAAACATTATTAATTACATCATTTGCATCTAAATAAGTGAATAAATACTGAGGGTAGGAATTAGTCTTTCCCAAGCTAGCTGCATCGAAGCTAGAACTCCAAAAACTTACTACCCTATTTCTATTAATAAATTCCTTTTGACCGCTAAACTCATAATTATCTAAAACTAATAGTCTAGACAAATTGCTGTCAAACTCTTCCAATGATTTTCCAAAGCCTTCGAAATCGCTATACATTCTATTTTTAATTTTGTCGTATGAGTTAATATACTCCTTAATATAAGGAGAAACAACAAAAAACAATATCCATATTACAGCATATACGACAATGAAGTAAGCTCTCTTTTTACTAATCTTTGGCATACTGGATCCCCCCTTATTAGATACGTTCATCTTATTAATTACACCACAACCCTCTGCAATCTTCTTTTATAAAATCTCTTAGAGAATTCTCCCTTTTCATTTTCCTGTCTTGCCATTCCTCAGACCCAGTTTATTCCATTTTTATTCTACTGTCAACTAGCTAGCAAGAAGCGTCTCCGCCTGCCTAATATATATCGTTCTATCGATACTTTATATAAATGAGAAAAAACAGCCAGTAGCAGCTGTTTTTCTTTATTCATAACATATTTATCCCATTGTGATATCCACACCAATGATCTTAAATTACTTTTTTGATCTCATCCTCCATGTCGAGTAGATCTACCGTAGGTTCAAATCTTTTCACGACCGTTCCGTCTCTGCTTATCAAAAATTTAGTGAAATTCCACTTAATTGAGTTTCCGACTAAGTCCGCAGGGAATTTTTCGCTCAACATCGCATAAAGTATCTTTCCAATCGGATGTTGCTTGTCAAAGCCTTCAAAAGGCGCTTTGGATGTAAGATATTTAAACAATGGGTGAGCATCCACACCTTTGACCTCTATCTTATCAAATATAGGGAAAGTCACTCCATAATTGAACTCACAAAATTTCTTTATCTCACTATTGTCTCCTGGTTCCTGTTCAGCAAACTGATTGCATGGGAAACCTAATATTTCTAAACCCTGCGCCTTATACTTATCATAAAGTTTTTGAAGATCGCTATATTGCGGTGTAAAACCACATTTACTAGCAGTATTTACGATGATTAAAACCTTGTCTTTAAAACTATTAAGTACAACTTCCTCACCATCTATTCTTCCTGAAAAATCATAAATACTCATCTTATAAATCCTCCTCATTTAATAATTAGCATCTCTTTTTCAATAGAACAGAAATTGCACACTGCCTATTTAAAAAAAGAATTGCTGTATATATACGATTATAACATAAATTCAATTGTGCACAATATAATTTTACAAAATTTTTTTTGAAATATATTAACGTAATTGCTTATTTCATTTATAATTAAGCTATAAGAGTAAATAATTGAGATAGGAGATGATGCATGATGATAGACAACAATGTTCTAAAGCTAGAGAATCAACTATGTTTTTCTATATATGCTGCTTCTAGGGCTATCACAAAGATATATCGACCTTTTCTTGACAACCTAGGCATAACATATCCTCAATATCTAGTAATGCTCGTTCTTTGGGAAAATAACACAATATCTCTAAAGGAAATGGGGAATATTTTATATCTGGATTCTGGAACTTTAACGCCTCTTCTGAAAAGATTAGAAGGGATGGAACTCATCAAGCGAGAGCGTTCTAAAGAGGATGAAAGAATTCTTTGCATATCCATTACTGAAAAGGGCCAGGAAATGAAACAACAAGCTATTCATATTCCGGAGTGTATTTTAGACTCGATAAATGTTGATCTTCCTTTGCTAGTAAACTTAAAAAAAGAAGTAGATGAACTTTTGATGGGCTTAAAAAAATAATCTAGTAACGCTAAAGATGAGAAAAAGAAGTAAGGATATATTTTTATTGCAATACAATTAAAAAACTATATAGTCTTTCGAAATGTATCATATATCCACTTGTTATTTGAGGTAGTATCAGCAAAGTTGTATTTAACTTTACTAGCTGAAATGATAGACTTCATAGTATTCTATGATGCTCTATCGTTTCTTTTTTTCTCTTTATTGACTTCTTAACTTTATTGAACAAACATAGCCAATATAGTAAATGATAGGTATATACGGTCTCCTTGATCCTTATAGATTTCTTCTGCAAAATCCATAGGGGCATCGGCAATGGTGTTGATCTTTTCTTCTTCAAAATCAGCATCTAGGACATTTAAATACAATCCTTCTTTTTCTCTCAGCGCATTTTCCCTTTGCTTTAGGTCCCTGGCTGCATAAAAAATGGTTTTTTTTATGTAGCTGTAGAGATTGATTCGAAACAGGTAATCATTAAACTTCTGATTGAGGACATCTAAAAAGCTGTCATTCTTGAAGATAATTCCCTGGACATATAGATCCTTATTTGCCGCATCTTCCTCTAAAAACTTCTTTGCTAAACTATCCACCTTATCCCCTCCTTGCATAACGTCCTGTAACCTGTTAACTAATAAGATACATTTTAGAGATTGTTAAAAATTAATCTCTTTAGTATATAAGACGACCTAAAAGTAAATTTAGTCAACCAAATCATATACATTTTTTAAAAATATTGAAAATTAGGTCAAATATTATAATTAAATTACAATGCATATCCAAATTATACCACAAAATTACAAACATACGTTCGATGTGGTTTAGAAAAAAAATATCAAATTTCTCTGAGGGAGAAAATTTGATCTCTATATATAAAAGGGGGTTTTTTGAAAAAAATCAACCACTTTTGAAAATTTTTTTTAGAAATTATTTTTTAAAAGTGGTTGATTTTTGATCCCTTTCTCCCCTTTTATTTAGTGTAGGGCAAAACGAACTGGCCAGAGAGTGAAAGCCTAACAAAAAAACAAATAAAAAATATAAAAAATTAAAAATTTGAGAGGAGAATAAATATGGCAGGAATTCATACTGTATATCGAAAAACAAATTTGAAGAATGTGGTAGCAGCATTTAGCCGACTGGTATTACCCGCTTCAGGAGATTATGGTTGTCAAGAAAATGATAGCAATTACAAAAATGGAGCATTTCCAGAATTTTTTCATGGGTTTTATGACAACGGAAATGGCTTTGATGCAGGGGTTCTATACTCAGGCGGAAAATGGAGAGCTTTCGTAAGTTTCACTGGTTCTACTCCATGGGCTGATAGTCCCACTGGCTTTACAGTACCGGCAAATCGAGAAATCGCAATCAGAACCTATCTTTCAGGAGATTATCTCATCTTGCAAATCCAAAATAGTACTGGAGAAGAAATTGATAAAGTACACTACTACCTACCAGCTCAATTTAAAACGTTGATGCAAAACGGAGCCGAATTTAATCGAGAAATGACAATAGGGGTAAATAAAAATGCTCAGGGTATTGTGACCGCTCCGAAAGATGCATATTATAAAGATGCAACTTTTAAAAATACTTCCATTACAGTTTTGGATGGAACTACACAGAAGCTGTCTACATCAAATTCCAATGTGACGAATAGCGGAAAGGTAGACCCAGGTACACCAACCAATACCTATGCAGATAGAAAAAGCTCTACAACAGTGGATGGATTTGTCCATGATAATTCCAGCGCAACTTTTAACAAAACGGTATATCCAGTATAAACCTAAATTACAATGGAAAAAACACTATTTGAAAGATCTTTTCAGATAGTGTTTTCTCCATTGTAAACTAATTTTTGTTTTCACTCAGATATTTTTCGTTCTCATATATCATTTCCAACAAAGGTAATTTAAATCTCTCAATTAACTTTTTTGCAATGAGAACAGTATCTGGATTTTGGACTGGTCCGTTTATCGTCAATTCAAATTCTTCGGTTGCAAACCACACGGTATATTGATCATTGGAATCTTTATTTAAATTTCTAACCGGATTTTTCCCGGATATCTTTTGGAAATCTGCGGAAACGACATAGGGCAAGTTTGGATTTTGATATTTTTTCAAAATTTTTGTGAGGTTGAGACGATCCGGCTGCCAATAAAATATTCCCAATCCGCTTTCTTCATCAATTGTTACATTTTCTGGATATCCTGTATAGAATTTCACAGATAGATTATTCATTCCATCGGCAAGTTTTTTTAACGGAACATACAATCGGTCTTGATAAATAAAGGTATCTTCCGATTTTAAAGGATTTGGATTGGATGGCCCATTCAACTGAATGGGAAACCAAGTTTCTGTTACTTCAATAGTTCTTGTTAAAGGTTTTTGGGTTTGTGCAAAAGCGATGTTCGTTGGATTCCAAGGAAGAATTTGCAAGACCATTACGATGACCAAGCAACTCACAAAGCCAAATATAAATTCTTTTGGATTTCTTTTCACGGGTATCTCCTTCTTTCATTTCAAATTTTAGGTATAAGTCGATTGCAGTTATTTCTTTGTTATCAGTAAATTTCTAATGAGTCAGCATTAAATGTCTTTTTATGTATGTTGGAAATAGACCCCTCGATAAGGCTATTATACAACACAATGGTATTTTCTTACATATATTTTCTATCTGTGGTCTAACTTCAAAAAAATATGCTAGGATATCATTAGAAATTCTAAACTATTTAAGAAATCTAATTATTTATATCTTCATTCCTCCATTCGTATTCTCCTAATAGTAAGACAATTTTTTTACTGATTTGTTCCATCCTTTTTTTATTTTTGTAAAAAATGTTTTTGGAAACATAGTGTTCTTTAAAGAACAATTTAAGGCATAATTAAAAGTCCTTAGTATTCAGGAGCTTTTCTAATGTTACTCAACTAGGAATAGACCAGCGAACTGTTACCAGGGACAAAGTACCTTCCAGTTAATGGTGCCGCTCTTCTGTTTCTAATTTGCACTAGAAAAATATTGCGTCACAACCGTAGGGATCGGCGCATCGTTCCCTACAGAAAACATGATAAATTGATCTATCGTAGGGTTGGACGACCCTGTCCAACCGATGTTATTATGTCACATTTTTCTACAAATGCGAATTACTCTATTTAATTATATCATCTACTTTGCCTACTATGTAAAATATACTATCCTGCGACTACCAAAAACGACCGTTAACGGGCCATTAAAATAGAAGAAGAAAAGTATTTATAATCTATCTTTTTCAAGTCCTAATTATTTTCCCAAAATATTACTTCTATTTTTATATTGAAAGTAATTATCTACAAAAAGAATAAGCATCCATGTTGTTTATATATAAACAATGTGGGTGCTGTTGGAAATACTGTAAATATTCTCTTAGAGTATAGATAAGTGCATCCAGGAGTAAAGTATATTTTATTTAATGGGAATAAAGATGCGGAATCCCCTGATGATGAGAATTCTCCATCTCCTATTGTGTTATACCAATGGGTGTGGTTCCTACTCTAAAGCTTTCAATATCAGCGTTGCGTTATGGCCTCCAAAGCCGAAGGAATTCGTCATCCCATAAGTTATATCTGACTTTATTCCTTGGTTCGGAATATAGTACAGGTCACATTCTGGATCTGGATTGGTATAATTGATTGTTGGTGGTAAGAATTTATCTTTGAGTGCCATGGCGGTTATAATGGCCTCAATAGCCCCAGCTGCTCCAAGTAGGTGGCCTGTCATAGACTTTGTAGAGCTAATAGGCATCTTATAGGCATATTCACCAAACACTGACTTGATTGCTGCTGTCTCGGTTTTGTCGTTGAGCTCTGTAGAGGTGCCATGAGCGTTTATATAACCTATGTCTTTTGGTCTGACGCCAGCGTCTTCAATAGCAAGTTTCATGCATCTTGCACCGCCTTCTCCACCTTCTGCAACAGCTGTGATATGGTAAGCATCGTTGGTGCAGCCATAGCCAACCACCTCTGCAATGATGTTTGCACCCCTTTTGACAGCATGGTCATGCTCTTCAAGTACCAGTACTCCTGAGCCTTCACCCATAACAAAGCCGTTTCTCTCCCTATCAAAAGGTTTGCTGGCAGTGGCAGGGTTTTCATTTTTGCTCAATGTTTTATTAGCGCAAAAACCAGCTAATGCAAGCTTGATGATGGGAGCTTCTGTGCCGCCTGCAATCATAATGTCCGCGTCATTTCGCTGGATTACCTTGTAAGCATCTCCTATGGCATTTGTAGATGAAGCACAGGCAGTGACCACACATTCTGTGAAGCCTTTTAAGCCATATTTAATGGCAATCAAGCTGGAAGCTATATTGGATATCATCATAGGGACAAAAAATGGACTAATCCTTCCTGCACCTTTTTCAGATAGGACATTGTATTGATTTTCAAGGGTTTCTAAACCACCGATGCCCGATCCAATTATTACACCAGTTCTTTCCTTGTTCATTGTTTCAAAATTTAATCCGGATTTTTCAATAGCCAATTGAGCTGCAGCTAAAGCATACTGAGAAAACCTATCCATTCTTTTAGCTTCTTTTTTCTCTATGAACTCATTGGGATCAAAATCTTTAATTTCACCTGCCACTTTTACTGGAAGATCGGACACATCGATTCTTTCTATCAAGCTGATACCAGATCTACCGTTTCTTATGGAGTGCCAAAGCTTGTCGGCACCATTGCCAAAGGGTGTTACTGCTCCCATTCCAGTTATAACTACACGTCTTTTCATATTGATAACCTCCTGTTTTAGCACAAATTAATATTTACTATGCTAAGAATAACACTTATAATTTATATAAAATGAACCAATGTTGCTTTTTTAGGGGTATTATTATGATTAATTCAAAAGAAATGATAGAGGATTGTGTCAACTATATTGAGAGAAATATAAACAGAAAGCTAACTCTTGATGACATTTCACAAGAAGTAGGACTGTCCAAATACTACATGCATAGGATGTTCAAAGCGCTTACCGGGGAGTCAATAATTGAATATGTCCAGGCCCGTAAGCTGTCGGCAAGTATAAACGAGCTTGTAAACAGTAAGATGAGGATGATCGACATAGCTATGGATTATGGATTTGATCATGAACAATCATATATTAGGGCTTTTAGAAAAAAATTCGGATATACTCCTCTTAAAGTCAGGTCTGATCAGATATCTATTGAGATAACTGAAAAGATTAATACAAATGATATACTGGCGGTCAATAACTCTATTACCTACAAACCCTTTTATGTTTTCAAGCAGAAATTTTATATAGCTGGTAGTAAATATAAGATATTGAGCCGATCCGGAGATAATATGGCAAATCTTTACGGACGTGAATTCTTCTATAATGACAGACACAAAATAGCGAATTCGGTGAATTCAAAGGTATATTTTGGCTATACCGACTGGAGTGGATATGAAGATGGGTACATTCATTATATACCTTCGGTACAAGTGTCCGATTTGAAGGATTTACCTAATGGGATTACAGGAATATCAATCCCTGCTCACAAATATGTGGTGTTTCGATTTGTAGGATTTTTCCGGCCAGATGATATAAAAGGAAGACAGGTAGGTCGCTTGTTGGTACACTTATACCGTAAGTGGATTATCAATTCAGATTTCAGGTCTGCAGATACCTTTAGGTTTGAATATATAGACACGAGTTTGGCAGGCGATAATTACTGTGAACTTGACATTTACCAACCGATTAGAGAAGTAGATAAAAGAGATACGTGCTAAATACCAGGGTATTCTAGTTAGGACTGCTCCTGTAATTACTACGGAATTTGGAATCGAGTTTATGGTATATACGCCTAATTATATGCTATATAAAACGAAAAGCCATGAGTAATACAAAAGTTACTTATGGCTTTTCGTTACACACTAACAATAGGTACATTCATGAATGCACCTATTGTCTGATAATTTATATTTCCATTTCCAGTAAAGCAGAACTAAGACTTTTTCCATGTTTATCTAATGCCAACGAACGGGTTACACCGCCTCCCAGGGCCTTATCCAATACAAAGTTCAATGCACCTAATTTAGGCAACTCATATCGCTCAACCTCTCCCTGTATAATATCTTTAAACCACTCTTTTACACGTTCAGGGGTAACTTTTTCTTTAATAAGATTGTAGTCAGCTTCATTAAATACGATTAAAGATATATTAGAGATATTTCCTTTATCACCAGTTCTAGAATGGGCAATTTCCCTCAGTTTCATTATCTAAACCTCCTCGTAGCTTACGACTATTTTGATATCATCTCTAGGTATGAAAATTGAGGCGATAGAAACAATTTCTTTCACAGCTTGGGTTGCCCCACCGCCTCCAGCAGGCCCATTGGTGTATAGAGTCTCTACTTCGTTGCCTATCTTTATAGCATCGCTTCGCTCCTTTGTTCTTCCTGATACCCTTAATCGCACTTCCCCACATAAACCTCTATCCTTCAGCATGACATCGCTGATTTGATCTTTATATAGGGAGTTCACGCCAATATAGTCAATCCTAAATTCATCGATGTTTACACCCGTCATCTCTAGTCTCTTTTTAACGATTTCTCCAGCCAGCTTCGCCCTTTCATATGCACCGCTGCCGCCATAGCTCATCTCACCTTCTCCGATGAAACAATCCTTATATCCTAGGCTTACTTTTAGAGTATATGGTTTTGGGCGGCCAGATGCCCCCTGAACCAATACCTGATCTTTACCTATTTGTTTCATGGTCACATTGGAATAATCTGCAATACCATCTGGTGTTAGATATGTGGATGGATCATGGATTTCGTAAAGCAGCTGTTCTTTACAAGTGGCAGTTGTCACCTTTCCCCCAGTTCCTTCTGCCTTTGTAATAACTACATCACCATTTTCACTGACTTCAGCGATGGGGAATCCTAGGTTCCATAAATCCTCCACATCCTTATGACCTGGGTCTGCAAAATATCCTCCGGTTATCTGACCTGCACATTCCAACAAGTGCCCAATCATAATCCCTTTTCCAACCTTAGCATATTCCTCATAGTCCCAGCCAAATTCGTACATGATCGGTCCAAGAGCTAAAGCTGGATCTGCAATACGTCCTGTTACTATGATATCTGCACCATTCTTTAATGCCTCAATTATGCCTTCTGCACCAATATAGGCATTGGCTGAAACGATTTGGTCTCTCATATCTTTTAGCTTTGTATTCTCCAACTCAAGAATATCATACTCCATATATCTGTCGATCTGATCTAAAACATCATCCCCATCTACCGCTGCAATCTTTATTCCTTTGATTCCTTTTTCCTCTGCCATTTTTTTGATGACCTTGGCTGCAGCTTTAGGATTCGCTGCTCCCATATTGGTAATTACTTTTACACCTTTTTCAACACATAGGGGAAGCACCTTGTCCATGCGGTATTCTAATAATCCATTGTATCCTTTATCTGGATTTTTCAACTTTTGCTCTTGAGCGATGGCAATCGTTCTTTCAGCCAAACACTCAAACATGATATAATCCAGGTTTCCTTTCTCCATAAGCTCCAATGCTGGCTCTAGCCTGTCACCTGCATAGCCGGCACCTGAACCAATACGAATTGTTTTCATTGAATTGACCTCCTAAGATTGTTTATATCTTCTACAAAATTGCATATCACTTATAACTTGATGGCTCCAACAACAATTGCTACCACTAACATGACCACGGTAGTTGCAAAAGCATAAGGAATGGTTTTCTTCTGATGCTCTCCTAAATCGACACCGGTCAGTCCTATAAGCAGGAACGTTGCACCCGTTAGAGGGCTTACTGGGAATCCTGTTGTCATCTGTCCTAAAATAGCGGCTTTACCCACCTCTATTCCTGCTACACCAAATCCTTTAGCAGCCTCAGCCAATACTGGTAGTACGCCAAAATAGAACGAATCTGGATCAAACAATAAACTTGCAGGCATAGCAATGATACCAGTTACCAAAGGAATAAATCTTCCTAGTGATGCAGGAATTATTGATACAGTCATACCAGCCATTTCCTTGATAATTCCAGATCCTTGCATGATTCCAATAAATGCGCCAGCAGCGAATAATATACTTGCCATCATGAGCGCCGCCTTGGCATGGGCATCAATTCTCTCTCTCTGATCCTTCACATTCGGATAGTTGATGGTTAGTGAAATGGCACAAGCTAACATGAATATGACTGTCGGCGGAAGCTTATCCATAATCAATACAACAATAGCTAAGATGATGGTAGCGATATTCACCCAGAAAAGCTGCGGCCTGCTTAGCTTCGCTTTTTCCTCATCTACTTTTCTATCGATGTTGATATTGTCTGTTTGAATGTTTCCAAGTCTAGCTTTTTCTTTTGATCCTAAACGATAAGCAATGAATAATACAAACAGTAAACCTGCAAAGAATGGTATCAATATGGGGTTAAACAACTCTGTAACTGGTACTTCCAAAGCAGTACCTGCCCTAATTGTAGGACCTCCCCATGGCAAAATGTTCATTGTACCTGCAGACAATGCCACAATAGTTGCCAAAGTAGTTCTCTGCATACCAAGGGCATCGAATAACGGAAGCATTGCTGGTATCGTTACTAAAAATGTAACCGCTCCTGACCCGTCTAGATGAACCAGCATGGCTAATACAGCGGTGCCCAGTGCAATCTTAACAGGATCTTTTCCAACAATGTTAAGAATTTTGTTAATAATCGGTTCAAAGGTTCCGGCATCGGTTAATATACCAAAGAATAGAATTGCAAATATGAACATGGTTCCTGTTGGTGCAATGGATTTGACCCCATCTGTGATGAATTTCCCAAGATCTGCACCAAAGCCGCCTACAAAGGCAGTAATCGTTGGAACAATTACAAGGGCTACTACTGGTGATGCTTTTTTAGTCATAATGAGTGCTAATAAAACAATGATCGTTAGAAAGCCTAAAATTCCTAACATAAAATACTCCTCCTTATTTGGTTTATTATTTTCACTGAATGTATTTGCAAGCACCGTGCCACTTGTATTTGCTTGTTATGAAAGTCAAGCTTTCGAATGGACTCCTATCCGTCTATTTTTTATCAATCTTTGCAATTGCAAACCTTTTCACAAATGTACTCATATTTTAATCTTTATGTATAACCCTATATAAAAGATAATTTCAACGCTAAGGAGCATGCTGTCGTTTCTAATATTTTAGAAATTCATTCAATAAATTTCTCCTCAAAAGAAAAGAGAAAGGGGTTTACCCACTCCCCTTTCTCTTTTCTTTTATTCCAATAAAATGTGTAAAATTCATATTCTCTAAGCGTTTACTATCCGTACAACTTTTTATCGTTTCTAAAATATTAGAAGTTTTGGCTGCAATTTCTAAATTTTTAGAAATGCTATGTAGGATCCTAATAACTATTTAGCTTATTATAAAGAGTGGCCAACGATATTCCTAGGGTCTTAGCAGCTTTTTTCTTTCCATCCACAGTATCTCCATACAGAAGAAGCGCTTTCTTAATCTCTGCCACTTCTGTTTCTTTGATAATTTGGTCAAGTGTTTTTAGTTTCACAATTTCTTTCTTAATCCCTTCGGCTTGAATAATTTTTGGAAGGTGCTCCGGCTTTATTCTATCTTCGTCCGTCATGTTTAACGCAAACTCTATGGTATTTTTAAGCTCTCTTATATTTCCTGGCCAATCATAATTATAGAGAATCTTGTTTACATTCTCAGATATTTTTAAATATCTATTGGTTCTACTGGCCAATTTTTTTACAAAATACTCTACAAGATACGGTATATCTTCTCTCCTGTTTCTTAAGGGAAGTACATTGATAGGAAACACTGCAATCCTGTAATATAAGTCTTTTCTGAACATATTTTCCTCTACCATTTTCTCTAAACTCTTATTGGTAGCACAGACAATCCGAATATCTATGGGAATTTCACTTAATCCGCCTATACGACGTATTGTGTTTTCCTGCAAGACTCTCAGGAGCTTTGCTTGAAGTCCGTAGTTCATTTCAGAAATCTCATCCAAAAACAATGTACCACCATTCGCCACTTCAAATAATCCTATCTTTCCACCCTTTTTAGCACCTGTAAAAGCGCCTTCTTCATAGCCGAAGAGCTCGCTTTCTAATAAACTCCCATCAAAAGTGGCACAATTTACTGCTATGAATGGCCCTTGTTGGCGGTCACTGGCACTGTGTATTGCATTGGCATAGAGCTCCTTGCCTGTTCCACTTTCACCTGTAATAAGTACATGGGAACCCTTTTCAGCAATTCTCTTTGCTAAATTTTTCGTCTCTAGTGAATTCTTATCTATACTGATGATATCATCAAAGCTATATTTGGCCTTCCCCATGCTTTTCATGTGTTTCTCCAGCTTCTTGATCATCATATTTGATGCATTTAATTCTTCCGTTAATTTATAAATATCATTTATTTCATTCAATATGGATATGCCTCCAATAATCTCATTGTCTTGTATAATCGGAGCCATATTTACAATGTATTCAACCTTCCCAACCTTTCGCTGAATCCGCAGAAGCTTCTTGCCGCTTGCTATGACAGAGGGAAGTTGTGCACCTGGCCTAACCTCAAGAAGTAATCTCCCAATAATATCCTCAGCTTCTACCTTTGTTATTCTTGTATAGGACGGATTTACATACCTTACGATACAATCTTTATCTGCAATAAGGACACCATCATAAAGGGCATCAAATATTTTCTTTTCTAAATTGTTGATTTGCATAAAAGTCACTCCCTATCATAGCAGTTCCTGTACCGAAATATATAGCAGCCTCAGTTTCATTAGCAAGAATTGCTGTCTTCACGCTGATATTCTGCTTATAAAGCAATTTGAACAAAAATACTCTCATAAAAGCACCATGTTTATCTAATATTATACTCGATTGAAAGAAATAAAAAAGTCTCTTTACACTTTTTAATTCCAAACCAAGTGTGAAGAGGACTTAATTTATAATTTCCTATTTAGGATGCAGGAATACTAATTATCCGTTCTTTTTAGTTCTTTTTCTTTCGGAGCTATTGTTTGTTCATATCTTTCTATTTTATAATCTAGCCGTTCTATCGTTTTTTTCATTTCTTCCATTTTTTCTATTAACAGCTTGCGCTGTTCAATCAAGAGTTCTTTTCGAGTCTCAATCGTTTCATCACCCTGTTGAAACAGAGAAACATACTCAATCAATATTTCAATCGGAAGACCTGCACTTCTCATACATTTGATAAATTCAATCCACCTGCAGTCTTCTTCTGTATAGTCCCTAATTCCACTTTTATTGCGATTTACACTGGGAATCAGCCCGATGCGCTCATAATATCGCAGTGTATCCTGTGAAAGATCATATTTTCTACTTACTTCTGTAATCGTCATTTGATTTCGCCTCCTAATATCAGATATCTTAACACTTGGGCTGACTTTAAAAATAGGTAATTTATAGGAGAATCAGGTCCGTTGCTCCCAAGCTTTCATCCAGACGCTTCAATAATACTTTCATATTGTATTTCTCCTTCATTAATCCTTTTCACAATCAGGAAATACCCATTTTATCTAACCAATTCGATATATTTGTTTTCGCAGAACCTGCAGCAGTTCCATGGATAGCAAGCCCTTTTAGAACGTTAGCTTTCGGGCATAATTTTGCAATATCTCTTTCGCTGTGACCTAACCCGCTCCCTTCATGGGTACAAAACGGAACAATTATTTTTCCTGAAAAATCATATTCTTCTAAGAACGTAAACACTGGCATCGGCATCGTTCCCCACCAATTTGGATATCCTATGATTATTACATCATAAGAATCCATGTTTTCCACATGATTCATGAGTTCAGGTCTGGCATTGACACGTAGTTCATCTTGTGCCACCTCCGTAGTTTCTGTATAATCCTTAGGATAAGATTTAACTGCTTCTATATGAAACATATCCCCTTTTGTCAGCTCCTGAATCATTTTTGCTACTACTTCTGTATTACCAATTGGTAAATCTACAATCCTTCCACTGACGTAATTATTTCCCTTACGTGAAAAATAGGCTATCAAACATTTTCTATCTTTCAAATTCATAATGTTATGGTCCTCTCTTTCTTTTTGTTATCTATTGCCAATCATTATTCATTCAAGCAGGCCTCGGTATACTTGCTGCGAGGCGAGCATTGTAATAGTTCCTCTCTTGGCACTCCACTCCTTTTGATTGCCTTGCCAACTGCCTCTTCCTTTAGATAAGCGGCTGCAATATCAATCAAACGATAACCTTCCATGTAACAGCGCTACGATTACGGCATAATTAAACCATTTTGGATGCTTGCTTAGCTTAAAACTCATTATACCCTTCTCCTTTTTATAACTTATTTATTATACTAGCATTATAAGCTGCTCCGAAGCCGTTATCGATATTTACAACGCTTACTCCGCTGGCACAGCTATTCAGCATGCATAGTAGAGCAGAGATGCCTCCAAAGCTTGCTCCATATCCAACACTTGTTGGTACTGCAATCAAAGGTTTATCAATAAGTCCTCCAATAACACTTGCAAGTGCCCCTTCCATTCCAGCGACAACTATAACAACTTTTGCTTCTCTAATTATATTTAACTTATCAAATAACCTATGAATACCCGCCACTCCTACATCAGTAATTTTTACTACCTTGTTTCCAAATATCATTGCGGTTTCCGCAGCTTCTTCTACTACTGGCAAATCAGAGGTTCCTGCTGAAACTATGGCTATATAGCTATCTGTAACTTTATCATCTCTTTTTCTGATGGTTATTGTTCTGGCTAGTTCATTATAATTTGCTTCTGGACAGATCTTCTTTACCTCTTCATACATCTCTTTCGTTGCCCTTGTCACCAGGATATTATTATCTTTTGAAAGCATAAACTCAATTATTTTTACTACTTGCTCTGTAGTCTTTCCTTCACCATATATAACTTCCGGGTATCCAACCCTAAGTTCCCTATGGGTATCAATCTTTGCAAAATCTAATTCCTTATATGGCAAGTCTTCAATAACCTTCATTGCCTCATCAACTTCGATCTCATTATTTTTTATGGATTCAAGTAAATTTTTTAGTTTTTCTTTATTCATAACTACCTCAAATTTGCCTTTTCTTCCGATGAAAGCACTTCGTTCATACTGCCGGTTCTATATCCCAGCACATCCAAAGTAGCATAAGCAAATCCGATCTTCTTAAACCTCTCGCCTATCTTATCCATCACTTCCACTTCAAAGAATTTAACTCTTTCCTCAGGGGAGACTTCAATTCTTGCTATCTCTTCATGATGTCTTACTCTTACTTGCTTTATGCCCATATCAAGTAAAAACTGTTCCGCTTCCTCTACCATTTTTAGCTTTGGAATCGTAATTTTCTTTCCATAAGGAAATCTAGAAGACAAACATGCAAAGGCGGGCTTATTCCAAGTTGGAAGTCTTAAGTTTTTTGAGAGTTCTCTTATATCCACCTTAGTTAGCTGCGCTTCCTTAAGCGGGCTTACTACTTCTAATTCTCTGGCTGCATGCATTCCTGGTCTGTAATCACCAGTATCATCAAAGTTTGATCCGTCAAAGATATATTCGATTCCATTTTCTTTAGCCACTTCTTTTATCTTTGTAAAAAGTTCCTTTTTACAGTAGTAGCATCTATTTTTAGGATTGCTGGCAAAGCCCTCAATATCTAGTTCCTCAGAAGATATGATTATATGTTTTACCCTCATATCCGCAGCGTACTTAATCGCTTCATTTAGTTCTCTCTCGGGATAAGTTGATGAAGTAGCTGTAACTGCTATGAGTTTGTCTCCTAATACTTCATGGGCAACCCGAACTAAGAAGGTGCTATCTACTCCACCTGAAAAAGCGATTGCTGCACTGCCTCTTTTTTGGATGTTATCTTTTAATAATTGGAATTTCTCTTGCAATTTTTCATTATTTATCAAAATCGTTAACCTCCATCATTTTGTAAACTTCTTTGTATACCCTGTCGATTGGTATGTTTTTTTCATTTGCTATCCTTTTGCAGTCCTCATACTCTGGTTTATACTTCACTTTTTCACCTTGATAGTATGCATTTTTGACAGTTACATTTCCGTACTTTGTTTTGATTTCTACGAAATCTCTTTTCAGCATCATTTTTTCAACTTTGTATTTTCTAATCCCTATAGAAGTGGTTTCTTTAAAGATTACTTCTAGTACATTTTTCTCTTGCTTTCCATTAACCAATACACTGAGCTTTGTTGCTGTCCTTCCTTTTTTCATGGAAATCGCCGTTCTGAATACATCCAAGGCGCCTTGTGCAAAAAGTTTTTCTTCAATATGACCATAGAGTTCTGGGTTCATGTCATCAATATTGGTCTCTAAAATATATTGCTCTTCTCTCTCATTATTTCTGTCTTCACTGCCAAGATATATTCTTAAAACATTTGGGATCTCAAGATCTCTATGCCCTATACCATACCCAATCTTTTCTACTGAAAAGTTCATATTCTCGGTAAATACGCCCACATTTACTGCCAATATTGCAGCCCCAGTAGGCGTAGTCGTTTCAAATGGCACTATACCGAATTTCACAGGAATGTTCTTTAAAATTTCAATGGTGGCAGGAGCTGGTACAGGCATAAGACCATGAGCACATTTAACAAATCCTCCTCCAACCTGAACCGGGGAAGCCATGATTTTATCTGCTTTTAAGAAATCCAAACATATGGCTGCCCCCACCATATCCACAATTGAATCAATAGCTCCTACCTCATGGAAATGTACTTCATATAAAGTTTTTCCATGGACCTTTGCTTCTGCTTCAGCAACCTTCATAAACATGTCTAAACTAAGTTTTTTAACCCCATCATTTAAGCCACTTGAATTTATTATTTTCTCTATATCTTTCAAGCTTCTATGATGATGCTCGTGATTGTGAACATGCCCTTCTTTACTATCATTATTCTCATCTTGATGTTGCTCCTCATCATTATTATGATTGGAGTGTTCATGGCTATGTTCATGAGCATGTTTATGATTATCACCATGTGAAGCTTGCTCAGAAACATGTATCTTATGATATGACTTATCGTTTAAAATAACGTCAACCCTTGTTCCTGTTATTCCAAGTTTAGCAGACCTTTCAATTTTTATTTCATATTCAGTATTCAAGTTAATCTTTGAAAGTTCTTCCATCAAATATTCTTTCGGGACTCCTAAATCTATCAGTGCTGCTAAATTCATATCGCCACTTATTCCACAAAAACAATCGTAATATAAAATCTTCATATTCATAACTCCTTCTAACCGTTTGAATTTTATTTTACTTCTTCATCTGATAGTTCCATTTATATTCCTGCTTTAAGCAAGGTTAACTATCCTTTTACTTTCCCTAGGTCAGAATATTATAATGGCTACTAGAGGCAGTATGGCTTCCTTTTATGTCTTAATTTTTTATCTGCCTCCAATAAAACACTGTTATTTCCTGTATTCGGCTATATGAAAAAACCAACAACATCGATTTTTCGAGCATTGCTGGCTTTAATCTATACTCTATCCGGCTGATACTCTAATCTTACTTATGTCTTCTATCTGCGTAAAGGAAGCTCTACTTCAAACGTATCAGCTACATCCTTTAAACATTTTGTAATCTCAATATGCTGCGGACAATGTCCTTCACATTTTTTACATCCGATACAGTCTGATGCCTTGCCATGTATTTTTGTATAATTATCATAATATACTCTTTGTAAAGAAAATGCGGTCTTTAAGGATTGTTTCTCCGTATTGTATAATGCAAAATACTTGGGAATGGCTATATTTTTTGGACATTCATCTACACAATATTGGCAGGCTGTACATGGAATCGCAATTGCTTCATTAATAATCTCCACAGCCTTTTTTACAACATCATGCTCTTCCTTTACAAAAGGCTTAAAGTCCTGCATATAGCCTATATTATCTAGCAACTGCTCCATATCAGACATTCCACTTAATACCATCATAACACCATCATAACTTGCTGCAAAACGGATCGCCCATGATGGTATGGACATGTCAGGATGATAATCTTTAAATAATTTCTCTGCTTTTTCAGGTACTTTCGCAAGGTTACCACCTTTTACAGGTTCCATAACAATAACTGGTTTATTATGTCTTCTTGCTACTTCGTAGCATTTCCTTGACTGAATGCTTTCATTGTCCCAATCCAGATAATTAATCTGTAATTGAACAAAATCTACTTCCGGATGGGCTGTCAGGATTTCCTCTAATAAATCCGCATTATCATGATAAGAAAATCCAACCTGTCTAATTTTTCCTTCTTTTTTCTTTTCCAGAACGAATGTAAAACTATCAAGTTCTTGAGCTATCTCATAATGCGCTACACCCAGGTTATGAAGAAGATAGTAATCAAAATAATCCACACCACATCTTTCTAACTGTTCGTTAAAAATTCTTTCCTGGTCTTCCTTAGTTTTCAAAAACACCACTGGCAATTTTGTGGCTACAGTGAAACTGTCTCTTTTATGACGTTTTACTAACGCCTCTCTAATAGCTATTTCACTCTTACCCATATGATACATGTACGCTGTATCAAAATAGGTAAATCCTTTTTCTAAAAAAATATCTACCATTTTCTTGACTGTATCCAAATCGATACTTTCGGTCTCATCTACCGGTAAACGCATAAACCCAAATCCTAATTTGTTTATTTCCATACCTGTATTTCCTCCTTTATTTACTTTCCGGAATAATTTCATTTATGCAGGCAAGTGCGTTCAAACAGATAATTCTAATTACGATGGATAACGAATTTACCAAAGCAAGAACTACAGTTTATCCGTTAAATTGCATAAAACTTAGTCCATTTTCCACTTATTACCTGTATACTTCTGCAATCGTCATTCGCTTTTGCCCCCTTGAAATTCAGTCTACCACTTGGAGTTAACTCCAAGTCAACTACTTTTTAATAGGAGCACAATTAAAATTAACTGGGCTCCTATTAGGGAAAGATTCTCTGTATTCACACGATAAATTACTGTTATATGGGAGCTATATAAAATCTATCAAGATTAACATTTAATATGGATTAGTTTTTAGAGAGCAGGTCAATATGACTCATTTCTATATGTCGATACATGAATAATTTTCAATAATTAAATATATCAATAGATAATCTTATGGATCTCATGCTTTTTAATTTCCAAATTTCTTGATAATCCACTTTACCAGCAGGGTAAAATAATTTAAATAATTGAAAAACCTATTGCAACTGACGTAACGTCAGGTTGTATAATTTACTTGTCGACAAACAAATCGTACGAAACGAGGTGAAAAGATGCCAAAAACCTCTTGGAAAATTGGTGAGCTTGCAAGCCAGTGTGGAATAACCGTAAGAACACTGCACCATTACCACCAAATAGGTCTATTAGTGCCCTCTGAATTTACCGAAGCTGGTCATAGGCTTTACACAAAGGCTGATGTATCAAAGCTTCAGCAGATATTGTCCCTAAAACAACTAGGACTTTCATTAGAGGAAATCCATAACTTTATTGAAAATCCTAATTATAATCCGATGCTCGTAGTTCAAACTCAACTCGAAATCATAAATGAACAGATAAAGTTAAAGGAAAAGCTGCGCTATGAGCTTGAACAACTACAAACATTACTGTCATTTAACCAAAATATAAGTGCAGACCAATTATTAAAAATAATGGAGTTGATCCGAATGAATGAAAATAATTATTTAACACCAGAGCTTGTCAAAAAGATGAGAGCTTTCCTTAATAGCCTTACCGAAGAAAAAAAGTTAAAGATGAAAAAGATGCTGCCGCTCGTTGATGAGACACAAAAACAGGCTTTGCAGAAAATGATCTTAAAATAGCATGATATGCAAGCGATATCAATCTGTAGACCCAATCAGTACAACAACAGGAGTAAAACATAAGCACAAAGTTAACTAAGCGGGCTTCTCGGCTGTCAGCTTTTTGCGCTCCGACTTCCACGCTTTGAGCGGGATAGGAGCGCGCCCATTCAAGTAACGACATAGGGACGGTTTGAAACCACTGAAAAAGTTTCAATAAGAGGAAACTCTTCGATTCTGTCATTCTGAGCACAGCGAAGAATCTAGTATTTAAAGGCTTTAGAGATTCTTCATTTCACTACGTTTCATTCAGAATGACAAAATTCTAGCTTTTTTCAGTGGCCTCGAATCGTCCCCCTGTCGCAAAATAAATTTAGAGACTTTATTTTGAAACTAACCGGACTTTTATTGTTATTATTTATCTACATGTTTCTCACTCTATTCGAATAATATAACTATAGATAATGCTGTTCGAAGGCACTGAAAAAAGTCAAACAATATAGTAGATAGCAAGGCTGTCATTCTGGACTTTTTCAGTAACCTCATACTGTTTAAATATCTGTGGGGTGAAACTATGGAATATGGGAATAACAAAATAAGAATAATGTCCTATAATATTCACAGCGGAAAAGATCTTTTTATGCTCCCAAGTTTGGATAAAATCATTCACTTCATAAAAGAAGAAGATTGCCAAATTATTGGAATTCAAGAAATCAATGAAAACAATCGGCGTGGTTACCAGGTAAGTAGAATGAAGCAGCGTCTGCGGATGAACAGCGCCTTTGCTCCCAATGTGAAGATTGGAGACGGTTATTACGGAATAGGTATTTTTACACCCTATAAGATCCTCCAAACAAATCATATTCCACTGCCCAGTACAAAAGAACAAAGAGGATTATTGGATGTAACGTTGTTGATAAATCATCAGAGACTCCATGTCATGAATACCCATTTGGGATTAAGCAGAGAGGAAAGGGAAAAGCAGATCGAAAAAATCCAAAAATACATATCCTCCATAAAAGAACCATTTCTTTTCATGGGTGATCTCAATACCGCGGTGACAGGGTGGAGCAGCCATCAAATGGTTGATACCGGCAAGGCTTGTCAACAAGAACATCTATCCACCCTCTTATGCTATAACAAAAGAATCGATTATATCTTTGTATCCAAGTCTATAAAGGTACTCAATTATCAGGTAGTCCCTGTAAAGCTGTCTGATCACTATCCCATCATGGCAGAGATTATTATTTAAATGGTTAGCCGTATTCGGGTTATGCTTTCGGGTAAAAAAGAAAACAGATACAAGACTTGGGGACTGGTCCAGTGTGTTTTCTACTGCACTGGAGCCCAGTCCTCATGTGTTACCTAAGCGAAGAGCTACTTTATTTGACTTTTTCAGTGTCTTCGAACCATCCCCATGTCGCAGATCCCCACTATAGGAGTAGCAGGAGCATTCAGGGGCAAAGCAGACTCCATTTTATGTAAGCCTGCTTTGTTTCGTATTTATTTTGCATTGAAATCCGCCGCTATAAGCAATGCCTTGGTTTCGTTAACACTGCTACATTACCATTCTAAGGGAGCATTTTAAATATAAGGTGGGTTTATATTTTCTTTAGGCTATTTCAGTGTGCTATAATAGATAGTAATCAAGTAGTTTATACTATAATGGTTGTTTAAATACTGATAAGGAAACCTGTACTAGATGATATTGCTTATTCTATAGAAAAACTCTCTTCATTCTAGAGGAAAGGAATATATGCCTATGATTTTCCTAAATAGAAAATTTACAAATAGATTGCTTATCTTTGAAATGGTTATATTGCTTGTCTTTCTTTGTCTTGGACAATCTTGTGTTACGCCTATGGGATCTTTTAATGTACCTACACAATCTCTCAGTGATAAAATAAATTTTTCCGGAACCTATCTAACATCATATGATTCTTATTTCTCTTTGCAGGTGCTAAAACCTGAAGAGAGGAGTAGAAATCTAAAGAGTCTAAATCTTCTCTATAACGCATTTGTTTTCTGGGCTTTTTCTACCTATATTCTACATTTACTCAAAGTCAAGAAGAGTCTTACTCCTCAACAGGATGTTCATTTAGTTTTATTTAAAAAATTAAGAAGGTTACTTAATCCTAAAGACAATGGGAGTAAATATAAAACGTTTTTACTGTGGACTTGAAAATAACTATTCCACAGTAAGGAGGTTTAAGTATATGCCTATAGATGTAATTGCCGTAATTATTGTTTTTCTTATATTCTCAATTGGCGGATTCATTTTAATAAAAAAGGCTGAAAGAGAAATTAACAACAAAGATGACAATCATTAATAATCAATAAGAGTAACGCACCCCTATAGCATATAAGAGATAGATTGGCGGATTAGATATTTAATCTGTTCTTAATCAATGGGGGGAGTTAGCCAACTATTCTGATTGAAATTATTACCCTAGCTTCCAGAATAGCATCGTGGATAGTTGTATGCTCATTAATATATGTTCGGATAATTTTTTGATAGAACGCTTGATAAAAGGCTCTAGCATATGTTACCGGCTTCCCTAATTTCTTAGTGTTATTAGGATAGGTTAACATAATTTTCTAGAGCTTTTCCTTTATTAGCCTTACCAACATTGTAGATAAATTTGATAAAAGGAAGTGAAAATAATTGAATGTGCTTACTGAAAAACTGAAAGAAGTCTTATTTTCAGTTCTACCCATTACAATCATTGTATTGATATTAAGTTTCACGATTACACCTATTGAGACACCCATGATTATTCGATTTATTCTGGGTGCATTGCTCATTATTTTGGGTCTATCAATCTTTTTAATAGGCGTAGATATTGGGATTACTCCTCTTAGTAGTCTAACGGGAGCCAGTCTTGCTAAAACCAATAAAGTGTGGATACTAATTGCTGCTGGGTTAATCCTTGGTTTTTTTATTTCAATTGCTGAGCCGGGACTAATTGTTCTCGCCAATCAGGTTGACTCGGTGACATCAGGGGGAATATCTAGTATAAATATTCTTGTGGTAGTATCTATCGGTATGGCAATAATGCTTTCTCTAGGCTTTCTTAGAATAGTTTCGAATGTACCGCTATATAAAATGTTAACTGTATTGTATGGCCTTACTTTTATTTTAGCATGGTTTACTTCATCGGAATTTTTAGCAATATCCTTCGATGCTTCAGGTGCAACTACCGGGATATTGGCGGTGCCATTTATTCTTGCCCTTGCCGTAGGGGTTTCTAAGCTGAAAAAGGATAGTAAGGCATCGGAAAAAGACAGCTTCGGTTTGGTTGCCATCACATCAGTCGGTGCCATCATGTCGGTTATGATCATGAGTATTCTGGCGAAAATCAACGACTTTTCTAGCACTCTTGAATTCAATATGTCTACATCAGCCAGTATTATAGAGCCTTTTATACAGATACTGCCAGATATATTGAGAGAAAGCTTCGTTTCCCTGTTGCCCCTTGTGATTATTCTTTTGGTTTTACAAAAAGTAGCCTTTCAATTGAGCAAGGCAGCTTTCAGAAAAATATTAAAGGGTTTTGTCTATACATTCGTAGGACTATTACTATTTCTAGTTGGTGTCAATGCTGGCTTCATGGATGTAGGCAGCATTGTAGGATATAGTCTTGCATCATTAGATAATAAGCTATATGTTATAATTATAGGATTTGTTGTTGGTGTAGTAACGATATTAGCTGAACCTGCAGTTTATGTGTTAACACATCAAATAGAAGATGTTACAAGTGGATATGTTAAGAGAAAAGCCGTATTAGTTGCCCTTTCCATCGGAGTAGGTTTTGCAGTGGCTTTATCAATGATAAGAATCATCGTACCAGAAGTTCAACTACGGCATTACCTGTTGCCTGGATATATAATTTCCATTGCCATGACTTATTTTGTTCCTAAACTGTTTGTAGGGATTGCATTTGATGCAGGAGGAGTTGCTACAGGGCCTATGACTGCAACCTTTATATTGGCTTTTACACAAGGCGCTGCTGAAGCGATTGAAGGAGCCAACGTTTTAATAGATGGATTTGGAATGATTTCTATGGTAGCATTAACTCCAATCATCACATTGCAAATATTAGGTTTGATTTTTAATGCAAAATCTAAAAAGGGAGGTCTACTAACGGATGAGGAATAATCCTGACAAAATAGAGTTTGAATTACTCTGTGTAATTGTGCCCTTTGGGCTGGGAAGTAAAATTATAACGTACGGAAAGCAATGTGGAATAACGGGCGGTACAATTTTTTTAGGAAAAGGAACAATTAAAAATCCTATCTTAGAATTTCTGGAGTTAAATGAAGTTAGAAAAGAGGTAGTTTTAATTGCGGCAGAGAAAAATGCAGCCTACGCAGCTTTAGAAAAACTTAACAAGAAATTCAGTTTTAATAAACCAAACCACGGTATAGCGTTTAGTACTTCTATTACGAGTATATCGGGAATTACCAATCTTACATGCAATGAAACTAATGAAAGTAGAGGTGTGGAAAATTCTATGTTTAATGCTATTACTGTAATTGTTGATAGAGGGAAGGCTGAATCTGTAATAGAAGCTGCGACAGAAGCTGGCGCTAAAGGAGGAACGATTATCAATGGAAGAGGCTCTGGGCTCCATGAAACGACTAAGCTGTTTTCTATGGAAATAGAACCAGAAAAAGAAATTGTCCTGATAATTGCTGAAAATCACCTAACTGAATCAATCGCTTCTTCAATTAGTAAACACCTTCAAATTGAAGAGCCAGGCAATGGCATCATGTTTGTTCAAGACGTCAATAAGACCTATGGTTTATACTAAAAAGCCTAGACGTATAGAAGATTGTAAATATCATTGCACATGAAGAATATAAATGTACTGTGAAGACCATCTGTGCTCTTTTGAACAATAAGTTAGGAAAACTACATTATCGTTAAACATAGAGGGTGCCTTAGGTAAAGTACAAGTACCCTCTATGTTATTTTGAAGATACAAATCATATCAATTCTTTGGCAGAGAGAATGCAGTTATATGAATTTAAACTAATGGGTTTGTGATTACACAGAATATTTTAATGATTTTCCTGTATATATAGAAAGTGTAAAATAAATGGTGTAAACTTCGAGGTTGATATAAAATTAAAATATCACTAAGGAGGGTACACCATTTATTTTACACTCTCTCTTTTTATTTAACTTAATCTAAATCCAAAGATTCTTGTATTATCTTATCCAATTGCTCAATCGGAAATATACCTTCTCCAAGCCCTGCTACATAGTATAGTTTCAGCCAATATGCATTATTTTCAGTATATGTTTCAATTGCCATTCTTATATTATCCTCTGTTAAAGACTTAACTATAATATCTACAGAACCCGCTTCAATATATTCTCTATTCTCTTTATTCATATACCATAATAAATTTTTTGGAGTCGTGACAACCAAAGTCATGCTAAATCCATTTTCTAATTCGACGCAAACATCAATATTATCATTTTCAATATCAGTTACTATATCTAAAGGAGTAGGATATGAAATATTTTTTATATTCAAATGTATTCCTCCTTATTTATAAAGTTTTTTAATTACTGTAACTTTCATCGTTCATCCACCTTTCAAGTTTTTATTTATAAAATTAATTTGGGGACAGCTTTCATGGCATTACAGCAATTGCTTCTATCTCACAAAGAACGCCCTTTGGAAGCTCCTTAACCGCTACGCAGCTTCTAGCTGGTTTAGACACAAAATACTTTGAATATACCTCATTAAAGATCGTAAAATCTGCCATATCTGCTAGGAAACATGTAGTCTTAATTACATATTCAAATCCGCTTCCTGCTTCTTCAAGAATTGCTCCCACATTGCGACAACTCTGTTCCGCCTGGTCTTTAATAGTATTTCCTATCATTCCATCTTCTGGATTTACTGGAATCTGACCGGACGTATATACCAATCCATTCACTATAAAGCCCTGTGAATATGGTCCAATTGCTCCTGGTGCATGTACTGTTTCTATTATTTTCATAATCATTTTCCTCCTGTATTTTATATATCTGGGTCCTGCAATAATTTTAATCTCAGCAAATTACTTCACCTTATAACCCCAATTAAACGGATCACTTAACGTGTAATACCGTCTAATATACTACCCTTTGAACTTATCCTTCATTTTCACCGTAAGCATCGGATTCTGCAGCTTCTTCTTACTTTGTATTGATTGCATCACATATTCTTTTCAGGCCTTCAGCCAAGACAGATTTCGGGCATGCAAGATTTAACCTGATGAAGCAGTCTGAATTCTGTACAAACATACCTCCCCCTTCTAATAGAACGCCTGCCTTATAAGCAAAGAACATGGAAAGATCCTCATCCTTGCTGAAATAAGCGCTTAGATTTACCCATGCAAGGTACGTTGCTTCCGAAATTTCAAAAACGGCTTTTGGCAAATTCTCTGCTAAATAATCTCTGGTAAAATGAAAATTGTCATCCAGATAAACTCTAAGTTCTTCTAACCAAAGTTCTCCCTCTTCATAAGCAGCTTGGGCACCGGCAACACTTAAAGGATTGTCAAAATTGTAATGCCTTGAAAGCCAAATTTCTCTTAATTTTGCATTCGGAATAATAATATTTGAAAGCATCAGTCCGGCCATATTAAATGTCTTACTCGGAGCCATACAGGTAACTATTTTCTCATACTCAGGAAATAGGTTAGCTAACGGAATATGTTTTTTATCCACCCTCAGAAGATCACAATGAATCTCATCTGAAATAATCCACATATCGTTTTTGACGCATATATCGCCCAATCTTCTAAGCTCTTCTTCAGTCCAAACTCGACCTGTAGGATTATGTGGATTACACAAAATGAAAAGCGTTGTTTTTTCATCAGCTGCTTTCCGTTCAAAATCATCGAAGTCAATACTATAGCGACCATTATCATTTATAAGATCTGCACATACACACTCCCGATGATTAAAATCTGCTGCATATTTAAAATATGCATAAGAAGGAGTTAAAAAGATAACCTTCTCATCTGGCTTGCAGATATAATCAACAAGTTCATATAAAGCAGGTATAATCCCATTAGACATTACCAGGTGTTTTCTTTCAAAGCTCCATCCATATCTTCTGATACACCAATTCACAAAAGCATTATAATAAGTATCAGAGAATATACGGGTATAACCAAATATTCTTCTGTCCAGACGTTCTTTGATTGCATCAATGATTACCTGTGGTATTGCAAACTCCATATCTGCAACCCACATTCTGATAAACTCCTCATCCTTGTAAGGAAATGTCATTGAATCATCGGCATGAAAGATATAGTCACGGAAACCATCTGTATTCATTGCATTTGTATTTCTTCTGTCAATAATTTCGTCAAAATTGTACATAATCTCACCCTTCTTTCTGTTTTTTTATGCATCCTGCATTTAGTTACACTAATCTTACTGGTATAATCGTCCAGCGTCAAAACAGCATAAGTTTCTTTAAAATAGATATTTTTTGTCGATTGTCTATTTAAAGTAGAAAATTGACCCTGATTGTGTTATAAATAAATTAATTATTAAATTTAATCTCACATATTAACCTTTTAATCTATTTTAAATAAACTTTTCGAGGAGGTTCTATGTCGGAAATTAGCATTGAAATCGGTAAAAGAATCAGAAACTTCCGTAAGAAGAGAAAGATGACAATAGAAGAATTGGCCCAGATTATCTGCAAAAGTAAAGCAACTGTATCCAAATATGAAAAAGGGGAAATTGTACTAGATATTGTTACATTATACGATATAGCCAATGCACTCCAGCTCCACGTTGAGCAGCTTCTTTATTGCAAACCGGAGCGGACAACCATATCTACAACAGGTAAAAATCCAGCATTTTTTAACGGCCTTTCCCAATTTTACGCCTATGTTTTTGATGGGCGAACAAACCAGATAATAAAATGTGTATTTGACGTTTTATCAGAATCTGGAGAATCCAGATATAAAATCATGATGTACATGAATTTTAAAGATTATAATAATTATCAGAACTGTGAAAATACATATTGGGGGTATATAGAACACTATGACGCTCTTACGAACATCTTTATGAAGAATCAAGATACATCCATGGAACAGATAACCATCAGTATTTTAGCATCTTTTCTAGATTCAGATACAAAATGGGGGCTATTCTTTGGAATCTCTTCACGACCCATGATGCCAATCGCAGTCAAAATGCTTTTTTCCAAAAAGATGTTAAGAGAAGATGAAACCCTTATCAAACAGCTTAAAGTTTCACGAGAAGATATCCGCCTACTGAAGCTTTATAACATGCTTTCAGTAACATAACGCATAAGAAAAAAGGCATCCCAAATCTGATTGAACTTATATAACCGCACGTAAAACGTTCGGTATCAGCATATTCTTTGAACTATAAAAGCCTTGTTCAATATGATATTGAACAAGGCTTTCAGTAATGCTTTTTTTGTGTCTGCTTTTTCTTGATAAGTTCAACTTTGGATATAATCTCAAAGCCACGATTTAGCTATCTTATTATGCCACACTATAAATCTTCACTTCAGGAGCAGTACTCCACAATGGCTTAAGACCAACCACAACATCATTATTAAACATTTCAGTTTTTAGATAAGCTTCTGCATTTTCAACACTATCAAATCCATGAAGCACTTGAACATCTTCAGCTCTAATGAGAAGTTCCTTAGAAACTGCGCCTTTTATTTGTGTCAGAAAAGGTTGGCGATAATCAGTATATACCTTGGCCGCTGCCGGACGGTTTGCTTCATCAATCACCATTGTAATTTCTAAATATGCTTTTGTACTCATGATATCAACCTCCATTTAGTTTATTTTATTGTATGGATCAACCATGACTGAAGTATATCAGAGTAACTTATACGGGTAAATATATTAACAAATTTATAAGTAGCTATTAAATTTCATAGTATTTCATCATAATTGATCGCAGGTCATGCACGGAGGCAATTTCTTGTCTATTTCCTCATTCGTATGGGTTCTTGACCATTGACAGATGCTTTGAAGAATCGGGAGAACCGATTTTCCACCTTCGGTGAGAGAGTATTCTACTTTTGGCGGAATCTCATTATATTGTTTCCGCTGAATAATTTTATCCGCAATTAATTCTTTTAACATTGCAGCAAGCACTGCGTCGGTAATGTTGCTGAGTTCTTTTCTTATTTCACCGTATCGCATAACATCTTTTGAAGATAATACACAGATAATCCTAGATTTCCATTTACCTCCAAAAATATTTAGACCATATTCTATCGGACACATTATCTCTTTTTCAAGCTTTGGTACATATTTCATTTCTATTTCCTCCCAACGCTATTCAAATCTAATTAACTCTCGTAACTTTTCTTAATATAGTAACTATTTTTTGTATAGTATCTATTTTTAACAAAGTAATTATTATCCATCATAGCATTTAGCCTGTAAAAAGTCATGTTATATATCCAAAACTGTAATAAACACCCTAAATGTTAGTCTTCTGCCTAACATTTAGGGTGCATTTCAAACCGTCCCCTGTCGCATTTTATTACGTACTTAGCAATATCAATCCACGGTGGTGACTTTACCCATTAGATTACATCAAAAAAGCTCATTTGATCACTTTCTGGAAGACCGTTCAAGCAGCCAAACTTTTTAAGTAAGTCTATAGCAGCATTCCCGATCTTGGCCCGTTTCCTTAGATCTTCTATTGAACTGATGGGCTCTTCTTCATGAAATGCATTAAATATACCTTCTGATGCAATGTTTCCCATGCCGGAAATACTGTTTATAGGTGGCCTTAAGCCGTCCTCCTCTACCAGAAATTTTGTGGCATGGGACTTATTTAAATCTATGGGGAAAAATTTAATCCCCCTCTCGTACATTTCCAAAACTATTTCCAAGTCATCGTACATATCCTTATCCTTGGGGGCGGCTTGCATGCCCAACATTTCTATTTCCTTCATCTTTTCTTTAACCTTTTCTTTTCCGAATATCATAAATTCTGCATCAAATGCCTTTGCTCTAATGCTGAAGTATGCTGCGTAATAAGCCTTAGGTATGTGAACCTTGAACCAAGCTATCCTGAAGGCCATCATTACATAGGCTGCAGCATGGGCCTTAGGGAACATATATTTTATTTTTTTACAGGAATTTATATACCATTCAGGCACATTACACTCCCTCATTTGCGCCTCATATTCCGGCCATTTGTCGTCCTTTAGTGCCTTTCCCTTACGTACTGTCTCCATAATCTTAAACGCAGTATTAGGTTTCAGACCTTTTTTGATAAGATACGTCATGATATCATCTCTCGTACATACCGCCTCACTTAAGGTAACGATTCCCTCATCAATCAAGTCCTTGGCATTGCCGATCCATACATCTGTACCGTGAGAAAGCCCCGATATACATATTAAATCCATAAAGGCCTTTGGCATTGTATCTAAGAGCATTCCCCTTACAAATCTAGTTCCGAATTCAGGAATACCAAAGGTTCCCACTTTGGAATTTATCTGCTCCGGGGTTACTGCCAGCGCTTCCGTGGATGAAAATATAGACATGGTCTTCTTATCATCCATAGGTATCGTTTTAGGGTCCACTCCGGTTATATCCTGCAGCATTCTTATGACTGTGGGATCATCGTGACCCAATATATCCAGCTTCAATAAATTCTGATCAATAGAGTGATAGTCAAAATGCGTTGTTATAATATCAGAATTTGGATCATCAGCAGGATGCTGTACAGGGCAAAATTCAAAGATTTCTCTTCCTTTAGGCACTACGATGATTCCACCAGGATGCTGGCCCGAGGTTCTTTTTATGCCTGTACAACCCTTTGCGATTCTGGCTATTTCTGCTTTGTTTACTGTTAGGTTCTTTTCTTCAAAATATTTTTTCACATAGCCAAAGGCTGTTTTATCCGCGATGGTTCCTATGGTTCCTGCCTTAAAAGTTGTGCCCTTTCCAAAGATTACTTCTGTATACTTATGGGCTGTTGCCTGATATTCACCAGAAAAATTTAAGTCGATATCCGGCTCCTTATCCCCATTAAAGCCCAAGAAGGTTTCAAAGGGTATGTCTATACCATCTTTGACCATCTTTTCTCCACAAACAGGACAAAGCTTATCCGGTAAGTCAAAACCAATTTTAAAACCATAATCTGTAAAGTCCGAATGCTTGCAGCCGGGACACCTGTAATGGGCTGGCAGGGCATTTACTTCCGTGATCCCCGTCATATATGCTACAACAGATGAACCTACGGAACCTCTAGATCCCACCAGATAACCATCTTCGTTTGATTTCCATACCAGTTTTTGTGAGATGATGTACATTACGGAGAAACCATTTTTTATAATGGAATCCAATTCCTTATCTAGTCTTTGCTGAACAATTTCCGGCAATAGATCGCCATATAGCTCATGGGCCTTCCCATAAGTGATGTCCTTAATAGTCTGCTCACAGCCCTCAATGTGGGGCGGACATTTTTCCGATGAAATGGGGCTAATCTGCTGGCACATATCTGATATCTTATTAGTATTTGTGACAACCACCTCATATGCCTTTTCAGCTCCTAAATAGGAAAATTCCTCCAGCATCTCCTCTGTGGTTCTTAGATATAAGGGCGCTTGATCATCTGCATCCTTAAAGCCCTGTCCTGCTTCCAGTATACGTCTGTATATCTCATCCTCAGGATCCAAAAAATGAACATCTCCCGTTGCCACTACAGGCTTATTTAATTTCTCTCCCAGCGCTACAATCTTTCTGTTAATTTCCCTTAGATATTCTTTATTAGGCACCTGCTCTGTTCTTATTAAATAATCATTATTTCCTAAAGGCTGTATCTCCAGATAATCATATTCCTCTGCAATGGCCTCAATTTCCTCATCAGATTTTCCTAGAAGTATTGCCTGATACAGTTCCCCTTCACTGCAGGCACTTCCAAGTATCAAACCCTCGGAATACTTTTTATATATGCTTTTCAGTATACGGGGTCTTTTATGAAAATAATCTAAACTAGAGATAGACACTAATCTGTATAAATTCTTTAACCCCACATAATCCTTTGCAAATATGATTGCATGATAGGTTTTAAGTTTTTTATACTCCTGCTTCAATGCCTCCTCATCAGAACCATATATATCTATTTCCTCAAGGGTTTTAGCTCCCCTCTCTTTAAGCATTTCAAGCATTATATGAAACACCTTAACTGTGGTATCCACATCATCCAAAGCTCTATGTGCAACCTCTACTTTTATGCCAAGATTTTTAGCAATTCTTCCTAATTTATAGGATTTAAAATCCGGGAATAACTCCTTCGCTAGGGATAAGGTATCCACATATGTAAAGTCGAAGTCATAGCCTAAGACTTTGGCATTATGTTTTAAGAAGCCTATATCAAATCCTGCATTATGGGCAACCAAAACACTCCCCTTAATAAAGTCCAGCATTTTAGGAAATACCTTCTCTATGGTTTCTGCATCCTTTACCATATCATCCGTTATTTGGGTGACCTCCACCACCTTTGATGGAATAGGCTTTTCAGGATTTACAAAACAACTGAATTTATCGATTACCTTACCGTCCTCAAATTTCATGATTCCTATTTCAGTAATTTTTTCAGTTACTGGTGAGAAGCCTGTCGTTTCCAAATCCAGCACACAATATGTAGTATCGATACTCTGCCCCTTGGGATTTGTTACAGATGGTTTTTTATCCGGTGCCAAATAGGCCTCCACTCCATATAAAACCTTCATGTCGGGATGATCTCTCCCTAAAAGCTTATGGGCTTCAGGAAAGGACTGCACCACTCCATGATCGGTTATTGCAATGGATTTCATGCCCCAACTCATAGCTCTTTTGATCAAATCAGTGGCACTTGCCATAGCATCCATCCGACTCATTTGTGTATGCATGTGGAGTTCTACTCTCTTCACCGCTGCTCTGTCTGTCCTCTGAGCCTTCTTTATGCCTTCTATTTCTACGATTGTATTCGCAATCATCTCAACTTCTCCAGAAAACTTGCTGTAGCCTGCGTTTCCTGCAATCCTGACACCCTTAGCCTTTTTAAGCCTGGACAATATCTCTTCGTCTTCACCAGGCTTCAAGAAAGACTTACAGGTCATGGAACTTGAGCCATCATACAAATCAAAGGAAACTAATGTCTTTCCACTTTTCAATTCCTTCGCTTCTATATTGGATATTTCACCCTCTAAAGCGATCTTACCCTCATCCGGTGTAATATCTGTAATTTTCATTATGGTATCTTTAATCTTACTACTTCTGCCTACTATCAAAAATGGATCGCGTTTTTTCCCATCGGTCTCTGCTTTTGCTTCCTGCATTTTTACTCCAGATTCATTAGGCAATTTGTTCATATTATTGTTTGCTGTCTCTTTTACTTCTTGAATATACAATAGTTCCTTTGCAAGGGTTTCCTCTTGCTGCCTTATTACTTCTTCACTGCTTACTTTATCAGAAAAATTTATTGTATATGCTGCGTCGTACAGTTTTTTTATGGTCTCATGGATTTTTTTATCATAATTCATGCCTTTTAAAATGTCGGATACAGCGCCATTAAAGCTAAAATTTATGGTATCTTCATCCACTTCATATTCACTATTACTCAGCAGTGCTTTTAAGGCAGGATATTTATTTTTCAGGGAAGATATAATACTTGGGAGTTCCTCTTCTACAGGCTTTTTATCTGTCTTATCGTCATACTTCACCGTAATCGTAGACTCATTTAAGCCAAATCTCTCTCTTATAAACTTATTGAGATGTTCAAATTCACTGATTTCAATATATTTATCAGCGCTAATTTTCATTTCAAGGGTTTTGTCTTTTTTGCTTAAGACCACCGATTCTACCATGGCAGTATTTATATTACCACTTATGATAGAATCACTAAAAATTTCATTTACTCTTCTCATGTTGTCATCTAACCTTCTCCTAAAAATTTTCAGTATGTTACCATTATATAAGACAAGCTTATACTTTGTCATATACAAAAATAGGATAGCATTATTTCTTTATTATATCACTATTTGGGGTAGTGGGAGCATCCATGGGCTTATCTATAGCAGGCGGGGTTCTTGGTAGTTGACAGGCGGAAAGAAAAAAGCGAGGTTATTTAACCCCGCATTGCGTAAGCGTCAAATTAGTCCTTTCCAAAGTTAGTTGATTTTACAAGATTTTCACCATGAATCCCCTATTTCTTTTATTTTTTATCTACGTATTTTTCAACTTTATCTTTATATTTTTTCACCATCTGGGATTCTAACTCTTTCAGAAGCTCACGCTCAGCCTTCTTTTCTTTTTCAACTTTATCTTTGCCATCAATGTTATATTTTGCTTGGGCTAAGCCAAACGTCGCATAAGAATTGAATTTTTTACTTTAGAATCCTTATAAGCCCCATTTATATGCAAAGTGATTTTTATCCAACGTTGTAATGTGTATAGGCAAACGGAACCGTCCCTACTTGCTATATAAGAGAGAAATGCCCTACAATCATCCCGAAAGCACTTTCTTATATATAAAAGCTATCGTTCCACTTTCAATTAATATAAAAATTCCTAACCCTATGAATATGATAGGAATAAAGACATGCTTATTCATTTCAATGTTTTTCTGAACGAAAGGATATTCTGCTAACCTTAGACCAATAAAACACCATAGTCCTGTAAGAAGTATAAAGACTGCCACTGTTATCATGATGTCAATAAAATTCATACTTGTAAAAAGAGGTATATAAATCCCTATATTATCTCCACCGTTAGCAATCGTTACGCTCGCTACTTTTAACACACTTGGATTAACAAAGTCCTTCATAAAGGGTATTATATAGCTTTCTTGCATACTTGTTGATTCTTCAGGTTTGTTATTCTCATTATCTTCCGCTTCTTGCTGCTCTACATTCGTCTTATCCATACTCTCTGTTTTGTGTTCAAAATATGCTTTTATACCTAAATATATCGGCACTATTCCAAGAAACCCTACATATTCACTTGGAATGAGCGATATACCTAGAGCACCAATTATACTTACCGCTGTTAGAACCCCGATTCCTAAATACTGCCCAACAATAATATGTCCTTTTTTCATAACATGATTTATTTGCGAGAAAAAAAGCATGAGTACAAATATGTCGTCTATATTGGTACTTACAAATGAAACAAAAGCCGTTATTACAGTACTTAACAATTACTTTTCCTCCCCCTTTATGATCTTTCAATCGATAAAGCTAAAATTTTAAATTATCTTTTTCAATCAAAGGATTTAACCAATCAGACAATCCTTCAAAAATATTTTTATCACTTTCACTAGTATTGTATTCACTTTCCCAATGTCTACCTGTAGTATAATCTATATTAACTGTGTTGTAAGAATCAATAGTTAGCCGCTGATGCATGATTTGGTTTTTGGAACTACTATGAGTTATAAAGATTTGCATAAACGAATATGTCTTTCCTGTTATATTTTCAGAATCTCCCGGCATAAGATTTTTAAAACTAAACTTTTTTGAGTATTTATAGTTGTCTAAGATGTTGATTACTTCATCAATATCATTTTTGTCATCTATTATAAGATCATACGAACTACCGAAACTTCCCTTCCGATAATGAGCATATATTCTAATTTCTTCTATATCCTCTATGCTTCCTATATTTGCAGCATCATTGAAGTTGATTGGTTGAGTAAAAAAAATGTAAAAACTAATTATGCTAATAGCAATAATTAAAACTATAATTATTTTCTTAGACATTATTATTAACCAACCTCCCATCCATAGTAGATATTACATTCATATCTATACAAGACACGGGGACGTTTCGTTCGTCTTCTTTTTTCAAGTAAAGTATTCTACTTATTCTATTTTATAGCCTTTTCAATAATCGTTTTTCCTACCCCTAGTACTCTTCCTAACTGTCTTATACTAGCCCCTGTTCTTTGATATATCTCTTTAATTATTTTATTTCTTTCTTCACTGCCCATCTCTAATAATGCATCTATATGTATCTCTGTTTCAAAGATTTTTCTAAGTCTTGCATCGGTATATTTTTGAGTAGTCCTGTATTCTAGGAATTCCTCTTTTGTAGAAGCATTCATAAACTCTTCAAAGTCGGTGTCCTTTTCAAAATATGCTTTGACTAGTTGATCATCCACGAAAGCTTCTTGTCTGTTATATGCCAGGATATACTGCTGATAACTGCTCCATGGATAATCCTTAGCATGATTTGTGATTTTAGCTTTTACTGGGTTTTGATGAATATACCTTAATACATTTATTAAATATTCCTCTGTTTCAACGACTTCGCTCATATACCGATTTTGGAATAAGTGTCCTGTTCTTTCATGTTTGTTATTATGCCACTGAACGTAACCTACAGTAATACGCTTAATGCTTATGCCGATCTCCTCCTGCTCACCTATCAATAGGTGTACATGATTATCCATGAGACAATATCCGTAAAGTTTAAATCCAGCAGTTTTCCTTGCCTTGAGTAGCTTCTCTATAAATTTCATTCTGTCTTCATCATCTAAAAAGATATTTCTTTTGTCTATCCCCCGAAGCATGATATGATAGATTCCAGTTTTACTTCTTACCCTTGCTATCCTTGCCATGCTATCCCCCCTGTCTCAGAATATCATAAGAATATCGCTCAGACAATCGAAACGTCCCCGTGTCTTGAACTTATATATCATTTGCATAAAAAATAAAAAAATTTAAAATACTATTGCAACATGCAATTATTTTATATTACAATTATATTGAGGTGATACACATGACAAATACAAATAACAGTCAGCAACTTAGAGAACTTGTTAAAACCCTGGTTAGAAATCTGGGTGTCCTAGAAAAAAGTGAAGCTTCCTGCTGCGGCATAACCCTTGGCCAATGTCATGCTATCGTTGAGATTGGCAGTAGAAAAACGATCTCATTAAATGAACTGGCTGAATTGCTCAATTTAGACAATAGTACCATGAGTAGAACTGTAAATAATCTAGTTAATCAAAATCTCGTTGAAAGAGAAATAGATCCAAGTGATAGGAGGTATGTGAAAATAAAACTAACAAAGGAAGGTGAAGCATCTTTTCATTCTATTGAAGAGAGTATGACACAATATTTTGAAACTGTTCTTGCGTCCATAGCCGATGATAAAAGGGATCAGGTGATTGAAAGTCTTCAGTTATTGGTTAAAGCTATAAAAAATAATAAATGTTGTTAAGGGAAAGGGGTTATATTATGAACTTTGATGTTAAACAGAAAGTAAGGGATTACTACGGTGGTATTGCAAGTCAAGTGAAATCAACAAGTAGCAGCGGGTGTGGATGCAATGCCTCATGTTGTGGAGATGTTAGTAATAGCTCTCTCATTTATAACAGCGAACAGCTAAAGAACTTGCCTAAAGAGGCTGTCGCTGCATCCTTGGGCTGTGCAGATCCAGTAATATTTGCCGATATAAAAGAAGGCGAAACAGTTTTAGACCTAGGAAGCGGCGGTGGTATTGATGTCTTGGTGGCCTCAAGATATGTAGGAGCGACCGGGAAAGTCTATGGTCTTGATATGACTGATGAAATGCTTGAGCTGGCAAATCAAAATAAGACAAAGATGGGTGCTACCAATGTAGAGTTTATCAAAGGATTTATCGAAGAAATTCCACTAAATAATGAAGCCGTTGATTGTATTCTATCCAATTGCGTCATTAACCTATCGGAAGATAAAGAAAGAGCATTAACTGAAGCCCATCGTGTACTAAAAGCAGGTGGACGACTAGCAATCGCTGATATCGTAAATCTAACAGATGTACCAGATCATGTACGAAAAAGTGCTGAGTTATGGGCTGGATGTATTGCCGGAACCCTTAAAGTCGGTGAATACAAAGAGATTTTAGAAAAAGTAGGCTTTACAAATGTAGAAATCGAGCCTGTCCATGTCTATACAAAGAGCGTAATAGAAAGTCTCGCCAATCAAAAAGATACAAATCTAGCAGATATCCTTGCCCAGACTGATATTGAAATTCTAGATGGCGCTTTTGCAGGGGCATACATTAAGGCTTACAAGTAGGGGGTTATCTTATGAACTTCACAACTAGGTTTGCAACCACTGATGATGTTCCAGCTATTCGAGAAATTTATAATCAAGGAATTGAGGATCGAATCGCTACCTTAGAAACCAGATTGCGAACAGACGAAGATATGAAAGAATGGCTATTGAATAGAAGCGACCAGCATAAGGTATTGATAGTACAGGATGACACTGAAACTATCCACGGATGGGCATCCTTAAATGTGTTTAATTCAAGATGCTGTTACAGCGGTGTTGTCGATATTTCCGTATATATTCGTAGAGATATGCGCGGAAAAGGATTGGGAAAGATTCTTCTACAAAACCTTATTGGCGTAGCGAAGGAACAGGGTTTTCACAAACTGGTTTTAAGCACCTTTAAATTTAATGAAGCAGGTCAGCACCTGTATAAATCTGTAGGCTTTAGGGAAGTGGGTACCTATATTCAGCAAGGTATCTTAGATGGCAAGTGGATTGATGTAACGATTATGGAGAGACTTCTTTAGCCTAAATAAGTTCATTATTTAATCAAACTCAAAAATGGGAACCCAAAGGATTCCCATTTTCTATAACTCACCTTTTTTTACTCTTTCAATTAAGTCTTCTACCTTTGACTTGATGATATCCCTTGTTTCTCTAAATCCTTCAATAGGTCCACCGGAAGGATCTGTTAAACCCCAATCTTCTTCATGCTTACATGGCACAAATGGGCAAACAACGCCACATCCCATGGTAACCAATATGTCGATTTCTTCAGGAATATCTGTCAACAGCTTAGGATAATGCTCACTCATATCCACCTCTGCTTCTTCCATCACCTGAACTGCTAAGGGCTTTACTTCATGGTATTCCTCCGTCCCTGCAGAGTAAACTTCTAAAACATCGGACCCTAAATGTTTTGCCCAACCTTCTGCCATCTGAGAACGGCAAGAATTATGAATACATACAAATGCTACTTTCTTTTTCATGTTGAATCCTCCTTATTTGTCTTCTAGACTATTATATTTTCTATAGAAATGTAGCTAGAATAAATGCACCGATTGCTCCTCCTAGGATTGAAGAAACAACTGTAGGCATAGCTTTTCTTAAACTTGCACCAGAATATTTAGCTCCAGCCAATAGGCCTACGCCTGCTGCCCAGGCCATATCCACCCAAGCGCCTCCACTCTGATGAATCATCCCTATCCCGTGATTTAATGTCCAGACTGTCCCTACAATAAATCCTGCTGCCATCCATCCGCCGATAGCACCCCAGGTTTCTACCATCTTTCCCCAACACAAACTAACTAAAAAAGGAAAAATAAATGCACCTGCAAACGTTGAAATCATCAGTCCTACCGTCACGTTTATTGCTCCCTTCCATATCGATAAACTAAGCTTTTTTACCTTCTTGCTTTTCTTTCTCTATATCCTTTTGAATGATCGCTGCCATAATTCCACCAGCAATCCCTCCAAGGATTACAATCACAAGAGTAGGAATTGATTCTATCAGTGGTGTAATGGAGCCTGCGGAGAATACTGGTCTCAATGTACCACAAACGCCGATGGCTAAGGCCATATCCACCCATGCACCCTCCTCGGGATTGTGGAGTATGCCAATATGGTGATTTAAGAACCACATAGTACCAATAATAATGAGAGCTGCTACCCAGCCACCTGCAATACCATAGCTTTCAGCGAACTTTCCCCATACACTCATAACGAAAATGCCTGCGATGCTGCCACCAATCATTGTTCGGATGTTTTTCATACTGCCACCTCTTCAAATAAGTATGCTATCTCGTTGAACAACCTACACTTACAGAATTCCTCTTAAATTCTCTGCAAACCTTTCTGGTAGCCCTGCGTCAATCACTGCCTGGGCCATCTTTTCATAATCATATGTGACATATTGTATGTCCATCTCCACGTGGTCCTTGGTCACATCTACAATAATGTAAGTTCCTCTTGGATCTCCTTGGGCATGCTTTGGTTTGCCCACACTACCGCCATTCATAAAATGAATGTCATTCACTAACTGATGAAAGGGTTTGTGAGTGTGCCCACAGATAAGTATATCAAAGTTTGCTCCTTCAGCAATTTCGTCCAACTCCTTAGACTTCTCATACAAATACTCATTATTTCTTCGCGTACTGCCATGGACGAATAGGACTTTCTTACCCTCAACCTCTTGCCAAAGCTGTTTTGGCAACTCCCGAAGCCATTTCTTATTCTCATAGGTAGTATGCTCCCGTGACCAAAAAAGAGACTGGGCGCCAAGATCCATGGCACTTTGAACATTGTAGTCACATCCACATGCAAACAAATCTTCACCTACACTATGATCATAATTGCCTTGTAATGTAGGTATCTGTCTCATTCTTATAAGTTGAATTACCTCATTGGGAAAGGGCGCATATCCAACTAAGTCTCCAGTACAATAAACTACTTCTATGCCCTTTTTCTCTATATCTTCTAAAGCAGCTTCTAAAGCATAGATATTTGCATGGACGTCAGAAATGACCGCAAATTTCATATTTACACCTCCTAGTACTTCATGCAATTATATTTTTCCTCTGAAGCATCTTTGATCAATTCCTTTGATAAAACAAGAATTGTTTTGATCTTTTCATCTGCAATACTGTAATAGATAAATTTGCCTTCTTGCCGTGCTTGGACCAAATCACTTTCCCTCAAGCATTTCAAATGATTCGATATTTTAGATTGACTAAATCCTGTATATTCAATAATTTCTGTTACAGTCTTCTCTCCATCCATAAGACTCTCGAAAATTAGTAATCTGCTGTAATCAGCAAATCCTTTAAAGAATTTACTTATTAGCTTTAGCCTCATAATATCTTCATTGCTCAATTGTACTTCCATACCTATTCCCTTCTTTCCTGATATCCACTTGTTATGATCATAACCTATATACTTTGATAGAATACCTAGTCCTTATGATTTTAATTATATATCATGATATTCTGATGTGTAAATATATAGAGCGTTAAATCTTTGTTAACTTCCATGACATTGCCACATAATAGAGGTCTCACCAAAATTAGAAATAATGCTGATGCGACCTCTAGTGTATGTCTTTCAATCTTCAAGATTTCGCAGATTATTTGATATCTCTTCCTGTCCTCAATACTTCTGCAAAAACATCCAATAACGCAGAGCCCTCTATTTCTTTCGCTACCTTCTCTATATCATATGGAATTCGTATGAATTCCACGCTAATATCCTCGCCAAGTTCTAAGATACAATAACAAGCTCTGTTATCTCCATCTTTGGGTCTTCCTACACTTCCCGCATTAATAAATATCTTATTCTCTATCTTCTTATAATACGGATAATGCGTATGACCAAAGATAACTATATCTTCATCTAATTCTTCAGCAATTTCCTCTTGCTTTTCTGTGTCACTTTCATAAACATAGTCATTGATAGAATATGGACTTGCATGGGTCAATAAAACTGTATATCCTTCTATTTCTAAAGATATTTGTTCCTCAAGGTTCCTCAAGAACTCTTTATTTTCATCTGTAGTGTGCTGGGCAGTCCATTCTAGAGAATTTTTTGATCTCATTCTGTCGTTTTCAGATTCGATATTACATCCACAAGTAGGTAGATAAAATCCTACAGCTTCATCATAGTTACCAAGAATAGATTGAATATTGTACTTCTTAATGAATTCTATTGTTTCATTTGGCCTCGGGCCGTATCCTACCAGATCGCCAAGGCAATAAATATTCTCTGATGAAATACCTTTTTCATCAAGATCCTGTAGGACAGCCTCTAATGCTTTGATGTTTCCATGTATATCTGAAATGAATGCAATTCTTCTTCCCATTTCATACCACTCCATATTTAGTATGATAAGCCCAGGATATCCCTGGGCTTATTTATTATATATCTATATAGACTGTACTTTACCCATAATTTTATGGATATCAATACTTCCCTGGCTGATTACTTCACCATTTAGAACAACAAGGGGTACTTCTACCTCTCCATTGCTGATTTTATTCTGTACATCAGGATATCTTTCTAATATTGGCGAAAATATATCGATAAACTTTAAAGCATTTAGTTTTCCTAATAAATTAGCTTCTTTCAAAGCATTTTTCATATCCTGAATATCATCCATGATTGTTCTAGTTGGCCCGCAACTATCTACAGGTCCTCAACCACAGCCCTGAGGCTTAACACCAAATACCAACATTTCTAATCTTTTCATGTAAAATCCCTCCAGTGATTTATTTATATAGTTCCGATGCAGCTTCTCTTATGGTATCCAATCCCTTTATTTCTTCAGCAAATAAAGGCATTTCTAATATTTCACAATCAAACTTTTCTTTTATTACTGTAAGATGTTTATCTTGCATCTCTCTTCTTTTCTTGAAATACTCTGTAGTACAGTATTCTACTGGCAATACTTGATTGGCAATAATAAGTTGAGTATAAATCTCAGCACCTTTTAGCTCCTCTACAGCGCGATAAGCTTCTTGTATTGGTGTATTCTCAGGGTATACTACAAAGGCAAAGGTAGTCTGCTCTTTATCCCTCATCTTTGAAATGACTCTTTTAAATCGCTCTTGCGCCTTCAAATCCCCTTCATTCACTGTATTCATAGCAGATTTTAACTCAATCTGCTTATTCCAACTTAAAGGGAGTTCAAGTAGTCTTAATGTATGTCCTGTAGGTGCTGTATCGAATATAATGGCATCAAACTCTTCATTATCAGCATAGTCTGTAAAGCGATCAAAGGCTGCCATTTCTTCAGTACATGGAGAATCCAGTTCCTCTTCTAATGCCATGAGCATTTCTGGAGAATAATTATTTTTCTTGGCATCACTCATAATCTTGTTTTTATATTCCTTGGCTGCTTTCTTTGGATCTATTTTAAGAGCATGCAGATTATCAATACCTTTCAGTTCTTGGATTTTCTCATCTATCACCTGCTCAAATACGTCTCCTATATGGGAAGCTGGATCGGTGGTAAGTAGCAGAGTTTTAAATCCTTTATCCGCTAAGTATGCAGCAGTGACACAGGACATAGATGTTTTTCCTACCCCACCCTTTCCTGCAAAGAATATGAGCTTAGGCTTTTTGTTTCTTGGTAGAATTACTTTAGTTTCCGCTTTCAATTTCATTCACCGCCTCCTGCTGATTGTGCAAAACATCTCCCACTTTTCTCAGTATATCCAACCCTCTGATCTCTTCTGCTAGCAGGAACATTTTTCTCTTTGGCAATTGGATTTGTTCATTGATTTCCTTTAGATATTTCTTTTGCATTTCTCCACGTTTTTTGAAAAATGGATTTTGTAGCTCTTCCTCAGGTAAAATGCCATTTACGATGACCTCACTGGTATTGATCCCAATCTCGCCCAGTTCTTTTGCCGACCGTATCGTTTCCTTAATCGGTGTGGCTTCTGGTTGTAGTACAAAAATAAAGTGGGTCTTCTCCTTGTCTTGAAGCAATTTCACAGCATTATCATACTTTTCTTTGGCATCCTGAATGTTTTGTACAGGCCCCATACAGGTCTGCCCTGATCCTTTAGAGCTTTCTTCGATATGTCTAGACCAGTCTACAGGAAGCTCTAACAGTCGAATTGTATGTCCAGTTGGAGCTGTATCGAATATAACCAGCTCATATTCATTTGTATCCATGAAATCCGTAAACTTATCAAAGGAAGCCATCTCCTCCGTACATGGGGATTGAAGCTGTTCCTCCATAATAGCTACCATTTCGTCGCCGAAGGCTTCTCTAATGGGAGCCAATGCTCTTTCACGATATTCAGCTGTCGCCTGATCGCTATCTATTTCCATGGCGTACAAATTTTCGATACCATGAATAGCTGTTACCTTATGACCAATTTCTTGTTCAAAAACATCGGAAAGGTTTGCTGCCGGATCTGTCGTTACGATTAGTGTCTTAAGTCCTTTTTCCGCATAGAAAACAGCTGTGGCAGAGGCCATAGATGTTTTTCCTACTCCACCCTTTCCTGAAAAGAATATAAACTGCGGCATTTTATTCATCTTAAACCTCCTATGCATTTTTGATAGCTTCAACGAACTCATCATAGGTTAAGTAATCTTTTTCTTTTATAATAACTTCATTTACAGTGATAATAGGCAACGCATTGGTTTTTTCCGTTTTCACCTTGGTAAAAACCTCTTTGTTGTTCATAAATTCCTTCGGGCTAAAATTCATGGAATATCGGTTTATCGAAACCTCAGGGAACTCCTTTTCCAATCTTTTAATCGCGTCCTGTAAATCCATTAGTTTAGTATCTGGTGATGGACCACATACCCCTGAAGTACAACACATTGGTGGCTCATAGATATTAATAACAACTTTCTTTTCCATATAAATCCCTCCATTTTTTATCTATTCTTCTATACATCTTGAACTCTCACAGTTACATGAGAAAGCATTACAAATGCAATCATTAGACGGAGTTGTAATTTTTTTTATAAAACCACATATCCTATCTATCTGGTCTTGATTAATCGAATAAAATGCCCATTTCCCTCTTTTCTCTGCATGGATTAAACCCACTTGCTGCAGAACCTTCATGTGGTGTGAAATTGTGGGTTGGGTAAGATTTAATCCATCTTGAATGTCACAAGCACATAATTCACCACAAGATAGCATCTCTAGAATCTTTAGTCGATTTTCATCAGAGAGTGCTTTAAAAATTTCTACCTGTTCTTTCACTACACATCATCTCCTAAGACACATTGATATCTATCTATATTATCCATTATATATAGATGGTTGTCAATATGTTCCTTATAATATTAGGACTATCTTCAAAAATAGCCCTAATATTATTATTCTATCAGATTGTTTATTTCTATTCATCTTGCCAGACTGTCATAAATATTCTCCAGTTTAAACCTTCCATATCCTTCAATTACCATAAGAATTTCGTTGTCTATAACATATTTACTTAGGATACTTCTTTCAACATATATTTTTACATCATCAATATTGAACTCCTCAAAACTCTCTGGTGCTTTTGGCATTCCCATCAGACCTGATGGTGTCTTATAGGCTGTTCATCATCCACCAATAGCTGTTCTAATTGTTACACTCATAACTCCGCCTCTATCTTTTATGTAGTTTCTTAGCCAGTTAGATATTTTCATGTTATAGCTATCCTCCTTTTTATTTATTCTTGATTAATTTACTATTCTAACGAAGATCCCAATATATTGCCACTTATATCAATTTTATAGCTTACTTTATTGATTTATAAAGGAATGTATTTCTTTAAGTCTATTCGCGCTGAAATAAATAACCATGAAATATTATATGTAACTCTATTAATGCCAACAATTTCTTATTTAAATATTTATTCATAAGTTTCTTATACATTCTGCAAGTCTATTATTAGTTCCAAGATTATCTTGTTATATAGCCAATTACCCATACTGGATTTTTATCAGCTGATATATTACAAATTTCTTAGATTCACTGCATTAAAAAAGAGGCTGTCATTTTTGAACAACCTCGTTTTATGATAACTTTTTATAAGGTAAAACATTTACCAACTTTGTTGTACATGAACACCTACTTTAGTGATCTATAACAGAAAAAAGGAGTATACACTAAAATTGTACACTCCTTTTCCTATTTTTAAAAATTGTAATTGTCTTGCCATTTTTAATTTCGAATAAATATCATTGCCATTTTTATTTTCCAACTTTATTTTATGGCAACAGCTTCTGGCAAAACATAAAAAAGTCTGCTTAAGGGACAGCAAGGCTCAAATCCGCAGAATGTCTATTGCCACACCGATTTTACATGTACTCCCAAAATAATAAAGTCTGCTCATGGAACCGCAAATTATGCTCACACAATCCCCAATTAAAGACAAAAATAAGAGTCAAAAAAGATAAAAAAGTCTGCTCAAACCGCATGGTTTTTGCAGGTCCATCTTAGATAAATTTCACCATTGCACATTCCATAATGCCTTGTCGGAGTTTATTGGCAGCCGACAGGCTAACGCCTTAAGAATGCCCCTTTATTTGAAAAAACATCTGTGCTATCATGTAGTAAACTAATTGGAAAGGTGTGATAATGCTATGTTTGAAAATCGTGAGGAGAAGGGCGATAGCCCTGCAATGACTTCCCTTGAATATGCTACTGATTCCTGCGGCTGGAATATAACTAAAGAAACTTCTTCTAATCTCTTTGAAGAAATGATTAAAAAAGTAAATATTGATGCTTCAACTCGCCCTGCTTCTTCCACTGAGGAAGGTTAAATTACAGCCGAAATGCAAACCTTATGTTCTAACCGTACATCTACCATTAACCCGCTTATCTACTGCATTACCACCGAAAATACCGTATATTAACACAACCTCTCCTATGACTAAAAATCACACACAAACTATTAAATTTTATAGAACTTGCCTCATTTTTAGTCATTGGTATCTTCATTAACGGAGGTTATTTCAGGACTTGGTTGAATCTATCTGCCCCCTACCATTGCCATGCGTAGGGTTATTGCAAGCCGATAGGCTATCGCCTTGGGAAAGAAAAAAGCGAGGCTATATCACCCCGCATTGCTGCAAACCCCCCCGGTTTATCTATTTACCTATTTATTCTTCTACTTTTTCTCTCCTCCCTCTGCCATTAACATGCCGTAGGCTTCGCCAACCCGCTTTGGATGGAGTGTCTGCATAAAAAAGCCGTGAATGTTCAGCAGCATTAACCTGCAAAACACCCACGACTTCCAATCAAACTTTTTTATTCTTAACCAATGTTTTTTATTTGTGAGCAGACTTTTTTATCTACATACATATTTGCAATTAAATATCGCCATGAGATATTACTTTACTAACTCATATGTGCTTTTGATAATTATGGAAATTGTTTCATTAGTAATAGAAAAGGAACACAGAATCAAAGAGCATTATAATATCTTCTGATTCTAAGTGTTCCTTTTCTATATCAAATATTTTATTTTTACAACATGCATTTGGACATTAAGTTCATATATCCTTTATTTTTGAAAAGACGCATTCAAAAAGTAGCAAGATATATTTATAATTATTTATCTCATGAAAATTTTTCTGAATCCTGTTCTTATCTTCCACAGGTTACATTGTATTATAGCCAATACTGCCAAGATGCTAGATAAAATTAGAATGCTAAAAATACTCTTTTGAACTAAATCAGAAATTATATTTTGTGGGCTAAATAACTCCACTATTAGACAGGCTAAAAATAATAAGCAAACTATCTTAATCAAAGCAACGAGAATTCGATTCGTTTTATTCATGCAAGACCTCCCTTACTTATATTCTAGACAATTATAACTCGTTTATTAATTTTTTACAGGGCCGTCATCTAATTTATTTCTATTTTCTTCTAGCATATTGCTATGACATTTGAAAAACTTAGAAATCCATAGGCCCTTATGAACGCCCATGGATTTCTAAATACATCATTATTTATATAAGAATATCTCTCTACTAATTGATACCAAATTTTTGTTTAAGTTCTTGTATTGCATCAATAACTTTAGTCACATCACTAATTCCATTATTATCTGGTTCAATCATATAATGTGGTGGGTTTGTATGTTTCTCAATATAGTTTTTATATTTCATTAAGACATATATTGCGGGTTTAAAATGTCCATTTTTCCCCCAACTCACATTTCCACACCTCACAACATACTTGGTAGTAGGACTATGCATAGATTGTATGCAGATTTCCTGAAATACTTCACCATATACTACGCTACCCTTATTATTCATTTAATCTTAACACCCTCTCATAACTTTATAGTTCTATACTATACTGCTTATTATAAAAGGGCAAAGTCGTAATATCCTGATATTTCCTATACTATTCCTAAATAAATTATATAAAAAGCATATAAACATCTCTTATTATCTTAATCTTTTAATATTTTACTTCATCATAAATTTACACATTTCTAAAATCAAAGCATCAAAACGCTGGATATGATGAGTATTTGTATCGTTCCTACTATTAAATTCAATTGTCTCACTACTTGCAAATTTGATTATCAAGGATCTTGAATCATCCTCATGATTCACTTTATTGTAAAAATTTATTATATCTTTTGCAAAATATACAGAAATAGTAAGGTTTTTGTCTTCATAGATTGCCTTAATTAGTTGTTTTTTAGAGTCTATTAAAAACAGTTCAACCTGCTTATTATTAATAAATAAGTTCTTAGGATAAGCAAATACAATATCACTAGCGTCAAAAATTTTCTCTATCTCATTAATTATAAAACTTAATACCCTTGCTTGTGGATTATCAGAACTATAAAATGCCCTACTTGAATATTCTTTTAATTGCCCAAAATTTATATCCATATCGCTTCCCCCTTAATTCACTTGATCCACTGCAACACATTTCTCCACACTTCTCTTAAAACCGCTACCGGTGTATTTGCTTCTGCATCTCCAAACATATTCATTGTCATTCTTAACTTTAATGTATTATCCTTATCGACCTCACAGGTTACTATCTCATTCATAGAATTATCACTATCTGAGATATGATTACCATAGGCAAAGTTAATCGTCTCCGATCCTCTTCCAAAGTTATTTCCTAGCCATATTTTAATAGCATATTTCTGATCGCCATGCAAATATAACTTAAATATTGTTTTTCTACTTGTTATATTGTCGCAATCAAAGTCAAAATCTGAATTTTTCCCCCTCGTATTCTCCAATAACTGAATAAAACCATCCCTTAATTGAATAAAACTATCCTTCATAAATCTATTTTTATCTGCATCAGTAATTTTTTTGAAATTAGGTATTATATCTTCAAAATCATCTGATACCGATAAAGAGACATCTATTGATTTTCTAGGTTTTAAATCAGGCCGCTTACCTAATGGTGATCTTTCTACTAAATCTACTTTATATATCCTGTGTAACAATTCATTAAACTTTTCTTTAAAATCATGTCGCTCTGAAAAATCAATAAAATGAGCACCCTTTAAATAAAATGGTATAGCCTTACTCTTGTTTTCCTTACATTTCATTATAGGAATAATTTTTTGCATGTTCTCATGAATATACGATAATAACATACTAGTTTCAAATCCTACTCCACCTTGTAGTTCATCTGCTTTCTCAGCATATTTTTCAGTCAGTACAACAATTGTATAGTCATTATCTTTTATATTTTTAACCATCATTGTATTTAAATTTACTGTTCCTTTTTGAGTTTCAAAAACATCTGCTGTTGCATCTACTCCATTTTCTCTCAGCAGATTAACCAAACTTGCAACCCATCCCCTATGTTCATCACTGTCCCAACTATAACTGATAAAAGTTGTTGGATTCTTATCCATAAACGTACTTCCTCCTAATTCTTTATTTAATGTTTCTAACCCATATCCATCCTTCTTTTTTAGCAAGTTCTATATCCTCGGGCCAATACACATTTCCTTCAATAAAATCCTTGGCGGCTAGTAAACAAACCGCACTATCTAAAACATCATCGTTATTCTCCATGATATCAGTATCAATAGATATGACCATACTTCTTTTCATCTGATTAATCATTTCTTGTCTTATGTACTTTTGTTCTTTTTTCTTATAGCCCAAATTAGTTATTCCATAACGATCTAAAGTTGCAGCAGGGTATACCTCTATAACAGCAATATCATTTATTTCCTCGTTATTCCAAGCAAGTCTAATTGATTTACCCGTTAATTGCCGTAACTCATTAATTATTGTCAATGCTGAATGTGCAGTTCTCGCTATTTTATCCGCTCCAACATCTAATGGCTGCTTTCCAAGTTTTTTCTTTATAAACTTATCAGTTTCTCTTCTAAATAGGTCATTAGCGTTAATAGATAATACATCTCCAGCGTTATGATTTGCTAAGTATTGTCCCATCTTTAAAGGCCATCCTAATGGTGCATCAATTGCGATTAGCACCTTGCTGCTGTCATCTATCCACTTATGAACAACCGAAGCGATAGATCCTTTGCTTGACGCTATCTCAGTCTTCACAAGTTCTATATATCCTTTACTGTAGGTTCCAAAAGACATACCTACCTTTTTATGGTCTGCTGCACAATCTATACCTATTATTCTTATCCCCATACTCTTCTCTCCTATTAAACTCTGTATGATTGCAAATAATACTAATTTTACTGTATCTGCACCTCTTATTAAATTATTTATTCAAATTTTTAGAATCAAGCAGCCACTCCACAATCCCTGTATTTACCTTTTCTAACTGATATCCAACTATGTTAACAAAATTACTATCCGCCGGTTCATCCCCCTACCTAGACTAAATTTGATATGCCAATATACATTCCCTCTCTTCATTCATTCCCATAGCATATTTCTTATTCTCAATAGATTCGAACCACGCTCTATTAACTTTTCTATTATACTGAAAAGGCTTATCCGATATCATTTCAAGTTCTTTCTCTCTAAATATCTTTTCTCTATAATATGGATCAAAGATATAGGCATGATCTTTATCAATGCTAGTGAGAAGCACATAATGATATAAGGTTGTTGTATAGTAAACTCTTATAATCGCTACCCCACCGTTACTAATACATTGAGTTATTTTACTATCTTTATCTAAATAAATTTCCTCTGTTTCTAAAGTCTCATATCTAATGCTAAAATTATTAGTTTCCCCAAAATTATTTAGCCAGTTACAGATATATTGGACAGCAAAATAAGTTGTGCCTTTTTTTCCTTTCTCTCCATTTCTATTGAAGGTATCAAGAGAATACATATAAACTGCTTGTATAGCCTCTGGCGGAATTTCCTTTCTCGGTAATAAGTATCTTAGGGAATTTATAAAAGTAGTAGGTACACAGTCAAATTCAGTTGTTTGATAGCATAGTGGATTTTTCATTTTTTATTCCTTTCTATAAAAATAGTTATCTCATTATAATGAAGTCAAGAAATTTCTTATATAATCCAATCAAAAATTACTAACTTCTCTTTAACTCGACTAAGTGCCACGTAAAGTAAATTACTTTCTTTACTCATAGTTTCTGTATCAACTAAGTACACAAAATCAAATTCTCTCCCTTTTGATTGATGAACATTTAAAACATATATCCCTTTTAAGTCTTTAAACGCTTTTAAATACTGATATTGCAGAAATAAATCCGTAATCTTTTCAGGTGTACTTTTCTTACTAGATAAAATTTTTCTAACTAAATATAAGTTCTCATGATTCACATTTAACTGACCGTTTTTTACTGTGTTTATACTTCTGACAAGACAATCAAGAAAATCTTTGCTTTCTTGTGCTTCTTCAATAAAAGAGGCAATCTCTTTTAAAAGGGACAATCGAGCATTCTTAAAATTAGCAAATTTCACCTCATCTAATTTAGTTCGCTTAATGGCTCCGATATTATCATCATATATTACTGAAAAAATATATTTCGCTATCTCTTTACTTAATTCATCTTTCGATAAATCCTTCCTCTGCTTTTCCAAAAACTCTATTAGATCACAAACAATATTATGCTCTTCTTCATTATTGCTGATTGTTTGTGAAGATATTTTAAAATCTTCTCTTAAAGCCTTCTTGATAAAGTCTACTTGTTCATTATATCTACACAAAATCCCAATTGACTTGTCCTTTCGCTTTTCATATTTAGGCAATATATCTATAATCTTAAATTTTAGGCTTGCATACATACTGTTCTTACTTTGTTTAGAAAACAAATTCTTATCTTTGACTTTTATTTTTATGTGTTTTACATTTTCAGATGATTTGAAACCATTTATGTCGTATGTTTCCTGTCTTGCATTTTTAATTAGACCTTCAATATCTTTTTGATTTTTAAACCTCATAGAAGTAACTAACGCCTTTTGCTCTATTTCGTTACCATATTCTTTTAGCAAATCAATAATTCTGTTAGGCGAAGCCCCTCTCCAGCCATATATCATTTGTTTTGAATCCGCAAAAAAGATTGCTTTATTTTTTTCTCCAATTAACTTTTTAACTATTTCATCTTGCAGATCTGAAGCATCTTGATATTCATCTAAAATAATCATATCGTATTTATTTTGAATAACTTTAAGTAAAGAAGACGATTTGTTTAGTAACTCTTTCATGTAATAGCCTATATCCGAAAATCCTATATATCCATCTTTATTAAGTTCTTTAATACTATTTTTTATATTTTCTTTATATGGAATTAATCTCTTAACGGCAGGCTTTATATTTCCTTTATGTGTAAGTGGATAGAACTCTCCCTCTAGCAAGGACTCTACCCAGCCATATTGGTCATCATCTTCTCCACTATAATCAGATATATAGGAAAGTTTTTCAGTTAATAGTTTCCTTCTTTGTTTAGGAGAAGCAATCATTAAATTTTCATTTAGCCCTAAATACTTATTATACGCCCATACATACTTTTGAAAAAACGAATGAAAATTTGTAATTTCTATGTATTTTCCTAGTCCCTCATTACTGATATCTAAATCGTCTAATTGTTTTTCAATTTGTGCTTTTGCATTTTTAGAGAATGTTAGTATTAGTACCTTCTTGTTATATTTTGAATCTTGTTTCATATTCGATCGTATATAATGCAAAGCAGTTGAAACAGCAGTATATGTCTTACCAGTTCCGGGTGGAGCCTCTACCAATAATATTCTTTTTCCATTTTTGTTATTAATAAAATGATTAATTATAATTTCTTGCTCTTTATTTGGAATCATTATAAATCACCCTTTACTTGCAACACATTTGTATAATCTGGACTGATACTGCCGCATTGTTCGCAAATATCCATATGTTCGAACGAATTGTCTATGATTTTATTTACTACGCATTTTACCGAATTTGTACAGATGGAGTTATTGCCCATATATACTCCTATAAGTTTAAATATATTTGAAAAAGCAACAGGGATGAAGTCTTGAATTTCTTTTTCTTCAGCCTTACTAATTAGATATGCTGCTACAAACTTTGCATTAATTATTCCTGCCAAATTCAGATGTAGAAATTGTTTTTTATACTCATATACTTCATCAGCATTTAACAATTCTACTAATTCTTCAATTGTTTTTACCTTTTTAATATTTTTTTCATCATTTTGATATTTTTGTTTCAATATTTCACTTTTAGAGTCTTTTGATGCAAAGGGCTTAAGATAGTTATCTTTATACTCTTTAAATGGATATTTCTCTTCAAACAATTCTATCCAGCAGTCTTGAAACACCTTCATATTAACAATTGAAGTCTCATAATCTTTAGGTTGTTTCAATATCATGCTCCTTATTTTGTTCTTAGAATATTCGTCTAATAGCCAAGTAATATCTGAATCATTGTCTACAAGAGATATACTAGGAACTCCACACTTATGATAAAAAAGTGCGTATTTAAAAACATTATTTTTACCATCTCCTTTGATTATTTCTACTCCACTATCTTCTAATCCATTAACATGTTCCTGTGAAAACAAGGGTAATCCTGATAATTCAGAATCTCCTTCTACTAATAAAATACCTTTTGCAAACAACCCTGATATTAATTCCCTTTTAGCAAACTTTTCTATTCTGGATTCAAAAGCATTATCTACTTCTTGAGGGCTAGGTAAATTATATATCTCTCCATTCTTCATTAAAAAGATGTTTTCAAAATCATACACTTTTGCAACTTCTATAGAATGTGTGGTAAAGAAAATTTGACCGCTATTAGATGTACTTATTCTTTTAATTATTTTTCGTTGCATAAATGGTTCAAGATTCTGTTCAGGCTCTTCTAAGTACAAAATCCCATTATTGCTCATTGCTTCCTGTAGTGTAATAAGTAGCATTAAATTCTTTATTCCTCTAGATTGATATTTAAGTGGTATATAGTTTGATGTATTTTTGTTTTTGCAAACAAGGCTAAATGATTGTAGTGTCTTCCTTTCAGTTAATTCTGTTGCTTCTACTCCAATAGCAACTTCATCATTTGAAATTAAATCAAAATTAGCAAAACGCCTTCCTAAACTTTCAAGAATTTCTTTGAAATATGGATCATTCATTAATGAACTACTCGATGAATTGTTAAAATCATTAATGATACCTTGTACTAAATCACTTAATTTATCATTTTGGATTACTTTTGAAAGAACAGAATTATTAACAAAAGACAATTCCTTTAAAGGATCTCTATCGGCTTCTATATATTTATAATTCAATATACCTTTATGAGTTTGTCTAAATGGATGCTCCTTTCCATTTGCTACAATTGTGTGTGAAACTTTCCTATCGCTGCATCCTTTAAATTTTGTTATAAGAACAAGATCTTTCCCACTCTCACAAATTTGATCATCTTCATTTATATGCTCCAAAAACAATTCACCATCATCAATCACAAAGTCTTCTACATCTTTAAACCAAACCTCAATTAAAATAGGTTTTTCTGTGTCTCTATTATAGTAATCCATCTCCGATAGTGTTCTGTTATACCACTGTAAATATGGATTTAATAAATAATCTAACGCCGTAGCCAAGGAGGACTTCCCACATCCATTTGGTCCAATGATAATGTTAATATCCTTGTTGGGTTTCCAATCTAAGGATTTTATAGTCCTAAAATTCTCAACAATAATCTTATAGATATACATCTTCCATTCCCCCAATTAATCTCTTATTCAACAACATTATAACAATTTCTAACAGTAATTCCCATCCATTTACAAAATATTTGCTCATTTAAGTAAACTTATCCAATAAAAAATTAAAAAAGAAGATTTCTCAATAAGATATCTTCTTCTAATAATTATACTGCTATATTTTTTGGGGGAGGTATTTGATAATATGCTTACCAAAAATAAAATTCATAATTTCTTAATAAGGGAATAATACAATAAAACTGTTGGTATAAAGAAATCGGTAAATTAGTTCTGTTAGATTTCTATAATTATTTAGTATTTAATTGTACAATTCCTATCTTCTTTATAAAAAGAAGTTCTGTAGACTTTCATCAATCTCATCCTGCGAAAGGCCGATATATCGCTTTGTCACTTCTTGGCTACTATGATTAAAAATTTGCATTAATTTTGCTACATCTTTTGTTTGCTGATAATAAAAGTACCCAAATGATTTTCTGAAAGAATGCATCCCAAAGTGTTCTATGCCAATTTCTTCTGCTACGCTCTTAATATATCGGTAGGCCTGTACCCTTGTAATATTTACTTTTACGCCAATATTATTTTTCTGTCTACTTTCAAATAAATAATCCTCGTTTTCCATTCTAGCAATATACTGATTAATTTCATCACGTAATTGAGCATTGATTGGAAATAACTTCGTTTTATTAGTTTTCTCTTCTCTTATAACGATATGGGTCTTATTTTTCACATCTGCAACCTTAAGAGTGATAATATCTCCTATACGCATTCCAGTATTAAGAGCCATAACACATACCATGTAGTATTTGTAATTCCTTTTTAAAAGTTCCCTTTTAAGTTCAATAATTTTTTCCATTTCTTTTATCGGCTGAACTAATTCTATAATGACCGCTCCCTTCACAATATTTTTCTGCTCTCATTATAGCACGCTAACTGTAATCTGGGAGCCCACTATGTTACACTCATCTTTAACAAAATCAGTCATTTTACAAGAATGCTTATATATCAAGGTTTGCAGCATTTCACCAGAGTAACACAATTTCAATTGTGTTACTCTCATAATATGTAAATGTACAAAACTTAAAAGTTAGGCTTAATACCTATCACTTAGGTTGCATTTCTTTATCTATTACAAAACATCTTAAGAAGTCATCTTCTTAAGATGTTTTGCTAACTTTAGTGCAGCAGATTCAGGATTGATCTTAATTAATTCACTATCTTTAAATTGAAAAGGTGTTTTTTTAGATAGATGGTTATATTGCCAATAATCTTCTTCAAGTATAATTTGATACCAATGAAAATTTGTGGTTATACAAGGTACATTCGGTATACCATATTTATGTTGAAGTATTAAACTTATATTCAATAATTTGCTCTTCATTAACGCCCTCTTGAGTAAATCAATCCTAGTATTAGTTCTAATATTCTCCATAGAGTTTTCTCCCTTCAAAATATTTGAATAGACTTATTCTTAAATGAGCAAAAATAAAACCTATAAGTTTCTAATTTTCATTTTGGACTTCATATACAATTTCATAAAACATTTCTTTTGAAAATTTCTTCACTATCTCCGTTCCATGAAAATTTATTATTTGCCATTTTCCCCTTTCTGAAAATCTATACAAAATTAAAAAATCATCATTTTCATACTTTTTACCTTGTTGTGGATTCTCATATACAAATAAAATCATCTCATATTTTAAATCATCAGTTCCTTCTTTCCTTTTTGTTATATGTCTTATTATCCTTTTATCACTAAAATCATTTTGTTTCAAAGTATCATAAATAAAATTCATAATTTTTTCTTCTTTTAATTTGTTAAGTTCTTCTTGCAATTGAATTTCTTCTTTTTCTTTCTTTGTTAATCTTGGCATTAAATCTCCTCCCTCGCATTTCACTTTCATGAAATTCACATTCATGAATTTTATAATCATATTATAATGCTGCTGTTTTTTTATGTCAATGGTTTTTCACAAAAAATAATTATATTTTTTTCACATTCATGAAATTTTTATTGACTATTGATTTTTACTATATTAAGATGATGTTAGGAGGTGGCGAAATGTCTTTTAAGTTTTCAGAGTTCTTAAAACATGAGTTAGGAAAAAAGGTTCTTAAAGCGAATGAATTAGCAAAGTTAATGAATCGGGCACCCTCGTATATAACAAAATTGCAAAAGGAAGATATCATACCAGATTATAAAGACTTAAAGGTTATTGCAGAGCAATTTGGAATTGGCTATGAGTTTCTATTATTCCAGATAGGTATAATAGATGTAAATACATTGCTACATATAAATGCTTTTGGAAACCTTAAATCTTATTTATCAGAAATTATTAATTTAACTAACATGACACCCGAAAAAATTGATATAATCAACACCTATATGAAGGAAAATACAGACAAACTTGACTTTGAATTAACAGACGATTTGATAGTTGAGACCATGAAGACTCTAGGAGATGAATTTGTCTTTCCTAGTTATAAAAACCCTTATGGTGCTGATTCTTTTCGTGACTTTAAAAAACTTCCCAAAATTAAAATAGCAACTGGTGAAACAAGCCAAGTAGAAAATCAACTAAAGCAACTACCGGTCTATTCAGATTTTAACGTTGATGGCGGAGTGAATGTAATGACTGAAATTGCAATAGACATACGAACCTTGAAGAATAAAGCAACAAACTTAGAAAGTGAATTTTTTTGGTATAGCCCTTATAGCAGTATAAGAGATCTATATTTAGTTGAAAAAGTCCATTGTAAGGATGGAGATAGAGTTATATATAAGAAAAAGGACACTATTTACACTGGTAAGTATAATGTAAAAACTACCGATGATAAAATCAATTCGGTAGTTTTTACAGATATTATTGCTCCACATAAAGATGAACCTGTTGCAGTTCCAGAGTTTTTTCTAGAGAACAACATTCCAGCCGACATGTTAATCATTGGTAAGGTTTTATCTGTCTTTAAAGATGCTTAGAAAATATAAGAGTGCTGCTTAAGATATCTTAATCAGCACTTTTATATTTGAAATACATAGGTTATCCTCAATAATTTTTAAGTAGACTTAATATATTTTCACGAAATTGCTTAAATGATTCACCCTTTGAGCCGTAGTACATAAAATGCCTACATGCCATTACAATTGCAAATTTCCCATTTGGATATGGTAACTTCAAAAGCGGTAACTTCATTTCCAAGTTATCTATTGTTTCATCTGTATCTACAATATCTGCAGGAATAATCCCTCTCTCACTAAATATATCTATAAAATGTTCTACAGTATCTTTGCCATGAATAATAATCAACTTTGGAGTAAATTCCATAACTAATTGATAAAAAATTTCTTTGCCACGATCAATGATATAAGTCGGCTCTTTCTTTAATTGCTTCAAATTTTCCGTAGGATAAGGTACAACCTCTGTTTCTGCAATTGAAGCATCTGTATTGCTCGATAACCATTCTATAAATGAATTCATTCCTATCCGTGTTCTTGAAAATTTACCTTTATCACTTCTAATCCTACTTTTCTTGTAGTATTCAATAAACTTTTCGTAATCCAGCAACAGTTCAATGTATGTATCTAAATCCATATCTTTTGGGTAAATCGGTGTCGCAGGATTAGTTCCAACAAAAAAGATATCAACTTTGTTGAGTGGCCCTTTACAAAGAATAGGTCTATAATATGCCTTTCCTTCTGCCGTCATTTTGCACATTTCCTTAAATATCTGTTTTGAGAACATGTCCTTCCCCTCCTTAAAATAATGAAAGAAATTATGGATGTAGTTTTCAAAACTACATCCATAATTTCTTAAAAATCTGATGTCGATTATAGTTTAACTATTTATCAACTCCATTGTTGTTCAATAAATTCTTTAACTTGCTGATTAACTAGTTTTAAGTATCCGTTCTCTATTTTAACAACATCCATTTCCACTAAATAATTAACCATTTCTTCTAACCGCTCTTGATTTACACCTTTAATTTGATCTGTAGGATATTCAGTATCTCCATTATAAACTAAATGGCTGACCACTAATAAATGAGGATATGCCATTGTTTTAATAAACTTCGTTCCATAGTGAGAATTATAAAATATTGATTCAAATAGTCCTAAATCTTGAATTTTTTTATCCTCTCCATCAAATCCTGATATTTTCTTTATTGCTTTAACTTTATCTGTATCTGTATCATTGCCATGAAGGATTTTAGTCTCTAAAGAGCCATGCACCTCTGGTGGATAGTGCGAAGGATACTGTGATGACAGCCACATTGCTAGTCCATATGCCCTACACTCTAATACTAAATCAGTTATTGCCTCACTGTTTTTTGCATCTAAAATTCTATGTGCCTCATCAAATACAAATACATTTTTTAGTCTTTGAGAGTGGGATAGGGTATTCAGATATTGGTGAGAACTTTCAACAATAAGTCTTGCAATAGCATTCTTAATCTCATCATTCTGTATTTGACTCAAATTAAAAACATAAGAATCCGACAGCAAATCCTTCAAAGACTTATTTCTATATTTTTCAGTAAATAGATTCAAACTAAAGAATGGTTCAATTCTATTATATGCTTTCACATCTGACTCTTTTAGAATATCTTTTATTTCATTAAGAATGGGAAATACTAAGTCTTCCTTATAGTCTATTATGCCTTCACTTTCTATTCCCCTTGTTGTAAAAACATCTTTGATTGCTTGTTTGACATTGCTTTCTTGTTGAGTGCCAAATGAATTTAATGATTTACCAAAAACACTCACTATAGCATTAATATGCATACCAATATTATAGTATCTATCGCCATGGTCTTCCTTTAATGGTGGAATCAAAGGATTATAAGGTATGCCATATCTCTCAAGATTAACATAATTAAAATTACCCATTTCAAAAAAAGTAGGGTCATTAGAAAAATCATTTTTAAAGTCAAAAATTAAAAACTGTACACCCTGTTTTCTTAGTTGCATGATCATCGATTTTAACAACTGCGTCTTACCTTTTCCTGAACTTCCAGTAATCATTACATTCATATTGGCTAGGTTTTTACCCGGCCTCTTCGGATCGTAATATACTAACTTATTACCTACGCTATCCAATACACCTAGTAATACCTTTACATCTGCCTTCGCTTGCTTTTTATCCTTGATGTCTTCAATACATTCTATATTAGTTCCGCTTGGAGTTGTTTTACTATTATCATTAAGTTTATCAATATCAACAGAATCTTCATCTTTTATTTCAGGCTTTCTACTCATAACTTCTTCTCTCTCTTTAGATGTCTCCTCTCTAGTTTCCTCAGTTATAGGAGAACCCGCATCTAGTTGTTTTTCTATACCTGAATAATTTAGTAATTCTTTCATATTTTCATATTCTATTGTTTTATTTTCTAGTAAATTTTTAAATTCACTATGTTTTATAGCAAAATATTGATTCTTCAACGCATGATTACTTAACTCTTCTATAGAACTATCGTTGTTATTTATATTCAGGAGTATCCCATCGGCAACAATAACCCTTGATTGCTCGTTGTTGATTAGTTGCACTAAAACTTTTAGATCTTCTGTAAAATTATCTTCTATATTCGTAGTTCCTTCAATGTTTAAAGATAATCCTAAATAATTTCTATCAAATAATAGATACTTGTTCCTATTATATACCAACCAATTAATTATTTCTTTTGCTCTGATCTGATAGATAGTTCCATATTTTTGATCGAAAACATCTTTTAATAGTTTATTCGTTTGCTTTAATTGCTCAAACCCGATTTTTACATAATCAACGTTAGATGAATTTTTAACTTCAACCAATTTGATTTGAATATTAACTATTTCATTGTCTAGGTCAGACAAATTTTTAGGAAATGATATTATGGCTAAGTCATCACAATATTTATTTTGTGTTTCATTTGCAAAACGATTAAGTCCTCTATAATACTGTGGAGCCACTCCCATAATCTCTTCTGTACTTATAATTAAGTGCCAGTAGTTTTCATCGTTCGCTAACTGACTTTTCAATAATCTAAACGCTGCAAGCGTCCCCAACATCCCTAATATTTGTGCTGCATTGTTTTTGGAAGTAAGTAGATGCAATAACCAAAATCCATTTAGCAAATTTATGTCTTTAAATACTGCATCTAGACACGCTTTATCTATATTACTGAGAAAATCCTCTAATGCAACTTTAAAAAGTAATTCAAAGGGCTCTCTTTGATTAGTTATGGTTAAGTATTTTACCCCTAAATTATTAAATTCACTATTATAATTAGAATAATCTATTAAGAATGGGATTTCGTTATTTTGCAATATATCCTCATTAAATATATCTAAATCAATTTCATTATCTAAAAAAGTTATCAGGAATGATTTATCATAATACTGTGTAGGAATGTTACTCAAATTTACCTTTGTTAATCTCAATGGATGGTTATTGGCTTGAATGTTGTCCGATAAGCACTGAACGAAATATTTATTAACACTTTGTAAAACTCTAGACATAAGTGAACTATTACCTAAATTCATTGAGTAGTTATTGTAGTTAGCATATGATATCACGTTGGTACTATAAAATGCTTTCCTTAACGGTGAACATTTCAGCCCATTACAAAAATATGTATTATAATATCCTGATTCTTCTCCATACATATTTCTTATCCCTACATTGGACATAAAGAGATCTTTTACAAAGAGCAAATGGAAAAACAGTGAACTATTATTAACAATTTCATCTTCATTTACTTTGCTATAAGATACCTTTTTTATGAATAATTCCTGATTCCTAATATAGTAATTATCATCAAAAACATTATCAAATGCATTAAACTTTTCAATATTATCTTTATAAATCAATGAAACATGAAATCTTGGTTTTATTTCATTTTCACCATCTTTTCCAACCTTCTCAAGTTTTTGTAAGAAAGCAGAGATTCCCTCCACGACAAAATTCGCATTGCCTGAATTTATTATACCTATGTGAATTACTTTATCTTTTTGATTAAAAAGATTGGGATATATCTCTTTAAGTTGCATAAGTTTATTGCATACTATTTTATCTAAGTATTTTTCCTTAATAATTGCATTATTTAGAGCGTCTTTATTTTCCGGTGCACAAAGTAACCAACTGAATATCGGCGGCTTTTTAGATATGTACCACTGCCCATCTGAACTAATAAACTTAAAAATCTCTGAATTATCAATTTCGTCCTCAAAAATTTTCTTTATATCTTTCAACTCACTTTTTGACATCCTTGAAGCATTTTTCTCATAAATATCAAAAAACATTTCTAACACATTATATTCAAATGCAAGATTAACAACAGAAAAAGGCGAGAATAGTCTGTAATCCTTAAATTCTATAGTATCAAGTTTTATTATATAATTTTTATGCTCCACTAAGTTCACATAATAATTCAAATATTTTTTAATTGAATTATGATACTCATGAAACTTATCAACATTTTTTTTACTGCTGTCTGAAAATATCTTTTCATATGCTTTTAGTACATCTGTTCTTAGTTCTATTAGTCTATTTATTTCATCATCATTTGGTGGAAAATATGTTTTTTCACTTACAGTGCAATCATCATTAATAGTAAAATAATAACTTTGGGTATTATCAATAATATACTGTAATAGTTTATTTACTTCTATATATTTAGATATTTCACTGTCAAATTCTCTATCTACTACTATTGTATAATGATTATTTTTAAACTTATACTTTAAAAATTCTTTCTCTTCAAAAATAAGATTATTAAGTAGGTCTATTTTATCTTCATTCTCATTATGTAGTAAAAAATGATATATACTTTTAAAGTCTAGTGTCTTACCTTCAGTCCTATTTTTGATGACTATTTTAGTAACAAAACTATCTTTATATTTTACATTATATTGAATTGTTTTGGTATCATTTGAAAAGTCTTCATCGATTGTCTCATCATACTTAATTCCAACTAAAACATTCTTCTTACTACCACTATCATCTATTTCTATAAATTCTAAAGTTTTATCGTTTTCATGATCAAAATTATCTATATTGATAATAGGATAAATACTATTATTATCCCATCTAATTGAGTATTCCTCACCTGATGGAAGTAGAAGAGTATCTCCATCAATCAACAACATCTTAATAGTAAAAAAGGGTCTTTTTATGCTTTTTTCATCTGAATTTACTGATATAGTAATTGAAGAATGAAAGTTTGGCTCTATACTTAATTCAAACTTGCCATCAACTATCTTATCAGTTATAAAATTATTTTCCTTTTGATCATAAAAATAATGAAAGTATAACTCATCACCATTTTCTTGATAGTCTACTATTGATAACTTTATAGACTCCAGTCCTTGCCTACTAAGACAACCTAGTAATTTATTCTTATCTTTAGCGAATTCTTCAAACGTTCCATTATTGGGAGAAACTATTAATTCAATTTTTTCAAATGATTTGTTAACTGCGAATATCTTCTTCATTCTTTCTAATGATAAAGATTTATGTTTATAATACTGAGAAGTGAAAAGTTCGTCGTTTTTAAAAATGTTAATAAATTCTTCCTCTGTTACATCAGTCGGTAATTCATTTCTATTTATTGCCCTTACAACTTCTGTATAAAAATTAACTCCCCTGCCCTCTAACTTATTAACGCTCATTTGATAGAACTGGTCATAACTTGCCTGAATTTCTGCAGCATTATCAATATAAAACAACGGCATTTTATACTTTTCAATCACTTCATTAATATTCTTATCTTGCTCACCTACAAGTCTTGCTAAAAGACTTATTCTGTCCAATTTATTAATTACATGCCCTTTGCTACTAATTAAACTATCTACTAACTTATTAAACCAATCAACAGTGGCTACTCTCTTAAAATATCTTTTTAAATAATCATTTTGTAAAACACTATTGATTATTTCTTTATTTGAAGCAGTATTTAGTGTTCCAATTGGATCTAAATCAAAAATTAGAATAATAGTATTATTATCCCTAATTTCATGATTATCTCTTAATTTGCCTGCAAATCCTCTATTCCCACTATTTTTTATAGATACCTCATTTTCTGAAACCAGATAAGGCAGTATTTTTATACCACTCAAGTCATATACACATAAATCTAACTTATTTACTTCCTTTTTATTGTTATCTAATTTCGCAATTAATTCTTTAAATACATTACAGAGGAAGTCTTCCTCCGTAATTAACTCAAACTTTCCGTTATTAAAGCACGGCTTATTATATTCTACACCTAAGACATTGTAGGCATTTGAAAAGATTAAAAAATAGTCCTCTCCTTTAAATGTATTCGTTAAACGCCTACACTTATCCAGAATTAAATCAGCAGTCAAAGAATATATTTCAGGCAACATTCCCTTTCCCCCTTTAACCTATATTCCAATAGTCTTTCTTATATATATGCTTTCCCCAGCATCAGATTTTTTCTCGAGCATACCTAGATGTACCAACTGTTGTTCGATATTTAATTTTTCTCTCTCAGATGCATAAATAAAACCATTTTGTTTGATGAACTCCCAGAAATCTTCTAATAGTATCTTATTGCTCTGTTCTCTCCCTATAATAATATTTGTTATGAAAGTTAAGAACTTTGATGAAAATTCAAACTTATGAGAGTTACCAGAACTAACAATATTTAGATATCCGCAACCCATCTTATTTCCTGCGAGTTTTATGAATACTCCATTAGTGGCATTTTCTCTTGAAGAAGACTTCTTGTTTGACTCCACCTTTTCATAATATTCTTTAAACACTGTATATAAAAATGTAAAGACATTTTCGTTATTCCAGTTTTTCTGATCTATTTCTGTGTAGTCCTTAGTATTAGGAAAAACTCTATTGATTTCCTCATAGATTAATTTTAACTTCTCTTTAAACTTCTTTATAAAGTCATCATTTCGATTTTTGATTAATTTTTTAATCTCTGTTAAATTATTCGGTTCGGTCTTACCATTTAAGTCTTCGTATATTTCACACAGTACCGAGAAAGCGATAAATCTAGAATAACCATTGAAAAAAATATTTCCCCTGATATAATTAAATTGTTCTGATATTTCTCTTGCTTCTTTCGAGTTATATCCAGTATGCGAAGACTTTACTAATATTTTTGAGTATAGAGGACAACTCTTTAAGCCATTACACTTTATACAAATGTCACTATCTGTAGAATTAAAGTATCTTTCTTCCTGCTCAATAACAGTGTATATTCTCAACATATATGACGAAAAATGGAAGTATAATAGATTTTGTATCCAATTAATTTTCTCTACTCTAGGTATTTCTAATTTAAGAATAAAGTCTAACTCTTTCTGAAATTGCTTAGGTTGTTTTTTACATATAAAATACTTATCAACCTTTTTTTCTAATTCATCTTGAGATCTTAACTCAGGAAAGTTTGTAAACGCCTGATTTTTTCTTACTTGATCTATAATAAATTTTTCATAATAGTTAAGATCATTCTCATCACAGAACTGATCCCAAAACTTTTTTATTAATTCATAGTTAAGAGATCCATCTTCCTTTAAAAAGAATGCAAGTAAAAACTCTTCTCTAAATCCTTTATTATCAAGTTTTGAATATTCTCCATCCTCTTTCAAATTAGACGTATATAGTTGAAAAGTACAGGGAATTAGAGTATGAAATGGAACTGGAACTTTTGAGGCCTCACTCTTTTTCTTTCCTTCAAGTTCAGTAATATAGTAATACATAAAATTTTTCTTTAATTCATTACTCGATTTAAAGTCTACGCAATCAAATATTGGTTCCCATTCCTTGTTATTGACAGCATGAAACTTAGCATTACCTTTAGTTTCATTTGAACATAGAGTGTCTCTTAAAAAATAGTAAATTATTTTTTCAGGTGCGTCTGCTGAAGTATTTTCCGGATAGTAAATAGAATTAATATAACCATTCCAACTTGTTCGTCTTCCCATGATAACACCTCATATCTCTCTAAATATATAATTTAGCCCGAACTCATCTTCTTCAAATACCGCATAATTGTTCTGAAAATCATAATAAATTTTCTTCTGATTTTTCAAATCAGGAAATATTTTGTCTCCGATAAACTCAATATTGTAATATTTATCAGCATCAAAACTTTTGATATTATATCCATTATTACAAAGAACAAATAACTCGTATATAGATAGATCAATCTCTATATATTGTTCGTTTAACTTTATCGTTACAGAACTTGGAAAATACGAAATACTTTCTAAATACTCTCTATTTACTAGATATTTGTTTTTGCACGGAGAATTTGATAGTTTCATATCTAGTTTTGTTAATAATCTTCCTTTAGCCCTTGTAGAAAGAGACTCGATTTTAAATAATTTTTCTTGGTTTTTATTAATTCCAAATATGTTCAATAAAGCGTTTAAACCATTTTTTAGAAACTTCTCACTGAAAGTACCAGTTTTCTTTCCTATAAAATACTGCCTATCTTCGATAAGTGCATCAAACAACTCAATATAGTTTCCTTTATTAAATATTTGATTTGGATAGTTATATAAAATATCAAACAACTCAACTTCATTTCTAGAATCTCTATAAAAGAAATAATAAAATCTTGAAAATTCAGAAATGAACTTATCTAACGATGCTTCCTCATCCTTAATTGTTGATGTATCAAAAACAAAAGCACTTTCTATAAATCTGGAGGCAATAGAGTTATCAATCGCAAAATTATCAACTTCGTTTTTTAACTTATCCTTGAATTTTACAGGATCTGCATTCAAGAATAGTTTTTGTTTCTCGAAGTTGCTATTATTTAAATATCGCGGGTCAAATAGATACGCATTCTCTTTTATGAATGATAAGACTGCATTATCAGAAGCACTATCGAAAAGAGTATTGTAGAATAAGAACTGTGAAAATCTCTCTGGACTACAATGCTTCACTATTTCACAGGGGCTAATATCTTTATCTCGTATTCCTTGGGTTTTCTCTTTGATATCCAAATACTTTTCTTCTCCACCAGTAAGAATCATATATAAGAAATCCCATAAATTACGTGGAGTCAGATGAACTTTATTATACAAGAAAACCTTAAAAAGGATATTTTCTATCTTTTTGGCAATATCCTCATCTCTAATTGCAAGTAAGTTATAGTATATAGGGCAACAACCCGAAATACAGTTTTTACACTCTTCTATATCAACAAAATTATTTACCTTTGCAATCATTTGTTTAAAAAACGAATAGTGTAAGTCAGGATCTAGTTCTTTATCTGGTAAATTACAAATGGTAAGTGCTCTCAAATCAAAGTTGCAAACTAAAACATCTTCAACAAAAATGTTATTATCTAGTATTGAATACTCGATATTTAACTCGTTTAAAATCAATTTGCCTATTTCTGAGAAAAAATCCTCAAATTCTCCAACCTTTTCTTTAAGTGCTTTTGAGTAAAAAAACTTAACTGCAATTCCTGCATTCATAGCAATAATATATGTTTTTTTACTACCATTGAGATAATCAATAAAGAAATTTTCAAAATAACTTATTAACTTTTCAATTAAATCCTCTTGTTTTGAATCAGTCTGTGTTGCATCAGCATTAATACACAGATCACTGTCTGTAAAGCCTGCTTCTTTGAGTTTGCTCACTGTGTGATATAGTGTCATTGATTTGCCGTCACCAGCATTACCAGACAGTACGACCAATCTTGTTTTACTGCTCTCCTTACTTTTTTTGCAATAGTTTAACAGAAATGCATCAAAATTTGTCTCAACATACAACTGTTGCTGTATTGGTAATAATTTTTCCTGTGAAACTACAGAGTTCCTTGAAGTTGCACGCAATGCGAATAACTTTGAAATATTATCCATACCCCCACCTACCCCTATAAAAAATCCTTACATTTGCTTCACAATACTTTTTAATATTCCGTGTAGATCGCTTATATCTTGTATTGTATTAAAATAACCTATGCTAAATCTTACCGTACCACTAGGCAATGTATTAAAAATCTTATGGGCATTCGGAGCACAATGTAATCCTGTCCGAACAGCAATCCCATATTCATCCAAAACCATTCCCATAGAATCTGCATCATATCCTTTAAAATTACACGCAATGACAGAAATCTGATTACGCTCAATTTTATCTTCATAAGTAATAATTTGCTTAAACTCATTAAGGCATTTACTCAGTTCGTCAGTCAATAACCTAACCTTTTCTTCGATATTCTCACGTCCTGTTTCACGAATCCACCTAAGTGATGAGTTCAATCCTGCTATAGCCAGAATGTTATGACTTCCTACTTCATATCTGTCGGGTATGTTCGATGGACCTTCCATGCTAATTGACTCTTTTCCTGTTCCACCATATAATAATGACTTGATCTGAGTGTTACTATCACAAATAAAGCCTGCAACTCCGAATGGTCCATACAGCGTTTTATGTGCTGAAAATACTAAAAAGTCTATGTCAATTTCCTTTAGGTTTATATCTAACAGTCCTGCTGCTTGTGCTGCATCAACTAAAATTATGCATTCATACTGTTTAGCCACATTACTTATCTCCTTTAATGGTGCAATCACACCAAAAGCATTACTAACATAGGATATTATTAGTAAGTCAGGCCTGTCTTTATGAAAAGCATCTTTTAATCCTTCTATATCAAAGGCAAAACCATTTCCTTTTTCCATTGGAATTTCAATAACTTTAAATTTATATATCTTTTGTAGTTGGTGAATCACTCTCAAAATGGAATTATGTTCAAAACATGAAACATAAATATTTTCTATATTTCCCCAGTCTAATCCTTGAAGTATTGTGTTGAGTGACTCTGTCGCAGAACTATTTAGAACAACCTCTTGATTTAACTTGCATTGAAACAGTTCTTTAATTTTATCTCTAGTATCTTTTAAAATTATGTTAGTTTCCCTTGCCAACTTATATTGCCCTCTACTAGGACTAACACAAGAATTTCTCGAAAATCTATCTAATTCGTCATATACTATATTAGGTTTAGGGAAAGTAGTTGCTGCATTATCAAAGTATATCAATACTCTTTTACCCCCTTACATTCATATAAACTTCTTTAGTATTTCAATAAGAATATGTTTCTTTTCAATGTCATTAACCGAGTTCCCAAACTGTTCAAATGTATTTTCTAGACCAGTTTTTAGTATCTTACCTGTTGGTGATAGTTCTACATTTCTGGTATCAAACAATATGCGTTCTTGGCTTTTTTGCCTTACATCCGAATTCTCAACTAAAGAATTATGTATTTTTTCTTCTATAGAGTTTTTCGTTTTTAAAACTGTATCTACAAATTCGTCTAATGTATTGTCATTCCAATCAGATGTTCTCAATCGCAACATCTGAAAACTTAGTTTTTCAATTAATTCCTCTTCATTATTAGACGGTTTTTCAGCAATGGAAATAAATTTTCTTTCTTCATTGCTTAATAAGGCACATGCCTCATATTTTTCCTTTATATTGTCATACCAAATTTTTAGAAGCGACGTTAAAGAAGCCTGTCCATTATAATTTTTATCCCAAAAAATGCTTTTAATCTGATTCTCAGTCTTAGCAAGTAAATCATAGTAACTATCATCGATTTGTCTTTTTAAATTAGATATATCATTTACAAGTTCTACATCAACAGTATCAAAACCAAACTTATCAGGTAGTTTTTCAAAAACAAATTCTCTAGAGTTTATTTGCATAACTCTTAAACTACTCTTTAGGTATTCACAGTCATTGCTAATATAATGATCCTTCTGATATTTATTAAGAGATAAAAACCATCTTCTCATAGATTTTACAATTATCTCATATTCAGGAAATATAATATTAGTTTCTACTTCATTGCTCCTAAACAGTTTCCTTAAATCGTCAATATATCTTTGTTTTTTAACGTTCCACTTTTCCATATAGATGTTAAACTTTTCAGGTTTATCATTTATTACCATTATTAAATCTGGTGTAAGTTCATACTCAACGCCATTAGACGAAATTGCGATTTTATCTCTATGCTCAAAAAACTTAATGCCTAAAAATATAGGGATTAATCCTTTTCTCATTCCAATATTTTGAGAATCACCCGATAATAAATTTATTAGTTCAATCATACATTTAGTCTTGTTTGAGGCCGAAAAAATAAATGCGTCAATTAATTCAAAAACATTTTTAATCTTTTCATCTGCGTTATCAATTATAAATTTTGAATATTCTTCAGTATTTTCTAATATTCCTGTATTAATCAATACTGTCTTTACAATAAATACATCAGGACCGTTCCCTGCAAGTCCTAACATTGGCTTACCTTTATTTTCAAAAATAGCATTTAACACTTTCTTTAAAGCAGATACAATTGCTCCTGTAGGGTTTGATCTATTAATTAATTCATTTTTTATTACTGGACAATTGTAAAAGACTTGTTCACAAATTCTAGATACTTCTCTTGAAATCTGTGATCTTTTATAAATACCTATACTTTTACCGCCATTATAATATTCAAGATTACCTTTTTCAGGCAAGTACATATTTTGCAATTTAGAGTTAATTTCCTCAAATAAGTCCTGTTTAAACAAAGTTAACTCACTTTTTAGGTAAGCATCTTGTGATATAAAATTATTATCATTAAGTAAATAGCAAACACTATCATATTCTCTCAGAATATCTTCGATATTAATAAATTCTTGAGGTAATAAAAACATAACCCTTGGCTCAACAATACTCTTCAAATATTCTTTGATCTCGCTTATCTCATCTGATGAATGTAATATAATTTTATAAATAAATCCATCAGCCACTGTCATATCAGTTTTTTTAGACCAATCCGATATCTGTTGCAACTCTTTATAAGTTATATATTCATACTCGAAAAATCTTGTCATTTCATAATCATCGTTGTATTTCTTGGCCTCTTCATAATAACCTGAAAAATGATCAGCCAGAAGATTTTTAACTGATATTTGACTTCTCTTTTTTTCAGTAATTTCTGAAATGTGGTAGTTGATATCAATGTCACTGCTTTCAATAATTTTAATTTGATCAATACTTCTTACGTAATGAATATACCTATTATTGATTAAATTGTTCAGAGTGTCTTCAAAATCCTTGATAGAAATACCAAGCAAAAACTTCATAGTCTCTATATTTGCAGTCAAGAGGTTCGGTGCATTAATAATATTTATTAATGCAAGACATTTTATAAAAGATCGAGTCGTTATATCATCCTCTTGGATTTTATTAAGTACATTTTCTGCCTTACGCCATATATGATGTACTTCACTATTATAGGTTTCCTTCTTAAAATTAAACTCGAAATAATCATACAACTTATCAGGGTAAATAGTATAGAAACCATCTTCTTTAGGTAATATATCAAATAGAGAATTTTTGTCTCCTGATGAAAGAAATGTAAAAATAGTTCTATCATTTTGTGCAACTTTTTCAGATAGTCTTGGTAGCATAAAGGTTGCAGAAGGGTGCAAAGGATAGCAACCTTTTAAAATCAGGCTATCTATATCCTTACCTTCAAAGTCCTTAAAAAGATTAGATTCTAATGTATATTTATAAAGTTGATCAAATCTTTCTCTATTGTTATAAGTGAAATTCTCAAATTTATCTATATCCTTATATAATACAGTGCTGATTATTTCATAAATTTGGCTCGAGTGATTAATAAATTCTATTTGTTTAAACCTACCTTCAACCGCCCTCCAAGCATCTAACTTTTCTTTGGGTAGTTTATGTGTATATTGATTTATACTCTTATGTGATATCAGCAAAATATGTAGTTGGTTTTCTCCACTTGCTTCACATTTTTCTGCTAAGTCCTGTAGTATTTTGATTTCATTAGCAGTATTTCGACTTAGGCTACCTTCTAAATACTTGCTGAATTCGTCATAAATAATATAAATTCCATCAAAATCTGTTTTCTCTTTTAATTTAATAACTATTTCTTCATAAAATTCTGCAACATCAATAGTATTAAACGGGTTAAATCGTCCACCTGAAGTGATTTTTGTGTATAAGTCAGTAAAGTGCAGATAAGTATGCTCATCGTACATTTCTAAGTTATATATGAACTTTTCTCCATCCTCTACAGCATCAATAAACTTATCATATGTGTCAGAATAATTGTTCTTCCAAAAATATATATGTTCAATTGCGGAATGGAAAAAGGTCTTGGGCATTAATTCACTAATGTTCTCTCTTTCTAGAGCCTCTCTAACTGCTAATAGTAAGGATTGTCTTAAGTCTAATCCATTTTCTTGAATAATAACTGGCAACAATCTAGTCTTCTTTTCTTCAAAAATATCTACAATTAAATCGTAGGTCTCTTTATCCTTATATTTAATTTTTTCATAAACCGGGTATAAAGGTTCTCTATCTTTATAGGATAGTAAAGCAAGTAGCATTAGAGCAAAATGAGACTTCCCCTTACCATAAGGTCCAATCATAATACGTCTTCTATCCTTAGAATTCTCAAATAGACTCAAAATAATTTGCTTTAACTGGTTAATCCCTGTTGAAGTAGGTATATAATTCTTAACTTTATGTATATTATTTAGATCAAATTTCAAGTTGACTGAATATTTGAATCCTTGTTCAATTTTTTTGTAATCTAAAATCGACATATTGACTTACCCCTTATTTATCTTTTTATAATAAGAATGAATAACATCTATGGGTTTCATATCTGTTAATATGGTTATTACATCAAGTCCAGCAGTTCTAGTTACTGTAATATACTTTTCATTATGTAATCTATCTAAATAATTATTTAGAACAAAAATGTCCATATTGAAAACTCTAGAGATACTGCCTTCTCCTTCAATTACTTCCTTAATAGGAATCTGTCTCACTTCTTGATAATCATCGTAATCCTTATAAAATTTATCCAATAAAGCATAGAGTACGATCAGACTATCTATTTCCTCTGTCATGATCTTTCTTTTCTTATAACTTCTTCCTTCACTAGTTAGTTCAATCAAATTTAAATCTGCAAGCGGGCATTCGATATTCTCTTCAGGAGTAATCTTCTTATTTCTTATCGGTGTAAGATATGTTGAGATAATGCATGTAATGTCTCCTTCAATTGAAGAGGTAGAAACCTCTGTTTGTAAAACATATTTTATATATTCTTTTAGTTGCTCTACTGAAAATTCCTTTGTAAACTCATTAATGCTAAAAACATTAAAAAACCAATACCATGCGGTCGCTAATTCTTTGTTAGTCACTAACTGATAATGTAGCAGCCAAAGGGTTCCCTGCTCTTCCAAATAACTATCGTTTTCCCATATTGCTTTTCCAAAATCAGTAAATTCCTGATACCGCTTACCTGAAACTGGCTCTAATGATACATTGAATGCCTGTAACCAATAGCGTAAAGATTTAACCATATTTTTACCAATGGCCAATTGTTCATTTGAATCTTTCGATGTAAAAATATAAGTTTGTCCATCTCGATCGATGAACTTCATACCTTTTCTAAGCCAACCTTTTCTTAAAGCAAATGATTCATGTGCTCGAAATTTATAATTCATTTTTCAATCACCTGTCTTGTTATTAATACTTTTCTCATATAGCAACCCCCATCAAAATGAGATATACACAACTTGCAATTAACGCACTTTTCTTCATCAACTACATATTTATTGCCACTAACCTTAATTGCATCAAATTTGCACACGCCTTCGCATCCTTTACAGCCTATACACATTTGATATTTAGTTATTTGAGAATCAATTTTCTGCTTTGTCAATCTAAAATTGTCTGTCTTCAACACTACTACTTTTAATGAATTTTGGTTAAATTTCCCTTGTATGGACATGATTGGCTCATCAGTAGCATTATCAATAACTATTACTTCATTAAGCAATTTTCTTCCCATATTCTTTGAAATTCTTCCAAATGGCTTAAATACCTCATAGATATCTTCTGTGATACTTCTTTGTAATTCATACTTAATTGCATTCTCTTCTAATGTACACGGTTCAGAGTGAATTCGTATCTTTTTAGAAGCCTCAAGACCATTTCCACCTTGTCTTTTTCTCCAATTACCAGAATCTACGTATTCAGCAGCATCTTTCTTACCTACTTTTTTAGCAAAATTTATTAAATAATTTCTCCATGTTTGATACTGCTCTGGCATATATACTTTAGACATAAATTCGGACCATATACTGTTGTTTGGACAACACCAACATCCGACTCTTGCATACCCCAATCTGTAGGCATCATTAAAATCTATTTTTTCAGTCAGAATATACAGCCAAATATCTATATCGAACCAATCATAGATAGGAGTCACTACCTTTTGTTTGCTAATTTTAGGACTTTCATAATCTCTTTCATATTTACTTCTAGACGCAGATTCGTTTCTTCTAATGCCATAAAATGTTAATATATCTCTATCATTAAAAAAAATATTGATAAGATCATTAATAGGGCTTGTCTTAAATACTGTGCAACACCAACTAATCAGTCTTGCAGGTGGCCCAACTATATCACACATATCATAAAACTCTTTTTCATTATTTTTTGCCGTCAAAAGAGGTGTAGACGGGTTGTCATCTCTAAACCTTCCTACATAATCATAAGTTAATGGCATCTCTAACTTGGTATCCCCAAAGATATGAAGTATCTTTTCTTCCCTCATTTTTTTTCTTACCAAATGTGATACAACTGTAGAGTCTTTCCCCCCACTGAACGAAACAAATATAGAGTCCAGAGTATAACCCGTCAACATCTTTTCAATAAAATTATCTGCTTCATCAACAATAGTATTATATCTATCTCTATTTGCAGCGATAAATTTTTCAATATTATTGGTAAAGGTAGTATCATTGTTTAGTTCTTTAAGCCTATTATAGTTTTCAATAATTCTTTCAGGATCACTTTGAACTACTTCACTAATTTTTATTTCCTGTGATTTTCCGTTGAATATGTACCTATTACCTGATGCATTAATTAGGAACCCATCAATAAATTTAAAAGGCTCATTAATTAACAACTCAACTAACAGCCTTTCTTCAGGAAATACTATTCGGGCATCAGATGCCACATATTTAATTTTCTCACCGCAAATAGGGCATGAACTGTCCTCAAGTTTAAATTCAGTTGTGCTCCTAATTATAGGAACATTACAGTTGTAGCACCAATAGATCCCACATGTCACATAATCTGCAATAGTACATATAGCACATTTATCACATTTATCCGAGGGTACGGGTATACCTTCCTTCTTACACCAATATAAGCCATTCATATTAACACCTCAAACACAACCCATTTTCTTAAGTTTATTTTCATATCTATAAAGTATATTAGCGTTCATATCAGATCAAGATTTATTATATTCTCAGTCCAAAATATTCAATTACTTAAAATCCATTTTTATCCATCTAGTAGATACAATACAAAAAAATTATATCACAATTTTATGAATTTATAAAGAAAACACTGGAAGTATTTTCTTTTAATAGAATCACTCACTCTTTCCAATCTTTCCTTTCATTAGAACAAAAATACCAGTCAGGTATGGACTGGTATTTTTGTGTTTATATTTGTTCAAAGATATTGAATACTGCTTCTGGTATCTCTTGCTTGATCCCTTTATTCTTTGTCTCAATGTTTATATTGATCTCTCCTAATACTTCTCTCAGTGCCTGTTTAATAGCATTATTATTAAGACCATCCTGCTTGCTTGCCTCAAATGATAGTATAGCCTCTATAACATATGCCGTTTTATGTGTTTTAACCTTTAAAATATCATTGACACGTCGATCTTCTCCTCGCCTAATATCCAAACTAAGATTAATTCTTTTGATATAATCCATACTATCACCTTTTAAGCAACTTTTGTTTTGCTAACATTTCAAACCCTTTGGCATTAGTAAATGAATCTTCAATGACTTCTGTATAACCAGTATTATTTTCTTCAAGAATTTGCTTCAGTAGTATTGAACCTCCTCCGCAAAAGACTGTTGGATTCAATCTAAGTTCAAAACCATGTTCACCAACTTGCGATAGTAGTTTTTGAGTAAATCGTGTGGCAGTATCATTAACTATTTTAAAAAGCCCTTCATCCTTAAATGTAGGTTGTTTGCCTAGTATCATCTGCTGAATCTGAGATTCTGTTAAATGGTATCCTAATGCAAGAGCCTGTTGTATTATGTTATTGTAAAGGTGAATAGCCCCTACCGGCAAAGAGAAACAAGATGAAGTATTTAATAACCCATATTCAATTACAAAACAGTCACACGTTCCTCCTCCAATATCACATACATTTACTAATGGAAGATTTTTATATTCTGAAAACTTAGTTAGTAGAGCAGAATAAGACTGAGGAAAAACAAAACAGTCTTTTATATTTATTAAATACTCTCTACTTTCATAAATAAAGCCAATGTTATTTCTGATAAAATACGACTTAAACCGCTCTTTCATTCTTCCATAATTCACAATAGGCAGCCCAGCCGATAAGATTATGTCTCTTTCTCCCACTAAACCATTAGCAACATCAACAATCGACTCTGCTATCGCCCCAAGGCTCAAAACAAAAAAATCTTCATCTAAAGTCTTATCTGCTTTAACTGGAAATCTCTCTGAACCAATAGAATAATATTTGGATTCAAATTGTAATAGTCTTTTCTGAGAAATAGGCTCATCATTGAGAATGGTGAAACCTGACTTACATTCAAACCCTGTGTGTGTCTTAATACTCGCATTTCCATGGTCAATACCAATAATTTTGAGTTCTTTCATTATTAAATTCCCCTTTCATATGTTATTAGTTGTTTTTGGAACCAAAGATTTATTGTTAGTACAATTTGGAACCTACCTCAAACCTTCACCTCTTTCCTTTGTTTGTAAAAAAATAGAGGAATCAGAAAAACGGACTCTATCACCTGTCCATCTTCATGTTCCTCATTAACTATCTGGAGTCTACCATATGCCTGAATTCTAATTCTTCACAACCTCTTTAAATCCTTGATTTTTCATCATATTTTTAGGAATTATATTCTGATTGAATTTCCTTTATAAGCCTTTCCTCTAATTGAGCATTCTTACAAATTAGAAATTCCTCACGTAGTTCCTGCCTCAAGAATTCTATATAATCCGATTGAAATTCAACATCCTTTAATGCCTGTAATTCATTTCTAAACTGTTCTACTAGTTTATCAATTATCTTATCTAAATCCTTTGCCATTTGCCACCTCCTATCTCTACAAACAGTTCTATCAGTACACTCATAGAAACTCATTCAATACCTTCTGTTCATCTCCTGCTAATATGTTATAATGCTAAAATCCATTAAAATAGGCTATTTATAAATATCATAGGGGCTTATGATTAAATGTCACATATATACTGTCAAAATCTATTTTTTTCATTTTTTTCTTGTCTATAATTATTTTTTTCAGCAGGGGTATTGGGAGAGATAGATGTCAGGCCTGAATAAATTCTTAAGCCCTATAATATCATTCATGTTTAGAATTAAATGCCATATAATACTCAACATAAATGCTTCATTTCAAGTTGAATTCTTTCATTTTCAGGAATATTAGCAATATTTTATGGGTTTTTATGATAATTACTGTTACATTTGATTTAATTCATTTTTTTCTTATTTTATTCACCCATTTAATCTTAGATAAAATATTGTCCTCACTCACCAATGGCTCATAGTAGACATCTTTTCAATATCATTAAAGAACCATAATTAATAACATATATGATTTATTTATAATAGTTAATATCACTTCATAATTGTTGTTAACAGATTTTCTCTACATCGGCAAACCGTTAATAATATTTAATAATATTCAATAATATTCAATGCCAATTCATAATGATTATTAAATATTGAGATGTATTTATAACTGTTGTTAATAGAGTTCATTCTTCTCTTTGACTGCTCACCAAAAATTAAAAAACTCTGTATATATCAGTAACTTTATTAAAGATAACTGAATTAAACAGAGTTCTTTACTATTAAAACTTGCGATTTACTTAATTGCTCAATGCCCATATAGAAATTGGTTTTTGCAGTCTTACTATTTTTCCTTTCCTTTTTATATCCACCTGTACCAAGTATTTATTATCCTGCCTCTGTATATCAACCACTTCAACCTTGCATCCCATTTTCCCTTCTAAAATATGCTCTAGACTATCCTGAATCATTTTTTGCTCTTCCATATTATCCGCTCCTTTAATTACAAATTTTTAAAAAGGTAGCCGGGATATTTCCCGGCCAAAATGAAAAATACTAAAGAAAGTTTGGGGATTTACAAATTACTATTGGGATCATACCAATGAAAACAAAATACAACTTGAGATAAATAGTTATTGCTTATACATCAAGACCGTTTAAATTACCTTTCGTTTGCACCTCCTAGATTTTCTGATGAAATAGAAAAGAACACGTCAATAAAAAGAGGGGGACATCCTCTTATAATCCGTGTTCCTGACTATCTTAAGTAATTATTCACATGCGTCTATTCTATTTTCTACAAGACAATCCTTTATTTTAAAAAATAAATTTTAAAGTTCATTTGAGTATTTGTTGATACCTTTTTAAAATATAGGTTTTTATTCTCTGCATATCCTTTTTATTTCCATACAGCCTTTATGTATTTCATCAATAATGGCAGTTGCAAAACTTTCACCCACTACTGTATAAGTGAAATACTGCTGCATTGAGATATTTGGCTTAAATATGATCCAAAATAGCCATGAAAAAAGGGCAGCCATCAAAACCGTATATGTAGCCATAAAAAAACTCTCTAATGTCTTACTTATCTTTAACACCTCCTATACAATATTTTTTCCTATATATCCTCGTTAATTTTACCCTTGCTTTTAGCAGTATATTTATCTTCTTTAATTTTGGATAATTTCTTTAAATAGATAATTAATTGTTCAGTTTCCATTTCCCAAATGCTATCATCTATATTCTTGCACTCCCAAATTTCCACTTTACCTTTATCAGATTTCTTTTTATTAGAACCCATTTAACTCACCCATCTTTGATTAATATAGAATCTCTTTTTATTATCAATTGCTTTCCCCGTTTGTATCTTCTACTATATAGCCATGTATTTTATATGCAGTTATCGCACTTCTAGCAAAGAAAAGAGAGTCAGAGTCTTTTTTCCTGAAATCTCTCAATAAATTATAATAAATTTCTAAATCAGTCTCCTTGATTAACTTATTTATACTAATCTTATTGTCTCTACAATACTTATTTAAAAGAGCCGCAGTTACCCATTCAATTTTCTTAAGTCTATGTTTGTACTTATACCGCTCATCAGTTATAATGATGCAGGCATTATGAATAAGTTCATTTAAAAGTTCTATCGGATTATCTATAAAAATTTCTGGTATTTCTATAACATGAATTATACTCAAAACCTCACCTCATTCTTCATAAAAGATTGCTGATCTTCTACTAGATAACTTTATGCTCTATAGTAAAAATCCTCCCTGCCAAAGGAAGTTCTTTTGACAGGAAGGTTCTTACTGTATAATATATCACTAACAAAGGAGACATTTCTGACTACATGTTTAGTATAGCATGCATTCGAAATAAACGCAGGTCCATTAGGAATATTCTTTATTCAATATTCTTCTTTTTATATTCATTCAATTCTTGTTGTGAAAGAAATATAAACTCTGCACCCGGTACAGGGAAATTACTTAACAATAACACTTTTGAAGGCTCTCTTAAGGTTCTTGCCCTCCCCACAGTTTGAATAAGTTCACTCTCAATCATATAGAATTGTATCTCCCTGAGAAAGTCATTTCTACTGTAGGTTTGAAAATAAAACTTGTAAATTCCTCTTGTCACTGGCTGGTAGGACATAATACTATCGTCTAATCTGATGCTATATCCCAACACACTACTGAATAATAAATATCTTAAAGGATTAACATGAGGCGTACCAATAATAGTGATATTTTCACCTTTTAAATTATCTCTTCCAGCCGTATTCCAGAAGTTAAAATTGGTATTAATTAAATCTTGAAAATAATTTTTATATGTTATCACCTTACTATTAGGGTTGTACAGTTCAATTAGTTTTTCAGCCATGTTAAGCATACCATCATAGTCCCTATTAATTGAGTATTTAGAATAACTTTTAGTAGGAATTTGAATAATTTCTCCCTTTTGCTCTATTTCTCCCATATCATAAAAGAAGATGTCATTTCCAAAAACGATTTTTGCAATGTTTTCATTGATTGTAGCACTTAAAATAACTATTTTTTTATCAGGGAGATGCCTTTTGCCTATAAAATAAATATATTCAATATTATCAGGTCCATTTACTTTTACATAGCGGCTAGAGTTCAAAAATCCCAATATGTTAGAATCAATAGTTTCGTCCTCAATAATCATTCTTTCAATTTCCTCTGCAAGATGAAGAAAATACGATGGTGTTTCTTTAACTAGTCCATATTGTGCATTCAATATTTCCTGCTCTATTCCTTGTAAAGTCCCTTTTGAGGCTGCAAATTCTGATTTCATTCTTATCTTTGCATTAACCATTGATAAGTCTCCCATTTTTATATGAGATATGGGGAACATAGCGTTTAGTATTATATCTTCGTCTACTATAACAGTATCATTAAAATCCTTATCATAGAGCAGTCTATGATGTGTTGTAATAATAGTTTCATTACTTATTTTCTTTGCATTCTTTAATTTACCAAGATAACGTTCAACTTCTTCACATTCTTTCGCCTTCTGTTTTAAAAATATATTGGCTCCTCTAAAAGAACCGCTATCGTAAAGTCTTTGTAATTCCTTAGTATCTGCTGCACTCATTTTTGGCAGTTCTGGCATAACAAAATGATGTATGCCTTTACTTTTCATTTTTTCACTAATTTCACATTTTAACTCGTGAGTCGGCACTGCTACTGTCAGATTCTTATTCTTACAAGCATTTAAATACAATTCAGTCTTTCCTATACCAGTTGGGGCTTTAATGATATAGATACCTTTCTTATCATTATCTAGTATAGATTCAAATTTTTCACTAAGTTCGTTTTCTGCTTCTTCCAAAGTTCTTGCTTTTGTTTTACCCATTACATGTATTCTACCTCTTACAAGTTTCCCTTGTTCAATCATATTTAAGCAGTGATTGCAATTGCTTTCAAACTGCATTGGACAAAAGTATTCACACTGGCATGGTTGATAGTTTGACTTTATTATCTGATTTGCCATTGTACTCCAACTATCCGCCTTCTCAGCGTATTCTTTTCTGCTATTTAAAATTTGTTCTACCTTGGTTGAACCACCTTCTATTTGGAGTAGATTTGTCATTATTCCGAAGATTTCCATATGGTGAAGCCAATATCTTCCTTCAATTGCTTCTCGATATAGGGTGCAATTCTTATACAATTCTTCATAAGGATAATTCCTAATTAATTTTTTCTTCTCTCGTTGCTTTTGGATATCAAATTTAAAACTGCCTTTATTTTCACTCGATATATGAAATTCCTTTGTATTTGGTTTACTAAAGAAAATGACATAGTTCATAGGACTATTTTCTACACACAAACTACTATTATTTAATAATGTTGTCCCATTTTTAGTCATGCAGACAAACACATTGTGCTCTTCATTAATTTTAGGCATGTCTTTATCATTGTTGAAAATAACCAGTTTAGGGTAGCCATTATACATATCTACTCCTGCGGAGCGGCAGAAATTTTCCATATCTCTGGTAGGATTAGGACCATTTCTAATCACTGCAGACGCGGCATGGCAAATATCAATCACTGAAACAGTATTCTCAAAGTTGTTATAGACAATTTCTTTTCCTCCAAACATTATTCGAGCAGCGTCTCCTGCCATAGTATCTGTCTGTGGAAAGACCTTTATTAATGACTTCTGAACAAACTCTCTTACTCTAATATCTTCTATCTCATGTTCAAGAATAAATACTATCCTAAATCGTTCATAGTCTGATGTTGAACTAAAAGTAGTATATATAAATGCAGGCATTAGATTAAATTCATTACACTTTTTCAGTGCTTCTTTTACTGTAAGCCCATTGTCTATATCTAAAGCAAATACCTGCTGACTCTTCCATGAAGCATTCGTTCTTTGCCCTTCTCCAAAAACTGCACTTGAAAAACTCCTGCCATAAGGTTGTACTGTGAATTTAGCAAAGTTCTCAACTAATATTTCAGTTGAACTTTTGGCAATCCGATTTGAAATATGTGCAGTTTCCTTCTTAGTTGGTTTTCTATCAAAGTTTTTACTATCTAAAGATATTCTAATTTTCATAGCAATGCCCTCCTTTGTTTTTTTTAACAAAGGGCATGCTTTTTTAAGTAATTTCTTTAATTTTGTTTTTGTGCTGTTTTAGATAACTGTAGTTATATTTTGTTTGATATTTTGGTTTATTCTCTTTTTGCCCTGATTTAATTAATATTCAACAATAAACTTTCATTCTTATGGTTAATCTTCTTGAATCATATCAGAGAAATATTTTTCTATAGACTCAGTTTCATTATGCTCTTCTAGCCATTCATATGCCTCTTCAGAATCTACCGGAATAATAGTTTCTAACCCTGTTGTACTATTTCCAACTCTTTCATGATATTTTGACATAGGTCCACCATCTGCATGTATAAAGTAGTTTCCTTTCGAAGTTTTATAAAGTCCTTCATATAAATATCTAAAATCACTTCTAGAAAAACCATTATAAAATTCTGCCACCAATTCAGCCTTTTCAGTATCATACGCCTTTTTATTAATCACTTTTCTCATTTTTACAACATCTCCTTTCGTTTAACTTATTTACAATAACATTCACTAGATGCCTGTAGAATAAAGTAACTCCCGTTACTAGTATAAAAATATCCTTTTCTCAGAGTTTCTATATTCTGTCGGCTTATTGGACAATCATAATTCAACATATTTATGGTCCAACTACTACATTATTTAATACACTCACCCTCACCCCCCTTCATTTTCTCTTTAGAATTAGTTTTGTTTCAGGATAAAAATAGAAATTGTTGTAGAATTTCATTGCTATATGCGTCCTTGATTTTTTCATATCCCTGCTGCCTCAACACCTCTTCTTTTTCTTTATTAGTTTTCGATAACTTCACAAACTCAAATTTTCCACTATCCTGATTGTATTTTCGGAAGATTGAATAGAAAAAGGAACGATAGTTGCTAATAAGCACTGTGAAGCCCAATTCCTCAGCAACTCCCTTAATTCCTGATAAAGACGAAGCCTTTGCAAGCATTCCATTTTGCTCATTGACATAGATTTTTGCCATGCTTTTATCACCTCCTTTATAAATTCTTATTCTACTAATGCTGATTAGTCAGGGTTACTAATTGCTGCACCAATTGATTCATAGCCCAAAGTTCTCTTCTGCCAGCCAAATATAGGGCAAGATATTCATAGAAATCCTTTATTTCCAATTGGTAATATATCGCTCTATCGCCTGCAGTGCAAATTACAATATGTCTAATCTTTCCATATTCGTCATATACATCTTGCAATCTACAGTTCTCAATATCGAACAGCACTCTCTTTCCATTTCTCGAATACTCTAGATACTTATCTAGTGCAATTTTCCTTTTAACTCCCATTACACATTCCTCCTCTCAAAGATTTCAAAAAAATAACAGAGCAAAAAACACCAGTGTATATAAATACCACTGATAAAAATTTGCTCTGTTAATAATACTTTGTTTTATAGATATTCAGTTTTTGTTTAAAATACTATACCTTATAATTAAAAATAAAAAGTATAGGATTCATTAAGATACTCTCATTATAGCATAATATTCCATGTAATGATTTTACAGTATAGTTACAAAAGTTCGAATTTATTTATCAAGCCCTTGATAAGTAAATGTTTATCCTCTTACAAGTTACTCTGATATTTTGTCTATGGCTGTGTAATCTCTAATATCTTCAATTTCTTCCTTAAATTCATTAGTCTTCTCAATAGACTTAGCAATAATCATTTTTCTATCATTTAAGAACTCCTCTTTTGCCGCATTTGTTATCTTTAGTTCTCCATTTTGTATTTGAGCATAGACTGCCTCTATTAGGTCCTTAATATCCTTTCTAACTTCTATTCTAGGCTCTTTTAGGTTCTTGCCTATAAACTCTGCACTATACTCTACTTTACTATTCCCATGGGGCTGTATTTGTGCAGATATCTCTATAGAAAAGCATGAATCATATACCTTCCCCCAGATGGCTTTTTCAGTCATTATAAACATCTCCTTTCCCAAAATAAAAAACTAACAAAATACACCACTAGGACTTAATCAGTCGTGGCTAATGAATACTTTGTTAGTTTGCTTTGATTTCATGATTATTTCTTATTTATTTTTCTATACTTCTTTGTTGTATCATTAGTATATATCAATGCTTCAGCCATGTCAAATAACCATATCGATATTTTTTCAACATATTTGTCAACTCTCAAATAAACCACCTTCATTAAAAGAAGAACCTGCAATTACTTTCGGTCTTCTCGGCTAATGCCTCACTACAAAGTAATTACAGGTTCTTTCTTTTAACATATTTTAGACAAAAGAAAGGTTGGATAGTCTGTATTAAGATTATATCATGATTTTTAGCCATTAGCAGCATGTTTACAGTAGTTTTCATTTTCCCTTTTCAGCGGATCTTCTATAACTCTTCTGACCTTTTCTTTTATTCTTATACTTAGTTTTCTTCTCCATATACATGTTCATATCGGCTATCTGCACTGTATTTTGAAGACTTTTCAAGCAATTGGAATAGGCAATACCGGTACTTATCTCTACTATAATGCCTGAATTCTCATTTTTAGAAGCAACTTCTTGTCTTATTCTATATATTACCTTTTCTGCTCCCTTAATATCACTATCAAAAAGTAGCAATAGGAACTCATCTCCACCGTAGTGAATTCCAATATCCCCTTCCCTAATACACTGTTTAATGGACATACCAACCGTCTTAATTGCTCTATCGCCTTCACCATGACCACAAGTGTCATTTAGTTCCTTCAGATTATCTATATCAATCATTACAACTGTATAATTAGAAACCCGGGGGAATTTAATAGTTCCACTTTGGATATGTTCCCAATAGTTGCGGTTGTATAATCCCGTGAAGTAATCTTGATATATTAACTCTAGATGGAACTGTTTTTCCATAGTCACAGCGAAGAGTACAGTGTTTTCAAGATCTATCTTTTCTATCTTTAAGTTAAAGTCCTCTTTCTCTTTCACAATGATATTTTCACCATTCATACTGGCTTCAATATCAATATCCCTGATAATTTCTTCTGCCATTTTTCTATCTTCTATGCTGCAGTATATCATTTTACACTGCTCATTTAACATCACAAATATTGACTGAAGCCCCCTAAAATCCATTATCATCCCATCCATCCTCTATAAGAACAACCATGTGCTTTATTAGAACATTACTTGTTAAATTTTCATTTACAATCAAAATAAATGTTCTAATAAAACACAAAGGTGGCTTCATCTATGAAATTAATAACCGAAGGTGATACAAAAAATATAATCGGTCCTCGCCTAAAAACGGCTAGACAAAAGAATAAATTAACCCAGCAACAGTTGTCCATTAAACTTGAAACCATGGCTATTTATATTGATCGAGCAAGCATCTCAAAAATTGAACTTCAGAAAAGGATTGTAACAGATTATGAACTATTTGCTTTTTCACAACTCTTAAATGTCAGTGTACACTGGCTATTGGGTATAGAGAACTAATTGTTCTTTATTAGAATAATTATAGCACTGCTGGAAATTTCTGCAAATAATATCGATTAGATAGAAAGAGTATGGTAGGGCTTTATTCAGTCCTGTTCTTACTCTTTCTTAATTTTAAGTCATTCACATATTATAAGCCGTTTGAGGGTCCTACATTAGTCTTCTTTGATATTCTACAATTAGCACATCCAATTGCTCACTTTTTTTTAAAATATTCTCATATGGTTCTTCATGCCTCGCATATTGCTCTGATAGTTCTTTCTGCAGTCTTTTTATTTCATTTTCCAACACTTGAATTTCTTTTTTATCTGCTGCTTTCTTAATTGCTTGAATCACCTCCAATAATGATAATATCATTCTATCTCGCATTACATATTTTGTCAGGACCTACAAAATAAAAAGACTCTAATTTTTCTGTTTAGTGCTAGAAAATTTAAAGTCTTTTTATATACTTTCACGTTTAGTTACTAATATCTTATCTTAAATTAAATATACTTTTATTCAATTATTGCAGCGGTGGGAACGAATCCAAATGTCTTATAGCCATTGATCCTTTATTTGTCTCTATACCAATCATGGTAACTTCAAGTGAATCATTAAAGACAAATGGTACAAAACCTTCCACAATGCTTTGTGGTTTTATAGACGTTGGCAATCCTTTATCTCCTAGTGCCTTTTGCATATCTTCTTTACTTAAAGTTTCTTCAACAGTAATACCCTTACCGCTAATAGAACGGATAACAACTTGGTTTATAGAGATTTCTTCGTTAGAGGTGTTAGCCAAGCGAACTTTTGCAAGAGCAAGCATTCCCTTTTCAGGTTTAGAAAGTTTACCTATAGTATCATTGCCAGTGTACTGTATTCCAAGAACTTGAAACTTAGTGTACCCATTACCTACAATTTCTAAAGAAGCGTAAGTTACAGGTACGGGACCTTCTTTACCTTCAGGTGTAATACCTCCATCAGTCATATTACTTCTGTCACTAACAAGAGGTGTAACATCTGATATAGGCTTATCTTGGAGGCTGGATCTAATCCTAATTTCAGTTATAGTATCTTTTATATTAAACCTTAAGTAAACAGTTCTAGGGTCAGTAAAAGATACTTGTAAATCTTTCGTTTGATTTGGTTCTATAGAAATAGGAGCACCTGTCAACTTTGTTCCAGATATGTTTTCTCCTCCATTTGAATACACGATGTACTTTATGCTCTCGTCTGTTAAAGTGATAGTTTCACTACCTATATTTGCAAACTTAATGGTTGTGACATTGTTTTGAAATCCTATAATTTGAAATCTAAATCCATCTCCGTAGAAAGTTCCAATACGGCTTGGCCCAGCATTTCTTATCTCATTACCCAATGGAGTAATAGTTCTATGAGGCTCCAAGTCAAAGGGCAATGGCGTGTTTACAAATTTTAGAGGTTCGAACGTTTCAATAGTCTTTTCCACCTCTTTCGAAGCCTCCTTCGATTCTTGTTTATTATTTGTATTACTAGTATTATCCACTGATTTTTCTGAGTTTTCACTTACAGTTGTATCGGTTTTTTTATTTTGATTATCTACCTTTTGGGCACAGCCTGCGACTAGCAACAGTATCAAAATCAACAAAAACCAAGTAATGATTGTTCTTCTGTTTATTTTATACAGCAAAGTATCTCCTCCCTTTCCCCTTTTTGGATAAATCTTTTTTAGTAATATGATGTTCTATATTAGCACATCACAACTTCAACATTATATCATTGCTTTCAAAATATTGTAAATATATGGAGTATTAATTTTCCGAATCACTTTGATTCATTATAATACTTAAAACTTTTAGCACCTTACATGCTTGTACAATTTTTTCTTGGTTCTATCCAAATCTTCTAATCTAAATTTAGAGCATTGATACCAAAAAATCGTGTATACTAGCAATTGGCATTCTGCAAAATACACGATTTTTATATTTATTTTACTCTAATTTATTTATACTGCCTTTTCATTTTGTGCAGTAAACTTTGATAATTGATTGTAAAGAAGTTCAATAGAAATATCATCTGCTCTCATTTCTTTATTGTAGTTCTCAATATAATGATTTAACCGATCTACCTTTTGCACCACAAGTGGCGTATTTTCTAAGCCCTCGATGGTTGTCTTTTTATTCGCTATTACTACGACCCCTTCTACTGGTATTTTTATGTCTGGAAACTCTTTTGCTATGTAATCTTTTAGCACTCTATCGTGTCTATTGACTTGCTGCAGGGGATTTTCTATACCATAGGTGTTCTCGACATGAGTCAGGCTCCAGTCTCCATCTTTACTGATAGTAATTTTCCCCCCAGATTCACCACCATGGCTTTTCGTTTCCAAATGAAAAATGGCATAAGGGCTTAGAACGATATGGTCAAACTCCTGCCGCTCAATATGATGTGGTATTCTTACATTGTGTAGGACTTTATATGTATCAGATGGAAGCCATTTTAGGCTGTACTGCACTTCCCGTTCTCCTTCTTCACCGCTTTCTCTGATTTTCTGCTCTTTATGATTTTTTCTTTCTTCTTCATTTTCTAAAATTCTTATATTCCCTAAATTAAGCCCTTTGCTCATAAGTACATTCATCAATTGCCTTTTTAAATCTGAACTAATATTAGGCGATTGATTTACCATTTGAAATCCTGCCCTTAGACGATTCCATTCGGTTGGATGATTGGTTATTGATGTCCTTTTAACCAACTTAATAAAGTTCTCTACTTTCTCATTTGTTAAATTCTCTCCTAGCGAGTTAATTGCTAACTTAAGCCTTATTGAACTGATAAATTTGTATCCTTTAAAGACTAATACAGTCCCAATAATTATAAATGGTAGCCATGCTATTGCATAACGCAAAATCATTTTTTTCCTCCTTCCAGTCTCTTCAAAACCAATCCACTTTCTTAAGTGTTTTTATTTTTTCTTTAAAGTCAGTGTTAGATATTGAATCTTTAAAGTTAATTCGTCTCCTGATAGATTGGCTTCGTAAATGAGAGTATTACCTCCATTTGATGGCGTAATTTCAAGATGTGTTTCATCAACCCATTGGTATTTCATCCCTATTCCATTAATATTTGCCGTACTATCTTTTAAAAACTCTACTTCTGCACCTTGGTTAAAGAGCATTTGTACTACTTTAACAATCATAATGTTTCCAACATTAACTTGGTCTTTTTTGGCTTGTTCAATATCTTCATTGACTGTATCTACTGTCCACTTCCCAACAATTGGATTACTATCTGAACCACAACCGGTAAAAATAGCAGTAAAAAGAGTTAGAACAACTAATAATAGGACTATCTTTTTTGACATTTCTTCACCCCCTGATAATAAAATAATGTTCTAATAAAGCACATGTGCTTTATTAGAACATTATATCATTGCCGTATTTTACTGTAAATATGGCAAACGTACTGGTTTCTAACTGTATTACGAACCCATTACTTATACTTTCACTACCTTTCCTTCAAGACAAAATATCTTCTAATCTGAATGTTAGTTAGAACATCTTTTTTGTTCAATTCATCAAGATATGCAATAAATATATCTATCTACTTCTAATATCATTTATTAATCCAATTACCTCTTTTTCTATTTCCTGTTGATATTCCATTCGAATCCCAGCCCTTCTAAAAATCTTCCATAATAGAATCTCTTCTCCTTCACTCTCTAATATTTGTATGGCCCATTTAATACGCCTTGTTTGAAAATCCCTAATACTTTCCAAATACTGCTCCATATATTTTTTTGTTCTTGGAAGTTTATCAAGATGTTTTTCAAGTAGTGGTCGTAGGCCTACTTTACTACCTATAGAACTTATGGTAATTCTTGATGGTTTCTTATCTATGGATAACATCTCTTGTACCAATTTTTCTACTTGCTGAAGAATTTCTGAATCTCTCTGCTCCCAATCCACTCGTAGATTTACATTTCTATTTGACCTCAATTGAGGAGAATGTTGTTTTAACCATTCTCTATCATTCTTATACAACCAAGCACTTACTGCCTTATTATCTCGACATAATTCAGTTTTACTTTTTTCTGGATAAACTTTCTGTAGAGCCAACCATTTCATCCTATATAGTTCTTGCTTATTATGTAAAGTTGCCAAATCAACCACATTCTTATTGCTAACAATAATCGGCTCTTCCGCAACCTTCTTCCAATAAGTCTTTAAACCAAGTTTCTCTGCATACTTCTTAACTGTATTTGGATCTACTTGTAGATGTTTTGCTGTTTCACGTAAACTTAACCTTTCAGTAACTATGTCTTTAAGTCTTGCTTCCCATTCCTGACCAAAAGTAATCATTCTTGTTATCTTAAATTTGTCATCTTCCTCTCTATCAGGACCTGTCCTCATATAGGAAAATCCACAAGAACAAGAAAATATTCCAAGTGGACTTTTACTATCATTTCCATATTTTATTTTTATCTCCCCTATCGTCAATTCTCTATAATGTTCACTGGCAGAGTTTAAACAAGGCCACGGTCCATTCCCAAAGGGCTTATATTCTATCTTGTCGTTAAATAACTGTTCTGCAGAAATGCCTAAAAATCTCATCAAAAGGAGATGTCTTATAGGATGGGTAGATTTGTTTTTTCTCCTAAATATTTCAGTCAGCCAATTGTATTCACTGTTAATTACTATATATGATTGAAGGATTATCAACAGATTATCCCCATAATAATCCACAAAATCTGTTAATAATTCTTTTTGTTTCACATTTCCATTGCTATTAGCATAGCCCAATACCTTTAACTTGTTTATATATTGTTCTCTAAACCACTCTAAAGGTTTATTATGAAAATTATTACATAACAGAGAGAGAGCGTCTGCTGCCATATTAGTTAAGTGGTTAAAAGTACCATCCGAGCAAGTTAATGCTTCATTATTTAACTTACAGACATCAAATGAGGCAGGTTTATATTCGTGTTTATTAAATCCCCTTACATCAACTTCACTATCATGCAGCATTACTTTATGTTGTGGACACACGAATATACCGGGAATCTGGTGTACCCTATGCCAATACAATTCTCCATACTTTTTCATATCCTCTTTGTTACATTGAGGGCAAAACTTAAAATACTGATTAAAAGATATTGAACTCGCCATTAAGCCTATCTTGTTATAAATTCTACCTCCTTCCTCTTCTTTCATATAGTTTTTTATCTTTGCTGCTTCCGCCAGAGGTAAAAAGGCCGTATAGAATGGGTAAAGAGTGTATTTTTCAATTATTTCGTCTGAAGTATATTCAGTATTTATGGGCATATTCTTTATAATTCTATTAATATGTGACGGCAAATCCATTACAGATGTTATACTTGACTTTGAAAATATGTCTTCAAGGGTTGATTTTAAACTTATATTTCCACTTCTAATGTGATACCTTGCCAAAATACTATAAAGAACTTCATCATCATAAGGTACAGGGAAAAATGTCATCATATCATACCACACAAACTTAAGAAGTCATCGTTATAACTTTTAATAAGTCCAATATTTTTTAACGATTCATATGCAGAAACTCTATTGATACGGCCTTCCTCTACAATGTTTCTTATATCATTCTTATTTTCTTTATTATTTTTATTTGTTTTCTTGTTTTTCTTTTCGGAATCCGGAATCAGTTGTATCGCTCTAACTACAATTTCATTTAACTCCACTTCATTTTCATCTTTAAGTATCTTTTCTACTAATTTCTGTGCGTTATTGGGACTGATATTTAAATCAATAAGTTTTAGAATTGCCTCTTCTGCTTTATTGGTTTTAAATTCTTGTTCTTTCTTCCTTTGTGTTCTTTTAAGTGCTTCAATTTTCATTTCTAAATTAATAGTATGTCTTTCTCTTTCGATAAATCCTAAAAAGTCAGTATCAATTGTAGAAACATCTTCATATTGAGCAATTTTTTTGATATCTCCTGATTTTAACGCATCTAGCATAGGTTTAACTAACTTCAGATTTTCATGTGCCACCGCTTTAATCAAGTCAGAGGTTATTTCTTCCTTGCCAGTCATAATCGCACGCGTTTGACTCATAGCATATAATTTTACTGCTATATCCGTAATCCCCTGACTTTCCTCATAGAAAATATCAATAATCTCTTTATTTAAAGATGTCGTTTTTCTGGTCCACTGATAATCCCATATAGCGTTTAAAAGCAACTCCCAACTTTGATCTTTTTTTAATCTATCCCAGACCATGTCTCCTTGCCCACTTCCCCTTCGAGCCTGCCTAAATTCAGACTGCAACACTGATAGAGCCTTTGGTGTTCCAACAAGAATAGTAGATACCCCAAAAGTATTCACCAATTTAACGAAGAAATTTAACATATTATCTCCCCCTCCACTCCTTGCTCCGTTCAGGTGCTGAATCTCATCGATTATAAGTACACCTAAGCCGCAATTTTTCGCGATTTGTGCCATTACGGGTAGCATTGTATTTACAGATAATCTACTTTGCCCAAACTTCTTATAATAGTCCGTACCAAGTAAGGAATCTATTTTTAGGAAAAAGTCCACACATAGTCCTTTTAAAGACCCATCGTGAGGACAGTCTATTTTAAGCCAAGTTAATTGATACATACTAAACTTTGTTTCTTTATATTTGGAGTGGACAATAATTTGAGGATACATTGTTATAATCCTGTTAATCGCTGTTGTTTTTCCGATTCCGCTTATCCCAACAATACTTAAGCCTAATCCTGTGCTTCTGAAAAATTCATTATTATTTAAATCATAATTCATATTTTGTATAGCATCATAACCCTCTTGAAAAGTGCTTATATATTTTGGATCAAATGGATTTCTTGCTAAATATCCTTGTCGTATAATCCTAGAAATCCTGCTTTCTAAATCTAAATGAATCATTAGAGGCTGGAAGACCTGAAATAACCTTTGAACTATGTGAACTTTATATTGCTTATCTAACTCTCGTTCCTTATCATTGTATGGAGGATATATAGCAATTTTTTCTACTACCTCGTCCTGTGAAAAAATCGGAGGCAATGCTTCTATAAACGGGTTTCCAGAATACTCCGATATAACTTGCTCCGTATATTCTGCTTTTACTGCTTCTCCTCCATTTGCAAGCATTACCTTATTCATATATTTTCTTTAGAGCCTCCTTTTGTTTTTTTAACAATAGTGAAAGTCCATTATCATTATCATTTTCCTCTTCGACAGTCTGATTTATAGATACCACTCTAGAATCTTCCTTTACCTCACCTTTATCTAGTTCAAATGCTTCCTGTTCTCGCTGTAATACTTTTTCTAATCTACGATTTTCTCTTATGTTTTTTAACCTTTTTTTCTTACTACCTACATGATTTTCTTCTATTGATTGTTGTTGTGCTTCCTCAACAATATGTTCAATTTCAGAAATCAAATCTATCTTAGTCTGAATTTTTTGTTCTAGATATTTCTTGTTCTGCAGTTTTTCATACTCTAAAAGATAATTTACCTCATCAATTGTCTTATTCTTATATCGCTGCTGATTTTCTAATAAGAAACATTTTTCATAAGTTAGACCGTTATCATCTCTTATGTAAATGTAGTCCATTTGTCTTGGATCGAAACTAATAGATGATATTTTCCAAGTACCCTTATTGCGGGCCGTTTCAAACCACTTCTCCTTTAAGGCTTGTTTACAAGCATATAACATGCCGTTGAATCTTATACCCTGTGCAGTAATAGTAGCACTCCCTGTCGGCATTAAGTTTAATTTAACAATGTCTTCTGGGACATAGCGTAACTTTCCTGACCGATTAGCAATGCCCCAATTCCATAGTTTGATAGGAATTGGTTCTATATCATCCTCAATCATCATTTCTTCTCTATTGTAATTCTTTAAAAAATGGTGATTATTGTGGTGCAGTATACACTTAATAATAACTTGTGTAAACTGATAAATATCTAACTTTGCATCTAGCCTATAGTCTTTATCTCCACGCTCTCTTGTGTTAAAGTCTACTGTGCCGGGTAATATAGGTTTTGTTCTGGTATTTATCACCATAAAATGAGATTCAATAATACCTTTCCAATCCGGCCTATATGGGGGAGTATTTTGAACTCTAATATGAAAAGTATTTATTAAAGTTTCTATATTGCTTCCCTCTAACTCACCCCTATCAGCCAAAATTGTTTCAGGTAAATAATTGACAGGCCATTCTTCTTCATCTATCTCTATTCCATATTCCCTGCAAAACTCCACCTTACTAGTAGCAGCATTATTAAGAGCCATCATTGCTCCAGCCCAAGAAGGTCCCTCTAGGCCAATATAGATTCCTACAACCATTCTACTAAATGTATCAATAATACTATAAATTACTGGTCTCCCAATAATCCATTGACGATTTAAGCGACTTACAAGGTAAATATCGCCAACAGTTGCATCGATTTGATATAGTGATCCCGGTCCTAAAGCCTCTATTGTAGAATTCCCTAAAATTGCTCTATGTTTTTGCTCATAATGTTTTGCACTCTTTCGCATAGATATCTCTTTCTTTAAATTTCTTTCCTTTTCAAACCAGTATTTGAATTGAGTAAAAGTCGGGATATCTGAAATTGCATTAATTACGGGTATTTCCTTGTTATCTTCTATTTTAATTTCCTTACTAAAATACTCTTTCAGCATTAATTCATATGTTAAAGTTAAAGTCTTCTGAGAAGATGTGTAATAGTACCTATTAATTGCTGTTTTAAATATCTTTTTTATACCATCATCTATGTTTATTCCTTGACCAAACAGCAATGCATTTTTTCTAGGCCTTCCTCGTTTTGCCTCACCTACTTCTTTTTCTTTCCCCTTTCCTCCACACATATAATAGTCAGGCAATAGTGCCTGCTTCGTCTTACCTCTCTGCCAATACTTTTTTAAATACCTTAACACTGTGCTTTCGTGAACTTTCTTAGATTCACAAATCTGATATATCATTTTTCTTCTCTCAGAAGGATTAAAAATAGTAGGTTCTAACTTTACTATGTCTTCAATAATCTCCCAAGCCTTATTCCTTATAGTTACATGATTCTCTGGAATACTATACTCGCTGAGTGTCTTTATAAATGGGTCAGAGGTTTCTATAGATACTGTACCGTTCTTCATATTTTCCTCTATCTCGTTAAGTCTTTTAGGGTAAGGAAGGCCATTTGAGTAAATATCGATAAAATATCCAATGTCATTGTTCTTATCTAACCACAAGACTCTTTCAATAACACGCTTATTGTTATCTATTTCAAAACTAATAAGATTATTTACTACAATCATATGCACTTTCCTCCCTCTTTAATTTCTGATTATTTGCTCCAATAATAGGCTTTGGAGTATTAATATCTATAGAATTATTCATATCTATCTGAATCTGCTTTGAGGCAATTAGATATTTAAAAACAAACAAACCTGTACCTGCCTCATAGTTAAATTCATTATCAAAATTGGCTGTGATACTCCTTATCGAATGTGAACTATCTAGTAATCGCTCTTTTAGTATATTACTTAGGTCTGCAATATTTTCTTTAGTTAATCCCCTCTCATTGTATGAATATAAGGAAGAATGAACCCATTCAACATTCTTAGCAAACACAGCCGGAATTTCTTTTTGAGTAACGATTCCCCAATCAATTCCTTTATATTCCCAATATCTTTTCTCTATCTCCATTCTCTCCAATGTTTTTTTCTTTTCTAGTTCAGTATAGGACTTTACAGTTCTGGCTATATATTGTGGTTTACTATCATTATTATTTTTAATGGTGACTAAAAATGTAGTTGTAATAACATAAGGAGTTCCAGTTTCTTTGTCTTTAAACATATCAAAGTTTAAATCCTCTTTTTGTTTTATTGTTTCATCAATATCAATAAGCGGAAAATGCTCTCTAATATCTAATACGATATCCTGCCAGTCCAGTAAGTAAAAATACTTAGTTTGAATATCTGAAAAGAAATGGTGAATCCTATTACTTTTCCACGAAAAAACCCTCGTTGCCCTTCCTAAACTTGGATAGTCATTTATTTTCCACCATGGATTGTAGTCTACACCAGTTCCTTGTCCTCTACCCTCCTTTAAAAAACGCTTAAATTTTTCTTCATTCCAATTCAAATTATATTTCGCCATTTGCCACCTCTTCTTTTCTAGTTGGTGTGACTCGAGTCTAACGGGCCAATAGAAAAGATTCAAGAGTCTATTCAAACTTTTTTATGTTTTTAAGTAATGTTTTTTATCATTAGCAGGGTTTATTATTTGCAAGCAAACATTTTTATTCATTTTCAAACTTTATTATTTTTTATAATATTTTAATTTTATTTGACTCATTTATTTTTGTAACTATGGCAAAACATAAAAAAGTCTGCTTAAGGGACAGCAAGGCTCAAATCCGCAGAATGTCTATTGCCACACCGATTTTACATGTACTCCCAAAATAATAAAGTCTGCTCATGGAACCGCAAATTATGCTCACACAATCCCCAATTAAAGACAAAAATAAGAGTCAAAAAAGATAAAAAAGTCTGCTCAAACCGCATGGTTTTTGCAGGTCCATCTTAGATAAATTTCACCATTGCACATTCCATAATGCCTTGTCGGAGTTTATTGGCAGCCGACAGGCTAACGCCTTAAGAATGCCCCTTTATTTGAAAAAACATCTGTGCTATCATGTAGTAAACTAATTGGAAAGGTGTGATAATGCTATGTTTGAAAATCGTGAGGAGAAGGGCGATAGCCCTGCAATGACTTCCCTTGAATATGCTACTGATTCCTGCGGCTGGAATATAACTAAAGAAACTTCTTCTAATCTCTTTGAAGAAATGATTAAAAAAGTAAATATTGATGCTTCAACTCGCCCTGCTTCTTCCACTGAGGAAGGTTAAATTACAGCCGAAATGCAAACCTTATGTTCTAACCGTACATCTACCATTAACCCGCTTATCTACTGCATTACCACCGAAAATACCGTATATTAACACAACCTCTCCTATGACTAAAAATCACACACAAACTATTAAATTTTATAGAACTTGCCTCATTTTTAGTCATTGGTATCTTCATTAACGGAGGTTATTTCAGGACTTGGTTGAATCTATCTGCCCCCTACCATTGCCATGCGTAGGGTTATTGCAAGCCGATAGGCTATCGCCTTGGGAAAGAAAAAAGCGAGGCTATATCACCCCGCATTGCTGCAAACCCCCCCGGTTTATCTATTTACCTATTTATTCTTCTACTTTTTCTCTCCTCCCTCTGCCATTAACATGCCGTAGGCTTCGCCAACCCGCTTTGGATGGAGTGTCTGCATAAAAAAGCCGTGAATGTTCAGCAGCATTAACCTGCAAAACACCCACGACTTCCAATCAAACTTTTTTATTCTTAACCAATGTTTTTTATTTGTGAGCAGACTTTTTTATCTACATACAATAACCATCTCTGTAAGTAAATCAATCTCCATACCCATCATCAGTTTTTGTATTTTGGCGATGGCCAAATTCTCTGGTCTTGTTTCAGTGTTGTTCTTGAATTGGTATTTTTCCAATATAAATTCTATTTTATTTACTTTTATCTTTTTAATCTCTTCCTTGAGATCAATAAAATCCTCGCTATTTATTTGGTGATACACCATAAGTGCATTTTTTCTTTTCAAATCATATTTTTTTATCTTTCCTTCTTCTCTTGAGCAAACGCCTGTAGCCAGTTGTCCAGCAATAATAGGCATAAATTTTCCGTCAGCTGTTTCCATTTCTGCTATTTTATAAGTATACCTAGATCCATCTAAAAAGAATTTAAATAGAGAAGTGCTTGTATTCATATTGTTTATTTTAATAAATTTTCCAGATTTGTTATCTGTTTCAAATATCTTGTTCTTATCAAACTCTTCTCCTTCATCTTGATAGGGTTCAAAATGAACATTATCGAGATTGTACCTATCTGTTGTATAACAAACAAATCCTTTATTTCTAAACAAATTGAGTATCTTTTTCATCGTCTCATACATACTCCTTACTTAGATTTCACTAATAAAAATTTAATCTTAAAGATTGGTATCATTCAAATTTGCAGTATACATTTTCATATGAATAGTATTCTTCGTCTTCATATAGGTTTCCTTCATAAGAAATGTATTTTGGCGATAATCAAGATGCTGTTTTGTGGGAATTTTACTTATCAAAAATCAAACCGTTGTTTTTATAATTATATTCTACCGACTCTCGAATAAAGATTTTGTCAAACTATGTCGGACTAAGTATTTTTTTGCTTTTTAAGCTTTACATTAATGAACACTCACATTCCAAAGGACAGTTCTTGCTCGTTCCCTATAAAGATTATTGTATAACTTCGCCATATTTCAAATCTTATGTGTATTTCTAGCACTCAGCTCTAAAGATTTCTCCGTTACTTATCCTAGTATTCAATTATCAATATTTAAAATCTCTTCTAAACCTACCCCACAAAACCATTTCCGTCAGTTAATAGGAAGTTTATATAGTAACCACTAAGCTTTCAAAGCCATCATACAGCCTTTTCAATCTCCAGTCAGGACATCATTTGTATATATTGATATTTAACGTTATCATTTTAACATAAAAGAGGCACTTGGAATCCACTTCCAAATGCCTCTTAATGATCTTATTCTACCGTTACTGATTTTGCCAAATTCTTCGGCTTATCAACGTCGCAGCCTCTTGCTACGGCGATGTAATATGCCATCAATTGTAATGGAACCACACTTAGGATCGGTGTCAATTCATCCATGGTATCTGGGATATACAATACCACATCTGCTGTCTTTTCAATCTCCTTATTACCTTCCTTTGCAACACCTACTACATAAGCACCTCTTGCTCTTACCTCTTGGATGTTAGACAGCATCTTTTCATATAGATGATCTTGAGTAGCCAATGCTACAACCAATGTACCATCTTCAATCAATGCAATTGTACCATGTTTCAACTCTCCTGCAGCGATGGCGAAGGAGTTAATGTAGGAAATTTCCTTTAACTTTAGTGATCCTTCATGGGCTACGTTCACGTCAGCGCCTCTTCCCATGTAGAATACGCTCTCATTATTAAACTGGCCATCTGCCAAGTGTTGAATTGTATCCTTATTGTCTAATATCTTTTGAACCTTCTCTGGCATTTCCTTCAATGCAGCGATGATTTCTTCATATTTTGCTCTATCTAGGGTACCCTTTTCCATAGCCATGTGAAGTGCTACCAAGTACAATGCAACCAACTGTGTTGTATAGGCTTTTGTAGAAGCTACTGCAATCTCAGGTCCTGCCCATGTATAGAATACATCATCGGACTCTCTTGCCACCGAGCTTCCTACCACGTTTACAACGGATAATATTCTCGCACCTTTTCTCTTTGCTTCCCTCAATGCAGCCAATGTATCTAACGTTTCCCCTGATTGGGTAACTGCGATAAATAGTGTATTTTCATCGATAAATGGATCTCTGTATCTAAATTCAGATGCCACATCTACTTCCACTGGAATCTTTGCAAATTTCTCGATGGCATATCGGCCCACTAAGCCTGAATGATACGCTGTACCGCAAGCTACGATATAGACCTTGTTGATTTTCTCTAAATCTGCCTTTGTCAGCTTGATACCATCAAGGTTGATGTTGTTGTCTTTGTCTAATCTTCTTAGTAATGTTTCTGAGATGCCCTTTGGCTGCTCATTGATTTCCTTGATCATGAAATGTTCATAGCCTTCTTTTTCAGCAGCTTCCGCATCCCAAGTCACATGGAATACTTCTCTGTCCATCTGCTGGCCCAATTCATTGTAGATGGTCACACCCTCTTTTGTAAGCAATACGACTTCATCGTTTTCGATAAGGTGCATTTTTCTTGTATATTTTAATAAAGCTGGTATATCAGAAGCAATGAAATTTTCGCCTTCGCCAAGACCTACAATCAATGGACTGTCTTTTCTTACTGCCACGATTTTATCTGGCTCTTCCTTGCAAACTACGCCAAGTGCATAGGCTCCTTCCATCTTTTCGATGGTCTTAAATACCGCCTGAAGCAAATCACCTTCATAGAAATGATCAACCAGATGGGCGATTACCTCTGTATCTGTTTCAGATTTGAATACGATACCCTTTTCTTCGATTAACCATTCCTTGATCTTCATGTAATTTTCGATGATTCCATTGTGGATGACAGCGATGTTTCCAGCCACGTTTGTATGGGGGTGGGCGTTTCTATCGGATGGTTCTCCGTGGGTTGCCCATCTTGTATGGCCGATTCCTACCACACCGTTGATTGTTTCTTCCTGCAGATGATCTGCTAAAACACTCAATCTTCCTTTAAATTTTCTTACCTTGATTTCCCCGTCCGTATGAACAGCGATACCTGCTGAGTCATAACCTCTATATTCAAGTCTTGATAAACCTTCGATCAATACAGATGTTGCTTCTCTATCTCCAATATATCCAACGATACCACACATAATTATAGTCTCCTCTCGGTTTCTTATTATTTTTAATTTTTTTCGGAACGACGAGGGCGTCGTTCCCTACGATAATTTTCATGGAACGACAGAATTGTCGTTTGCTACCTCGGAACAGAAGTATCTATTCCCTGCATTCATTAATAAGTTTCTGTTTTAGAGCGCGAATTAATACAGATGTGTGAATAAGAATCATAATTTCTGCGGAACGACAGGGTCGTCGTTTCCTACAATGATTCACAGGGAATCGGTCCCCACAATCGTTATAGCAAACAGAAAAATATCTTCATCACATATCTGGTTTTCCTAAACTGTTCTAGATTTTAGGAATCACAAAAAGACCCACATCTTATGGGTTTTTTCGCCACCCGATCGTTGTTTGTGCCCGTAATCACTCACGGGTTTTGTCCGATCTTTCTCGGTGGTGGCTATACACCGCATGGCATCCGCCGAATTTTCGCTAAACCATGTCCTCGTCAACTTACATCCTATCTTCCGGTCTGGATCTAAGTTCTGGCGCTTCAGTACTATTTAATTTTCCATTCCATCTCTCACGATAGGCCTCACCCCTTTCAACATTCTGACGATTAAGTATAATACGAATTCTAGTTTTTGTCAACTTGGTAGAATATATCCTCTGATTTCCATTGTTTTAAGGATTTTATGAGCCCGGTTTCTCCGGGCTCATGTTCTATATTACACTTTATGCAAAAAACTCTATAGAATTGCCTATTACTGCAATCTTTCCTCTATTAATTTTGCCAATTCCAGTGCCAATTCCTTTAGCTGACTTTCATTCTTACCCTCAAGCATTACTCTCACCAGTGGCTCTGTTCCAGAAGGACGAATCAATACCCTGCCTTCACCGTCCATTAATTCCTCCAACTTAGTAATCTCCTTGGCAATCGCTACATCTTCCATGTATTTATTCTTCTTTGCATTGTTCACTTTGGCATTGATCAGTACCTGAGGATAGTTGGTCATCACACCTGCCAGCTTAGATAGGGATTGCTCCTTCTCCTTCATCACAGCCAACAGCTGCAATGCTGACAATAATCCATCCCCTGTGGTGTTGTGTTGTAAGAAGATGATATGACCAGATTGCTCACCACCTAGCATATAGCCTTCTTCCTTCATCTTCTCAAGAACATATCGGTCTCCTACATTGGTTTTCTCCGCTCTACAGCCACATTTTTTCAATGCGATGTCCAAGCCAATATTACTCATTACGGTAGCCACGATAGTATTTTGAGGCAGCAAACCCTTTTCTTTTAAACTACAGCCACAGATGGTCAGAATCTTATCTCCATCCACCAACTGGCCTTTTTCATCCACTGCAATCAATCGATCGGCATCTCCATCAAAGGCCAAACCTACATCAGCGCCCCAGTCCTGAACAAGCTTCTGTACATCCTCTGGATGCGTCGAGCCACAATTTAGATTGATGTTCAACCCATCAGGCTTATGATGGATGATTTTTAACTCTGCACCGAGGGCAGATAATATAGATGGTGCTGCCACATAGGCTGCTCCATTGGCACAGTCTACGACAATTTTCAGTCCTCTAAGATCTACCCCAATGGTACCCTTTAAAAAGCTTGAGTACTGCTTGATCGCATCATCTATTTCTACTTTTTTGCCTAGGTTTCCGCCAGTAGGGTGAAGATCAATGTGCCCCCCATTGTGGATGATTTCCTCAATCTGTTCTTCTACTTCATCTGGTAGTTTAAATCCGTCTTTATTGAAGAATTTGATACCGTTGTATTCCACCGGATTGTGGGATGCAGAAATCACGACGCCTGCATCAGCACCGTAGTGTCTTGTCAAGTAAGCAACCGCCGGTGTTGGTACAATCCCTACACACAAAGCATCGGAGCCTGTAGAAAGTATTCCTGCTACAAGAGCTGCTTCCAGCATGTCTCCCGATATTCTCGTATCTCTTCCGATAACAATCTTTGCTTTTTTCTTGCCACCTGTTAATATGTAGGCTCCTACCCGTCCTAGCTGATATGCTAATTCTGCAGTTAATTCCGTGTTGGCAATACCCCGTACTCCATCCGTTCCAAACAATTTGCCCATGCGCCTAGACTCCCTCCCATTTTCTCTATCTTTTCTATCTATCTAAATGTCAGTTTCTCATTTTGAAAATTTAATCCTATTCTTACGGAACGACGAGGGCGTCGTTCCCTACATCAGTAAATAGCACCATGAAAATTTAATCCTGTTCTTGCGGAACGACAGGGGCGTCGTTCCCTACCGTGCTATTATTTGTTGTGGATCGTTCCCATAGTTATAGAATACGAAAATCTTTCTCATTTTAGGTGAATCCAATCTATTTTATCATACTTTTGTATTTCATTCAAATTCATTGATCTTTAAACCATTGTTTAACTTTTGTCAAGATAAAAAAAGTAAGACTTGGGTCCTATATTTATTTCTTCTTTTCTTCTCTGAATCCTTCTAGTACTTTTTACTTTTCTATCTACTTTTTTCCAACAAAAAAATAAAACCACCGACAAAAGTCGATGGTTTTCACGGTTTATTCCTTTAAAAATGTCTTTGCCACAGCTTTCGCAGCTGTACCTAACTCCACATGATAGCCCAGACGATATAGGGCCATTTCCACAGCACCCATGACTGCGTACACATCCAGTTGGTCCACGGCACCCAGGTGGCCGATACGGAAAATCTTTCCTTGGAGCTGCTGTAAACCTCCGCCGATGACGACGCCATAGTCTTTATTGAGCAAACCGGCAAGCTCTTTGTATTGAATACCATCGGGCATGCCAATAGAAGTCACTGTATCTGATGCATATTCCTCCTCAGCAAACAAAGTGAGTCCCATGGCATGAACGGCCTTCCGCACAGCTTTGCCCATCAACCCATGTCTTTCCCATATTTTCTCTATTCCTTCTTCCTCTAGAATATCTAATGCTTCTTTCAAGCCAAATAGCAAGGTTGTGGCTGGTGTATAAGGGAATTGTCCTCCCTTCATTTTTTCCTGTACGGCTTTGTAGTCCCAGTACCATTTTGGTGATGTTGACTGTTCTACCAGCTTCCATGCTCTATCATTCAAGGCTACGATACCTAGTCCTGGCGGCAGCATTAACCCCTTCTGGGATGCTGTTATCACCACATCGATCCCCCAGCCATCCATCTCCAGTGGGAGACACGCCAAAGAACTGATGGCATCTACTACCAGTAGCGCTGGATGCTGACTCTCCTTCATCATTTTGGCGACGCCTTCTATATCATTGGTAATGGCTGATGTGGTTTCATTCTGAGGCAAACACACGGCCCTAATCTTCTTCTCTGTATCTTGCATGAGTAGATTTTTGATTTCATCGATCTGTACTGCTTCCCCCCACTCCTTGTTAATGCGCACAACATGGATGCCAAACTTTTCCCCGATGGCAGCCATCCGCTCACTGAACAATCCCTGAGAAACAGCCACGATGGTATCTCCAGGGGAAAGCAAGTTGACGATAGTCGACTCCAAAGCACCGCTTCCTGAACTTGGGAAAATCAAAATATCATTCTGGGTGCGAAATACCTTTTTCAACCCAGCGATACATTGTTCAATCAAAAGCTCAAATTCTGGTCCTCGATGATTGATCAAAGGCTTTGAAAGACTTCTTAATATCCGATCGGGCACATTGGTAGGTCCTGGTATTTGTAAATATTGTCTTCTTTCCATGATTACACCCCTTTATAAGTTTGAAATAATCTGTTCCACACTCCTGATCGTTTCCTTGATATGTCTCTCTTCGATGCCCCAATGGGTTACCATACGAAAAGAGGTTTTCGAAATTCGCTTGGCTTTGATGCCAGCATCCATTAACTTAGACAAGAAATCCTCTATGCTAATCGGCAGCGCTTCCACAGAACCCGTGACGATGTTGGTATGGATTCTTGTGGTATCTACCTTTAATCCTTCTATGGCAGATAAACCTTTTCCCAATAATTGTGCATGATGGTGATCTATTTCGATCTGAGGCATCATCGTTTTCAAAGCTACGATACCAGGCGCAGCCAAGAAACCTGCTTGTCTAAAACCTCCGCCTAGTCTTTGCTTGATCCATCGTGCCTTCTGGATAAAATCCTTGTTTCCAGCCAATATGGCTCCAAATGGCGATCCTAGCCCCTTGGTGAGGGCAAACATGACTGTATCTACATGTCTTGTAATTTCTTTTACAGATACCTTGGATGCCACCTCCGCATTGAAGATTCTTGCGCCATCCAGATGGACAGGAATATTGTATTTCCTCCCCAAAGCGCATACTTCATTTATATTTTCTACAGGCACCACAAAGCCTGCATTTAGATTGTTTGTATTCTCAATACAGATCAGGGATGTTTTCGCCCGTTGAATCCCTTCCTCCTGGATCAACTCTTCCATTTTCTCAATAGAATAGGTCCCCGTAGGTACTTCGATAGGTCTTGTCTGCACCTGAGACAAGGCAGCCAGAGCCCCCACTTCTAGGTTAAATATATGGGATGTATCTCCCACGATCACTTCTTCACCACGATTGGTCAATGCCATCACAGCGATTTGGTTTCCCAAGGTTCCTGATGTTACAAAGAGTGCATCCTCTTTTCCTAAGATATCTGCTGACAGGGTTTCCAGTTCTCTGACCGTAGGGTCCTCCCCCATGATGTCATCTCCCACCACTGCCCGAAACATAGCCTCCCTCATTTCCTGGGTAGGCTGGGTTACCGTATCAGAGCGCAGATCAATGTATTCCTTCATTGTATCACCCTTTCTTCTGCATTTAAAAATTCCATCCTTAGTATGTCTCATTGTATTATAAATGTTACCTATGCCCTTGCTTTAATGAAGCAAAAGCCATGCCAAACTCATGTAGATATATCCCTATCCTTCTTCAGAGCGACGGGTATGTCACTCCCTACAACGTTTCTAGAAGATAAGTAAATTTGTTTAAACAGGATAATAACAAAACAATAGCCTATTGTTTTCAAGTCAAATAGGCTATTGTGTTTCAATATGTAACAATTATCGTTTCATCGAGAAACATTGATATTATATTTTTTCATCTTTCTCCACAGCGTCGTTCTCGACGTTCCCAAAACCTCCGCTGCCTTCGATACATTTCCTCCATACTGTTGCAGTACCTGTTCTATGGTATTCTTCTCCACATTTGGTAGATGGACTTCCTGAACCAGCTTTTGGGGCTTTTTCCCTCTCCCCAAGAACCGCTCCTTAAGATCTTTCTCTTGAATGATGGTTTTCTGGGTCATCACTACCAATCGTTCTGCAAAGTTTTTGAGTTCCCTTACATTTCCCTTCCATGGATATTGGCACAGAACCTCTAGTGCATCCTTCTCTATGTGAATTTTCTCCTTGTCCATCCGTTGCCCATATTGCTGAAGAAAATGATTTAGCAGGAGGGGAATATCCTCCTGACGTTCCCGTAATGATGGCAAGAGGAGCCGCAGGACATTGAGACGATAGTACAAATCTTCTCGAAAATACCCCTCTTCCACCAGCTGTTCCAGGTTTCTATTGGTGGCAGCGATAATCCGTACATCTATGGGAATGACACGATTATCACCAATCCGCATCACTTGTTTTTCCTGAATCACCCGCAGCAATCGACCTTGGAGCCGCGGATGAATTTCCGAAATCTCATCTAAAAAAATGGTACCGCCGTGAGCCAGTTCAAAAATTCCCTTCTTTCCTTTACGGTCAGCCCCTGTGAAAGCACCTGGCGCATATCCAAAGAGTTCAGACTCCAGCAGACTTTCTGGCAGAGCTGCACAGTTCACTGCAACAAAGGGGTCATGGACTCTTCCGCTGGCGTTGTGAATGCTCTGGGCCACAATCTCTTTTCCCGTGCCCGTTTCTCCTTCGATCAACACAGTGGAATTGGTCTTGGCATACTCTTTGGCAATCTGGATGGATTCTGCCATGACATCACTAACCCCCAGCATGTCCTCAAAGGTATATCTGGCAAAATGCCCAGTTTTTACAGACTCTCTTCTAATTTTTTCCTCCATCCGCTGAATCTTCCCTGTATCTTGGAAAATAGCGATGGCGCCAATGGCCTCCTTCTCAATATGAATAGGAATCTTGGAGAAAATAAAAGGACTGCCCTGGATGTTCTTGATCACTTCGGTCTCCTCCACCCCTCGGGTCAGCGTATCCAACAGTTCCATCTGGGGAAATACTTCTTGGATGTTCTTTCCTATCAGATTCTTATTTTTCCTTTTCAGCAGATTCTCTGCCGATGGGTTGAGAATATTGATTTTTCCTTCTCGATCTACGGAAATGATGCCATCATAGGCATATTCTACTACCGTCCTGAATTTCTCACCCTTTTCTTTTTCTTCCCACATGGCAGCTGCCAATCGTTTTGCCTCCAAGATCGATCGAGCGATCACATCCTTGCCCGTATTGATCATGATGGTATGGACGCCATATTTTTTACCAAAATCAGCAACAATACCACCACCTATGATGGTGTCAAATCCCTGGGAGATCAACATGACTATTTTCTCTTCTACTTCTTCCCTGCTTTCTACCACACATTTCTCAATCTCATACTCCATGACTTCTTCATAGTTCTCAACGGCTGACATCATGTTTTGAAATGCAATCAATGCCATTTTAGAACCTATTTTCTCCCCTGCCTTCATAGCTCGAAGAATATCCATGGAGGTAATGGGTATCGTTACAATGGGTATCTCAATGCCAGACTTTCTTAACAGTTCATCTGTTCCTCCTCTGGCGACCAGCACCTCAAAAGGGCTATTCATCAAGTCCTTTATCAATCTTACACCCTCATCCATGGAGCCCTCCAAAAGGGTAACTCCGCCCTGGTTTTCTTCTATGGCTGCCCTTGCATCTTCTATTAAATCCTTTGGTACAATCATCCCAATCTTATACATTGCTGATCCTCCGCTACTTTATTCTCTATTCCTATTGTACCTTAATTTGGATAAAAATAAAGGTGGAAACCATGCTCCACCTTTATTTGATCATTATTATGCCTTTACTTTAGGCGTATTTGGATTTTTGCCGCCCAGTACTTTATATGCCTCAAAGGCCAAGATTACTGCCAAGATCAATAGCAAGATTGGGAATACAACCAAGATATAGTTTTTCGCTATCATGTTGGCTTTGATTAAGAAACCTAATGCTACGATCGTCACGATAAACATGAATGTCATCGGAATGGTGAACATACTGTAGTTCTTCCCTGTATTCTTCAGCCAAACTGCGATGGCAATCAAGGCAAGGGCTGCTAGCAATTGGTTTGCTGAACCAAATACAGGCCAAATTTTCTCATATCCACCAACTGCCAAAGCACCACCGATGATTACTGTAATGGTTGTGGAAACATAACGATTTGTTAATACGTTTTGCTTTTCTTTTGTTGGATCCTCAAAGAACTCTTGGAATATAAATCTTCCTAGTCTTGTAGCTGTATCTAAGCTTGTTAATGCAAATGCTGAAACTGCTAGCGCTACGAAAGATTTACCCACTGCATAAGGGATGCCGAATTTAGACATGAATACCCCTATCCCATCGGAGAATACATTTACAGGCCCACCGGCAGCCAATAGCTCACCCAATTTGTCCTTTGTTACATAAGCCGCTGTGATGATGGCTACTACAGCCAATACGCACTCGATCAACATACCGCCATAACCGATGAATTTCGCATCAGCTTCATTGTCCATCTGCTTAGAGGATGTACCTGATCCAACCAAGGCATGGAATCCAGAGATGGCACCACATGCAACCGTAACAAACAGCATTGGGAACAGGAATTGTCCATTGATGCTAAAGCCTGTGAATGCCGCCAATTCAATAGATGGTCTATAAAGGACCAATCCGATAATAGCGCCTAGAATCATAGCATATAACAAGAATGAATTCAAATAATCCCTAGGCTGTAATAAAATCCAAACCGGTGTAACAGAAGCTAAGAAAATATAAACCATCAGGATCATGATCCAGGTTGTTTTGTCTAAAGCAAGCGGGAACATATTTCCTAATACGATACATCCAAATAAAAGAGCAACACCGATAACACTACCTACGCTTAATGGTAACCCCCTTCTATACACTGCAAAACCAAATACGATTGCGAGAATCATGAATAGTACAGAAGCAGAAGCTGCCTGTGGTACACTGACAAAGGTATTGGCAACAATGTTGGTAAAAGCTGCCACAACAAGAAGCAGTGTTAACCAAGCAAATACAGCAAACAATTTTTTCCCTCGTCTTCCCATGTTGGCTTCAATGATTTCACCAATAGATTTTCCTTCATGTCGCACAGAAGCAAACAATGAACCAAAGTCCTGTACTCCTCCGAAGAAAATCCCACCGATTATGATCCAAAGCATAACAGGCACCCAACCAAATATAGCTGCCTGAATCGGTCCTGCAATAGGTCCCGCCCCCGCGATGGAGGCAAAGTGATGGCCTAACAATACAGGCGCTTTTGCAGGTACATAGTCCACACCGTCATTCTTTGTATGGGCAGGTGTTTTTCTTGTAGGATCTACGCCCCATTGCTTTGCTAGCCATGCCCCATAGGTCACATAGGCCACGCTAAAAATAATAATACTTACAACGATTAACCATAATGAGTTCATAAAACAATCCCCCTTTTCTTTTTTTACTGCCTATAATGTCTATAAATACTATGAAACCTTGTAAAACTGCTGCACCTCCCTTCCCTTTTTGTTGGTAATCACTTCGCCTTTATCGAGTACCACAAGAATCAATCGAATGTCTACCCATCCTTTAAATCCAAAGGCAAAGGATTTATGATATTTAAAATTTTGAAACTGCTTTCTCATTTCCTCACCAGGCTCTTTTTCCAGGATCACAATCCCTGTGATCACACTGGACATATGCTCTTCGTGGGGTGTAACATAATCCGTCACAGCATCCTTCAAGAAGTCTGTGAACTGGGTAAAGGATTCTTTTGAAATTGTGTCGCTGCTTTTGATAAAACAATACTCATTGTTTTCATAGGCATATATGGTAAGCTTTTTACTAGCGATATATCTCTCATTCCGAATAAAGGATCTGGCAAAAAGATCTAACTTCGTATTTCTGCACATTATATTTTTCTCTATGTCAAAATATCTCTCAAGACGGGTTTCTAAAAGATTCAAATACGCTTCAGTCCTCATCTGCATCCCCTCGTTTCTATCATTTGGCTAAACTTTCACAAAGCCTTAATTGAATTTTATTAATTTTCAGATAAATGAAAAAGCTTTTATGTTCCACTGGTATAAATTTATGTGTAAATGGTAAGAAAATGATGTTTATTTGTCTGTCAAAATACACTTCAACTTTTCTCTGGTTTACGCTATGATAAAGATACGAATAATACTTTAAAAGGAAAAGGTGATGCAATGATCGTACTAACCATGCTCCTGTCCATGGGGCTTACCCTCTTTCTCGTCAGCAGGAAAATAAATATGGGTTTATCCTTAGCCATTGGCGCTGTACTTTTAGCACTTTTGAATGGTAAAGATTTTCACTATCTCGTCCAATTGATTTTTCGTACCTTCAGTGAGTATGCCACACTCACCCTTGCCCTTACCATCGCTTTCATTACCATATTGGGGCATCTGATGGAAAAATACTTACTGCTGGATAGAATGATTGAAATATTAGAGCGAATGCTTGGGAGTGCAAAAGCTACAATACTGTTAGCTCCAGCTATCATCGGCACATTGTTGGTTACAGGTGGTGCCCTGATGTCGTGTCCAGTGGTAGGAAGCCTTGGCAAACGCCTGGAGCTGCCTGGTGATAAGATGGCCTCTATCAACCTAATTTTCAGGCACGCTTTGTATTTTGTATTCCCGCTGTCCACCACCATCCTGTTGGCTACCCAATTGGGAGGCTTCAGTGTATGGGATTTTATAAAGCTTCAATTCCCCATGGCTGTGGTCATGTATGTGGCAGGATATCTTTTGTATTTGAAAGGTAGTCCTGAACCCAAGATTGAAGCCATGGCCTGGCGAGATTACTTCAAATCTGTTCTGCTATTTTTCTATTATAGTTCTCCGATTCTCGTCAGCCTTCTGGGTGTGGTTGCCTTTCAACTCTCTTTCCATGTTTCCCTAGTGTTTGGCATCCTACTGAGTATCGGTATCCATCTTCTTGATGAGAGGACAAATCCAAAATACCATGTAGAAGAAAGCCTGTGGTTGACCCTCTATAAAGGGATCAAGCCTTCTATGGTCGTTGTCATCCTGGGTATCATGATCTTTAAGAATGTCGTAAATGATTTGGATGGCATCTATACCTACTTGAACAGTCTATTGGCAAAAGGAATACCTGTGGAGCTGATTATCTTTATCGCCTGTGCTGCCATTTCATTTCCATTGGGTTCTACCCAGCCGGGAATCGCAATTTTGTTTCCCATGATCTTACCGCTGGCCCCTGACGCCCATACAAAATTGCTCTATGCCATGTTTGTTTATACCACATCCTTTATGTTCTACTACATATCGCCCATCCATCTTTGTCAGGTGTTAACCTTAGAGTTCTTTGAGGTAAAGATGAAGGATTTGTATAAAAATTACACCTATATCCTGCCTGCCACCTATGGTACGATGATTCTTGTATACTTCTTAGCAAGATAGGCTAACAGAAAATAAAAAATCCCTCATCTCCAGAGCACACTCTTTTGTACTCTAGGGACGAGGGATATCTTCGCGTTACCACCCTAATTTACAATCCATTCGCATGAATTGCCTCTTTAGGTTAGAAGCATCCTTCTAACCTTAGCCCTATAACGGTGGCCTTGCTGTCGGAGACAACATTCCGGCTTCGTCTACTCGGCATACCTTTCGACGCAGCAGTTCGGGAGTGAGTATTCTATACCCTTTCGACGCCAATTCTCAGCACCATTGACTCTCTGTAGTCTAAAGAATGGTATTTTTCTCTCCGTCATTACTTTAGTGTATCTATTTTTCGAATATTAAAATTTATTTTACTATTCATATTGATGCATGTCAACAGTATAAATAATATTTTTTGAAAATTTTAAACTATATACAAGATACAAAAAACTCAATAAAAAAATGACGCGTTAAACGCGTCATTTTTTTATTGAGCTTGGTTTGTATCCGGTGCTTCTGCTGTCTCTTCTAGATTTGCTTGTTCTGTAGGCTCTGTATTTTCTTGATCTGTAATTTCTTCAGTAGGTTCTACACCTTCTTGATCTGTAGTCTCTTCAGTAGGCTCTACACCCTCTTGCTCTGATGCTGCTATATTGATTGTAAAGTTCAACACTGTTGTATTTCCTGCCTTATCAACTACTGTCAATACATATTCTCCATTTGTATTGATTTCTGTACCTAGTGCATATCCTTCAACAGCTTCTCCATCTTTTGTCAATTCTACCTTATCGATATCTTGATCATCTGAGTTAGGCGTAACTGCTTCTTCGTACACTCCCTGATCCTCAACCCCTTCGATGACAGGAGCGACTTTATCTTCTTCAACGTCCTCTTCTTTCAACAGATTGTTCAATACCACTAGAGTTTCGGCACGGGTAATGGATTTTGTTGGCATAAAGCTGCCATCTGGATAACCATTCATGTATCCAGCTGCTGCTACTGCACCCACCGCGCCTTTACTCCATGCTGGAATACTTGCTTTATCTATAAATCTGTCAATACCGCTGTTGTTATTCTCTGTATCTAATTCTAGAATATTTGCTAGGATGATTGCTGCTTCTTGTCTACTGATTGGGTTGTTCGGTCTCATTGTTTGGTCTTCATATCCACTGATATATCCCGCAGCCTTTGCCTTCTTGATGTCATTAAAGAACCAATCTGTTTCTTTCACATCCTCAAAGTATACAGCTTCTGTAACTGTTGCATTTTCTGTATTTTCTGTCACAGTCGCTGATTCATCTCCATAAACCTCATCTGTAACTGTTGTCGCCAACGCATTGTTCACCAAAGTAACGAATTCTGCCCTTGTGATTTGGTTATCTGGCTTGATGCTGCCATCCTCGTAACCTCTGATCAATCCCTTTTCTTTCCAGCTATTAATTTTCTCTGCAGCCCAGTGATTTGCATAGTCATTGTTCTCAGCAAAAGCTGCACCTGTCGGGCTTAATGCCACTACAGCGATCAATAGTGCTGTTAGACCTTTATAAAATCTTTTCATCTATTCATCTCCTTTTCTATGGATTCTACAGTAACACCTTCCTCAAAGGAGATTATACCCTCTCTAGGTATCGAAGTAAATGATCAGATTATGTAAACCACTCCAGTTATAGTCAAAACACCATTTATTCGCTTTCAGCAAAAGTTCTATTGGCAGATTATTAATTTTCTGTAGGGACGGACGCCTCTGTCCGTCCGTTTTTATAGTCTAAAACGTTGACGGGTGGACAGGGGCGACCACCCCTACATTCACTAATATTTGTATTGAGTTTTGTAACTATCCACATAGGATTTCAACAATTCAACAATTCCTAGCGAAAAACAATGACGCGTATTGCTACGCGTCATCTGTAAAATCTATTGAATTATGCTCTAACCGCTGCTGCACCTTTTTCAAGGGCATCCTTATTCATCGGAATCAAATGCTCCTTGGATGGTCCGAAAACCTTCTTTAAAGCTGCAATGATAGAATCTACTTCTACAGTTTTTGTTAACTCAAGGAATGCACCTAGCATTACCATGTTGGCTACTTTGGCATTTCCTAAGTCGTTGGCGATTTCATTAGCCGGTACGAAGTATGCTTTCACATCATCTCTAGAAGGCTTCTTCTCAATCAATGAGCTGTTGATTAACAATATTCCGTCTTTCACAAGATCTTTTTCAAACTTGATCAAGGAAGGTAAATTCATTACGATGGCAGTGGTTGCATCTGTAATGATGGGAGATCCTACTGGCTTATCAGATACAACTACGCTACAGTTTGCGGTACCACCACGCATTTCTGGTCCGTAGGATGGAAGCCATGATACATTCTTACCTTCGATCATACCTGCGTACGTAAGAAGCTGTCCCATGGACATAACGCCCTGACCACCAAATCCAGCACAGATTACTTGTTGTGTTGCCATATTACTTCGCCTCCTCTGGTGTACGGAAATTTCCTAATGGATAGTATGGCATCATGTTCTCTTGTAACCAAGTTAGAGATTCCGTTGGCGTTAATCCCCAGTTTGTTGGACAAGTTGAAAGAACTTCAACGATTCCAAAACCTTTTCCTTCTAACTGTACTTCGAATGCCTTTTTAATCGCTTTCTTTGTTTTTCTGATATTTGCAGGCGTATCTACAGACACTCTCTCTACATACACAGCACCTGTGATGGTCGCCATCATTTCAGATACTCTTAGAGGCATTCCTGAATGAGCAGCATCTCTACCATATGGAGAAGTGGTGGCTTTTTGTCCAATCAATGTAGTCGGCGCCATTTGTCCTCCAGTCATACCATAAATGGCATTGTTCACGAAGATCGTTGTAATCTTTTCTCCTCTGTGGGCCACATGGATGATTTCAGCTGTACCGATGGAAGCTAAGTCTCCGTCACCTTGATATGTGAATACTACTTTATCTGGATGTACTCTTTTGATTCCCGTTGCTACAGCAGGTGCACGACCATGGGCTGCTTCGTGCATATCACAATTAAAGTAATCATATGCAAGTACAGAACATCCAACAGGAGCAACCCCGATGGCATCTCCCAATACGCCTAGTTCTTCTAATACCTCACCGACTAATCTATGGATTACACCATGGGTACATCCCGGACAATAGTGGAAAGGTTTTTCAGTCAAGCCATTTGTTCTTTGGAATACTACTGCCATTATCTTGCACCCCCTAAGATTTCTTTTACTTTATTTGCAATGGCATCTGGCGTTGGAATCATACCACCACTTCTGCCGTAGAAGTGAACAGGCAATCTACCATTGCTGGCAATTTTCACGTCATCGATCATTTGCCCCATGCTCATCTCAACGGAAAGGAATGCTTTTGCAGTTGCTGGAATTTCTTCAAATGCTTTCAACGGGAACGGCCATAATGTGATTGGTCTGATTAGCCCCACATTGATGCCCTCTTCCTTTAATGCTGCAATGGCATTCTTTACGATTCTTGAAGTCGTACCGTAAGCGACCATGATTACTTCAGCATTTTCCATATTATAAGCTTCATATCTTACTTCATTTTCTTCCATGGCATTATATTTTGCTTTTAGCTTAATATTGTGCTTTTCCAATTCAGCTGGATCTAAGGCTAAGGAGTTAATGATGTTAGGCTTTCTTGCACCCTTCGTTCCTGTCGTCGCCCAATCCTTTTCTGGAAGCTCTCTCTTTTTAGGCTCATTGAATTCGATTGGCTCCATCATCTGGCCGATCATACCATCTCCTATGACCATAACAGGATTTCTATAGTAGTCAGCAAGATCAAAAGCTTCCATCGTACAATCTACAGCTTCTTGAAGGGTAGCTGGAGCAAAAACCAATAGTCTGTAGTCTCCGTTACCGCCACCTCTTGTAGATTGGAAATAGTCAGCTTGAGATGGCTGAATTCCACCAAGTCCTGGACCCCCTCTAGAGATATTTACAATAACACAAGGAAGTTCAGCCCCTGCAATATAGGAGATCCCTTCTTGCTTTAATGCAATTCCTGGAGAAGATGAAGAGGTCATTACTCTTGCACCAGCACCTGCGGCACCATATACCATATTGATGGCAGAAACTTCACTTTCCGCCTGCACAAAACATCCACCCACTTTGTGTAGCTCTCTTGACATGAATTCTGGCAACTCATTTTGTGGTGTTATAGGATAACCGAAGAAATATTTACATCCAGCTTTGATTGCTGCTGCACCAATTGCTTCGTTACCTTTCATTAATATCTTCGCCATATCGTTTCCCTCCCTATTTCTCCATTTCTCTTTCTACAGAAATAACCACGTCTGGACAGATTGTGGCACAGTTTCCACATCCAATACATTTGTCCATTTCCTTCACTGTCGCTGGATGATATCCTTTGATGTTTATTCTTGTTCTATCCATTTCAATAATGTTTACGGGACAAACTGTTGTACACAATTCGCAACCTTTACATAGATCTTCATTAAATGCAACTTTACCTCTAGCTTTTGCCATAGTGTTCAACCCTCCTTGTAGATTTACTACACTTTTCTCTTTCACACTTTTACTATAATCCCCCAGGTTCGAGGGGCAGTCACCTGTTATAGGGCCTCATTTCTTTCCTACATCCAATCCTCACGCATAAACATCTTGATGGGGAAGATCTCTCCCTCAATCTCAGATGGAAGGTGTCGGGCAACCTCTTCCAGCGTACTCACGTATCGAATTGGTATATTCAGTTGTTCTGAAACCTTTCTTACAAGTTCCTGTCCCTTCAACACCTCTTCAACTGTTGTCTCTCTTAGCAAGTGGGTGTTGTTGATTAACCCTGTAACAGGGGCTCTTGCAACGCTTTCAATGGATCTTAAATGCTGTATAGCACCCTCCACGTCCTGGGTTTCTGGCCGATTGGCATTTAAAACACAGAACATGTCGTAGTTCCCTGGTTTAAAATAGCTATGGTACCTGCCTAGGGCTCTAGCCCCCATAGAATCTCCGCCTACATCCAATACTACCTGGTAGGATTCATCCTGCAGCGGTCCTAAAACGGAAGATGCGATGGCAGGTAAATCAGATCCCATGGATCTATCAATCGCACTTCCTATAAAGTGAATACCATATTTCTCTAACATACTCTGTCTTTCCCTACTTCGAAAGTAAGGATTTACAATATCTAAATCAGCCATGGCCACTTTCTTTCCTAGCTGAGCCAGCTTCACTGCATAGTTTACAGCAAATTCAGTCTTGCCACTGCCATAATGGCCAATGATGATTCGGATTCGTTTGTCATCTAACATCTATATCACCCTTTGGTATGGTTGTCAGTTGTCGGTTGCCAGTTATCGGTTAACTTCTAAAACCCTCATTTTCACCTTATACACCTACCCTAACAACGGTCAACTGTGAACCGTTAACCGTCAACTGCTTTACGCGTAGATCCGTGCTTCTTCTTCGCCTCTTAACACCCTTAATCCACCTTCTGCTAAGGCGATCATCTCATCTTCTCCTGGATATACAATGACTTGTGAGATGAATTCTACTCTGTCTTTGATCCATTTTACAAAGTCCTTATCATAAGCAATACCACCTGTAATCACAATGGCATCCACTTTACCGCTTAGTACAGCAGCGCAGCTGCCAATTTCCTTGGCCACTTGGTAAGCCATGGCTTGGTAAACCAACTCAGCTTCCTTATTGCCTTCTTCTATCATTTTTCCAACTTCTCTCGCATCGTTGGTTCCTAAGTAGGCAACCAATCCGCCATTACCTTTGATCTTTTTCTTGATATCATCTAATGTATACTTGCCAGAGAAACACATTTTTGCTAAATCACCTACTGGAAGTCCCCCTGTTCTCTCTGGTGAGAATGGACCTTCTCCATCCAATGCATTGTTTACATCGATTACCCTACCTTCTTGATGGGCACCTACGGAGATTCCACCACCTAAATGGGCTACGATAACATTTACTTCATGATAGCTTTTGCCCATTTCCTTGGCTGCTCTTCTTGCCACAGCCTTTTGGTTCAATGCATGGAAAATGCTTTTTCTTGCTAGTTCCGGCATTCCTGAAATTCTAGCCACATCATCCATCTCATCCACCACCACTGGGTCAACGATGAAGGCTGGAATATTTAATTGCTTTGCGATTTCATTGGCAATAATACCACCCAAGTTCGAAGCATGCTCTCCTAGCACGCCTACCTTTAAATCCTCTAACATGTTTTCTGTTACCTTATAAGTACCACCCTGAATTGGCTTCAAAAGCCCGCCTCTTCCAACTACAGCACTTAGTTTTGTCAAATTAATGCCATTTTCATTCAAAGTTTCAAGAATAACATTCTTTCTAAACTCATATTGATCAAATATTTTATCGAACTTGTTGATTTCTTCTGCTGGGTGTCTTAAGGTTGTTTCCAATACTGGCTTTTCATTATCAAAAATCGCTATTTTTGTAGATGTTGATCCTGGATTGATGGTAAGAATTCTATATACTTCTGACATTGGGTTATTCCTCACTTTCTTATTTTCCAGCCTTTGCTGCCATGAGTACAGCTAATGCGATTGAGTTTAATTTTGCGATGTCACTGTCTGCTCTGGATGTCAATACAATAGGAGCCTTTGCCCCAACGATAACACCAGCATTCTTTGTATTGGCGAAGAACACCATAGACTTGTACAGTACGTTTCCTGCTTCGATATTTGGTACCAACAGAATGTCTGCCTTTCCAGCTACTGGATGGCTAATTCCTTTATGGGCAGCGGCTTCTTCTGAAACTGCGTTGTCTAATCCGAAAGGTCCGCCAACAATACATCCTGAAATTTCGCCATTTTTATTCATCTCTTCCAGCTGTCCTGCATCTACCGTAGCAGGCATCTTTGGATCTACTTTTTCTTTGGCACAGACAACAGCCACCTTTGGCTCGTCGATATCTAAGGCATGGGCAACTTGTACGGCATTTTCAATGATCTGCTTTTTCGCTTTTAGATCTGGTGTGATATTCATGGCCGCATCGGTTACGAGGATCAATCGATCATAGCCTGGCACATCGAATACGGCTGTATGGCTAAGTACATTTCCTGTTCTCAAGCCGATTTCGGGATCTAGAACAGCCTTCAATATAACGGATGTATCCACCAATCCCTTCATGACCATGTGGGCCCTTCCCGTTGAAACCAACTCCACAGCTTTTCTGGAAGCCTCATTGGTATCCTTGATATCAATGATTTCATACTGTTCAATCTTGATAAAGTTCTTAGCTGCAATCTCTTCAATCTTTTCCTGATCTCCTACCAAAATGGCATCGGCAATTCCCATGGTCTTTGCTTCGTTCACTGCCAACAGCACCTCTAGATCTTGAGCTACTGCCACCGCCAAGGTCTTGGGACCTCTTTCCTTGGCATATTTTAATATATCATCAAAATGTTTAATCATTTATTTCACCTCTTGCTCATAGATTTTGGCTTTATCTTGCCCACTAAAGACTCTATTCACACCTTCATTTAGAGCGATCATCTCATCTTCTCCTGGCTGAATGATCACTGGCGCAATGAAGGATACTCTCTCTGTTATATAGGAAGTCAGCATTTTCGAGTAGGCGATTCCCCCCGTCAACACGACTGCATCTACCTTTCCTTCTAATACGGTAGCCATCGCACCAATTTCCTTGGCGATCTGATAGCCCATAGCATCATAGATCAGCTTTGCTTTTTCATTTCCATCGGCGATCATCTTTTCTACGTCCCTTGCATCATTGGTACCTAGATAAGCTACAAGACCACCTTTTCCACTGATCTTTTTCTTTATCTCTGCCAAAGTATATTTTCCTGAGAAGCATAGCTTTGCCAAATCACCAACAGGAAGGCTTCCTGTTCTCTCTGGAGAAAATGGTCCCATTTCATTGGCATTATTCGCATCTACCATCTTTCCTTTTCTTAAAGGTACAATAGAAATGCCTCCGCCCAAATGAGCCATTACCATATTTAAATCATTTACATCCTTGTTCATTTCTTTTGCTACCCTGTAGGCCACAGCCTTTATATTTAAAGCATGCACCAGTGAACGTCTTTTGATTTCAGGCATTCCAGAAATTCTTGCCACGTCATCAAATTCATCTACTGCTACTGGATCTACAATATACGCTTCAATACCTTCTAAGTATGCGATACTCTTGGCAATGATACCGCCCAAATTTGACGCGTGCTCTCCTTGAACACCAATCTTTAAATCTTCGATCAGGGCATCCGTCACCACATAAGTACCACTTGGCATTGGCTTTAAAAGTCCGCCTCTGCCCACCACAGCTTTTAATTGTGCTGTTTCATATCCTTCATCCTTCATCCATTGAAGGATAATATTTCTACGATATTCATATTGATCTGTAATCTTTTCGAACTTTTCCAGTTCCTCTGGGAAATGGCTTAAATTCTTCTGGATAACGTTTTCTTCCCCTTTGAAGATGGCAACTTTCGTGGATGTTGAACCTGGATTAATCACCAAAACATACTCTCTTAACATTTGTCTGATCACCCCGCATTAGATTTACCGAACTCTTAATATGCAACTTGCATGCCAAATTCCTTCAATTGTCGTTTTTCATTTCTTCATCATTTTTATCTATTGATTTTAACCAATTTCGTTTTCTTTCAACAAAAATTTTGCCCCTTTTTTCAAAATTCTATTTTATTTTCTAAAAGAACTATTGCAAGATTTTGCACGCAAAAAATTGCACACCTGTTTTGATGTGCAAGATTTTGCAATAATTTTCATCGACTATTCTTCGATGTCATACTTTTTTAATTTATAATATAGATTCCGGATGGATAGTCCCAATTGGGCAGCTGTTTTATTTTTATTGTTGTCATTCTGCTTTAACACTTCTCGAATATGCCGCTCTTCAGCCTCATCGATAACTTCCTGTAGTTTCCTATGCACCAGCATGGCTCCTCTTTCAGCTGTCTCAATCTTGGGCTGGTTTCTATACATCTTGATTTCAAAACTGGGCAAATGCTTGGATCTGATCATGATCTCATTGAACTTCATATTGATCATGGCGCGGCCAATAAAGTTTTCTAGCTCCCGTATATTCCCCGGCCAATCATAGTTCATCAAGATCTCTAGGGCCTTTGGGGAGATATCCTGTACAAATCTGCCATATTCTTGATTGTATTTTTTTATTAATCGCCCCACCAAAAGGCCAATATCCTGCTTTCGGAACCGCAGGGGTGGGATCAAAATAGGAATTACATTTAATCGATAATACAAATCTTCCCGGAACTTACCATCCCTTACTGCTTTTTCAAGGTCCAGATTGGTGGCAGCGATCACCCTTACATCGATGGTCACTGGCTTACTTCCGCCAACCCTTACCAGCTCCTTTTCCTGCAACACTCTCAAAAGCTTTGCTTGCGTATTCAGACTGATTTCCCCGATTTCGTCGAGGAAGATGGTGCCACCGTTGGCCTGTTCGAAGAGGCCTAACTTACCACCCTTTCTGGCACCGGTAAACGCACCCTCCTCATATCCAAAAAGCTCGCTTTCTAGAAGGCTCTCACTAATCGCTGCGCAATTTACCCTGACAAACTGGCCGTATTTCCGATTGCTGGCACTGTGGATGGCATGGGCAAACAATTCTTTCCCGGTACCACTCTCTCCTCTAAGAATGACCGTTGCCGGCGTGATGGCTGCCTTTTTTGCCTTTTCGATGGCTGACTTGATCTGCCCATCTTCTCCCAATATATCATCAAAGGTATACTTAGATTCCAGGTTTCTTATAATCTGCTTAGCCTGGTTCAGTTCGTTGGTCAGTCTTTTGATTTCTGTTATATCGTGGAGTACGGCTACGCTTCCCCGAAGTTCTCCGTCTACAATCATCGGTGCTGCATCGGCCACAACTTCCTTTCGCCAAGGTCCCACCTTCAAACGGGCATTCTTGATGGGTTCTCTGGTCTTGATCACCTGGAGATGGATGCTCTCCCCTTCTGCAATATCTACAGTACACAGCTTCCCTAAAATATCTTTCTCAGGCAGCCCAGTGAGTTTTGTATAGGCAGGATTGATCATCACGCCAATTCCCTGATCGTCCACTACGGATATGGCATCTTGAGTAGAGTGGAAAATTGCTTGGAGCATGCTTTGCATTTCCTTCAGATTCGTGATCTGCTCTGCCAACTCTAAAACCTCTGAAATATCTCTGAAAACTGCTACTGCTCCGATAATCTCTCCATTGTCATCCTTCACAGGCATTCGATTGGTAATGATGATGATATCTCCCAAAGCCTGCTTTTTATTCAGCTCCGATTCTCCTGTTTCTAATATATAGGGCAATCTTGTATTGGGAACAACATCGGTAATATGTTTACCCAGTATCTTTTCCCCTTCCAATTTGTTTAATCGCTTGGCAGCACGATTGAATAAGGTAATAATCCCTCTTTTGTCAACGGCGATCATGGCATCATGGGTTGAGTCCAATATGACTTCCAATTCTCTTTCCATTGGTTCCCTTCTCCCTCTCTAAAAAAGTCTGGATATCATCCAGACTTTTTAATTTCTTTTGTCATCTATTGATTTGTATCTTTATCCATTTTGATCATTATCTCGATTTTTTCAGGAATCACAGAAATACTTTTGAATGTTTTATCGGTTTTCGGTGTGACTCTTACGCTATGTCTTCCTTCACCAATATCCTTTGCATTGATATGGAGTTGAATATTGCTCTTGTCAAGACCATTGATCACACTTTCCGGCCCTTCTACCCTTACCGTAATGTTTTCAATCCCATCTTCAAAGGTCGCTTTATACTTCTCATCCAGATTGTCAATAAGGATGCTCTCTTTTTCGTATGAGATTTCCCTTACTTCTATTTTTTCTACAGCAATGCTCACCACAGGGGTTTTATCCGATAGATAAAGGGATATGCCTGTTGGAAGGATTAACTCTACCGGACGTTCCACCGCCCCAACCAATCCATCCACGTTGACGGGCTTTGTCTTTATCTCATTGATCCCTTTTACCAAATCTCTGGGGCCTTTGATGCTCACAACCTCAGGTTTTATTGAAATGTTTGAAACATCATATCCATCTATCGTATTGCCTACTAGCTCCAAAGCAATCTTAACTTCCTTCACACTGTAAAGAGGTAAATTTACGTCTACATATTTGGTTTTTACCTCGACGCCATTGACTGCCTTACCATCCTCATCCACAGCCTTTAGTGGTACTTTTCCAGTAAAATCATCGGTCTTATTATCAAAATTCACTTCCCCAATAACCTTTTCTACCTTTCTTACGAAGGATTCTGGTCCTTCTACGATAACTTCCTTCAAGGCTACCTCTGCCTCGGCAGGATCAAAGCCTTCTGGAGGAACGCCAGTGGTTATAATTTCCACAGGCTTCTGTCGCTTCACAATTTCATCCAGACTCACTTTTAATTCGTTTGGGTAAATATCATAGTTAATGCTGGCGGGTGCATTCACCTTCAGGGGTACGCTGTTAACTCCCTTTTCAAAGCCCCTTAGATCAGCACTAATCGTTATATCCTGGGGGCGAATCGTATACACATCATTTCTTCTGCCGTTAATCTTAACGTTCACTGTAAAGTCCTCTTGGCCAATCACCGTCAATCCCGATTGCCGTAAGGTCTCCACATTTAGCAGCTGCACCTTTACCCCGGTAAACTCCTTCACCATTTCTGGATTTACTTCACCCATGACATAAAGCCACATCACTAGGGCAAAAATGATTGATATGATTTTCGGCGTTGTATTTCTGCTGAAAAACCTGCTTTTCTCTATAATATTCTTAATGAAATCATTCATTTTTCTGCCTCCATTTCCAATTAAATAAAGGCTTCTCATTTTCTGGTTTATAAGCATTTTTTAGAATTCTCTTTAAGGTCTTTCCATCTAAAAATCTTGTGAGCTTTCCATCAATGGCTACGGATATAGCTCCTGTTTCCTCAGAGACCATGACAGCCACCGCATCGGAGCGTTCCGTAATTCCAATACCAGCCCGATGTCTCGTTCCCAGTTCCTTACTTAAGTTCGGGTTCTCTGTTAAGGGTAACACACAGCCCGCTGCCATGATTTTGTCTGCTCGAATGACAACGGCACCATCATGAAGGGGTGTATTGGGAATAAAGATGTTGATCAGTAATCCCGTGGATATTTCTCCCTTGATTGGGGTTCCCGTTTCTATAACATCCCCAATTCCTGTCTCCCGCTCAAATATAATCAATGCACCTATTTTTTGCCTAGATAAGGATACGGCGGCCTCTACTATTTCACTCAGCTTTTGATTTAACTCTTCGTCGGCAATCTCAACGATGGATTTGGTCAGAAATTTACTTCTCCCAATATACTCCAACGCCCTTCGCAATTCTGGCTGAAATACAATCAATAGGGCAATCATTCCTAACGTAATTGTTTTATCCAATATCCAGTTGGTAACGTAAAGTCGTGCCCACTGACTGAGCCTGGTTGCAATCAATAGCACAAGAATTCCCTTAATGAGCTGCTCCGCTCTGGTTTCTCGAATCAACATGAATAGCTTATAGAAAACATAGGCCACGATGGCCATGTCTATAACATCCCTTATTCCTATATCTAAGATCATTTCTAAGACCTGTTCCACACCAAACACCTCTCGAAGTTTTAATCATATTTGAGTACATGACATACCATAAGGCTTTCTAATATCATTTTATTATATATGGCGAAATCCCTTCAAGTAGACCATGGTATTTTTTATAAAAATACATTGGATCATTTGTTTATTTTATAGCTCTCAAAATCTATTGTACCTGATTTTTCATAGAATTTGTGATTATAGAAAAGATTATTTTATTGTAATATTTGGTGCAAATCTATTTTTTTCCTTAAAAAGCTGTTTCATGTCCGATATAGCAGGCGATGCCAGCATCTAAAAATGTATCTTGTATATACTCAAGCTTTTCCATTGATGTAGGTTCTACATCTGTATAAGCATAGTTTTTCCCCATTTGTCTCCATTTAGAATCTCCCATTCGATGAAAGGGAAGAATATTGATTTCTATAAGTCCTATTTCCTTCATGAAACGAACAATTTCTTCTATATGCCCCTTGTCATCATTATATCCTTCGATTACAGGCATTCTTAATACAAGTCTTCCCTGCCAATCTGCCTTTGTCAACGCCCTAATGTTCTCCAAAATGGTGTCATTGTATACCCCTGTTTTTTCTTTGTGCTTATCTCGGTCCATGTGTTTCACATCTATGAAAGCAAAATCAATATACGCCATTACTTTCAGGAAAGTCTCTTTTGGGCCATAGGCTGTGGTTTCTATTGCCGTATGGATGTAGGCATCCTTACACAATTTTAACAAGCTTATCAAGAAATCCTTCTGAGCCAGGGGTTCTCCACCGCTAAAGGTAACCCCACCCTGGACTCCCCAGAACTGTCGGTCCCTTTGGAAAATTTTCATTAATTCCTCTGAGGTATAATATCGTCCACATACTTTTAAAGCCTCTAGATAACAGACTTCAACGCATTCGAAACTATGGCAGGCAGCACAAATGGCACGATCAAACACCAGTCCTTTTTCTTCATCCATACGGACAGCGTCTTTCTGACAAGCTACTCCACAGCGAAAGCATCCCTTAGGATTTTTACACTTACTCCTTACAAACATGAGGTTTTGTTTCATCGACCAACTTTCTGGATTGGCACACCACTGACACGATAAGGGACAACCACTAAAAAAGCATACCGTTCTACATCCGGGTCCATCATGAACAGAGTATCCTTGAATGTCAAATAAAAGTCCCTTCATTTCTGCATCCATTCCATCGCCTCCTGTTGTTATGATTTACTTCTCGAAATCCTATAGAAAATCCTCTTTTTTCAAGATGAATTATATATAACCTATACTATAGTAAGGGTGATCATTGATCGGAGGTCACTGAAAAAGTTTCAATTAGAGGAAAGTCCTCGAGCCTGTCATTCTGAGCCCAGCGAAGAATCTAGTATTTAAAGGCTTTAGAGATTCTTCATTTCACTACGTTTCATTCAGAATGACAAAAGCTTAGACTTTTTCAGCGGTGTTCATTGATCACCCGTCATGCCAGAAATCTGGCGAACACTGTTCGCCCCTACTATTCTGTTGTAGGGAACGACGCCCTCGTCGTTCCGAAAAAAATCATAAAACGATGGGCAAACACCCATCGTTTTATCATTCTTCTATTATTTATTGCTATGATATCCCTCACAGGTTACAGCCAACAATTCTCCATAGGTCCAGCTATTTTTCTCCAAACCTGCACACGTGCCAATTCGATCCTTGTTCTCGTCGATAAAATGGCTGCAGTTTTTACACTTTGGTATTGACACCAATTGTTCACAAGTCTCCGTATCCGTAAAAATCATGGTATTCGACTTCCTACAAATTCCTTTGGCAGCATCTACCGCCGCAAAATTTCTGCAATCGTCATGCTTCAGATTCTTCTTCTCCATATTCTACACCCCTTCGTATTCCGTTCTAGCGATTACTTCATCCTGAATTGGTCTTCCGATTTCACACCAGTATTGGGTAAACCCTGCTACCCTCACCATTAGATCCCTGTAGTTCTCAGGTTTTTGTTGGGCATCCTTTAGCACCTTAGAATCTACGATGTTGTACTGGATATGGAAGCCTCCCTTCCTCAAGTAGGCCCTCGTTAGATCCAATAGCTTTCGAGAACCTTCAAAACCAGCTACTGCACTTGGATGAATCTTCATATTCATTTGGGAGTTCTGAGACTTGGCATGATCCCAAACGGTAGCTGAGTTGAAGAGGGCATATGGACCATATTTATCGGTTCCAGGATATGCCGATACGGAACCATCAGCATAAGTAGTACCTGATAAACGTCCATCTGGTGAAGCAAGGGTTGCTCTTCCTTGGGCGCCATGGGTAGATACGGAAATCTGACATGGATACATCTTCTTTCCAAAGAGAGATTCAAAGTCATGGGTCATTTCGCAGAACCAATCTTCATACGCCTTTAAAATACTGTCTGCATAAGGATCATCATTCCCATATTTCGGTGCCTTTACACAATCGTTGTATATGTCGTCAAACGCTGTCGTTCCCTCTAATTTTACTTGATCCTTCATGGAATAACTGCCTGTTTCCTCCGCATTTTGGAATCCAAAATTATTCAGCATAGCCTCTTTTAAGGCTTCTAAGGTATATTTCTTTTCTTCATAGACCAGCTTTTTGATGGCAGCCAGCGAGTTCACCATGTTGGCTGTTCCGCAGCTCTCAATATTGTAGGTAGCATTATAGCGATATCCCATGTTGCCGATATGCAGTCCCTTATCCAGACAATCTGGCTTCATGAAGGAATTGATCACAGACATGTTATTTTTACGCCATACGTCGTGCTGAATATTATTTGTCTTTGCCAAACAGTCACAAGTAATGCGGTAATAGTCTTGGAAAGTCTCCCACAACTCCTCATAGGATTTCAATGCCTTATTATGGGGTGGATACACCTGAATGTTCGTTCTATGATCATAACCATTGGTTAAAACCAACTCCAGTATTTTTGGATTGGCGATAAAGTGTACCCCTACACTGGTTGGCTGTCCTGCCCCTCCTGGTATACTGTAGGTTTTGCCATTTAGGGTCAATTCCTTCCAGCAGCACGGAGAAGTTTCAAGACAGCCTCCAATAGCAATAGACCTTGCTTCTTTTAAATCCATCCCCTCTTCACCGTATTGGCCCATGAGGAATTGAACACCGATCTGATTGTTCATCCATGCTGGATAACCTACCCCTGTTTTGTTACACTCAATACCCTTCAGTAAGAATTCCTCTGGCAGCTTTTCATCGTATAAAATGGATAAAGTCGGCTGAGTGGATTCACATGTCATACCTGCTTCGAGAATCAACATCTCCAATCGATTGGCAGCGCTGTTTCCTTCCTTTGTCAAACCACCTAAACTCAGATTGTTAAAGGTATTTCCTGAAAGAACACCTCCTACGACCCCAGTGGAAGCAAAACAGTCGATACAAGTCATTTTTACACGGTAGAGCTCTAATAATTCTAAGACTTCCTCTTCTGTTATCTTACCAGCCTCCATATCCTGTTCAAACCAAGGATATAGCACCTGACCTACCCTTCCTGGGGATAGTCCAGAAATGGCATCCTCATTCAGCACAGCAATATGTAAAGTATAGATCATTTGCAGCGCTTCTCTAAAAGTTCTAGGCTGATGATGGGCAATCCATTTCAGACAGTCGGCAATCTCTTCATATTCTTTCTTTTGTTTATCTTCTTCCGTTTCTTTTGATAGTCTTTCTGCTTCCTTGGCATAGTTCAATATCCAATTCTGCATCCCTTCCACCACAAGCTTCACAGCTTCATAGAAATACAGTCGATCCATACCAGTAATGCCATCGCCTCCAGCATTTCCAGCCACTGCTTGCTTACATTCCTCCGCCATCTCTATGATCTGATCAAAACCATACTGCAAAGGATAATAATAGTTAATGACTTCTCTTCCCTGGGGTAATGTGTAGCCAGAATCAAACATACAGATTAATGTCTTCATGATATTTTCTTTAATTTGATAATTCGGCACCATCTGCTCATATTTATGTCCAAGGTCTTCCACCGATTTACCTACCCATTCTCTGGAAAGCTTCGTCAGCACAGGAATCTCTTCCTGTCTCATACCAAATTTCCCTGCGATGGAGACAACTTTACCAAAGCTTTGGGTAACATTTCCTCCTCCAGTACCAAATTTACTCAACTCATCAGCACTGGCACTTCCTCTGTTCAAAGCTTCTTGATATAGTTCGTCTTCCTTTGCTACGAAGAAACCCTCTGAAAGCCAAGGCATTGGGAAAGAACCACGATAGTAGTTTGTTTTCTGCATCACCAATTTTTCTTTAGGATAAATGGTAGGTGTCAAGTGGGAAAAGGCACATTTCAATGCCTCCGCCCTCCGGATCACGGAGATTTCTCCATCCAATTCATTCCATTTTCTCGTATACCAGTAAGGAAATTCTACATTGGAAGTGGACAACGTATCGTAGTAGATATCTCTTAGATATTTCGTCCGCTCCTTTGGTTCCTTTTTTACCTCTCTTTGCGTCATGCCACCTTCTTTGTGATTTTTTCCTGGCAACCCCTTCTGCGAAAGAATTTCCATTATTTTTTCGCCATTTCTCATTTTATGTCCCCCTTTTGTTGCTTACATGCATTTATTTTTACTAGATGCGGAATTTCTTCACCATTTCATTCAGCTGCTCTGCACTTCTAGTATTTTCATCGAACATTTCTTTGATTTCCGCTGTCTTATCCACTAGCCCCCCGATGTTCTCACTGATATTGGTCGTTCCTGATGCTCCTTCGTTGACAGAAATAGCAATTTCACTAATGGTAGTAGCAATCTGATCCACCATGCTATTGATATCCTGAGATGCTCGATCAAATTCTCCCATCACCATCGATATTTTCTGAGCATCTGCATTGTACTGTTCTCCTGTTTTTAACAGGAATTCATAGTTGTTTTGTACATCCTTGTCTACAAAAGACAGCAAACTATTGGAACTATTTGTTAGATCCCTCACAGCCAGGGTTACTTGTTCTATGATCCCCTTGATATTTACAGCAGTTTTCGAAGACTCTTCTGCAAGCTTTCTTACCTCTTCAGCCACAACCGCAAAACCTTTTCCTGCATCTCCTGCCCGAGCAGCCTCAATGGCAGCATTCAATGCCAGAAGATTGGTTTGTTCTGATATGGCCATGATAGCCCCTGTCAACTCTTCTATTTTTTCAACTACTTTTGATTTCTCAATAGCAGCCTCTAAATCATATTTTGTTGTATTCAATATCTTCTCTGTATTCTCCTTCAATTTTACAGCAGTTTCTTTTAATTCCTCTGCCCGTTTGTTCATCTCTACGGTATCTTTTGTACTCTCCTGAGATTTCTTCGCCATGATGGATATCGCTGCGCTCACTTCCTCTGTTGAAGCAGTAATCTCCTGGGTTGATGCTGCAGATTCCTCCATTCCGGCTGAAATTTCTTCAATCGTAGCTGAGATATTCTCTACTACCCCTTGAAGTTCATGGAAGGCCATCCCTGTCTTTTCAGAGGTTTCCTTAGCTGCCGTCCCCTGTTGCACCACATTGGCAATAATTTCTTTTAAGCTGCCTATCATTATTTGAAAACTGGTGTTTAATTTTCCAATCTCATCCCTTGACTTGATGTTCTCAATCTTGACGCTCAAGTTCCCCTTTGCCACATCATCCACATGAAGAGATAATTTTTTCAATGGATTGGCCAAGGATTTGCTCACGAAGTAGGCCACAGCGCTTGCCCCCACCAAGCATAATGCAACGATCAGCAGTAGGTCACGGCGAATTGCATTGATAGGTGCTTGATAATCATTGACGCTAATCGCTGTTGCGATAAACCATCCCTTTTCTCCATGCTGGGTAAAGGCAACCAGCTTTTCTACCCCGTCCATCGTATATATTGTAGCGCCATCTTTCTGGCTTTTCATTTCTGCAAAAGCTTTTTGAAGGGTTTCCTCACCCTGTGCAAAATCAAATTTAAAAACGTTTTCTTTGTTTTCATGGGCAATGACCAAGCCATCCTTATTTAATATGTAATAGTTGAATTTTTCCCCTTCATTTCGCTGAATTAGCATTTCTGTGATCTTATTGAATTCCATGGCCATATTAAATACTCCGATTAATTGGTTGTTTTCATCGAAGACGGGCGTTCCCAGAACCAATACAGGTCTTCCCGATACGGGTGAGAGGATAACATCATCAAAGCACTGCTTTTTTGTTGAAAGAACTTCCTTATAATAGTTATAGCTATTGATATCCACACCAACAGAGACCCCACCAATTCCGTCAGCAGTAATCAGCCCCGCATTGTCTACGAAAAAGATGTTTTCAAACATACCTTCGCTCTGATCGAATATTGCTTTCAGGTAACTTCCCAATAAGGCCCTGTGGTTTTCAATCTCCCCTGGATTCGCATTTCCGCTCTGTATATCCTTTAACAGATCTATGGCTTCCAAGTCTTTTGATAAGATAAAGGACTCTTCCTTTACATTCTTTAATAGTTGATCCAATAGTTTCTTTTTTTCAGTAGCTAAAGTCTGCATCGAACTTGCCGACTGCGTATCTAAAGCATTGGTAAACTTGTTCAGTCCCATATAATTGGAGATAGAAAGTGGAATAATGACTAGTGCTAGGAAAAAAATAATCAATTTAGAAAAAATATTGAAATTTCTTTTCATGTATATTCGCTCCTTTTGATATATTAGAGTAAAGCATCGTTTCTCTTTTTCTTAAGCTCTTGTCACTACCCTCCTCCGCTTGATTGACATTAAATAAAGGCACCTGAATTTCAGGTGCCTTTGAATATCCCCATATAAACAAAAGCGGATATCGCTTCCTCGGCAACCTGGCAATCATAGAAGTAGACTTCCTTAGACCCATGGCTTTGCGTCCTTATCTTTCAATAAGTTTGCCTTTTATCGACACTAATGGTTCTCTTTTTAAAAAAATTTTAATATCATTTAAATAACAAATTTACCAAACTATTGTAACACATACAATAATAGTTTAACATTCCGTGAAACTATTGTCAATTTTCTTCGAATTTTGTCAAATGCGATTACATATTTCCATTTTTTCATCCCATGTATTTTCATAAACCCAAAAGTGAGCAATTGTATCTGAAAGCAAGCTTATCATTCAAAAAAATATATAGTATTTGATCATCCGTAGGATGATTACATGTTTCTTCTTTATTTGTGGAAAAATACTTTAAAGACCAAGAAAGGGTGAAATGGAATGGATGAGAAAAGGAAAAACAAAATAAAAAATGATAAGCTTCCTGGGAAGGACGATTTAATCGTTGACTTGGCAAAAGATCAGCTAGAAGAAAAAATGCAAGCCAGCGCCATGGATATCAATCTGTTTTGTAAGGATGGTTATGTTCACATGTATGGCATGGTAGACGTCCTTGCTGAAAAGAAAATGGCTGAAAGTGTTGTAAAGTCCATAGATGGTGTAAGAAAGATCGAAAATAAGATTACCGTTGCCATGGACAGCAATATCACTGATAAACATATGGAAAAAGAAGTGCTCAATCGTCTCATGAATGGCCAGCGCAGTGAGGATCTGGTCGGTGTAAGCGTGAAGGTAGAAGATGGGGTAGCAAACCTTATCGGTAACACAAAAACTCTGATGGACGCCCATACCGCCATGTCCGTTGCTTCGGAAGTCCGAGGTATTAAGGATGTGGTCAATAATATCGAAGTTTCTGATGATGTTGCCTATGATGATGCCACATTGAATAGTCGCGTCACTCAGGCACTTAGCACCACCGCCTTAAACTACCCTGACATTATTCATACGGTGGTTCACGGACGCGTAACCTTGAATGGTTTTGTAAACAGCCGTCATGAGATGGAAATGGCCAAAGAAATTGCCATGGGGGTAGAAGGTGTTCGAAAAGTTGTCAATCGTCTCAAAGTAAGAAGGGAAAATGAAGATAAAGAAGAGATTTAAGCGATTGCTTAAATCTCTTCTTTGTTATAATTTCTTAATATCGAAGAGCTGGCTCAACATGTACCAGGTGGCAGGGAAGGGCAGATTGAGAATCCAATAGAAAGCACCCATTAATTGATACTCCTTTAGCAGCTGATATTTATAGTAGTGACTTAGAGCATCCTCAAACCATACCATATGGGTCTTTCCTTGGCTGTCTACATAGTTTAGATAGGGCTGTTTCACATCGTTGTCAAATCCAATACTACCACCATAGGTTCTTGCTATATCCCATACCATAGGAAGAGTTACAGTTCTTGCTAAGTTTTCGGGGGTATCAGGCAGCTCCCAGTCATAGCCGTAAAGGGTCAACCCTAACTGAATTTTATTTCTAGGGATATTGTTATTCAATGCGTAGTCCAAGGCTCGCTTCACATATTCTAAAGGTGCCGTGGCCCTGGGTGGACCGGATTGCCATCCCCATTCATAGGTCATGATGGCAGCTATATCGATCATTGGTCCTAGGGCATTATAATCAAAGAAGCCCACCCATTCCCTTTCAGCCCATTCTTCCCACTTGGCAGGCATATTCAAGATCAGGATCTTATTATTTCTATGCAAGGTATCGGAAAGAATACGAATGAAATCGGTGAATATTCCACGATCTTCTGGATATAAGTTTTCTATGTCAATAATGATTCCTATAAGATTATACTGCTGTAACAGTGCCATAATATTGTTTATTAAATTGGAGCGAAGGGTCTCACTAGATAATACAGTTCTTCCCAATTCACTGCTAAAATTTCCACGAACAATGTTGGTTAAAACAGGTAACACCGCAACATTTTTGTTTCTGGCTGCCTCCAGGATCTCATTATCGATGGTGCCTATCACTTCTCCGGTCTCCGTAAAAGGAAATTCGAAGATGCCAAGATAGGTAAGATAATCCCCCAATACATTGATAATATATGTCTTATCTTGTACAGCCGTAGGGTTATAATAGCCTAATATCTCCACGGTTGTCTTTTCCGCAGCAGGGGTTTCTCTCTGTACGCTGACAAGTAAACGTTGACCAGGATAAAGGATATAGGGGTAAGACAAATTATTCCATACAATAAGATTGTTTATAGAAGTATTAAATCTTTGGGCAATACTCCATAGATAATCACCAGCTTTTACAATATATACCTCCCCTTGAACGGGTATTTGGATCCTTTGTCCAACGGTCAAAGGATATGGAGGACGTATGTTGTTGATACGAGCAATTTCCAGATAGTCCACTCCAAATCGCTGGCCAATAGCCCAGAGGGTATCACCAGGTCTTACGGTAAAATCCATGATATTTATTTTTTCATCTGTAGGTATGACAAGATTCATACCGATAATTAGACTTTGCTGCGGATTTATTCCATTGACCCAGGTAATGGCCTCTATGGATACACCAAATCTTTGGGCAATTTTCCATAGGCTATCACCTGACTGTACAGTATAAATCTCCATTCCATCCCCTCCACATTTCTTAGGCTTATACCTAAGACATTTTCCCTATTGTATTCTATTTTAAAATGTCCTTGATATGACTGTTTTCCACCAAAAAAAGGAAAATACCCTGACCCATCATGATGGGTCAGGGTATTTTATGCCCTATTATATCCTCAATTGTTGAAAATAAATATAAGTTCGATGCCGTAGAGGCGCCCATTGGGCGTCAGAGAATAGTTCATTGTCAACAAAAACGGACGTGAAATGCACGCCCCTACGATTATAACACATCGTTCATTTATTACGTCATCGCTGTAGAATCCTTCAATGGATTCCCTTCTTTACTCCTGTACACTCAGATTCATAAAATTGAAGGTCTCCACATCAAACAATCCCATATCTGTCAATTTGATGGACGGAATCACAGGCAAGGCTAAAAATGATAGTGTCATGAATGGATCTACATTTTTATTGACCCCTAGGCTGCGGGCAACCTCCATCATCTCTTTCAATTGAATGTCTACAGTCTCAATGGTCTGATCAGAAATTAGGCCAGCAATGGGCAAAGACAATGTCTTCAGTACCTTTCCTTCTGAGCAGATTGTAATGCCTCCGCCGCATCTTTCAATCTCTTCAATGGCGGCCATGATATCATCATCATTGTCACCAATGACCACGAGATTATGGGAATCATGGGCCACAGTAGACGCGATGGCACCGTTTTTCAGTTTGAAATCCTCTACTAGGGCCAAACCTATATTTCCTGTTCCCCTATGACGTTCGATCACAGCCATCTTTAAAATATCCAAGCGATTGTGGAATTTAAATTTTCCATCCTCTGTTTCAATTTTCCGCACAACCTTTTCCGTCAACAGGCTATGGGGTAAGATCTTAATGACATTGGCAATATCCGACGCCATATGAATTTCCAATTTTTCTCTATTTACCTTGCTGATATTGACGGTATTCAATACGGCAGGATTTTGATGGGCCTCTACCTGGAACAGTGCCTTCCCATTTCGGGCCACCAGTTTCCCCTCTTTGTATACCTCTACCACATTGAACTGCTGCAAATCTTCTACCACAATCAAATCCGCTTTGTACCCCGGCGCGATGGCGCCCATCCCCTTGAGGCCATAGCATTCCGCTGCATTTAACGTGGCAAGTCTTATGGCTGAAATAGGATGGAATCCATTTTTTATGGCCGTTCGTATATTGTTATCGATATGTCCGTGTACCAAAATATCCTCAGGATGACGGTCATCTGTACAAAACAAGCATCTTCTTAAATTTTCCTTTGTAACGCCCCGAATTAATTCTTCCAGGTTCCTTGCCGCGGAGCCCTCTCGGATTTGTATATACATACCCAGTCGCAAACGATCTTTCATTTCCTCTAACGTTGAACACTCATGCTCCGTTTTTGTACCTGCCATGACATAGGCATTGAGGGCCTGATCAGCGATGGCAGGTCCATGTCCATCGATGAGCTTGTTCCCTGCAATTTGAATTTTATCTAATACCATCTGCTCACCATTGATAACAGCTGGATAATCCATCAATTCTCCCAGTCCCAATACCCTTGGGTGACCCATAAGTTCTTTCAACTTTTCGGCATCCAGTACAGCACCAGAGTTTTCAAAAGATGTGGCGGGGACGCATGAAGGTAGCATGATAAATACGTTCAATGGAAGTTCCTGACTCTCCTCTAATATATATCGAATGCCTTCCAATCCACAAACATTGGCAATTTCATGGGGATCTGCAATAATGGTGGTGGTTCCTCTAGGCACGATGGCCCTGGCAAATTGACCTGGCGTCACCATGGAGGATTCGATATGGACATGCCCATCGATTAAACCTGGCGCCACATACCTTCCCATCAAATCTATTTCTTCTTCCCCTTCGTAGCTTCCGATTCCTACAATCGTTTCCCCTGAGATGGCAATATCTCCTTGAAAAACTTCCTCGGTAAATACATTAATAATCTGACAGTTTTTCAACACCAAAGGCGCTTTTTTTCTCCCCGCAGCCATATCAATCCTGTCTTTTAAATCATGTATCATGTTTTTCCTCCTTTTGAGCCTCTTTTATAGCTATTAATACCCTCTCTGGGGTTACGGGAATCTCATAAAACCGGATACCAATGGCATCATAAATTGCATTCAAGATGGCAGGTGCAGCAGGAATCATGACAGGTTCTCCAATCCCTTTGGCACCAAAGGGCCCTGTGGATGAGAGATCTTCGATGATAAATTTCTCCAGCTCTGGCACATCCAATGCAGTGGGAATCAAATAATTGGCAAATCGACTATGCCTAATTTCTCCATTGGACAAACCTAGATCTTCCATCAAACCATACCCCAATCCCATGGCAAAACCTCCATCGATTTGTCCTTCGATGAGTTCTGGATTAATGGCCTTTCCCACATCTTGAGCACAGACGCCCCTAATCACTTGAATCTCTCCTGTTTCTGTATCTACCTCAACCTCTACGCCATAACAGCAGAAGGTATAAGGCCAATAGGGTGCCCCTTCCCCTGTCTCCTCATCCATCTTCACCGTTTGGGCTGTAAAGGTTTCTTCCACAAGAAGGGTCCCTTCTCCTGCTAGATCCTTAAAGTGTACTCTTTTCTTCGGATAATCCTTCAAATAAATCCAGTGATCCTCTAGCGCTAAATCATGGATTGAATTGAGTTGGAGATGCTTTTGGGCCCGTTCAACCAACATTTGCCGTAGGGATTCTGCTGCCTTTTTTACAGCATTCCCTGAATTATAGGTCTGTCGGCTGGCGGCAGCTGTCCCCGCATCCGGTGTTTGCGAAGTATCTTCGCAAACGAAGTGGATGTCATAGGTCTCTACGCCCAATATTTCGGCAGCCATTTGGCAAAAGATCGTTTTTGCGCCCTGACCAACCTCTGTTGCACCAATATAGATGATAATGCTTCCATCCTTGCTTACCTCTGCCCTGGCTGTGGATACATCGGGAAATCCGTTGCCGTAGCCCGTCCCATAGTGGACAGATGCAATACCCCGTCCTCTCTTTTTCATCCAATCACCTCAATTCCTGAAACATGCGATCCCTCACAGTCTCAATGCACTGGGCAAGGGGTACGCTTTCGTGAAGAATCTGTCCATTGGCCGTTTCACTGCCTACACGGAGGCAATTCATCAATCTGAATTGTATCGGATCCATTCCCAATTCCCTCGCAAGGATATCCATCTGCTGCTCTGACCCGATGGGTGTTTGCGTGGCACCGAACCCTCGCATGGCGCCACAGAAGGGATTATTGGTGTAAACAGCATAACTATCTACCTTCACATGGGGAATCTCATAGGGCCCTGGCGCATGGACGCCCGCCTTCCGCATAACATTGATGGCCCAGGATGCATAGGCTCCTGTGTCTCCTACGAGGATAGCTTCCATAGCCAAAAGCTTTCCATCCTTCGTAGCACCTGTCTTATATTTCATGTTGATAGGATGTCGTTTGGAATGGGCATAAAAGGACTCTTCTCGTCCATAGACCACCTTCACCGGTTTCCCTGTCAGATATGCAGCAAGGGCCAAATGAATTTGCATGGTAATGTCTTCTCGTCCTCCAAACGCACCACCCACAGCCGGGTTGATAATTTTCACCTTTTCTGTAGAGAGACCCAAGGCCTCTGCCACTTCCAATTGATCAAAATGGGGATACTGGGTTGCTGCCAATACCACTACATTTCCGGCATCATCCATATGGGCAATCCCAGCCTCGGGTTGTAAAAATGCATGGTCCACCATGGAGGTTTTGTACTCTCGTTCCACAATCACATGGCACATTTTAAACGCCTCATCTACATTCCCTTTCCTACACTTGTAGTGATACACGATGTTGCTGTCCCCATGGACTTTAGGCGCCTTTTCATCCATAGCTTCTACAGGATCAAACACGCCAGGAATTTCTTTATAAATCACTTTTATCTTTCCAAGGGCTTCCTTTGCAATTTTTTCACTGGTGCCAATAACAAAGGCCATAGGGTCTCCAATCCGTCTCACCTTTTCCCTGCAAAACACATCATGATCTTTAAACAGGACCCCATGATGGTTATGTCCTGTCACATCTTTTGCAGTTAAAATTCTTATGACCCCTGGCACTCTTGCTGCTTCCTCTGTATCAATTTCTATGAAAGCATGGGGTTTTGTAGATCGAAGAGTTGCACCATACAGCATCCCCTCCATGAAAATATCCTGAGGATATAAGGCAGTCCCCTTGACCTTTGCCTTCCCATCTATTCTAAGAATTCTATGCCCTACCACTTGAAGAGGTTTCATCTTTCTGCCCCTCCTTTATATAAGATGATGCCAATACAATGGCATCAATAATCTTATTATACCCTGTACAACGGCATAAATTTCCTGAGATTCCCTCTCGGATCTGCTGACGATCAGGATCTTGACTCTCATCCAACAAAGCTTTCGCTGACAATACCATTCCAGGCGTACAAAAGCCACACTGTACTGCCCCCACATCTAAAAACGCCTGTTGTATAGGATGAAGCTCCCCATCTTTTGAGATACCTTCGATGGTGGTAATCCTGCTGCCATCGGCTTGAAAGGCCATCACCAAGCAAGAATTCACTGTTTTTCCATCCATAATAATGGTGCAGGCACCACATTCTCCTTCACCGCAGCCTTCCTTGGTGCCTGTTAGCATCAGCTTTTCTCGAAGCAGATCGATGAGCCGTAAGTCTTCCTCTACCTCTACATGATATTCTTGATTGTTAACCATTAAATGAATAGAAATCATGGGATTTTGCCTCCTTCGCTGCCCTTTTTAACGCCTTGTCGAATAATCCTTGTATTGCTTCACATTTAAAAGCTGCTGAACGCCTGCTACCAAGCCGTAGTCTTGCAATATGGGAGAGTTCCTGAATACCCATTTCTATCAATGGCTCATCAAGCGTCTCCCCCATGAGAAGACGCTCAATTCCCTCTTCCCGCTGGGGATAACGTCCCATGGCTCCCGTGGCAATCCTAACCTCTCTGATTTTATCTCCTTCTTCAAGGGAGATAAAGACAGCGCAGGACAATCTGGCAATAGCCAATGCCCTTCGCAAACCTAGTTTTTCAAAGGAAATAGATTCACCCTTCTGAGGTTTTCTAAATCTTATAGTGTGCAATAATTCATCGGCTTCTAAGGCAATCTTCCCCTTATCCATATAAAGGTCCTTCAATGCTGTGGTCCTCGTCTTTTTGCTGCTTTTTATCGTTACTTGGGCATCCAAGGCCAAAAGGGGTGGTACCGAATCTGCCGCTGGAGAACCGTTGCATATATTCCCTCCGATGGTTCCTGCATTTCTGATCTGGGGAGAACCAACGGATTTGCACGCTTCCCACAATCCTTTGCATATGGCCTTCATTTCCTGATGATTTACAATATCTGAAAATCGCGTCCCTGCCCCTATGGAAATCTCTTGCTCTCCGATCTCGATAAAACGAAGCTCCTTTAGATGTGAAATATCGATTAAGGTATTCTTCCCGTATTGGTGGTGCCTGATCTCAATCATTAGATCCGTACCTCCCGCAATCAACTGTCCATTATTTCCCTGTTGGCTTAATACCTCCAAGGCCTCCCCCAGAGTTGATGGTCTAATACATTTTGTAATCATCACATCCTCATTCCCTTCCTATTCAAAGATTCCCACAATATACAAGCCTTTATGAAATCCCTGCCCTCTCCATCTGCTGTAAAATAACTCGATTTACATCTTTTCTGATACTTTTTTCATCCATTGTGGTAAGTATTCGATCCTTCAAGACGATCCTGCCATCAATAATCGTTGTTCTTACATCTTGAGCTATGGCTGAATATACCAGCTGAGATACGATATCTACACCATCATTGGGCGCCGTATGGATATCACCTAAATCCAAGATTGCCAGATCCGCTTTCTTTCCTTCCTCAATACTGCCGATTTCATGTTCTAATCCCATGGCCTTGGCACCTCCCAGGGTTGCCAGCTCAAATACTTTGTGGGCAGGCATCACCGTTGGCTGGAACAATCTCGCTTTTTGGATAAGTGCTGCGCTCCGCATTTCTTTAAACATATCCAAATTGTTATTACAAGGAGCACCATCTGCTCCAATGGATATATTTGCACCCATGTCCAGCAGTTCCGGTATTTTAGCAATTCCTGAAGCTAATTTTAGGTTAGAATTTGGGCAGTGGGCGATCTTTGTCCCTGTAGCTGCCAATATTTTCATTTCCTCATCATCTAGCCATATACAGTGGGCAAGAATAAGGTTCTCACCTGTTAACCCTAATTTATGCAAATAGATAATGTTCCTCATACCTCGATCCTTTTCCACCAAGGCGATCTCTCCTTGGTTTTCCGATGCATGGGTATGAATCATAACACCATACTCCCGTGCCAAATCACGAACCCTCAACAGCAACTCCTCGGTACAGGAAACTACAAATCTTGGTGCAAAAGCATACTGAATTCTGCCATTATCCTTTCCGTGCCAAGCCTTCAATAGTCTCTCACTCTCTCTTATAGAATGATCTGTGCTCTCCATTAGACTAGCAGGGACACCTTTTCCATAGTCCATCATGCATTTTCCGATATGAGCTCTCATGCCAGATGAAAGCAATGCTTCTAGGGCAGCTTCTGTGTGATTTACCGTCTCCATATCGATGATGGCTGTGGTTCCGCCCTTTATCAATTCTGCTATGCCCAGCTTTGCAGAAACATGATTGGATTCTTCTGTATGGCTGCCCTCCAAAGGCCATATTTTTTTCTTCAACCAATCCATAAGCTCCAAATCATCGGCCTGCCCTCTGAATAAGGTCTGTGTCAAGTGCACATGGGTCTGAATCAACCCCGGTATCACAACCATTCCATGGGCATCTATCCGCTCATCAGCTTCTATCTCCATATGTTCTCCTATGGCTTCGATTCGATCCCCCCGAATGAAAATATCCGCTTCTTTGATTTCTCTTCCTTTGTTCATGGTAACCACTGTACCATTTTGAATAAGTAGCGTTTTTGCCGTCATCTTACTTCCTCCCCCTTTTGTCCATATAGCGATCTATCATAAATGGATCCCATCTATCCATACATCATAGATCTCCATATTATATTGTTCCCCTATCCCTTGACTGGGATAGGGGAACTGAATAACCTATTACATCACAAACTTTGCAATAAATAATATCGCTAAAATGTACATTGGCAACGAAAGATCCTTCGTTCTGCCGGTTAAGACCTTAAGGAAGACATATGCTAAGATACCGAAAACAATTCCTTCTGCGATACTGTAAGTTAAAGGCATCATGATAATCGTCAAAAATGCTGGGATAGCTTCTGTATAGTCATTCAGATTGATCTTCATAACTGGTGACATCATAAATAATCCTACAAGAATAAGAGCAGGTGCTGTTGCTGCACTGGGTACAATGGTCAATAATGGAGAGAAAAGCAGCGCGATGAGGAACAATATACCAGTTGTTAAAGAGGTTAATCCTGTGCGTCCGCCTTCTGCAACGCCAGCAGCACTCTCTACATAGGTCGTTACGGTGCTTGTTCCTATGAGGGAACCAAAGGTAGTTCCCAATGCATCTGCCAGGAGAGCCTTCTTTGCCCTTGGCAGTTTCCCGTTTTTGTCCAGCATATCCGCCTTGGATGAAACCCCAACCAGCGTACCAACTGTATCAAAGATATCTACAAATAAAAATGTAAACATAACCACAAACATATCTAGACTCAATAACTTACTAAAATCCAACTGAAATGCGATTGGAGATAAGGATGGTGGCGCACTGATCAAACCTGCCGGTGCTTGGGTAACACCTAACGGAATACCTATAATCGTTGTAGCAATAATACCGATTAATAAGGCGCCTTTCACATTCTTTGCTAACAGAATTCCCGTGATCACAATACCAATGAGCGCTAACAATGCAGCAGGGCTTGTTACATCGCCTAAGGTTACTTTCGTTGCCTCATTGGCTGCAACGATTCCTGCATTGGATAATCCGATGAAAGCGATAAAGAGACCAATACCTACACTCACTGCATTTTTCAATGTCATCGGCATACAATCGATAATAGCTTCCCGGACATTGAAGAATGAAAGCAAAATAAAAACAATCCCTTCAAGAAAAACTGCGGTTAATGCAAACTGCCATGAATATTTCATTCCGAGGACCACTGTAAATGCAAAAAATGCATTTAATCCCATACCAGGTGCCAATGCAAAAGGATAGTTCGCATAAAATGCCATGATTAAAGTTGCAAAAGCGGATGCTAAACATGTAGCTGTAAATAAAGCGCCCTTATCCATACCTGTGGCACTTAAAATGTCAGGATTTACAATGATAATATAGGCCATCGTCATAAATGTTGTAATCCCGGCCATCACTTCTGTTTTTACATTTGTCTTGTGTTCATTGAGTTTAAAGGTTCTTTGTAGAAAACCCTGTGGCTCAGTTTTTGCATGTGTACTCATTCCTTGACCCCCTTTAATATTTTAATTTTTTTGGAATGAACGCTGCCTCTGTTTCCCTCCTCTCTTTTCAATATTTGCCTATGCTGTCTAGGGGAATTGAGAATAGGCCCTTCATATGCTGTCAGAGTAAATATCATTCACCAATGGATTCTACGATATATATCCATCAGTAAATGCTAAACCCATTGCATAAAACCAACTATTATTGCTTCACTGCCGGTAAAACAGTAAAATTATTCACATCAATCAATCCCTTGTCCGTAATCTTCCATTTGGGGCTCGTGGATAAAGCCAGGAAAGACAGATGCATGAAAGGTGCATGGACTTTTCCACCCAGTTCGCTTTTTACAGAATGCTCTAAGGCGGCTATTTTCTCACTTACCTCATGACCAGACAATTCATCGGTAATTAAGCCACCTACTGGGAGCCTCATGTCATTCATCACGCGACCATTCTTTGTAACGGCAATCCCTCCACCCATCTCAATGACATGATTCACAGCTGCAGTCATATCTTTTAAATTCGTTCCAACCACGATGATATTATGGGTATCATGGGCTACGCTTTCTGCAAAGGCCCCTGTTTTCAGTCCAAAACCTTGTACAAAGGCCTTTCCAATATTTCCATTCCTGCCATACCTTTCTACACAAGCAATGTACAAAATATCTCGATGGATATCTGGCTGTACCAATCCTTTTTGTACGTTCAATTCAAACTCTAGGCATTCAGATAGATTTTGATCAGGGATCAGCTCGATACAGCGTATGGTAGCCTTTGTACCATCTGCTTCAATGGCTAAATCCTCTTCAGATATGGGCTTTCGTTTCACTGACTGTTTTACAGCATCTGGATAAGTATACTGAGGAATATCCAAAAGCAGTTTCCCTTGTATAGCCGCTAATCTTCCCTCCAAAAAGACACCTTCAACAGTCATATTGGTAAGATCATTAATGATGACAATATCGGCCAGCTTTGCTGGTGCCAAACAACCCCTATCCTCAAGGCCAAAATAAGTGGCAGGATTGATGGTTACCATTTGTATGACTTCGATGGGGTCTACACCCTGGGCGATGGTCCTTCTTACAATTTCGTTCATATGTCCAAGCTTTTCCAAATCTTCTGCCACCATATCATCGGTGGCTAAGATACACCTTCTTGACTCCAATCCTTCTTCTGTGACAGCTCGGATGCATTCTGCCATATTCTTTTGGGTGGAGCCTTCCCGCATAAATACGTAAACGCCTTGCCGCAGTTTCTCAACGCACTCTTCTTTTGTGGTGGTTTCATGGCAAGAGCATTTTCCGCCCGTGGCAATGATGTGGGCGGCCAATTCATTGCCAAAGAGTTCTGGGGCATTGCCATCTACGATTTTCCCGATACTGCGGGCATAGATCGTGGATGCCACCAGATCCGTTATGATTTCCGGTGTATTTCTATATACATGTCTGGCATTGCTAAATCCTTGTAGTTCTCCAATTCCAATAACATTTGGGTAGTTTAGTATTTCTTCCATGTCCTTTGATGTAATATCATATCCAGCTGTCTCCAAGCTTGGACAATCAGGCGTTAGGGCGGGTACCACCAAATGCACATGGTTAGGTACTACACTGGCTTCCTCCGCCATAGCCTTCATTCCTATAGGCCCTAGGGCATTTCCGATTTCATGAGGATCTGCCACCAATGTAGTGGTACCTGAAGGAATGGAGAGTCTGGAGAACTCCGTAATGGTTAACATGCTGCTTTCAAAATGCATATGGGAGTCTATAAATCCTGGAGAGATGTACTTTCCAGCTACATCGATCACTGTTGTATCACTGCCGATCAAATCCGATGCATCTCCCACCATCAAAATGTATTTTCCCTTTATGGCCACATCTCCCATATAGGACTCTCTCGTTAAAACATTGATCACATTGCCCCCTCGCAATACGATATCCGCAAATATCTTATCCCCCATCAATACATCAATAAGCTCTCTATATTCAATGGCTTTTTTTATTCCCAAAGCACTAAACATCTATCCCCCTCCTTATTTCATCTATCTCCTTTTTTTCAGCAGCTCTTCGTAAACATCAATATTATCTATAATGCCAATGATGGCTGCATCAATGGGAGATTGGGGTTTGTCTGCAGCGTATCGCGCTGCCGTACCCTCAGTGAAGATAACTAGTTCTCCAATTCCAGCGCCTACCGTGTCCACAGCGATGACTGCATCCCCTTCAGGATTTCCCTCCAAATCTAATCCTTGGGTAATCATCAGCTTGTGGCCTGTTAATCGTTCATCTTTCCTCGTAGCTACAACTGTTCCAATAATTCTTCCAATTTTCATGGTCCTTCTCCTTCCCTACCAAAACAAACTATGCTGCTTCCTGGAAACTAGGTTCGAATCAACTTGATCTTTTTCGCCTTAGCCGTATCCTTTGCCAGTGGCGTTACAATACTATCTTTCGAAATAGAAATACGATCTACTTTTCCCACTACATCCAAGACATCTTTTTCCGTAATGACCTGTTTCCCCTCAAATTTAGGTATTTGATTTGGAGGTTCAGCGCCAGAAGACATCTCTGTAGAAGAATAAGCGATGATTTCCTTCATATAACCCTGGTCCCCTACCAATCGAATACCTAATTCTTTTAGGAATGCAATATTATCCTCTACAATTTTAACCAAGGCTGGGTTCATACTTTGTTTTCCATTTAGCAGCCTCATATTCTGGCCATCTGTCCATACAGGTTTTCCATCCCATAGGGCTTTCCATAGCAGTCTAGACTCTATGGAATCCTGGATGCCTTGCCTTAGCTTGGCTGCAACATTTTGGGTAGGTGTAGGCATCAAAAGCATATCCATCTCTTCCATCAGGTCCATCAGTTGATCCTGGTGCTCCTCTGTAATAATCTCCTGAGGATAGACTCCTTTCTGAAAAAGCGCTATGCCCACATTTCTTTCTATGTCTCTAGACAGGACAATCGTTAATTGATATCCGTATCTTTTGATCTTTTTTAGCTCAAGCAGGATCTGATCCAGGGGTTCATCATAACCTGTAAAAAGAACACAAACTTTCTTTTTTCGGAGAACAAACGGAGTATCCTGCCCATTTTTCTTACTTTCTTCTACATGTATGCGATTGGTTATATCCGTAAGTATCTCCTTCACAAGAGGACGGCTCATGCTTTAAACACCCCTTTATATCGATACATATCCTATTCTGACTTTAGGATTACCCTCTCAACTTCCGTATGGGGCCTTGGGATCACGTGGACTGAATGAAGCTCTCCTACACTTCTGGCGGCTTCAGCCCCTGCATCAGTGGCGGCCTTTACTGCACCTACATCTCCTCTTACCATCACGGTTACCAAACCGAATCCAATTTTCTCATAACCTACCAATGTTACATTCGCTGCCTTCACCATGGCATCAGCTGCTTCTATAGCACCTACTAGACCTTTGGTTTCAATCATGCCTAATGCTTGACTCATATTTATTCCTCCTTCTCATCCTTTTTCTTTAAATTCTGTTCAAATCTTTTTATCAATTCATCCACTTCCTCATGGGGCCGTGGGATGACTCTGGCAGCTAAAACCTTGCCCACACGCTCACCAGCCATGGCGCCTGCGCTCACTGCAGCCTGTACTGCAGCCACATCCCCCACAATTTGTACCGTTACACTGATTGACTTTCCAGCGCCGATTACCTTTTCATATCCTACCAGGGTTACATCGGCCGTCTTACAAGCCGCATCTAAGGCCGTAATAGCTGTGGAAAGGCCAATGGTTTCTATTAGTCCCAAAGCTGCACCTCTCATTTTACACCTCCGCCCGTATCACAAATGTAAGTACAACAAATTCCTAAAGTAATTCCCTGTCATCCTGAGCAATAGCGAAGGATCTGTATTTAATCTTTGAGATTCTTCGCTACGCTCAGAATGACAACACGGAGCTTTGTTGCTTAAACAATTCAATCCCCTAATAATGACTATTTCCTAGAAAGTTGGTTTCCAAATTCCTCTAAACTCACCATCACTTTATGTTGCTTATATGTTTCTGGTTGGATCATTTTTTTCTCCTTACCATGATGTTCAAGATATTCATTCCACTTCAATGGTTTTACCATTCCAACGTTTCCTTTTGATGCTTTGTTTTTTTGGATTACCTCTTTCAACAATTCTTCTTCTCTGTGGCTGAGTTTTCCACAATTCTCTGAAAGCCGCTCAGATCTAGGCTCCAGCCTTTCCGAAATATTGCCTAGGATTGATTTTGCCAATGGATTTGCCATATGAACACCCCATCATTCTATCCAAGGATCTTTTCCACTTCATCATGGGGTCTTGCAATCACGTTGGTGGAAATCACTTCTGCAAGATGACCTGCTGAAGCGATGGCACTGTCAACAGCTGCCTTCACCGCTGCCACTTCTCCCTCAATGATGACGGAAACAATCCCCGAACCCACAAAGTTAAAATCTACAATTTTCACACTAGCAGACTTTACCATAGCATCTGCTGCCTGGATGGCTGCCAGCATACTTCTAACTTCAAATATCCCTAAGGCTTGTTTCATCCTCATTAACCACCTTTTTTATATGGTATAGAAATCTAAAGACTACTATAGTCTTTGGGTAGTCTAAATACTGTATTACAAACTCAGATTTGGAAAATATCTATCGATGTCAACTTTCTCAAACTGTGGAATGATGGCCCGATGAAATCTAGCGCCCTCTTCACCTAGAGGCTTTGTGGCATCTATCCCCATTTTATCCGTTACCCCTTGTATATGGTGGGAAGGATCTAATCCAGATCCTAAAGCACCTGGAATGATTGTTACATCCCGGGAGGCTTGCACCCTTGTGGCCAGGGCTAATTCCACTTCATCTTTGTCAAAGATATCCATATCATCATCTACGACCACCACATGCTTTACATCCTTGCTGCTGCTTAACGCTCCAATCACAGCACTTTTTCCATCACCCTCAAATTTTTTATGGATCGACACCACTGCATGGAATCTGCACCCCCCAGCGACAGTCACGTTTACATCCTTTACATCCACCAGCCTCTTTATATCGCTGAACATCTCTACCTCACGGATCAACCCATTGGACAAATGCTCTTCTCGACATGGGAAAGCTGTTTGGAAGATAGGACTGTTTCGATGCATCACCGTCTTCACTTCTATGATGGGATGACTTCCCTTTGGCCCATAATAGCCCATCAGTTCTCCAAATGGTCCCTCAGGCTCCCTTTTGTTGGGAGGCATTATTCCCTCAAATACATACTCGGCATGGGCAGGCACTTCCAAATCTACACTGTGACATTTCACCAATCCCAATGGTTCACCTCGAAGGGCGCTATCTATTTCATATTTGTCGATTCCATAGGTTTCGCTGCTGACCTGGGAGGCCAATAGCAATGAATAATCATATCCAAGAACAATCGCTACCTCTAAAGGCTTATTTAGTTTTTCCAGTTCTTCAAACTGCCTGGTAAGCAATGGCGATGCAATCAAGGCACTCATCCTGTTACCACCGTTTATCTGAAACCGTCTTACAGAAATATATCTTTTCCCATTCTCTGGATCTTTTACGACCATCAACCCAGCTGTGATAAAACTTGAAGAATCCTTTTCATGAAAAGTAGGAATTGGCAACATGCTCGGAAGATTGATATTTTTTGTGATAATATTTTCCATTACAGGGCCATTTTTCAGCAGCTTTGTGGGCTTTGGATTGGCAATGGCGTTGGCAATCCTTCCGATTCTCTCTTCACGGGTCAAATCCAGCATTTCATAATAAATGCTTCTATTTCCGAATAGCCCTCCAACCACAGGTATTTTGCTGCCCTTCACCTTTTTAAACAGAATAGGCTTTTCATTTTTAAAATACTTCAGCACTGCACCCATTTCAAATTTAGGGTCCACAGCTGCATTGCATACCATCAAATGCCCTCGCTTCTCCAATTCCTCCAGGCTGGCCCTAAGCATCTGTTTCTCCATCTCCTACCTCCTCTCTACTCTTAATCTTCTCCCCATCTTTTAGATAGACAATGTTCAATACCCATTTGATCCAATGTACGTCCAACCATGATATTTACTAAATCTCCAATCGTCTCAGGCTGGTGATAAAATCCAGGTGCAGCAGGCATAATCTTCACCCCAATCCTGGCGAGCTTTAGCATGTTTTCCAAATGGATCACGCTAAGGGGCGTTTCTCGAGGAAGAAGAAGCAATTTTCTACCCTCCTTAATCGTTACGTCTGCCGCCCTGGTTACCAGATTGTTAGAGATCCCATTGGCAATGGCACCTAAGGTATTCATGGAACAGGGTGCTATAATCATTCCGTCAGCTCTGAAGGAACCGCTGGCAATTGGTGCTGCTAAATCATTATTGTCATGATGATAAGCTGCAAGGCTTTTCAATTCTTCCAGCTTCATATCACACTCGTGCTCTACCACATACTGTCCCATTCTAGAAACTACCAGATGGGTCTCAATATTCAATTGCTCTAGTGCCTTTAGCAAGGCCACGCCATAAATGGCGCAACTACCGCCAGTTATTCCTACAACCAGTCGCATGATTTCAATCCCTCATTTCTTCAGTGACTACTTCACCTTGTTTTCCTTATCTCCTCCGCCTACCCATGGGTCTTCGCCATTTTCCCAGGCTTGGATGTATTCATCAATCGTCATAACCTTTGTAAATATGCTAAGATCCACGAGTCCATGCTCATGCATTTCCTTTGTTTTAGAGGCACAACCATCACTTAAGGTAATGACTTTATATGCATTGTATAGGGCATCGGCTGCAGTACTTCTTACACATACATTGGTCCAAACCCCTGTCACAACTACGGTATCCATATTCTCTTCTCTTAGATACAAATCCAAATCTGTGTGTGCAAATCCGCTATGTCTTCTTTTGGGGACGATATATTCATCTCCTTGGGGATAGAGTTCAGGGATAATATCAGATCCCCAGGTTCCTTTTACTGCGTGGACAGGCCGTACTCGGAAGTCTGCATCATTTTTACGATGGGCTTCTTGAATATGGACCAAGTGTATATCGTCATCCTTTCGATTTCTTACCCAATCAAAAAGTTTTTGTAAATTTGGTATGATCTCTTCTCCACCAGGGCATCGCAGCGTCGCCTTTTCCCCAACGAAATCATTTAGCATATCTATTACCAAAATGGCATGTCTTGGCATTTATAACTCCTCCTTTTATTAGCTTGTTTATCCGAATCTTTGAATCTTCCATTTGTTGATTCAGTATTCAAATTTCTTACCTACCCTTGTTAGCGGTTAGCAGTTAGCGGTTTAAAATCTTTTCACAGCTAACTGCTAACCATATTTTTTAATACTTAATTGCTTTATCTAATTTTTGAATGCTTTGTCTTCTAATGAATTGACCGTAGCCTTCTCTTCCAACAATACCTTCTTTATCATCATAAACGAGCTTCCCACGAACTACAGTTTTTACTGGTTTACCCTTTAATTTATATCCATGGAATGGCGTATACTTGGCCATGGTGTACATTTTATCCTTATCGATTACCCATTCTTTCTCAAGATCAATAATCGTAAAGTCTGCATCAGAACCAATATTCATGGCACCTTTCTTTGGGTAAAGTCCATAATGCTTCGCAGGAGCTGTGCTCAATACTTCTACCAATCGGCTTAAGGATAATCTTCCTTTGTTGTAGCCTTCACTTACAACCACTGGAACCATAGTTTCTACCCCTGGAATACCTGGGAAGGCATTCCAAATATGCATGCCTTCTGCAGCTTTCTCTGTAGGAATCTCATAAGGTGCATGATCCGTTGCTACGAAATCTATGCTTCCATCCCGCAATGCCTTCCAATGGATTTCATTGTCTTCTTTGCATCTTAGTGGTGGTGCAATTTTTGCAAATTGCATGAACTCTGTCATGGCATCCTGGTAATTCAAAGTTAGATAGTGAGGACATGTTTCTGCCGTTACGTCTAACCCTCTCTTTTTCGCATCACCAACAAGTTTAGCGCCTACACCAGTGCTCATATGAACGATATGTAATCTAGCCCCTGTCTCCTCAGCAAAGCTGATTCCTAGCTCAATGGCTACTTTTTCTGCCAAGTGACTTCTTGCTTCTGCCCAAGCCGGTCCATCCGTGCGACCTTCCTTTTCGAACTTTTTCACGTTGTAATCACACATTGCGAAGTTTTCTGCATGGATACCGATAGGCAGCCCAGTTTCTGAAACTGATCTAAAAGCTTCTAACATTTCTGGGTCTGTTACTCTTGGATAGGTTGGCACCGATGGTGTCATGTACACTTTAAAAGCAAGGACGCCATAGTCTGCCTGTTCTTTTACATTATGAAGCCATCCTTCACGAACATCTTCTCCTGTAACGCCGCCCCACATACCGTAATCGATGATGGCTTTATCTTTAATGGCGTTTAGCTTATGCTCCAGATTTTCAACACTTCTAACGGATGGTACAGAGCAGCAAGGCATATCAACAATCATTGTTACCCCACCGCTAGCTGCTGCGGAAGTACCTGTTAAAAAGTTTTCTCTATGGGTAAAGCCTGGATCGTTTATATGGGTATGAGAGTCAATACAGCCTGGAAGAGTTAAATGTCCCTCTGCATCGATCACTTCAGCTGCTTCTATTCCCTCTGTGTTGGGTACAAAGCCTATGATTTTCTCATCAGCAACCAAAATATTGGTAAGTACGGTGTCATCTCCTTGAGGTATCCTTGCATTTTTTACCATTACATCCACTTTCATTTTTTATCCCCCTTTTCTATTTATCAGACCATAATTTGAAACTGCTTAAATAACTAGCTTAATTAAAACTTAAATTCTGTACTTCGTTACGCGGTTAGCGCGATTTTATTTTAAGCTGTATTTTCTTGTCAAGATCTTTTACTTTCAACTTATCTCTTGTCTCCTGTCTCTTTCTACTTCATCAAATGGGTTTCTAGGATTTGGTCTTTTCTTAGATTTTCAAGCCCAAGGTAATATTCTAAGGAGTTCAGTAGGTAGTCTAGTTTTACTGGTCCTACGATCTCGGAACCTGTAACGATCACACCATATCTCGCTGCCTCATCCTTGACGAAATTGTAAGCACGATAGAGAGGTGTTGCCCCGCAGTCAAACATATTCATCGATACAACGGTTCCTTCTCTTTCGGGGAATTTGATGCCTACAGCTCTGATTGTAGAGAATCCACCACTTGGACCCCTTACACCCTTAGCAATGGCTTTGGCAATCTCCACATTCTCCGTAGATAAAAATACATTGTATGCAGTCAATCCTTCTAGATCCGCGCTCACGATGGTTGCACCAGCCGTTGGATGCAAAGCTGCAGGGCCAATATCAGGTTTTCTTTCATCAGTATGGGCTACCAGCTTTAATCCTTCGTATTGTCCCTTACGGATAAAGGAAAGGGCTTTTCTGTCTTCATTTCGTGCATTCACCCCTGAAAAGAATACAGGTACTTCATATCTTTTAAACACTTCCACGCCGATTTCTTCAGCCAATACCTTACATTCATCCAGCGTGATGTTCTTAAATGGAAAGATTGGCAAGGTGTCTTGAGCACCGATTCTTGGATGGGTACCTTGATGGTCTTCCATATTGATCAATTCATAGCTTTTTCCTGCCAAAGCAAGAAGTGCTTCTTTTATTGGCTGGGGCTCGCCGATCAAGGTTACTACGGTCCGGTTAAAATCATGTTCTGGCTCGTAGCTAACCAATCTCACCCCTTCTATATTCCTGACTGCATCCACAACGGTCTCTATTACTTCTTTTCTTCTTCCTTCACTGAAATTTGGAACAGCTAAAACATACTGTTTCTCATTCATTCCCTTGTCCTCCTCATTATTCTATCTGTTTATTTTTCATAATTTTATATATTTATTGAATTCTCAAAATATACACAAAACCCTTTGTGGTTTTTTTACAAAAGACAATGGCACCCCCATGATTTCAACAATCACTTTTTGTTTTCTTTCTATAAATTTCATGGTTTTTTTTGTCGTGTTTTCTACCCTTATCGAACCAAGATAATGCTGGTTTCAATGGTTCCATATTTTCTTTGTGCTTTCGTTGAAAGTGCTTCTGATTCATTGTGTTTTCCATAGAAAGCAGGAATTTATTTCCTTACAGCTAATACTTTATATAATAAAACGGTGATATACATACAGTAGGGGTTGCATAGTATGCAATCCGGAATCATCACACAGGAAAGGAGAAAACGTATGGGATTAAAATTGATTGATCTTTCTCAGGAAATCTATCAAGGAATGTCTGTTTTTCCAATGCATCAGAAAACTTTTATCATGACCAATATGAGCCATGAAGAAAATATGTCTATGACTGGCAGCAAGAAGCTAGGCTTTTCTGCGAGAAATCTATTGATCAGTGAGCATGGAGGAACTCATTGTGATGCCGTATGGGAGTATAAACCTTCTGGGTTAACCATTGATAAAATGCCTCTCCATCATTTTTGGGGCAGTGCCATCTGTATTGATGTATCCCACATACCTCCTAGTCGGTATATTGAACCAGCTGACTTGGAAAAAGCCGTGGCAAAATCTGGTCAAACCCTACAAGCTGGTGATATTGTCTTATTATATACGGGCCATTATGATCGTCATTTCAATACAGACAAGTGGCAGGCGACCTATTCCGGTTTAAGCTATGCGGGTGCCAAATGGCTGGCTGAGCAGGGAGCTGTAAACATTGGTGTAGATGCACCTGCCATTGATCATCCCGATGATATTGACTTCTCTGGCCACTTGATCTGCGGTGAATATGACATTACCAATACAGAAAATCTCTGCAACTTGGATAAAGTATTAAATCAAAGATTCTTATTTTTTGGCCTTCCGCTGAAGATAAGAGACGGATCTGGCTCACCTATTCGCGCCATTGCTTTGGTAGAAGAATAAATAAATGCCCCTGTTCTTAAGAACAGGGGCATTTATTTACGAACATTTTAATATCTTCATAATTTTTAAAGCCGTTTCTAAATCAAATCGATCTTCTGCATTATCAACATCTCTACCTGTAATCTGTTTGATCCGCTGCACCCTGTACAAGATAGTATTGTAATGGGTAAACAGTAATTCTGACATTTTCTTTAGATTTCCATTTGTTTCAAAATAGACCTGTAGTGTTTTCAAAAGCTCTGTATTCTTGCAACGATCATACGCTACTAAGGCTTCCAGGGTTTGCTGATAGAAACTATTTAATTCTTCTCTTAAGCTGTCATGACAAAGAATTTTATATACCCCTAAGTCCTCAAAATATATCATTTTGTCCTTATTCAGCAGTATACCAGCTTCTATAGCCCGATCTGCATCGTTCATACTCTTATAGACATGTTCTAGCCCCCCATAATTCCTGCCTACGCCTATCACAAAATTTCCTTCTTTAAAGATTTCCTTGCATAATCGTTCAATCCTGTTTCCGTACTTTTTTGTTCGATGATGGGATTCTTTTTCATTAGAAAACATGGTAAGAATAGATATTTTTTCTTCCTTACTGATCATCAATCCATGCCACTGCTCATGATGAAGAATCTTTTCAAGATTCAGTATGAATTTTGCCTTTAAGCTATCCAATGGTTCCTGCTTTTTTTTCTTATCCGAATCCCAGATATTGAGCAGGCGAATATTTAATACCTGATACCATCCATTGGGATCAAGCTTGTAGATATTTCCTCGACTAATAGCAGCGGCCTTTCTCCTTTCATCGCTAGAGATGAGACTCTCAAAAAACTCCAGCTTATATCGATGCTCAACCTCATACACTGAACTTTTTTTTAAAAATTCTAATGCGATAATGGTAGATGCTGATTCTAATGCTACCTTATCCAGATTACTAATGGGCCGAACGATATCCCATACCAAAATATGCCCTTGAACATTTCCTTTTACGATAATTGGAATCATTACCTTCTTAACTGAACGTTCATCCAATATGTCCAACTTTTCCGTTTTTGTATCCATCTTTTTATTTTCATGGTTGTTTTCAAAAAATAAACTGCTCCGTTCGATCAAATGTTTATAATCAATGGTTTCATTTCTATCTGCATGATAAATATATTCGTCGAAATGATGATCTCTTACAATAATAGGATTTTTAATGGTTTGCTTGAGCGTTCTAATAATTTCTCGAATCCCCCCACCCTTGAGGACCACTGCCATCAAATCATTGTGGACAGCCTCCATTCTCTGCAAAAGCGTGGCTTGCTTGTTGAAAATCTCCTTAAAAATAGGCGTCATAATATCTGTAAATGCTGTGGCATAATGAAGATCTATGATTGGGAATCCCAAGGCATCTGCCAGATCTATCACTTCTTTTGAAAGCCCATCAATATAAGGATAGATTTTTATCCCAATTCCTGCTAGTTTCTTTTTGCTGCACTCCATAATCAGTTTTTTCTGGAGCTCAATGTCATCTTTTCGAAAGGAATATGCCGTGGTAAGCAGCAGTTCCCCCTCATTTACCCAATGCAGAATATCTGGATCAGCCATGATATTCAACCGAGTAATTGTATTGTCAATCCCATTATGTCCAGCAATGATTTTAGATTTATCCAAACAATCCATTTCCAAAGCCTGCCGAATGGTAATGCCACTCTCTTGTAGTATCATAGCTACACTCCTAGGTATCAGATTTTTATCTCAAGCTGTGATATATTTAACCAGTTTAGTTAATACATTTCTAAGCCCAGAGATAAAATTCCTGCTCTCACTCAAAAACAATCTGAATTTTCAATCTTTGTTTTTCGACAAAAAAAACTGTAGTATTTTACTACAGTTTTTTTGTATCTCCCCTATCCCTTAATACTCCATGGTCCCGGAACTACATCACATATTATTACTTTCTTTTGATTTTCAATACTACTGATTTCTCTCCCATTCCCATTCCCATTCCAGATATGTACACCCAATAAAAGCATACACATCATCACAAGTAATCCCCTTTTAAACATATAAACCTTCATCCCCTTTCACTTGATAGAATGCTCTTAATATATCATCTAATTCTTGGGATCGGTTCAAATTATTGTAATAAGTCATGATCCGAAGAATTGACTTACTATGAAAATCAATCATTTTATTGCTTATTAGACTTAGGACCTCGCCCTTTAATCTATCTATACACGCCAGTTTTGCTGCATGTTCATCTCTTGATAGCTGCATATCTGTAAGGCAGTCTATAGATTTTTTTATACTACCATAGTCTTGCAGCCTCTTTCCATATTCCAATGCTTCATATAAATATTTCTCAGCTAAATCATATTTTTCCAAATAATGATAGGCCCGTCCTATTTCAAGCTTTATCTGCGACAAATAAAGGCTCTTTCCCTCTACTTGTTTTAATAAAGGCATTAACTCGTCTATTTGAGTTACTACTTTAGAGGTCTCTCCTAGCAAACAGTAGATTTCCAGCATGTTCGTTAAAATCATTGCTTTATTTTCCACCATGCCATCCTTCAGTTGCGGGATTAAATCCTGATAAATGTCTTGGGCTTTTTCATAATTATTATCTCTTTTATAGCAAATAGCCTTTAAAATCATTAAATCTAAATACTTGGTCAGTTGCTTTTCTTCTATGAATCCTTCTATCTCTTGAATCTTTTCAATGGCTATCTCATATTGGCTAAGATACATATCCGCCAAGGCACCATTATATAAAATTCTTACAAATAGTTTATCTGCTACTTCCTGTCTGTAGATATTTGCAAAATTTCCATACTCAATGGTTTCTTTATATCGACCTGTCCGAATACAGACTGCCATAAGTTTGGCTAAGCATTCAACAATTATGGTTGGATTTGATAGCCTTATAGCGCTTTCAAAGGCTTTGATATGGTATAAATAGCTCTTTTCATAATCAAATTTAGCATCAAAATGATCGGCTACTCTACCATAAATATTGGCTTTTTCGTCGGGCAAATCCCATTCTCCAAAAAACAGGTTTACCTCTTCCAGATACTTTTCCATATCCTCTTTGGTCAGCAGCTTTTCTTCTAGAACCTGGGTATACTCAGCTGCTTTCTGTTTTGCTTCAAACCTTCCTGCTGTAAACAAGTCTCTGATTTCAAGTATCAAATCGATGTTTCTTTCTCGGCATAGTCTGTTTAAATTTGCTACTAAAATATTTGCCGTGTCTCTTGTTAAGCTGGCTTTATTGTTTTCAATGATACTGACCAGATTCCGGGTAATCTCGCCACCAACAATTTCATGCTGCCGGAATTTCAAAGTCCTTCTAATCTTCTTTAAAATTTCTCCTGGGAATGTTACGTTCTCCACGTTTATTTCACAACACCTTTACGACTAAATTCTTTTGTAGGACTACTATACCATAAACAAAAATAATTGTAAATACTATTTACTTATTTGACTTTTTTGTTTATACTGAAAATGTAAAATATTTTTACTATTTAATCAAAGGGAGGTGATGTTATGTATAGGACAAGATTACCAACAAAAATAACCTTATATACTGTTCCATTCGCCGCCAAGCATAAAGGAACAGACATATAAGGTTCATACGAATTCTAATTAAGTATACCCATTTTGTAGTTCTTTTTCAATATTCTTCTAAGTGACTTTAAAAAAACATGCATATAAGGTAAGTCTTTTAGCTTTATCGTATCCACTTTCTAATTTTTTTTCAATATATTTCATTTTACTTACGAATAATAATTTAATGAGGAGGAATACGTTATGAAAAAAAGAGGCTGGAGTATAATGCTAAGTTTAATCATTTGTTTAGGCATGACTATGAATGTTTTCGGTGAAACTTTACATTATGAAAAAGAAGATGATACTACAAATTCTTTACTTCTCCAAAAGACATCTATTGACATGGATAAGCAGCTTCGCGAGACTCTTGAATCATTAAAAGCAGAACAGGCAAGCCATGCTTCAGAAGACGGAGAATTTCAGCTGATGGCACCAGCTCCTCCATTAACTTATCTACAAGTATATGCAGCAATTTCATCAAAACATCCTACATATGAGTATTTTTCAGAAAATCAACTATCTTCTATTGAAGATCATGGCGGAGATGAAATGTATATCGTTACTGTTGAACTAGGATATGGACATACTCAATTTGCAAAAATGGGAAATGTATTATTGAATGTAGTTCAATCAGAAGCAATAGACTTAGATAATGATTCTATTATCGATGGATGGTTCTATTGGTGGGACGCAAGTTCTTATGAGTCAGGAAATTTTACTTACCAGAATACATCCTCAAATTACCCTTGGAATACAATGTCTGATGCCATTTACATTAAGTAATATAAATTATAAATTATGCTAGAATGAACTAGAAAGCTCCCCGTTAAAGAATATACTCATAATAAAAAAACTCGCTATTATCTAAATTAGCGAGTTTTTTTCTGCAATAAACTTTCTTAAAAATAGATTTATAGATGGTTCAATTATATCAAACGTTTTAGAATATTAATGATTTTTTGATTGTTCATATACCCAATATTATTGCTCATTCTTAAATCTCGTTCTGATCTCGATTCATATTCTGCTATCCAATCCCTGTTACCATCCTGATTTGCTTGAGTTAAATTGATATCTACTTTTATAGATTGTGGAGATTCATTCGGATTAAAAGTTAGAATCCCATGAACCAGTAAAGGAATTTGATCTTCCTCATACAACTTAGCTGATATGGTACAAAGATCATCAAAAGAGGCGTTACGAATGTCATATTCTTTGCTAATTTCTTCCCAAATATTTGAAGCATCTACTGATTTATTTTGAGAAATATTCTTCTGAATTTTCTCAGCAGAATAAATATTCCCATTAGCTTCAGTATTAGGTGTCATATTTTTTTTTAAATACAAGTTAGATTGATAGTAACCTTCATTGATTTTCACAAGTGTTCCCCCTTTATCAAATATTCATTATATTTATTTTCGGATATTTTTTGGATATGTTTAATATATTTGGAAAAATTTATTTAAAATATACGGTAATTTCCTGCGGCAAATGGGGCCATCTCCGATTTCCAGAAAGAATATCTATCATCCTAGCTCCATAATATAAATAAACCCGTACTGCATTATGAACTGCCCCCTGTCAAGTAGACAGTGGAAATAATTAAAAATGTGTAGCGTCAATCCATTGATTGGCGCTATATTTATGCAACTAGCTTTGATA